>NZ_CP150239.1:410000-1908750 GCF_037975215.1 Solibacillus sp. FSL R5-0449
ATCGAGGTGAGAGGTGCCCGTACCGCAAACCGACACAGGTAGTCGAGGAGAGAATCCTAAGGTGTGCGAGAGAACTCTCGTTAAGGAACTCGGCAAAATGACCCCGTAACTTCGGGAGAAGGGGTGCTTCTTTGGGTGCATAGCCTAGAGAAGCCGCAGTGAATAGGCCCAGGCGACTGTTTAGCAAAAACACAGGTCTCTGCAAAACCGTAAGGTGACGTATAGGGGCTGACGCCTGCCCGGTGCTGGAAGGTTAAGAGGAGCGGTTAGCGCAAGCGAAGCTGTGAATTGAAGCCCCAGTAAACGGCGGCCGTAACTATAACGGTCCTAAGGTAGCGAAATTCCTTGTCGGGTAAGTTCCGACCCGCACGAAAGGCGTAACGATCTGGGCACTGTCTCAACGAGAGACTCGGTGAAATTATAGTACCTGTGAAGATGCAGGTTACCCGCGACAGGACGGAAAGACCCCGTGGAGCTTTACTGTAGCCTGATATTGAATTTTGGTACAACTTGTACAGGATAGGTAGGAGCCAGAGATCTCGGAGCGCCAGCTTCGAAGGAGGCGTCGGTGGGATACTACCCTGGTTGTATTGAACTTCTAACCCATGCCCCTTAGCGGGGTAGGAGACAGTGTCAGGCGGACAGTTTGACTGGGGCGGTCGCCTCCTAAAGAGTAACGGAGGCGCCCAAAGGTTCCCTCAGAATGGTTGGAAATCATTCGTAGAGTGTAAAGGCATAAGGGAGCTTGACTGCGAGACCTACAAGTCGAGCAGGGTCGAAAGACGGGCTTAGTGATCCGGTGGTTCCGCATGGAAGGGCCATCGCTCAACGGATAAAAGCTACCCCGGGGATAACAGGCTTATCTCCCCCAAGAGTCCACATCGACGGGGAGGTTTGGCACCTCGATGTCGGCTCATCGCATCCTGGGGCTGTAGTCGGTCCCAAGGGTTGGGCTGTTCGCCCATTAAAGCGGTACGCGAGCTGGGTTCAGAACGTCGTGAGACAGTTCGGTCCCTATCCGTCGTGGGCGTAGGAAATTTGAGAGGAGCTGTCCTTAGTACGAGAGGACCGGGATGGACATACCGCTGGTGTACCAGTTGTCTTGCCAAAGGCATCGCTGGGTAGCTATGTATGGACGGGATAAGTGCTGAAAGCATCTAAGCATGAAGCCCCCCTCAAGATGAGATTTCCCATTACGCAAGTAAGTAAGACCCCTGAAAGACGATCAGGTAGATAGGTTCGAGGTGGAAGTGCGGCGACGTATGCAGCTGACGAATACTAATCGGTCGAGGACTTAACCACATTTTATTGCACAAATTCAATGAAACGTTTATCCAGTTTTGAAAGAATGAAATTTCTTTTAACTAAATAATTAAGTGAAGTGATGATGGCAAAGAGGTCACACCCGTTCCCATACCGAACACGGAAGTTAAGCTCTTTAGCGCCGATGGTAGTTGGGGGCTTCCCCCTGCGAGAGTAGGACGTCGCTTCGCTTATTTTTTTTGGGAGGATTAGCTCAGCTGGGAGAGCACCTGCCTTACAAGCAGGGGGTCGGCGGTTCGAGCCCGTCATCCTCCACCATTTTAATCAAGAGCCATTAGCTCAGTTGGTAGAGCATCTGACTTTTAATCAGAGGGTCGAAGGTTCGAGTCCTTCATGGCTCACCAGTTTTATAAAATTATACATACTGTCAGATATAAAAATTCTTGATGCATTTTGCGGAAGTAGTTCAGTGGTAGAACACCACCTTGCCAAGGTGGGGGTCGCGAGTTCGAACCTCGTCTTCCGCTCCAAAAATGCCGGGGTGGCGGAACTGGCAGACGCACAGGACTTAAAATCCTGCGGTGAGTGATCACCGTGCCGGTTCGATTCCGGCCCTCGGCACCATCTTTACAATAAACAATATGCGCCCGTAGCTCAATTGGATAGAGCGTCTGACTACGGATCAGAAGGTTGTGGGTTCGACTCCTGCCGGGCGCGCCATATAACTCAACTGGAAAAAGCTTAAATGCTTATCAAGTAGAGATAAACTTATTATCATGGCTACCTAGCTCAGCTGGCTAGAGCATTCGGTTCATACCCGAAAGGTCGTGGGTTCGACTCCCTCGGTAGCCATTTTATACTTTTGGAGGTATACCCAAGTCTGGCTGAAGGGATCGGTCTTGAAAACCGACAGGCGGGTAACACCGCGCGGGGGTTCGAATCCCTCTACCTCCTCCATTTTTTACAAACTGGGTAATGAAAAAAGTATAAACATAATATTTTCGCGGGGTGGAGCAGTGGTAGCTCGTCGGGCTCATAACCCGAAGGTCGCAGGTTCAAGTCCTGCCCCCGCAACCAAATGGTCCCGTGGTGTAGCGGTTAACATGCCTGCCTGTCACGCAGGAGATCGCCGGTTCGATCCCGGTCGGGACCGCCATTTGTGGGTTTGTAGCTCAGTTGGTAGAGCATTAGATTGAAGCTCTAAGTGTCGGCGGTTCGATTCCGTCCAAACCCACCATATGCGGGTGTAGTTTAGTGGTAAAACCTCAGCCTTCCAAGCTGATGTTGTCGGTTCGATTCCGATCACCCGCTCCAGTTTTTAAATGGGCCTATAGCTCAGCTGGTTAGAGCGCACGCCTGATAAGCGTGAGGTCGATGGTTCGAGTCCATTTAGGCCCACCATATACAATTATTCCGAAGTAGCTCAGTTGGTAGAGCATCCGGCTGTTAACCGGCAGGTCGCAGGTTCGAGTCCTGCCTTCGGAGCCATGGCCCGTTGGTCAAGTGGTTAAGACACCGCCCTTTCACGGCGGTAACACGGGTTCGAATCCCGTACGGGTCATTTTTAAGCATGTAGCAGAGGCTACATGCTTTTTTTATGCTTTTAATCTCTCTTTGCTTTTGCTCCTTATTCCTTATAAATAATATTCAACAGGTCTTATGAGTTTTTCTTAGATTACCGCCAGAATAATAAAGGTTTTTTGGCGTAAACACATTCAGAATTAATATTTTCCAAAAGTTGGTCGATATAAAAGGGGGTATAATTACACAAGACTTTAGGAGGGGTAATGGAATGAGTTTTTTAAAAGGATTAGGATCTTTAATAGGTGAAGTAACGGGAGAGATTGTAGGCGGTACTGTTAACTTAATAGGCGAGGTAACAGGCAGCGAGTTCATTGAGGAAGTCGGGGACGGAATTAAAAAAGCCTCTGCTTTTGCCGGGGACAAATTAGGTGAGGCGGCGAGCGGAACGTGGGATGTGGCTGCAGGGATAATCACGCAGGACGAATATCAGCGGAAAGAAGGGTTTAGCGATCTTGGACAGGCTACAGGCGATACGTTGAAGGCGATCGGAAATACAGTAGTCCATGTGGCTAAAAATGGTGTCGAAGTAGTGGACAGTCTGGCAGTAGGGGATACAGAACGGCTGCAGGGCGGCGTCAAAGAGCTTGTGAAAGTCGGTGCTGTTGGGGCTTTGTCATTCGGTATCATTGATCTGGTCGATGGATCTGAAGGAGAAGCTTCGCCTATTTCCAATCAGACAGCTTCCTTGCCATTGGCGGACGGGGCATCGGATACTGCATTAGCGGAAAATCCGAACAACCATCATGTTGAGCCGCACTGGCGCACCTTGCCGAGTGGCGAGCAGATTTGGGTGGATGGTGATGGTGATACATCTATCAATACAAATGAAGGCTGGATTCAATCCAATCCGGACTACCGTGTGAAACTATAGAATCGTTCCATTCTGAAAAAAGATATGGCAGCCCTGATCAAATTATTTGATCGGGGCTGATTTTTTTATGAAATAAAAGTTGTTCGGGCGATGGGTTACCTGATTAAAAGGAGTGATATCTGTACGGAGTATCCACCAAAAGTATACATATTTCTATACAATATTGTGATGAATGCAGCCACCGCCAAAATATGTTCAATCTACTGCTGGATCTAGCTTTGTAGAAATATACATAGGCTGCATGTCTACCAACTTGTACGCCCCTTATTCTTTAAGAGTGTCCTTATAAATGTTTTCTAAAAGTGTTGCGATAGCATTTCTAAGGAGGCCAAAGCTAAACTGCATTACCTTCTCACACTTGGAGTAACAGGGTGAATAAATATCTGTTTCATATCTACTGCTTCAAACTGTTCCTCTAACAATTGCTTCACCCGGTTATAATCAATCCGATACCATTTCGTTCGATCTGTGCAAAACTTATTAAGTGTATTTGTTGAAACGATAACACCTAACTTTTCTAGCTTTTGAATGATTCGCATAATTTTAGGGACATTCCAGAAAAGCAATTGCTTTGACCAATCCTCATATGACTGGCAATACCAGATTTCTCCGTTCCTTAAAACCCCTTGCTCTTCAAGTTTTTCATGAAGCTGTTGAAGTAATAATGCACCGTTTATACCAACTACTGTTGCTAAATCTTGTGATAAACTCATTTGTTCCCCATCTACTAAGAATATACTCATTTTCCATCCTCCTAATAATTGATTTCACATTTTATATAACTGATTGATACATAAAAAGGGGACATTCAGTTAAAAGTTTTTAAAATATATCATTTAATCCCATTCGCTAGGTCCGGTTTCTCCTTCTGAAAAATCAAGTTCAAATGGGGGAGATGGCATATCATAACGTTTACGTGCAATGGCATTGTTATAGTAGGATTCAAAGTTTTCTTCTTTAAACAATGTCGATGGCCGTAAATATTTTTGCATAAGTAAATCATCCATCCAACTTCTAACTTGTTCATCAATGACCATAAAGCAGTCTTCGATTGTAAAGCCATCATTTAAGCGTGAAGCGATATGTCGCTGGTTTGCTTTTAATTTTTTATTGAAGTTCGTTAATGCTTTTTCATTTAAGTATTCAATGACCATATAGATGGCATCTGTTTTATTTGTAATGTTTTTTTGAATGTCTTTAACTTCTCTTAAATAAGAGCGTTCCGTATGAACCTGTTGCGATGGTTCCTCCTGTAACACTGGCGTCGTTTCCGCTGTACCATTGGATGGATGATTTTGGCCACTGTGAGCAAAAAAATATGCATCCACCATTTTATAGTCAATGCGATACCATTTAGTACGGTCTCCTAAATAACGATTAAAACGACTATTGGAAATGACCAAACCTAATTTCTCTAAGCGCAAAAATTTCTTTTTAATCTTTTGAACGCCCCAAAAAGGAAATTGCTTCTGCCAGCGTTCATAAGACTGGCAATACCAGACTTCACCGTCCCGTGTCACACCTTGGTGATGTAACCTGAAATGCAATTGCTGTAACAATACGGCTTCTTCTAGACCGATAGCCATTGCTAATTGCGGATATATTAATAACGGTGCATCATTTACAAGTGGTTTCATCTAAAAAGCTCCCTTCTTCTTTTAAGCACTATATGTCATTCAAAAAACGAAAAAGGGACAAATCCCACTCTATAATTTTGGTTGATCTAGAAAAGGATGATCAAACCATTACTACCAAAAAGATATATTAGATACTATTCAAAAATAACTTCCTTTCTTTATTAAAAAATCTATAATAAATAAGGGAGGTTAGAAAATGAAAAAAGTTTTTAGTTTATTATTAGTGTTTATTCTAGCTGTATCCACGATGTTATATGCTTCACCAACAAGTGCGGAACAAGTGTTTACTGATGTACCGCCAAAGCATAGTAACTATCAGGATATAGCTTATTTATTGAATAAAGGGATTATTAGTGCCGACAAAAAGACGTACGGTGTAAAAGATATTGTGACGCGTGAAGAAGTAGCGGTCATGGTGGCAAAAGCTGTCGGTCTTGATGGGACACAGCGAGCGACAAAATTTAAAGATGTTCCGAAGTCACATAAAAACAGCGGATATATTCAATCAGCTGTAGAAGCCGGCATCATTAACGGCTATACGGACGGCACATTCAAGCCGACGACAAAAGTGACGCGTGGTCATATGGCAGCATTTATTGCACGCGCATTTGATTTACCTACTGGCACGAAAACATTTAAAGATGTAAAAAAAGGGCATACAGCATATGAAGCAGTGAGCCAACTAGCTGCCGCAAAAATTACTACTGGTTATGAAGACGGTACATTCAAGCCTGCGAATAATTTAACACGTGCTCATATTTCCGCGTTTTTAGCACGCGCGGTGAAGTATCAGGAAAGCTTAGGGTCAACATCTTCTAAATTGAATGTCCACTTTTTAGATGTTGGACAAGGTGACTCGATTTTTGTTCAAGCACCAAATGGCAAAACAATGCTTATTGATGCAGGGACGAAAGAATACGGCAGCACGGTTGTTGCTTATTTGAAATCTAAAAATGTGAAGAAGCTTGATTATGTAGTAGCAACACATCCGGATGCCGATCATATCGGTGGATTAGCAGCAGTACTGGAAAGCTTTACGGTTGGAGAATTTATTAACAGCGGAAAAGTCCATACAACAGCAACGTATGAAAACTTACTGAAGATGGTAGTCGAGAAAAAAATTCCGTATACAGAGCCGAAAGTAGGCGACTTGATTTCATTGGATTCAAATGTGAAAACTCAAGTTTTAGCTGTCAATGCGCAGGCAAGTGATATGAATGATGCTTCGATCGTATTAAAACTGACCTATCAAAACATTTCTTTCTTATTGATGGGCGATGCGGATGCAGGAATCGAGGATCAAATTGCGAAGAAATATGATGTTTCCGCAACGATTTTAAAAGCGGGTCATCACGGTTCAAGCTCAAGTAGCTCGCTTGCATTTTTGCAGAAGGTAAATCCGAAAGCGGTTATTTTAAGTTATGGAGAGGGCAACAGCTATGGCCATCCGCATAAAGAAGTGATTACAAATATTAAAACGGTTGGTACAAAAGCTTACTCAACTGCACAGGATGGTACAATTGTTGTGACAACGAACGGTCAATCTTACTCAATTAGTGCAAAAGAGTTTATCGTACCCAATACGGCACCTGAACAACCAAAAGGTGATGTGAATTCGGGGACGTATGTTATTCCTGGCGCACCGACTGCATTTAAAAACTGTACAGAAATGCGAGTTTATTATCCGAAAGGTGTCAGCTCATCGCATCCCGCTTATGCAACAGCAAGAGACGGCGATAAAGATGGCTGGGCTTGTGAATTATAATATACGTGAAGCAGCTTAAGTGAATTTTTGCTTAAGCTGTTTTTTTGTTGGGCGTTTTTATTAGAACAATGGTATGGAATATTAGAAAAGTTGGAGGGGATATTAGAAGAAACTTGGGTGATATTAGAAGTTCCGCCGGTTTCAGCTGATTTGAAGCTTCATTTTCGCCTGAATACGCTGAACTTGACTTGCGATCAAAATTTATTAGAACAATTGGACCGGATATTAGAAGAAGTCCAGGAGATATTAGCTGATCGGTAGGGGATATTAGAACAAAGCGACTACTTATTAGAACAACTCCGAATTATATTAGAAAATCGCAACTTTATTAGAACAAATAAAATTATATTAGAACTTTTCCGAACTTATTAGAACATTTGCGGCCAATCTTATAATGTGTGTATCTTTAAGGTAAAGGGGTGGATGAAATGAAGCACGAATATAAAAAGCAGAAAAAGAGCTGTATGGCACAAAAGCAAAGCCGGTATTACTGGACGTGCCCCAACAGAAGTACATCTGTATCGAGGGTGAGGGCAATCTTTCGCGTTAAAACATTGGTGCACCGTGAGATTTATTTATCGGATCCGCGTAAAGTAACCGGTGATCGATTGAAAACATTGCTACGCTACCGTGTAGAAGAAAATAAATGAAAAACGAAACACCAGCAGCATGTCCAGTGTTTCGTTTTTTTAGATTAACTATTACTGAACGCGGGCAAACCCGAATCCTGAAGCGTAGTCATCGCCTGTACCTGCACCGTAACCGCCTTTAATGTCTACAGCTTTTGCACGTGTTTGTAAGTTCGAGCGCAGTTGCGTGTGAGACCAAGACGGGTTTTGAGCCCAAATTTTTGCAGCTAAACCTGATACGTGAGGTGTAGCCATCGATGTACCGCTAATTGTGTTATAGCCACCGTTATACCATGTAGAGTAAATAGCTGAACCAGGGGCTGAAATTTCGATATCACCTTGCTGGATGACATAGTCGCCAGCAGTAGAAGCGTATCCGCGTGAAGAGTAGTCAGCTACACGGTAAGTTCCGTTTTGCTGTACATTTTCCAGTGCAGCAACCGCAATGGCATTCGGTAATGCACCTGGATAACCGATTGATCCTTGAGAATAACCTGAGTTACCAGCAGCCGCAACAACAAGTACGCCTTTGCTGTATGCATAGTTAACAGCACTTGAAATTAGGCTGTTGTTCGCTGAAGAACCTAATGACATGTTGATGACTGTTTTCGTTCTAGTCGATGTTGCTTGGTCAGCCGCATGACGGATTGCAGCAGCAATGTCATCTGAGTAACCAGAACCGCTGTCTGTTAACACTTTGTATGCCCAAAGATCTGCATCTGGAGCAACACCGTAAACGCCGCCTCGGTCGCTACCGCCATCAGCCAATGCTGAACCGGCAACATGCGTACCGTGGCCGTTTCTGTCAGTACAGCTATTGTTTACGACAGTTGTCGCTGTTGTGAAGTCTTTACATTGTTCCACATTATTGGCTAGGTCAGGGTGGGAAGTGTTTACTCCTGTATCAAGTACAGCGATATTTACGCCGCTTCCTCCAGATGTAGATGTTAATGAACTATTGTTATAAATCGCTTTAATTCCCCATGGTACTTGCTGGGAAGCTCTTGCGAAAGCTGATGCATCCGGTGTTCTTTCTTCCACTGTATAATCCTGTCCCAATTCAAAATTGGTCGGATCTAATGAAACGACAGGAACTTTTGTCACAGTGAAATTTTTATTCTTTTGTAGTGCTTGGAATTGCTTTTCATTCATTTCCGTTGAAAATCCGTTCTCTGTTAATTCCCAACGAGCTGAATATTGTGCTTTTGCTGATTGTTTAGCAGACTGATTGTTTGCTTCAACGTACACACGGAACTTTTCCTGTCCGACATTGTTTGCCGAATTGTCTTCACTACCTAAAGTAGCCGCTTGTGCCGGACTCATTAATGATCCTGCAATTAAAAGACTAAATAATGTACTCTTTACCTTTTTCATTTTTCCTGACCCCTTTTCAAAATGTATTTGGATTACATATTGAATTTATCACATTACTAGTTTTTTGATTATTGGGAAAATATTGAGTATACTAGATAAACTATCTAACTTTTGAAGGGGTGTGGTATTTGAATGAAAATAGGTTCTTTAATAAAGTACTATCGTACGAAGCTGGGAATGACTCAAAATGAGGTAGCAGCGGGGATTTGCTCAATTCCACATTTAAGTAAAATAGAAAACAACAATAAAGAGGCAAACTGTGAGACAATTCGCCTGATCTTGGAACGCTTGAATATTAATAGCCAAGACGTCGAAAATAGCGAACAGCATATCACAAAGTTATTGAAAGACTTACAAAAACAGATCAATTATCTAGAAAATGAAAAAGCTAATGAGACAATGGACCGATTAAAAGAGTATGAAGAAATTATTGGCTTTACGGAATCGGTCTATTTATATGAACTTTATAAATTACGTTACTATGTTTTTATTAACGAATATAAATTGGCGGAACAACAGTTGAAATGGCTAAGTGCCCATCGTCAAAATTTTTCCCAACATGAGAGATATTTACATTCCTACTGTTATGCGTTAGTTTTATTAACAAGAGGAAAATATGCGGAAGCCGCTGTACAACTCACTACTATACTTCAGACAAATCCGGAACTGGGGTCACTGGAAGGGGAGTTTTACTATCACTTTTCATTAATAAAAGGACGGCTTGATGAACCAAGCCAGGCAATTATTTATGGGAGAAAAGCACTGCATTTTTATAAAGATCAGTTTAATTTTAAGCGTATTATTTATACGTCGATGTCACTCGCTCTTTATTACGCGCAGGGTAAAGTGTTTCATGAAGCAATCGAAATTTATGATCATCTCCTGAGAAATGTTGAACTGATGCAACAGCAGCAGTTACTGCCTGCAATCTACCATAATCTTGGGGATTTACATCAAATGAGAGGCGAATATGAAAGTGCCCTCGTTTACTTTGAGAAAAGTGCTTCGTTAATGGAAAATGACAGCGATAACTATCTATTTTGTTTATATAATTTGGGCATGACGCAATTCCGTCTTAATCAAAAGCAAGAAAGCCTCAAAACTTTTACTATTTTAAAGGAAGAAGCAAAAAGTAAGAGAAAAGTAAGTTTTAATCTATTTGCTTCTTTTTATTTATATTTGCTAGGTGGACAAGAAAAGAAAGCGATGGAATTTTTGGAGGGGAGGTTAATTCCGTTCACGGCAAACAGTGAAGAATTTAAAGAAATGCACCAGCAGTTTTCTTATTTATTGGGTGAGTACTACCGGCAAGAAAAGAAGTTTGAAAAAGCAATCCAATTCATTTAATTATAAAGGAGACGAGGAATATGAAGAAAAACGTTAAGTTATCGCTATTATTATTAAGTGTGGCATTGGTGACATTGTCTATCCCAATTTATCCCCCAGTTTTATCATAATATAAAAACGCCATTCAGAAGCTTACTCAAGCGGCTGGATGGCGTTTTGCAATTATTTCATTACCTTTGACTTCATTAAAAAAGCAAAGCCTTCAGCGCTCTCCAGTGAAAATGAACCACCGCGACCTTCCATTATATCTACAACGACTTGCATATGCTTTAAATACTCGGCTTGATGCTTATCAATATAATACGGAACACCCGCAATGTCCCCGATGCAGACAAGCTGGCTGCTAATATAGTGACCGTCTGCCTGGAAACACATCGGCACCGTACCATCACAGCATCCTGAAGACTGTTCAAAAACTAAGTTCCCATGCTTTGCCTTCAATAGCTTAATAACCTCAACCGCTTTTTCGGTTGCCACTAGCTTTTCCATATAAAAAAGACCTCCTAACAAATTCAGTTTGAAAAGGCTGCGGACGTTCGAGAATTCAAATAAGTGTCAAAACAGAGCGGCGCGGAGTGGAGGGGCTGACTTCTAGGGGATCAGCGTGCGCGGAAAATCCCTGTTGCTCCTGCGGTTACTCGTCGCAAAGCTTTTATCAAAGCTTTGGAGCCACGCCCCCAGAAAAGCATGCCCCGCAACGCAGCAGAGCGGACCAGATTCGACAAGTCATCATTCAATTTTCATAAAGCCCACAGCAACCCCAATTAAAATATTAAAAAAGGGATGTGCTACATTAGCACATCCCTCATATTGCTTCGGCTTAGAAGAAACCTTGAGCGTTTTTGTTGTAGCTTACTAACATACATTTTGTTTGTTGGTAGTGCTCTAGCATCATTAAGTGGTTTTCGCGGCCGATACCTGATTTTTTGAATCCGCCGAATGCTGCGTGTGCAGGGTATTGGTGGTAAGTGTTTGTCCAAACACGACCAGCTTGGATACCACGAACAGCGCGGTAAGCTGTATCCATGTTACGAGACCATACACCAGCACCTAGACCGAATTCTGTATCGTTTGCGATTTCCATTGCTTCTTCAAAAGTAGAGAATGTTGTTACAGAAAGAACTGGACCAAAGATCTCTTCTTGGAAAATACGCATTTTGTTGTTACCTTTGAAAACTGTTGGTGCTACATAGTAGCCGCCTTCTTGGTCAGCATCTAATTGGTTTTGGTAGCCGCCGATAAGTAGCTCAGCGCCTTCTTCTTTACCGATTTCGATGTAAGATAAGATTTTTTGTAATTGCTCATTTGAAGCTTGAGCACCCATCATTACTTCTGTATCTAACGGGTTACCGATTTTGATTGCTTTAACGCGCTCTAATACACGTTCCATGAATTTGTCGTAAATAGATTCATGAATTAATGCACGTGAAGGACAAGTACAAATTTCGCCTGAGTTTAATGCGAACATTACTAAACCTTCGATTGCTTTATCTAAATACTCATCGTCTTGATCCATTACGTCTGGGAAGAAGATGTTCGGTGATTTACCACCAAGCTCTAATGTTACAGGGATAATGTTCTCTGTCGCATATTGCATAATTAAACGGCCAACACCAGTAGAGCCAGTAAATGCTACTTTTTGAATGCGTGGGTTTGTAGCAAGTGGTTTACCTACTTCAACACCTAAACCGTTCACAACATTGAATACACCTTTTGGAAGTAAATCTTGGATTAATTCGATTAATACCATGATTGAAGCTGGTGTTTGTTCAGCAGGCTTCATTACGATTACGTTACCAGCTGCTAATGCAGGTGCGATTTTCCAAGTAGCCATAAGTAATGGGAAATTCCAAGGAATAATTTGACCTACAACACCGATTGGCTCATGGAAGTGGTATGCTACTGTATCATTATCGATTTGAGAAATACCGCCTTCTTGTGCACGGATTGCTCCAGCGAAGTAACGGAAGTGGTCGATAGCTAATGGAATATCAGCGTTTAATGTTTCACGTACTGCTTTACCGTTGTCCCAAGTTTCAGCAACAGCGATTTTTTCTAAGTTTTCTTCAATGCGGTCTGCAATTTTATTTAAAATATTCGCGCGGTATGCAACAGAAGTTTGTGCCCAGGCACCTTTAGCTGCATGTGCTGCGTCTAATGCTAATTCAATATCTTCTTCAGTTGAGCGAGCAACTGTAGTAAATACTTTACCAGTTACAGGTGATTTTACATCCAGGTATTGCCCTTTAACAGGAGCAACCCATTCGCCACCGATAAAGTTATCATATTTTTCTTTAAAGTCGATTACTGCACCAGCAGTATTAGGGTTTGCATAGATCATCTATTAACACCTCTATTATGTTATTAAAGTTGTGACAACTTTATGAACCTATTATGCACTCATGTATGAAAAATCGCAAATGAAAATGCTTTCATACTTACTTGTGTTGCTATTTTTGTAAAAGGAAATTGCATGTAAATAACATTTTGAGTGTGATATTTATGTACTGATACAGAAATGATTGGAGTATGAAGGGATGGAAAAAGTAGTGGGTTAATCCTTATATTATTATAGTAAGTGGTTATTATATAACAAAAGTAACTAATGAAAATATGTGAATAAAAATACATAAAAATTAATAAATATTTTTTATGAAATCTAGCAAATCTGGAGTCATTTTAGTGTTTTAAATGAATTAACTGCCTCATATTTTCTAGTTTTTACTGTTTATTGTTAACTTAAAGGTATTTTTAGTTATTCGCATTACGAAATAATTTAAGTTAAAATGGACGTATTCATCAAAAGAAAAGGGGAGGAGTTATGCTTCTTGTATTCGTAATTGCACTTATTGGAGCACTTCTATTCTCCGCACTTTCATTGCCGATTCCATGGCTGATCGGTCCTATCTTTTCGGTATTAATCGCACAATTTTTCATCAAAGACCGGCTCAGATGGCCAGCAGTTTTGCGAAATACCGGGCTTGTCATCGTCGGTGTTGCGATTGGTCAACAATTTGATTTCGCACTATTTTCCGATTTCAAATCACTGCTGTTCTTTATGGTCATCGTCAATATTCTATTATTTGCGTTTTGTTTAGGGATTGCATGGATCATTGCCAAGTCAACGGGACTTACATTTAAAACGGCCGTTGCTGCCAATGTACCGGGCGGATTGTCTCAGCTTGTATTGTTTGCAGAAGAAGAAGGGGATGTCCATTTAACAGCGGTCACGTATTTTCATATCGTCCGAGTATTGGGTGTCGTTCTGCTTATTCCGTTTTTAGTTTCCGGTCATGTTGTTGGGGGAGCGAGTATTCCGTTGACATGGGATGTTTGGCAAGTCGTTCTGGTCATTTTGCTTGCCGCTATTGCCGTGCCACTTGGCAGAAAATTAAAGCTGCCTGTTGCACACTTTTTAACGCCAATCATCATTGTCATCGGTTTAAAATTCTTTGGAATTGAAGCGCCGACAATGCCGAGTGATGTGCTTCATATTGCGCAAATACTAATCGGTGCCTATATCGGGCTATTATTAAAACCGGAAACATTGCGTTTGCCATTGAAAGTTTTAATCGGCGGAGTGACCAGTACTGTTGCGATGATTATTCTCACATACGGCACAAGTTTGCTTATCGCCCGGTTTTTAGATTTAAGTTTTGCGACAAGCTTTTTAAGTACAGCACCAGGTGGGCTTGATCAAATGGGTCTGTTGGCTGCTGCGGTAAAAGCAGATATTTCCGTTGTGACAGTATTCCAGCTGTTTCGTCTATTATTTATTTTCCTATGTATACTGCCTATTATTAAATGGGTTTACCGGGATCGGGGAGAGACTGTTCAACAAAATTAATATGCAGCTGCATTAAATATATGCCGTGTATTCAATCGATTAATTGTGACAGCATTATCACGACATTATAAGTGGAAAGATGAGAAAAAAAGCCTGGATGCTAACCCTTTGTGTCCCTAATAGGGTATACTAGAGAAAGTGATTAATTGAGGAAGTAGGATTAAGAACATGCAAACGCAATCGAATCGTCAGTTGTGGGCGCAAGCTGTGAAGACCGGCATTATTAAATCAAACTTAATTCCGATGATCGCGGCATTAATGCTCGCCCTGTATACGTATGAATTAAATTTTGTTGAACATATTCCCGCTATTATTTTTGCAATTATTGGTTCTGCGGCCGTCATCGCTGCTGCAGGTGCATATAACAACGTATATGACCGGGATATCGATCAAATTATGCCCCGTACTAAATCACGTCCAACCGTTACTGGAGAACTATCTGCGAAGTTAGTGCTAATTGTTGCGACGATTTTATTAATACTAGGATGTACGGCGCTTTATTTAGCATCACCGTTAGCTGCTTTGTTAGGGTTTTTAGGTGTATTTTTCTATGTTGTCCCTTACACAATGTGGACAAAACGCCGTACGATCTGGAATACAGAAGTTGGCAGTATTTCAGGTGCTATGCCACCACTTATTGGGTGGGCAGCCGTCGCTCCGGATCTTTGGCATCCGGCCGCGTGGGCACTGTTTCTAATTATGGTTATTTGGCAAATGCCGCATTTTTATGCCATTGCCATCCGTAAAAAAGAAGATTACGCCGCGGCTAATATCCCGATGCTACCAGTAGCAAAAGGGGAGCAGCGCACATATATTCAGTCGAATATTTATCTCGTGCTGCTAATTTTATCGAGCTTTTTATTTTTACCGCTTAGCTTAGGGTTAACAATTGTTTCTCTTGTCCTTGGTGTCATTTGGCTCTCCATGAGTATTGCAGCATCCAAAAAGCAGGGAGAGAAGAAATGGGCGAATATTATGTTCGGCTACTCGCTTTTCCATATGATGGCTGTATTTGGGACAGTCTTTATTTATGCAACAGTTGGCATGATTTTAAATGTGCTTTAAGGCTGTATCAACTAAAACTCATTCATTTTCTATAAAGGAAATGGATGAGTTTTTTTATGTAGAGTTTATACATGCATTGGTTGCTCATTTTATTTAGTAAAAAACGCATATATAAAATATTTTTCTCTTATAAAATAAAAAACATCATCAAAAATCAACTAATCTATATCAAAAAAATATCATTACATGTCTGCTTGTTGAGAAATTGTGAACATAAAATGTGAGCATAATATGACAATGGAATCCCTCGTATTTTTTGAAGCAAGGAGACGTGCTATCATTGATTTATCAAGTGGAGCGGGTTGCTTGGTAGGCAGACTTGCTCACTCATTGATATGCTATGTTACTCATAAATCTCGTACAGGACTTCGACAACATATAAATCCCCCCTGTTTTTTATATGGTCACGTACGGATTACAAAAAACTCCAATGCTGTAGTGGGCATTGGAGTTTTTTTGTTTAGCTTTATTATTAAAATTTAATTGATGCTACTTCATGCATGTAATCGCCAAGAACGCGTAGGCCTTGGTCGAAGTTTTCCAGGTGGAAATGTTCGTTTGGAGCATGGAAGTTTTCGCTTGAAAGACCGAAGCCCATTAATACAACAGGTAAGCCTAAAATTTCATCGAATGCTGCAACAATCGGGATTGACCCGCCACCGCGTGTATAAGCAGTCGGTACTTCATACACTTTTTCATATGAACGACCTGCCGCCTGAATTGCCGGGTGGTCAAACGGTGTTAAATAAGGTTTTCCTTTATCGAATTCAGAAATATTTACTTCGACACCTGCTGGTTTATGCTTTTCAATATGTGCTTTCAATAAAGCAACAATTTCCTCAGGGTCTTGGTCAGGTACTAAACGACATGTAATTTTTGCACCCGCTTCGGCAGGTAATACTGTTTTAATGCCTTCACCAGAGAAGCCGCCGAATACGCCGTTCACTTCCAATGTTGGACGTGCCCATGTTTGTTCCAAATAAGAATAGCCAGCTTCACCGAATAATTCTTTGACACCGACTTCTTCTTTTAAGGCATCTTCATCAAAATTTAAATCGCGGTAAGCTTGACGCTCTTCTTCAGATAGGGGACGTACTGAATCATAGAAGCCTTCCACTTGAATTGTCCCGTGCTCATCGCGGAAAGATGCTAAAATTTCTGCAAGTGCATGGATCGCGTTTTGAACACCGCCGCCATAAAGACCGGAGTGCAGGTCACCTTTTGCACCGCGCACATCAATTTGCACACCTGTTAATCCACGTAAGCCGTAGCATACCGCCGGTTTTCCTTTTGCGTAAAGGCCTGTATCGGAAATGACGATCAAGTCTGCCGCTAATTTATCTTTATTGTCTTCTGTATACTTTGGAAGAGACGGACTGCCGATTTCCTCTTCACCTTCATAAATGAATTTCACGTTAACCGGTAATGTACCTTCTGTTGCGAATAACGCTTCGATCATTTTTAAATGCATGAACACTTGTCCTTTATCATCCGAAGAACCACGTGCGAACAGTTTGTTGTCACGGATGGCCGGTTCGAAAGGAGGTGTTTCCCATAAGTTTAGAGGATCCACTGGTTGTACATCATAATGACCGTAGAATAGAATTGTCGGTTTGCCTTCAGCATGAAGCCATTCTCCGTAAACAACCGGATGACCGTCAGTTTCATCTACTGATACGTTTTCAATGTTTAATGATTTTAAATGGTCTGCAAGCCAGTTTGCCGCTGACAGCATATCTGCCTTATGTTCAGATAAAGCGGAAATACTAGGAATACGTAAAAATTCGTTTAACTCTGCTAAATGACGTTCACGGTTTTCTGTGAAGTAAGCATCTAATTTTTCTAAATGACTCATATGGTTGAGTGCCTCCCTTTATTTCGATATTTCGGTTATGGAAATAATTATAGCATAGAACAAATGGAAATCAGCTTCCCGTCTTTCCTTTTTTTGAGCCTGCATCAAACACCCAATACATTGTCGCCGTTGCTATCGCAAAGACAATGCCGCCATATATAGGCAGGTAAATGGATTCCATCATAAGGGAAATGGTCATTAAAAGGGTGAAGGAGATGAGTAAATGCGCAAAATATTTATGGAACCGGTGATTTTGAGTTGTTTTTGATTCAATCAGAACATCGGATAACATAACAAGCGCAAATTCAATGATCCCATAGATTAGGATGAACCCAATTAAGTTGCCCCAACCTTCAAATTCAATTCCGAAAAGCAGTAAAATGCCTACTTCCACGGAAATCGCGACACCGATAATCGCTAAAAATAATAAACCGATAAAAATAAAGCCGATAAAAGCTACGAAATTTTTCATATAGACTCCTAACAATTTTGAATAGATCATAGTTAGTATAAATGATTTCCGGAAAAAAGAGGGAAGCGCGCTCTCGTAAATACGAGTAACTAACCTTAAAGTCAAGCAAAGATGTAATGTGTTTTTACATAAATATGGAAAGCAATCGGTGCAACTTCTGCTCAAATACGCTACGATAAAAATAATAAATCCAAAAGGGTGATCAGGATGTTCTATCTATTGCTAAGTTATTTATTCGGTACGATCCTTTTTGCGGTCGTTATCGGAAAAATAAAAGGGATTGACCTGCAACAGGCGAATAGCGGCAATCTTGGGGCGCGCAATGCCGGACGTACATTGGGAAAGTGGGCTTTTATCCTCGTGGCGGTGGGGGACGGCTTGAAAGGGCTAATTGTAGTAATAGCAGGGCGTATGCTTGAGCTTCCTGAACTGACGATTGCACTTGCGATCATCGCTGTAGTGCTTGGCCATCTGTACCCGTTTTGGAATCGCGGAAAAGGCGGAAAAGGCGTCGCAACGGTAATCGGAGCAATGGTCGCTTTTTCTCCGCTGCTTCTGCTAGTATTTTTAGCCGGCTTTTTATTGAGTCTGCTCATCACAAAAAGTGCCACACTTAGTATGACAGGCGGATTCATCGTGTACGGATTCGTCCTGAGTGTATATATAGAAGCCGGATTTATCATAACGATTGCACTTGTTCTCGTTATTTGGAAACAGCGTCATAGCATTGCAGAAAGGGTGAAACCAAATGTACTGGAGTAAAATTGCAGCAACAGATGAAGAATTCGATGCAATTGCAGCATTAAACTATGAAACATTTGTGGAGGAAATACCCCAGCATGAACACAATCCGTCGCGTCGTCTCATCGATAAATTTCATGATGAAAATGTATATGTAATCGTTTATAAAAATACGGAAATGGTCGGTATGGTCGCATTCCGCGATACACGACCATTTTCAATCGACCGTAAAATCGGGAATGTAGAAAACTATTTGGACGCAGAAGTTTGCGAATATTTATGTGAAATCCGTCTGCTCGCGGTAAAAAAGGCTCACCGCAACGGGCGTGTTTTTACGAAGCTTGCAACAGCGATCTACCGCTATTTTTATGATGCGGGATATACGGCATGTGTCATTTCCGGTACAGTTCGTGAAGAAAAAATGTATGCACAAATGGGGTTCAGACAATTTGCTTCAGCTGTCGGGACAGAGGAAGCTCGTTATTTGCCGATGGTTTTAACACGGCAGGACAGTGCAGTTTTCCGGGAGCGTCTGCGTGAACAGAATATGGTGTTTTTCCCGGGACCGGTTGCATTGGAAAAGCCGCTTATACCATCAACGATTTCCCACCGCTCCGTAAAATTCCAGCAAGAGCTTGATGAGATGAAAAACGAGTTATGTAAGCTTGCAAAGGCGAATTGCGTCATACCGCTTGTCGGTACAGGGACACTTGCCAATGATGCGATGCTTGGCCAGCTGAAAAGTGAATTTCCCCATGAAGCCGGACTAGTATTGGTGAACGGGGAATTCGGCCATCGCCTCCATAAACAGGCGAAACAGTGGGGACTACATATTGAAAAGATTGATATTGGATGGGGGAATCCATTCGATATTGCGCAAATTGAAGCTCATTTACAAAAGGATAGTTATCGGTACATTGTATTTGTCCATGGTGAAACGTCAAACAGTACATTGAATCCGCTCGCCGCGTTAGTGGAGCTGGCGGAAAAATACGATATAAAGCTATGTGCGGACTGTATTAGTTCGTTTGGTTCGGTGCCGTTTTCGATGCAGGGGCTTCATTATGCAACAGCGGTTAGCGGGAAGTCGCTCGGTACGGTGGCGGGGCTTGCTTTCATCTTTTGTAAGGAAAAGCCGGTTTCGAGTGATGCGCCGCTGTATTTGAATTTGCCGTATTATATGGAGAAGCAAATTCCATTCACATTGCCGCATTATTTTGTGGAAGCTGTCAGAGATGCACTCAAGTTGTATCCGGAGCGCTTTGAAGTATTGGAAAAGCGGATGGAAACAATTAAAAATTCGGCGCTTGGTGTAACAGCAACTTATCCGATGATTGCAACATGGGAACACCCGAAAATGGCTGAAATTCTAACAACATGTGCATTAAACGGCTTTTTACTGCATGGTGACAGCGCGTATTTAAAGGAACGCAATATCGCTCAAATCAGCACAATCCAGCCGAGTTTCGATAAGGATTTTAAAAGATTACAAGAATTGCTCACTTATGTAATGGAAACATTGTAGGGGGGATAAGGAGAAGGCGGGGAATGCAGAAACATTTATTTCGTTCAAATGATTACGATCAATCTTACAGCATTGTAAGGTAATTGAAAGCCAATCCGATAGAGTGTAATAGTTTAATTTGGCACAATAAGGTCATAAGGGAATTTAACATACACATACGATGTCATTATGCCACGGCGCACTTCATATAAAATCTATCGGAGGACTTTCAAATGAATGAATTATTAACGACTATTTATGATGAATACAACCGCTACATTTACCACCTTTGCTTAAAGCTTACACGCAATCAAAACGAAGCAGAAGATTTAATGCAGGAAGTTTGGGTAAAGGTTGTACGCTATGAAGAATCAGTATCAAAAGTAGACCATGTAAAAGCATGGCTTACAACAATTACGATGAATACATTCCGCGACCGCTATCGCAAAAATGTTCGTCGCAGTAAATACATGATGAATCAACCTGAACAATTAGACGTACCGATTTTAGATTTGGTTCCCAACAATGATTTTACGACGGAAGAACTTGTGGAAAAAACAGAAATCACAAAAATCGTGCAAGAGAAAATGGGTCAGCTTGATAGCATTTACCAAAAAACACTATGGTATTTCTATGTGGACCAATTCTCATTAGCCGAAATTTCCGAACTGATGAAAGTATCAATCGGTACAGTGAAATCTCGTCTGTTCCGCGCAAAAGCACGCTTAAAAGAAATTTTACTTTCCGACAATGGTGTCGCAGAAGCAGTATTGGCTTAGTAATAGTTAGGACGAAAGCTATGGCAGAAAGTTGCCGTAGCTTTTTTTGTGTTTGAATGGAAAGTGGCTGATATCTTATTGGGATTGACTAATATCAGGGAAGGAATGGCTAAAAACTAAGAGAGTTTGACTAATAACCAAGAGCGTTTGACTAATATCCGTAGAAAAGTGACTAATAAAATTAAACACGAGCCAAATAAAAAACACATGAGCAGCCGTATGCTCATGTGCTTATAATTTCGTACACTTATCAAATATTGCCGTTAAAGTTTTAATTTCATCTTCTGTTAACATACCGAACAGGTTTTCAAAAAGATTGTCTACTTGCTGACGAGAGCTTTCGAGCACTTCGATTCCTGCTTCGGTAATATGAATTTGCGAAGCGCGGCGATCCGTTTCATTTTGGGTTTTTTCAATGAGTCCCGCTTTAATGAGCTTCGTCGTCAAAACCGTTACGCCACCTGTCGTCACCTTCAGCTTTTCTGCAATGGCAGAAGGGCGCTTTGGTCCATCTGTATGCAAGTAAGCCAAAATTAAAATATGTGATTTCGAGAAGCCTAACTGATTTTGACTGTTCCATTGATTAGCAATTTTGCGTTCCAACGATGTCATCTTTTCAAAAAGTTCGGTTAACTGCTCGCGTTTATGCTCATTCATCAGTGTCAACTCCAAATGTTATCACTATTCTACGGCTAATTTCTGAAGGGCATTCAATTCAAATGCACGCACTTTACGAGGGATGAAACGACGAATGTCCATTTCGTTATAGCCGATCTGAATGCGTTTTTCATCAAGTAAAATAGGGCTGCGCAACATACGAGGATGCTGCTGGATTAAGTTGTACAACTCTTGAATGGATAACTGGTCAATATCAATGTCCAGGTTTTTGAAATCATTCGAGTTTGTCGCAATAATTTCATCCGTACCATCTTCTGTCATACTTAAAATATGTTTAAACTCTGCTAAAGTCAAAGATTGAGAAGTTGTTCTTTTTTCAGTATAAGTAATATTATTTTCGTTTAGCCATTTCAATGCTTTTCGTGATGAGGAACAGCTCGATTGTGTATAGATTGTTACTGTCATAATTAATTTCCTCGCTTTCCCATAATCAATAATTTGGTGATAGCTTAGTTGTAAGACATTTACTTATAATAATATCTTACCAGTAAGCTATTTATAATGCAATAAGTTTATTATATGTTTCCCTTTTACTGTTTACCCATTCTTCTAATAAATTATACGTATAAAACTATAAAAAGTTTCTAATTTAATATTACAGTTTTGTAAAGTAGAAACTAGAAGAGAGAAGGGGACTGCTGGGCGCGGTTAGTTTTGAACAGGGAATGATTCTAATATGTAGTGGGAGTGCTTTAAAAGACCGCGACTTTTTAATATATTCTAGAAATATTCTAAATAGAACTTACTACTCTAAAAATGTTTTTCAAGAATCCAGGGAATATTGGACTGGTTAAACGCTCGAACCTTTACTATATTCGTCAGCTATAATGAAAAGTCCTTGCCAAGCGATTGTTTATTGACGAATAATTCTGACTAACATTCTTATTTTTCTAATATTTGACACAATTATCCAGTTAAAGTCTTTTCTTAATGAAAAAAACAGTGCACTCTATAATAAAGAGTACACTGCATGATTAAAAACTATTTAAATTCGTTTAATTCTTTCGTTTCGCGAGTCGTAAACCAGTCTTGCACGTTCCATACTTTCGTCGCTAAACCTTCATAGAATTCTGGCTCATGTGATACAAGAACGATTGTCCCTTTGAATTCTTTCATGGCACGCTTCAGCTCTTCTTTTGCATCAACGTCCAAGTGGTTTGTCGGTTCGTCAAAGATCAGCCAGTTTGTTTGATCCATCATCAGCTTGCAAAGACGTACTTTTGCCTGCTCACCACCAGAAAGTGAATTCAGTGGACGAGTAATATGATCCGTTTTCAGGCCGGCACGTGCCAATGCTGCACGGACTTGCGCTTGTTCCATAGAAGGGAACGCATTCCATACATCATCAATCGGTGTGATTTTACCTGCTTTTACTTCCTGTTCGAAGTAAGATGGCTCCAAATAGTCGCCTAAAATTACTTTACCGTCCAATGGCTGAACTTTGCCTAACATTGTTTTCAGTAAAGTCGATTTCCCGACACCATTCATGCCGACTAACGCAATTTTCTCACCGCGTTCGATTTGGAATGTAAGTGGCGGCAATAATGGTTTTTCTTTATCATAGCCAATCACCAAGTTTTCCGCTTCCACTACGTAACGACCAGGTGTACGTGCTTCTTTAAAGCTGAACTCCGGTTTTACAGCTGTTTCCGGGCGGTCAATACGCTCCATACGATCCAGCTGCTTCGCACGTGATTTGGCACGACCGCTTGTTGAGTAGCGTGCTTTGTTGCGGGCAATGAAATCTTCCTGCTGCTTAATAAATTCCTGCTGTTTTTCATATGCATCGATATGCTGGCGCTTATTGATTTCCGCAAGCTCGATAAACTTCTCATATGTCGCAGTGTAACGCGTCATTTTAGCAAATTCTAAATGTAAAATTACATCAACAACATTGTTCATAAATTCCGTATCATGCGAAATTAAAAGGAATGCATACGGGTAGTTTTTCAAATAGTTTTTCAGCCAAGTAACATGTTCTTCATCTAGATAGTTGGTAGGCTCGTCCAGCAATAATACTTTCGGCTTTTCAAGTAAAAGCTTAGCCAGTAAAACTTTTGTACGCTGACCACCGGATAATGCGGCAACATCGCGTTCCAGACCAATCGCATCCAACCCTAAACCACGGGCAATCTCATCGATTTTCATGTCCAGACTATAGAAATCACCAGCATCAAGTGCATCCTGGATTTCAGACATTTCTTCCAGTAGGCTGTCGTAATCTGCATCAGGCTCGCCCAATTCCACTGAAATTTCATTTAAACGCTCTTCCTTCTTATATAAAGGGGCAAACGCATCACGTAATGCATCACGCATAGAACGGCCGGCAGTTAAAACCGTATGCTGGTCTAAATAACCGTAATGTGTACCAGGCAGCCATTCCACTTTTCCTTCATCGTGAATTGCCTGTCCTGTAATAATGCTCATCAATGTCGATTTCCCAACACCGTTTGCACCTACAAGTCCGATATGATCGCCTTCAACAAGACGGAATGAAACTTCTTTAAATAACGTACGGTCACCAAATGAATGCCCTAAATTTTCAACAGTTAATATTGCCATATATAATCCTCCGAGTGTTTTAGTGTTTCCTGCTAATAACGTTGATTTCCGTTTAGGCGGACGCTTTCTGGGGGCGTGAGGCCGACATGAAGTCGGTCACAAAAGCGTTGCCACAGGACGTGGCGTACTTAGCTTTTGTTCCCCTGTAGTCTCAGGCGTCGCCACCTACACAATCAACTAGATTCTTCTTTATAAAAAAATTTATCCATTAAAAAACCCGCAACATTAAAGTGCTGCGAGCTGTTTGTTTAGTTCTGCTAGCCGTGCTTCCATATTTTCAAGGCGTGCGAGCGCTTGTTTTACTGAGTCTGCATGGCCAAGTGATTCAAGCTTTTCCATATCGCCTTGAAGATTGATGTAATCATTCTTTAATTCGGCGATTTCCTGCTGAAGCTGGTCTTTTGTTTGCATCATTAATTACTCCTTTAGTTTCGGAAATTAATCTTTTCATATTGTAACATAATGCATACATTTATGTGATGGGGAAAGCCTAATTTTTTAAGTTAAATATGGGCCATATTGTGACGCGCATAAGCTAAATCGAGCAGCAGGTTTTTCAGAATTTCATTGTTTGTCAGAATTTCAAGGCCGCGCTGCTTGCGGACAGCTCGTTCGCGGCGCTGTTCATGAAGCAAGAGCTCCATTACGGCATTTTGAATAATGGACTGCTTCATTTTTCGGCCTAATCCGATATGGATAAATCCGTTCATTTCGCGCGTGAATGCATAGTTCAGTTCATTATCCTGCTGTGCCGTTGTAATACAAGGAATACCGGCAGCTGCCACTTTATACGGTGTATAGTTGGCATTGCAAATAATCAAATCTGCTTGCGGCATCAGCTCGAGCAGGGCATCGGATTTTTGGACGATGACGGTATTTTTTCGGCTTAATGCCATCATTTTTAGACTATCGATGTCATGATGATAGTCATCGTCAATCGCAACTGAAACTTTTAACGGGATTTGTAGCTGGGTTAAGTGGCGTAAAGTGCGGTAAGTCAGATTGTTGCTATCCCCATCTTCAAATGCGACAACAATATGCGGAAGTGAATCTTTAATCGAGCTATCGGGTTTTTCAAGGATTTGGTATGCGACTTTTTCTAAATTTGGCGGTACGGCAAATGCATAGCTGCCGGCAAGTTCGTGTGTATGCGGTTCTTCATGGGATTCTCCGAACAACGCAACGATATGACAGTCACTAAGCTGTACACCATTGCCAAAATCATCGAAATGAACAATCGTCGGGCAAAAAGGTTTAATCGTTTCAATTTGTTCGACTTGGGTATCTTTACCTTCATGGATGATTAAATGAGGCTCTAATTCACGGATTTTCTTTTGAAGCTCGGAAAAACGTTCAAACTTTACAATATTTAAGCCAGTTTGGGCCAATTTATCAAGAAGCTGTTCGTTTGCAGTTTTCACAAAGAGAACGACCTCTTCATCCTGCAACAGATTTGCCAAAGTTACTGCACGCTCAAAAGGATATGTTCCTTTAATCTCACAATGCTCGATAATCCATATAATTTTTCTTTTTTGCACGTAAATCCCATCCTTTCCACTATCTCTATAAAATATGGTGGGATTGCCGAAATTATGAATGAGAGAGTTTTCTACATATACATACATCAAAATAAAGAAAAGAGGAAACATATGAAAACGATGCGCTCAGCGTTGGTCGTAGGTGCAACAGGATTGGTCGGTTCTTCGCTTGTGAAGTTATTATGCGAGAGTGAGGAGTATGCTGCAGTCAATGTCATTTCGAGAAGGCCGCTTGATTTTAAGCACCCGAAACTAGTTGTAAAGCTGTGTGAATTCGATCAGATTGCCGACAAGGATATTGAATTTGCTCATGAGGTCTTTTGTTGTTTAGGTACGACAATGAAAAAAGCAGGATCAAAGCAGCAGTTTGAAAAGGTTGATTTTGAGTATCCGCTGACGATTGCAGCAATCGCAAAAAATCGGGGAGTCGGTCATTTCATTGTCATTTCCGCAATGGGAGCAAATGAAAAGGCACTTGCTTATTATAGTAAGGTAAAGGGTAAATTGGAGGCAGAGCTCATTAAAATGGATTTTCCTCGTCTATCAATCGTTCGTCCATCACTCATTACAGGGGATCGCCCAGAATTCCGTCTAGGAGAAACAATAGGCGATAAAGTTTTAAAGGTACTTAACCCGGTTTTAGTAGGACCGCTGAAAAAACTGCATTCCATACCTGCAACGCAAATAGCTTTGGCAATGAAAGTTATTGCACTGTACGGGAAAGAGCAAAAAGTGGCAGTTTACTTATCCGATGAGCTGCTGGAAATGCAGATGCCTACAATCGAAAAGGAAGAAGCTTTATCAGATGAAGAAGTGACCTTTAACTGGGATAAATATAATGATGATCCATTGCCGCCAGTAAATCGTGAGGATAAAGAGGGACGACGGATAAATGATGAGCGGGGGGAATAAGGTTGAAACCATCCTCATGTTGTATTTTGAAATCACGCTAATTTCCACTGAAATCACGATGTAAGACGAAAGACTGAAATTGAACTTTACTAAGCAACTACCTATTAAAAAGCAATGTTATTCTGATACAATATGAGTACAATGATTTACATGGAGGAACATTTATGAAAATATTACTTGTCGATGGAACCATCTTTGGTCGTAAAACCGGAGTTCTTTTGGAACAGGTTCAACAATATATTCAAGCTTTCAACCCTTCGCTAGAATTAGAGATTTTATACTTCTCCAAATTACAGCATCAAATACTAGACGGCAGCCCGTTAAATGATGATATGAAAAACATGATTCAAAAATTTGAAGAAGCGGATGCTTACATTTTCGCATCACCAATTTTCCAGGCATCGATCCCAGGCGTACTGAAAAATGCCTTTGATATGATTCCACCAAAAGCGTTACGTTACAAGCCGGCTGCTATGATCGGTAATGGCGGAACATACCAGCATCATTTAGTACTGGAAACCCAATTACGTCCGATTCTTGATTACTTCCGATGCCTAGTTACACCAAACTATGTATACACACACGCAGATCACTTTGATAAGGAAAATAAAATTATCGATGAAGATGTACACAACCGACTGCGTGAACTTGCACGCGTATTCGTTCAATATTGTGAAATGACAAAAACATTATCAAAACAAGCAGTTGATATGCAATAGCTATGAGGAGCCTCCATTAATCGATGGAAGCTTCTTTTTTTCTTCAGCAGACCCTTCATATTTCTCCTCAAAAAGTTCATGAATATTTACTCGCGTATAATATATTTCTTTATTCATCATAATTTAAAGTTAGGAAGATGCTATAATGGTACTGTAAAAATTTGTAATGATGAGGAATCACAAATAATTTCATTTGAATCCACCGACATTTTGGAGTACCATGAATACTTATGTCAAAGTGAAGATTTTACTTCCGGAGCATTTGGAGGCGAACCGATAGATGGAACAAACGATATGGCAACAGGAAGAGACACATTTAAAAGAAATCAGCGCTCTTCTCAAACAACAAATAAAGATACAGTCCAATCATTTAAAAAAGCAAAAAGGCGACATTGTTGAGGAACGCTCACAAGCTTCTTCGGAATTTAACGATGTTTCAGGGGAAAGTGCCATCCAGTTTTCGCAAATGCTGCAAACAATGCAATTGCGCGAACGTGAGTATCTGAATGCCAGCGAACAATTAAGCAAAATGCAAATTTTATATAAAAGTCCGTATTTCGGGCGTATTTCAATTGAAAATGAAGAAGGCGAACGGGAACATTTATATATTGGTTTATCGACATTCCGCGAACCAAAAACGGATGATGTGCTGATTTACGACTGGCGCGCACCGATTTCAAGCCTCTTTTATGAAAATAAAGTCGGGAAATCACGCTATCAAATTCCGGACGGAGAATATATTCCGGTTACGATTCAAGGCCGCCGCCAGTATAAAGTAAAGTATGACGAGCTGTTGCAAGTACTGGATGCCGATATTTATGTTGGTGATGAAGTGCTCCAAAGCCTGCTGTCGGATACCGCAAAAGAAAAGATGAAATCGATTGTCGCAACAATCCAGAGCGACCAGAACATCGTCATCCGTTCTTCAAATAAAGATAATTTAATCGTACTCGGACCGCCTGGAAGCGGGAAAACCTCTGTTGCGATGCAGCGAATTGCGTATTTGCTGTATGAGTACCGCCAAACAATGAATGCACGTAGTATTCTGCTCATTTCACCGTCTGACTTGTTCAATGACTACATTTCGAACGTATTGCCGGAACTTGGTGAGGATAATGTACAGCATACGACGTACTACCGTTTACTGCGCGATTTAAAATTGTCTTATTATAAAGCAGAAACGAGCTACGAAAATATTGAACGACTTCAAAAGGCGAGTAAGGAAGAACGTGAGCACTATGCATTTAAAGGTTCACATGCCTACGTAAAGCAATTGCTTAAATATATTGAAAGTCTCAAGAAGAGCGGCATGCCGTTTTATAATTTAAAGGTCGAAGGAAAGCTGTTCGTTTCCGCCAAAAAATTGACGGATCTGTTTTATGATAAGTTCGGCGCACTGGATATTGATTTTCGTCTGAAAAAAATTCGTACAGTACTGCTGGAAAAGATAGAGCAGGAAAAAGCAAAAGACCGCAAAGTATTGATGAAGGAATTAAGGTCGATCAATACGTATATCGGGACAGATAAGGAAATCGAGCAGCAGGCAAATGAGAAGCTGCAAAAAAGGTACGGCAAACTTGAAAGTGCGATTCATCAACTAGGGTTTGTCAATTTAAACAAAATGTATGTGCATTCGTTAACTTATCAAAACGATAATTTAAAAACGCAAATGATTCAGGCAGCAACGACTGAAACACTGAAACAACGCATATTATATTACGAAGATTTGGCACCCATCATGTATATGCAAGCTGTTGTAAAAGGCTTATATACGGATAATACGATCAAACATATTGTCATTGATGAAATCCAGGACTATTCGTATTTGCAGCTGTTGGTGATTAAAGCGATGCACCCGAAAGCGCATTACACATTGCTCGGGGATAAAAACCAGGTCGTGCATCCGCAAATGAAGGACTCGCTTGCAGGTCCATTGTCCAAGCACTTCAAAGCAGTCGAACTAAACAAATCGTATCGTTCGACAAATGAAATTACCGATTTTATGAGCGCAATTTTAAATAATACAACAACAGAATCGCTTGGTGTATCAGGGGATAAGCCGCAAATTATTGAAACAAATGCAGTGCGCGAAACCCTTATCCAGCTTGTTAATACGCATTATAAAGAAGAGGAAAGCTTCGTCATTTTATGCAAAAATAAGCTGGCATCCGAACAATTGTACAAGGAATTAAAACCGCTTCTTCCCCAGCTCCAGCTCGTTACTGAAGAGCAGAAGGTATATATGAAGGGGCTGCTCATCATGCCAGGCTATATGGCGAAAGGTTTTGAGTTTACAACAGTTCTAGTAGCAGATGCGAATGCCAATGTATACAGGGAAGAGATGGATGCGTATTTACTGTATACAATTGCTTCACGTGCGACACGTCAATTATTTTTAGTAACGGACGGAACATTGCCAAAAGCGCTTGCACACATCGGTGAACAGTATTATCGTAAAGAAGTGAACATTTAGGCGGTTTTTTACGTCTAACAGAAAAGGACTACTTTTTTAGGAGATACAAATGGAAAATTTTGATTTAATTTTAGTTTTAAAGCATTTTATTATCGGTATTGTTCAAGGATTAACGGAACCGATTCCGGTGTCGTCAAGTGGGCATGTCATGATTGTCAGTGAACTTCTAGGAATGGGAGAACAGGGCTTCACATTCGCGATTTTGACAAATACAGCTTCACTGATTGCGATTATGTTTATTTACCGAGAAGATATTATACGGTTAATTACAGGATTTTTAATGTTTATTAAAACACGCAATCGTCGTTACCGTACGGACTTTAATTTTGCACTTTACATCATTATCGGCTCGATTCCGGCAGGGGTTTTAGGTGTACTGCTGAGTGATGTTATTGCGGATAATGTAAGCATGACGACAATCGCGATTATGCTGTTTGTGACAGGGATTGCACTATGGTTAATCCGTAATCTGCGCGGAACAAAACGTGATGGCGATTTATCGGCAAAAGATGCCCTATTAGTAGGTTTTGGGCAGGCAGCTGCATTAACACCGGGAATTAGCCGATCAGGTGCAACAATTATTTCATCTATCGCTGTCGGAATGAAACAGGAAACGGCACTGCGTTTCTCATTCATGCTGTATATTCCGGTTAGTCTAGGCGGTGTTGTATTAGGGTTTACAGACTTCCTGGATGAGCCAAACAAAGCGGATTTAGCCATTCCGTATACAGTCACATTCCTTGCGACATTATTTATGACATATTTCGCCATGCGATGGTTCATGGGTATTATGAAAAACGGAAAGCTGCATTACTTCACGTATTACTGCTTTTTAGTTGGTATTTTATTATTAATATTCTATTAGAACAGATTAAGCACGCTTGTAGTCTTGAAGACTATGAAGCGTGTTTTTTTGTTTTGTTTTTTCGAGTCGGTGCATAACCTGATTTATAAGCGTTCTCAAGCGATTAAGCACTCCTGTTTCCTTTAAAATTCAAATTAGATTGTAAAAAAATATTGACAAATAGAGCAAATTTCTATTTAATTAGTTAGGTTAACTAACCATTTTGGATGAAATAGGGAGGTAATTTAATTATGACTTTCTTTTTACAATTGCACCGTTTTCATAAACGCTATATGCAGCGTCTGACTAATATACTGGCAGTGCATGAACTGTCCAATGCCAACTGGTCTCTAATGCAATATTTGGCGAATGAAGATCTGGCAACAATGAGTCAGATCGCGAAATATTGGGATGTTGAGAAGCCGACTGTTTCTGCAAATGTTAAGACATTGACGAAACTGGAGATTATTCAAATGAAACAAGGCAATGACAGAAGGGAAAAATATATAAGTTTGACGGAAAAAGGAGAAAGATTGTATGAAAATATTTCCCCGGAAATTAAATTTCTACAAAATCAGCTATTAAACAACCTGTCAGACGAACAACAGGAGCTTTTCGAAAAAGCCTTGTCTGATATGGAGAAAATATTGAAAGAAGGGCTAGAATGAGTGAAGTAAAAGAACCAATCTGGACGAAGGATTTTATCATTGTATCAATCATTAACTTTATAGCGATCTTAATATTCTTCCTGCTAATGGTGACCATTTCAAGTTATGCGGTAGAAACGTATCAAGTTTCAACAAGTATTGCAGGACTTGTTTCAAGTATTTTTATTATCGGGTCATTGATCGGCCGATTAGGAGCAGGGCGTCTCATCAGTAATATTGGTCCACAGAAGATGCTTTTAATTGGTCTTATCGTATTTTTCGTATCTACAACACTTTATTTAATGGAATGGGGCGTTGTTTATTTATTGATCGTCCGCTTATTGCAAGGGGTTGCGGTCGGAACAGTCGGAACAGCGACAGGTACGATTGTTGCTATGATATTACCGGCATCACGTAAAGGGGAAGGAATTGGATACTTTAGTTTAAGTGCCATTTTGGCAACAGCAATCGGTCCGTTTGTCGGCATGTTCATGCTGAAGCTTGAAAACGGCTTTGATGTCATTTTCTATATGAACACGGCCCTTTCACTTATTTTACTGGTCGCTTATTTCTTTGTTAAAATTTCTTTACCACAACCAAATAAACAAAACGGAAGTGAGCCTGAGAAGCTTTCATTCCTTGAAAAATTCATCGAACCAAAAGCGCTTCCTATTTCATTTATTGCCTTATTAATCGGCTTTGCATACTCGGGAGTTATGACATTCATTACGTTTTATGCACGAGAAATCAATTTAGTGGAAGCGGCAAGCTACTTTTTCTTAGCTTATGCGGGGATTGTCGTTATTTCCCGTCCGATTACCGGGAAAATGATGGATGTGCGCGGTCCAAATATTATTGTTTATCCATGTCTTATCGTTTTTGCAATTGGTATGCTGCTGTTCAGTCAGGCATCAGCAGGCTGGATGCTGTTACTTGCAGCTGTCCTGATTGGCTTTGGTTACGGGAACTTTAATTCCATTGCGCAAACGATTGCTGTTAAAGTGACGGAGCCGCATCGGTTCGGCTTAGCAACATCAACATACTTCATTTTATATGATTTAGGGTTAGGTGTCGGGCCATTTATTTTAGGTATGATTGAACCTTATACAACATACCGCACAATATTCGTATCGATGATTCCGCTCATTCTTATCTGTATTCCGCTTTACTATATATTAGTAGCGAGAAAACGGAAAATTGCATAGGTTCTGTCAAGGTAATTAGTCAAATTGACAGCTTCATGTCAGAAACTTACTAACAATAAGCATGTATCTTCTTAAAAGGTACATGCTTATTGTTTATTCAGAAAGAAAGTGATAAAATTTTGAAAATTACAAAAAGGAAGAGAGTTCACTATGCAATATTCTGATAGTATTTTAAAAACACCGTCATCATTCATCCGAAATATTTTAAAGGTAACGGATGCACACGATGTCATTTCATTTGCGGGAGGCTTGCCAAATCCAATCTCATTTCCAATTGATGAGTTAAAGCAGTCGGTAAATGATGCAATTGATACAAATGGTGCAAAGGTATTTCAATATTCTACGACACAAGGCTATTTGCCGCTACGTCAGTATATTGCAGACAAATATAATAACAAACAATCGAATTTAAACTATACAGCAGATGATGTACTTATAACGACTGGATCCCAGCAGGCGTTGGAGCTTATTTCCAAAGTTTTGCTAAACAAAGGGGACGGGGTTGTCATTGAGGAACCCGGCTATTTAGGAGCCATCCAAGCATTTACATTACGTGAACCAAGTTTCTACGGTGTAACACTTGAAACAGAAGGTATGAATGTAGAACAGTTGAAGGATGCGCTAAAACAGCCAAATGTGAAAATGGTTTATACCGTTCCGAACTTCCAAAATCCTACCGGGTTAACATATACGAAAGAGCGCCGCGAAGAAGTTTTTGAAGCGGTAAAAGATCACGATGTCATTTTTATCGAGGATGATCCGTACGGCGAGCTTCGTTTCACTGGGGAGCACTTGCCGTATATCGCAGCAGGAAAAATGACAAACAGTGTCGTATTAGGTTCGTTTTCAAAAACGGTTACACCGGGGATGCGCCTAGGCTATATTTTGACGAAAAACAAAGAACTACTGGATCATGTCGAAACAGCGAAGCAGGCGACGGATTTGCATACAAACATTTTCGGACAATACATTCTGCATCAGTATTTAACGACTAATGAGTATGAAGCACATGTTGAAAAAATTATAGCGCTCTACAAAACACAAGCGGACACAATGCTTGCTGCTATGGAAAAGTACTTCCCGCCATATGTGAACTACACGAAACCTGAAGGCGGTATGTTTGTATGGGTTACACTTCCGGAAGGCGTAAATGCACTTGAAAAATTTGCGGAAGCAATGGAGAAAAAAGTAGCATTCGTACCGGGAAATCCATTTTATACCGACAGAGAATCGGTAAATACACTACGCCTGAACTATACAAATGCAACACCTGAAATTATCGAAGAGGGTATTAAACGTTTAGCGGAAATTTTATAATGTATATTTAGGGAAGCTATTGCTTGGAGGAATCCGAGTGATAGCTTTCTTTTATTTAAAAATTCACAGAAGTACAAATGGAAAATAATAGTATAATAATATTAATTGTCAAAACGCGATATGAAGGGGTGCAATAATTTGAAAATTATGTTTGAATCGATTACCGAATTTGGCGATATACTTTTACCTGCATTTGAAGTAGAAGTACAATCACCGTCAATCAATCTATATACAGATGTGACAAAAATTAATTACATCATCAAACAATTATCATCAACATCAGAAATTTATGTACATCAGCAGGAGACTGGACATTATGAGCGCTTAACTGTAGAAGAAACGTTTCGATTTTATTTGAATTTACATAATCGAGGAGATTCAGTGGAGTCACTCATCCGGGAATTCGGTTTAGAACAACTGAAAAAAGTACGTGTGGAAAAGTTAACATTAAGCGAACGCCGTTTATTAGGATTTTTAAGAGTATACATACAGCAACATGATGTAATAGCTTTGATCGAACCGTTCCAAAATTTACAGCAAGACGAACGTAAAGTCATTTTGCATTTAATTTCAAAATTACAGCATTCGGGAAAGAAAACGATATTACTTTCGAATAACTTAGAGCACTTAATCCATTTAGAAGGGGAAATCTTCAGACTGGATCAAGAAGGGCTACATCCGCTTGATGTGAAAGAAGAGCAAATAGAACAAGCAGCTACAGAACCTGTTCAGCTTAAAATCGAAAAGATCCCTACAAAGAAAAATGAAAAAATCATCTTATTTAATCCGCCGGAAATCGATTATATCGAAAGTGTCGAGGGGGAAGTATTTGTTTATGTTGCCGGAGAAAGATACCCGTGCACACTAACTTTGAGTGAACTTGAAAAGCGGTTACATCATTTCGGATTTTTCCGCTGTCACCGCTCCTATATCGTCAATTTGCAAAAAGTAAGGGAAATAATTACGTGGACTCGCAATAGTTACAGCTTATCTCTTCAAGGTACAAACAAATCGGAAGTGCCATTATCACGCACAAAACTTACGGAGTTAAAAGAAATTGTCGGAATATAGATTTCCTGGGAAATAGTGCGTACAATTCATCGAGCTATAACACCAAACACCATCAATTTGCGACAATTCACCGTCGAAATAATGCCGTCCTTCCTGTTTTTCTTTAAATTAAAGGTAACAACAAACGAGGGAGGAACAAATGATGGTAAACATTATTGAAGTTCAAAATTTGCAAATGAAGTTTGGGAAAGAAGAAGCATTAAAGAATGTTTCCTTTTCCATTAAAAAAGGAGAGATTTTCGGATTCCTTGGTCCAAGCGGTTCCGGAAAAACGACAACAATAAAAATTTTAACAGCTCAATTAACACAGACAACAGGGCAAGCACTTGTTTTTGATAAACCGGCAAGTGAAATGAATAATGTCCAACAGAAAAAGAAGTTTGGTATTTTAACGGACAACAGCGGACTATATCAACGTCTTTCTATAGAAGAAAACCTATTGCTTTACTGTCGTTTATATAATTTGCCTGAACGTGCGATAGAAGAAGCGCTCATGTTCGTTAACTTACAGAAGGACCGCAAAAAGAAGGTTAATCAGCTTTCAAAAGGGATGATGCAGCGTGTTATTTTAGCACGTACGATTATGCACAAGCCGCCGCTGCTCTTTTTGGATGAACCTACTTCCGCCTTGGATCCGGTAAATGCCCAACATATTTATAACGGGTTGCGCCAGCTAAATGAATTAGGAACGACGATTTTTTTAACAACGCACAATATGGCGGAGGCTGAGCAGCTATGTGACCGGATAGCATTTTTGCACAAAGGGGAAATCCGGGAAATAGATTCACCGGCTGCACTGAAGAAAAAATATAGTGACCAGTCCTTTACAGTGGAACTAGAGAATGGGGAAGAGCATGTTGTCCGTAATGGGGAGCAGGGGGCACTGCAAGTAATGGAGTGGATGAAAGCCGCACGCGTATCGCGTATGTATTCCAACGAACCGACATTAGGGGATATTTTCGTACAACTAACAGGGAGTGATTTAAAATGAACATGTCAATGAAACGAATTCAAGCCATTTTTGTGAAAGATTATAAAGAGTTTTCACGTAATTATGCGGTATCATCCGTTGTCTTTATGCCGATGGTTTTGGCGTTATTTTATGGACGTATCGATACAGCCTCAATGGATATGTACTTCTTTCCGATCAATATGACATTTTCAATGGTAACGGCCTATATCCAGGCGTGCCTGATTGCTGAAGAAAAAGAGCGGAATACTTTGCGCGGTCTTATGATGTCTCCAGCATCAACAGTTGATATACTTTTAGGAAAAAGCTTGCTCGTATTTTTAACGACAGCAGTTATTTTGGCCGTCTCTTCTTATTTAGTTGGATACACACCGAATGATATGATTACAATTTCTATTGCATTAATGATTTCAGCCGTTTTTTATTTAGCATTAGGAACAATTTGCGGTTTATTCACAAAATCGATTATGGAAGCTTCATTAGCGGTGTTACCGGTTATGGTAATCTTTACATTTGGCCCATTAGCAATTCATTTAGTAGAAAGCAATATACTCGTAAAAGTGGTAGAGTGGTTGCCGAGCACACAGTTGCTGCGAATAGCAGAACTATCACAGGCGGGGAAAGGCCTCTCAGAGTTAATCGGTGCATTTAGCATCATCACAATGTGGACAGTGGCAGCTGTCATCACATCGATTATATTATTTAAGAAACGTACGAAAGATGAGTAGACTTGTAAATAGAAACAGCTGTACCAAGGTGAAACTTTGGCACAGCTGTTTTTTTAACCAATATGAAACTATAAAAAGAAGCATACCCAATAGAGTATGCTTCTTGCAACTAACTATGTGAACTTAATTCCTAAGAATTAAAGTTTTGTAACGTTAGTAGCTTGTGGGCCACGGTTGCCTTCTTCAACGTCGAATTCAACTTTTTGACCTTCGTCTAAAGTTTTGAAACCTTCGCCTTGGATAGCTGAGAAGTGTACGAATACATCGTTACCGCCTTCAACTTCGATGAAACCGAAACCTTTTTCTGAGTTAAACCATTTTACTGTACCTTGTTGCATGAGAGAAAACCTCCAAAAAATTAATTAATTGAATTGCTAAATGTATAAAAAATTCACACATTAAAAAAGGGAGCGTACACGTTCACTTTTTTAATATGTGAATTGATCGTAAACAGCTTAAGCAATTTAATTAAGTTTATTGTATAACAACATTATCCAAATGTCTACTAAAAATATTCGAAATGAAGAGGAAAATTTTGATTTTTCGTACAAATGAAGGGAAAGTATGAGGTGAATACATCGAGTTAATAGTACTTTATTAGTGAATTAACGGAAGAATAAGTAAAAATTTATGTATAGGGATAATTTTTTAACCTTATTTTCAAAAACATATTCACAACCAACTAACCGCAAACAATTTTTATGTTTTATTTGAATAATTTTGTTGTCTAATACTAATATACCCGAGCTTTCAAAAGTTAAACATCATATTGTATTCTTATAAAAAATTTTTGTGACATCTTATTATGAATTATGAAATACGGTCGTAATTCAAATACATCTAGGCACGATTGATGTATGGTATAGTTGGTTCAAAGAGTTACGAAAGGATTGTTTACAATGGTTAAAAGCTTAGTATTAGCAGAGAAACCTTCAGTAGCACGCGATATTGCAAATGTGCTGAAGTGTCATAAAAAAGGTAATGGATTTTTAGAAGGAGACAAATATATCGTCACATGGGCGCTAGGGCATTTAGTAACGCTGGCAGATCCGGAGAGCTATGACGAGAAATATAAAAAGTGGGATTTAGCTGATTTACCAATGCTGCCGGAGCGTCTGAAGTTAACAACAATTAAGCAGACGAGCAAACAGTATAATGCGGTAAAATCACAGCTTACACGTAATGATGTCAAAGAAATCATCATTGCAACAGATGCAGGGCGTGAAGGGGAATTGGTTGCACGCTGGATTATTGAACGTGCAAAAGTAAATAAACCGGTTAAGCGTTTATGGATATCATCTGTTACCGATAAAGCAATTAAAGAAGGCTTTGCAAATTTGAAACCAGGTAAAGCATATGAAAACCTGTATTATGCAGCGGTTGCCCGAAGTGAAGCCGACTGGTATATCGGGCTGAACGCAAGTCGCGCATTATCGACGAAGTTCAATGCACAGCTTAATACTGGCCGAGTACAGACGCCGGTTGTCGCAATGGTCGCGGCCCGCGAAGATGAAATTAAGCACTTTAAACCTCAAACGTATTATGGCATTGAAGCCCAAACGAAAGAGCTGAAATTAACTTGGCAAGACCAGAACGGTAATTCGCGCAGTTTCGATAAAGACAAGATCGATAAAATCGTCAATACATTGGATAAGCAAAATGCGAAAGTCGTCGATATTGAACGTAAACCGAAAAAGTCGTTTTCACCAGGGCTTTATGATTTAACTGAATTACAGCGTGATGCCAACAAGCTATTTGGCTATTCGGCAAAAGAAACGCTGAATATTATGCAGAAGCTTTATGAATCACATAAAGTGCTCACATACCCTCGTACAGATTCACGTTATTTATCATCTGATATTGTCAGCACATTACCTGAACGTCTCAAAGCATGTGCTGTTGGGGAATATCGTACTTTAGCAAACAAAGTACTAACAAAGCCGATCAAAGCAAATAAATCGTTTGTTGATGACAGTAAAGTATCGGATCACCATGCCATAATCCCGACTGAAGAATATGTAAACTTTGCAAACTTCAATGATAAAGAGCGCAAAATTTACGATTTAGTCGTAAAGCGTTTCCTTGCGGTACTTTTCCCTGCACATGAGTATGAGCAGTTAACGGTTCAGGCTGAAATCGGGAAAGAGAAATTCATCGCACGTGGTAAAACGGTCATTACTGCAGGATGGAAAGAAGTGTACTCAAATCGTTTCGATGACGAGGAAATTTCAGAGGATGTAAAAGAACAGCTGTTGCCGCGCCTTGAAAAAGGACAAGTGCTGAACGTGTCATTACTGGCCCAAACTTCAGGGCAAACAAAACCGCCAGCACGCTTTACAGAGGCGACGATACTGACAGCGATGGAAAATCCGGCGAAATATATGAACACGCAAAATAAAGCACTTGCTGATACATTGAAATCGACTGGCGGGTTAGGAACGGTTGCGACACGTGCAGATATTATCGATAAACTGTTCAATTCATTCCTTATCGAAAAGCGCGGAAAAGACATTCATATTACGTCAAAAGGGCGTCAACTATTGGATTTAGTGCCGAATGAACTGAAATCACCGGAAACGACAGCGCAGTGGGAACAAAAGCTCGAGCAAATTGCTAAAGGCAAGCTGAAAAAAGATGTTTTCATTAATGAAATGAAACAGCATACGAAAGCAATCGTTGCCGATATTAAAAACAGCGATAAAAAGTTCAAGCACGATAATATTTCAACGAAGACCTGTCCTGATTGCGGAAAGCCGATGCTTGAAGTAAACGGGAAAAAAGGTAAAATGCTCGTATGTCAGGACCGTGAATGTGGCCACCGCAAAAACGTATCACGCGTAACGAATGCACGCTGCCCGCAATGTAAGAAAAAGCTGGAACTGCACGGACAAGGTGATGGCCAGATTTTCGTATGTAAATGCGGTTACCGCGAAAAACTGTCCGCATTTGAAGCGCGCCGTAAAAAAGAAGGCGGCGGTAAAGTCGATAAACGCAGTGTTCAAAAATATTTGAAGCAGCAAGAAAAAGAAGCCGAGCCAATTAATAACGCATTTGCGGATTTATTAAAAGGCATGAAGTTTGATGATTAATCAATTCACAGATTAAATCTAAAGTTGAAAGTGTTTAAGACATTAAGTGAATTACTATTGATTAAGAAGTAAAATTATTTTAATAAACAAATATTGAATTCAAAAAAGCCATTTTTCTCCAAGAGAAAAATGGCTTTTTTAAGTTATGTGTAACACTTATTTTTATTTAATTTATGGAGAGGATGTGTATAGTAACTTTGAAAATAAAGCTGGTTGATCCCATATTAGGTAAGCATAGAGTAAAACTAATAATATTTTATGTAACTTATAATTATTGTAATAATTTTAGGTAAATCTGTATAAACTGGGAAGAAGTTAGCTAAGTTCTATCTAATATGTATGAGGTGTTATGTGATATTAAAAAAGAAGTTAATTGTTGGAACGGTAATTACTCCATTACTTTTGATACTGGTGTTTTTCTTAGGAAAGGAAAAAGTAGTGAAAGAGGATGAAGGTTCAAAGCAATTTATAGATGAGCAAACAAAAGTAGAGGAGCAATTAAAAATGGAAAGTTACCCCCCCTTTATAGATTCTACTGAAACTAATAAACGGCCTCTATTAAAATACAGGAGTGATGATTTTCAAGGGGGTATGAATATACAGATTTATGGTCACCCTGATATGGAAGAAGTTAGGAATGTGTTTAATCATCTAAGAAATATAGGAATTAACAGTGTGGCATTAAATTTTCCTTTTTATCAATCTAACTGGCAGGCCAATGAAGTGAGTACTAGTCCAGAAGATACACCGACAATTACAGAGCTTCAAAAAATTATAGAAATTGCTCATTCTACTGAACTAAGCGTTATGATTAAACCTATTATGGATGAACAGGTGTTTTCATCCTCCAATATGTGGAGAGGGCAGATAAAACCTACAGACCCGGATTCTTGGTTTGAAAGTTACCATGCATTTATCCTAACATACGCAAAATTAGCTGAATCCACCAATGCTAAATTATTAAATATTGGTACTGAGTTGAATTCAATGCAAAGCAATTTTCAGGATAAATGGAAAGAACTTATAGAGAGTGTACGTCAAGTTTATAAAGGAAGGTTATTGTATTCCTTTAACTATGATACTGTTTCGGAAATTCCTTCTATTGAATTCGTTAAGTTACTCGATTACGTTGGTATTGATGCTTATTTTCCGTTAGATTTACCAAATGGTGCAACAGTAAAGATGCTGGAGGAAGAGTGGAGGAATCAAATGATGCAGTTAGAATCTGCGTTATGGCAATACTCACTTATTGTAACGGAAGCAGGAATACTACCTATTGCCGGTGCATATCGAACACCTTACGCTTGGAGTTTTCCTGATGGTACGTTTGATTCTCAAGCTCAATCAAATTATTACGAAGCAACTTTTAACATATGGAAACCCAAAACTGAAGGTATCTATTGGTGGGCAGTTATACTTGGCGACCGTTCCAATGATATAACCTACTCACCCTTGGAATTACCTGCGGAAGAGGTTCTTAAAAAGCACTTACTTCAAACCCCTTATTGATAGTTTATTATAAAGAGTTTGTTTTTTAGTAGTAAACAAAATGCAGAAGGAAATCCTTTTTACAAATTAATAAAACAGGCTAAAACCGATACTGAATAGGTTTAAGCCTGTTTTTAAAATTCAATTTTGAGCGTTTTTATTTTTTGGATTTCATATAGTACTTTTAATGCAAGACTAATGTATTGCTAACGAATTCATTTGAGACTTTTCTACTTTAACAACTGGTAACTAGGAATTTAAATGAATTCCATTAGCAAAGCAAAAAAGGGGAATATGCTTAAATTATGAAAAAAAAATTAAAGAGGAATGAAATATGGGTTTATATTATTTTGATATGTTTCTTCACAATATTGCAAAATCCTTCAGTATTGGCTGCTAAAGAAATTGAAGAGCCTAAAGTATTGGTTATATATACAACAAAAGATGGTGAATTGAACCATGAGCAACGGTATCTAGATTTATTAATTAGTCATTTTACATCAGATATCCAATTTATGAATAGCGATAATGTAAAAAAAAGTGATTTAACAACAACAACCCATTTAGTCTATTTTGGCCAAACTGCAAAACTTTTGCCTGCTGAATTGACAAAGATGATGGAAGAATATGAAGGGACAATCTTGGCGATTGGTTATAACTCTGAGCAATTAGGAAGTAGATTTGCATTTGTTAAACCATTAAATAAAGTTACTATCAACCAACTTCAAAAGAAAACTACTGATAAAACCTTAGATATTCCAGAAATAAATGCCGTCGAGATAGAGGTAAGTGATGGGACAGAAGTTCTTATTAATGGAAGCATGAGAGGCGAAGAAAGAAGTTACCCCATAATGGTGGGAAAAAGAGAAAGCTATTATTATGGATTTGATAATATTGATTCGAGTCGCGCTACGCTTTTTGCTGAATCGCTCCATGACGTTTTTAACATTGAACATGACGAGATTTATCCTGGATATATCAGATTGGAAGATGTTCATCCATTAACGGATCCCAAGCCGCTGAAAGAAATCGCCCTTATGCTTAAAGAAAAAAATATACCTTATATGGTTGCAGTAATACCGATTTATATAAATCCGATTACTGGAAAGAGAACTACTTTTGCAGATTCTCCAGAACTGTTAAAAGTTTTAAAGCAAATCCAAAAAGATGGCGGCAGTATTATATTACATGGATATACTCATCAGTATAGGGCATCTGAGACCGGTGAAGGGTTTGAATTTTGGGATGTCGAGAATAACTCACCGATTTATTTCCCCGAACATGAGAAATTTAAGCTAAAAGAATTAGAGGATTTCTCTACACGAGATGAATATATAGCTTATATAAATGAATTAAAAGTATATGAAAGAGAATATACAGAAACAAAAATAAACAAGGGGATTGATGAACTTGCGAAATACGGATTATACCCTTTGGCATTTGAAGCTCCGCATTACACTATGTCCCAATATGGTTACGAAATATTATCGGGGTATTTTTCCACGTATGTGGGTCAGGTACAAATAAGTGATAAAGATTGGGAAATAATGAGTGATGCCCCCTACATTACCTCTCCATCATTTTTGCATGGGATGAATTTACTTCCGGAAACGATGGGTTATATCGATCCTGATGATGAGAATGCTATACAGAATTTGATGGGTAAAAGAGAAAGAATTAGAGTGGCTCGTGATGGGATATTATCGGCTTTCTATCATCCTTATTTAGGTTCAGAGAAGTTTAAGGAATTACTGAATGAGTTAGATCAATTAACAAATGTTTCTTGGATTGATTTGAAGAAAACAAATGTATGGGTAAATGGAAAAAACGTTTCGATTCATACAGAAAATGGTGAAATAATTACAGATGTTAATCGTTATAAAATTATCTATTCTTCATGGGATGCACTTATTTATTATATTGGTCAAATAGTTAGTTTGGTAGCATGGATTTTAGTCGGTATCGGCAGTATTGCAGTGTGTATGTTTATTATGTTTACTTTCCACTTTATAAAGAAAAATAAACAAATAGAAGGGTGACCAAAATAGCGGATTTCTTTCTTTATATTTCTATTTTTTTGATTTGGATTATGCTGATTTATCATGCTTTCTTGATGTTAGGAGGATATTTACACTCATTAAAATATAGGGAGTTTAAAAGGACGCTTAAGGTTTCTAAAAAAGCTTATCCTAAGGTTAGTATTCTCATTCCCGCTCACAATGAAGAAATCGTTATAGAAGATACTATTCAATCGATGCTGAAGATTAACTATCCAAAAGAAAAACTAGAAGTAATTATTATTAACGATAATTCTACTGACCAAACTGGTGCCATTATTGACCGGTATGAAAAGGAATTTTCTTATATCCGAGCTGTCCATACAATTCCTCCATATGCCGGTAAAGGTAAATCTGGTGCATTAAATCAAGGATTTAAATACTCGACTGGAGACATTATTGTTGTATATGATGCCGATAATACACCTGAACCGGATGCTATACTTAATTTGGCATTAGGGTTGTTAAAAGATGAAAAAGCAGGTGCTATAGTAGGAAAGTTCCGCGTAATAAATGCAAATAAAAATCTTTTAACAAGACTAATAAATATAGAAACTTTAACATTTCAATGGTTAGCTCAAGCAGGCAGATGGTTTTGGTTCAAAATGACAACTATTCCCGGCACGAATTTTGCGATACGCCGATCCATATTGGAGGAGCTGGGAGGGTGGGATGAAAATGCCTTATCAGAAGACACAGAACTGAGTATTAGAGTTTATAACCTCGGTTATTATATTCGTTTCTTTCCAGAAGCCGTTACTTGGGAACAAGAACCGGAAAAAATCCGTGTATGGTGGCGACAACGGACAAGATGGGCGAGGGGAAATTTATATGTTATTTTAAAGTATCTTTTTCAAATTCATAAATTAAAGAATAAAAAAGTTGTTATTGATATCTTTTATTTCTTGTTTACTTATTTTTTGTTTTTCAGCGGGGCTATGATTTCTCACATTATTTTTGTCGTAAATCTTATATATGATTTGAAGCTGTCCATTGGGATAGTTTCATATGCATTATTAATAACGGGCTTTCTACTATTTGTAACAGAAGTTTGCTTGGCGTTGAGCATGGAGAAGAAACAATATACCACCAAAAATTTCCTTATTGTATTACTAATGTATTTCACATACTCCCAATTATGGATATTACTTGTTGTTCAAGCCGTATTACTTGAAACCAAACGGATATTACTAAAACAGGAGGTAAAATGGTATAAAACGCAGCGATTCAAACAACCAGAAGAAAAAGGAAATTCCGCTTAGTGAATAGGAGAAGTAGGCTACTTATTTTACGAAAACCGTACTTTATACAAGTGCGGTTTTCGTGTTTAAAGGAGCTTAAGTTCTTTCGATTTTATCAATAAAAAGCGTAAGAATGGAATCCATTGGGGCCTCTCCATTCGCAACAGCATTCACTTTATCAACATATTCGTTGGCGACTAAATATTTTAACGGCTGCTCTACTGCATGAAAATATTTGAATGTTTCCCTTGCAATCTCATCCCAATCTTTATAGTAGATTAAATAGTCATTTGCCGTTACTTTTGTTCTTGTTGTGCCTTCCTCGGGGATGCACTCAAATTCTTCAATAAGACCCAAAGCTCCGTAATCACAAGTCAATTGCTCGCCAGGCAGGATGTCTTTGGCAGCCAATTGAAAATTATAAGCTGTATCGACACAATTAGGATTGAAGCTGTGATTCATATATTTGGCATGATCCCAATGAAGGACATAGATGCCGTCAGATTCTACATAGGCATATTTGTAGATATCCGCTTTTTGTAGATTACCGAGGCTTTCGATAAACTCCTCTGTCAGCATGAGGTCAAGGTCATCTTTAATCCAGACAATCGACCCTTTTGGGATTAATTTTGTTGCAAAGACGCCAACGCCTACCTGCTCACTGACAAATTGAATTTCAGTATCCGGGTGCATCATTAGTAACTCCTCCTTATAAGTAAACCCATTCAAATGCGTATTGAATGGGGGGATATGTTATTTCCTTGAAATCGGATTGTTTTAATATGTTATGGCATTGCTTTCTAGTTGGAATAGGCTTTCGTCTTATTTATAGCTATGTAGAACTAACTAGTTAGAAATTTACTTTAATTAAAAAAAGCCATTTTCCTCCTAAAGAGAAAAACGGCATTTCTACGATTTATTTTAAGCAATATTTAGCAACGACTTCAGCACCAGCTTTTGCTGCAACTAATAATGCTCGTTCATCAATATCAAACTTTGGATGATGATTCATATAAGGGACATCTATATACGTCGGTTGGCAGCCGATATAGTAAAAAGTGGAAGGCTTTGCGAGTGCATAATAAGCAAAGTCCTCGGAGCCGGAAAATAAAGGCGCTTCTTCAATGGCGATGATTTCTTCCTGTTCCGAGGCTTCCAGTGTTTCGACAACAAAGTTTGTTAAGTCTTCATCGTTTACTAATGGCGGGTAATCCTTTTCATAAGTGAGCGTACAAGTCACACCAAACTGGACTTCCAAACCGTGTACTAACCGTTTGATTTCCTGTTCAATCGTAGCGTGAACTGCATCGTTCATATATCGGACATCACCTTCAAGTGTTACCGCATCTTTAATAACGTTAAACGTGCCTTTCCCGTCAAAGGAGCCGATTGTAACGACTCCCATATCATACGGGTTTAACCGTCTGCTAATAACGGTTTGTACGGTCGTGACAAAATTAGAGGCTGCAACAATTGCATCGTTTGCCAGGTGAGGGGACGAACCATGTCCTCCTGTACCATGGACAATCAGTTTGAAAAATGAGCGACCGGCCATAGCAGCGCCAGCACGATAGCCGATATGTCCAACTTTAAATGTTGGGAATAAATGTGCTCCAACAATAATTTCGCAATCATCGAGCAAGCCGGAGTCCATCATACTTTTTGCACCACCAGGAGGTTTTTCCTCTGCATGCTGATGAATAATTTTTACTGTACCGTGCAGTTCATCCTTTAATTGAATAAGGCTGTCCGCCAAAACAAGCAAATACGCCGTATGACCGTCATGGCCGCAAGCATGCATGACACCGGGATTCTTCGATTTGAACGGGACATCTGTTTCCTCTTCGATCGGTAAGGCATCAAAATCTGCACGTATTCCAATGACGGGGCCCGGATGGCTGCCTTGTATTTCTACAATGATTCCATAGCCATTTCCGACGTTACTATGGATTGTTACGTCTTTATTTTCATAGAAATCCGCAATATACTGGGCTGTTTGCACTTCTTCAAAAGAGAGTTCCGGATTTTCATGCAGATGACGGCGAATTGCGATCATCTCATCGTTTCGAGCTGCTAACTTGTCCATTAACTGTTGTTTAATTGTCATGATGCTTGTTCACTCGCTTTCATTTTTTCAAGAATTACCGCAAAGATAACTGTTCCTGCAATACAAATAAATGTTTGGAACGACGGCGGAACAGGACCAAGTGCCGCGAATATACCTAATGCGATTGCGCCTATCCCCCAAACAGGCTTTTTAAGGGCAAACTGTGCGAGTACGCCTCCAAAAATAGCCGGCAATACAAAACTGAAGCTCGCGCGGATTGACTCCGGCAATGCATTAATTAAATACGAACCACCTAAAATTACAACTATTAGCATTGTCGTATTCACAATCGAAGCAGCAGAAATCGCTAATGTCGCTGTCACTTCACCTTTGCGTGTTCCTGGCTCTGCTTTCACGATGGATTGCGCAATAGATGCGCTAGGTAAGCACATATTCCCGATATTCCCTGTAAGAAAGGCCAAATACGTACCCGATACACCTAAAATAGGATAATAGCTAATTGGTTCGACAAACCAGATGATTGATACAACGGCCCCGTAACTTAAAAAACCTGTTAAGATAACAGACCAGCCTGGATGATACCCTAGACCAAACGATAAATAGAGGGGAAAGGCAATCGTACAAATGATGACACCCCAAATAGTAAGACGTCCCCAGAAATGCGCTTGACTATGAAATGCTGCAAAGTTTTCCTCGCTTTTTGCAGGTGAAGCAACTGTTGTGTGACGCTCTAAAACGACCATATTATTCTTCCTCCTTCTATTAAATTAAGAAATATCCGACGCTCATACCGACTAAAATAACTAATCCTAGCGACCACTCACGGAGCCAATTTTGGTTGAAGCGTTGTGCTGCCCACATAATAGCCGGCATGACCAGTAAAGCGACTAAAAAAATAATCGTTTCATTCATGCCTTTTGCGATCTGGCCTCCACCAAAATAGCCGAAAGCACCAATCATTGCTGCAGTCGAAACGACACTCAACCACTTTGCGCGACTACCGCCACCACTTGTTAACTTAGTTTGAAGACGGCCGAGTGATTTCGTGAATAAAGCTGTTACAAGCAACCAGCCCATGCCACCTAAGCACATTGTCCACGCTGCTGCTGTAAATGCTTGTGCCGAGAAGTTTTTGTCACTCAACTGTTCACCAGCCGCTTCGGCCCCAAGACTTGCTCCTACTGTTTCGATTGGTGCGGATCCGACAATACCGATTCGCATCATTGTTGTTGGTTCCCCAATTAACGTGATTAAAGAAATGGCAACGATGATAATGGCGAATGACGGTCCGAGTGAACTAATTGCACCTGTGCGGATAATTGAAGTGACTTCTTTGTTCGTTAAACCCACTTCTGGTGCAACTTTTTTCGAAATACGTATAAAGACAATCGCTTGGAAAATCACGATGAGCACAATGACAAACGCTAATACCCATAATACCGGATGATCCATAATTTCTGATGCTAACTTCAAAGAGACCCCTCCTTTGAATTGACGAACAATTCAGTTTTTTTACACTATACTTTGTTTTCTTATTGCGAAACAATGGGTAATCCTCTATATTTATAAATAAAATTATGGAATATCCTACATATTTAAGAGAGAGGGGAATGTCTATGTCAGATGGACAAGAAGCAATTCTACGTCAATTAACACTATCGAATAAACAGTTATCTATCCTCGTGGAAAGTATCCGGACAATTACCTCCAAACTCCATATTGATGAAGTATTACATACGATCATGCGTCATGCTCTGGACGTTATTCCTGAAGCAGACGCAGGTTATTTAATGCTTTTCGATGAGCAAAAACAATGCCTTATCCCTAAAACCTATATTCATTTTCCTCCACTAATTGAGCAATTTCAAACGAAGCCAAATGAGGCCATCACTGGTCGTGTATTTGCGACAGGAATCGGTGAGTTCTTTAACAGTTACGATGAAATTATGGCTGCTATGTACCATCAAAATGTAAGCCCCCATAACTTACGGACAATTTTAAAGAGTGCACATGTCCCGCAGGCAGCACTTTGTGTACCGATAACTGTTGATACTAAACCGATTGGCATCATGATCCTTCACCAACTCCAAAAGAAAAGAGACCTCACACAAGAAGATCTATTATTTTTTCAAGCCTTTGCCGATCAGGTAGGGGTGGCAATTCAAAAAGCACAGTATTATGAACAGATGCTTGAAAAAGTAAAAGAAGCGCACGAACTGTCTCTGGCATTAGAGACAAAACATACCCTTCTTAAACAACGCTATGACGTACATGCTCGATTAAATCAATTGCTTTTGCAAAATGAATCCATATCCGTCATTTTAAATGAACTGCAAATCTTAACACAATTACCAATTGGTTTTTACGACGCATATGATGATGTGTTTTTTGAAGACGATCTGTCAATTCCCCATCACACAAAAACAAAAATAAAAAAACAATTACTCTTTAAAATGAATCCATTTGAATACCGGCTTAAAAATGACCGCAGCTTTATTGTTTATCCGCTCTATAATTTGGATATTTGTTTAGGGAGCATGATTATCGAACAGAAAGCCAACATTTCCTACAAAGATCAGCAAACACTGGAACAGGGGGCCAATATATTAACGCTGCAAATTTTACGCAATAAAAATGTTCAAGAACTCCATAACAAACGAATCCAGGAAACATTCCATCAAATTATCGATGCACCGAATCAAAAATCAATTGCCTCTATGGCATACCACTTGGATTTGGACGTACAGGATTACTACCGGTTATGTATTATCGAGTTCAAACAAACGGCGGACATGCTATCGATTGATCAGCATTTGCATCAATTCATCACGCTGCTAAAAGAACAATTTTCAGGTGAGCGGAAACTGCTGTTTTATGAAAAAAACAAAATTACGCTGTTAATTGGTGTGCCGTCGCCAATTATGCTTACATCTTTACACGAAACATTTTCGAAGCTTCAAAAAAAGTGGCAGTTACAGCATAAGCCGCTGTTTCGCTGTGCAATTAGTAAACAATATCAAACACTTCAGACGGTTTCTGCTCTTTTCGAGGAAGCACTGCAAACATTGCGTTTTTTACATGTTCGTGATGAATGGACAATTACAAGCTACGATAAAATCGGGCTCAATCAGCTAGTTTTACAAATCCCGCCACAGGATTTGGCGAACTTCATTCATGAACAAATCGGGGAGTTAATAGTGCAGTCGAACAAAAGCCACCTCTATGAAACATTGCTGGCCTATTTTAAGTTTAACCGTTCCATTCAGCAAACAGCCCAGCATTTACACATCCATACGAACACACTGTACCAGCGCTTAAACCGGATTGAACAGATGTTAAATGTCTCTTTGCAGCTACAGGAGGAAGCTTTGAAAATACAGTTAGCATGCTATTTAAAGGAAAATTATTTATCACCTGCAGAAAAACGAGAGAAAATGTAGCGGAGCAAGGGAAGAGAACTGTATTACTGGTAAATTCATACACCATAATAAAAATGTATACTAAAAATTCAAGTGAGTATAAAATAGTACAAGTCAGCATTTTGGGGTAATGTTATATTAAAAAAACAATGTTGGCTAACGGTTAGTGTAGGGAAGTGACTATATATTCGGGAAGATAGAGAATTTTTATTTGATGGGGTAGGACAATCTACATACTAACTGAATAAGTTGAAAAAATAGAGGATGTGAAACAATGGATTGGTTTGGCAATATATTGGGAGAAGTAAATACACTATTATATTCATATGTATTAATAGTTTTATTAGTAGGAACGGGTATATTTTTAACGTTCAAAACAAAGTTTATTCAATTTAGACTAATTAAAGAAATGTTCAAACTTATAACAGAAGCGGCACCAACAGATAAGTCAGGGAAAAAAGGGATCTCTTCATTTCAGGCATTTACAATATCTGCGGCTTCCCGTATCGGTACAGGGAATATAGCAGGTGTAGCGACGGCAATCGCTCTTGGCGGTCCCGGTGCAATTTTTTGGATGTGGATGATTGCGCTGATCGGTGCGGCATCTGCGCTAATCGAAAGTACGTTAGCACAAGTATATAAAGTTAAAGATAAAAGTACTGGGTTGTTTCGCGGTGGCCCTGCTTACTATATGGAAAAAGGTTTAAATAAAAGATGGATGGGCATTCTTTTTGCTATTGTCATTACGATTACTTATGGTTTTATTTTTAATTCCGTTCAGGCAAATACGATTTCCATTGCGTTTGAAGAGAGCTTTGGTGCCAATCGTGTTGTTGTAGGTTTAATATTGGCTGCCCTAACAGGGGTTATTGTTTTTGGAGGGCTGAAGAGAATTGTAAGCTTTACTCAAATAGTTGTTCCTGTTATGGCAATTTTGTATATTGTAATCGCACTTATTGTGGTATTCCTCAATATATCCGAAATTCCGGGTGTGTTTCTCCTTATCATAAAGTCTGCCTTTGGATTGGAAGAAGCTTTTGCAGGAATGATTGGTGCAGCAATTATGAATGGGATTAAACGCGGATTATTCTCAAATGAAGCAGGGATCGGGTCTGCACCTAATGCAGCAGCAACAGCAGATGTTTCCCATCCGGTTAAACAAGGTTTGATTCAATCTCTTGGTGTATTTATTGATACATTAGTAGTTTGTACTGCAACTGCAGCAATCGTATTATTAGGCGATTCATATCTTCAATCTGATGCAACTTCCGTTAATTTAACGCAAGCCTCTTTAGTAGATAGTTTAGGGGATTGGGCAGGAAGTTTCTTAGCGGTCATCGTATTTATGTTTGCTTTTAGTACAGTTATCGGCAATTACTACTATGGTGAATCGAATATTAGTTTTATAAAAGAGTCCAAAATGGGCTTATTAGTATTCCGTGTATTTGTCGTACTTTTCGTTATGTTTGGTTCAATTGCAAAAGTACAAATTGTATGGGATTTAGCCGATTTATTTATGGCCTTTATGGCAATCATCAACTTACTTGCTGTTCTTCAACTTTGGAAAGTAGCCAAACCGGTTGTTAATGATTATTTACATCAGCGCAAGCAAGGCAAAGATCCAGTGTTCTATAAGAAAAACGTACCTAATATAGGTGAAGTGGAATGCTGGGGAGAAGATGAGGAAGCAGCAAGAAAACATTAATTTAAAATAGTGTTCCCCATTTATTGGTGACAAGCACAATAATGAAAAACCACCTAATTGTTGATATACAACGAATTAGGTGGTTTTTTGTGAGTGGAAAGAACTTAAGCCAGCTATTCCTAACTATGTAATAGGTATCCTATTTTGATTTTGGATATTTAAACTATAGTCCTATTTTCTGAACGAACAAAAGCGGTTAAATAGTGTTGTGAACGTCATTAATGATCAAACACAACAACTGGAATCAGAAACGTTAAAGCTCCGAAATGAAGTAGTAAATACGCGTAAGCATTTTTGGGATGAAATTAAAGTGAATACGGATTCGTTTGATGACTTTTTGGAAACCGTTATTAACTTAAGACAAGAAGCGCAGGCATTAGCTGTTGGCGAGAGTACGCATCATCACGCAGCCAAAAGATTAGCGGTCTTGCATCGGATGAAGGCAGTTCCTTATTTTGGACGAATTGATTTTCTTGAAGAAGGTTTTTCAGAGCAGGAGAAAATTTATATTGGCATTTCATCTTTGATGGATGCAAATGGTGAGGACTTCCTTATCTATGACTGGAGAGCACCGATTTCAAGCGTCTATTATGATTATGAGCCTGGTCCAGCACAGTATACAAAGCCTGGGGGCATGGTTTACGGCGATCTCGAGAAAAAGTGGCAATACGTTATTCGTAACGGAAAACTGCAATCAATGTTTGACACAAGTCTTACAATTGGGGATGAAATTTTACAGCAGGTGCTTGGAAAAGGCGCGGATAAGTATATGCAAAGTATCGTCGCAACGATTCAAAAAGATCAAAACCGTATTATTCGCCATGATCAAGGGCGTATGCTTATCGTGCATGGTGCAGCCGGCAGTGGTAAAACTTCTGCAGCATTACAAAGAATCGCATTTTTATTATATAAATACCGGGACCGTATAAAAGCCGATCAAATTATATTATTTTCACCAAATGCTATGTTTAACAGCTATGTTTCCAACGTACTGCCGGAGCTTGGAGAAGAAAATATGCAGCAAGTAACATTTCAGGAGTATTTGGATCACCGTTTAAGTAAAGATTTTCACTTAGAAAATCCATTTCATCAGCTGGAATATGTGCTGACTGCTGCAACCAGTCCTACGTACAGTGCAAGGATTAAAGGCATTCAATTTAAAGCATCCGTTAAATTTGTTGAGGCGATTAAACTGTATCGAGAAACGTTGGAAAAATCGGACCTGCTATTTAAAGATGTAAAGTTCAGAGGGAAAACGATTATTTCGGCGCAGCAATTATCGGAGAAGTTTTATGGGGATCATATTTCACTGAGCTTCCAAAGCAGACTTGAAAAACTGAAAGACTGGCTAATGAATGAAATTAAAGAAACCGAAAAAATAGAACGCTCTCAGCCATGGGTAGAAGAGGAAATTGAGCTACTGAGCGATGAGACGTATCATAAAATTCATAAGTATTTAGCAAAGAAAAAGGGCTTTGAACGAGAAGAGCAGGCAGATTATGAAATGGATCACGACGCGCTTATTCAAATAATTGTCCGTCTGAAATTGAAGGCAGTGAGAAAACAAATTCAAACACTGGATTTTATAGATTTAGCTGGCATTTATAAACAGCTTTTTGCGGACCCATTATTGATGCAACAGCAACTAAAAGTAGAAGTACCGGATGAATGGGAAGCGATATGTGAAGATACACTTCAAACGATGGAAGCGGGGACGCTGTATTATGAAGATGCGACACCATTTCTATTTTTGCAGGAATTGATTCAAGGTTTTCAAACAAACCGGTCGATCAAGCACATTCTCATTGATGAAGCACAGGATTATTCGCCGTTTCAATTTGAATTTCTGAAGCGCTTATTCCCTTCTGCCAAAATGACCGTGCTAGGAGATTTTAATCAGGCTATTTTTGCGCATGCAAGTGGCGTAGGAGATTTTCAAATCCTTCACCAGCTTTATGGAGAAGAAGAAACGGAAGTTATCAATATGACCCGAAGTTATCGTTCGACGAAGCCGATTATAGAATTTACACGGAGTCTTATTGCAAATGGAGAAGAAATTATTCCGTTTGAACGTGCTGGCGAACTGCCGGTGTTGAACCAAGTAGATAATCATGCACAATTGCATCAGCACATTATGTCAGACATTTCAAAATTGCAAAGTGAAGGCTATAACAGTATCGCGGTTATTTGCAAATCTGCAGAAGAAAGTAAGACAGCATTTGAAACGTTAAATAAAATTGACGGAATTAAGCTGATAAAAAGCGGTACAGCAGAGTTCGAGCAAGGAGTTGTAGTCATTCCTTCTTACTTAGCGAAGGGGATTGAATTTGAAGCAGTCATTATTTATGACGCATCCGAAAGTGTGTATGGAGATGAAAGTTTACGCAGAATCTTTTATACAGCGTGCACGAGAGCAATGCACGTGCTGCAACTTTACAGTGTAGGGAAACCGAGTCCTTTTATGCAAAAGGCTTTAGAAAAGAATCTTATACAACTTGAGTTGAACTCAGAAAGTATTAGATAAACCTCATTAAACCATAAGAAAACGGAGTCGGGGAGTGTACCGGACTCCGTTTTCATTTTTTAGTACATTCAATTCATATCTTTAACATACTGCTCCAAATCTGCGGGGGATTTTAGCTGATTCAGTTCTTTTACAGACGCTGCATCCTCTGATTCATAAGAGAAATAAAATCTTGCAGTTCTATCATCCAAATGTTTGAAATTAAATTCATTATAGGGAAGTTGGCGGTCCTTTTTCGTCAGCTGTTTTTGCAACTTTTCATTAAAGTATACAATTTCAATGTTGAAGTAATTTAAATTCTGTTCTTTAAAATGCTGGATCATCTTATAAGCTTTCTCCAGCTGATCGTTCATATTGTTGGATGATTTCAGAATTACATTGGCAAAGACAATATTTCCGATACCTTTCGCTTCCTTTTGTAAAATACCCTCATAGGTGTCGGTATGGTCATATTGTGCTTCGATTTCATCCGAAAACGTCACATTGACCATATAGGAATAATTTTCAACCGTTCCATAAAGTTCTTCATACAGCAACCCAAATTGCGTATTCAGCTGATCTCGCCAATGCATTTGCAAATACGTATCAGAAAGCGGCTCCATCTTTTCACTAACCGAAACGGTAACTTCCAAATCAGGATTCTTTTTTGGATGAGCGATAATATGATAATCTCCGTAATCATCGCCCAATGGTTTAGAGTAGGTTGATTCATCAATCACAAAGTCTTCGTTATATTTGTCTTCAAGTGAAGCTTCGGCGGCATTTTCCGCTTTGTAGCCTATAATCGGATAGTAAAAATAATCAAAAGAAGCAATCGTAAGTATTAAAATAAAGAACGCTGGAATTGCAAGTATCGCCAGTAACACAATCTTTATTATTCGCATCGCGGATTCTCCTAATACGTATAGCGTGCTACTTGCTCACCTTCAATTACAAGGCCGTCAATTTCCTTGAAGCCCATTTTTTCATAGAGGCGCTTTGCATGCTCATTATCAGGTTCATAGGAAAGGGAAATCGTTTGATGGTGAGGCTCTTTCATTGTTTGAATATCCTCTATAACAAGCCGAACCGCCTCTTTGCCATAACCTTTCCCTTGATGTTTTTCATCGATCATCATCCGGTAAATCCAATATTCATGGTCATCCTCATCGAGACCATAAAGCGTGAACCCGACCATTGCCTCCCCAAAGTAAATTCCTTTCGCATGGAAGTTTTCCAGAAAGTTCAACTGTGCCAATGACACTACATTCGAGGCGACAAAATTTACTTGATCCTCCCGTACTTTTAGCGAGATTGCTTTTATCCAATTATCTTTTGTAATCGTTTTTAAATGCAGCATTTCTGTTATCCCTCTCTCATGTAAAATGACTTGTCGTGCACTACGCACTAACAATTAATACCATAAAAGGAATTGGAATAAAATGTTGCATATTATCGAATTTTATCCAGTTAAAATAATGTAGAATAACTGCTGAAAGTCCCATACATCTCTTGTTTATATAACTGCGGATAAGTGGACATGAAGTTCATAATGATTAATCCGTTGTCCAAAGTCGGATAGCGGTCGAATAATAAGCGGTCACCGTAACGGATGGCTGTCAATGCAAGCGGCAATTCGCGCCGGAAAACTTCATACCGCCGAATCGCTGTATCGAAATCCTGATTTTGTGTATTAACAATTACATAGGCATTGTAATACCAATAGTGTCCATTTGTTTTCCATTCACCGAGTACTTCATCACGCAGTTCGGGATTTACTTTGTCCCAGGCAAACTGCGTCCCAATTGTTAAAAATAAATCTCCAGTATCATCAGAATGGGTCAGCGTGTGATGTCTTGAAATAATAGGTTCCGTTGCAGTAACACCATCCCTGTATTCAACGGATAGTCTTTCGGGATTGAAATTGCTCATCTATTCGCTCCAATCGTTTTCTTTATTCATATGCATTTATTTGTTGAGGGTGAGGAGCGGTATAATGAACAATTAACGTATTACGGGCATATTTCAAATGTCTATATTGTGAAAAATGAAGAACATATACTAGGTTAGAGGTCAAACTTAGTAGGAGGTGAATGATATGCCATTTTATGGGCAAAATTTCAGACCGGGGATGTTCCCGCCAAATGGACAACAATTTGGTCCCCAACCGCAAATAGGTCGACAGCAAATGGGAATGCCTCGTCCCAATGAATTCGCAAGACCGAGGGAAGCCTTTTATCCACCATCTCCGGTGAATGCAAGACAGGGGCAACAGCAGGCCAATTTTTATCCGCCACAGCCACAACAGCAGCAAGGTTCCCGCTTTAGCGGACTATCTGATAACTTAAATACAGTGATGGGCCATGTGGGAACAATAACAAATGGAATTAATACAATGAGACAAGTAGGCGCTATGCTGAATCTCTTCAAATAACATATAAATAAGCAGAAAGATCAATTTAGCCTATCAATAGAAAATTATTGATAAGCTTTTTTGTTTTTGTACATAAAAAAATGCTAACCAACAGCTGTTTGCACAGAGGTTGATTAGCATCTATATTAATTTTTATTATGCGGATGTAGTATGGATCTTTTTGTACGCTTTCTCATCCGATTAATATTTGGACCGATTTCATTTAATACAATCGCAACGAGAATCAGCACAATCCCAATCCATTGCAAAGCTGTGACCGTTTCAGCCAGAATAATGCTCGCCGACAAAATCGCGACAGGCAATTCAACAGAAGTTAATATATTCGCCAAACCTCCTGAAATGAGTGGTGCTCCGACTGCATAAAACAGTGGCGGCAACACGGCTCCAAATATTGAAACCCCGGCAGCACTCGATACTAAGCTTCCTTCAAGAGGAAATACAGCAGGGATGTCCTTCATAAAAATCAAAAATACTAAAATTGTGGAACCTGTCACCATTAAAGAAGTACGGGTTAATGGATGGACATCTACAGCAACTTTACCGCTGAAAAAGATAAAGGCAGCATAAGTAAAGGCAGATAATATCCCCATTACAAATCCCTTAATCGGAAGACCTTGGATATCACCGGTTAATATATTCGATGCGAAAAATACACCGATTAAAATAAGAACAATCGCCAATACAGTAATTGGGGCCGGTTTAATTTTATTGAAAACCCATTCGAACACAATACCGATCCAAACAAACTGAAACATTAAAATGATGGCCAGTGAAGCAGGTAAATACTGCATCGAACCATAGTAAAAAATACTTGTTAAACCGATAAAACAGCCGGTAATCATAATGGGAAGGATGTTCTTTTTAGTCAGACCCTTCATACCGAACCCTTTTAGGAAAGTGATCGACCATAATAGCAGAAAGGAAATGACCATTTGAACAAGATTGATTTGACCAAGAGTATAGCCATGACCGAATCCCATTTTGGCAAATACCGGTGTAAATCCAAAGCATCCTGCACCGAGCAGTACAAAGAATACTCCTTTATTTATCTTCATTTCTATAAACCTCCGATAGTGCTTGAAAATAACGATATTATCTTAACATATATAGTAGAAACAGACAGACAAAGCGGTTTCTACAGTTGAGCAAGAGTTATTGACAACTAAAATCATTATATGATAAATATATCTCGGAATAAAGATGTTTTAATTTGAAATAAATTACAAGGGAGAGGTATCACAAATTTTCGTATTATAACGGCAATGAATATTGGTTTTTTTATTATAGGTATTGGGTACTTGAATTAAAAAGTAACAGATAGTCCATTTTATAGGCTGTTAGGGCAGATAAGGTTGGTAGGAAAGTTCTGATTATGAATAATTAGTGAATATTTTCTATATAAATACGATATATGTTGGTATATTAATAAAAAATTAATGTAACTTTTACAAAAGGGGTGAAGAAGATGAAGATAAATAGCTTGGTACGAGGCGTTAGTTCAGAGTTAGATGAAAGAAAACGTTCCCAGCTTCGCAAAGAGGCGGGTGACGCATATAAAAAGCATGCGCAATACACGGATCCAAGTAAAAATCCACTGCTAAAAGTGCTGGAAAACCTCCTTTCCGGTAAAACAGAAAAAGATTTACTGACACAGGACAATGCCGATCAGGCTGAAAATCTTGCAGTGGTAAATGACATCACGTATAAACAAACACCAATATTGGACAATGTGCGTGTAGCATCAGCTGTCCCTTCATCTCAAGATTTACTTACAGCAGCGAATATATCAACCTCAATCCCGCAAATGCCGGCAAACACTCAAGATGAACATAATGAGCAAGTACAATCCGAGGAAGCAAGCTCGTTATTTAATGAAAATCTTTCATTTACAATACCGGAAAAATTCCAACAAGACTTTACACGTAATCCAGACGAGCAAACAGTGTTTGGTCAAGAGTTGGAAAAGCGGTTATTCCAGCGTTCATTCAATATAGCTGCACAAAAATACAGTGCGCATATTGCAATGGTGAATAACGGTTACCGTTCAGTAAATGAATCGTTTTTCTCTCAAATTGCATGACTAAAAACCCACTCAAAACGAGTGGGTTTTTTATTTTAACTATTTTTAGAGTAAAAGTATATATTATTTTACCATAATATAACATATCATTGTATAATATGTACGTTAAACTTATATCAGACTAAAGGAGATAAAAAATGCTTTATAGTATTATGCTTTTTCTACATATTATAGGTACAGTTATGATGTTTATAGCAGTCGGGTTAACGATTACTGCAATGATTGCGATGCTATACTCAAAGAAAACAGAAACGCTGCGTGTTTGGGCAGCATTGGCCGTTAAAGTTGATGGACTATTGCCATTTAGTGTCATCATTATTTTCCTGCCGGCATTATATTTGGTGATTACTACTTGGGGCTGGCACGCGGCTTGGATCAATCTTTCATTAGCGGCACTGATTGTAATGACGTTCATGGGACCAGCTATTAACCTGCGCCGTTTAAAAAATATTTTAAAAGCTGCCGATGCAGAAACGGCTAGTACTCCATCTGCTACATTAGTTAAAACTGTGCAGGACCGTTTACTGTGGATTTCTGTCATTACAATGACAGCACTGGCGGTTGCCATTGTATTTTTAATGACGGTAAAACTAGAAATGCTCGGGTCACTTGTAACTTTCGGGGTAGCTATAGTAGCAGGATATATTATTTCCGCTTTGATTTTAAAAAGACCATCTTTGAGCAATTAAAATACCGATTATTTTTTACCACTTAGAACGGAGTCAAAGCTACGTTTTAGGTGGTTTTTTATAATTAGTTCCAACTTTCCCATCATTCACGCACCAGATCATTCAATGGTATACTATTTCCAAAGTTGAAATTATGGAGTGGTCTTTTTGGCGAAGAAGCAAGCAAAAACAAATGCAGTTCGTTTAATTGAGCAGAAAAAAATTGCACATGAAATCTTTGAGTATACGATCAACGATGGGGAAGCAGTGGATGGATTGACCGTTGCCGGCAAAATCGGCCAGCCTGCCCTTCATGTCTATAAAACATTGGTTGCAACTGCAGGAAAGGGCAATTATTTTGTTTTCGTCATTCCCGTAGATGCGGAATTGAATTTAAAGGCCGCAGCAAAAGTGGTAGGGCAAAAGAAAATTGAGATGCTTCCGGTTAAGGAGCTTCTTGGCTTAACGGGTTATATTCGCGGGGGCTGCTCACCGATCGGGATGAAAAAGCTTTTTCCGACTATTATTGAGGAAGCGGCGACTGCATTGGATTATATTATTGTCAGTGCAGGCAAAATCGGGATGCAGATTAAGCTTGCACCGGAAGATTTACAAAAGGCAACGAACGGTCAATTTGCATCGATTGTCTCATCATAGAAAGAAGGATTGTTGTGTCGAAGAAATTTAAATGGCAATGGGGAAGTTTTTTTGTAGGAATGATGATCATGGCGCTTGGAATTACGATGACGATTAAAGGAAATGTTGTCGGAACAGCTCCATGGGATGTTTTCCATATTGGTCTTTATAAGCAGATCGGATTGACGATCGGTTCTTGGTCTATTTTAACGGGGCTGACGATTATTATCGGAACATCGATTTATTTGAAACGCATACCGAAACTTGCGACATTTTTAAATATGCTGTTCATCGGTTCATTTATTGATTTGTTCAACTGGCTCCTGCCAGAGACCAATATTTTTGCACTGGAACTTGCGTATTTTACGGGCGGCTTTTTTGTAATGAGCATTGGCTGTGCACTTTATATTGCGGCAAGTCTTGGTGAAGGTCCGCGTGATACAATTATGATGATAATTGCGAGTAAAGGCTATTCAGTGAAAACAGGCAGGCTCGTAATGGAAGTATTTGCGACAGGTGCCGGATGGCTGCTTGGCGGTCCTGTTGGTTTCGGGACGGTTGTTTTAGCGCTCGGTACAGGTTATGTCATTCAGCCGTCATTATTTTTCTTTAAACGAAAGCTTGAGGAAATAATCGGAGAGCCGCTTACATAAAATTTTCATTCTCTGTGCTAAAATATAGTGGAAATAGATATCGAAAGGATGAACGCGCATGTCAAACGTATTAAATACCTTTTTAGATGAAAACTTACTGGCACTACAAGCACAAGGTTTATACAACGAAATCGATCCGGTAGAAGGAGCAAACGGCCCGATTATTAAAGTTGGAGGCAAACAGCTTGTAAACCTGTCATCAAACAACTACTTAGGCTTGGCGACGAACGATGAGCTGAAAAAGATTGCTCAGGACACAATTGCCACATACGGTGTTGGTGCAGGTGCTGTTCGTACAATTAACGGTACGCTCGATCTACACGTAAAACTGGAAGAAACATTAGCAAAATTTAAAGGGACAGAAGCAGCAATCAGCTATCAATCAGGCTTCAATTGTAATATGGCGGCAATTTCTGCTGTTATGGACAAAAATGATGCGATTTTATCGGATGCACTAAACCATGCTTCAATTATCGACGGCTGTCGTTTATCTAAAGCGAAAATTATTCCATTTGCCCATGCAGATATGGATGATTTACGCGCAAAAGCAAAAGATGCAACAGAATCAGGCCTATACAATAAAGTAATGGTCATTACAGACGGTGTTTTCTCGATGGATGGCGATATTGCCAAGCTTCCGGAAATCGTTGAAATCGCAAAAGAGTTTGACCTAATCACTTATGTAGATGATGCACATGGTTCAGGCGTTACTGGTAAAGGTGCCGGAACAGTGAAGCATTTCGGTCTGCAACATGATATCGACTTCCAAATCGGTACATTGTCAAAAGCAATCGGTGTTGTCGGCGGTTATGTGGCAGGGAAGAAAAACCTGATCGACTGGCTAAAAGTTCGTTCTCGTCCGTTTTTATTCTCAACAGCATTACCACCAGGGGATGTAGCGGCGATTACACGCGCGGTAGAGATGATTATGGAATCGACAGAGCTGCATGACAAGCTTTGGGAAAACGGTCAGTATTTAAAAGACGGCCTAGCAAAACTTGGCTTTAATATTGGGGAATCGGAAACACCGATTACACCATGCATTATCGGCGAAGAAAAGCTAACACAACAATTCTCGAAACGCTTGCTTGAAGAAGGCGTGTATGCAAAAGCAATCGTGTTCCCGACAGTACCAAAAGGAACAGGTCGCGTGCGCAATATGCCAACAGCGGCCCATACGAAAGAAATGCTTGATGAAGCATTAGCAATTTACGAAAAAGTAGGCCGTGAGTTAGAAGTAATTAAATAAACGATATTAAGCTCAGCACTGTTTAGATGGTGCTGAGTTTTTTTGTTTTGTTGTGAAAGTTCAACTTTAGAGCCTTCTATGGTTTAATAAATTTCAAAATGGCGATTATCTGTACAGAAGTGTCTATTAACTGGGGGAAGTGGCGATTATGCGGATGAAAGTGGCGAATATATTTAATAAATGGCGATTATCGTTAATAAAATGGCGAATATACTTACACAGCCAATTCTCAAACTGCTTTTTACAATGAATTGGCGAATAAGCTTAGATATTTGGCTATTAAAGTAAGGAGAATGGCGAATATAAATTTGCCATTCTCTTATACAAAGTTGAAGCATGTCTTCATTTTGACCATCATTCAAATTGTTAAACCTTATTATTTCACAACCGTCTGCGCAAACAGACCAAGCTTCGCAACACGGTGCATTGCTTCGCGCAAACGTTCTTCATCGACGAGCAGCCCGACGCGAATATAGCCTTCGCCGTACTCGCCAAACCCATTGCCGGCTGCAACGGCAATATCCGCTCTTTCCAGTAAAAAGTCCGCGAACAGTTCACTCGTATATGGTGCAGGTACAGGAAGCCATGCAAAGAATGAACCTTTCGGAGCGGTCACTTCCCAGCCGATTTTATGAGCTTCTTCAACGAGCACATTGCGGCGGCGCTCATATAATGCACGCAATTCCTCAACACAAGATTGTTCTTCATTCAGTGCTACTGCTGCAGCATGCTGAATCGCCGGGAACTGGCTGCAAAACAGATGGTCCTGAATAATATTGATCGCTTCAATCATTTTTGCGTTACCAACAGCAAAGCCGATGCGCCAGCCTGCCATATTGTATGATTTGGACAATGTATAAAGCTCAATGCCGACTTCTTTTGCACCGGGTGCCTGCAGGAAGCTTGGCGGGCGTTCTCCATCAAAGCCGAGTGCCCCGTAAGCGAAGTCATGGGCAACCGCAATGTTATTTTCTTTAGCGAACTGTACGGTCTGTTTAAAAAATTCGGGCGTTGCGACACCGCCAGTCGGGTTGTTCGGATAGTTTAAATACATCATTTTTGCCCGGCTTTTAATTTCTGCGGACAATGCCTTGTATTCCGGCAAAAAGTGATTTTCCTCTTGAAGCGGCATCGTATCAAACTTCACATCCGCAAGTGCGACACCGGATAAGTAATCCGGATAACCCGGATCAGGAAGGAGCATATAATCACCCGGATTCAGGAGACCAAGCGGAAGTTCGACTAAACCGATTTTCGTTCCGCCAAGGATGGCCACTTCTGTAGTGGGATCAATGTCGATATCATACTCACGTTTATAAAAGTCTGCAGCTGCCTGCTTGAGCTCTGCAATACCACGGAACGGAGAATATTTGTGCGTTTGCGGATCGTTTGCCGCATTTTGCAGTGCCTCCACAATATGTGCCGGTGTTGGCTGATCGGGATTCCCTTGACCTAAATTAATCACATCGCGCCCTTGGGCTAGCGCTTCATTTACTTTGTTTACAAGTGCTGCGAAAAACTGTTGAGGTAACTGCTGCAGCTTTTTCGAGAATTCAATCATTCTTTATCACCTCTGAAAAATAGTAAGGTTAATGTTAGTCTAAAACTTCACTTAAGTAAAGTGAAGATTTTGACAACTTATAATGAGATGTTACAATGAGTACGAATATGCGAAAATAGATTCGCACGGAATATTTAAGGCGGTGGCAGTTATGAAAATTGGTTGTATTCAATTGAATGTTGGTTTTGGCAAGGTTGATGAAAACTATGAACGCGCGGAGAAGTTTATTCGAGAAGCGGTAGCAGGCGGCGCGGAAATCGTTGTATTACCGGAAATGTGGAATACAGGCTATGCGCTTGAAAAACTGGAAGAGCTGGCGGACGAAAATGGGGAACGTACGAAAGCATTTTTAAGCAGGCTTTCAAAAGAATTGGCGGTACATATTGTAGGTGGATCGGTATCGGTGAAGCGTGATGATAAGTTTTACAATACGATGTACACGTACAGTCGTGATGGGGAGTTAGTTGGCGAGTACAGTAAAGTGCATTTATTCCGCTTAATGAATGAGCATTTGTATTTGGAATCCGGCAGTGACATGAACCGTTTCGCATTAGGCGAACTTGAAGCAGGCGGAGCGATTTGCTATGATATTCGCTTCCCGGAATGGCTGCGTTCCCACGCGTTGGATGGCGCTAAGGTACTGTTCGTACCTGCACAATGGCCAACACCACGTATTGACCACTGGAAAATATTACTGCAGGCGCGAGCAATTGAAAACCAGTGCTTCGTCGTTGCGGTAAATCGTATTGCCCGTAAAGTGGAAAATTTCAATGGTCAGTCAATGATTATCGGGCCATGGGGTGAAGTGCTTTGGACAGGCGCAGAAGATGAGGAGCTGGCGATTATTGACGTTGATTTTTCAACAGTTGATGAAGTGCGCGGCCGCATCCCTGTATATGAAGATCGCCGTCCGGGTCTCTATGAAAAAGTAATAAAAGAATAAATTTTAAAGCGTACTGGATGAATGCCGGTGCGCTTTTTTTGCATTTAGCAGCAAATTAACTCACTGATACATAAAAAAATCTCTCCAGAACCAAAACAACCACTACTTTCCACTTGCCATCTCACACGTCTCATTTTAATATAAGAACAAATGTTCGATACAAGGAGATGAGCTTTATGTATGAAAATGCGCCGGAACGTTCGATTATTTGTATTGATATGCGCAGTTTTTATGCAAGCTGTATTGCGTCGGTTGAAAATTTAAATGTAATGGAAGTCCCGATTGCGATTGTCGGAAATTTTCAGCAAAAGGGAAGTGTTGTACTTGCAGCATCCCCTCCGATGAAAAAGCGCTTTAATATTCGCACAGGTTCGCGATTGTACGAAATCCCGCCACATCCGGATATTCGTCTTTTTGAGCCGCGGATGTCATTTTTTATACGCATATCAATGGAAATTACACGTCTGTTCAACGAATTCGTTCCAAAAGAGGCCATTCATGTATATAGCGTCGACGAAAGTTTTATCGATTTAACCGGAACCGAAAAATTATGGGGACCGCCTGAAGAAACGGCAAAATACATTCAGCAGCTCGTTTACAACCAATTTGAAATTCCATGTGCAGTCGGTTTCGGCCCAAATATGCTGATGGCAAAATTGGCGCTCGATATCGAAGCAAAAAAGACGGGATTTGCAAAATGGACATATAATGATGTACCGGAAAAACTGTGGCCGATTATGCCGCTATCCACGATGTGGGGAATCGGCAGCCGTACGGAAAGAACGCTGAATCATATGGGCATTTACTCGGTCTATGATTTGGCGCATGCCGATTTAGCGTTACTAGAAAAGCGCTTCGGCGTTCTCGGCAATCAGCTGTATTACCATGCGTGGGGAATCGATCACTCGACAGTCGGTGCGCCGATTATGCAAGGACAAATCAGCTTCGGCAAGGGGCAGATGCTGATGCGCGATTATCGCAGTCGAAAGGAAATTTTAGTCGTATTGCTGGAAATGTGTGAAGACGTGGCGAGGCGGGCGCGGGAAGCGAAAAAAATCGGACGGACGATTTCATTAGGGCTTAGCTACAGTAAAGATGCCTTCGGGGGTGGATTTCATCGTTCACGCACAATCGATGAGCCGACAAACGATACATTGAAAATTTTCGAAGTGTGCAAGCAGCTGCTTGACGAATTTTATGCCGAACGACCGGCACGCAAAATTACGATTACATTAAGCAATATTGAAAGCGAATATTCGATGCAGCTCAGCCTGTTCGATGAAATGCGTTGGCGCAACCGCAAGCTCGGAGAAACGATGGACCGTTTACGTACGAAATACGGTACAACAGCGATATTGCGTGCTGTTTCCTATACGGAAGCAGGTACTGCACTGACACGGGCTAAATTAGTAGGCGGGCATAAACAATAAGGAGTGAAGGCGATGAACAAGGATAGAGGAACAATTAAATGGAACGCAATGATGCTGCCGGAGCATGTCAAACTATTGCGTGAATGGCAAGAAGAGGACGCACTTGTTACCCAACCCCAACTCGACGAAGCCCAGTTAGAACAAATTAACATCAATCTGCAGAGAGCCTACACAGAGCATTGCCCGATCCAACTAAAAGTATGGGAGCAAACAGGCCACTATACAGTTTCCGGGGCAATTCAAAAAATCAACATCCACGAACAATACGTAAAACTGACAAACAGCGAAAAAATTCAGTTCCACCATATTTATGAAGCGCTATTGGATGAGTAGACTTTCCAATTGTCCAATAAAAAATAGAAACGATAAAACCAGATATTAAGCAAGTTGATTGGAATGGAGGGGAGGCGACTCCAGCGGGAATAGCGCGAGCGAGAGACTACAGGCTCGAGCCGTGCCCGCGGAAAGCGTCCGACCCGGAATGGAAATCAACCCCATTTTAGAAAGAGAAATTAATTTCTCTCAATCTTATAACGAGAACCACCCTAATAGAAGCAATTTTTCTATTCGAATATTTCACACGTACAAATGTATTGCTCAAAAAGAATATTTTTAACGTATTGTTTTTTACAAAAGAACACCCTATAATAAATTTCATGAAAATGTTTGAACATCAAGTTTTGTGGATGGCTCTATGTATTTTCCACAAGGACATTTGTTTTAATAGATGAGAAATAATAGACGGTATATTCAGCGGTAACAGGCTGAAAAACTGTCTTTTAAAGGATAGGGAGGCTTCAGCTTGAAGAAAATTATGGTGACCGGTGCTTTAGGTCAAATTGGTTCGGAATTAGTAGAGAAATTACGCCATACGTATGGCACAGATAATGTATTGGCAACAGATATTCGAAAAATTGATCAGCATGAAGGTCCATTTGAAGTATTGGATGTAACAGATGGGAAACGCATGCACACACTTGCCCATGATTTTGGTGCAGACACGATGATACACATGGCTGCATTACTCTCGGCAACAGCAGAAAAAAATCCGGTATTCGCCTGGAATTTAAATATGGGCGGTTTAATGAATGCACTTGAAGTGGCACGTGAACTGGATATGCAGTTTTTCACGCCAAGTTCAATCGGCGCGTTCGGTCCTTCTACGCCAAAGGACAATACACCACAAGATACACTGCAGCGCCCAACAACGATGTACGGTGTCAATAAAGTAGCAGGCGAATTATTATGCGACTACTACTACACACGTTACGGACTGGATACACGCGGTGTCCGTTTCCCGGGGTTGATTTCTTATGTGACGCCACCTGGTGGAGGAACGACGGACTATGCGGTAGATATTTATTATAAAGCAATTGCGGAAGGACGCTACACATCGTATATTGCAGAAGGTACGTATATGGATATGATGTATATGCCGGATGCACTGCAGGCCATTGTTGATTTAATGGAAGCAGACCCGGCAAAGCTTATGCATCGCAATGCATTTAATATTTCGGCGATGAGCTTTGAGCCGTCTCAAATCGCAGCCGAAATTAAAAAGCATATTCCTGGCTTCACAATGGATTATGATGTGGACCCAATTCGTCAGGCAATTGCCGACAGCTGGCCAAATGCAATCGACTCATCAGCAGCGATTAAGGAATGGGGCTTTAAAGCAAGCTACGATCTGGAAAAAATGACGGTCGATATGCTGGAAAAACTAAAAGTACGATTAGCGCAAAACGCAATTTAACTTATAGAAGCGAGTGAAACTGTTGGCAAGCAGTTCACTCGCTTTTTTATTTTATAGGGCTGCCTGCGGATAGCCTTTATGAAAAGCGAAATTCAGTAATTTCCATTTTCCGCAGAAAAAAGAAATTGCTGCATTATTGACAAAATATTTTCATTTTTCAGTATATTATATTAGAATGATGTTGTGGGAGAAATTAGGAGGCGTTTTATCAGTAATGGGGATTGCCGGTAAAAGATAACGTCTCATAAAAGGGGGAAATATATAATGATGATGCAAACACCACTCGTTCTAACAGATATGATTAAGCGTGCAGAAACGTATTATGCACACAAAGAAATTATTTCACGTACAAGTGAGGAAAAGGTTCATCGCCTTACATACGGGCAATGGGTGAAACGCACAAGAAAGCTGGCGCACGCATTAACCAAGCTGGGCATGGAGCGCGGCGACAAGATTGCGTCGTTTGCCTGGAATCAGCACCGCCATTTAGAAGCATATTTTGCGGTTCCATGTACAGGTGCAATTTTGCATATGGTTAATATCCGCCTGTCACCGGAACATATTGCGTACATTATTAATCATGCGGAAGATAAAATAATTTTAATAGATGAAGATTTAGTGCCGCTCATTGAAGAAGTGCAGTCGGAGCTGAAAACAATTGAACATTACATCATTATGGCGGATGGGGAGCTGCCGGAAACGACTTTGCCGAATGTACTGTCATACGAGGCATTGCTGGAAGAAGCAGATGAAAACTTTGCGTTCCCGGAAGATTTGGATGAAAATGCGCCGGCAAGCATGTGCTATACAAGCGCAACAACAGGAAATCCAAAAGGGGTCGTGTATACACATCGTTCGCTCGTACTGCATTCCATGTCGATTTCAATGGTGGATACGATGGCAATTTCAGAACGTGACACAATTTTACCGATTGTTCCGATGTTCCATGTCAACGCTTGGGGGATGCCGTTTGCAGCAGTGAATGTAGGGGCGACGCAAGTATTGATCGGCTCTCAGTTTACACCGTCATTAATATTGGATTTCATTGAGCAATACAATGTAACGAAAACCGCGGGTGTCCCGACAATCTGGCTTGGCGCATTGCAGGAGCAGGAAAAAAGAGCACGTAATTTATCGACATTACAAGCTATTTTCTGTGGAGGGTCTGCTTCACCAAAAGGGCTTATTAAAAAATATGAAGAAATGGGCGTCAATTATATTGTGGCATACGGCATGACGGAAACTTCACCGATTGTTTCAATGTCACGTGATATGTCACATATGGATGACTGGTCATTGGATGAAAAAATCGAAACACGCGCGATGCAAGGTTTAACGGTTCCGGGGATAGAGTCAAGCATCGTCAATGAAAACGGTGAAGTACCTTGGGATGGCGAAACAATGGGCGAGCTGCGTCTGCGTGGTCCATGGATTGCGGCAGAATATTATAAAGATGAACGTACAGCGGAAGCATTTTCTAATGGTTGGCTATATACAGGTGATATCGCGGTTCGTTCAAAAGAGGGATTCATTAAAATAACAGATCGAACGAAAGATTTGATCAAATCCGGTGGTGAGTGGATCTCGTCCGTTGATTTGGAAAATGCGCTCATGTCGCATGAAGCGGTATTTGAAGCGGCGGTCATCGCCATTCCACATGCGAAATGGCAGGAGCGTCCGCTGGCATGTGTTGTCCTGAAAGAGGGAGCAAATGCAACTAGAGAAGAGCTAACGTTATTTTTGGAAGGTCAATTTGCTAAGTGGTGGTTGCCGGATGATATCGTCTTCTTAACGGAAATTCCGAAAACTTCTGTCGGGAAATTCTTAAAGGCAAAGTTACGCGAAAATGTGAATGAAATTTATCCACAGCTCCAACTATAGTGTGGAATGAAATAAAAAACGGGAAAGCATCGAATTACCGAGCGTTCCCGTTTTTTGTCGTCCCGCCTACGAAAAAGCGTTTCATAAGGGAGAGTCCTAAGTTGAAAAGGAAAATAATGAGTGCAACACGAAAGAATGCGACAAAGTATTGCCAAGTCGTTGTGCTGTCAATGAACAGCTTTGGCATGCTATCGACTAGCACATAAGTAAAATAACCGGCAATCGCGACAAAAAACAAACCCGCAAAAAAGTCCTTTACATTCATCTTGAACCCCCACTAAATAGATTTAATCAAAGGATACCATATAAAGGAAACAGAATATATATATAGAAGAAAGTAGGATGCAAAGGTACTGATTGAAATGGGGGAACCCACTTATTCACTAGTCTTTGCATCCTCTTTATAAGCAACGACTAAATTACAGCCGTCTTCTTCGTTGCCTGTACAAGCGCTTCGATTGTTGCCCAGTCTTGCTCAACGAGTGCTGTAACAATTTTACTGCCGACAATTACGCCATCCGCAATGTCACCAAAGCTTTTTACATGTTCAGTCGTAGAAATACCGAAACCTGCCAATACCGGAATATTGCTTGCTGCTTTCAAGTTTGTAAAGTGACCGGCAAGTTCTGTGGCAAAGCTTGCGCGTTCACCGGTAATACCGTTTACCGTAACCGCATAAACGAAGCCTTCACTTGCAGCGGCTAATTTTTTAATTCGTTCAGGAGGGCTCATCAATGATACGAGCTGGACGAGTGCAATGCCGTTTTCCTTTAACGCATCATGCAATAAGGCACTTTCTTCAAAAGGCATATCCGGTACAATCAGTCCTTCGACACCACCACGTTTTGCATCCTCTGCAAATACTTCAATTCCATAAGCCAGAATCGGGTTTAAGTACGTCATGACAACGAGCGGAATATGGATTTCCTGTGCAAAGCTTTGGAGTTCATCCAGTACCTTTTTCAATGTCACACCTTTGGCAAGTGCCCGTTCACCGGCTTGTTCAATAGTTGGTCCATCAGCTACAGGATCTGTAAATGGAATGCCGACTTCAATTGCGGAAACCCCGATTTGCTGAAGCTTTAATATAGTAGGTTTTAATGTTTCAAGCCCGCCATCGCCTGCCATAATATAAGGAACAAATGCTTTATCCCCTGCTGCTAATACGTTTTCTAGCTGTTTTTGCAATGTCATTTCACGCCACCTCCAAGTTTATCCATTAATGTGTGAACATCTTTGTCCCCGCGTCCTGATAAGCAAACAACAACAATTTCATCGGCAGGTCGGTCCTTGGCAAATTGACTTGCATAGTAAACTGCATGTGCGCTTTCCAATGCCGGTAAAATTCCTTCCGTTTCACATAACAGCTTCACACCTTCAAGTGCCTCTTCATCTGTAACAGAAGGGTAGGCTGCACGACCTGTTTCATGTAAATGGCAGTGTTCCGGTCCAACTCCCGGATAATCAAGCCCCGCAGAAATTGAATGCGCTTCTTGAACAAAGCCATTGTCATCCTGCAATAAATACATGAATGCACCGTGAAGGACACCGGTTTTCCCGACATGAATTGCTGCCGCGTGTTTGTCGGTATTGACACCTGAACCTGCAGCCTCCACTCCGTATAATGCTACATCTTGATCTTCCACAAATGGGTAGAACATTCCGATTGCATTACTGCCGCCACCGATACAAGCAATAACTGTATCCGGAAGACGTCCTTCCTGCTGTAAAATTTGGGCACGTGTTTCATCCCCGATGACACGCTGGAAATCACGGACAATTGTAGGGAAGGGGTGTGGTCCAAGTGCCGATCCTAAAATGTAATGCGTATCTTCTATATGCGTAACCCAGTGACGCAACGCTTCATTAACTGCATCCTTTAATGTAGCGGAGCCTTTTTCTACTGCAACAACTTTTGTCCCGAGCAGCTCCATACGGAAAACGTTCAGTTGCTGGCGGCGTACATCTTCTGCCCCCATATAAACGATACATTCCATATCAAGCAATGCACACGCAGTTGCCGTTGCGACACCGTGCTGACCTGCACCTGTTTCAGCAACAATTTTTTTCTTCCCCATACGTTTTGCTAAAAGTGCCTGGCCAATCGCGTTATTTATTTTATGTGCACCAGTATGGTTTAAATCTTCTCGTTTTAAATAGATTTTCGCACCGCCGACTTTTTTCGTTAAACGCTCCGCAAAATAGAGGGGAGTTTCACGTCCGACATATTGCTTTAAATAATAGTCAAGTTCTTCCTGGAAAGAGGGGTCCTTTTTTGCTTCCTCATATGCAAGCTCCAATTCTTCAAGTGAAGTCATCAATGTCTCGGGTACAAATTGCCCGCCGAATCGCCCAAAACGTCCTTTTACTGTCGTCATAAAATCAACTCTCCTTTTGCTGTTTCAATAAAATTCGTAATCGCTGCTGAACTTTTTCGACCATCCACTTCTACACCACTTGAAACATCTACCGCAAATGGCTCGACAAGCATAATCGCCAATCCAACATTTTCTTCATTTAGTCCACCTGCCAAAATGACCTTTTCAAGCGGGATTTTCACTTTATCAAGCAGCATCCAGTCAAAAGACTTTCCGCTTCCTCCACGGAAGTCAGTTCCAGGCGCATCGAACAAATAATAGTCCACATCATATGTTGCCGCACGTGTCACATCGTCTTCGCTACGAATCGAAAATGCTTTAATTGCCGGCAACCCGATTTCCTGAATCTGATCAGGCGTTTCATCTCCGTGATACTGGATATAATCGAGTCCGACTTCTTTTGCAATTTGACGAATAGTGGCTGGTTCCTCATTGACAAAAACCCCGACTTTTTTGACCGTACTCGGAATTGCCTTTGCCAGTTCCACTGCTTCCTCTACCGTAATGCGTCGTTTACTGGGCGCAAACATAAATCCGATAAAATCGGCACCTGCTTTGACCGCTGTTTCCACATGTTCAATTTCTTTTAATCCGCAAATTTTTACTTTTGTCATCGATTTTCGCCAACCTTTGCTGTTATGTCGATTTGTAGTGCTTTAAGTGAATTTTTGACGTCTCCGCTGCGCATTAATGCTTCGCCGACTAATACTCCTTTTGCGCCAGCATTCGCCACAAACTGTGCATCTTCCGGACCTAAAATGCCGCTTTCACTAATAAATGCTATCGGTGAAGGGGGAAGAAGCTGCGCAATTTCAAGTGTTGCTGACAACGAAACATCGAATGTTTTCAAATTCCGGTTATTCACTCCGATAATATTTGCCCCAATAGCAAGGGCACGCTTTAATTCATCGGCATCATGTACTTCAACGAGCACTTCCAGCTGTTGTTCTGTCGCATAGGCGTAAAGGGATTTCAGCTGGTCATCCGTTAATGCTGCGACAATCAACAGGATAACCGATGCGCCGGCCGCTTTCGCATAGTCGATCTGCACTTCATGAATGATGAAATCTTTACATAAAACCGGTATGTCCACAGCATTGGCAACGGCATTTAAATCTGCATAGCTACCTTTGAAAAATGCGCGCTCTGTCAAGACGGAAATACAGGCAGCACCTGCTTCTTCGTATTGTAACGCTTGCTCAACAGGGTCGACTTCTGTCGCAATATCACCTTTAGAAGGGGAAGCACGTTTCATTTCCGAAATTACTTGCAATGAATTGGCTGATATCAGTGTTTCGTATAGGGAAGGGCGGACCTTATCAATTGTTAAAAACACAGGCTTTGTCGAAAGCAATTGTGGCAGCTCAGTCTTTTTTTGGTCAATAATACGGTCTAAAATCGTCATTTTACGGGTTCCTCCTGCGTCTTTTTTTGGCTATAAGCAACGATATTTTCTAATTTTTCATAAGCGCGTCCTGACATTATGCTGTCCTTCGCCATCTCGATTCCTTCTTTCATCGTCTCGGCAAGCCCGTATGCAAAGAAGCCAATGCCGGCATTTAAAAGAACCGTATCGAAATACACGCTTTGTTTTCCTTTTAGTAAGTCACGCATGATAACTGCATTTTCTGCAGGAGAACCGCCGCGAATTGCAGAAAGGGGCTGTGCGGCTAAACCGACATCTTCAGCACGCAGTTTAAATGGAATCATGTCCCCGCGGTCTAGCAGTACAAAAGTGTTTTCACCATCCAGCGAAGCTTCATCCATTCCTTGGGCGCCAGATACGACGATTGCACGTTCTCGTCCCAGCATATGGAGCACTTCCGCATAATCGGTCGTGAAGTTAGGTCGGTTAATGCCGACAAACTGCGTTTTTAACGGAATAGGGTTTGTTAGGGGGCCGACTAAATTGAAAATCGTCGGCTTGCCGATTGCCTGTCGAACTTCACCAATCCGTTTTAACTTCGGGTGCATGTTCGGAGCATGTAAAAAGGCGATACCATGCTGTTTGAGCAATTCAGATGTTTGCTCGATATTCGGCAGCAGTGTAATGCCAAGTGCTTCCAACACATCCGAGCTTCCTGAAGCGCTCGATACTTTCCGGTTGCCGTGCTTTGCTACTGAAATACCGCCACCTGCCAATACAAATGCGGAAGTCGTACTTATATTGAAGCTTTGTAGTCCATCCCCGCCTGTGCCGCAGTTATCGATATAGATGCCTTCGGGTACTTCGACAGCAACTGCATGTGATTTCATGACAGAAGCCAAGCCCGCAACTTCATGTGCCGTTTCTCCTTTTGCACTCATCGCTGTTAAAAATGAGGCAATCTGATCTTTCGGTGTTTGCTCATTAAAAATAAGCTGTGCCGCCTGTTTCATTTCCTCAAAAACTAAATGCTCTTTTCGCTCGATCTGTTCAATATATGGAAGTAAAGACATGTTCATCATCCTTTCAGTAAAGAGTGGAATGGCGCTTCTTCATCTGTTTCCGAGTGAAGCTGTGCGACATTACCTTGAATTATTATCGTTTGTTCCGGTGTTGTGAAATCGACCTGGCCATTAAAGCCGATATAGCCGATCAAGCCTTGTGCTGGCAATAGCCCTTTCACGACGTCGATGGCATGAAGGGTAGGGCTTAACGTACCTGTTGTAACATTGGCAAGCTGCTGCACCGAGTTTTCTGTACTAAAGCGTTCGATTGACGGGGCATCATTTGTAACGGAAATATTCCCGTCCCTTACTTGCATATAGTTTGATTTTGATGTGCCGATTACTGTGCAATCATCAAATTCGACATAGTACATATACGGTGCAGCGTGTTCAACGCGCATTTTCCGGTAAAGGGAAAGGGCCTCGCCAGTAAATTGTGCACGATAACTTCCATTTTCCTCTTTTTCGACATGTTGTAATGTATAGGATGACTGTTCAGGTGTCTGTGTTGTAAACAGCTGTTCAATCAGTTGATCAATATTTGGTGCCACTTGCTCTGCTTCAATATTTGTATGGAAAACAGCAATTTCATCTGTTAAATGATCAAAAATAACGAGTGTATCGTAAACATGGAACTGCAGTTCAGGCAACGGCTTCTGCAATGCGTGAATATAGCCAATGCCGCCACCTGTAAACGGATATTCTGTATGTGATGAAATGCGCGGCATCACTTGCTTCAACAACTGGATCAGCTCGCCTTCATATGTGTAGGCTTTATTGGAATGATGTGTATGATCCAAAAGCTGATCTTCAGTCCCGATATATGTTTTACGCGGGTTGACACCAATGAACGAATAGCGTCCATTACCATCATATTTTGAGGAACTTTCCAATAAAAACTTCCGTTCACCTTGCAGTCGCTGGAAAATAGAAATCGGTGTCAGTAAATCCCCATTTACTTTTTTCATTGATGTACGAAAATGTTGCTGAACTACCATTTGAAACACTCCTTTTTTGAAATAAACTACGCCTTTACGATTCAGATTATTTAGCAATCCTGTAATTAATTTAAAGCTTTGCTGAATAAAAAAAAATCGCCCTCAGCAAAAGAATTAACTTTTGCGAAAGGACGATTTTCACCGCGTTGCCACCTCGTTTGAAGCAAATCAAAAAAACTTGCTTCCACTTAAACCTGATAACGGCAGGGTACCGTCCGCCGACTAACGCCGGCAGCTTTCATAAGGCCCATTCACATTTACCTTTTGGCGTATTTTCACCAGCCATACGCTCTCTGGACAAAACGATAAATGCTACTCTTCTTATTCAACAATTTACTCAACTAAGCTCAACTAAACGAAAACGGTGGTCACGCTCCCGCAACCTGCTACCGTAAATAACAATTTGAATTATGCTTTATTCTAACACTGAAAAATGAAATGTCAAACAATTCTAAAATAAGTTTTCTAAATAAAAAACCAGCCGACATAAAAAAATCAGCTGGTGAAACAATCGAAATTAGATTAATTTTTTGAAATCCAATCGTTTATTTAAAGTGTACATAATCGGTGCTCCAACCGCCAATACAACAAATTCGCCAAATGCTACAAACAGCCAAGTTTCCCAGAACGGGAAGTCAAGCACGATATTCAGCTGTGCTGCAATGATAAACATTGTAAACGTAAATAACGTTGTATTAATAATCAGACGAGCCCAAATATTTTTCACAAACTTACAAATGAATATGAAAATTCCCAGTGTAATAATCGTATGTCCGACACCAAATACTAAATCGATGGGACCGATTGAAGACATCAGGAAATTGGAAATAAATACACCTAAAACTACACCCAACATATAGCGCGGGTTAAATGCGACTAAATGGTTAAAAATTTCGGCAATACGGAACTGTACTTGCCCAAAGCTAATTGGCGCAACAAGCATTGTAACAGCAATATATAATGCTGCAATAATGGCACTCGCTGCAATAAACTTTACCTTCATATGAAATTCCTCCTAGTTTTTTAACGTGGGATGGTTACGAACCACGCAAAGCAACTGCAATCATAGCAATATTGAAAATAAAAGTAAAGATTTATAGGACTTTTTTTTCAAAAAATTTTACAGAGTAGAAAGTTCAACAAACCGCGTCGCTTAGCGGTTTAAAGAGTATTGTCAAAATTCCGAAATGAGGCACATTACCTAGAATAAATTCAGAACATTCTAAATGTTATTGACTATCTAAAAATGACGCGGTAATATTATTTCAACACTTCATCCAAATGAAGTTCGGTGCTTTAAATCGATAAAGTAATTAGGGGGAAATAAGATGAGAAAAAATTTAATGAAGCTGTCCTTTTTGTTATTCGGGCTTCTTTTATTATTAGCTGCTTGTGGCGGGGAAGAGAGCGAGACATCTTCGAATGAGACGTCCAATGGCGAAGCAGTGGATACAGCTAAAGCTGATAGCGATAAAACGTTTAAAATCGGAACAACACAAATTGTTGAGCATCCATCATTAGATGCAGCAAAAGAAGGATTTAAAAAAGCAATTGAAGATGCAGGGATTAAAGCAGAATACGTAGACAAATCTGCAAACAACGATAACAGTGCGAACATGACGATCGCCCAGCAGTTAGTCGGGGAAAATGTAGATCTGATTTTCGCGAACTCAACACCTTCAGCACAGGCGGCAAAAAGTGCAACTTCTGATATTCCGGTTATCTTTACATCGGTAACGGATGCAGTAGGGGCGGAATTGATCGAGTCAATGGCAACACCTGGTGCTAACGTAACAGGTACGATTGATTTACATCCGGAAACAATGCCGAAAACAGTTGCCTTCCTTAAAGAATTAGGGGCAACAAATGTAGGGATGGTATATAACGCGGGTGAGCAAAACTCAGTGGCACAAATCGCGGCAGTAAAAGAAATTGCAGCAAAAGAAGGCGTAACAATTGTTGAAGCGGCAGTATCTGCTTCATCTGAAGTTCGTCAGGCAGCAGAATCTTTAGTAGGAAAAGTAGATGCATTCTATATTATTACTGATAATACGGTCGTTTCGGCACTAGAATCTGTAATCGAAGTAGCAGATGCAAACAAATTACCGCTTATTGTCGGTGAGCTTGATTCAGTAGAGCGCGGCGGTTTAGCTGCATACGGTTTCGAATACTATGATATCGGCTATGAAGCAGGGCAAATGGCAGCACAAATTTTATTGGAAGGCAAAGCACCTTCAGAAGTTCCGGCTGCATATCCGGCTAACTTAAAACTAGTAATCAATAAAGCTACTGCAGAAAACTTAGGGTTGGAAATTAAGCCTGAATGGGAAGCAGAAGTACAATAATTCACATTTATACAAAAAAGCAAGTCAGCCTAAACAGGTATAAAATGTTTAGGCTGACTTGCTTAAAACTTTTAAAAAGTCAGGAGATGATTCGAGATGTTTACAGCTATGTTTGGGTCAGTGGAGCAAGGGATCATCTATGCAATTATGGCACTTGGGGTTTACTTAACATTCCGCGTGCTGGATTTTCCGGATTTAACGGTTGATGGAAGCTTTGTAACGGGAGCAGGTACGGCAGCGATGATGATCGTGCTTGGCTATAACCCGATTCTTGCCACATTGGTCGCAACAGTTGCTGGATTTATTGCTGGATGTATGACAGGAATTTTACACACGAAAGGGAAAATCAATCCGCTGCTTGCAGGGATTTTAATGATGATCGCTCTCTATTCGATTAATCTTCGAATTATGGGATTAAGCTCAGATACCGGTGTAACACGACCAAATATTCCACTATTAAATTCAGAAACAGTTTTTTCGACGTTCGGTTCTTTCTGGTCGAATTTAGGCATTGATTCCGCGATTACAAACGTATTGAAATCAATGGGCTTAGCTTCTGTTCCAACAACTTGGGGTGTTTTAATATTAATGCTTGTTGTGACGACAATTATTAAACTAGTAGTAGACTGGTTCTTAAAAACAGAAATCGGTCTTGCAATCCGCGCAACAGGCGACAATAAACGAATGATTCGCAGCTTTTCCGCAAATACCGATTCATTAGTCATTTTAGGACTCGGAATTTCAAACGGGATGGTGGCATTATCAGGTGCATTAATTGCCCAGTATACAAAGTTTGCCGATGTCGGATTAGGTATTGGTATGATTGTTGTCGGTCTGGCATCTGTAATTATCGGTGAAGCCATTTTCGGAACGAAGTCGATTGTTCGTGTCACATTTGCGGTTATTGCCGGGGCAATAATTTACCGAATGATTTACGCATTGGCGTTACGCGTAAAATGGCTGGACTCAGGGGATATGAAATTAATTACGGCGGTTATCGTTATTTTAGCGCTGGTAATCCCGCAAATCGTAGGGAAATATAAAGAGAAAAAGAGAAAAGCAAAACGTTTGGAAGAGCGTCTCGCGTTACAGCAGGCAAAAGTAGATATTGAGCAGGGAGGGAAGAGCCTTGCTTAAATTAGATGGCATTAATAAAGTATTTAACGAAGGAACACCCGATGAGAAAATTGCGCTGGACAATATTAACTTGCATTTGGCACCAGGTGATTTCGTTACAATTATCGGCAGTAATGGTGCCGGGAAATCGACAATGATGAATATGATTTCAGGTGCATTAACACCAGATTTCGGCTCTGTCGAAATTAACGGCAATGATTTAACCCGCCTGCCGGAATATAAGCGTGCTGTCCATATCGGCCGTGTTTTCCAAGATCCGATGGCAGGTACAGCACCAACAATGACAATCGAAGAGAACTTGGCGATTGCCTATTCTCGTAACACGAAGCGTTCATTGCGCTTCGGTGTTGATAAAAAGCGTCGTGAGTTTTTCAAAACGTCATTGGAAAAACTGCATTTAAATTTGGAAAACCGTTTATCGGCAAAAGTCGGATTATTATCAGGAGGGGAACGCCAGGCATTAAGTTTATTAATGGCGACATTTACGAAGCCTGCGATTTTACTGCTTGATGAACATACAGCAGCACTTGATCCGTCACGGGCTGAACTTATTACAAAGCTGACAAAAGAGCTTGTCGAGGAAAGCCGGCTGACGACATTGATGGTCACGCATAATATGCAGCAGGCGCTCGATTTGGGGAACCGCCTCATTATGATGGATAAAGGGCAAATCATTTTGGAAGTCGGTGAAGACCGTAAACAGGACTTGACGATTCCGGATTTAATGCACGAGTTCGAACAAATCCGCGGCGAAAAAATGAATTCAGACCGCGCGTTATTAGGCTAAATGAGAAGTTCCAGACAGATTTCGAGCTTCTTTTAACGAGTAAGCAATAGCTTGAATTAAAACTTAATTAATTGATTGGAGTGAAGGGGCGAGTGTTCGTGCTGACGGTTTCATCTTTCGCACTGCTAAAACACGAGCTGCCGGCTACGCCCCCGTAACAGAAATCAATTTTAGAAGCAAAAGACTCAATTTTCTCTTGAAGAAAATTGAGTCTTTAAATTTTTTAACAATATTATTTATACAAGTAATGCAAACAGTGTACTGTCGTTATTCACTTCTTTATACTCAAAACCGTTTGCGCACATACGTTCAATTAATCCAGCGTGGTCTTCGCGATGTGCAAGCTCAATGCCGACCAGTGCCGGACCACTTTCCTTATTGTTCTTCTTCGTATATTCAAATGTTGTAATATCATCATTCGGACCAAGCACTTCCGTTAAAAATTGACGTAATGCTCCTGAACGCTGCGGGAAACTTACGATGAAGTAGTGCAGCAGCCCTTCATAAATCAGCGAACGCTCTTTAATTTCCTGCATGCGTCCGATATCGTTGTTTCCTCCCGAAATAATGATGACAACCGATTTCCCGCGAATCTGCTCAGCGTAAAAATCGAGTGCAGCAACCGACAATGCTCCAGCAGGCTCGGCGATAATCGCATGCTTATTATAAAGATCTAAAATAGTCGTACATACTTTACCTTCCGGAACAGCGATAATATCATCCAAATAGTGACGGCATACTTCATACGTATCATGCCCAACACATTTAACAGCAGCCCCATCAACAAATTTATCGATCGTATCCAGTGAAACTACTTCGCCATGTTGGAAAGCAGATTTCATGCTGGCTGCACCTGCAGGCTCAACACCGATAACTTTACTCGAAGGTGATAAGTTTTTAATGTATGAAGAGACACCTGACATTAAGCCGCCACCGCCGATACTGCCAAATACATAATCGATCGGTTCTTCGATATCATTCATAATTTCGACCGCCACTGTACCTTGGCCAGCCATCACATCTGCATCATCGAACGGATGGATAAAAATGCGGTTCTCCTGTTCACAATAGGCAAGTGCGCTTTCCGCAGAGTCATCAAAAGTATCTCCTGCCAGCACAATTTCCACAAAGCTTCTGCCGAACATCCGCACTTGATCGATCTTTTGTTTCGGTGTTGTTTTCGGCATAAAGATTGTCGCTTTAATTTCCAGCTTTGCGCACGCATAGGCAACACCTTGTGCATGGTTACCGGCACTTGCACAGACGACACCTGATGCACGGGCCTCTGTTTCGATTTTTTTGATTTTATAATAGGCACCACGTAATTTAAATGAACGAACATGCTGCAAATCTTCACGCTTAAAGTAAATTTTTGCCCCATACTTTTCTGATAAATAGTCGTTTAATTGCAGGGGTGTATGTACAACAACATCTTTTAAAAAATGATGTGCGATTAATACGTTTTCGACTGCAATCGTATTCGGTTGAGTAACTCCCATTTCCATGTAACCTCCGTCATCTGATTAAAGATTATATTATTCTATCATAAATTTATGTCGTAATGGCGTAAAAATTCTGTAAATTATGAAAATTCATCAATATGCCATAATGAAAGCGGTTTAATAGAGAAATTGAGCATTGATTCAGACAAGATTTCCTTTAATTTGAAACGCGGCTCTAAATCTCGTTGAAGTGCATATCCATGATCGGAACAGGAAAAGCTTATGTATGAAACAAGTCTTAAATCACCTGCCAATGTTTATTTGAAAAACAAAGGGGAAAAATGAATTATTGCGGCAAGGCAATTTTTCGTATAAAGAAAAATTATCGGCAACATCCAAAAACTTATTTCAGGAGGTAACACGATGACTAAAACAGCGATTATTACAGGTGGAGGCAGCGGATTAGGACAGGCAACAGCTATCCGTATGGCTCAGGAAGGTATTAATATTGCGGTAGTGGATGTCAGTGAAAAAGGCGGAAATGAAACGGTTGAACAAGTAAAAGCACATGGTGTAGACGCTATTTTCATTAAAGCGGATGTATCAAAAGCGGAAGAAGTAAAAAACTATGTTGATGAAACAATGAAGCATTTCGGTTCAATTGATTACTTTTTTAACAATGCAGGGATTTCCGGCAGCGGGAAATACTATTTAGAAACTACGATTGAAGAAATCGAACAAATTGTCGGCATCAACTTGCTTGGGGCACTTTATGGTGTGCGCTATGTAGCGGATGTAATGCTGAAAAACGGTGGCGGTTCCATCGTGAATACGGCATCAAGTGCCGGTGTAATTGGACAGGATTCCGTTGTTACCTATTCGGCAACGAAACACGGGATTGTCGGGTTAACAAGAAGTATGGTAGCGGAATACGCGAAAGACGGGCTGCGCGTAAATGCAATCGCTCCAGGTCCTACTGAAACACCAATGGTAAAAGCCTTTTATGAAGCAAACCCGCAAATGAAGGAAAATGCTACAGGGGGAATCCCGCAAAAACGTTTAGGTACACCAGAAGAAGTGGCAGAGCTTGTAACGTTCCTGCTGACTTCAAAAGCAGAGTATATTAATGGGGAAGTTATCCGTATTGACGGCGGCTTCACGAGCACGAAGTAAATAGTAAAAGGGCTGCCCGGAAAGTCAGTAGAAAATCTGACTTTCCGGCAGCCCTTTATTGTCTAATTAAAATAATAAATGCGCAATTGCTGCGATAATCGGAATCGAAATAATTGTACGGATTAAGAAAATCATGAATAGATCCCAAAGCTTTAATGGAAGCTTCGTACCTAAAATCAGTCCGCCGACTTCCGACATGTAAATTAATTGTGTAACCGATACTGTCGCAATGAAGAAGCGTGTCATTTCAGATTCAATGCCTGCACCTAAAACAGAAGGTAATAGCATGTCCGCAAAACCGACAATCATCGTTTGTGCAGCTTCACCGGCTTCAGGAATTTGCAGAAGCGCTAAAATCGGCTCAAAAGGCATCCCTAAAATACGGAAGAAACTTGTAAACTCGGCTAACACTAATGCGATTGTTGCGAATGCCATAATAATTGGTGTAACCGCAAACCACATTTCCAGAACATTAATAAATCCGTTTTTGATCATTTTTCCTAAGTTACGGTTAGAATCGGCTTTCGATAAAGCATTGTGCAAACCAAAAGAAAATACATTATACCCATCTTGTACATCTTCACGGTTTGCAGGTACTTGTGAGCCATCAATTAATGTATCTGCTTTTTGTTTTAACGGATAGATACGAGGCATAATGAATGCTAAAATTAACCCGCAAATAATAACAGAAGCATAAAACTCGATGAAGTAATCACCGATACCGATAGTTTCAACGACAACTAAACAGAAAGTGATCGATACAACTGAGAATGTAGTCGCGATTGTTGCGGCTTCACGAGCTGTATAATTTTTTTCTTCATATTGCTTGCTTGTAAGCAATACGCCGATCGTTCCATCGCCCACCCAAGAAGCAAGGCAGTCAATAGCAGAGCGTCCTGGAATTTTGAATAGGGGACGCATAATTTTTACCATCATCGACCCGAAAAATTCAAGTAAACCGAAGTCTGTTAATAAAGGCAACAATAAACCGGCAAATAAAAACAGTACAAACATGAAAGTTACAAGACCTGCCGCCGGATCAAGTAACACGCCTGTTGTCACATCACTTGTTAAACTTTCAGGCCCGATTTGGAAAACATACATACTTGCAAATATAACTGCAAGCACACGCATGATTGTCCAGAACCAGTTCACACGGAATAATGAATCAACGAGTGTACGCTGTTCTGTTTTTTTCGGAATAAATTGCATTACGACAGATCCTGCCGCCGCAACAATAAATACAATGAATGCGAACCAGTGAATGAATGGCTCTACTTTACCTGCCAAAAAGTTTGCCAGGATCGCAATCGGTACTTTTATGCCGTCTTCTGTATTAATCGGTGTGATAAACAGAAATACACCAAGAGCAGAAAGGGCAATAAACAGAAACCAAGTATACGTAGAAAATTTTGTTTTCATATATGATAACCTCTTTGATTGTTAGTTTGAATATTTATACACTATAAAACGTGATTATTCATTTGTCTACTGTTTTACATAAAGATTAATATTTCTGAAAACTATACTGATTAAAAAATGAATATAATTAGGCCAACGAAAAGTTTATATGCAATAAACATCATATTTTTGAAGAAATAAGCTAAAAACGATCCGAATAAAAATGCAAAAGATGAATAAGGGAAAAAAAGACGTCTGCAAATCGAAAAATATGCAAACGTCCTTAAAATTATAAATATACATTACTCATTAAAAGTGACAGTATAAAATCTTTCATTAGTTAACCAGTTATCCAGTGAGACGTCACCAGTATCTACCCGTTTTTCCGCGTCTTGAATCATCCAGGCTGTTTGAGAAGCATGTGCCTTTAAAGCTTTTAACTTATCTGCTTTGACGGACTCGATATCGATTGTAACATCCGGCTCACCGTTTTTCTCAACTGTGTCATTCGCAAATGCACAAGCTAAAATTCGAGGTCGGTACTGTTTATCGATACGACGTACCGCTTCGACAACCGCGCGTCCAGTTGCTTCATGATCGGGATGGACAGCAAAACCAGGTAAAAATGTGAAGATTAATGATGGATTCAGCTCGACAATCAAATCATTCACGAGCTTGACCATTTTTTCATCATCTTCAAATTCGACTGTTTTATCACGTAAACCCATCATACGCAAATCACTGATACCCATTGCTTCACATGCTTTCATCAGCTCTTTCCGGCGAATTTCCGGCAATGATTCGCGTGTTGCAAATGGAGGATTTCCTAAGTTTCGTCCCATTTCGCCCAATGTTAAACAAGCATATGTAACAGGAACTCCCATGTTGTGGAATAAGCGTAATGTACCTGCAACTGAAAAGGCTTCATCATCCGGGTGCGGATAAACGACTAAAACGTGACGTTCTTCTTGTAATGTCATATTAGCGACCTCCTTAATAAGCAAATGGCGTTTCGCTGATTTCTAATGCAACCGCCAGCTTTCCAGTATTATCTAAACCAGCCATTAGTAAACGGCCCTCATCGTCCAGTTCGAAATGTGTAATTCCTTGCGCGTAGACCCAGCCATGCGGCATTTTAAGTCCAACACGGTGCGGGGCATCTCCTACCACTTTTCCTAATTCATAGCGTATTTGTACATTGCGGATAAATGCGCCTGCATTGAAAAAGCCTTCATTGTAATGTGTTGCATAAGAGCCGTTTGTAGTTTCTAGATGAATAAAAACGTCTTTGTTCGCAAAAGAATTAATTAACTCCTGGAGCTCGTTAGTATTTACTTCCTTCATCACTCTTATTAACTCCTTTCGAATCTTTCTATTAATAGTATAGTCAAAATATATTCGACTGGGAAACGAAAAAGTCACACAAGAAATGAGTTCCTGTGTGACGCAGTTGACTTTATGCATTACGCTTTAACATAATTTGGAATTGTTGTAACAGTAACTTCAGGTGCACCGAAACGTGGTTTTGCTCCGTGCATTACTGGTCCAACATGTTCATTTAAAGCCCATCCGTGTTTAATCGCCGCTGAAACGAATTCTTTCGCTTCAATAACCGATTCCTCAACAGAAAGACCGTTTGCTAAGTTTGCACAAATACTCGCTGCAAAAGTACAGCCTGCCCCATGATTATAAGTAGAAGAAACTTTTTCAGTTTCTAATAATTTAAATTCTACTCCATTATAGAACAAATCAACGGCTTTATCATGTACTAAGGCTTTTCCACCTTTAATTACAACATTTTTTGCGCCCAGCTCATGAATTTTCACTGCTGCAGCTTGCATTTGCTCGATAGTTTTCGGCGTTGTTGTACCTGCCAGCTGTCCTGCTTCGAATAGGTTAGGTGTGACAACTGTTGCATAGGGTAATAAATATTTAATCATGGCTGTCGTATTGCCAGGGTTCAATACTTCATCTTCGCCTTTGCAAACCATTACAGGATCGATGACAATTTTATCTGTACCGGAAGCCTGAATTGCTTTTGATGCCATTTGAATAATTTCTTCAGTTGAAAGCATGCCTGTCTTAATGGCATCGACACCTGTTGAAAGGGCTGTATCGATTTGTTTTTGCAATAATTCTGTCGGCAGTGGTGTAACTGAGTGGCTCCAAGTTTTAGGATCCATTGTCACAACAACTGTCAATGCGACCATTCCATATGTGCCATGTTCCTGGAAGGCTTTTAAATCGGCCTGCATTCCTGCGCCTGCAGAAGTATCAGAACCGGCAATCGTTAAAGTTTTTTTTAGTGTCATAAAGCATATCTCCTTAAAGTGAATATTCGAATTATAATTAATTTAAGTATAACGTTTAGCTGACTATATAAAAATAGCCAGAAAACGAAAAATCTATAATGCCAGAAAAGATGCTTGCACTTTTACGTCATATTCAATAGCGTTTAAAATGAGGTGGAAATTATGATGAAACAGTTGACGAATAGATGGAAAGATTTATTGGCTCAAGAAGTGGAGCGGCCATATTATAAACAGCTTGTAACATTTTTAGAGCAGCAATATATGGAAGAAACAGTGTATCCGAAGAAGGAGAATATTTTCAGTGCCCTCCAGTTAACGGACTACAATCAAGTAAAAGTAGTCATATTAGGACAAGATCCGTATCATGGTCCGAATCAGGCCCATGGATTGAGCTTTTCAGTTGAAAAAGGGCAAAAGTTGCCTCCTAGTCTAAAAAATATGATGAAGGAACTGCAGCAGGATATTGGCTGCGAAATCCCGGAGCATGGAGACTTAACATCGTGGGCAAAGCAGGGCGTATTATTACTGAACACCGTTTTAACTGTACAAGCAGGAAAAGCCAATTCACATAAAGGGCAAGGCTGGGAACGGTTTACGGATACGATAATTGAAAACCTCGCAAAACGTGAGCAGCCGATTGTATTTTTATTATGGGGAAAACCGGCCCAAAGTAAACGAAATTTAATTGAACGAATTTCAAGCAACCATATTATTTTCCAATCGCCACATCCAAGTCCGTTAAGCGCACATCGCGGTTTTTTCGGAAGCAAACCGTATTCAAAAGCAAACGAAGCACTCCTGTCATTAGGACAACAGCCGATTGACTGGTGCCTATCGAAGAAATATGGAAACAAGCTAAACTTTTGCACAAAAGAATGGTAAAGTATTGATAGAAAGAGAGGGAACGGCACATGAAAGTAGATTGCTTTAAATGCCAGCACTTCCGTGTAACATGGGACCAGTCTAATCCGCGCGGTTGCACAGCATATGGCTTTAAAACGAAGCAGCTGCCATCTCTCGTTGTTAAACAGTCTTCGGGAATGGACTGCTTAAAATTTGTACCGAAAAATAGAGAAGGTGGGCAAAAGCGATGATTACGTATGAATCGATTGTTAAGCAAATTGAAAAATTGACATCAGAAGCAGCACAGGCGGCAACAGAACAACAAACCCGTGAAAAGCTTGCAGCAATTCGTGCGCTATGTGATGTCGTTTTAGACGAAAAAATCAGTTCGCCAAAACCTGCTTCCATAAATAGCATGAGTACAACAATCTCGTCACCTGTATACTCGCAACCGGTCGCAATTCCAGCACAAAAGCTTGAAGAAGACGATGCAAACGGCGACTCCTTGTTTGATTTTTAACAAAGAAATCAGTATTAGATAAAGAAAGAGGTAAAAGAAATGAAAGGTTCAATTATATCTGGCGCAATCCACGGATTTTTGGCAGTAGCATTAGGTGCCTTTGCAGCACATGCACTGGAAGATATACTCGATGATTACAGTGCCGGGATTTGGGATACAGCAATCCAGTATCAAATGTTTCATGCAACAGCACTTATTTTAGTCGGTATTTTAATGTCAAAAGCGGTTTTCGGTGAAGTGAAGCAGTTGAAAATTGCGATGTTCTGCTTTAATGCAGGTATTATAATCTTCGCGGGAAGCTTAATGGTATTAGCCTTAACAGGAATCGGTATACTTGGTGCCATTACTCCTATCGGTGGGGTATTCTTTTTAGTGGGCTGGATTATGGTTATTACAGCAGTAGTAAAAAAGACTCAATAAAACTCGTAGCATATACTTCTTGAAATGGAAGTATATGCTTTTTTTATTATTTTGTTAGGAAAATCAAATCTTTTATCTAAATTATTTGAATTTATTGTATAGTTATAAAGTAAGAGAGTAAAGGGGTAAGGAAAATGGACCAATTATTATTAAAGTTAGAAGAGAATTTTGAAGAGATGGTAATAATCCGACGCTATTTACATGAGCATCCGGAACCATCCCATCACGAAGTACATACACCTGCATACATTGCCAATTTCCACCGTGAACTAGGTTTGGAAGTACGAGAATTTGTTGGAGGGCGCGGAGTTGTAGCCACATTAAAAGGGGCAAAACAAGGAAAGACCGTTGCTTTACGTGCGGATTTTGATGCATTGGCAATTCAAGAGCTAAATGATTTTCCATATAAATCAAAAAATGATGGAGTAATGCATGCATGCGGACACGATGGTCATACCGCAACATTACTCGTTTTGGCTAAAGTTTTGACAGAAATGCGGGATCAACTGTCCGGCAATATTGTGTTCATCCATCAGCATGCTGAAGAGCTCGCTCCAGGCGGGGCAAAAGCAATGATTGAGGATGGCTGTTTAGACGGTGTGGACGTAATTTTTGGAACACATTTATGGGCACCGACCCCTTTAGGAGAAGTGCTTGTACGAGAAGGCGCCATTATGGCTGCGGCAGACCGATTTGAAATTGTAATCCAAGGCAAGGGCGGACATGGTGCAGAACCACAGCACTCGGTTGACGCAATCGTCGTCGGTGCACACTTTGTCACGCAGTTGCAGACCATCGTTTCGCGACGTGTTGCACCACTTGAGTCGGGTGTAGTGACGGTCGGGCAATTTGAAGCGGTCAATCCGTTTAATGTCATCGCGGATACAGTAAAAATTCAAGGGACTGTACGTGCCTTTGATGAACAAGTGCGAAAACAAATGAAAGAGGAAATCGAATTATTATTGAAGGCAACATGTTTAGGGATGCATGCTGACTATCGTTTCGAGTATTTCGATGGGTATCCGCCTGTAATCAACCATGCAGCTGAAACACAATTTGTTGCACAAATAGCAAACGAAACACCAGGTGTTGAAAAAGTTACGGTTTGTCCTCCATTTATGATAGGGGAAGATTACGGCTACTATATGCAGCATGTTCCAGGGACTTTCTTCTTTACAGGGGCAAAGAATCCGGAGTGGGAAGCGGTATACCCGCATCATCATGCGCGCTTTGATTTTGATGAACGGGCAATGCTTATCGCTGCGAAAGTTTTAGGACAGGCAACATTGCAATTTTTACTAAATGAACAACGAGAAGAGGAATCAGCATGAGTGTAGGGAAAAAGTTAAATGCTGCACTAATTATAATGATCATATTAATTTTCATTACAGTAGTGCTTAACTTTATAAGTTTAAAAAATATACAGGGAAATATGGATGAAGCAATCGATTACCGGGTAGAGCAAATTCGTTCCGTGGATAAAATCCGTTTTAATGTCGCAATGCAAGGAATGTATGTGCGTGCAATTGTTTTTGACGGCAAAGAAGAATCTGTCGATAGCTTTAAACAATACAATGAATTATTGGATCAGGAGATTGATAATTTAAATAAACTCGTATCAAGCGGTACGATGAAAGAGCTGATGGAACAAGTCGTTAAAAACCGGGATGACTTCAATTACGGTTATCTTGATATGATGGATGCTTTCGAACGGGGAGAACAAAGACTCGCAAACGGTTTTATTAATACAAAGCTGCGCGCGGCGAATGACGGAATGTTCGATGCAACAGCTCAGATGGTCGAATACCAGGAAAAAATGCTCGATGAGATCAACAAGAAAGCAGATGATTCAATCGCCTTTTCTGTTTTAGTTGCCGGTATCGCTTTAGCTATCAGTGTTCTTATTGGCATACTTGTTATGGTATACATACGTAAAACAATTATTTCGCCATTAAATGGTATTGTGAATGAAGCGAATGTTATTGCAGCAGGAGATTTATCGCAGCAAGATATTATAGTGAAATCAAAGGACGAAATTGGCCAGTTAGGCAATGCGTTCAATTCAATGAAAAATAACTTATCCAACCTGATTAAAAACATTCAGGTTAACTCAGAGCAAGTAAATGCGGCAGCACAGGAACTTTCGGCAAGTACCGAAGAAATATCAGCGACGACGGAAGATGTAACGGTGCGCATAAATGATACAGCTGAAAGAGCACAAATATCTGCACATGCATCAAATGAAAGTGCCCGTGCAATGGAAGAAACAGCTGCAGGTGTCCAACGAATTGCAGAATCAACTCAAAAATTGCTTGGGAATTCGGTTGATGCAACACAGACTGCTAAAGATGGTGGGCAGATTATTTATGATGCCCAACAACAAATGAGCATTATCAGCTCATCGACAAACTCTGTGAATGCTTTAGTGCAAAAGCTGGCACAACAAACAGAAGAAATTAATAATATTTCGCGATTAATTACATCGATTACGGATCAAACGAATTTACTGGCATTGAATGCAGCGATTGAAGCAGCGCGCGCCGGGGAACATGGCAAAGGCTTCGCTGTTGTAGCAGATGAAGTAAGGAAACTGGCTGAGCAATCGAAATCATCCGCCAATTCAATCGTTAACTTAACGCTTGAAATTAAAGCAGATACAGAAAACGTTGAACGTGCCGTATCGGATTCATTAGTTTCTGTGGAAGATGGCGTAAAGATTATTTCACATGCCGGCGAATCGTTTACAACAATCGTAGATGCAGTAACGCAAATGTCGATGCAAATCCAGGAAATTTCAGCTACTTCCGAAGAGCTTTCTGCAAGTGCGGAACAGGTAACGGCATCGGTTAATGAAATTGCCCACAGCTCAAATGAATCAAGCGGTAACTTGGAGATGATTGCGGCAGCGGTAGAGGAACAGACCGCTACAATGCAACAAGTAAATGCAGTAGCCGTATCGCTAAGCGACAATGCACAAACACTCCAACAGGAAATTCAGCAGTTTAAAGTATGATCTTCAAAACGGTACCTGATAAAGGTGCCGTTTTTGCTGTTCTTGGGCAACATTCCGTATAAGGTGAAGGGGATTACATTATAGTGAAAGGGTGCTTCTTCTAATAAAAAATTTTTTCTTCTAATATAAATTGATTTGTTCTAATAAAATTGCGATTTTCTAATATATCGTGCAGTTGTTCTAATATCAATTTAAAATGTTCAAATATCGGGGCTCAATCTTCTAATATCGCACCATTTTGTTCTAATAAGCTGTTCATTTGTTCTAATAAAATCAAGGCAAGGCTTTTTGGTACATCAATCTCAGTCAACTCTTGCTCCAGTACACTGTTATTTCTGCGAACTTCTAATATCCGTTCCCGTTCTTCTAATAACCCGCTAACTTCTTCTAATATCACGCTCGAATGTTCTAATAAACCCCTCAATTGTTCTAATAAAATCATTTCACGGCCCCTCAATTCATCTTATAAGCGTTATTAGGCAACAAAAAAAGGCGCTTGATTAGGGCGCCTTACTTTTTATGGTTGCTGTGTAAAGTAACTTAATTCTTCATCGAACTCCGCATAATCGAAGTAAATCATCGGGAACAGGAAGCGATGGTTATTTTTCAAATCGCGTAAAATTACATGGTCACGACCGGCTGCTTCCACAACTCCACGAACCGCCCGCGTATTACTGCCAGCTACCGCATTATCAAATGAAAAATAAAACGTACCTGGTTTCCCTCTGTTTAACCGTAAAATATTCTCGATATAGGATTCCTCACGTGGCATGCCTACTCCTTGCATACCTTGCATCGTTGTAGGCATCGGAACCGTCGCAGGATTCATCTGTTGCATTGGAGACGTCCAATAATAAGTCAATTTTGCATCCTTTCATAAAGAAATTTAATAGACTGCAGTCGTCGGTGCAAGAAACAGTAAACGAAGATATAGCTGCTGTTTCTTTGTTTTCACACTAAGCAGGGCACTTGCATCACCTTTTGCCGCACCGTATCCGAGAAAGAAGGGCGGCATGTAAACCTTTTATTCGAAGTTTAGGCGTTCGATGTGACCTCCTTTTTCGATTTAGTATATGCATCAATAAAAAAAATGAACACCAAAACAGTGTTGTTTTTTGCCCAACCAACATACAATAGGATAATTAGTTCGGTTATATGTAATAAGTTTCAATGGAATGGGTAAAGATAAGTAAATAAATGAGAGATTGTTGCCGGTGTTGACGAAAAGCGCGGGAGTGGAACATCATGAAAATAGGGATTTGGTTAGGCATAATCATTAGCGCATTATTGTCCTTTGCGGTCGCAATTTTTTACGAACAGCCGATACATTGGTATTTATTCGTTCTTCTAATCGTCATCGGTTTATTCATTAATACAATCATAATAATTTTAAAAATGCAGGATGATCATACGGTAAAAGATGAGTAGTAATCAATCGACTCATCTTTTTACGTTTCCGGGAAAAAATAAACCCGTTCAACCTTGAAGATACAAGGCAGAACGGGTTTATAAGTCATTAAATCGCTAACAGTTTTTCCAGTTTTTCATTGTCCAGCAAGTTTCCGACCAGGAACTCGCCGAATTCGCCGTAGCGTGCTGAAACTTCATCAAAACGCATTTCATAAACGATTTTCTTGAATTGAAGCATATCATCAGAGAATAATGTAACGCCCCACTCATGATCATCTAAACCAACAGAACCTGTAATGATTTGTTTGATTTTACCTGCATAGCTGCGGCCGATTAAACCGTGGTCATACATCAATTTTTTACGGTCTTCCATTGAAAGCATGTACCAGTTGTCATTGCCTTCACGTTTTTTATCCATTGGATAGAAGCATACGTATTTTGATTTAGGCAGTTCAGGATATAAACGCGCACGAACATGCGGGTTTTGATATGGATCTTCATCTGATTTACCTGCTAAATAGTTCGATAATTCGACTACAGATACGTAAGAATACGTTGGAATTGTAAAATCGGCAATCGCCAATTTCGCGAATTTTGTTTCGATTTCATTTAGTTCTTCAGGTGTTTCACGTAAAGTCATAATCATGAAATCTGCTTTTTGGCCAATAATTGAGTAAAAAGCATTCGAACCTGTATCTTTATTTAAGTCTTCTAAAAATGCGATAAATTCTTTTGTAGCGGCTTCGCGTTCTTCAGCCGAAACCAATTTCCATGATGCCCAGTCCATTGAGCGGAAATCATGTAGTGCGTACCAGCCGTCTAATGTAATTGCTGCTTCATTCATCTGTTCAAACACTCCTTGTAAATGAAAATGATTCACGATTAGTGTAGCATAGTTTCAGGAAAAAATATCATTTCACAACTGTAAAAACTGTCAATTCACCAATTTGACATGACTTTAAAATACGGTATGCTAAAGTGAGGAAAAATTAGGCTAGGAGTATAAAATATGAATGATTTTTTGCAGCAAACAATATGGCGTTTTATCGATCAGTCAATCAGCGCGAATAAACGCTCGCCATTAGAGTCCTTTGCAATGGATGATACACTATGTCATCTTGTCGGTCAGAAAATGACCAATTCGACAATACGTACATGGGTTCATCATGACGCAGTCGTACTCGGAATCCAAGATCACCGGTTGCCTTATATCGAGCAAGGGATGGAAACATTGAAGAACAGTGGTTATGAACCGATTGTCCGTAATTCAGGAGGACTGGCTGTCGTATTGGATGCGGGAGTTTTAAATATTTCAATTGTAGTAAATGAGGAAAAGCCACTAAGTATTAATAATGCGTTTGAAATGATGGTCACATTAATACGGCAATTATTTCCTGAAATTGCAACGAAAATAGAAGCATATGAAATTGTTGGTTCTTATTGTCCAGGTTCATATGATTTAAGTATTGGCGGGCAAAAGTTTGCTGGTATTTCGCAGCGCCGCATGAAAAACGGTATTGCTGTCCAAATTTATTTATGCGTAGAAGGCAGTGGCAGTGAGCGTGCGGAACTGATCAAACGTTTTTATGAAAAGGGTCTGCAAGGTGAGCAGACGAAATTCGAGTATCCGGTCATCAAGCCGGGAGTCATGGCGTCACTTCAAGAACTTACTGGACAAAACGTGACAGTATTCGAAGTGAATGAAAGACTGCGCAATCTATTGAGCGAAAAGAATGGCCAGCTGTTCGAACTGCCATTACAGCAAGAGGAAATGGAATTGTACAATTACTATTTGGACCGTGTGTTCAAGCGCAATGAATCAATGCTAAGTAAATAAATAAAAAGAAGGCGAGGTGCTAATATAGCGCTTCGCCTGAATCATTTAACGATGTTTGGGAAATCAAGTTGCCATTACGCTCCATTTTGAATGTTGGCGTGGCTTCAGTATCTGTTTCTAATGCTACTAGTCGTCTTGCGCGGTTCATAATCGAAACAAACTGCTCGTAATCTTCTTTAATCGCTTTATTCTCTTTTTGCAGTGCTGCCAGTTGTTGTTCAAGTTGGTTTTTCTGTTCTGTTAACAGTGATGTTAATTTGCGCCATTTCAGTAAGTCCTGTTCATTTGAATTCGTATGCTGCAGTTGTACTAAGTATGCAATGACGATATCGAGTGATAAGGCCGATAATGGAATCGATGTTGGCTGATTTTCATTTGACGGCAGTAAGTATACGGGTGTTGTTCTGCGTTTTGTAGCTGTGTTCATCATGCGCATACGTTCTTTACGTTCCTTTTTCGCTTGTGCCAACTCTTCTTCATAAATGCGTCGTACTACGGCATTCCAGCGAAAACCGCATGCTGCTGCAGTTCGGTTCAGTAAATCTCCGGCTTCTTCAAAAGCATTTAATTGAGTACTTCCTTCTTTTACATGGCGTAAAACAGCCTCTGCTAACAGCTCATCATTCTCTTTCACCCATGCATCTTGTCTTGTTTTTGTCATCAAAAACTCCCCCTGAATTAATAATAGTTTTGTTGTTGTAAATCTATCATGTCCAAAGGGGAAAACATTTATTCAATATATCGTAAAATGTTGCTAGAATAATGAGAAATATGTTCCTAGCAGAACTTTGGCCGGAATTGCTAGGATAATGCTTGAATGAAATAAGTAAAATGAGATACAATAGCAAATAGGTTAAAACAGCGAAAATAGCTCATAGAGAGGTGTTGACACTATGGCAAACTTATTCCACGTTTGCGATGAATGTCAGGCCGTTAATTTAAAGACGTTAATTCCAAAATTAAAGGAAATTGATTCAGAAGCAACGATTGAAATTGGCTGTCATTCATACTGTGGCCCGGGCCGCAAAAAAACATTTACATTTGTAAATAATCGTCCAGTTGCCGCATTAACTGAAGAGGAGTTAATGGTAAAGGTACTCGACAAATTGAAAAAGTAACAGCGTAAAAAGGACGCGTTCTGAAATATTTCAGAACACGTCCTTTTTGCGTTTTCGGCGGATTCATTTCTATTTCAATGGTATCTCACTTATAATGATGTTAAGAGATAAGGAGGTGGGCTATGTGATGACATATGCAAAAACAAAACTGCAAGAGGAAAAAGTTTTTAAAGACCCTGTCCATCGCTATATTCACGTTCGGGATCAAGTCATTTGGGATTTGGTCAAAACAAGAGAATTTCAAAGACTGCGCCGTATCAAGCAGCTTGGTACGACGTATTTAGTGTTCCACGGAGCTGAACATAGCCGATTCAATCACTCATTAGGAGTTTATGAAATTGTCCGTCGTATTGTGGATGATGTTTTTAAAGGAAGAAAAGAATGGGATGATTCCGAGCGGTTACTCGTATTATGTGCCGCATTACTGCATGATTTGGGGCATGGACCGTTCTCGCATGCGTTTGAAAATGTATTTGAAACAGATCATGAATATTTTACACGCCAGATTCTGCTTGGGAATACAGAGGTAAATACCGTACTCCGCCGAGTGGCAGATGACTTTCCTGAAAAAGTGGCGCAAGTAATTGAAAAAACGTATCCAAATGAATTGGTTGTTAGCCTGATTTCCAGTCAGATCGATGCTGACCGTATGGATTATCTGCAGCGCGATGCGTATTATACAGGTGTCAGCTACGGTCATTTTGATATGGAACGCATCATGCGTGTTATGCGTCCGCGCGATAATGGCGTCGTAATAAAAGAAAGCGGAATGCATGCAGTCGAGCACTACATCATGAGTCGCTACCAAATGTATTTGCAAATATATTTCCACCCGGTATCGAGAAGCGCGGAAGTCGTGCTGAACCATATTTTAAAACGTGTGAAAGTGCTGTGCAAAAATGATTATCCATTTAAAATCGAGCCGACACCTTTTATATCTTTTTTCAAAGGGAATATCACATTGGAAGACTATATTGCACTTGATGAAAATATCATGATGGCTTATTTCCAGTTTTGGATGGAAGAGGACGATGAGATTTTACGGGATTTATGTAAGAGATTCGTCAACCGGAAACTGTTCCAATATACGAATTTGAATCCTTACAAGCAGCCGGAAGTATATGCAGAGCTGCAACGTTTATTTTTACAGGCGGGCATCAATCCGGAATATTATTTGGTGCATGATTCCACATCAGATTTACCGTATGACTTTTACCGTCCGGGCATTGAAGGGACGAAAAAGCCGATTTATCTGCTAATGCAGGACGGAAAGCAGCGTGAACTATCGGAGGAAAGCCAAATCGTTGAAGCAATTGCCGGTCGCATCAAAGTGGACCATAAAGTGTATTATCCCGAAGAGCTATTTACAGACGAGCGGATTCCAGTCGAATTGCGCAACGAAATTAAGCAGCTGATTGATGAAATTTAATATGAGCAGGAGACCCCTTGGGGAAATAGGCGGGAAAACTCCGATTAATTACAGCATCAACTTCAAAAAAACACCTCACTTATCCCTGGAGAAAAGTGAGGTGTTTCGTATTTATTTAGTAACTGAAATTCAGCGCTGCCCAACCATTACTGGTCGCTGTAGCGTACGCCACCTTTTGCAAAGTGGTTTTTAGACATTTCTTCAATAATGATTGATACATTTTCTACTGGTGCGTCTACTGTTTTAGAAACAGCTTGTGTCACTTCTTCAACGAGTGCACGTTTTTGTTCATCTGTACGGCCTTCAACCATTTTAATTGTAACGATTGGCATATAGTCGCCTCCTAGTTAAAATATAGTGTATAGTATTTATATTAGCGTATTTGGAGGGATTTACAATGGCAAATGAAGAAAAATCGAAACCAAAAATAGGTTTTACGATAATAAAAAATGATCCTACCGATGGGCATAAAGGATTCGGTATTGGTTCACTTTCATTGGAAAACGTTTCGCCGGTCATTGTCGATGTCGCGGAAGGAACAGCAGTTGTCGATATCGGAGCAATGCATGCGAAAAGTGAAGTAGAGCGCGGCATTAAGTTTACGATGAACCGTGAAGACTCAGCAGGCGGAAAAGATTACTGGCTTGTTTGGGTAACAATTGACCATAAAGAATCCGGTGCCTATTTTGCCGGTGTAACGGCATGTGAAATGGTCGTAAACCGTGAGAAACGCCGTGGCTATAAAATTTTGGCAGACCATGTGAACAAAATGGATAAATCGATGAAGCGCCACATTATTGTCGACCATATGGATGAAGCTTCAAAGAAAATATTGGCCGACTTCCTGAAAAGCCACAATGAAGAAATGTGGAACAACAGTGAAGAAAAATTAAGACAGGATTTAGCATAATACTGGGTTCTTTAACGGAATCTATATTTTATAAGAAATATTACACAATTCAGTGAACAATATGTGACATTTCAAAAACTACAAAAATCCGTGGTTGAAACTGGTTCTAAAAGAAAGTAAACTGAATTTAAAGCTTGCGAAATAGTAGGCTAGGACATGTGGGATATGAAACAGGTTGAGCAGTATGCGGCATTTGAACTTTCCCAAGCCGAATGCCCCATGGTTCTCAACCTTTCATGACCACAATAAAAAAGCTCTTTCGTGTCACGGACTTGAACCGGATACGAAAGAGCTTTTTTAATTAAATTTATTCCCAGAAGTTACGTAATGCTTCAAACGGTAATGATTCAAAGAAATTGCCCCATGAATCCTGATTGAACAGATCAAATGATGCACAAGATTCTTTTGGTACATCTTCGGTTTTCATATAAACAACGCGCTGGGTAGAACATGACTCGTGAGCCAGTTTACCTGTACGGATGTCGACAGTTACTGGTTCTACACCACTTGGCATTGTGAATGTTTCATTCGCCTTACCATCAAGTGCTGTTTCCATGAAATCAATCCATACTTGCTTGGATGCGGCCATATCTGCCTGGACAGATAGTGTTTTACCTTGGTCATAGCCATTCCATACACCTGCTGTTAAGCTTGGTGTGAAGCCAATCATCCATTGGTCACTGTTTGTCGTTCCTGATTTGGCTGCATATGTGTGACTCATACGTGCACGCAATGATAATCCGGTTGCCGGAGAATAATCACTGAATACAGGGTCGAACATACCTGTCATCATTTGCGTTAGAATGAATGCATCCTGTTTGGAAATGACTTGTTCTTTTTCAGGTGGCTTATATTTGTAAACGACTTTTCCTTTGGCATCGGTAATGGATAATACAGTTGTCGGCTGTCGTTTTTCTCCGCCTGCAGCAATGATATTGTAGGCGTTTGTTAAATCATACAGCGAGTTTTCTGCAGTTCCGAGTGCAATGGACGGTACATCTTTTTCGGAATAGTTGAGCCCGAAACGTTTCTGAACATCGCGGAAAGACCGGTAGCCGATGTTTTCGAGTGCTTTTACCGCATAAATGTTGTCGGAAATCGCCAATGCCTGCGCCATCGAAAGCTCATGATCAGCATATTTTTTATTGACGTTTTGCGGTGTATAAGTTGCTCGTCCATTATCATACGTAAAGGTTGTTTCACTCACATCCAGGAAGGACATTGGATTAAAGTCCTTTTCCAGTGCAGCCGCATACAGTATCGGCTTAATGGCAGAACCCGGCTGACGGTTACCTAATGCAACACGGTTAAATGAACTTACACCGTAATCACGCCCGCCGACAAGTGCTGTTACAAAGCCAGTATCAGCTTCCATGCTAACAAAACCAACTTGTAAATCATTGTTCGGCATATTCGTCTTGATTGCATTTTCTGCTGCGCGTTGATGTGCCTGGTTGAGTGTTGTTTGAATCGTCCAGCCACCTTCGCTAATACTCAGGTTTTTCTCTTCTAAAATATCGCTTGCTTCTTCCCAGACAACATCCAGGAAATAGGGAGCAATTGATTTTGTCGCAATCCATTCATCACTTTTTAGGGCAACCTGTTCTGAAGTGGCACGAGTTTTTTCATCCTCTGTAATTTTCCCTTGATCTTTCATTAACCGTAAAATTACTTGCTGGCGATTTGTTGCCTTTTCCAAGTTATTAAGCGGCGAATAATACGTCGGTCCTTTTGGGACGCCCGCAAGCATCGAAGCTTCAGCCAATGTCAGGTCCTTCGCGGATTTACCGTAGAAGTAACGGCTTGCTGCTTCGGCACCGTACATGCCATGTCCGTAATAAACTGTATTTAAATAGCCTTCTAAAATTTCCTCTTTTGAGTAAAATAACTCCAACCGATATGCAAAAAGGGCTTCGTTTAATTTCCGGCTCCATGTTTTCTCATGGGTTAAATAAAGGTTTCGTGCATATTGCTGTGTCAGCGTACTGGCACCTTGCACTTTACTTCCGGCTTTTATATCCGCCAATACGGCACCTGCAATCCGGGAAAAGTCAAAACCGCTATGCTCGAAGAAATCTTTATCCTCTACCGCAACAGTAGCATCGAGTAAGTAAGGTGAAATTTCATCAAGGTCTGTCCAATAACGACGCTCCTTTGTAAAATAGTCACCAATCTGATTATGGTTGCTATCTAAAAAAATGGAAGCTTTCGGAACGGTAAGTGGCGGTGCTCCGGCAACTTGTGCATATATACGCAATGAAAGGAACATAACAGCGAAAAAACATAAAAGGGCAATCATAAAGAGTCCGATTTTTTTGACGAAATTTTTCCGTTTTTTTCGTTTTTTATATTGCTGTCTTTTCAAGTTTTTCCACCTCATTTCTTATTTAATAGAGCGCAAAATAAATCGGAACAATTACAAAAAGTAATGAAAATTCTATTGCACTTTTAATGAAAACAACTATACTTTTTCGTAGCGCGTATTACGAATTTAGTCGTATATGCAGCTATTACTAAAGCAATCAATAATGTCGAATTATGTCAGTTGCACTTAATTATACGAAAATAGCGAAACAAAAGTTTCATATGTTAGATTTAGTATGAGCAACTTCTTCTATCGCTATGCATTCTAAATTAAGAAATCGATTTATAATATTTAATTTAAAATAGAGAAAGGTATAGGTGACTGTAAATGAGATTTGATGAAACTTACGCAGGTAATATGTTTATTAAAAGCCACCAAAACTATGAAGAAAGTAAAGCTGTTTTATATGGCATGCCAATGGACTGGACAGTAAGCTACCGTCCTGGTCAACGTTTTGGTCCGGCCCGAATCCGTGAAGTATCAGTTGGTCTGGAGGAATACAGTTTTTACTTGGACCGTGAGCTGGCAGATGTACCGTTTTTTGATGCAGGGGATATTCCGTTGCCATTCGGTAATCCGGAAAAATCATTAGCAGAAATTAAGACGTTTGTCCAACAAGTACTGGCTGACGATAAAGTACCTGTAGGAATGGGCGGAGAGCACTTAGTATCACTGCCGGTAATGGAAGCAGTCTATGAAAAGTACGAAGATTTAGCAATCATCCACTTTGATGCACATACAGATTTACGTACGGATTACGAAGGAGAGCAGTACTCACATGCCACACCAATTCGTAAAATTGCGGATACAATCGGACCGGAAAATGTTTATTCATTCGGAATTCGTTCAGGCTTAAAAGAAGAGCTGCAATGGGCAAAAGAAAACGGTATGCATATTTCATTGTTTGAAGTATTCGAGCCGTTAAAGCAAGTGCTGCCTAAATTAAAAGGACGCAATGTCTATGTAACAATCGACATTGATGTATTGGATCCTGCACATGCACCTGGGACAGGCACTGTCGATGCTGGCGGTATTACACCGAAGGAACTATTGGCATCAATTCATGAAATCGCACGCTCTGAAGTAAATGTTGTCGGCTTTGACCTGGTTGAAGTTGCACCAATTTATGATCACTCAGAAATAACAGTAAATACTGCTGCAAAATTAATTCGCGAAATGATTTTAGGCTGGGTGAAGTAGCAGGATTAAATATAGTAAGACATTAGGGGATATCCGTTAATGTTTAAGAAAAGGTACTCGACTGAGTGCCTTTTTTATTTGATGTAGTAGAGGTAAATAAATACATAAGTTCGAAAATACACCATGTTACAGCTTAAATTTAATGGGGTAAAGAAAAATATGCTGCTGTGACAAATGAATTGGTCGATTTGTGGATTTCGAAGCATGCCCTAATAAGGAAGCATCATCGCTTTAAATAAACGGAGACTATTACATAGATTTGAATCAAGGGGCAAGTTAGAAATAGGAGTGTTTATGTTGGGAAAGGGTAATATTTTATTAATTATTTCATTGTTATTCAATGTAGTGCTATTAGGAACAGGAGGTTATGTATTGAAAAATATCGGAGGAATTGAGTTTGTAAAAGCAAAAATGCAGTCAACGCCTTCTCCTAAAACGGATTCTGCTTATTACTTTACGAAAAAAAGCGTCTTTGAAAATTCATCCATTAGTAATGCAGATAAAGTGTTTATTGGTGACAGTATTACCGATTACGGAGAATTCCAGGAATACTTTCCCAATGAAGTTGTACTCAATCGAGGAATCCGGAATGATTGGACAGGAGGGGTATTAAACCGGATTCAGGAAGTGGTGGACCGCAACCCAAAAGAGGCTTATTTAATGATCGGTGTCAATGATCTCCGCTACAAAACAGAAGACGATGTATATAAACGTAATGTCGAGAAAATTGTGGATTCGTTTAAAGGAAAAGATACAAAACTCGCGATACAATCAATTCTGCCTGTGAATAACGGGTTGTTCGGAAATGAAGTGACAAATGATCAAGTGAAGCGGTTTAATGTTATTCTACAACGGATCGCAGAAGATAAAGGAATTGAGTATATCGATCTGCACTCAAGTTTCGTTGATAAAAACGGACAACTGGATAAGCAATATACAGAAGACGGGCTCCATGTAAATGGGAAAGGGTATAAAGTTTGGGTCAATCAGCTTCGCTCGAAATAAAAGGGGTAATAAAAGAGGCTGGGACATAAGTATAATTATTGCTAAATAAAAGGAAAGCCTTTATTAAGAAATGGATATATTGCAAAATTGATTGGAATGGAGGGCGACTCCTGCGGGGAATAGCGTGACGCCTGAGACTACAGGCTCAGGCCACGCCCGCGGAAAGCGTCCCGGAATGGAAATCAATTTTAACGCTCAGCAAAAAAATGCTATTTTTCTCTCAGAGAAAAATAGCATTTTTGGGTTATGTCCCAACCTCTTTTTACGTCGATATTGGATTCCTTTTTTTCTTGATTGAAAACCCGCCAAGCAAAATTGTCCCGTACGGAATCCATTTTTTTATTAAAATTGAAACCATGATAGGAATGAATATCCCAATCAATGTGTATCCGATCAGCCCGTAAGTGAAATAATCATTTAAAATAATATCCGCAAAAATATGCAGATACATAATGGTAAGCGAGTGGGTCTCTATTTTCTGCAGCCAGTTGAGCGACAGTCTTTCCGCGAGCAACTGGAAGCATCCTATTAAGACAATTGTAAAAGATATAGGAATGATTAAATCCAATATCAAATGGTCATAACGTAAGAACTTCATGCTCAGTCGATACTCGATAATATTGAAGTTTTCGAGTAATACCGCTGTCGCACTCACGAACATGGCAGTACCCAACAATCTTTTGGAAACATCCATCCACAATTCTTTAAAATAATACCCGATTGCAAAATAGACGATTGCCATCAGTGCCACATCGATGTTCCAAATCATTGGAATCGATTGCGCCGCTTCGGATGGCTTGCCGCTAATAACGTCCATTGCGATGATACTCTCAAAATGTGCTAGAACATAAAAGAGTCCTAAAACAATAAACTGTTTCATCCGGCTGAAGTAGGTCGTCAACCACATGAATAATAAATATGTGAAGAACAATGTCGTTACAAACCAGAAAACACCATATGCTCCACGAATAAAACGCCCCCCCACGGCAATTGTCCATAAGTCATTAAGATACCATTGTATATCTAAATTGCCTGAAGAAATCTCCATTCCATAACGGACCAGTGTAATACTCGTAAGGAAAAATAGGTAAGGGAAAATTAATTGCATGAACCGTTTGTAAACCGTCAGCTTTATATCCTTTTTTTCTAAAACCGGCTTAAAGAATAAACCGCTTAATATGAAAAATGCTGGCATATGGAACCAGTAAATATATTTCGCAAGTGGAAATTCAAGCTCTCCTGGATAATGTCCGATAACGACAAGGATCATTAAGAATCCTTTCGTAATATCCACCCACGTTATCCGTTTTTTCATCAATAAACACCTCTAAAAAAAATATGCTGTTATTATATACCCTTCTTTCATGTAAGTAGTGGAATGTAACAGTAAAGATATGTAATTGTTAAATAAAAGGTAAATCACGGATATTAAGGGTTCATGTGGTTTCTGAAATCATAGAAGAAATGCAAATCATTTTATAAAGAGGAAATATTAGGTTTTTGAATGGAGAAAACAGTGTGTTATAAGCTTTTGACTTTTAACACACCATTTCATTTTCGATGCTTAATTTGGTTATAATGGCAAATTTGAATATTTGTCTGCTGTTTTGCATTCAATAAAGCTTCATTTGATAAGCGGTAAAGTTCTTTGACGGTCTGTCCATTTTGCGGATAGGAGCAAATGCCAATCGCAAGAGTCAGTTGATTGGAAGGGTAGTCTTCAAAAGTGAGCTGCTGTACAGATTTATTAATTGAATAGGCTAAAGTAATTGCTTCTGCAGGAGCCATTTCTGGCAGTACTACGTAAAACTCATCACTATCAATACGCCCAATATGCGCATTTTCCGACAGCTGGTCTTTCAGCATTTTTGAAATTTGTACGAGCACTTCATCGCCGGCTTTATAGTGATACATATAATTCAATTCACGAAACTGACGAATATCAATATGAAGCAGCTCAAAAGGTATTTTTGCGTTTACATAGGAAAATAATTTTTGCTCAATCGCTATATTATTCGGCAGCTGTGTGAGCAAATCCGTTTTTCTTAATGCATAGATTTGTTTAATTTGTTTATTTTTATCTTCAAGCTGCATTAAGATTTTTCGGACAGCATAAAAAGTGAGAACCGAAACGATGAAATAAAGAATTAAATAAGACAGTCCATTTACTGCAAAACGGTCAAAAATAATAAGAATGATGAGGTGTTCGATCGTTATGATAAAAAAATAGATAGGGATATTTTGATACGTTATCGGACGTTTAAACGCTATAAAGGACGCAATTAATGTCACGAGTAAAGTATTCAGCATTATTACGAATGATAATATTGTTGTGTACAATAAAACAAACCGACTCATTGCAATGAAAAAGCCTGTAATGACAATGGCAACAGGTCCCCCAAGCAAACCACTGAAAAGCACAAAAATAATCCGGTTGTTTATTAACATGCCGTGAGCATACGGAGTAGCCAATGCAGTCAAGATAAAGGCAGCGAACCCGAAAGTCACACCAACAATGATCGACTTATATTTATGGATAAAAGGATTATCTTCATATTGAATGAAAGGCCAGAAAATTAGAATTGTGAAGCAAAATAAAATCGAAAAGTTGATTGTCAGCTCAAAAAAACATGGCATCACCCACCTTCGTAATTATTATTACCCATTATTTTAGATTATTTATATGGAAATAAGAAGATAGTTTTGTTTTTGCCTGTTGTTTTGCTATCACTAAATTTTCAAGAAGCTCCGAAGATGTTTGTCCGTTATGTGGATAGGAACTTATTCCTACCGTGACGGAAATATGTATGGATAAATCTGCGGATACTTCGAACGGCTGTTGGGCAATCATAGTAATTAAATTATTCGCCTCTACAATTGCAACAGCAGGAGGTACATCCTTTAAAACGATAAGAAATTCCTCACCGCCGATTCGGCCGACATAAGCCTCATTTTTTTCGCATATTCCATCAAGTGTTGGGCAAGTTGTTTAATGACAAGATCACCTGTAGAAAAACCATACTGTAAATTAAGCGTTTTAAAATCACGAATGTCCACGAGCAATAAATTGAAAAGGGATTTCTTTTTTATCAAGTATTGTATATGTTTTTCATTTTCATTATTGTTCGGCAACTGCGTCAAAAAATCGATCCTTTTCAAATGAGTCGTCTGTTTTACCGTATCATTGGCACGCTTTATTTGGCGAATGACAATATAGATGAAATAAAATGAAAAAATCGTAAATATACCGTAGAGCAATAAGTATTCAAAGCTTTTTGTCTGGAAGCAAAGCCCAAGAAATAATGCGACAAATGTTTCGATAAAACATGCCCAGAAAAATAAAAATATATTCTTATTCGTCATTTCATATTTTCTTGTGACGAAGAATAACGTCACAACAACAACAAGGAAATTAATATTCAGAATCATCGGTACCAACGCCAAATATGGAAGGAAAAAAAGTCCGATTCCTATAATTAGACCACTGATTAAAATAGCAAATGCCCCGCCCAATAAGCCACTGTATAACACCGGAATATATTGAATGTACATCATGAAATCATTCGTAAGCTGAACAGCCGAGAATGTCAATATAAGGCCGGTTATACCAAATTTTATTCCAATCACATAAGGACGTGTACGATGGATGAACGGCGTTTGTTTAAAATGGTTGATAAATGGCCAATAAATTAAAAGTGTAAACGTAAATAATATAGAGAAGTAAGATAATATTTCGATTAACATAATAAGCTCCTTTATCCACTAATCATTACAGTTTTGAACGAAAATTACTATAAAAATAGGGGAATCAAATAAAAATCGTTCAAATCAAGTTGATTGAACGAGTAAGCGCAAAGTTAAGTTCATTGTTGCTTAAAGATAGTTACTTATCCTATAATAAAAAGGTTATAGAAATATATGTATAGGAGCTGACTGCTATGGCGAACGAGAGCGGGAAAACAGTCAAAATCAAACTAGTTTCCTCCATCATTCCAACCGAGGGCGAGCTTGAACAATATGAAATGTGGCTTGAAGGCAGTTGTATAGAAAAAGGGAACAGTCATTATTTGCGCTATGAGGAAGTTCAAGAGGATATGCAAATTCAAACGACGATCAAGCTTAATAAATCAAATTCGTTTATTATGCGAAAAGGCGGAGTGAATATGCGTTTGCCTTTAAATCCGGATTTACGCGAGAATGGACATTATGAAAGTCAATTCGGCTCATTACCTCTTGTTACAGATACACACCAGTTAGCCATTGAAGTAGTACAAAGCGAAAAAGTGTCAGGGCAATTTAAAACGCAATATGACCTTATCATAAGTGGCAATTCTGTTGGCCATTACAAATTAGACATTGAATTTACGGAGGTATAACTATGAACGCAGTAGAACAATTACAGCAGTCGATTAAAACGGCGTTAAAAGCGGCAATCGATCAAGCAGGCCTAGTAGAAGCGGGCACAGAAATCAACATTCATTTAGAAACACCAAAAGATAAAGCAAACGGTGACTTCGCAACAAATATCGCGATGCAATTAACTAAACTGGCAAAGAAACCGCCACGTGCAATTGCAGAATCGATTTTAGAGCATTTAACGACTGAAGGCACAGACATCGAAAAAATCGAAATTGCCGGACCAGGTTTCATGAATATTACAGTTCGTAAAGACTTCCTGGCAAGTGTTGTTACAGCGACTTTTGAACAAGGTGAAAACTATGGTCGTTCAACTGCAGGTGCAGGAGAAAAAGTACAGGTCGAGTTCGTTTCAGCTAACCCGACTGGCGACTTGCATTTAGGCCATGCGCGCGGTGCATCTGTAGGTGATTCATTATGTAATGTATTGGATTTTGCTGGTTTTGACGTATCACGTGAATACTATATTAATGATGCCGGTAACCAAATCAATAACTTGGCGTATTCTTTGGAAGCACGCTATAAGCAAGCATTAGGAATGGATGCGGAAATGCCGGAAGACGGATACCACGGTCCTGATATTATCGGTATCGCAAGTAAGCTGGCTGAAGAATTCGGTGCTACAATTTTGGATAAGTCTGATGAAGAACGCTTTAAATTTTTCCGTGAGCACGGCTTGAAACTGGAATTGGCAAAACTGCAAAATGACCTTAAAAACTTCCGTGTTGAATTTGATGTTTGGTATTCAGAAACATCTTTATATGAAAACGGCAAAATTGATGTAGCGTTAGACAAATTAAAAGCAAATGGTCATGTATTCGATGAAGAAGGCGCGACTTGGTTCCGTTCAACAACATTCGGTGATGATAAAGACCGCGTATTAATTAAAAACGATGGTTCTTACACATATTTAACTCCGGATATTGCTTACCATGAAGATAAACTACGTCGTGGCTTTGATAAGCTGATCAATATTTGGGGTGCTGACCACCACGGCTATATTCCACGTATGAAAGCGGCGATCGAAGCACTTGGCTATGACCGCGGTACATTGGAAGTAGATATTATCCAAATGGTTCAGCTTTATAAAAACGGCGAGAAATTTAAGATGAGTAAACGTACAGGTAATGCTGTAACGATGCGTGAATTAGTGGAAGAAGTAGGCTTGGATGCTGTACGTTATTTCTTCGTTAAAACAGCAGGGGATTCACATATGGACTTCGATTTAGACTTAGCGGTATCACAATCGAACGAAAACCCGGTTTATTACGCACAGTATGCACATGCACGTATTTCATCAATTTTACGTGCTGCAAACGAGCAAGGGTTCGAAGCATCATTGGAAAACCTGAACTTGTTAGTAGCAGAAAAAGAAGAAGATGTGCTTAAAAAAGTAGGCGCATTCCCGCAAATCGTGGCAGATGCAGCGAAACACCGCACACCACACCGTATCGCAAACTATATTCAAGACTTGGCAGCTGCATTCCATAGTTTCTACAATGCAGAAAAAGTATTGAACCCGGATAACAAAGAACTGACAGAAGCTCGTTTAGCATTAATCACAGCAGTAAAAACAACATTAGCGAATGCACTGAAACTAATCGGCGTAAGCGCACCAGAAAAAATGTAATATACTATTTCAAGCACTCTATTTCGTATAGGGTGCTTTTTTGAATGGGATATTTCCACTTTACGAGCAATTTGTTCTACTTGCGGGGGTGAAAGTTCTCCTTTAATATCGTAACATTCTACATTGCTGTAAAAATGTTCTTCTTTCTACCGCAAACCTTCCACTTTCCCAACGCCAATCATTCATTTTCTAAAACAGTAAATTGTATCTAATCCCTATAAAGGAACTGGGGATATCTATTGACTTGTAATTTTACGAAACGTACTATTAAATTTAACTTCTACAATACAGGACAATAAATATGAGGTGGTGCTTTTCATGAGCAAGGAACTATTTATACAAACCGACAAGCAGCAACAATGGCTGAAAAAGCTTGAAACTATATCAGAGAGCGTGAAAGAACATGCTCGGCAAACAGATGAACAAGCGACATTTCCATTTGAAAATTTCCGGAAGCTGAGAGAAATCGGCTATACAAAAATAACATTGCCACAGGAATATGGCGGAGATGGCTTCACAGTGTATGATGCGCTGCTACTGCAGGAAACTTTGGCGAGCTATTGCGGAAGCACGGGGCTGGCTGTTTCATGGACAATTCAAAATGTGGGCGAGATTTTTGAAAATCGTTACTGGGATAAACAAAAGCTCGACTGGTTTGGCGAACAGATCGCAAATGGCGCGACAGTTAATCGTGCGGTAAGTGAGTTTGCGATGGGAAGCCCTGTGCGAGGAGGACGTCCGGGGACTTCCGCAAAACGAGATGGTGATTCCTATGTAATTAATGGACGTAAAAACTATACGAGCGGTGCACCAGATCTCGATTATTTTTTAGTATCGGCATGGATTGAAGATGAAGGCCAGTTAGGATTTTTCCTTGTTCCGAAAACGGCTGAAGGGGTATCGGTCGAAAATACATGGGATGTAGCATCAATGCGCGGTACGGGAAGCGATGATTTAGTGCTCGATAATGTACGTGTTGATCAAACAAACTTGGTGGAAATCCCGAACTATTCAACCGGCTTTAAGCTGAACGGCTGGCTGCTGCTTATCCCGGCGACTTATTTAGGGATTGCGCAGGCAGCACGCGATTACGCGGTAGACTTTGCGAACAGTCACTCTCCGAACAGTATTCAAGGAACAATTGCGCAGCTGCCAAATGTGCAATCACTGATTGGGGAAATGGATTTGGCGTTGACGAAAGCACGCTTTACAATTTACGGTGTCGCAAGGCTTTATAATGATCCGATTAAAAAGGCGACATTAGTGAATGAAATCAATATTGCGAAACATGTAGTGACAAATACAGCAACCGAAGTGGTTGATAAGGCGATGCGTCTAGTTGGGGCGAAAAGCCTGCAAAGATCCAACCCGCTTCAACGCTATTACCGTGATGTACGTGCAGGTTTGCACAATCCGCCAATGGATGATATTACAATTAAACGCTTAGCTGAAACGGCAATTGAAAGAAACTTGAAAGAGAGAAAATAAACAGTTCTTTTATTCGTGATTTCTACAAATTTAGATAAATTATCTGAAATTTTAGCGAATGAGCATACTTTTTTTCGAATATCCGCTATAATAGAGCTATTAATTATATATGGACGATAAAGGTTCTTACTCGATAATGAATTGAGTAAGGAGTAAAAGGGAAATCGGTTCAAATCCGATGCGGTCCCGCCACTGTAATTGCTAGTTGAGAGCAATATGCCACTGAAAAACTTTCGGGAAGGCGCTCTTCAACGTTTATGCATAAGCCAGGAGACCTGCCTTTATAATGCCCTAGATTAAACCTACGAGGATAGGATGTGGCGGATAAATTCTTTTTGTTGAATTTTATTTGCATGCGTAAAGCTTCCTTCGTTTCTAGTAGGGAGCTTTTTATTTTTGTAGAAAATTATAAAACGAGATCTCAGGAGGTTTTTATTTTGAAAAAATGGCAACTGCTTTCTTCCGCAGCATTACTGACATTAACATTGACTGCATGTAATTCGGAAAAAGCAACAGATGAACAACCGGCAAACGATATGGCGGAAGTAACAGAAAAAGCACAATTCCCGGTAACGTTAACAGATGCTTTGGACAAAGAAATTACACTTGAAAAAGCACCGGAACGCATCATTACATTAACACCATCGAATACAGAAATTTTATTCGGCTTAGGATTAAATGATGAAATTATCGCTGTAAATGACAATGATACATATCCTGAAGAAGCATTGACAAAAGAATCGGTTGGCGGCATGGAGTTCAATTTAGAACAAATAATCGGTCTGCAACCGGATTTAGTCTTAGCACATGAATCCGGAATGTACAGCTTCAATGAACAGGCAATTGCGCAGCTTGAATCAGTAGGTATTCCTGTATATGTTGTAAAAGATGCAAAAACATTTGAAGAAACGTACGAAACGATTGAACAAATCGGGCAGCTGACAAATAAAGAACAAGAAGCAAAAGAAATGATTGCCTCCATTAAAGAAGGAATCGAAGAAATTGAAGTGAAAGTAGCACAGCTGGAAGAAAAATCTGTGTTCATCGTAGTTGGAACAGACCCTGATCTTTATGCAGCAGGTGAAGAGACATTCATCAGTGAAATGCTGGACGTGTTAAACGTAGAAAATGCTGTCCCGGAACTAGGATGGCCGATGTACAGCTCTGAACAATTTGTAAACAGCAATCCGGATGTCATTTTAGTTACGTATGAAAGCGATATGGCGGCAATCGAGAAAAATGATGCGTATGCCGAAATGGATGCAGTGAAAAACGGCAATGTGAAGTTAGTCGATGGCGATACGACAAGCCGACAAGGTCCTCGTATTGTTGAAGGCATTGAATCGATAGGTGCGGCGATTTATCCAGAGGTATTTAATGAATAAAAAATATTCAATCGCCTATGTACTATCGATTGGATTGCTTTTAAGCAGTATATGGATCGGCATTTCATTCGGATCGGTAAATATCCCGTTTTCAACACTTTGGGATAAAACGACTGATCCGGTTGCATACAGTATTTTGTGGAAAATCCGAATGCCCCGTGTCATTTTAGCCGCATTAATCGGAGCATCATTAGCAATAGCCGGAGCCGCATTTCAAGGGTTACTTAAAAACCCTTTGGCAGATCCGTATACATTGGGGATTTCCTCTGGTGCCTCGGTAGGTGCGGTTATGACCATCTTTTTAGGGATTTCCATACCAGTGCTCGGTGTTTTTACATTGCCTGTATTCAGTATGGCTGGAGCCGCGTGTACGATGATCATTGTCCTGACGTTTGCAAGATTAGTTGACCGTTCGATGAAAATGGAAACACTGATTTTAACGGGGATTATTTTCAGCTCATTTTTAGGTTCCTGCATTTCCTTAATGGTCGCACTTACTGGTGAACAGCTTCGGGAAATCATCGGCTGGCTTTTAGGCAGTGTTTCGATGCGGGGATGGCCATATGTCCAGATGGTGCTGCCGTTTATGTTGATCGGTACGGCGCTAATTTGGCTGACTCGCCGTGAACTGAATGCGATGATTTACGGAGAAGAGCGTGCCCAGTATTTAGGTGTAAATGTGAAGCGCAGCAAATATATGATTTTGGCGGGCGGTTCCATTTTAACAGGAGCAGCAGTTGCAGCATCCGGAACAATCGGGTTTGTCGGGTTAGTCGTACCGCATATGATTCGACTGCTGATTGGAGCAGACCATCGACATTTATTGACATTGTCGTTTTTGAACGGTGCAAGCCTGCTCGTCATTTGTGACCTAGTATCGCGTACAATTATTGCTCCGATCGAACTGCCGATTGGTGTTATTACTTCCTTTATTGGCGCGCCTGTCTTCGCTTATATTTTCTTCAAACAACGTAGAAAGGTTGTTGCATAATGTTAAAAGTAAATAATTTATCTGGTGGTTACGACGGCAAAACGATTATAAAAAATGTGACGTTTCACGTGGAAAAAGGGAGAATTCTCGGGATTCTTGGTCCGAACGGCAGCGGTAAATCGACATTACTAAAAATGATCAGCGGTGTAATGAAGCCTCAAACAGGTGAAATTTTCATCGAAGAAAAACCGCTTAAAAGCTATGATAACAAGCAATTGGCGAAAAAGATGGCCGTTCTGCCTCAATTAAATGCAAGTGCATTTACAAACAGTGTATATGATGCGGTTTCATTAGGCCGTTACCCCCACCAAAGCGGTTTCTTTTCTTCCTGGACCGAAGAGGACGAAAAGACAGTCCAGCGGGCAATGGAAAGTACAGGTGTGTCGCAGTATAAAAATCAGTACTTGGAATTTTTATCGGGAGGCGAGCAGCAACGGGTATTTATCGCCCAGGCACTTGCACAAAATTCGGAGCTGCTTCTACTGGATGAACCGACAAACCATTTGGATATTGCCCATCAAAAGCAGATACTTGATATGATTCGTATGCAAGTTGAGATGCAAGGGCTGACGGTTGTCTCGATTTTCCATGATATTAACCTGGCCTCGCTTTATTGTGATGAACTCCTGCTGTTGGAAAATGGTGAAGTACGGGCATTTGGCGAGCCGCATGAAGTAGTGTTGCAAGAACAGATTGCCGATGTGTATCAGGCACGGATTGCAACATATCCTCACCCCGAGCTGCCGAAACCGCAAATTACGATGCTGCCAACGAATGAAATGGAACGAAAAGCAGCGACAATCCAAATGGACCAGTTTCAAATAACGGAAGACTATATCGAATATCAGGCACAGGCACCGCTGAAAGTAATCTCTTCTGCTGTGCATAATGCCGGCATAGGCTGGTATGACACAATACTCAATCGTTCCATTGATCCAGAATACGATATTTATAATGTGAAAGAGGAAACGGAGCAATTTTTAAAAGAGCGTAAATTTTCTCCAACAAACACGGTCGTTATGCTGACTGCAGTGGAAACAAGCTGCGCAGTTATTCGGCATTTCTCGAAAAATAATGTAGAAATTCTAGTCATGGTAACGGCAGGGGTAGGTAACAGTGTTGATGTTACGAAAACATATTTACGGGAAGATGAGCCGCATATCGGTACGATTAATACATGGGTCATCATTAATGGTAAACTGACAGATGAAGCGTTTATTCAGGCGATGATTACGGCTACTGAAGCCAAAACGAAAGCAATGGCAGATCAGCAAATTAAAGATTCCGTGACAAATACAATTGCAACAAGTACCGCAACCGACAGTCTACTGATTGCCGCTACCCAGCAAGGGGATGAAATGCCGTATGCCGGACCTATTACCGAAATCGGCAAACTGATCGGCCGGGCTGTGTTCGAAGTAACGATCGAAGCAATAAAAAAATATAAGCAGCATTATAATAAGTAAAATTGGCTGAAGAAATAAGTCTAAAGGGAATTTTCAAAAAGCCTAGAAATTATATTAAATCGAAAGGTTGATGATTGATGAAATTATATACAAAATCAGGCGATACAGGGAAGACAAGTATTATTGGAGGACGTGTTGATAAAGACCATCTGCGCGTTGAAGCATATGGGACAATTGATGAGCTGAATTCATTTATCGGGAAAGCTGTCAGTGAATTGGACCAGGAAAAGTTCAAGGATCTGATTGAAGATTTAACTGCGATTCAACATGAATTGTTTGATGGCGGCGGGGACTTGGCAAATGTCATGAAAGAACGTCATTACAAACTTACGGAAGAACCGATCGCTGTTTTGGAAAAGCGTATCGATGCACTTTCCGAAGAGGCACCGCCATTAAAACGTTTCATTTTACCAGGCGGATCGCCGGCAGCTGCGACTTTGCATATCGCCCGCACGGTTGCCCGTCGCGCGGAACGTGAAACAGTTTCTTTAATGAAAGAAATTGAAGATGTTTCACCGGTTGTTCAGAAATATTTAAACCGATTATCAGATTATTTATTTGCTGCAGCACGTGTTGTAAACTACCGATTATCGATCCAGGATGTCGAATACATTCGCAGTGGTGACGTGTTCAAATAAACGAAAAATGCTAGTTAAGACGATAAAATTGTCTAACTAGCATTTTTTTATTTTGATTTAATTTTCAGAATTAGTGACGAAATCTGTTGACTGAATGCTCATTCATAACTACAATGGGTTTATAGATTCATATAGTTTATCGGGGTGAATTGGATAAACAAAGGGGTAAAAACTTCGTATTCCAGGGGGGAAAACAATGAATACATTTTTAATTATTAACTGGATTGCATTCATCGCCGTGTTACTTTATGCGCTGGGGTTATTCGCATATTTATTAAAAACACGTTATGACTATATTCAATTGGGTCGTAAAGAAGAGTTCAATCATAAGTTTTCTGAACGTATAGAAGATATCGTTGAGAAAGTATTTGGTCAGTCAAAACTATTAAAAGATAAGAAGATGGGACTTGTCCACGTTCTGTTTTTCTACGGATTTTTAATGGTTCAGTTTGGGGCTATCGATTTAATCTGGAAAGGGCTCGCACCGGGATCACATCTTCCGTTAGGTGGTCTGTACCCGGTATTTACTTTTACACAGGAGCTTGTAGTATTAACGATTTTAATCGCGGTAGCGGTTGCATTTTACCGTCGTTATATGGAGAAACTTGCACGTTTAAAGCAAGGTTTTAAAAATGGTTTAGTTTATATGTTCTTAGCTATTTTAATGTTTGCTACATTATTCGGAAATGGCTTTTACTTAATTTGGCACGACCACGGTTTAACAGGATCAGAGCCGGTAGCTTCTGCAGTTGCCTGGGTATTCCAATGGATGAATCCGACGATTGCTGCTGTTATGTTCTTCGTTATGTGGTGGGCACACTTGCTGGCGTTATTAGCATTCCTTGTTTATATCCCGCAAGGTAAGCACTTCCACTTAATTACATCGATTTTCAACGTTTATTACAACCGTCAAGATCGTATTGGTACATTACGCCCAATCGATTTTGCCGCATTGGAAGAAGCGGAAGATGAGGAAAGTATGCCACCGCTTGGAGTCGGGAAAATCCATGATTTCACGCAAAAGCAAATGCTTGATCTGTATGCTTGCGTAGAGTGTGGGCGTTGTACGAATATGTGTCCGGCAACAGGTACAGGGAAAATGCTGTCACCGATGGACCTGATCGTAAAACTGCGTGATCATCTAACATTTACTGGTGCTGTTGAGCTCAAGAAAAAGCCTTGGGTGCCATTTTCATTCTTCAATAATACACAAGGTAACCAACTGGCAATGGCTGCTGGTGCTGAAGGTGCAGTAATTGAAGATATTTACAGCCCGTCATTAATCGGCGATGTGATCACAGAAGAAGAAATTTGGGCTTGTACAACATGCCGTAACTGTGAAGATCAATGTCCGGTAATGAACGAACATGTTGATAAAATTATCGATTTACGTCGTTATTTAACGATGACAGAAGGTAAAGTAAATCCGGATGCTCAACGTGCAATGACAAACATTGAACGACAAGGGAATCCATGGGGCTTAAACCGTAAAGAAAAAGAAAACTGGAGAGAGCTTGATGAAACAGTTCACGTTCCAACAGTAAAAGAATTGAAAAAATCTGGCGAAGAAATGGAATATTTATTCTGGGTCGGTTCAATGGGATCGTTTGATAACCGCTCACAAAAAATTGCATTGGCATTCGCTAAACTAATGAACAAAGCAGGCGTGAAGTTTGCCATTTTAGGTAACAAAGAGAAGAACTCAGGGGATACACCACGCCGTTTAGGTAATGAATTCCTGTTCCAGGAGCTTGCAACAGCCAACATTGATGAGTTTGAGAAAAATGGTGTGACGAAAATTGTAACGATTGACCCGCACGCATACAATATTTTCAAAAATGAGTATCAGGATTTCGGCTGGAACGGTGAAGTACTTCACCATACAGAATTGCTGTACGATCTGATTCAGGAAGGTCGTTTAACAATGGATCACCGTGTGGATGAAACAATCGTGTTCCATGATTCATGTTACTTAGGACGCTATAATGATGTATTCGATCCTCCACGCGAAATTCTTAAAGGAATTGCAGGCGTGAAGCTGGTTGAAATGGCGCGTAATCGCGAAGACGGTATGTGCTGTGGCGCCGGTGGTGGTTTAATGTGGATGGAAGAGCATGTCGGAAACCGTATTAACGTTGCACGTACTGAACAGGCAATCGCAACACAGGCATCTGTCATTTCTTCAGGCTGTCCTTACTGTTTAACAATGCTTTCGGATGGAACGAAAGCAAAAGAAGTGGAAGATACAGTCGGCACTTACGATATTGCGGAAATTTTAGAGCGTGCGGTATTCGGAACACCGGAAAAAGCACAAGTTCAACAAGAGCAAGAAGAAGTAGCAGAAGAAACGGTTGCAGCACCTGTAGAAGCAACTGAAGTTGAGAAACAGGCAACAGCTGTTGAATCTTCAACACTACCAGAAGAGCAGCAAGTGGCAACAGACGAATCACCGGTTGAAAATGAAAATAATGAACAAAAAAAGTAATTAACGAATTAACGAGAATAAAATTTATAGTCAGTATATTTGAATAATTGTTGCGAATTCAAAAAGGATTTAATACAATGAAAGTAAGCGAAGAAATGAGAGTAGTAAATACTCTCATTTTTTTCTAAACATTGATTGAGCGAGCGTTCAGTCGAATTATAAATTACAGACTGCATCCGGCATTTTTTATTAGTAAGTGATGGGGATCGATACTAATAGATTAATAGCCTGAAGCAGAACTTCACAATACGGATGGCGAAGTGCAAATTCGGATTAATTCAAACAAAGGGGTGTATGGATTGTCAAGAACAGTCATTTTAGACGGCGCAAGAACACCATTCGGAAAATTTGGTGGCGCATTAAGTTCATTAACAGCGAGTGATTTAGGCGGAATTGCAATCAAAGAAGCATTGGCAAAGGCGAATGTAGAGGCGGATGCAGTTAACGAAGTCATTATTGGAACTGTATTGCAGGCAGGGCAAGGGCAAATCCCTTCGCGACAAGCTGCAAATAAAGCGGGAATTCCGTGGAATGTGAAAACTGAAACAATCAACAAAGTATGTGCTTCAGGGATGCGCAGTGTAACACTTGCAGATCAGCTTATTCGATTAGGGGACGAAGAAGTGATTGTGGCAGGTGGAATGGAATCAATGTCAAACGCACCGTACTATATGCCAAAAGGGAGATTTGGTTTACGTATGGGAGATGCGAGTTTAGTAGACGGCATGATTTATGACGGTTTGTCTTGTGCTTTCCATCCGAAACAAGTGCATATGGGCATTTACGGCAATGAGACAGCGAGCAAGTTTGAGGTTTCCCGTGAACAACAGGATGCATGGGCAGTTCGCAGTCATGAAAAAGCACTTGCAGCGATTGACTCAGGGAAATTTGCAGAGGAAATCGTAGCAGTGGAAATTCCACAGCGAAAAGGCGACCCTCTTCGTGTTGAAACAGACGAAGCACCACGAGTAGGAACAACTTTGGAAACGCTAACAAAATTAAAATCGGCGTTCAGCAGTGACGGCACAATTACAGCCGGAAATGCGCCAGGGGTAAACGACGGAGCATGTGCACTAGTTCTAATGAGTGAAGAAAAAGCACAGCAGGAAAACCGACAACCGCTCGCAACAATTCTTGCGCATGCAGAAGTTGGGGTGGCACCGGAAGATTTCCCGCAAACACCGGGACTTGTAATTAATGAGCTGCTTAAAAAGTCAGGTAAAACATTGGCAGACATTGATCTGATTGAAATCAATGAAGCGTTCGCTGCGGTTGCTCTAGTAAGCAATCAAATTAGCGGACTGGATGAGAGTAAAGTAAATGTTAACGGGGGAGCAGTAGCATTAGGCCATCCGATTGGAGCAAGTGGTGCACGCATTATTTTAACACTTGCTTATGAACTGAAGCGTCGTGGGGGCGGTTTAGGAATTGCGGCAATTTGTTCAGGCGGCGGTCAAGGAGATGCGGTATTAATTGAAGTTACAAACTAAGGGGATGAAATAAATGGCGATTCAAAAAGTAATGGTCATCGGAGCAGGACAAATGGGTTCCGGGATTGCGCAAGTTTGTGCACAGGCAGGCTACGATGTCATTTTAAATGATATGAAAGAGGAGTTTTTCGAACGCGGTTTAAATACGATCACGAAAAACTTGGCACGTGATGTTGAAAAGGGTCGTAAAACAGAAGAAGAAAAAACGGCTGTTTTAGCTCGTATTACGAAATCATTGACGATTGAAGATGCGAAAAGCGCGGACATTATCATTGAAGCGGCTGTCGAAAATATGGACATTAAACAGTCGATTTTCAAGCAGCTTGATGAACTTGCACCGAAACATGCGATTTTAGCGACAAATACTTCAAGTTTACCGATTACTGAAATTGCGGCAGTGACAAAACGTCCGGAGCAAGTAATTGGTATGCACTTTATGAATCCGGTTCCGGTCATGAAGCTTGTGGAAATTATCCGTGGTTTAGCAACTTCGGATGAAGTATATGAAACGGTTGCAGACATGACAAAGCAACTGGGGAAAACAGGTGTGGAAGTGAATGACTTCCCGGGCTTTATCTCAAATCGTATTTTACTGCCGATGATCAATGAAGCGATTTATGCATTGTATGAAGGGGTTGCAACGAAAGAAGCGATTGACGATGTGATGAAAATGGGGATGAATCATCCGATGGGGCCATTGACATTGGCTGATTTTATCGGATTGGATACATGCTTATCGATTATGGAAATTTTACACGAAGGACTTGGTGACAGTAAGTATCGCCCATGTCCGTTATTACGCAAATATGTGGCAGCCGGCTGGTTAGGCAAAAAGAGCGGTCGAGGATTCTACATATACGAAAGCTGAGGGACTTCTATGAATTTACAATTTACTGATGAGCAGTTAATGATGCGTAACATGGTCCGCGATTTTGCCAAAACCGAAATTGAGCCATTTATCGAGCAGATGGAAGCGGGCGAGTTCCCGAGGCATTTGCTGACGAAGATGGGTGAGCTTGGACTGATGGGAATAACGGCACCTGCTGAGTACGGCGGGTCGGAAATGGATTTTACTTCTTATATTATCGCGATTCATGAGCTGTCGAAAGTAAGCGCGGTAATGGGCGTTATTTTGTCAGTCCATACTTCTGTCGGCACAAACCCGATTTTATATTTTGGCAATGAGGACCAAAAGCAAAAATATGTACCAAAGCTGGCAAGTGGAGAATCAATCGGAGCATTTTGTTTAACGGAGCCTAGTGCAGGCAGTGATGCAGGTTCACTGAAAACAAAGGCAGTACGAGACGGCGATCACTACGTATTGGACGGCGCAAAAGTGTTCATTACAAATGGCGGGGAAGCTGACGTGTATATCGTTTTTGCTTCTACAAATCCGGAAGCTGGTTCACGCGGAATTTCAGCATTTATCGTAGAAAAAGGTACACCGGGTCTGATCATCGGAAAAGACGAACGGAAAATGGGACTGCACGGCTCACGGACGGTTCAGCTAACATTTGAAAACATGCGTGTACCTGCAGAAAACCTGCTCGGGCAAGAAGGAGAAGGCTTTAAAATCGCCATGGCCAACTTGGATGTAGGTCGAATCGGAATCGCAGCTCAAAGTTTAGGCATTGCCGAAGCTGCACTCGAAGCGGCGACTGCTTATGCAAAAGAGCGTATCCAGTTCGGAAAACCAATCGCCAAGCAGCAAGGGGTCGGCTTTAAACTTGCCGATATGGCAACAGCGGTCGAAGCCGCGAAACTGCTCGTTTACCGTGCAGCAAATATGCGCAATGAAGGGCTGTCATGCGGAAAAGAGGCCTCAATGGCAAAACTGTTCGCGTCTCAAACAGCAATGGATACAGCGATCGAAGCCGTACAAATTTTCGGAGGCTACGGCTATACCGAAGACTACCCGGTAGAACGCTATTTCCGCGACGCAAAAGTAACGCAAATTTATGAAGGCACAAGCGAAATCCAACGCATCGTTATTAGTAAGCATGTGATTGGGTGACGTACACCTTCTACTATATAAAAAAGGGGACATGGGGAAATGAACTTTCAATTATCAGAAGAACACCAACAATTACGCGAAATGATTCGCGATTTTGCAATCAATGAAGTAGCACCAACAGCAGAGCACCGCGATGAGCATGAAGAATTTGACCGCGGTATTTTCGATAAAATGGCTGAGCTTGGCTTAACAGGGATTCCTTGGCCGGAAGAATACGGCGGGGCAGGCTTTGACTACTTGGCATACTGTATCGCAGTTGAGGAATTATCACGTGTTTGTGCATCAACAGGGGTAACACTGTCAGCACATACATCACTTGCAGGCTGGCCTATCTTTAAATTCGGTAACGAAGAACAAAAGCAAAAATATCTTCGTCCAATGGCAGAAGGTAAAAAAATCGGAGCTTACGGCTTAACAGAGCCAGGTTCAGGCAGTGATGCAGGCGGAATGAAAACATATGCCGTAAAAGACGGCGACGACTATATTTTAAACGGTTCGAAAATCTTCATCACAAATGGTGGGGTAGCAGATATTTATGTAGTATTTGCTGTAACTGACCCTGAAGCGAAAAATGGTACGACTGCATTTATCGTTGAAGCGGACTACCCAGGTTTCTCTGTAGGGAAAAAAGAGAAGAAACTAGGAATTCGTTCATCTCCAACGACAGAAATCATCTTTGACAACTGCCGTGTACCGAAAGAAAACGTACTAGGCGAAGAAGGTCAAGGGTTCATTATCGCTATGAAAACACTTGATGGCGGACGTAACGGAATTGCAGCTCAAGCAGTAGGTATTGCACAAGGTGCATTGGATGCGGCAGTTGACTATGCAAAAGAGCGCGTTCAATTCGGCAAGCCGATTACAGCAAACCAAGGTGTATCATTCAAGTTGGCGGATATGGCAACGGAAATCGAAGCTTCTCGTTTATTGACGTACCAGGCAGCATGGTTGGAATCAAACGACTTACCATACGGAAAAGCATCGGCAATGGCAAAACTGCTTGCAGGTGATACAGCGATGAAAGTAACGACAGAAGCTGTTCAAGTATTCGGCGGCTACGGCTATACGAAGGACTACCCGGTAGAGCGTTATATGCGCGATGCAAAAATCACGCAAATTTATGAAGGTACTCAAGAAATCCAACGCCTCGTAATTTCGCGTATGATTACGAAATAGCCTATGGCGAAAAATGATAAGCTGCACGTCCAATCGTCAATAAAAGATGAAAATAAAATTATCGCACGCCGTCAGCAAATTATCGATGCCGGTGTGAAGCTTTTCAAAGAAAAAGGATTCCATCGTGCAACGACAAGGGAACTTGCAAAAGCGGCCGGTTTTTCTATCGGGACTCTATATGAATATATTCGTACGAAAGAAGACGTCTTATTTTTAGTATGTGACAATATTTTCAATGAAGTAACGAAATGCCTAACTGACTTCCCTTCCGATACGGGTACAATCGAAGGCTTGAAACAGGCAATCCGTCAATATTATTTGCTTATTGATCAAATGCCGGAAGAGTTTACGATTATGTACCAGGAAACGAAGTCATTGCCAAAAGCCGCGATGCATTACATTCTCGATAAGGAACTTGAAATGGTCGCAATTTTTGAACGCATATTAAAAGATTGTGTAGCGGCCGGCAATTTATCGCTGTCTGAAGATGCAATCTATTTAGCGGCAAACCACATCGTCGTACAAGGACAAAGTTGGGCATTCCGTAAGTGGGCACTGCAAAAACGATATACGATCGATCAATATATAAACTTGCAAACGACAATGTTTTTACAAGGCATTATGCAGTTTGAAAATTAGGAAAGGAGAATCGCCATGTAGAGCAACTATTTATACAGTTTGCTTCGCATGGTGATTTTTCATTATTTCAGCATAACAAAGGGGTTATTAAAATGGGGAAAACTGAAGTATACAAACCAAAGAATCATATACGCTTTGTCACAGCATCTAGTCTTTTTGATGGGCATGATGCTTCAATTAATATTATGCGCCGAATTTTACAGTCAAGCGGAGCGGAAGTGATTCACTTAGGGCATAACCGTTCAGTTGAAGAAGTGGTGAATGCAGCGATTCAGGAAGATGCGCAAGGGGTGGCACTATCTTCATATCAAGGCGGTCATATCGAGTATTTCAAATATATGTACGATCTGCTTCGCGAAAAGGGGGCACCGCATATTAAAATTTACGGTGGCGGTGGTGGTGTAATATTGCCGCGCGAAATTAAAGAACTGCATGATTACGGAATCGCCGGTATTTTTTCACCGGAAGATGGGCGCCAATTAGGTTTACAAGGAATGATCAACAAAAAGCTTGAAGGTGCTGATTTTTCAACACTAAAAGGAAATTACAAAGAACTTTTAAATAAGCTGACGACCGATACACCGGAAATTTTGGCGAATTTAATTACAGCTGCCGAAAATGGCGGAGATCCGGAAATTGAAGAAATGCTGCAGCTTGCACGAACTAAAAGTTTAAACACACCGGTAATTGGGATTACAGGTACAGGCGGTGCAGGGAAATCTTCGTTAACAGACGAATTGATTCGCCGATTCCTGCAAGAATTCCCGGATAAAAAACTTGCGATTATTTCAGTCGATCCGACAAAACAAAAAACGGGCGGTGCTTTATTAGGTGACCGTATTCGCATGAATGCCATCTTTAACAACCGTGTTTATATGCGCAGTTTGGCAACACGCGGATCCCATACGGAATTATCAAGTTCAATTGGGGATGTGCTCGATGTTGTGCGTACAGCAGGATTTGATCTGATCCTTGTTGAAACAAGTGGTATCGGGCAAGGCGATGCCGAGATTACAAAATATACAGATCTATCAATGTATGTAATGACGAGCGAATTCGGAGCCCCAACACAGCTTGAAAAAATCGACATGATCGATTTTGCGGATTTGATTGCGATCAATAAGTTTGAACGCAAAGGCTCTGAAGATGCATTGCGCCAAGTTCAGAAACAATACCAGCGTTCACGTGAGCTATGGGAAGAACCACTTGATCATATGCCCGTATTCGGGACGATTGCTTCACAGTTCAACGATTTAGGGACAAATTCATTATTTGCTGCACTTGTAGCGAAAATTAATGAGAAGTTCGGCTTGGACTGGGAAACTTCGTATGAGCAATTTGTCAAAACACAAAAGCAAAACATCGTTATTCCGAATGACCGTCGCTATTATTTACGTGAAATCTCGGAAACAATCAGAAACTATCATAAGCATGCAGAACAGCAGGCAGCACTTGCGACAAAATGGTATCAGCTTGAAGGAACAAAAGCACTGCTTGCAGAGAGTGAAACAGCGTTAATTGCTTCAATTGATTCTTTACTGGAAGGCGTTCAAAATGAATTAACTGCGGAGTCAAAGCGTATACTGAAAAATTGGAATGCTTTAAAAGAAGCGTATGCTGGCGACGAACTGATTACGAAAGTACGTGACAGGGAGATTAAAACAATTTTACGTACCGAGTCGCTTTCAGGCTTGAAAATTCCGAAAGTCGCGCTGCCGAACTTTAAAGATTACGGCGAAATTTTACGCTGGGTGTATAAGGAAAATGTACCAGGTGAATTCCCGTATACAGCAGGTGTTTTCCCGTTCAAACGAGAAGGTGAAGATCCGAAACGTCAATTTGCCGGTGAAGGTACTCCTGAGCGTACAAATAAACGTTTCCACTACTTATCAAAAGATGACGATGCGAAGCGTTTGTCGACGGCATTTGATTCTGTAACGTTATATGGAGAAGATCCGCATACACGTCCTGATATTTACGGAAAAGTCGGGGAGTCTGGCGTAAGCGTATGTACATTGGAAGATATGAAAAAACTATATGCGGGCTTTGATCTATGTGCACCTTCTACATCTGTATCGATGACAATTAATGGTCCGGCACCGATTATTCTGGCTATGTTTATGAATACAGCAATCGATCAGCAAGTGCAAAAGCGCGAGCAGGAACTTGGCCGTACTTTAACAGTCGAAGAATTTACAGAAACACGTGAACAAACATTGCAGGTTGTGCGCGGTACCGTACAGGCGGATATTTTAAAAGAGGATCAGGGGCAAAATACATGTATCTTCTCAACTGAATTTGCGCTGCGTATGATGGGCGATATCCAGCAATATTTCATCGATCATAAAGTACGAAACTATTACTCGGTATCCATTTCGGGCTATCATATTGCCGAAGCCGGGGCAAATCCGATTTCACAGCTTGCATTTACATTGGCAAACGGCTTTACGTATGTCGAGTATTATTTAAGCCGCGGTATGAATATCGATGATTTTGCACCGAACCTAAGTTTCTTCTTCTCGAACGGTCTGGACCCTGAGTATACAGTCATCGGTCGTGTAGCCCGCCGCATCTGGGCTGTTGTTATGCGTGAAAAATACGGCGCAAATGAACGCTCGCAGAAGCTGAAATACCATATTCAAACATCGGGCCGCAGTCTGCACGCACAGGAAATCGACTTCAATGATATTCGTACAACATTACAGGCATTAATGGCATTGCAGGATAACTGTAACTCACTGCATACAAATGCGTACGATGAGGCAATTACAACGCCTACAGAAGAATCGGTACGCCGCGCGATGGCAATTCAAATGATTATTACAAAAGAACACGGCTTATCGAAAAATGAAAACCCGTTACAAGGGGCATTTATTATTGAGGAGCTTACACAGCTGGTGGAGCAAGCGGTGCTGGAAGAGTTCGACCGCATGAATGATCGCGGCGGGGTGCTTGGTGCGATGGAAACACAGTATCAGCGCGGAAAAATCCAGGAAGAATCGATGCATTATGAGCATTTAAAACATTCAGGACAACTGCCGATTATTGGCGTGAACACATATTTAAACCCGAATCCGCCATCAGAAGAAGCAATCAATAACATGGAGATCGCACGTGCTTCAAAAGAAGAAAAAGATTTGCAAATTGCAAACTTGGCAAGCTTTAAAGAGGCGAATGCGGACAATAGCCAAAAAGCGCTTGACCGTTTAAAGGAAGTTGCTAAAACAGGCGGCAATATTTTTGAAGAATTAATGGAGACGGTGAAAGTAGCGAGCCTTGGCCAAATTACTCAGGCGCTTTATGAAGTAGGCGGGCAGTACCGCCGAAATATGTAAGTTTTATTGATAGTAGCATGCGGAAAACAACTTAATAACTAGCCTTATTTACTTAGTTATTAGAAAAAAATGCAAAAAAATGAACTTAGAATACCACGAGTGCGGGAAATTTCGTTATACTAGTAACTACATGGACGATCTGATGAAGGAAGGTGCGTAATAGTGCAACAGTATGTACATTATATTTTAATTTTAGCATGCCTAATCGCCACCTTCTTTTTATATAACCGACAACTAGCAGCAATCCCTTTGCTGCTTTTATCCTTCATTTTATTTTATGTTGCGTATAAAAAAGTAACAAATTTAAAAAACAAGAAATGAAACTAGCATAGTGATAGCATGTTTGTATATAATGGGTATTATGCTTATATCCACCCAGTTGATGTACAAGCTTCAGCGGAAGAACGGGTATAAGATTTTCGGCAGATGTTAAGGATTTGGAAGACGAATCCAAACGCAATTACGCCGAGTCGTAATTGATAAATAGACATGTAAGAATGGAAAGGACGTGCACGATTTGAACTTTCGTGGTATGACAGATGAACAATTAGCAGAAGAGTCATTAATCGACTTAGCATACGCACTACTAGAAGATAAAAAACAAGCAATGCCGTTAAATGAATTATTAAAAGGAATTCAAGCTTTAAATGGTATTTCGGATGAAGAATTAAAATCTCGTTTAGTACAATTTTATACAGACTTAAACGTAGAAGGCCGTTTCTTATTGAACCATGAAAATGGCTGGGGTTTACGTGAGTGGTATAAAGTAGAAACAATCGAAGAAGAAACAGCGCCAACAATCAAGACACGTAAGAAGAAAGCAAAAGCTGTTGACGACGAAGACGAAGATGAAATTATCGACCTTGAAGAAGAGGATGTATTATTCGAGGAAGACTATGATGAATTCGTTGACGACGATGAAGAAGAGGAAGAAGTGGATGAGGACATCGACTTCGTTGAAGAAGACATTGAAGAAATCGATTCTGACATCGATGAAGAAATAATCGATGAAGATGATACATTTATCATCGAGGATGATGAAGAAGAATTAGAAGAAGAGCTAGATGAGGAATTAGAAGAAGACGAAGATATAAAATAAGATTTCCGCATTGGAAATTGAAAGTGCTTGACTTCTATTTCAGTTCCGTATAATCTTTTACTTGGGCTCCTTTAAAAAGGAGATTGACCGTATAAGTTATACGCTCCCCCTGCAAAATAGTGCAGGAGGAGCGTTTTTTATTTTTTCATGCGTTTTAATTAGAAAAACATTCCCTTGCATGTAAGTAGCAAAAGAGTGTTTTTCTAATTTGTTTTAAAAGAAGGAGGAATTTGTATGACAAAGTATATTTTCGTAACAGGTGGGGTAGTTTCATCACTTGGTAAAGGGATTGTAGCAGCATCTTTAGGTCGTCTATTAAAAAATCGTGGATTGGAAGTAACAATTCAAAAATTTGATCCATATTTAAATATTGATCCAGGTACAATGAGCCCATACCAGCATGGTGAAGTTTTCGTAACAGATGATGGTGCAGAGGCGGACTTAGACTTAGGTCACTATGAGCGTTTCATCGACATTAACCTTGGTAAACACTCAACTGTTACTTCAGGTAAAGTATATCAATCGGTACTAAACAAAGAGCGCCGCGGTGATTACAATGGTGGTACTGTTCAAGTAATTCCTCACGTAACAAATGAAATTAAAGATCGTATTCAGCGTGCTGGCCGTGAAACTTCTGCTGATGTTGTCATTACGGAAATCGGCGGTACTGTAGGTGACTTCGAATCACTTTCTTTCCTTGAAGCGATTCGTCAAATGCGCCGTGATTTAGGTCATGAAAATGTTATGTATATCCACTGTACGTTAATGCCTTATATCGCAGCAGCCGGTGAAATGAAAACGAAACCGACACAACACTCTGTAAAAGAGTTACGTTCATTAGGTATTCAGCCAAATATCATCGTTTTACGTACAGAACAACCTGTACCACAAGACATGAAAGAAAAAATCGCGTTATTCTGTGACGTACGACCTTCTGATATTATCGAATCACGTGATGCAGAGCATTTATATGAAGTGCCATTAAATCTTCATGCACAAGGCTTTGACCAAATCGTTCTTGATCATTTTGGCATTACAGCGCCAAAAGCGGATATGACAGATTGGAAAGAGCTTGTACATTTAGTGAAAAACTTGGAGCACAAAACACGTATCGCTTTAGTAGGTAAATACGTAGAATTGCAAGATGCGTATATTTCAGTTGTAGAAGCATTGAAACATGCTGGATATGTATACAATTCAGATATCGAAATCGACTGGATCAATGCAGAACACGTTACAGCGGAAAATGTGGATGAATTATTAGGACAAGCAGACGGTATTTTAGTACCAGGTGGTTTCGGCGACCGTGGTGTTGAAGGGAAAATCGAATCAATCCGTTATGCACGTGAAAACGATGTACCGTTCTTCGGTATTTGCCTAGGCATGCAAATGGCAACAGTAGAATTTGCACGTAATGTTATGGGCTTGGAAGGTGCACACTCAACAGAACTGGACAAAAACACGAAGTACCCGATTATCGATTTCCTACCGGATCAATCAGAAGATACAGATATCGGCGGAACATTACGTCTTGGTTTATACCCATGTAAGTTAAAAGAAGGATCTCGTGCACGCGCGGCATACAATGGTGAAGAGCTAGTTTATGAACGTCACCGTCACCGTTACGAGTTCAACAATGAATTCCGTGAAGCAATGGAAGCGGAAGGTATGGTATTCTCAGGTTTATCTCCTAACAATAAGTTAGTAGAAATCGTTGAGTTACCGGAAAAGAAATTCTTTGTGGCTGGTCAATTCCACCCAGAATTAATTTCACGTCCACAGCGTCCACAACCATTATTCCGTGAGTTCGTTGGCGCGGCATTTAACAATAAAAAGTAATTGATTTGAGGTTAGGACAAAACCCCAAAAAGCTATTTTTCTCTTTGAGAAAAATAGCTTTTTTTGCTGAGCGTTTTCTTAATAAGGATGTTCTTATTATCCAACAGGGTTTCTATTTCTGTCCCACCACCTTTTTCTTGAAAATTGTTTCATTACATAAAAAGACGACTCTCAAGCCAACAGGCCATAAGAGTCGTCGTTAAATTATGCGAATGGTGACGGGTGGCTGTCCATTAATTCGTCATCTTCTTCATCATCGTCCACGAGCATTTCATCGAATTCCATCTTAATCGCTTCATAAATATATAAAGCTGCTATAAGGTGCGGGAATACGATGCGTTCGCCGAGTTTTGCAGGATGCGGTAAAATGCCGCCGCGAACTTTCAATGAAATATACGTATAAGCAAGATCGCTCAACGGATTGTCATCACCGGCCACTTCACTTGCGACAGCCGCAAATGGAATGAACTCTGCATGCAGTTGCTGTGCAAGGTTTAAAGCCTGTTCATCTGTTGCGTGACGCGTAAAAATAATGACACGGTCAGCAGGCAAAAGTTCAACGTTTTCTGTATAGCGGGCAAACTTGGCAAATTTACCTTCCCCAAGCTCTGCATTGATTGCAACAGCTTCCATTTCACCAAATGCCGCAAAGTAAATTGTTCCTTGCCCAATTGCTGCCTGTGCCAATAATCGTGCAGTTTCTTCAATAGATTCTTCTTCAGTTTGCTGAATGCGCTGCAGAAGACCTGTTAATTGCGTAGTTAAAATTTTAGACATATTTACACCTCAAAGTTATTATAAAATTGTGTACATAAAAAAGCAAAAACACAAACTCTCTACATAAAAGAGGGGAAAGCAATTTATAATCGAATGTAATTAGTATAAATTATTATTATAATGGGGGATCACATTGAAGGGGATATTAATAGTAGACGATCAGCAAGGAATCAGGATGCTTCTAAATGAAGTATTTAAAAAAGAAGGATTCACAACATATTTAGCCGCAAACGGATTTGATGCGATAAAAATTGCACAGGAAAATGCACTTGATTGCGTTTTGCTGGATATGAAAATACCCGGAATGGATGGACTGGAGATTTTAGCCCGTTTGAAAGAAGATCACCCGGAGCTGCCTGTAATGATGATGACTGCCTATGTGGAGCAGCATATGATGGACAGAGCGAACGAATTAGGGGTAGTGAAATATTTTACAAAACCTTTTAATATTTTTGAAGTACGGGATGAGGTTAATAAATTAGTAGAAAAGACTGAAAAAATATAAATGAAACAGGCGAGCAGGCAGTAGCGCATACTGTCTGTTTTTGTTATGATTAATCTAAATGTTTTTGTCATTTCATGTGATTTTGCATAGAATTGACGATGAAAAAATACTTAAAAAAAGCATTTTGTGCAAACTATGTTTTTATAGCAGCAAACTAATTATGTATCTTCGAGGAGGATTTTAATAATGGCATTAGTTTCAATGAAAGAAATGTTAATTAAAGCAAAAGCGGAAGGTTATGCAGTAGGTCAATTCAATATTAATAACCTAGAGTGGACACAAGCCATTTTACAAGCGGCAGAAGAAGAAAAATCACCGGTAATTCTAGGTGTCTCTGAAGGTGCCGGGAAATATATGGGCGGTTTCATCGCTGTCGTAAAAATGGTTGAAGGCTTAATGGAAAGCTACAAAACAACTGTGCCAGTAGCAATTCATTTAGACCATGGTTCAAGCTTCGATAAATGTAAAGAAGCAATCGACGCTGGTTTCTCTTCTGTTATGATTGACGCTTCACATCATCCATTCGAAGAAAATATTGAAACGACTAAACAAGTTGTTGACTATGCACATGCAAAAGGCGTATCGGTTGAAGCAGAACTTGGTACTGTAGGCGGCGAAGAAGACGGTGTCATTGGCGGCATTATGTACGCAAACCCGCAGGAGTGTAAAGCACTGGTTGAAGCTACAGGTATTGACTGTTTAGCTCCAGCATTAGGTTCTGTTCACGGTCCATACAAAGGTGAACCAAACTTAGGATTCGCTGAAATGGAAGAAATCTCTACATTAACAGATGTACCGTTAGTATTACATGGTGGAACTGGTATTCCAACAAAAGATATTCAACGTTCAATTTCTTTAGGTACAGCAAAAATTAATGTCAACACTGAAAACCAGATCTCGGCTACGAAAGTAATCCGTGAATTTTTAGAAAATGATAAGAAAACATATGATCCACGTAAATATTTAGGTCCAGCTCGTGAAGCGATTAAAGCTACAGTAATCGGTAAAATGCGCGAATTTGGCAGCTCTGGAAAAGCTTAATTGATAGAATGAAGCTTCTTTCACAGAAGTCTTTCTAAAGCTTTGCTTAAAAGACAGCTAAATTATTACCTATTTAATGCGTAATAATGAATCCACAAAAGAAAAGTGCACAAAATAAACGTACTTTTCTTTGTGAACACGTGTTTTTCAACATAAGACATCTCGTTCACAACTTGAGCGAGATGTGTTTTTATAATCAAATGTAAATCAATCGGAGGCTATTATAATGAAATTTTTTATCGATACAGCAAACTTTGACGAAATTAAAGAAGCATACTCTTGGGGGATTCTTTCAGGTGTAACGACAAACCCATCATTAGTTGCAAAAGAATCAGGCGTGAACTTCCACGACCGCTTACGTGAAATTGCAGAGCTAGTAAACGGCTCAGTTTCTGGTGAAGTCATTTCTTTAGACGCTGAAGGAATGATTCGTGAAGGGGAAGAATTGGCAGCGATTCACCCGAATATTACTGTTAAACTTCCAATGACTCCGGAAGGATTAAAAGCATGTAAACATTTCTCTGAAAAAGGGATTAAAACGAACGTAACATTAATTTTCTCTGCTAACCAAGCATTAATGGCAGCACGCGCAGGCGCATCTTATGTATCTCCTTTCTTAGGACGTTTAGATGATATTGGTCAAGATGGCGTAGAATTAATCCGTGAAATTGCTGAAATGTTTGCTATCCACGAAATTGACACGGAAATTATCGCCGCTTCTATTCGTCACCCGCAACATATTACGCAAGCTGCATTAGCTGGCGCACATATTGCAACAACTCCATACAAAGTTTTACAGCAACTGTTTAATCATCCATTAACAGACAAAGGAATTGAAGGATTTTTAGCGGATTGGGCAAAGCGTGAAGGGAAATAATAAGAATACCTCACAGCAGTCTAATTTACTGTGAAATCTTTTCCAATGTAAGGGAGAACACAAAATGGATGTTTATAAAATTCAAGGCGGAAATCGTCTAAAAGGTAAAATAACCGTTAGCGGTGCAAAAAACAGTGCAGTTGCTTTAATTCCTGCATCAATTTTGGCTGATTCTTCCGTTACCATTGGAGGAATTCCAGAGATTTCAGATGCATGGACGTTAAAGGCACTACTCGAAGAAATTGGCGGCGAAGTAACATTTGAAAATGGCAAGATGACGATTGATCCATCAAAAATGGTTGCAATGCCGCTGCCAAACGGTAATGTTAAAAAGTTACGTGCTTCCTATTATATGATGGGTGCGATGCTCGGCCGTTTTAAACAGGCGGTAATCGGCATGCCAGGCGGATGTTTTTTAGGGCCGCGTCCAATTGATCAGCATATTAAAGGTTTTGAAGCTTTAGGAGCAAAAGTAACAAATGAGCACGGTGCAATTTATTTACGCGCAGAAGAACTAATCGGTGCGAAGATTTATCTGGACGTTGCAAGTGTCGGCGCCACAATTAATATTATGTTGGCGGCAGTGCGTGCAAAAGGGAAAACTACAATCGAAAATGCAGCGAAAGAGCCTGAAATTATTGATGTTGCAACACTATTAACGAATATGGGTGCGAACATTAAAGGGGCAGGAACGAGCGTTATTCGTATTGAAGGTGTCGATGAGTTAAAAGGCACAAAACATACAATTATACCGGACCGGATCGAAGCAGCTACATTTATGATTATGGCTGCAGCGATTGGTGATGGTGTACTCGTCGATAATGTTATCCCGCTTCATATGGAAGCCGTCACAGCGAAACTTCGTGAAATGGGTGTAAGTGTTGAAGAGAATGAGGAAAGCATCTTCATTTCCAAGCAAACGAAACTGCAGGCAGTTGATGTGAAAACACTTGTCTACCCAGGATTCCCGACCGATGTTCAACAGCCTTTATCTGTATTAATGACACAGGCAGAAGGCACATCGATGATTACAGATACGATTTATTCTGCCCGTTTCAAGCATATAGATGAACTGCGCCGTATGAATGCAAAAGCTCGTGTTGAAGGCAATACAGCCATCATTCAAGGACCTGCATCTTTGGAAGGATCCACGGTAACGGCAACAGATTTACGCGCGGGTGCGGCATTAGTATTAGCTGGACTTATCGCAAAAGGTGAAACAGAAATTCACGATATTTACCATATTGAGCGCGGCTATAGTTCATTAATTGAAAAGCTGTGTGCAATCGGTGCAAATATTCGTAAAGAGTCCATTGTCATTAATACAAAGAATAATGCATAAATTTGCTATTATTCGTGATCAGAATCGCGCAACGATGAGAGTATGATAATATATATTTGGGTAATAAAAATATGTTAGTTCATAATACAATTCAAAAAAGCAGTTAATTTAGGCTGTTAAAATCGGTTTTAACCGATTACAGGAGGCAAACACAAAATGGAACGTAGTTTATCAATGGAAGTAGTACGTGTAACAGAAGCAGCAGCGATTGCATCAGCGAAATGGATGGGACGCGGACTTAAAAATGAAGCGGACGACGCAGCAACAACAGCGATGCGTGTTATGTTTGATACAATCCCAATGCATGCGACAGTTGTAATTGGTGAAGGAGAAATGGATGAAGCACCGATGCTTTATATCGGTGAAGAATTAGGGCTTCGAAATGGCGGACCTGAAGTTGATATCGCAGTAGATCCATTAGAAGGTACAAACATCGTAGCAAAAGGTACAAATGGTGCGATGACAGTACTGGCAATTGCAGACCGTGGCAATCTATTAAATGCGCCTGATATGTATATGGATAAAATAGCTGTAGGACCGGAAGCGGCAGGAAAAGTTGATATTAACGCTTCTGTAACATACAACTTATTGCAAGTAGCTAAAGCAAAAAATAAAGATATTTCCGATGTAGTAGCAACACTTTTAGACCGACCTCGCCATCAGCATATTGTCGATGAAATTCGTGAAGCCGGTGCACGTATTAAATTCATCCAAGACGGTGATGTAGGTGCAGCGATCAACACAGCATTCGATGAAACTGGTATCGATATTATGTTCGGTATGGGTGGTGCCCCAGAAGGTGTAATCGCAGCAGTTGCTTTAAAATGTTTAGGCGGCGATTTCCAAGCGAAACTAGTACCTGAAGATGAAGAACAGCTTGCACGTTGCATTAAAATGGGTGTCGACGTAGATAAAGTATTAATGATGGAAGACCTGGTAAAAGGCGATGATGCGATTTTTGCAGCAACAGCTGTAACAGATTCCGAGCTTTTAAGAGGTGTTCAATATAAAGGTTCCTACGCACTTACACATTCAGTTGTTATGCGCGCGAAAACAGGAACAGTACGTTTTATCGAAGGACGCCACAGCATTGAAAAAAAACCAAAGTATGACCAAATTTAACTTCTCATATAATGTAAGTAGCCTCAAATAGAAAATGCCCATTTTCAAATTACTTGCACTATAATATAATAAATGCCCAGTGTAAAAACTGGGCATCTTTCAAATAAAGTGTAGTATACTTCTCTTACACAAATTCCTAAAATCTTTCAATAACTTAATTTTTCAAATTAAATTTTAATAGACTGGAGAAAACGTATGACAGCATTAACAATTGCTCAATTAGAAAGCATGACATTAAAAGAATTATATGCTTTAGCGAAGCAATATAAATTATCAAATGCTAGTAAGCTAAATAAAAAGGAACTAATTTTTGCAATCTTAAAAACCCGCTCTGAACAGGAAGGTTTCTTCTTCATGGAAGGTGTTTTAGAAATTATTCCTACAGATGGCTTCGGATTCCTGCGCCCGATTAACTACTCTCCTTCAAAAGAGGATATTTACATTTCTGCTTCTCAAATTCGCCGCTTTGATTTACGAAATGGTGATAAAGTTTCAGGTAAAGTGCGTCCGCCAAAAGAAAATGAACGCTACTACGGCTTGTTGCAAGTGGATGCTGTAAATGGCGAGGACCCTGAAGTTGCAAAAGAACGTGTGCATTTCCCTGCATTAACGCCGCTTTACCCGAATCGCCACATCAAATTGGAAACGGTTCCTACAAAACTTTCGACGCGTATTATGGATTTAGTAGCGCCAGTCGGTTTTGGACAACGTGGTTTAATTGTTGCGCCGCCAAAAGCCGGTAAAACATCTTTATTAAAAGAAATTGCCAACGCGATTACGACAAACCATCCGGAAGCGGAACTGATCGTACTACTTATCGATGAGCGTCCGGAAGAAGTAACGGATATCGAGCGCTCAGTAAATGCGGATGTCGTATCTTCAACGTTTGATGAAGTACCTGAAAACCATGTGAAAGTCGCGGAAATCGTATTGGAACGTGCAAGACGTCTAGTAGAGCAAAAACGCGATGTTATTATTTTAATGGATTCGATTACACGTTTGGCACGTGCCTATAACTTAGTAATTCCGCCAAGCGGCCGTACACTTTCAGGTGGTATTGACCCTGCTGCATTCCACCGTCCGAAACGTTTCTTCGGTTCTGCCCGCAATATTGAAGAGGGCGGCAGTTTAACAATTTTAGCGACTGCACTTGTTGATACAGGCAGCCGTATGGACGAAGTAATTTATGAAGAATTCAAAGGAACGGGTAACCTTGAACTGCACTTGGATCGCAGCCTGGCAGAACGCCGTATTTTCCCTGCAATCGATATCCGCCGTTCAGGTACACGTAAAGAAGAGCTTCTTATTCCGAAAGACCAGTTGGATAAATTATGGGCTATCCGTAAAACATTCAGCGATTCACATGACTTCGGTGAAAAGTTCTTACGCAAACTGCGCACAACAAAAACAAACGAAGAATTCTTCGAAAAGCTTGATACTGATATGAAGAAAGCAACGAACGGTAAAGGGTTGTTATAAATTTTAGAAGATTTGCCGGAATGGAAATCAGGTTCTTAATATATTGAGGAACTACATATATTCAATTTCGTAAAATAATATAAAATAGTTGCAACCTTTTTTAAAACTTGCTATACTTCTTTAAGTATGAAACGTGCACATATATAGCTGACCTCAACACATTACGTATGTAGTGACATATTCGGGCTATGTAAGGTGCAGTTCGAAAATACTCTGTTCCGGATGGTTCAGGGCGAGAGGAGAAAACGAATATGAAACAAGGTATCCACCCAGATTACAAAGTAGCAACAGTAACTTGCTCTTGTGGTAATTCTTTTGAAACAGGTTCAGTTAAAGAAAAGATCTCAATCGAGTTCTGTAACGAATGTCACCCATTCTATACAGGTCGTCAAAAGTTCGCTTCTGCTGACGGACGTGTAGATCGCTTCAACAAAAAATATGGTATGAAATAATACCTCTGCCCATTTCCGCATTGCCGGAAATGGGTTTTTAATTTTTATAGGGGTCCGTTTCGTTTTATTAGAAGGGATTACGCAGTTATTAGAAAATTTATATAGGTTATTAGACAATCTGAAACGTTTATTTGAAAATTGCGACCGGATATTAGAAGATGTACATATTATATTAGAAGTTCCGACTTTTATTAGAACAAATAAAAATATATTAGAAGAAACTAGAAGATATTAGAAATCTTTCGCACACGTTTCACATAAGAGAAAGATTCTCGTAAATACAGTACCTTTAGCAATAGACGTATGGCGAAAAACTAGCTAAGATAAAAGAAGTGAAAAGTTGACCTTGAGTTTGATGCTCAAGGTTTTTTATTGGTGAAAAATGAACTTGTAAACTTAATTAGAAACGAGGAAATAGAAATGGCGCAATTATTTTATAAACATGGGGCGATGAACAGCGGGAAATCGATTGAAATTTTAAAAGTTGCCCACAATTATGAAGAGCAAAATAAAGCGGTACTGATTTTTACTTCTGGAATTGATACGCGCGATGAAGTCGGAACGGTTTCAAGTCGAATTGGCTTAAAGCGTCCGGCGATTGCGGTTTTTGAAGATACGAATCTATACGAAATCGTGGAAAAACACGACGAAAAATTATATTGTGTACTTGTAGACGAAGTACAATTTTTATCAAAGGAACATGTGTTACAGCTGACTCAAATTGTCGATGAGCTGAACATTCCGGTTATGGGCTTTGGCTTGAAAAATGACTTCCAGAACGAGCTGTTTGAAGGCAGCCGTTACATGATGATCTACGCGGATAAAATTGAGGAAATGAAAACAATATGCTGGTTCTGCCATAAGAAAGCGACGATGAACTTACGAGTAGATGAAAACAAAAAACCGGTCCGTACTGGTGATCAAATTCAAATTGGGGGTAATGATAGTTATTACCCTGTTTGCCGCAAATGCCATTCCAATCCGCCACTATAATTTAAATAGATGAAATGTTAATGTGTAAATGATATGAAGAAAGTTCAACATAGATGTAGCAACAACCGTAAAATTTCTTTATACTAGTAAAGGTGCATTTTAACGTAACTCGTGAGAAGACGAGTGAAATACAACGAATAATAAAATAACTTTTAGAGGTGAACTATAGATGTTTGATCGTTTACAGGCGGTTGAAGACCGTTACGAAAGATTAAATGAATTACTAAGCGACCCGGATGTTGTGAGCGACTCCAATAAGCTTCGTGAATATTCAAAAGAACAATCCGATATTCAGGAAATGGTGGATGTCTACCGTGAATACAAATCGGTAAAAGAACAATTGGCAGACACACGCGAATTGATGGAAATTGAAAAAGATGCAGATATGCTGGAAATGATGAAGGAAGAGTTTAACGATTTAAATAAACAAGTTCCTGAGTTAGAAGATCGTCTGCGTATTTTATTAATTCCTAAAGACCCGAACGATTCGAAAAACGTAATTATGGAGATCCGTGGAGCTGCAGGCGGGGACGAGGCCAACATTTTTGCTGGTGACCTATTCCGTATGTATACACGCTATGCGGAAACGCAAGGCTGGAAAGTAGATGTAATGGAAGCAACACCAAACCCGGCAGGCGGCTTTAAAGAAGTGATTTTCATGATTAACGGTCAAGGTGCCTATTCGAAATTTAAATATGAAAACGGCGCACACCGTGTGCAACGTGTACCAGCGACAGAATCACAAGGCCGTATTCATACATCAACTGCTACGGTAGCATGTTTACCGGAAGTACATGTAGAAGATGTAGAAATTCATGAAAAAGATATTCGTGTTGATACATTCGCATCATCTGGTGCGGGTGGTCAGTCGGTAAATACAACGATGTCTGCGGTTCGTATGACCCACTTACCGACAGGCGTTGTCGTTTCGATGCAAGATGAACGTTCACAAATTAAGAACCGTGAAAAAGCGATGAAAATTTTAGTTGCGCGTGTAGCGGATAAACACCGTCAAGAAGCACAGGCAGAAATCGATGCAACTCGTAAGACAGCAGTAGGAACAGGCGACCGTTCTGAACGTATCCGTACTTACAACTATCCACAAAACCGTGTAACAGATCACCGAATTGGTTTAACGATTCAAAAACTTGACCAAATCGTTGAAGGTAAGCTGGATGAAATCATCGATGCACTTATTTTAGATGAGCAGGCAACACGCTTATCAAATTTGAATGAAGATGCATAAAACTATTTTTGAGGCCCTGAATGGGGCTTCTTCTTTTTTAGAGGAAAACGGTCGCGAAGGAAATGCCGCACGAATTTTATTGCAGCATATTTTACAGACAAGCTACTCAGGATTAATGATGAAAATGCACGACACTTTACCCGAAGATCAGCAACAGCAGTTTGATGCTTTTATCCAAGCACATGTGGAAGGACGTCCCGTACAGTATATAACGGGTGTCGAAGAATTTTACGGAAGGTCATTTTTTGTGGATGAATCGGTACTGATTCCTCGTCCGGAAACAGAAGAACTGATTGTTGGGACGATTGAGCGGATCCGTAAATTATTCGGTGATCAGGAAAACCTGAAGTTTGCCGATATCGGAACAGGCAGTGGTGCCATTGCCATTACGATGAAAAAGGAATATCCACAGCTTGATGTTACAGCAACGGATCTTTCACCTGCAGCACTTGCAACAGCGCAAAAAAATGCTGAGCACCTGCAGGCAGAAATTACATTTAAACTCGGTGATTTAACAGAACCGATTGCAAATGAAAAATGGGATATTGTCCTTTCCAATCCTCCCTATATTGCCTATGGGGAAATGGAGGAAATGTCTGATGTCGTTGTGGCGCATGAACCTCATCAGGCATTGTTTGCCGATGAAGACGGACTCTTGCTTTATCGTAAACTAGCAGAAAATTTACCATCTCTCATGAACAAGCCTGCATTAATTGGTCTGGAAATCGGTTATACACAAGGAGAAGCGGTAGCAAACTTTTTCAAAAAAAGCTTCCCCGATGCCCATGTATCAGTCGTACAGGATATAAATAAAAAAGATCGTATAGTTTTTTGTGAAATTAGTGAATAAAAAATAGATTCCTTGTAAACAATGTTTGCAAGGGGGAATGTTTATGTTACATGATTACGATATTCAAAATGAATCCAATCTATTTTTAGCGATTGCTAAATTACTAATAAGTGTCCTATTTTTATATTGTGCGGCTACATTTATACCTACTTTTGTAGATGATGTCCGCATTGATCAGGGGGAAAGCAATGACCAGTTAAAATTCCGCGTCATTGCCAACAGTTCGACAAATGCCGACCAGCTTATCAAATATGAGGTTGTGGAAACAATCCAAACCTATTTGCAAAATACACCTGAATTTTCAGAAGATATCCACAGTGTGGAAAACATGTATCAGGAAATTCAGAATAATTACCCACAATTAGAAATTACCTATAAGTTTGGGGATAACTTAATCCCACCGAAATGGACGGCGGGTCAATTCTATCCGCAAAACGAATATTATTCAGTGAATTTCATTATTGGACAAGGGCGGGGCGAAAACTGGTTCTGTGCAGTGTTCCCAACGCTTTGTACAAACAATGAGCCAATGAAAAAAGAACGTCCGCCATTTTATGTTGCGGAATGGTGGAACAAATTTAAACAAAAAAATAATCCACAAAAAGCAGAAAAAGATATACAAAATGCATTAAGTTACTAACACCTTGGGGATAGTTACACGAAACATCTAGAGAAAGGAGGAAAAAGTAATGCACACTTTCCAATTGAATGTGGATGAGTTTGTGGATAATTCAGAAAATTATACACAGGCTGTGGATTTATTAAATAGCGGCGAAATAGTCGCTTTCCCGACAGAAACCGTCTATGGCTTAGGAGCGGTTGCGACAAACGAGCAGGCCGTGAAAAAAATATTTGCTGCAAAAGGACGCCCTTCGGATAATCCTTTAATTGTCCATATTGGTACAGTGGAAGAAGTAACGTTGTATACAACAAATATTTCAGAAGTTGCCCGCAAATGTATGGACGCTTTTTGGCCAGGTCCATTGACACTTGTTATGCATGCTAAGCCGACTGTTTTAGCGCCAAGTGTAACAGCAGGTCTCGATACAGTTGGAATTCGTATGCCTGATCATCCGGTAGCACTGGAACTTCTTCAAACATTAAAGAAACCGTTAGCCGCGCCAAGTGCGAATCGCAGCGGCAAACCTAGCCCGACGAAAGCCGAACATGTATTTGAAGATTTGCAAAAAATTATTCCTTGTATTTTGGATGGCGGAATGACGGGGATCGGACTTGAATCGACTGTTTTGGATGTTACGCTGGATACGCCGGTTATTTTGCGTCCGGGCGGTGTAACGAAAGAAATGCTCGAAGCGGTAATTGGACCGGTTGTTGAGCCTAGTCTGGAGCAGCAGAAAATCGAATCGACACCGAAAGCGCCCGGCATGAAATATACTCACTATGCACCGGAAGCTCCTGTTTATCTAATTGAGGCAAATAAGGAAGCGATTGAAAAGGCTATTGCCGAATTAAAGCCGGAACATAAAGTTGCCTTATTGGCACCGGAGAGCTTTAAAAACATTGAGGCCGATTATTATTTTTCATTCGGTAATGCCAATGATCTTGATCAAATGAGTGCTTCACTATATGATGCATTGCGTGCATGCGATAAAACGGATGCCACGATTATTTTAGCGACAGCAACATCAAAAACAGGTGTTGGCACAGCGATTATGAACCGTCTGGAAAAGGCGGCGGGCAGCAAATGGTATTTACTTTAAGACTTAAACCACATCTTGCAACATCGGGATGTGGTTTTTATGTATAACCTAAAGGATATTTCCCGACCTGAAAGCATAAATTACAACAGCGCTTAGTGGAAGAGGGGAACAGATGCAAGAAGTAGTTGCCGGAATTTTAATGTCGTTCGATGTCGTTGCACTGTATTTAATTGCTACAAATGTTAAGGCAAAATGGTTATTAGCTTTATGGACGGCATTTTTACATATGCTTTTTCCGTTACTGGGTTACCGATTTGGAGAATGGCTTGCCGTCTATTTAACCAGCTGGGCATCAGGTCTTTCGACACTGTTGTTGTTTTTTGTGGGGCTGCAGTTACTGCTCTCGAAGAAAGAGGAAAGTTTTCCGGCAATGTCTCTCCCGATAATTGCGATTTTCGCCAGTATTGACACCTTTTCAGTTAGCCTATCTTTTGGTATGCTAAATTTACAAAAATATGTTTTTATCGTTAGTGCAGGCCTATCAACATTTATATTGTCATATGCTGCATTGGTAATAGCGCAAAAGTCGCCAATATTTAAAAATAATGCATTAAAAAAAGTGGCAGGAATCCTACTGATTATTATGAGTGTGATGCTACTAAAATGGTGAATTAGAGGGTGTGAGGAACATGAATATTTATTTTATTTGTACAGGCAATACATGTAGAAGTCCTATGGCAGCAGCAATTTTACAAGCAAAAAACTATGAGAATATTACTGTGCGTTCAGCAGGTATTTATGCACATAAAGGCAATGAAATGTCCCTGAACGCAAAGGAAATATTACACAGGAAAAATATTTCGCAATCACACCGTTCATCGCAATTTACGGTAGAAGATGCACAATGGGCGGATTTGATTTTAACAATGACGACCGCTCATAAAGAAATGGTCCTCCGTTTGGCAGGAGAAGCGGCACATAAAACATTTACATTAAAGGAATATGTAGAAATGGAATCACTTGATATTCAGGATCCATTCGGTGGGAACCTGCAAGTTTATGAACAAACGTATGAGCAATTGAACGAAGCAATTAACAAGCTGGAAACTAAATTGAAATTGGAGGATAAAATTTAACATGAACGCTCAGAAAAAGATCTTTAGTTTGCGCCGAAAGCTCGTATTGTTCGTCGGGATATTAGCGCTGATTACTTACACTAGCAGTTTTGTATTTATCGAATATTTACATCCGATGTTTTTTGAATCGACAAGCACAAGTACATTTCAGATTATTACCTATTTATTAGGAATCTTTTGGTCATGCGCATTGGCAGCTGTATTCGGTTTAGTCATTGTTCGCCCTTTACAGCAGTTGGAGCGCAGTGCAAACCATGTAGCGGAAGGTAAAATCGGACAAGATGTCGAAATGCCGAAAACAAATGATGAAATCCGCTCTGTAGCAGAAGCATTCCAAACGATGGTGATGAATTTACGCAAGATGGTAAACGGTATTGAAGACAACTACAAGTCAACCGATGAAACGATTTTGAAACTATCGGAAGAAAGTATTTCGGTTACGAACAACGCCGAGCAAATAACAAGTAATATTAGCCAAATTTCATTAGGGGCTGAATCTTCGGCAGTAGCCATTCAAGAAACGGTGGAAGCCATCGAGGAAGTCCGTGCATTAGCTGCGGAAGTGAACAATAAAGCATTACATACAGCAAGTCGCTCAAAAAATCTTTTAACAAACTTAACATCTACAACGGATTCGATTCATGGTGTTGTAAATAGTATTAAAAAAATCGCGACAGACAATGAAAATTCATTGGTAAATATTCGCGAGCTTGAAAAAAATGCGGAGCAGATTGAGCGGATTATAAGTTTAGTAGGCGATATCGCAGGACAAACAAACTTACTTGCGTTAAACGCATCAATTGAAGCGGCAAGAGCTGGCGAACATGGAAAGGGCTTTGCAGTTGTTGCAGAAGAAGTCCGTAGTTTGGCAGACGAAAGTGCAAGCGCTGTTCAGGGGATCACAACACTGATCCAAACGATGCAGCAAAATGTTTCGGTTGTAGTAAAACAGATGAACGAACAAGTTTCATTTGCGGTAAACGAATCTTCACGTGTTTCTGAAACAACGACAGCAGTTGAAGGTATGACAAAATCTGTTTATGAAATGGCCGATGATGTCGTTCAAATTTCAGAATTAGTCGCACAGCAAATGAAAAATATTGAACATACATCACATCAATCGCAGGAAGTGGCGGCTATTGCCGAGCAAACATCTGCAAGTGCACAGGAAGTAACATCCGCTTCACTTGAACAGGCCGAAGCAATCAAGCAAGTGGAAGAACTGGCAAGCAACTTAAAGCAACAATCTGCCGAGCTATATCGGATGATTCAACAATTCGACCGTACGCAGTAGAGTGGAATATAGTTTAGAAACCCCAATTGGTTTATCAGTTGGGGATTTTTGTTTTGGGAGCGCATGAGGGTTTCTAATAAGTGGCGGAGATTTTCTAATAAACGCGGGGAAGTTCTAATAAAATGCTGAACTTCCAATATATCCGTTCATTGTTCTAAAAAGCTGCTCGGATTGTCTAATAAAGGTGACGGAAGTTCAAATAAACGGGGCCGATTTTCTAATATCCGAAGTAGATCTTCTAATAAACCTTACCCGAGGCACCGCACCCCCCTGTTTCAAATACAAAAAGTCTGGGTATGGTACACTATTGTTTACAATAATTAGTCCTGGGGGGATTTATATTGAACAAAATGAAGTACTGGTTACTGATGGGAGTAGTTGTAGCGGGTCTTGCTGGATGTGGAGACGCAGAGGATGCGGATACGACAGATTCAGTTGACTCAACACCAGCCGAATCCACTGAATCATCAGAAGGAACGGGCTCAACGGATGTTTCTGCAGGTGAAAAAGTGGCAAATGCCAGCTGTGTAGGGTGTCATGGTGGAGATTTAACGGGAGCAATGGGACCAAACTTAACGACGACTTCTTTATCAAAAGAAGAAATTATTGATGTATTGGTCAATGGTAAAGGCGCAATGCCACCGGGTACAGCAAATGGTGAAGAAGAAGCGGTAGCAGAATACATTCTATCATTACAATAACGGTTAAAGACCACTCCTCGTCTGAGCGGTCTTTTTTTGTTGGAAACTAATGTTGAAAAACCCATTTCAACTTAACAAAGTCATGTAAAGCTGAACATTAACATAATTAATAATGAAAAATTAAGCCAATATCATCAAAATATTAACGATAAGGTTCGTTTATTCGTTTATTATTCGTGTTTGTGCATGTATTTTGAAAGTTATTCGGAAAAGACGTGTTATTCTTCCGGAATAAATGGTACACTGATGGTGAATATAATAAGTATACAAAATCGAGGCAGGAGGGATCTTCATGAAAATTGCAATTTCTTCGGATCACGGCGGTAATAATTTACGTAAAGAGATTATGTCACTACTTGATGAAATGTCAATCAGTTATGAAGACTTTGGTCCACAAACGGACGAGTCAGTAGATTACCCGGACTATGCACGTCCAGTAGCTGAACGAGTAGCTGCAGGGGAATTTGACAGAGGAATTTTAATATGCGGAACAGGTATTGGGATTTCGATTGCTGCAAACAAATTCAAAGGAATTCGTTGTGCACTTGTACATGACGTGTTCTCGGCAAAAGCAACACGTTGCCATAACGACTCAAACATTTTAGCGATGGGTGAGCGCGTAATCGGTCCAGGGCTGGCACGTGAGATTGTTGCAACTTGGCTGGATACACAGTTTGAAGGCGGTCGTCATATTCGCCGTGTTGAAAAGATTACTGAAATCGAAGAAGGGTAACAAATGGTGATTCAATGACAAACTTACACGATTTGCAAAAAGATTTAGCGCAAGCATTAACCGAATTTGAGCAACAAGTGAAGTTTTCTGAAGGTCAGCTATTTGTCATCGGCTGTTCCACATCAGAAGTAATGGGTGAGAAGATTGGAACAGCTGGTGCTCTCGATGTAGCGCAAGTTCTATACGAAGAATTTTCAATATTCGCGCAAAGACATAAAATTCACTTAGTTTTCCAAGGCTGCGAGCATATTAACCGAGCTTTAACACTTGAGGCTGCAGCCGCTAAAATGTACCATTTAGAACCTGTTTCGGTCATTCCTGTCCGTACAGCAGGTGGCTCCATGTCTGCATACGCTTTTACACAAATGGATGAACCTGTAGTTGTGGAAACCATCCAAGCACACTATGGGATAGATATTGGTCTAACATTAATCGGCATGCATTTAAAAGCAGTAGCCGTACCTTTGCGAACATCTGTTAAGCAACTAGGCAATGCAGTTATTACGTTAGCGACAACACGTCCGAAACTTATCGGTGGAGAACGTGCGCAATATACCGTAACACCTTAACGTTACATATATCATTTACTTGGAAACTCCGAGCGATTCGGAAGTACATTTAGGGGGATTTGAAAATGGCATTTGAAAAATTAGCAGGACAAGACAAGGCAATTTTAGACGCAATTTTATTGGAGAAAAAACGTCAAAACACAAACATCGAACTAATTGCATCAGAAAACTTCGTATCGGAAGCCGTTATGGAAGCACAAGGTTCATATTTAACAAATAAATATGCAGAAGGTTACCCTGGCAAACGTTACTATGGCGGATGTGAACATGTGGATGTAGTGGAAAATATCGCGCGTGACCGTGCAAAAGAATTATTCGGTGCAGCTTATGTTAACGTACAGCCACACTCAGGTGCGCAAGCGAACATGGCGGTTTACCATACAATCTTAAAACCAGGTGATACAGTACTTGGTATGAACTTATCACACGGTGGTCACTTAACACATGGATCACCAGTAAACTTCTCAGGTATTCTTTATAATTTCGTAGAATACGGTGTAACTGAAGATACAAACTTAATAGATTATGAAGATGTTCGTCAAAAAGCATTGGAATCTAAGCCAAAATTGATCGTTGCTGGTGCATCAGCTTATCCTCGTGCAATCGACTTTGCTAAGTTCCGTGAAATCGCGGATGAAGTTGGCGCATATTTCATGGTTGATATGGCGCATATTGCCGGTCTAGTAGCGGCGGGTGAGCACCAAAATCCAGTACCGTATGCAGATTTCGTAACGACAACAACTCATAAAACGTTACGCGGTCCTCGTGGCGGTATGATTTTAACAAATGATGAAAAATGGGAAAAAGAATTGAATAAATCAGTATTCCCTGGTATTCAAGGCGGCCCATTAATGCATGTCATCGCTGCAAAAGCAGTATCATTCGGTGAAGCATTACAACCTGAATTTAAAGATTACGCAAAACAAATTAAAGCAAATGCAGCGGCACTTGCAAAATCTTTAATGGATGAAGGTGTTGAGATCGTATCAGGCGGTACGGATAACCACTTGCTTCTATTAAATGTAAAATCTTTAGGTTTAACAGGTAAAGTAGCAGAGCATGTATTGGATGAAGTGGCGATTACTACAAACAAAAACACAATTCCATTCGATACAGAATCACCATTCGTTACATCAGGTATCCGTGTAGGTACAGCAGCTGTTACATCTCGAGGTTTCAAAGAAGAGGATGTAATCGAAGTAGGTAAAATTATCGCGTCAGTTCTTAAAAACCATGAAGATGCAGCAGTAAAAGAGGAAGCACGTAAACGTGTTGAAGCTCTTACAGCAAAATATCCTTTATACGCATAATTGAGTTTAAGCCCTCTATTTACAATATTGTAGATAGAGGGCTTTTTAATAAGAAGAAATAACGAATAGATAGGCAATTACAGGAGAATGCTACTTAAAGATAATATTTGTACTATTTTTGTATTATAAAAAGGGCAATTTTTAAAACATTCTTGTCATAGTTTTCGTTAACTTTATTTTCTGTTATACTGTGTTAGATAAACAACAGTTAGGAGATGTCAACGTGAGTAAAGTATACGTATTTGACCACCCATTAATCCAACATAAGTTAACTTATATTCGAGATAAAGAAACAGGGACAAAAGAATTCCGGGAGTTAGTTGACGAAGTCGCAACATTAATGGCTTTTGAAATTACTCGTGATTTACCACTGGAAGAAATCGAAGTGGAGACACCTGTTACAAAGGCGAAGGCAAAAGTATTATCAGGGAAGAAAATGGCGATTGTCCCAATTTTACGTGCGGGTATCGGAATGGTAGATGGCGTATTAAAATTAATTCCTGCTGCAAAAGTAGGTCATATTGGTCTTTACCGTGATCCGGAAACATTAAAGCCAGTAGAATATTATGCAAAACTTCCAGCAGATGTTGAAGAACGTGACTTCATTATTGTTGACCCGATGCTAGCAACGGGTGGTTCAGCTGTAGAAGCGATTAATTCACTGAAAAAGCGCGGTGCGAAAAGCATCAAGTTTATGTGTCTGATCGCAGCTCCAGAAGGTGTGGAAGAAATTCAAAAAAATCACTCAGACGTAGATATTTACATCGCATCTCTAGATGAAAAATTAAATGATCATGGCTATATCGTACCAGGCTTAGGTGATGCCGGGGATCGTTTATTCGGAACAAAATAATAAATAAACGAGACGTCCGTAAGCAGTTGCGGGCGTTTTCTATTAAATAGCAAGTTGATTAGACATTTGCAGAAAAAATTAATTACAGATTAGACAAGGAGAAAAATGATGACGAAGAAGTTTAAAGTTATGACGATTTTTGGAACAAGACCGGAGGCAATTAAAATGGCGCCTCTTGTGCTGGAACTGGGAAAACATCCGGAACAAATAGAATCGATTGTTACTGTAACGGCACAGCACCGTCAAATGCTTGACCAAGTGTTGGAAACTTTTGAAATTAAGCCGGATTATGATTTAAATATAATGAAAGACCGTCAAACACTGGTAGATGTAGCGACGAATGCACTATTAGGACTTGATCGAGTAATGAAGGAAGCAAAACCTGATATCGTGTTGGTACATGGTGATACGGCGACAACTTTTGTTGGCAGTCTGGCAGCTTTCTACAATCAAATTGCAATTGGCCATGTTGAAGCAGGACTTCGTACAGGTCAAAAATATTCACCATACCCGGAAGAGATGAACCGTCAGTTAACAGGGGTAATGGCAGATCTGCATTTTGCACCAACTGAACAGTCTCGTGCTAACCTGCTAAAGGAAAACAAACCGGCAGAAGCAATTTTCGTAACGGGTAATACGGCAATTGATGCATTAAAAACAACAGTAAGTGACCATTACACACATCCGGTCATTGAAAAAATTGGTTCGGACCGCATGATTTTATTAACGGCACACCGTCGTGAAAATCTAGGTGAACCAATGCGTAATATGTTCCGTGCAATTATGCGTCTGTTGAACGAGCATGATGATGTTCAAGTTGTCTACCCTGTGCATATGAATCCTGCAGTACGTGAAGTTGCCAATGAAATTTTAGGGGACAACCCGCGTGTTCATTTAATTGAACCATTGGAAGTTTTTGATTTCCATAATTTCGCTGCCCGTTCTTACATGATTTTAACGGATTCCGGCGGTGTTCAAGAAGAAGCGCCATCGTTAGGGAAACCGGTACTAGTTTTACGTGATACAACAGAGCGTCCTGAAGGGATTGCAGCAGGTACACTGAAACTTGCGGGAACAGACGAAGAAGTTATTTACAAAATGGCTAAAGAATTATTAGTCAATGACGAAGCTTATGAAGCAATGGCACATGCATCGAATCCTTATGGAGATGGATTTGCTTCCGAGCGTATTGTGGAAGCATTAATGCAATTTGCTCAAAAGCAGTTAGTAGATGAAATTATCGAAAAAGCAGAGACTCGATAATCCAAATTCTTACTGAAATTTACTTTAAAATGAAATTGACAACAGGAGATAGCATTTCGCTCCTGTTGTCAAGTATTAAATTCGACATTATTGCCAAAAAATTTTTTCTTGGATACAAAAAATGTATCGACACGGAAAAAACGCATGAAATAGCGAATTTTAGCGTTAGTGAAAAAATGCAAAAAATATTTATGCATAACTATACACAAATTTGTCAACAATTTGACAAGGAATGTATCTATGTGAAGTTTTTCACCATTACTAATTGACATCAAAAACCCCCTATTGTATGCTTACAAAGGGTAAGAATGATAAGAGTTTCGCCTAGTCAAAAGACGTTGAAACGCTTGTTATATCAAGTTTCTACTAGATTGACAGTTGAAACGAAACTCGTCAATTTGCAACGTTCTATGCGCCTGGATGAAGTCCGTGAAGATTAAGAGACACTTAGAAGTATGAAATGAATGTTCACAATAGGATTTTCCTGAAGTGGAATTATTTACTACTTGTAACGGCCTCTAATTTTGTAGTGCATTTACTACGTTTTAAATTCATTTAATGGTCGATGAACACTTTCTTTACTCGAAAAAAGTTTCAGGAGATTAACTGCCAATGCTAAATTTGCATCACGTTTTTGCAATGCAGAAGAAAGCGTTCTTTTTTTTGCTTGCTGTTTGTACGTTAGGCTGGGGATTTTCGCCATATGATTCTATATTTGCTGGTATAGCCCTAGGTGCGTTCTTTGGTACGTATAATTTTTGGATTTTACTTCGACGTATGGAAAAATTTGACCGTTCCATTAGTGAAGGGACAAAAGTAGCATCTATCGGTACAGCGCTTCGCTTTGGATCAGGTGTTGCCGCAGTCGCAATCGCAATATCGTTGCCACAATATTTTCACTTAATAAGCACGGTCATTGGGCTGATGATTCCGTACATCTTTTTAGTAGTAGAAAGAGTAGTACATCATATAAAAAGCCACTAAGGTGCATTTGAAAGAGAGGTGAATGCAAAAATGGATCATACAGCTCCAGAGCTAGATTTGGATTTAGGCTTTATGACGCTTACTTTCAACTTATCTACAGTACTAACTCTCTTAGTAGCTGCAGTCATCGTATTTATTATCGCGTTTGTATCAACACGTACACTTGCGTTAAAACCGACTGGTATGCAGAACTTCATGGAATGGGTTATGGATTTCGTGAAAAATATTATTAAGAGTAATATGGACTGGAAAACTGGTGGGCGCTTCCACATTCTAGGGATTACATTAATTATGTTCATTGCAGTGTCCAACTTACTTGGTTTACCAATGGGTGGTATTCTGTACGGCCATGATTTATGGTGGAAATCACCAACAGCCGATCCAGTTGTTACAATGACATTAGCTTCGATGGTTCTAGTTTTAACACAGTATTACGGCGTAAAAATGCAAGGTACTGGCGGTTATGCTAAAACATTCTTCCAACCAATGTCGTTTATGTTCCCGTTAAAAGTTATTGAAGAGTTTGCAAATACGTTAACTCTAGGTCTACGTCTTTACGGTAACATTTATGCCGGCGAGATTTTACTAACGTTACTAACTGGTTTAGCAGTTTCAAGTGCGTTTGGTTTCTTCGGTGCAATCGTACCAATGATGGCGTGGATGGGATTCTCGATTTTCATCGGATTTATCCAAGCTTTCATTTTCACAATGTTAACGATGGTATACATGGCTCACAAAGTGAGTACAGACCATTAATTATAAGTTCCCGCATTCAATGTAGTGCGGTAATTTGAACCAAAAAAAATTACAACATCCAAGGAGGATATTATCAAATGGTAGGTTCAGTAGGTTTATTAGCAGCAGCAATCGCAATCGGTTTAGCAGCACTAGGTGCAGGTATTGGTAACGGTTTAATCGTTTCAAAAACAGTAGAAGGTATCGCTCGTCAACCAGAAGCACGTGGCGCACTTCAAACTACAATGTTCATCGGGGTTGCATTAGTAGAAGCATTACCGATCATCGCAGTAGTAATCGCATTCATCGTAATGAACCAATAGTCTTCATAAAAAGATTATTAAAATCCAGTGGCGAAGTAGACTTCATTTGAAACCCTTCGCCATTAGTTTTGTGTAAATAAGAAATACCCTTTTTTATTTAATATTAAATATGAACAAAAAGTATGACAAAATATAGATTTTATTCAAGCTCTTGAAGGGAGTGAAACAATCGTGTTTTTAGACTATCTTGTACTAGGTGCAGGCGCTACTGGCATTAACTTAGGTGATGCTATTGCGACGTTAGTGATTTTCTTAGGTTTAATGGCACTTCTTAAAAAGTTCGCTTGGGGTCCTTTAATGGGTATCATGCGCGAGCGTGAAGAGTTAGTTGCAAGCGGTATCGATGCAGCTGAAAAAGCTAAAAAAGAAACACAAGCACTATTAGAAGAACAAAAGAGCCTTCTTAAAGAAGCTCGCACTGAAGCGCAATCAATTATTGAGAACGCTAAAAAGCAAGGCGAAGCAACTCGCGAAGAAATCGTGGTAACTGCACGCGCTGAAGCGAACCGTCTAAAAGAATCTGCTGTTCGTGATATCGAAGCAGAAAGAGAAAAAGCAATCGCTGCTGTACGTGAAGAAGTAGTTTCATTATCAGTACTTGCTGCGTCTAAAGTTCTTGGGAAAGAAATTTCTGAAGCAGACAATAGCGCACTAATTAAAGAAACGATTGCGAAGGCAGGCGAAGCGAAATGAGTCAATCGACTGTAGCAAATCGCTATGCTCAAGCAATTTACGAATTAGCATTAAGCAAAAACCTTCTTGCTGAAGTAGGTGCAGATTTACGTGAGATCAAAACAGTAGTAACTACAAACGAAGAGTTTATGGCATTACTTACTGCTCCGAAAATCTCTACTGACCGTAAGAAAGAGCTTATCGCTCAAATTTTAACGGGTGCACAGCCAATTGTTGTTAATATGGTTCAATTCCTAATCGAAAAGAAACGTCTTAACGAATTAACAGCTGTTGCAGACCAGTATCAAGCATTATCAGCTGCCGCTCAAGGCACTGCAGATGCTAAAGTATACTCTACGCGTGAATTAACTGATGGCGAACGTGCAGAAATTTCTGCTGCTTTCGGCAAGTTAGTCGGCAAAGGGCAACTTAACATTACAAACATTATCGATGCGTCATTAATTGGTGGCGTACGCGTTCAAATCGGCAACTACATTTTCGACAGCACTGTAGCGTCTAAGCTAGAGGACTTAAAACGAGTATTAGTTGGCTAAATCTTAAGAAATGTGAGAGGTGAACATACATGGGCATCAAAGCTGAAGAAATCAGCAGTCTGATTAAACAGCAGATTGAAGGTTATCAATCGGAATTAAAAGTAAGCGAAGTAGGTACAGTTATCACTGTTGGTGACGGTATCGCTCGTGCTCATGGCCTCGACAACGCCATGGCTGGAGAGCTTTTAGAGTTCTCAAACGGTGTTATGGGTATGGCACAAAACCTAGAAGAAGGTAACGTTGGTATCGTAATTTTAGGAGACTACCTAGGCATCAAAGAAGGCGATGAGGTTCGTCGTACAGGTCGTATTATGGAAGTACCAGTTGGTGAAGAACTAATTGGCCGTGTTGTAAACCCACTTGGTATGCCAGTGGATGGATTAGGTCCAATCAACACAACAAAATCTCGTCCAATCGAAAGTCCAGCTTTCGGTGTAATGGCACGTAAATCAGTACATGAGCCATTACAAACAGGTATCAAAGCGATCGACGCTTTAGTACCAATCGGTCGTGGTCAACGTGAGTTAATCATCGGTGACCGTCAAGTTGGTAAAACATCTGTAGCGATCGATACTATCTTAAACCAACAAGGCGAAGATATGATTTGTATCTACGTTGCAATTGGTCAAAAAGAATCAACTGTACGTAACGTTGTTGAAACTTTACGTAAACACGGTGCTTTAGATTACACAATCGTTGTAACTGCTTCTGCATCACAACCAGCTCCATTACTATACCTTGCTCCTTTCGCAGGTGTATCTATGGCAGAAGAATTCATGTTAGATGGTAAGCACGTATTAATCGTGTATGATGACTTAACTAAACAAGCATCAGCATACCGTGAACTTTCACTTCTTCTACGCCGTCCTCCAGGTCGTGAAGCTTACCCTGGTGACGTATTCTACTTACACAGCCGTCTACTTGAGCGTGCTGCGAAGTTAAACGAAACATACAAAAACGGTTCGATTACAGCGCTTCCATTCGTAGAAACGCAAGCGGGCGATATCTCTGCATATATCCCAACAAACGTAATCTCAATCACAGATGGTCAAATCTTCTTACAATCTGACTTATTCAACTCTGGTGTACGTCCAGCGATCAACGCCGGTTTATCAGTATCACGTGTAGGTGGTTCTGCTCAAATCAAAGCGATGAAAAAAGTAGCTGGTACATTACGTCTTGACTTAGCAGCATTCCGTGAGTTAGAGTCATTCGCTCAGTTCGGTTCTGACTTAGACGCAATCACACTTGCTAAATTAGAGCGTGGTAAACGTACTGTTGAAGTTTTAAAACAAGACTTAAACAAACCACTTAAAGTTGAAAAACAAGTTGCGATCCTTTATGCATTAACTAAAGGTCACTTAGATGATATTCCAGTACAAGACATCGTTCGTTTCGAAAACGAATTCTTAAGCTGGTTAGATACAAACCACACAAATGTTTTAGATCATGTTCGTACAACTAAAGAACTTGCTCCAGACGCAGAGTATGTTGAAGCAATTAATGCGTTCAAAAAGACTTTCGCTAAATCTGAGTAAGAATTGAACGGTTTTTCACGCACATTATTGTAGCGTGAAAAACTGGACAACTCTTTTTTAATAAGAGCTTGATAAAAATCTAAAGGTGGTGAAATACCAGTGGTAAACTTACGCGAAATTAAAGGTCGTATTAACTCTACAAAGTCAACGAAACAAATTACGAAAGCGATGCAGATGGTTTCTTCTTCAAAGTTACGTCGTGCAGAGCAAAATGCTAAGTCTTACGTTCCATACATGGAAAAAATCCAGGACGTAGTAGGCGCAATCGCAACAGGTACAAAAGACAGCGGACATCCAATGTTAACTACTCGCCCTGTTAAGAAAACAGCTTACTTAGTCATCGGTTCTGACCGTGGTTTAGCAGGTGCTTACAACTCAAGCATCTTACGTGAAGTACAAAGCACTATTGATAAACGTCACAAGTCGAAAGATGAGTACGTTGTTTTAGTAGTAGGTCGTGTTGTTCGTGATTACTTTGTAAAGCGTGGACACAATGTTATCGCAGATGTCGTTGCTCTACCTGACCAACCATCATTTGCCGATATTAAAGAAATCGCTCGTAATGCTGTTGGTATGTTCATTGATGGTACGTATGATGAACTTTATATGTACTACAATCACTTCGTATCTGCAATTCAAAACGAAGTGACTGTGAAAAAAGTTCTTCCTTTAACTGATATTGCACCTTCTTCAAGCAATGCTTCTTATGAGTTTGAGCCATCAGGCGAAGCGATTTTAGAAGTATTACTTCCACAATATGCGGAAAGCTTAATTTACGGCGCTTTATTAGACGGAAAAGCGAGTGAACATTCAGCGCGTATGACAGCAATGAAAAACGCTACAGACAATGCAAACGATCTTATTGCAGACCTTTCTCTACAATACAACCGTGCACGTCAAGCGGCGATTACACAAGAAATTACAGAAATCGTTGGTGGAGCTGCAGCCTTAGAATAGGCGCGCTCATCAACGTCGTATAAGAATACGATAGGAGGGTACAAAGTAATGAACAAAGGACACGTTCTTCAAGTAATGGGTCCAGTAGTAGACGTAAAGTTTGCTAATGGTCAATTACCAGACATTTATAACGCATTAACAGTTACAATTGAACGTCCTAACGAAGCACCGACTACTCTTGCATTAGAAGTAGCGCTTCACTTAGGTGACGATTCTGTTCGTACAATTGCCATGTCATCTACTGATGGTTTACAACGTGGAGCAGAAGTAACAAACTCAGGAGCACCAATCTCAGTACCAGTTGGTGAAGCTACATTAGGTCGCGTATTTAACGTACTTGGTGAAGTTATCGACTTAGGTGAAGAAATTCCTGCTGATGTTCGTCGTGATTCTATTCACCGCGAAGCTCCAACATTCGATCAATTATCAACTACTGTAGAAATCCTTGAAACAGGTATCAAAGTAGTAGACTTATTAGCACCATACATCAAAGGTGGTAAAATCGGTCTATTCGGTGGTGCCGGTGTAGGTAAAACAGTATTAATCCAAGAATTAATCAACAACATCGCACAAGAGCACGCAGGTATTTCTGTATTCGCGGGTGTAGGTGAGCGTACTCGTGAGGGTAACGACTTATTCTTCGAAATGACAGATTCAGGCGTAATCAAACAAACTGCGATGGTATTCGGTCAAATGAATGAGCCACCTGGAGCACGTATGCGCGTAGCTTTAACTGGTTTAACAATGGCTGAGTTCTTCCGTGATGAGCAAGGTGCAGACGTACTTTTATTCATCGACAACATTTTCCGTTTCACACAAGCAGGTTCTGAGGTTTCTGCCCTATTAGGTCGTATGCCTTCAGCGGTAGGTTACCAGCCAACACTTGCTACAGAAATGGGTAAATTACAAGAACGTATCACATCTACTACAAAAGGTTCTGTAACTTCGATCCAAGCGATTTATGTACCAGCCGATGACTATACTGACCCGGCTCCGGCTACAACTTTCGCCCACTTAGATGCAACAACTAACCTTGAGCGTAAATTATCTGAGATGGGTATCTATCCAGCGGTAGACCCACTAGCTTCGACTTCTCGTGCATTATCACCAGAAATCGTTGGACCAGAACACTATGCAATCGCAACTGGTGTTCAACGTACAATCCAACGTTACCGTGAGTTACAAGATATCATTGCTATCTTAGGTATGGATGAGTTATCTGATGAAGATAAACAAACTGTAGAACGTGCTCGTCGTATCCAGTTCTTCTTATCTCAAAACTTCCACGTAGCGGAGCAATTCACTGGTCAAAAAGGTTCTTATGTACCTGTTAAAGAAACTGTTCGTTCATTCAAGGAAATCCTTGATGGCAAATGGGATCACTTACCAGAAGATGCTTTCCGTCTAGTAGGTTCTATTGATGAAGTAGTAGCGAAAGCTAAAGAAATGGGCGTACAAGTCTAATTAGCTGACGAGGAGGAAAAAATATGAAGACAGTTACAGTCAATATTGTCACTCCCGACGGCTCAGTATACGATTCAGAAGTAACGATGGTAATCGCTAAAACGACTTCAGGTGAAATTGGTGTCTTAGCTGGCCATATTCCTATGGTTGCTCCACTTACAATTGGTTCTGTGAAGCTTAAAAAAGCAGACGGCACTACAGATGTCGCAGCGGTTAGCGGTGGTTTCATTGAAGTTCGCCCTGAAAAAATCTCGATTTTAGCTCCTTCTGCAGAAGTTGCTTCTTCGATCGATGTTGCCCGTGCTAAAGAAGCTTTAGCCCGTGCTGAAGGTCGCCTTCAAAAGAAACAAGATGACATCGATTTCCAACGCGCGGAATTATCTTTAAAACGTGCGATGAATCGTATCAATGTTCATGAGGGTAATATCTAATGTTTAACAAGCGGGCAGATTCTTTCTGCCTGCTTTTTTTATAGTCATGAAAAAAACACAGGAAGTTAAACTGGCTGAAACACAAATCGCCAATATTTGAGGTAAGGTGTTTAAAAGGAGCGGGGAAAATGGATTTATATGTCGAGGCTGGCCAACAAGCAATCGTTAATGTATTAGCATATATTATATTTATAGGAATTGCCCTTTATGCATTACAAGGACTAAGAATCGAACAATTATTTAAAAAAGGGAAAACTTTTCAAATTCAGCTCTTTTATATTTTGACGAGTATTGTTATTGGTTCAATTGTAGCGGATTTCTTTTTAAACTTTTTAAGATGGTCGCAAACGATTCCCTATATTTTTAGTTAGTACAGGAAATAGCTGCGGTTTTATTTCTTGTAAAGGGGAATAAATGTTTGTTTTCCACTACAAGAAATAAAAATTTCCTAGGAAATATTACAGGTTTGCAAAGTTACATGTTTTGGGTAGTTATTAAAGGAAGATACTTTTATGTGAAAATTTGTCTATTCACACTAAATAGTTACGCTGCGTATTATAATTTAATAGCCTTTTTAAACAAATTAGCTTAAAATAGTAATTTGGGTGCTTGAATTGCCGCCCTAATAAATGTAGTATATTTTTGTGTGTAAATTGAGTCAAATGAAGTTTAAAATAATTTAAGTTTAATTGAACTTATTCCTTTATTATATGAGAATTGAATTCGGAGGGACGAATTGTGGAGAGAATTATTGTTACTGGAGGTCAGACACTAAAAGGCACAGTACGCGTTGAAGGCGCAAAAAATGCTGTATTACCGATTTTGGCTGCTTCTCTATTAGCTTCTAAAGATAAAAATATGATTAAAGATGTACCAAACTTAGCAGATGTCGGTACGATTGGTGAAGTGTTAAAAAGTTTAAACGCGATTGTCGAATACGATGTCGAGAAAAATGAAATGATGATTGATGCCTCTATGAAGCTATCTAGTGAAGCTCAATTTGAGTTTGTAAGTAAAATGCGTGCTTCCATTTTAGTAATGGGTTCATTATTGGCACGTAATGGCTATGCACGCGTAGCATTACCAGGCGGCTGTGCAATTGGATCTCGTCCAATCGAACTTCATTTAAAAGGCTTCGAAGCTATGGGTGCAGAGATTTCCTTTGGACATGGTTATGTCGAAGCTAAAGTAAAAGGTGAACTAAAAGGCGCAGAAATCTATTTAGACTTCCCAAGTGTTGGGGCTACTGAAAACATTATGACAGCAGCATCTTTAGCAAAAGGGACGACGATTATTGAAAATGCAGCGAAAGAGCCTGAAATAGTTGATTTGGCAAACTTTATTAACGCTATGGGCGGCCGTGTAATTGGTGCCGGTACTGATACGATCCGTATCGAAGGCGTTAAAGAATTAAAAGGTTGCGAACATTATATTATTCCAGACCGTATTGAAGCCGGAACATTTATGGTAGCGGCAGCAATTACTCGCGGAGATGTTTTAATCGAAAACGCCGTACCAGAGCATATGACAGCACTAACTGCAAAAATGCGTGAAATGGGTGTAGAAGTTATCGAAGAAGATGAAGGCATCCGTGTGCGCGCAAATGACCCGTTAAAAGCGGTTGATATTAAAACGATGCCACACCCAGGTTTCCCGACAGATATGCAATCACAAATGATGGCATTAATGTTAACGGCAAACGGAACAAGTATCATTACAGAAACAGTTTTCGAAAACCGTTTCATGCATGTTGAAGAATTCCGTCGCATGAATGCTGATGCAAAGATCGAAGGGCGTTCTGTTTTCATTGAAGGCGGCAAAAAACTTCAAGGTGCCGAAGTATCAGCAACAGATTTACGTGCAGCAGCTGCACTGATCTTAACTGGTCTAGTATCTGAAGGCGTAACACGTGTTACAAAGTTACACCATTTAGACCGTGGTTATGTCGATTTCCACAAAAAACTAGCTTCTTTAGGTGCAATGATCGAACGCATCGATTCAGAAGAAGAAGTGTTACAAGAAATCGTTGTGACAGTTTAAAAATTAGATTCATATAAACATATAAAGTATTCAGAAAGTGAGATTTACGCTTTCTGGGTGCTTTTTTGTTTATGGGGGATCGGACGATAATGTAGAATGATTCATGGAGAAAGTGGAACATAGCGCTGCAAAAGGAGAACGAAGCACTCTATAAGTAGAAAGTTCCGGCAGTAATGGAGAACAATCTACATCAAAAGTAGAACCCGGCGCTAGTAAAGTAGAATAACCTCATTCAAAAGTAGAGTCCTTTTATATCTCTCACTGTAGAGCTACTCCCCAAATCCGGTCCCGCAAAAAATAGAAATTCTCTCTCCAAATTGAACTCATATTCTTCCTGTGTGTTCATATACTGTCTCATGAAAAAAATTATCATTTTCTTTATCATTGGCGTCCTATTGTTTTTAGTCCCATTCACTTTAAAATCTAAGAAACAAACTTCCATTATTGAACAAACAGAATCTACTTCTTGTCCTTTATTTATTAAAGTGAATAATACTGATGTTCCAATTGAAGATTATTTAATTGGTGTAATTGCAGGGGAAATGCCGGCAAGTTTCCATATGGAAGCTTTAAAAGCTCAGGCGATTGCCTCCCGAACTTATGTATTGAAGCAGACCAATTACGGAAAAAAGCCGATTCTCACAACGACAGCCCACCAAGTTTACAATGATCAGCAATTACGAGAAGAAAAATGGAAAACTACTTTTGCCGAAAATGAAGAAAAAATAACAGAGGCCGTCAAACAAACCGCCAACCAAATTCTTACCTATAATGATGAACTGATTACAGCCATGTTTCATGCATCATCCTTTCAATATACCGAGTCCGCGGAAAACTACAGCGGAAATCCGATTCCCTACTTAACAGCAACCACTTCGCCTGAACAATTAAACCAAGAACAGACTACTTATACATTTGAAGAGATCAATAAAAAACTTAAACAGAATTTCTCGAAGGCTCAGCTTCAAAATGCAAAACTGCAGCGAAATGACACGAACCGCATCGAGCAAATTACGATCAACAAAAAAACATGGCCTGGCAGAGAACTGCGCACACTTTTAAACTTGCGCTCAACGAATTTCACATGGGAACCGTCAGCAACCGGTATAACGATTAAAACTTATGGATACGGGCATGGGGTAGGTATGAGCCAGCATGGGGCAAATACGATGGCACAGGGGGGAATAACGGCGGAAGATATCCTATCTCATTACTATCCATCGACTACAATAAAATCGATAAATTATTGTAAAAAATAATGTTTAACTTTCCAATTTCTTGTACACACTTCCATTTGAGGTGATGAATATGAGAGAAGTTAAACAAAAGCCTTCTCAGAAACCAGTTATGCAAAGACGGTGGTTTTGGCCGGCTGTATACGGTGGTATGGCAGTAATGATTGTGGCAGTTATTTTTAGTTTTAATGCATTGTACGAAAGTCAGAACGAGCAGGAATTGATGGAAGAAGTTTCTGCACCGGCCGATCAGTCGATTGTTCCAACAACAGCGACTGTTACGGAATCTTTGAAGTATCCATTCAAAGAAGAATACTTAAATGAAGTAACGATTTTACAGGATTTTTATGACGTATCAAAAGATGAAGCGACACGAGAAAACTCATTACTTGTATTTAATCAAGTGTTCACGACATCTACAGGCGTCTCTATCGCAATTAACAGCGAGCCTTTTGAAGTTGTTGCTGCAATGAGCGGTGAAGTGACAGAAGTAAAAATGGATGCATTTACAGGTAACAGCATTACAATTACACATCCAAATGGTATGCAAACACGTTATAACTCCGTGGCAGATATTCTTGTAAAACAAGGTGATCAAGTTACACAAGGCGATCAGCTAGCTACTTCACAAGAAAATGAATGGAATCCAAACATTGGCGTTCATTTACACTTTGAAGTAATGGAAGATGGTGTACTGGTGGATCCGAACAAATATTTATCCTTTTGATTATTTAGCGAAATGGATGAATTCGGATATATTTTTAGTAAGTTAACAACGAATCCTGCAATCTACTTCGAATAATTAAGAGCCTACTCACATAAGGTGAAATATTAAGAAGCAAGGCTCTTTAGATTAGACGTAGAGAGGGAGAGGACGTGCACGAACATATTCGGCAACGCTGCGTTCGTTTGGGTGAACTGTTGGTAGAGACAGGTGAAACCGTGCGTGCACTCGCGAAAATGACGGGATTCTCTAAAAGTACTGTACACAAAGATTTGACAGAGCGGCTAAAACAAGTGAATGAACCACTTGCGCTACAAGTACAACAAGTTTTAACCTATAACAAATCGATTCGCCATTTACGCGGTGGTGAAGCAACACGTAAAAAGTGGATTACAAAGCAACAAGAAAAAAGCATTTAGTCTGTTTTTATAACAACTAAATGCTTTTTTTAGTGCTTTTCACTTTATATTTTTACCATTTTAAACCATTATAAAGGAAAATCCTTCCCACAATATTGGTGTAATTCAACACTGTATATGATAAAATAACTAAGATAGACATATATAGAATCGTATGCATGTTCAAATGGGCGGAAGGAGAATAAAGAAACATGTTTTCTAAAGATATTGGGATTGATTTAGGTACTGCAAATGTGCTGATTCATTTAAAGGGCAAAGGAATTGTTCTGAATGAGCCTTCTGTAGTAGCGATCGATAAAAAAACAAATAAAGTACTGGCAGTCGGTGAAGAGGCGCGTCAAATGGTGGGACGTACACCAGGTAATATTATCGCAATTCGTCCATTGAAAGATGGGGTAATTGCAGATTTCGATGTAACAGAAGCGATGTTAAAACATTTTATCAATAAATTGGACGTTAAAGGTTTCTTATCAAAGCCGCGTATTTTAATCTGCTGTCCGACAAATATTACTTCGGTTGAGCAAAAAGCAATTCGTGAAGCAGCTGAAAAATCAGGCGGTAAAAAAGTTTATTTAGAAGAAGAGCCAAAAGTGGCAGCAATCGGCGCAGGTATGGATATTTTCCAGCCAAGCGGTAATATGGTCGTTGATATCGGTGGAGGTACAACGGATGTTGCAGTATTATCGATGGGTGATATCGTAACGAGCGAATCGATTAAAGTTGCCGGAGATGTATTCGATAATGATATATTGCAATACATAAAGAAAGAATACAAGCTGTTGATCGGCGAACGTACAGCAGAAAATATTAAAACAACAATCGGTACAGTATTCCCTGGTGGACGCGATGATACGATGGAAATCCGCGGTCGTGATATGGTTACGGGATTACCGAGAACAATTGAAATCAATTCAGAAGAGATTGAGCATGCATTGCGTGAATCGGTTAGTATGATTGTACAGGCAGCAAAAGATGTCCTGGAAAAAACGCCACCTGAATTATCGGCCGACATTATCGATCGGGGCGTTATTTTAACAGGCGGCGGCGCATTACTTCATGGCATCGATCAGCTGTTAATCGAAGAGCTGAAAGTACCTGTATTTGTTGCAGAAAACCCAATGGACTGTGTGGCAGTTGGGACTGGAATTATGCTGGACAATATCGATCGCGCGGTAAATAAATAAATAAATAAATTATATTACTTATAATTATCAGTTTTTGGTCGATAAATGATAAATACAGCATAAATAGAGGTGAATTGAGTGTTTAAAGGTTTTTATACAGTAGCTACAGGAATGGTTGCACAACAACGTAAAACTGAAATTTTAACGAATAATATGGCCAATGCCAATACACCTGGTTTTAAATCAGATCAAACGACAATTCGTTCTTTTCCGGATATGTTGATGTCGGCAGTGAATTCGACATCAATTCCGACTGAAAACGGGTTTACAGTAAAGAATCTTAATCCGGTTGGTGCAGTGAATGCGGGGGTTTATTTACAGGAAACAATGCCAAACCAAGCGCAAGGTCAGATTTATTCAACCGGCTTAAATACAGATATTGCACTGATCAATAGTTCGATGCCTACTGACGAAACATCGGGAAATTCAGGCCAGATTTTCTTCCGCTTAGAAAATGAATCCGGAACAGAGAGCTATACACGTAACGGGAATTTCACGCTGGACGGGCAGGGGAACTTAGTAAATCCTCAAGGATTATTCGTATTGGATGCGAACGGGGAACGTCTGCAATTTGATAACGACAATATTCGCATCAGTTCGGACGGGGCGATTTTTGACGGGAATGATGTGCAGATCGGAACATTGGGTGTCGCATTTTCCGAAAACCCGGACGTACTTGTAAAGCGTGATAATGGATTATTTAATACATTGGATGGTGCCGATCTACCGTCAGCCTATGGACAGGCAAATGTACAGTTTTCGATGCAGCAGCAATATTTAGAAGGCTCCAACGTCGATGCCTCTAGAGCAATGACAGATCTATTAACTGCATACCGCGCATTTGAAGCAAACCAAAAAGTGCTGCAGGCTTACGATAAGAGCATGGAAAAAGCAGTGAATGAAATTGGACGAGTTAATTAATTACTTGCATTAGAAGGACTATAAAAAAACGAGTTGATTGGAATGAAGAGAAGGCTACTCCACCGGGAACAAGCCCGTGGGAGAGACTACAGGCTCGAGCCGGGCCCGGGGAAAGCGTCCGAATCGGAATGGAAATCAACTCATTCCTATAGCGATTATTTTCATTAACTGTCGAATTTTCGTATAATTAAGGAGGTGCGGGAAATGTTACGTACAATGGTTAGTGCGACAAATACATTATCTCAAATACAGCATCAGTTGGACACAATCAGTACAAATATCGCAAACAGCAATACTACAGGCTATAAAGCACAGCAGGCAAATTTTACGGAAATGCTGTATCAGCAATTTAATAATGACGAATTAGACCGCACTGTCCGTGATACACCAGTAGGCATTCGTTACGGTGCCGGTGCACAGATCGGATTAATCCAATCCAATCAGGCACAAGGCTCATTGCAGGAAACAAACCGCGATTTAGACTTTGCCTTAACAAAAAAGAACCAATATTTTAATGTGTTAATGCAAAATGATCAAGGCGACGTGCGAACTGCATACACGCGTAACGGTAGCTTTTATGTAACACAGACTCAACCTGGCATCCTTTCACTCGTGAATAGTGACGGATATCAAGTAGCAGATGCAAATGGACAGCCAATTACATTCCCGGATAATGTAACAGGCTTTACGATGGATTCGGATGGTTCATTGGTGGCAAACTATGAAAATGGCACACCGCTAAAGTTCCAGCTTGGGATTTCTGAACTGCAAAAACCAAACGTAATGGAAAAACTGCAAGGCGGGACATATATTGGCTTGCCGGAAAATCTGGATGCACTTGGCTTCACGCAAGCGCAAGTACTGACAGATCTGCAAGGTGCCAATCGTCAAGTGGGCATTCAAAAAGGAGCACTTGAGATGTCGAATGTAGATGTATCTAAAGAGATGACAAATTTAATTCAAGCACAGCGTTCATATCAATTTAATACACGTGCGATTACAATTGCAGACCAAATGCTTGGGTTAATTAACGGTATTCGCTAAACGTGCGACATTGTTAAGGAGAAGTTTTATGACGAATGAGTTAGAAACACAGACGGAGCAAAATGAGCCTGCAGCCAAAAAGACGAGACGTCGCGTAAAGAATGTTTCGGAGCAGACGACAGATCAGCCTGTCGGTAAGGTCCGGCTTCGACTGATTCCTATCTGGCTACGAATCATAATCGTAATTCTATTATTTTTAGTAGCGGTAGTTGTAGGACTCGTTATTGGTTACAGCGTTTTAGGGGACGGCGCAGCATCCGATGTTTTAAAGTGGGAAACATGGCAGCATCTTCTCGATATTATAAATGGTAAGGAGTAGAGGGATTGTCGGGAAGCCATTTCCGAGCAATCCCTTTACAACGAATAAGCAAAAAAATTTAGTTTACTGAATTGGATTGGAGCAAAAGCCTGCTGAAATTCCAGGCTCTTTCTCCAATATTTGCAGCGCTTTACCAAAACATACATAAAAATAAATGAATATCTACATAATATTAAAGAGGAAACAAGGGGGATTTTTTTAATGTTAAACGCAGAGCAAATTCAAAATATATTACCACATCGCTATCCATTTCTATTAGTTGATCGCATTCTTGAAATCGAAGAAGGAAAGCGCGCACTTGGATTGAAAAATGTATCGATCAACGAAGAATTCTTTAATGGACATTTCCCTGGCTATCCAGTAATGCCGGGAGTCCTCATTGTCGAGGCACTTGCGCAAGTTGGCGGTGTTGCATTATTAAATGCACCTGAATATAAAGGACGTCTAGTATTTTTAACAGGGATTGATAGTTGCCGTTTCAAGCGTCAAGTCGTACCGGGTGATCAGTTGAAGCTTGAAGTGGAATTTTTGAAATTGCGCGGACAAATGGGGAAAGGCCGCGGTACTGCAACAGTAGATGGCGAGCTAGTTTGTGAATGCGAGATTTTATTTGCAATTGGTCCTGTTCAGCCAAAATAAGGCAATTTGCAATTGGAACTCAAAGATTATAAAATATAAAAGTTGAAGTAAATCTTTAACTTCTTTAAGCAGAAGTCTCCCAATGAGATAAGATAGGTGTGGGACGATTGCCAGTGTTCACCTTTTATGGGTTTTCATTTGCCTGTAAACAATGAGCGAAGTTTGGCTTTAAACGTAGGAGGTTTAAAATAGATGTATAAACAACTGTCTTCAGGCGTAAAAATTAGTATTACACGATCAATATCGACGTCGTTTGAAGCTTATTTAGCAAGCATTGGTTGGGATGAAGAAAAATTTTCAATGGAAGACTATATGGCAAGCTGGCAAAAATATTTTAAAGAAAATGCCGCTTGGATTGATAAAATACCGGCAGACATTTTACTGAGCCCTGAATTTCATGAAGAAATTGCTAAGAAAATGGATGAAGTCATTGCTAAAATTTTAAGCGAAGAGCCAACAGAAAAGCAAAAGCAGGAAATTGCGGAATTACAGAAACAATTAGGCACAAATTACAAATTCGACTGCAAAGCTGAAGCCGCTTATGTTGAACAGCTCTTAAAAGATAAATTGAAATAAACCCTATTTTTTTCTAGGATAGATCCTTCTTTTCCCGGGCACTATATGTACGATCACTCGAAGTGATTGACTCATGATTGCATATGGGAAAGGAGGGAATTTTTTATGCGAAAATCAGCACTACTTGTCGCACTTTCGCTTGGCTCACTGTTATTTCTCTCAGCGTGTAATACAAATGACAACGCAGGGGATGACAATCTAGGGAACGATGTCGAAAACGGTGTTAACGATGTAATGGACGACACACGTGACGTTATCGACGACACGGTAGATACAGTCGATCCAGACGGCCAAAGTGGTCAAAACGGCAACAACGGGAACGTAAATGAGGGCACGATTCAAGACTCAAATGTCCCGGATGGTTCAAGCGGTCCGAATGGTGACAATGGCGCAACAGCACCAGGCGCTCCTTCAGTAAACCAAGAAGATATCATCGAAGACCGTGCAGACCGAAAAGATAAAGACAAAGTGGATAATCACTAGTCGAAAGAAGAAATCAGTGTTCACTTAATGTGGGCACTGGTTTTTTTTGGTGCGCTGTGCTGGGATCGGGGGATATTCGCCACTTTCAAGCTGTTATTCGTCAATAAAGAATGGATAATCGTCAATTCTGGTAGGATAATCGCCAATATAATTTTTTTATATCCAATTTGATTTTTTAATCGCCAATTATCGCAAGCGTTTTCTTTTCCACTCAGAAATATCTTCAGGAATAATATAATACGTCCCTTTTTTCGTACCATGGCGCTTCAAACCGAGTCGCACTAAAATTTTAGAAGCAGATTGTAAACTGTGGATTCCAAAGAACTCACGGAATTGTTTATTGGTAATTTTGCCGCTAATTAAAATCCGATAATGGTCTAATGTTTCGAAAAGAACATCCCGACTTTTAGCCCCACAAACAACGCATGTAAACGTTCCGTAATGATAATTCATAACGTTTTCATAATCACACTGTCTACAAAGAACGCCTTTCTTTAATCTGTCCAAACTAATGGAGCGTCGAGGGGGTAGGGCCTGATAAAGTCGATTCAGTTTAGCAACGATCAGACTCATATTTGCATTGGAATTTGCAGGATTACGGTATAGGTTTTCAATAAAGTTTGGGACGCCGCTAATGTGAAAAATCGGAAACTTCTCCAATGATTCATCTAAAATAGCGTGCTGGTTTGCGATTACAACGGCAAAATACACTGGGATAGTGATCTGCCATTTTCGCAAATATTGTTCCAAAAATAGCTGATGCCGGTAAACCTGATCAAGGGGGTTGCGGAAGTTTTCACGTTTTTCGTTGTGGATGCGATAAAATTCATGCTGCGCGGATTTATAAAATAAAACACCGGACAGCAGTTTTACTTCAAAAATTACGATAAATAAAGGTGTCACTAAAATAGCGTCTATCTGATGGGAAAAGCCATTATCATTCATGCACTCAAAATTGTAGAAGATATGATGATCAGTTTTGAAGTAAAAATCGGATAGAGCTTGCTTCAATCTGTTTTCACCGAAAAATCCAGCCTCCAAGCGTTGAAACTCTTGCTGGATTGCACTAGCTTCCATATCATCAGACAAAATCCTTTTAGCTAATACTTCTATATAAAGATGATGCTTCGACTTCTGCATTACTTCACCTCCACCTAGAATATACGATGCAAGGTGAGGAAAGACAAATGCGCTCAAAAAGGTAATTTTAGAAAAAATTACGCATCAAATTTACCCTCCTAAAATTAAATTTAGTACAAAAAACTACTTTCCGCCCTCTTCATTATTTTTCTGTAATGAAGGACGATTGCGCATCCCTTGGTCAAATGCCTCAAGTAATTCATCATTTCTCAATCCATCTTCAAGCAGCTGTGCCAATAACAGCTCGGCATACTTTTTACGCTGTGCTTTTAAGCGGCCTTTGATAAGGACCGATATTTTATCTCCGACTTTTGTGATCGAATGTACAACAACGGCAAATGGGGCAGGCTCATTGTCCGGCAGCGAGATAATGGCACGCGCATCCAGCACTTCACCGGAAGTAACAAAGCTTTGAAAGAAATCGTAATATGTATCTGCAGTAAACAATTCTAAAATCCACATTTTATGGCTATTTTCCTGATTGATAATAATACCGTCTATTAAAGAAATTTCTTTGACTTCATCATTAAGTAATAAATCAAAAGCAAGCATTTTAAAGGTTTTCACTTATAAATCCCTCCTCAATTTTCTTATGTAAAAGTATAACATACAAAAAATGTGAAACTGCCAATTTAAGCAAATTGTAATATTATCTACAAGTCCATTTACATCAGCATTCTCATTAAAATGAATGAAATACCCTATAGGCGAAAAAGTATTTTTGGAGCAATATTTTGCGCGGAAAACTCAAATTCGTGTTTTGCCAAAAAGGGCAGGGTTCGACTATGCTTTAGTTAATTTCCGAAAGAAGGGAGGTCAATGAATGAATCATGTTGGTCTTGTAGGACGAACGACAAAAGATTTGGAGCTCAGGCACTTATCTGAAGGAAGGGTTCTGGCATACTTTAGCATTGCTACTAACCGTCCTTTCAAAAACAGTGAAGGGAAGGTTGATGCGGACTTCGTGCAATGTGTCGCATGGGGGAGGACCGCTGAATTGATGGCAAAATACTGCGGGAAGGGCTCGCTCGTCGGTATTAAAGGGCGCCTGCAGTCGAGGACATATGTAAATCGTGAAAACCAGAAAGTATACACGATGGAAGTCCAAACAGAGGAAGTGCAGTTTTATGCATTAAAAGCCCCTGGTGATGCAGATAAACTCCAGACAGCGCCCCCGATTGCCGAAGATTTCGTGCTCCCAGAACAAGAAATCAAACTCGTCCACCAACCGTAAACTTTCCCGTCTCCAATAAAAAAATTCTACGGGAGGTGAAACGCCCAAATCTGCTGTCTGACCGCGCAGTAGTAATCATTCTTTCTCACAATCCTATAATAACTGAATAAAGTAGTGAAGTAAGCATAAAAAAGAGTCTACTTCATGGCGTAAAAGTAGACTCTTTTCAAATTATTTTATATTGGCCGTATCCAGAACGAGTAAATCCATCAGTTCTGTATCATCAAGTTCAGTCAACCATTTACTTGATTGAATCAATTCTTCGGATAGTGCTGATTTCATTGCAATCATTTTATCGATTTTTTCTTCGATCGTACCAATCGTTACAAATTTATGCACCTGGACAAATTGTGTTTGTCCGATGCGGTATGCCCGGTCTGTTGCCTGATTTTCGACTGCCGGATTCCACCAGCGATCGGCATGGAGCACATGTGTAGCTGCTGTTAAGTTAAGACCTGTTCCGCCAGCTTTAAGCGACAGTAAAAATACAGGGAATTCGCCTGCCTGGAATTGGTCGACTAAATTGTCACGCTGATTTTTTGGCATACTTCCTGTTAAAAACGGAACATCAACATTATAAAGCTCTGTCAAACAATGCTGAATTAAATTCCCCATTCCGATATACTGTGTAAAAATTAAGCATTGTTCGCCATTATCGATAATTTCCTTTGTCATTTCAATAATGCGCTTTAGCTTTACAGAACGGGAAACCATTGCATTGGCATCTTCAAAAGGTTCTTTTAAAAACAGGGCAGGGTGATTGCACAGCTGTTTTAATTTGTTCAGCATTTTTAAAATACGTCCCTTTTTCTCGAAGCCAGTGAGCTCTTCAAGAGTCGCTAAAGTATCTTGAATATACCCTTCATAATGTGCCGCCTGCTCAGGAGTAAGAGCACAAAATTCAAGGGATTCCTGTTTGTCAGGCAAATTCAGCTGAAGCTCGGGATCGCGCTTTGAACGGCGCAGCAGGAACGGACGAATTTTCATACGTAAAACACGCTTATGGGATTCCGACTCTTCACGTTCAATCGGTGTAATAAAGTTTTCCGTAAATCTTGTGAAGCTTCCTAAATAGCCTTTATGGATAAAATCAAAAATGGCCCATAGCTCGGAAAGACGGTTTTCAACAGGTGTTCCTGTTAATGCAATATGATGTTCGCCTTTTAATTTCCGAATTGCGCGGGACTGCAATGTTTGCATATTTTTTATATTCTGTGCCTCATCCAATGCGACCGTTGCCCAGTCGATAAGCTGTAAGTCATCTGCATCCTGAGTAACCGTACCGTATGTCGAAAGGATAACATGCGGACGCTGTGTTGCGATAAAGCTCGTCAAATCATCACCTTTTAAACGACGCGGCCCGTAATGTGTATAAACCTCCAAATCGGGAGCAAAACGTGCAAGTTCCTTTTGCCAGTTGCCGACAACCGATGTCGGACACACGATTAAAGTCGGTTTATCGATTTGCAGATCTGTAACAGTATGGAGCATATACGTAATAAGCTGAACAGTTTTACCAAGTCCCATATCATCTGCCAGACAGGCTCCGAATTTCTGGTCACGCATGAAAACAAGCCATTCAAAACCTTCTTGCTGGTACGGACGCAGCTCGGCATGAAGCTTTGCAGGTACCGCGACTTTCGGCAGACCTTTTTTATTTTGCAGCTGTTCGATATACGTCTCCAGGGATTGTTGCATCTCAAACGCAAATAACGGGTCATCGCGCTCGGCATCATCATCCAGATCATCTTCTATGGGTGCTGTTAACGTTTCAGGCAGTTCACGGAATAGTAAATCCCGTACTGTCCAATTTTCTTCTTTTGCCTGTTCCATCAGTGCACGCATTTCATTGAGCCATTCTGCATCAATACGGAACCATTCCGTGCCGATACGCACAAATTCACGCTTTTCATCAACGAGTTTCTGGAAGGCTTCAGCGGAGATTTCCTCGCCATTCATCGAGAACTGCCATTTGAATGTCAAAATATCATCAAGTCCTGCAACACTGCGGGCTGACTGGTTATTGGCGCTGACACGTACACGCATTTTCGATTGGCGAAGCTCTTTCAGCCATGCCGGTAAAATTACATCAAAGCCTAAAGCCTGTAATTTAGTAAGCTCTAGGCGTAAAAATTCACGTACTTCCTGATCATTGAATTGTGTATGAATAAACTGCGCACTTTCAGCATTTAATTGAATTAAATCAACTATTTGTTTTTGCAGCTCTTCAATGTCATTAGCTATCGCACTCCATTTTTTCGGCAGTGCATCCAATATCGGCAATTTCAGTTTTGATGAAGCAGGAGTCCAATGTTTTGCGGCATTCGGACTGATCAGCACCGTTTCCAACAACCAGTTCTCCTCATTTTCTTCTGGTTCACTTAAACGCAGTGCCACCTTTACACCATCAAATACATGGGAAGTTTGCATCGGCCAGCCGCCATTTTGGAAAAACGGAATGAGTGCAAGCGTATCTTCTTTAGATAGTCCAGCATCCATCAGTTTTTGTTCAACTGCATGCTGTAATAGATCATTGGCAAATGAAAAGCCTTCTTCTGTTACATTTGCCTGCTGCCAAAGCTTTGGGTCATTCCATAGCGGCAAAGTCGTTTGGATTGTCTGAAAGTGATTCACGGTTTCGTCATCATATGCAGCGAAATCCAAAAACGGATGTCGGTTTGCAGGTGACAGAACATCCAGTAAATGAGATGCCGATATGATTAAATCACGTTCTTCCAATGAACTGTGCAGCCCGTAAAAGCTTTGCTCAAATTTGAAAAAGAAAGAAGGAATCCAATTGGCTGTCGGTAAAATTAAATCATTTTTATTGTACGCCGTAGCGCGGAAGTAACCGGGACGCAGCTCGGAAAGCTTTATTCGAAAGACTTGTAGAAAGGGTAGCTTCGTATTAAATAAATATTGCATTGTATCGTTGCGCAGTTAACGCAATGTCACCTCCTATTAGCAAAATACATAATCTAGATGAGTAAATTGCTTTTATTTATCTCTTCTTGCAGTGCACGCAAACGTTTGTACTGCTGCTGCACGGCTTCAATATATGCTGTAAAATAGTCGAGCTTCCCGGCTTTTTTAGAAGCCGATTTCATGGCACGCCAAATGCGGACTGCCTGTTTGTAATTTTGCCGTGATTTCTGCTGAATTTCTTCCATCGCATAGAAATGGTAAAGAGGGAGCGCAATTTCAGGTGACTGTGCGACAACGTCCTTTAAACCGCATTGATCCAAATAAGGAATCGATGAAGGATATAGCTGATGCAGTGCTATCCACTCGTCCAAACGATTTTGGCGCAGCAAATAGTTTGAAAATGACTCAATACCGTAACGCCCAAAAGAAGAGTACAGGGCGAGTTCCTCACTATCGCTTAGTTGAATTTGACCGTATAGTTGATCGAGCTTACGCGTAAATTTCTGACGACGTATCGGCAATAAGTTATCCTGCACAAACGTCTGTAAAAATGGAAGGGCCTTTTTTAAAATAACGGTTGCCTCATCAACAAAGTTTTTCTGTAAGGCATATTGGGCTATTTCGATAAACCCTTCCACATTTTCTTCATTCATCATTTCGACTGCTTGTTCCAGTTGTGACGGTGAACTTAATAAAATATAAAAAATGGATTTTACTACATTCAATTCGATGTCTGTGTTGCTATCATCACTTTTTTCCAAAAGGGCCAGTTCATTTTGTAAGCGTTTTGGTTCATTAAATAGTTTTGTCCAAAATTGCAAATACAATGACAGGCGGAATGCTGTTGCGCCTTTTTCTATAAAAAGAATCTCATGGACATTTTTCTGAATCGCATCAAAAAATGGTTCGGTTGCGAACAGTCTTGTTGTTTTACTTAATGCATCAATCGATCGCTGAATGCGGCTTAACGTATTTTCCAAAAAGAACTGAACATAATGATGACTCAGATCTGTTTTCGTTTTGGCTGCATGTAACAGGAAATGTTTTGAAACAGCGATATCCATATACAAGTTGAACAGCTCCTGCCATTCCTGCTCATAAGGGCGATGGCGCTGCAGTTTCGTACGGATATTTTCTATTAACCCGGATAACGTATAAGGCTCCAGTGGCTGCGGACCTTTCATTGCGTAATTAAGCACTTCGTCAGCCATCATCTGCCAGTTTTCCGGACTTCGCTCTGATGCCAATGACTGAAGCGGAATGGATCTTTTAGAACGCCAAATAGAAAGCCATTGCTGCAGTGAAATAAAATACTGTGACAGCTTTAAAATAACCGCAAGCTGATGTCGGCACAGCTCCTTTTTAGGGCAGCTGCAGCTAATCTGCTGTTCCGGAAAATTAATCGTCACTTCCGCAGTATTGACATCCTGGATCTGGCAAACGAGTATTTGACTGAATCTTGAATAGTGCGGCGGCTTGATTGCCTGATTACGGACAGAGAACATGGCGCGTGTCACTAATTCTGCATCTTCATTTGCTGAAGGGAGAAGCTGTTCTTCAAAGGCTTGTAATGTATGTTGTATAAAATCTTTATGTGCATGGGCAATCTCAGAAAAAGATAAACTCAAAACGGATTTTCCCCCTAATAGTTAATTACATTGGAAATTTTAACTCCCATCACATGAAGGGAGAAAAAAAGTCGTTCCTTCCATTATAATACGAATCCGGACAAATCGGTAATATGAAGAGACATTGTATAAATTTTTTAAGCGAATAGCAATTTTTAAAAGGTTTGAAATGTGGAAACTGTGGGGAAACTATAAGCAACAGAGAAAATGATTTAATATTCAAGAACACCTGAACGATTGCATCCATATGATAAATGAAATTAGGTCTTATGACTCGGATAAATGCCAATAAAAATAAGTGAAGGAGGAATTCCCATGATTCAAGTACAATTTATGAAGCCTTTTTATACAAAAATGACGGGCACGAAATTACGCTTAGTCTTTGCTTATCAATACTTTTCCATTACAAAAGATGAGGAAGTCTTTCATTTCATCCCGATTGAAGGGAAAGAAATGATCATTGATTTAAACTCACTGCAAGTTGAAAACTTATCGGAAGTTTTTGTATTCCAGCGCGGCAATCGTTTCGTACGTCTCCCGCTGTATCAGCTTTTACTCGTATCAAATGTACACGAGTATTTAATGCCGATTATTGAAAATGTATCAACAAATGTAACACCGATGAAAAATGAAACGTCACCGGTATTCGATGAAGAAGTGGAAGGGATTGTGCGTGCTTTAGAAGAAAACAATTTATCCCGTCTCATCGATGAAGCGCTCGAATCACGTGATGAAGCTTTATTCCACAATTTAATTGCGGAAAAGGAACGATTAACTGGAGGCTATGCATCGTGATTGCCCATTTAAACTAAACCCTGTTAGCTGATTTTAGCTAATGGGGTTTTTGTTTATTACCGTTCATTTCTCATCAATTAGTATAACAATCCCTTTCAAAGGCAAAATTAATAGGAAAGCTTTCAACAAACTGCTTGAAAAAGAAAAACTATTTCACAGAGCGAGCAGAAAGTTGTATACTGTAATGCAGGACTAATTTTCAAGCATTTACAGGCAACCATTTGAACAACCATTCCGTCCTATAATAAAACGGAACTTTGAAATTGTATTAAATGAAGTTATTTAATTAATTGATAACGAATGCAGGCAAAATGCGTGAAACAAATTAAACAATAATCAAACAATGAGATATAGCTTTTTTGAAAGTAAAAGGAGAAACGATCATGACAAAATCAATCTGTGTCGTTGGCTTAGGATACATCGGTTTACCAACGGCAGTAATGTTCGCAAATCACGGCGTAAAAGTACATGGTGTTGATGTGAATCCAGCAGCTGTGAAAAGTATTCAGGATAAACAATTACATATTGAGGAGAACGGCTTACAGGAGCGCCTGAACAAAGCAGTCGATGAAGGTCTTTTAACGGCATCAACAACACCTGTCACTTCGGACGTGTATATTGTTGCGGTACCATCACCAATTAATCCGGACAATACAGCGAATTTAGAATATGTTCGTCAAGCAACAGCTTCAATCGTACCTTTCGTGAAAAAAGGCGATTTAGTTATTCTGGAATCAACAGTACCACCAAAAACAGTGGAAAATATAATGCTTCCTGAATTAGTGAAATCTGGTCTAGAAATCGGGACAGAACTATATGTTGCCCATTCTCCGGAACGTGTTATTCCAGGGCGTATTTTCGAGGAACTTGTTAACAATGACCGTATTGTTGGCGGGATTTCACAAAAATCAGCAGAGCTTACAAAAGAACTGTACGAAACATTTGTAAAAGGGACAATCCATTTAACAGATGCAACAACAGCTGAATTAGTAAAAGTAATGGAAAACACATACCGTGACGTGAACATTGCGTTTGCAAACGAATTAGCTAAAATGGCAGAAAAATTAGATGTGAACATTTGGGAAGCGATTAAATTTGCGAACTATCACCCCCGTGTAAACGTCCATTTCCCAGGACCTGGTGTAGGCGGTCACTGTATCGCAGTCGATCCTTGGTTCTTAGTTGAGCTAGGCGGGGAACAAGCTCAAATCATTCATTTGTCACGTAAAACGAATGATTCAATGCCAAGCTTCACAGCACAAAAAACACAGGCAATTTTAAACAAAAACGGTATTGCAGGCGCAACAGTTGCTGCATTAGGTTTAGCTTTTAAAGGAAATGTGGATGATATGCGTGAAAGCCCATCAACAATCGTGATCGATGAGTTGGAGAAACTAGGCTTAACGGTCGTTTCACATGACCCACACATTAAGCAAAACAAACATAAAACGCAAACTCAAAGCATGCAGGAAGCATTGGAGCAAGCGGATATTTTAGTATTCCTGACAGACCACAAAGAATTTAAAGAGCTGGATCCGTCAACATTAAACGCGAAAAGCAAAATTGTATTCGATACGAAGAACTGCCTAAACCGTGAAGTATGGGAAAAAGCAGGCTTCCAGTTCCACTTACTTGGAGATGCGAAGAACTAATATTGTAAATTTGGCAGTGCGTCTAAACGTACTGCCTACTGTTTTTTATCTTCATTCAACAGGCGTTCAAAATCCCTGTTGAATGAAGATAAGCCCCAGGCGGATATCACAGATTTTTTAAAGAATGTTTTTTGAGTGGACTCAAAAAAATCTGGACGTAATTACGCCGAGGCGTAATTGATTGATGGAATATTAGAAGGGAAGACCATATATGAAAGAAACCGTACTCGGTATTCAAGTAAATACTGAAAGCTATGATGAATTACTTCCGAAAGTATTTGATCAAATCGAGAAACAGCAAAAATCGTTAATCGTAGCTATTAACCCGGAAAAAATTATTAAAGCAAAAGAAGATCCGGCACTAAAAACTCTTCTTAACAACGCGGAGTTTCAAATTCCGGATGGCATCGGGGTAATTTTGGCTTCAAAAATCCAGAAGGGTCAAATTACATCGCGTGTAACGGGAGTCGATATGATGCTGCGTCTATGTGAGGAAGCATCTCAGCGTAAAAAGCCTATTTTCCTTTATGGCGGGAAGCCGGGAATCGCAGATCAGGCCGCTAAGAAATTACAAGAACTTTACCCATCTATCCAAATTGCCGGTACTCAGGACGGCTATGAAAAGGATAATCAAAAGGTCGTAGATAAAATTAATGAAGCGAAACCGGATTTACTGTTTGTTGCGATGGGGTCGCCAAAGCAGGAAAACTGGATTAATGCGAACCGTGATCAGCTTCACCCGACAATTTATCAAGGGGTAGGTGGTTCTTTTGATGTATTGGCAGGCAATGTGAAAAGAGCACCAGAAGTTTTCCAGAAAGTGGGGATGGAATGGTTTTACCGTTTAATGAAGGAACCGCACCGGATAAAACGCCAAATCGCCTTGCCATTATTCTTGTTGGAAGTAGCACGTGGAACGAAAAACAACAAGTAAAAGAAAAAAAATAGTGTAATCTTTGTAATATTTGATTGTTTATTTGTAATGTTAATGATACACTAAATTCAGTAGTGAGATTTCCTCTACGATATATATTAAATTTTAACTTTTCCCTGCAAGGAAAAACTCGGTTGGTAGCCCGAGAAAAAGGCTTTAGCATATAAATGCTAAAGCCTTTTTCTTTTTTTATTTTTGTCGAATTTTAGCGAACCGGTTCTATTAATTCGTATCATACATACACTAACCAGGTAGGAAAAAAATCGGTTACATAAATAATAATTATATTACAAAAGTAATACATTAGTAATATATGTAACTTTAAAATTATGTTTAAACCATTGGTATTATTACAATTTATAACCATTTGTTTGTCTATCAAATTCAAATCAAACCATTAATTACCACATTTTATAGTTATATTTAAATAACAATTGGAATTTATTGGTGAAGAAAATGTTGTCTTTATGAGTATATGTGTGTCATAATTAAAGAAATTTTAAGTTATCTGAATATATTTACGTATTAATCTCTTTAATGCCTTACAAAACAGGTTAAATGTGGTTTAAATGGTAAAAAAAGATTGACATAGTAAATGTATACTAATAGAATTTATGTGTAGTTAGTTTTTCTGCACATTTTTCGTGTGGGTAACTAAAATATTATTTTCACTTATGAGGAGGAAATTTTTCAATGGCTAACCAACCAAAGAAATACACAAAATTCGTAGCAACAGCTGCGACAGCTACATTAGTAGCATCTGCAATCGTACCAGTTGCATCTGCTGCATCACTATCTGACATCTCAGGTAACACACACGAAGAGGCGATCAACGCATTAGTTGATGCTGGCGTAATTAACGGTTACCCAGATGGCACTTTCAAGCCTAACAAAGAATTAACTCGTTCTGACGTTGTTAAATTATTAGGTAAATACTTAGAAGCAGAAGGTTATGCACCAGCTTCTACTTGGAAAACTAGCCCAGCTTTCGCTGACTTAAAAACAACTTCTAACGAAGAGTTATTAAAATATGCTTCAGTAGTTAAAGAAGCAGGCGTTTTCGTAGGTTCTCACGGTAACTTATTACCAGGTGATTTAATCACTCGTGAAAACATGGCATTAACTTTAGTGCGTATGGTTAACACTTTAAAAGACCTTAGCTTAGAAGAATTCGTTGCTGATCAAGATTTCACTGGTGATGTAAAAGATACTAACCAAGCAAAAGCAGAAGCTCGTTCTGCAATCGCTGTATTAGACTTCTTTGATATTACAAACCCAGCAGTATCTAACTTCAATCCAAAAGGAAACACTACTCGTGGTCAATTTGCTACTTTCTTATACAAAACAGCAAACACTGACTTCGGTAAAGCTCCATCAAATGAAGCTTCTGAAGTAGTACCAGAAAAATTAGAGTTAGTGGAAAGATCAGTTCAATCAAATGATGGTGAATTTGTTACATTAAAAGTTAAAGTTACTACAAAAGCTGGGGAATCTGCAGCTAATATTCCAGTAACTATTACTATCGATCCAGGTAATGACCAACTATTAACTCCACAAATTAAAGAAGAAGTTCTGACTGATGCTGAAGGATTCGCTACTTATACTTATACTCGTGAATATTCAAAATCATTTGAAGATACAGTAGTAGCATATTCATCTGTTAAATCTACAGTAAGAACAACTGGCGTAGTTTACTGGAATCAATCAGTAGCTATTAAAGACGTAACTGAAAAAACTGAATTAGCTAATGGTGAGCAAAAAGTTTATCAAATTACTGGTGAAGAAAATGCTCAGTATTATGTAACGTTTAAGGAAAATTTAAATGTTACACCTGATAAAGCTGTTAATGCTAAAGTGTTAGGTTTAGGCGGTTTCGTTGGCGGTATTGCAACTAATAAAGTAGAATCTTTATATGAGTTCACAACTGGCGGACATAATGTAGCACTTGTTACATTAGATGAAAATGGTAAAGCTAATATTGTAATTACAGGAACAGATGCATCTGTTACACCTGTAGTTTATGCTTCTGGTGGTACTCGTAAGTCTCCAGTATCAACTGCTAAAAAGTATAGTGCGTCAGCTTTACAAGCACAAGGTACAACAGCTAAATTTACTGCAGAAGCTTTATATGACTTAACAATTCAAGCAGAAGGTAAACAAGAATCTGCTTACCGTGTTTCCACTCCATCAACTTTAACTTCAACATCTGAAATTGGTGGTCGTGATTACGTAGTTACTTTAAAAGATAAAGCGGGTAAAGTATTACCGAATACAGAAGTTAAAGTAGGATTCAGTAAAAATACTGGTACTTCAACTCCAACGGATGTAGTTGTATATGCAAATAAAACGGCACAAACTGTTACATCAGATAGCGGTTACGTAACAGTAAAAACAGATAAAGATGGTAAGGCTAAATTTACTGTAACAGGTTTATTAAATGGTTATGCAACACCTGTAGCATTTATTGGGGATTCTTTAACTGATAATAAAATTTCTAAAACTGGTGAAATTACTTACTTCCGTTCTGTATATTCAAATGAATATACAAGTGCATTAAAAGTTACTGATTCAGAAGGTAATGAAATCACAAAAGCTGGTCAAGGAAACGATGTTAACTTCACTTATCAGTTATCTGATCAAAATGGTAAGCCACGTTCTTATACATCACCAGTTGGCACACCATCGGAATTAAGAAATACACCGGTTACATTTACAGTTCGTGCAGGGTCTACACCAGTTACAGTAACAGTACCAGCGACAACAAATGTAGTATCAGGTCAAGCTAGAACTGTTGTAATCCCAGCATTTGAAACAAAAGAAATTTCAACAATTTTATTAGATGGCTCTGTTAATACAGCAATTCAATTAACAACAGTTAATCCTTCAGAAGTAACTGTAACTGCAACACCTACAAACTCTGGTTTATCTGGATTAACATCAATCAGTAAATCAATTGAATTTATTTCTGGCGCAGCTACTCCAACATTTACTGTTAATGCAAATGTTGTAAATAATGTTACGACAACAGTCGATTCTGTTACATTAACATTTAGTGAAGCTGTTTCTACAAATGAAATCATTGTTACTGGCTTTAATGGTGGAACAACATCAGTAAGTCCAACAGCTGATAACAAAGTTTTAAATGTATACTTCTATGGTACAAAGTTATCTGCTACACCTAATAATACATTCTCAATTTCTTATAAAGGTAAAACTTATAATTTTGAGTATAATGTAACTAATGGTGCAGTTAGACTAATTTCTACTAACTAATAATCTTTAGTATTCGAATTAAATTTATTGATTTTTGAATAGAGCTGCACTCTAATTGTTAGGGATATCTAATGATTAGAGTAGCAGCTTTTTTATGCGCTGTTAATGTATTCTGGTTCTATAATTATCATTTAGATATTCAAACAATTTCATAATAAAAAAGCACAAAATCACACTTTTTTATATACTTGAATTGTCGAGAAACAAGCAATAGAAAGGTGATTTGTGCTGTATGAATTTTAACATGAATATTCCAAGATTAAAAGGTGTAGATATTACAAGAGTTGGAGATGGGTATGACGATTTCGTTTGAAATGCCGCTTCGTGTGCATCAATGTCCCGCATGGGAACAACGGACAACGAAAGAGCACGACTGTCGCATTCAAAAGATTAAGCATTAAAAATCGTAGGGTAGTAAATTCTTACAAAATCCGTCGTTAAAACGAATCTAAGGAAGATTAAAGAGGAATTATTCTAATTTTATAAGCAAGTTGAATAATTTGGAATACTAGTATTCAAGCGTCACATCCTGACCTTTTGAATTGGCAAACAGAAATCCTAAACAGTTTTTCATTTGGCTATTCTAATGGCTTTTTAGAAAGCATTAATAATAAAACAAAAGTGATGAAACGGGAGGCTTATGGAATCAGACATTTCCATCACTTTAAAGCAAAGATTTTATTAAATTTAAAGTGTAAAAATATAGGTGGTCATGTTGGATGAAATAAGTTTAGAAAAGATTTCACCCCAACATTTGACTTAGAACCAAAAAAAGAGATCGAAAAATAGTTGAATTCACTTTCAAAATTTGATCTAGAGGTGCAGTAATCAAATAAAGACAGTCAACACTTTTAGAGGAATTACAGTGGTTTGACATTATAATTTTGCTCTTTTAAATCACTACCTGCCGTTTGCGTTAGGTAAAATATTTTTAGTCATAAGACATGAATGAGAAGTAATTTATAAAGGGTTCATGCTTCATTTTGTGACAAAGGGTGAGTTGCTTTATCGCCTTAAAATAGAAGAATATACCCATAAATCTCAAATCACCTTAAGCCAATATAAAGTGAAGATTTGATTATTTTTAACGATATAATTTATATAGGTAATGGACCAACTTGAAGCTAATTTATTGTTTCAGAATATTATTAATTTATAGGTAAAAACTACGGGTTATTTTAACTTCAAATAAGAACCCAAAGTAATGGAGGGAATCGATGGGAAACAAAGGTATTACAACGGCTACTCTAGACCATTTACTGGGCAGACTGGAAGTTGTACATATGGATGGCGTTAATTATCGAAAAAAAGTTGCCGGTAGCTTTAAAGAAAAAAAGGAAAAGGGTATCTTAGCGTAAAGTGTAAAAAACTGCTTGAAGATTGCACTTAATTATATTGAAATTTACCAATAAAGTGAATCGTGTATTAAGTATTCTTGCTTGTAAAGTAAATATGAAAATGATAGAAAGTGAGTAGGGCAAAAAAAAATTATTTTTTGGTCTCAGATTTGAGTTATCGAAAGCTTAGGTAGATCGTTCGTTAGATAGATTTATCAAGCTCAGACAAAATCATATAAGATTCAAAGGATCCATTAAGTAAATGTAGGGTAAAGGGTGACAATAATTTGTTCTACCGGAATATGTATATATAATTGTGTAAAAGTGAAAAGTCATATCAATTCCAGGGTAAATTATTGTGCCACCAAAACATTAGGAGGAATTATTATGACTCAACTTAATCTTAACCTAAATCTTGAAGAAATTGAAGCGGCGATACTCGGATCTGATATTGACAACATCATTAAATTTTCGGTTATTTTAATATTAAATCAATACATGGAACATGAACGTGACGCCTATCTTCAAGCAGAAGCCTATGAACGAAACGATACACGGGTAACACAGCGCAATTCTGTCGATGATGGAAATGGTTGTACAGGGCGTTTCCACACGTCGCGTGACAAAAATCGTAGAGGAACTCATTGGCCTAACGGTATCAGCATCTATTATTTCTACACTAACGAAGCGTTTGGATCTGCTTAATAAAGAGTGGGCCAGCCGTAAACTTGACCATTGTCATTTTGCGTTTTTATAAGTAGACGCCATGTATATCAAAGTGCGGGAAAAACGCAAAACAAGCCTGAACTGGTTATTTCGGATGCGAATGTAGGCTTGAAGAAAGCCACTTCCGAAAGCTTTTTAGGGACAGGCTGGAAACACTGCCACTTCCATTTCTAACGAAATATTTTTACAAAACTTCCGAAAAAAGATACCCGAGCTTTTCGTCGCAAAGTATCCGCGATTTTCCGGGAAGATACATTAAAAGGTGCCAAGTTAAAATACCAGGCTCTCCATGATGAATACAGCGAAGTGGATAAATACGAAAAAGCGATGGATGTATTGGAACAAGGTTTCGATGAAGTGACACAATATTATCAGTTTAAACCGGCGATTCACCGCTTTATCCGTACAACGTATCGAGTAGAAAATATCAATCAACAGATTAGACGGAGAGAAAAGGTGATTCGAATATTCCTGAATTATAACTCGGCAATCCATCTAATCGGCGAAGTATTAATGGATATTGATAACGTGTATGTAGAAGAATAAAAAAGTGAATAGTAAAGCGCGAAATATTGGAGATCTAGGAAAGGGCTAGCCCTTTCCTAGATCTCCAATACCAAATAACAAAGAGCACATACAAAAACCGGAAATACATTTTGGACATATATTGTTGTTTTCTCACAGTGGAAGAGAGAATATTGTGATTGTACGGATAGGGATATAAATTTAGTGTATAATAGAAACGTCATTTTAAATTAATATAAAGGATTGTGAAAAATGAGGCTAACAGAAAACATTAGAAGATATATATTATTAAGTATAGTAGCGTTTATAATCATTGGAGTTTTTACTGCGAAATATATTGGTAATAAGCAAGATGAGCAATTTATGTATGAAGAAATGTTATATAACCAAGCGAGTAATACATATCAAGAAGGTGATTTTAGTGAGGCTTTATTATATATTAATGAATTATTAAAGTTACAGCCTAGCTCAGAAGCAGTTAATTACCTAGGGGCACTAATTACAATGAATAATAGTGAATTTAAGCAAGCTTCTATTTTATTTCAAAAAACTTTGGATATAAATCCTTATAAAGTAGAAGATTCAATATTCCTAGCCCAGTACGGTGAAGTATTATTAAAATTAAAGCAATATGATGATGCAAAATCTGTTTTTGAAAAATCTTATGAATGGTCTTGGAAACTAGATAATTCACAAGAATTTCAAGAGTATTTAAAACAGAATTTAACTCAAATAGAAAAATATAGTTAGAAAGGGGAATTAATGTGACATTATTTTATGAAGAACTACATAAATCCAAATCTTTTGATGACGAGCAAGAAAATGAGCAAGCAAGAGCTAATATCGATAAATGGATTTTTAGAATATTATTGTTTTTAATTGGCTTTATGCCCTTACTAGTATTAGCGAACGGAGAAGAAGTAATTAGTTCTATAATTTCAAATATAGATGTGTTATCTTCAGGAGTAAAAGGAGAATTATTCACACATTATAAGGCATTATTACTTAGTTATGGAACGATTATTACAGGGGGATTATTTTTAGCTAAAATAGTTTTTATGAGAGGTACAATTCGTAAAACAAAGCTAAATTATATATTAAGTCTATTCTCTGTTGCCCTTATCTTGTCGACGATTACTTCTCCGAATGTAACAATTTCTTTAAATGGCCAATATAATCGATCAGATGGTGCAATTAGTTGGTTATGTTATTTAGTATTAATATTTGTAGCTATGAATATAGAATATCCTAAAAATGTTGTGCGTTATATTATGTATACAATGATGCCTTTTGTTTATGTTAACTTTTATATTATTACAATGAACTTTTATGGCAAAAATTTATTAGAACAGAATTGGCTTCAAAAGCTAGTTTCTATTACAATTCCTGCAGGAGCTTCTATTTCAGAGGGAGCAGTACTTGTCGGAACGCTTAATCAGTGGAATTATATGAGTGGTATGTTTGCGATAATGACAGTAATGTTTTTAGCATGGTCCATTACTTCAAAAATATGGGCTGATTCTATTATAGGCGCAGTTACTTCCATTGTTTCAATTTTAGTGATGTTTATGGCTATGTCAACTAGTGGTTTCTTAACTATAATAACTACTATTCCATTTTTCTTTTTAATACTATTTAAAATGAAGGAAAAGAAAAAAGCTATTATTAGTCTAATATTATTTTTGTCTGTTACTGCACCAATATTTCACGTGTTATCCATTAAAAATCCAATAATATGGTCAGAATCATTTGGCTATTTTTTAAATTCAAATCCATATGAATTACAAGAAATATCATCATTAATTTACAAAGAAAATACAGTCTATGCTTCCAATAGTACTGTTGAGTTACCGATATTGCCTGAGAGAGATGGGAGTGCAGGTTCTGGTCGTTTATATATATGGGAGAAGGGTTTAGGCTTAGTTCAAGATAGGGCTCTTTTAGGTTATGGAATGGATACTTTTATGTATCATTTCCCTCATTATAATATTGATGCAAGATCAGGGAACTGGAATGAAGAAATAATAGTGGACAAACCCCATAATACTTATTTAGGAGTTTTATATGGAGCAGGATTATTCGGGTTTTTACCATTTATTTTAATTGCAGGATTTACGTTAATCAAATTTATAAGGGTATTATTTAAAGGTAAAGAAAATTTAGTGGTGTTAGGTATTGGAGGAGGAGCGTATTTTATTCAAGCTCTATTCAATGATTCATTGCCAAGTACTACAGGAGTAATATTTATAATATTGGGGATTTTCTTTGGCGTGATATTAAAATTAAATGTTTCTGAAGGAGAGAAGGTATAGTGAGGGAATCGTTGGAACTGCGTGAGCTTATCGACATTATTTTTAAAGGCAAATGGATTATTGTTTTAACCATTATTATAGGTATTGTAATTGCATTTGTAATTAGTTGGTATTTTATGGAAGATAGATATGAGTCAAAGGCAGTAGTACAAGTAGCCAGTGGAACACAGGATACGGGGATTATGTCTAATTTTATAGCCACTGAATTTACACCCCTGGTATATATTCAAAGAATCCAAAATGAAACGAAAATGAACGAAGCGTTTAGTAAAAGTAATTTTGAAAGTTTTAATCAGGAAAATTTGTTAATAAAAAATGAACCAAATTCTAACTTAGTTGAATTAGTATATACTGGGTTAACACCCCAAGAAACACAACAAGGTTTACAGGTTCTAATTAATGAAACTAAATCTGATATGAATAATTCTGTTAAGAAAACTCTGGATGATTTGGAAGCTACTTATTTAAGTGAATCGGAAGTGCTATCAAGTGAAATTGAAAACTTAATGGTTACATATAACAACCTAATTAGTTCTAATGAACTGCCGGAGATTTTAATATTACAAACTATTTCAGATACACAATTTGTAATAGATTTAAATGAGCAACAGAGTGCAGCTTTAGCAAATATTGATGGCAATGTACAAAATCAGTTGTTACAAATAAAAGCTAAGATTGATGCAAAATCTGATGAATATAGAAGTGTATTGGCAAAATACCAATCTGTTAAAACAGGATTAGATAGTTTCAATCCTGATCCATTTATTCGAATTATTATTGAACCAACATATGCTGAAAACCCAACCAGTCCTAATAAACTTTTAAATTTAATAATCGGATTTTTATTAGCAATAATATTGGGAACTGCAATTGTATTATTCAGAGCATATTGGAAAAGAACAGGGAATATAAATACTATTTAAATTAAATCTTACATTATGCACAAAGCAGGAAATATAATGTAACCTGCTTTGTTTATTTATGACAGATAAATTCATTTGAATAAATTAGGAGTGTTATATGAAGAATCTTGGTAACTTTTTCTTTATATTTTCTTTATTTTTGGGGCCATATTTAGCTATAAAATCGCTTTATTTTAGTCATATTTTAATAGCATTATTTTTGGGGATAATGTTATTAAAAGTTGTTAAGTTAAAAAAAATAAATGTCCTTTATTATAAGAAATGGTATATAGTCCTTCCTTATTTTGGTGTGTTTTGGATGATAGCATCAATGCTATGGAGTGATTCCATAAGTTTTTCAATTGCATACTTCATTTATTATTTAATTGGATTATCAATTATATTTATCCTTGTTCATCATTTTTCATACAATGAGGAAATAAGTCTAATCGTAAAAAGTATTACAGTCACACTAATTATTGTAATTCCAATAGCATTTTTAGAAATGTTCACTAGTTTTAGGTTACCTTTAGCACCCTCACAATATACAGGATCTGATACAGAGCCTACTGTGTTTTGGGGTAATCCTAATAACTTTGCTACAGTGCTAAATCTAGTTTTACCATTTGTTTTATTTTCAAAAAATAAATTTAAATGGCTAGGCGCCATTATACTTTTTATAGTCATATACTATACAAATTCCCGATTAAATTTAATAGCCTTTTTAGGAATAGTTGGACTTTATTTCCTGATAGAAAATAAGAAGAAACTATTATATTTTGCTTTAAGTTTATGTGGAATAATAGTTTTTATGAGTATTCTTTCAGATTCATTTAAAGCTTTATTGCAAAAAGTTTATGTTAACTTTGTAGATATTTATGATGCCATATTAGAGTTTCTAGAGATGAATAATACAGCAAATTTTGATTCAATGGGAACAAGACAAAACTTATTAATCCACGGTATAGAAGGATTAATAGATTCTAATTTAATTGGTGTTGGAGCTGGTGCATCTCCCATGTTACACATGGGTTGGTTAGGTGAAACAGGTGCTATGCATAATTTTTGGATAGAAATACTAGTGGAGCAAGGTGCTGTGTTTTTTGTTCTATTTATGGTTTGGTACATGTATTTAATTATAAAAAACTATTATATATTTAAACAAAATAGCAGTGATTATAGAAATCGTTTTGCAGGAGCAATTTCTATTTCTTTAACAGGTTTTATAATAGGTGCTTTAAGTCCATCTAGTACCATCTATATGTTACCAATGTGGTTGTTTTTAGGATTGGCAATGATATCAATTTTCATTAATGAGGAGAACAAAGGAGAACAATAATGTTTTTGACAATTTGTATACCTACATATAATAGGGCACATACAATTATAAGAACCCTAGAAAGTTTAGTGAATCAAACTTGTAAGGATTTTGAAGTTTTAATTATTGACGATGGATCTTATGATGATACAGAGAACCAGGTTAATCACTACCTAGATAATTTAATCAATGTATATACTGATTTTAAATATATAAAGAAAGCAAATGGAGGTAAATATACCGCTATTAATTTAGGCTTAGATAATGCTGATGGGGAGTATTTTATGATTTTAGATTCTGATGATTGGTTGCCTAATAATAGTGTTGATATTTTGAGAAATTTAGCACTTGAAATAAAGAATGAGGGTAGCTATTCAGGTATTATTGGGAAGTGTTCAGATCCTAATGGGGAATTAATAGGTGATGTATTTCCGGATGAGTCACTTACCTATATAGAAATGCATTTTCCTGAAAAACGTAGATTTAATTTTAAAGATTGTTGTGAAATCAATCGTACAGATATTTTAAGAAGATTTAAATTTCCAGAATATAAAGATGTAAAATTCATCCCGGAAGCATATATGTTTGATCAAGTTGGATTAGAGTACAAACTATACTGTACCAATTCATTGCTAAAGATTGTTGAGTATCAAGAAGATGGGATTACGCTGAATAATCAGTTTAAACAAAATAATATAAAAGGCTATTTAATTAATTATCAATTACGTCTCAAAAAAATTATACCAAATTTAACTCATCGAAAGGTCTTTTATGAAACAATTGCTTGGTGGAGATTTTGGGATGCTTATAATCGAAGCGGAAGGCCTAAAGAATTGAGAGTCTCTAAATTAAGCTTAATAGGTAGATTAATTAGATTGGGAATGCCAATTTTAAATTTAATATATAGATTAACACAAAAAGAACTTTATAAAAGTGGGAGATAATAGTAGGGATAGCTATGTATAAAAAATTATGGGTTTTATTTAGTGGAACAATGTTAGCACAAATAATTCCGTTATTTACATTACCAATAATTACCCGTCTTTTCGGACCCGAAGAAATAGGTATATATTCTTTGTATTTAACCGTGGTTTCTATAGGGGTTATATTTACTACGATGCGATTTGAAATGGCAATACCTCTTGTAAGTCATAAGAAAATAAAACAAGTGCTAAAAAATATTATTTATATTAATTTTATAGCTGCTATTTTATTCGCATTTTTTTTAACTATATTCTTAAACAATATAAATTTGTTTAGTCATTACAACCCTTATAGTATAGGCATCTTAGCATTTATTTCTGTAAATTCAGTAGGTATTTATCAAGTTTTCTATCAGTATGGAATAAAGAATACAGAATTTAAAGTAGTGTCTACTAACAAAGTAACGAATCAAATAAATATAGCGATATTTTCCTTGATAATAGGTTATTTTTTAAATTCATATTTAATTTGGGCTGTTGTTATAGCTCAAATTCTTTGTATCATTACCTTAAAATTTAGATTAAAACTAGACTTTGTAGATACAGTTTTTTCCTTTAAGCAACTTAAAGAAACTATAATTGAATATAGAAAATTTCCTCTATTGCAATTGCCTATACAATTACTGAGTACTTTATCATCAAATTCAATATTATTAGCTACTTCATTTTTATTTACTTCTCAAGAATTGGGATTTTATAGTCTCACGGAAAGAATATTGAGGAGTCCTATAAGTATTTTAGGAAGTGGATCAGCAGATTTATTCAAGAATATGGCTACCAAAGAGATGGAATACAAAGGTAATTGCGCAAAATCATATAAAAAAATTCTGGTATTTAATTTTATAACGGGTATACCAATTTTTGTTGTATTGTATTTTATTATTGATTTAGTTATATATTATTTCTTTGGAGAAATATGGATGGAATCGGCGAGGTATTCAAAGATATTAATACCTAGTTTATTTGCTATGTATATCGTTTACCCTGTTAATTACTTGTTTATTTTATATGATTATCAAAATATAGAATTTTATATACAGGCAGTTCAGCTTTTAGCAATTGTTTTAGCGGTACTTTGGATTTTTAACAAAAATTTAAATATTACAGATTTATTAATAATATATGCTGTAATATCAACTTTAATTTCAATAGTAACAGGGGTATTAGGTTTTTTAATTATAAAACTTAGTAGAAGGTAGAATGTATATGCTAATAAGAAGTCATATCAATTCCTGGGTAAATGTATTGAGCTTCCGGCTGAGCACAAACAAAAATGCAAATGTATTTTACACAAAATTCTGCAATTGACTTAGGAGGTAATAAATTTGATATACATCTTAACTCAAAATTATCCGAGCGAGAAAGATAAATATGCTATGTCGTATGTACATAGTCGAAATTTAATATATCAAGAGCAAAAATTGGAATTTACTGTGGTGTCTATGGTAGCTGTTGAAAATTATTATTTTGAGGGGATTAAAGTAATAACAAAGAATAATTTTTTAGCTTTAATTAAAGCAGATAAATTAAGTATGAAGGATATAATTGTTTCTCATGCACCTAACTTAAAAAATCATATTACTTTAATAAATAAAATTTATTTTAAGGTTAAGAAGGTTATTGTATTTTTTCACGGTCATGAGGTCTTAAAAACTTCCGATTACTATCCGAAAAATTATAAATTTAATAAGGAAAGTTATGTTAAATTAATCCTTCGAGATTTGTATGACGAAGTAAAATTAAAAATAATGAAGCAATTTATTGAAAAATTAACCCGGGCAGATAAATTAACTATTATATGTGTTAGTAATTGGATGAAAAAGCACGCTTCTTTATGTTTGGGTATAGATTTTAAAAAGGTTGAGTATAAGATAATTAATAATAACGCTAATCAAGTCTTTGTAAATAGTCATTACCATTTAGATGATGAATCTTTGGCTGATTTTGTTACGGTTAGGCCCTTAGATGTTTCTAAGTATGCAATTGACCTTGTCGTAAAGTTTGCTATATCAAACCCTGAATTTAAATTCCATGTATATGGAAAAGGTGAGTATTTTAATTACAATAAATTGCCTAAAAATATGAAAGTGATTAATGAATTTATTAGTCAAAAGGATTTTCCTGCATTGTTGAATAAATACAGATGTTGCTTGATGCCTACAAGATTAGATGCCCAAGGCGTAATGGTTTGTGAAATGGCTACATATGGAATCCCCGTAATAACTTCCAAATTAGAAGTATGTGAAGAAATGTTAGGGGATTTTACAAATGTATATTTAGCAGAAGAAGATTTCTTTAGTAAAAATACAGATCGAGATTTTATTAATCAGCTCTCAAGCGTACATGACTCGTTCAACAAATTTAGTATTGAGAACACAGTGCTAAAAGAGGTGAATTTATTAAAAGATTTACAAAAAAAATAAGTTTAAATATAATTTAATTATTTTTAACAAAAGACAATTAAGAGGTATAACATGAAAATATTATTAGTTTATCAGTATTTCTTAGATAAAGATGAATCAGGATTATCAAGGTTTAACAAAATGATTGAACATTGGGAACGTGAGGGGCATGAAATTACTGTTATTGCTGGAAATGTAAATTATACGTCAGGTACAAAAAAGGAAAAGTATAAAGGGAAATTATACACAATGGAGCAGTATTCTGAAAAAACAACTTTATATAGAACTTATGTATCAGAGTCCTATAATAAATCATTGTTGGGAAGGTTATGGGGTTATTTTTCTTTCACATTTTCCTCTTCACTTATAGGTTTGTTAAAGTTAAAGAAGCACGATGTTGTAATTGTGAGTTCACCACCATTATTTGTTGGAATTACGGGAGTTCTTTTAAAATTTTTTAAGAGGATGCCATTAGTTTTTGAAGTTAGAGATATTTGGCCGGAATCAGCAATAGAATTAGGCCTTCTAAATAGTAAGCTATTAATAAAGCTTTCATATTTAGGAGAAAAGTTATTTTATAAATATGCAGATAAAATAAATGTTTTAACACCTGCTTTTAAAGATTTTTTAATTAATAAAAAGAGGGTCGATAAAAACAAAATAATATATATTCCCAATGGCGCCGATTTAGATGTTTTTTATCCGCAAAGCAATAACCAAAGATTAGAACAACTAAAGAAAGAATATAAGGGGAAATTTATTGTTTCTTATTTTGGATCACATAGTACTGCAAATAAATTAGAACAACTTTTAGATGTTGCAAAAGTATGTTCAAAAGATGAGAATATACATTTTTTGCTAATTGGCAATGGCAAAGAAAAAGAAAATTTAATAAAAAAAGCAAAAGAAGAAAAAATAAATAACGTTACATTTTTAGGGCAACAACCACGTGAAAAAATTAATGACTATTGTGCAATTTCCGCTATAGGAACAGCAATTTTACCTAAAATTGATATATTTAAAACTGTATATCCTAGTAAAGTTTTTGATTACCTTAGTGCTGGTAAACCTGTTGTTATTGGTGTGGATGGTGTTTCGCGAGAGCTTGTAGAAGGGAATAACTGTGGGATTTATGCGAATCCAGAAAATCCAAATGAATTTAGAGAAGCCATTTTAAAAATATTAGATAATAATAGTTTGCGTATCTCAATGGGAGAAAATGGACGTTTATTAATGGAAAAAGAATTTTCACGTCAATATTTATCATTAAAATATTTGGATGAGTTAATTAAATTAAAGAGGTAGTATTTACTATTTGTAGGAAATTGGAGGTTTTATTTTGGGTGATATAAGGAGTACCAGCACTCAAAAGTTTACGATTATTTTTGTAGATTTATTTTTGATGTTTATAGCATATATACTTGCGTTTAATTTTCGCTTTCAAGATATAAAAACAGAAAACTGGAGTGCGTTTTTGTCATTAGTACCATGGATTTTATTAATTACATTGTTTTTTATTATGATGTATGAGCTTTATACAGTAGATAGTAAAAGTAAATGGGATATCATTCGCAATGTCTTTGTAGCTTCAACATTAATGATGTTTTTAACAATGGCGGCATCATTTTTATTTCGGGAATTTGCTTTGCCACGGTCTGTTATTTTAATTGCTTATATAATAGGGAATTTCCTGCTTATCATTTGGAAATTTATTATTTATGCGTTTATCTCTAAAAAAATTCATACTGTACTTTTTATTGGTGAGTATGAAGAAAAAGAAAAAATAGCATATCAAATGGAATTTCAGTTTGGAAAAAATACAGATATTAACCATTTATCAGAGAGCGCCTCACTAGATACAATTTTATGGGAATTAGACGATATTGATTATGTGGTAATAGGGTCTAAAGTTGAGAATAATTTGAAATCACAAATTATATATGAAGCAATTAAAAATGGAAAAATAGTATATGTTATACCGGATTTTTATGATGCGTTATTATCACAATCTATTATTACAACAATTGATGATACGATGGTAATGGGTGTAAAACCATTTGGCTTGTCAATTTCTCAGACTATAATAAAAAGAGGATACGATATAGTAATTTCTTCTATAGCTTTAATAAGTCTATCTGTATTTTTTTTAATTGTAGTTATCATTATGAAAATTAAAGAACCCAAGGGAAGTATATTTTATAAACAAGCTCGTTTAGGGCAAAATAATAAAGAGTTTACGATTTATAAATTTAGATCAATGGTTGAAGGCGCTGAAAAGTTAACAGGTCCTGTATTAGCAGGTCAAAATGACCCACGAATTACAAAGTTTGGCCATTTCATTAGAAGGACTCGAATAGATGAGTTGCCTCAATTCTTAAATGTTTTAAAAGGTGATATGTCGATTGTAGGTCCACGCCCGGAGAGGGAATTTTTTATCAAACAGTTTGAAAAGGAGCATAATTCATATACATACCGAAGTACTGTAAAACCAGGTATTACAGGTTATGCACAAATCATGGGTAAATATACTACGACTGTTGAAGATAAGTTACGATTTGATTTATTCTATATTCGTAATTATTCTTTTATACTAGATTTGATTATTCAGTTTAGAACAATAATTGTAATGTTAGATAAAACTAAATCAGAGGGGAATAAAAATAAGAAAGAAACTTTTTAGAAAGAACAACTGCACTATATAAAGAAATAATTATAATTGGCAAATTAAACTTATATAATCAAAATGAGACTGAAACATATAAAAAGGGTAGGACTGAATAATTAAAGGAGTATAATTTCTTATGACTATTTTGGTAACTGGAGGGCTTGGTTTTATAGGCTCTCATACAGTAGTAGCGTTAATAGAAGAAGGGTTTAAAGTAGTAATCGCAGATAATTTAAGTAATAGCAGTCTAGAAGTGTTATCTTCTTTAGAAGATATTACGAAAGAAAATATACCTTTTCATGAAATAGATATTGCTGACGAGAAAGTAGTTATTAGTTTATTTGAAGAATATGACTTTAATGGAGTAATACATTTTGCTGGCTATAAGGCAGTTGGTGAATCAGTTTCAGAACCAATAAAATATTATAGGAATAATTTATTAACTACACTTACTTTAGCTGATGTATGTAAGAAATATGGTGTAACAAAATTCATTTTTAGTTCATCTGCTACTGTTTATGGAGATAATAATGTACCATTTGATGAAACGATGCAATTGCTTCCAACGACTAATCCATACGGAGAAACTAAGGCCATCTGTGAACGTATTTTAACAGATTTAGCGAATGCAAATACAGATTTTGAAGTAGCTTTATTGCGTTATTTTAATCCAATTGGAGCTCACCCAAGTGCTGTAATTGGAGAATTGCCGAAGGGGATTCCAAATAATTTAATGCCTTATATAACACAAGTAGCAAAAGGAAATTTAAAAGAACTTCAGATATTTGGTGATGATTACCCAACCCAAGATGGCACGGGAGTTCGGGATTATATTCATGTAATGGACTTAGCTGAAGGTCATGTTGCTGCTTTGAAAAATATAACTACTGGGGTTCATATATATAACTTAGGGACAGGGCAAGGAACTAGTGTGCTAGAAATTGTAAAAACTTTTGAATCTGTGAATAATATAAAAATTCCTTATAAAATAGTAGACCGTCGATCAGGGGATATTGCTTTTAGTTATGCAGATGTGTCAAAAGCTAAAAAAGAGTTAAATTGGTCAGCGAAAAGAAATTTAGAAAATATGTGTAGAGACTCATGGAATTTTATACAAGCTTTATAATTGAATTAGGGAATATCTTCTTCTGAAAAAGTTGTAACCGTCAAGTAGAATAGGTTCTTACACACTTTTGGTGATTAAATACGAATATATGTATATTTTTAAAACAATTATCTCAAAATATTATCAGAAGCGGTATTGCATTCGTTTTTCAAGTAAAGCTGGTTTGCTCGGTAAACCCTTAATATAAAAGTAAACGTCAAATAGCGCCCACCTGTTTTTCCAGGGGGGGCATGTTATGCTATATATTAGTTCGTTTAGGTAAGGGGCAGTTGGACGGGGAATATCAATTCTGCGTATATCAATACTATGGCATTAACACTATCTGGACGTGTTCTTAGGGAATGCGACAGCTTCAGCACATATTTTCGAAGTACCAGAAGGAGAAGGGACAGAGATTTACTGGAACGTATTTGATTTAGTTGTAACGAATAATGGTGAAAAAGTTGAAGTGCGTCCAGTTAATACCTTATCGGAGCCTCGAGAGCCGTACGTTGAAAATGAAGATCCGGATGAAAACATGGATGAACCAGTTGGAGAAAATGAAAATCCAGATGAAAACACAGATAATACAGACGAAGGTACTGGGTCACCAGAAACTACTACAAATGATACTGCAGGTGTAATCACAACTACTGCGGATACTATGAATATTGCATTTACGAACACAGAAATTACGCAATTGACGACAATTGATTCAATAGAATTAATTTCTGGTACAACTGCAGATACTGTAACTGTTACAAGTGAAGACAGGATAGCTGTAACAACTTCTCCAGATGGAAAATTGAGTATCACATTCAATAAAACAAGATTTACAGATTTAGTTGAAACAGACATTATAAAAGTAACTATCCGTTTCCGTGATGTAAATGGTGAAGTAAAAGAGCTTGAAGTAAATATTAATCAATAAAAATGGAAACTGCGTGAACCTAGATTTTAGGTTCACGCAGTTTTTTACTTATAACAGGAAAAGTTATAAAATCCAAAATAATTTAATTTGAGAAATAACTCTTTTGAAATTTATAAAATAGAAAGTAAAAGTAGTTCAATTTACATTTTAGATTTATTTATCGGTTAATTATAGTGAAAATTATCCTAACAAAAATAAATAAAAATCCAATAACATAGAAAATTGGTAAATAATAGGGTACAATGGATTATATTCACCATTGGTGGAAATTTACTATTATTTTAGGAAATTGGAGGTATTTATTTAGGTATGAATAAAAGACAAAAATCGAAGTTCATAAAAGCTACAACAGCAGCAGCGGTTGCAGCTTCAGTTGTAGCAGTTGCCGCACCAATCGCACCTGAAGCAAGTTCATTCAAAGATGTATCTTCATCAAACCAATTTTTTGATGCAATTAAGAGTTTAAGTGATCGTGGCATCATTAATGGTTATCAAGATGGTACATTTAAACCAGGACAAAACTTGACGCGTGGTCAAGCAGCAAAAATTATTGCTGGTGTACTAGGTTTAGATACAACTAATGTAGTTAATCCCAACTTCAAAGATATCCCAAGTAATCATCAATACTACGGAGCAATTGCTGCGTTAAAACAAGCAGGTATTATTGATGGTTATGAAGATGGTACTTTCCGCCAAGGAGCAAATATCCAACGTAATCACGTAGCGAAGATTATTGCCAATGCATTAAATTTAAAATCTACTAATGTTGATGCATTACCATTTACAGACGTACGTGAAGATTATAAAGAAGCAATTGCTGCTCTATATGAAAATAAAGTAACAACAGGAAAAACAGCTACTAAATTTGATGGTGCTTCTAATGTAACACGTGGTCAAATGGCAGCATTTATTACACGTGCAGAAGCTGTAGTTTCATCAACTCCTGAAACACCTCAAACTGTAACTTTCAAACTGGATGATTACACAACAGCCAGTCTTGTTGTGAATGGAACAACTTATTCATACGATAATTCTGTGAAATCAATATTTACAGAGGATAATAAAGAAGCATTAAATGACGCTTCCATTGTCGCTACAGTTACAAATGGTGTTATTACAAGTATTGATTCTCTAATACTGAATAATGCGGGTACAGTAGATAAGGCAGTAGTTTTCAAGTCTGATGCAATAATTAATGCACTAACGATTAATGCTGATTATGTATTCGTTTCTGGATTGACAGTAACAGGTAACGCAACCGTAACAACAAATGTTGAAAATTCAGTCGAGTTAGATGGCACTACAGTTAAAGGAGATTTAATCATAGATGACGCAATTTTCGGTAAAATTGCCTCGTTAGATAATAAGTTTGCCAACGAAGAGAAAAAAGGACCGAATGTAAAATTAAGAAATTTTAAAGCCGGAAAAGTTCATGTAAAGCGTAACGATATTGCTATTGAATCGGATTCCGTAATTACTGAAATTACAGTAGCTGCTTCAGTTTCAATAATCAATGTCGATGGAACAGTTTCAAAAGTTACGATTGAATCGACAGCGAAACTGGAATTGACAGGTAATGCTAATATCGCACAGCTATTATTAACAACTGCGGCAGAACTTGCCTTAAAAATTTCAGGGACAGTAGAGGCTTTGGCAGTTTCAAATCCAGCTGCACAAATAACAGTTGGTACAAATTTGAAAATAAATGAATTGACTGTCCCATCTGGCTCAACAGCTGCAGGAATTGTTTCAAACTTTGCGGCAATAGCGTCACAAATTGTGAATGTCATTGTTGGGACAGCGCCGAATGCAGGTGCACCTAGTACAGGTGGAGGAGGAGGCGGTGGTGCTGGTGGTGGTGCTGGTGGAAATGTACAAACACCAACACCAGGTGCGGACGCATTAGCGGCAGCGAAGTTCGCGGCATCAAAGCTAATAGCAACGGACTACACTCCATCCTCATACCGTGCAGTAACAAATGCAGTGGCAGCAGCAGGTTTAGCAACAACAGATGTTGAAAAATTAGCGGCGGCAAAAGCAATTACTGATGCGATTGCAGCGCTAGTAGCGATAACTGAATCTACAATTGTACAAAGTGCTACTGTAAGTACAAATGATGCAACAGAAGATAGCAAAGGGGAATGGACTTTTGTTATTACTCCGACTACGGCTTTAGTTGAAGGAGACCAACTTATTATTTCATCAAAAGATTTTGATTTAAGCCAATTAGCTAACAGCGATATCAGCGCTAATACTGCAGATACAGAAAGCGTTAAATCTAGAATTCATATTCAAAACAGTACTATCTCAGGTCACCATGATCTTGTAATTTATTTAAATACGGCAATTGATGCGGGAGAGGCTATCACGGTTACTATTGTTGATGAAAAAATCACTAATCCTAAAGCAGGATTATATGAAAAGGCATTTGTTATAGCGACTTCAAAGGATGTAAAAGCCAAATACGTACCAGTTACCATTTCGAAAAGTGAAATTTTGGAAACTTACCCAGTGACATTTACGAGTGCGGATGGGGCGACAATCGTAGTAAGAGATAGTGCAGGCAACAAAGTTACTGATTTAACAAAAGTAGCTAATGGTATCTATAGTTATACAGTAACAAAAGAAGGTTACAAAACAATAGAAGGAACATTTACTGTAGAAGGTGCAGCTAAAGAAGTAGTAATTACATTAGAGGCTGACATAGTTCCAGTAGCAACATACCCAGTAACATTTACAAGTGCGGACGGGGCAACAATTGTAGTAAGGGATAGTGCAGGCAACGAAGTTACTGATTTATCAAAACTAGCTAATGGTATCTATAGTTATACAGTAACAAAAGCAGGTTACAAAACAGTAGAAGGAACATTTACTGTAGAGGGTGCCGCGAAAGAAGTAATAATTACATTAGAGGCTGAAGAAAATGGACAAACAGCATCTACACCAATATTAATTGGAGATTCTACAATTACATCAGGTGATACAATAAAATTATCTGTAACAACAGGAGATACAGTTTATTATACTTTAGATGGGTCAACTCCAACAACAAGTTCAGATTCTGTGACAGTGACAAATGGTGAAGCAATTATTCCTGTAACAGGAGACGGCCTTGTAAAATTAAAAGCCTTTGCGGTTATTAATGGTGGAACAAATAGTAGTGTTGCAGTTATTCCGTTAGAAGTGAAAAATGTAACAACAACTGCAAATGTAAAAAATCTTGACGAATTAAAATTAGCGTTAGCGAATGAAGAGATTACAACAATCAACATTACAGAAGATATTTTGGATATCACAGAAGCGCTACATGTAAACCGCAAGGTAACAATCAACGGTGAAGGAAAGACGTTGTCTTTCACAACAGCCCTTAATACATTAGCAAATGGAAAAAGACAAGGGGTTTTAGTAACAGCAGATGATATAGTACTGAATGGCTTGACAGTAAAAATGGCAGGTGAACTGGGATGGCAGGGCGTTTACGGAATCCAGGTTTATGACGCAACTAACGTGACGCTTAATAATGTAACGACAGTAGGAGCAGATGGCGGTATTTTAGTAAACGGATCTGCAGTAGAGTTAACAGGAACAACAACAGTTAGTGGAAATGAATTTGGTGGAATTGAAGTATCTAAAGGTACTGCAACAGGCCTCTCAAACACAATACTAACAGTAACTGGGACTGTAACAAACGATACTGAAAGCTACGGTCAACCAACAGTTTGGGTGGTAACTGGTCAAGGAACGGTGACGGGAGTAGGGGGATGGAAAACCAATACAACAATCAAGCCCGATCAAACACAGTATTACCAAGTATCTGAAAATGCGGATGCCCCAGTAGCAACAACTGCAAATGTAAAAAATCTTGACGAATTAAAATTAGCATTAGCGAATGAAGAGATTACAACAATCAACATTACAGAAGATATTTTGGATATCACAGAAGCGCTACATGCAGACCGCAAGGTAACAATCAACGGTGAGGGAAAGACGTTGTCTTTCACAACAGCCCTTAATACATTAGCAAATGGAAAAAGACAAGGGGTTTTAGTAACAGCAGATGATGTAGTACTGAATGGCTTGGCAGTAAAAATGGCAGGTGAATTGGGATGGCAGGGCGTTTACGGAATCCAGGTTTATGACGCAACTAACGTGACGCTTAATAATGTAACGACAGTAGGAGCAGATGGCGGTATTTTAGTAAACGGATCTGCAGTAGAGTTAACAGGAACAACAACAGTTAGTGGAAATGAATTTGGTGGAATTGAAGTATCTAAAGGTACTGCAACAGGCCTCTCAAACACAATACTAACAGTAACTGGGACTGTAACAAACGATACTGAAAGCTACGGTCAACCAACAGTTTGGGTGGTAACTGGTCAAGGAACGGTGACGGGAGTAGGGGGATGGAAAACCAATACAACAATCAAGCCCGATCAAACACAGTATTACCAAGTATCTGAAAATGCGGATGCCCCAGTAGCAACAACTGCAAATGTAAAAAATCTTGACGAATTAAAATTAGCATTAGCGAATGAAGAGATTACAACAATCAACATTACAGAAGATATTTTGGATATCACAGAAGCGCTACATGCAGACCGCAAGGTAACAATCAACGGTGAGGGAAAGACGTTGTCTTTCACAACAGCCCTTAATACATTAGCAAATGGAAAAAGACAAGGGGTTTTAGTAACAGCAGATGATGTAGTACTGAATGGCTTGGCAGTAAAAATGGCAGGTGAATTGGGATGGCAGGGCGTTTACGGAATCCAGGTTTATGACGCAACTAACGTGACGCTTAATAATGTAACGACAGTAGGAGCAGATGGCGGTATTTTAGTAAACGGATCTGCAGTAGAGTTAACAGGAACAACAACAGTTAGTGGAAATGAATTTGGTGGAATTGAAGTATCTAAAGGTACTGCAACAGGCCTCTCAAACACAATACTAACAGTAACTGGGACTGTAACAAACGATACTGAAAGCTACGGTCAACCAACAGTTTGGGTGGTAACTGGTCAAGGAACGGTGACGGGAGTAGGGGGATGGAAAACCAATACAACAATCAAGCCCGATCAAACACAGTATTACCAAGTATCTGAAAATGCGGATGCCCCAGTAGCAACAACTGCAAATGTAAAAAATCTTGACGAATTAAAATTAGCATTAGCGAATGAAGAGATTACAACAATCAACATTACAGAAGATATTTTGGATATCACAGAAGCGCTACATGTAAACCGCAAGGTAACAATCAATGGTGAGGGAAAGACGTTGTCTTTCACAACAGCCCTTAATACATTAGCAAATGGAAAAAGACAAGGGGTTTTAGTAACAGCAGATGATGTAGTACTGAATGGCTTAACAGTAAAAATGGCAGGTGAACTGGGATGGCAGGGCGTTTACGGAATCCAGGTTTATGACGCAACTAACGTGACGCTTAATAATGTAACGACAGTAGGAGCAGATGGCGGTATTTTAGTAAACGGATCTGCAGTAGAGTTAACAGGAACAACAACAGTTAGTGAAAATGAATTTGGTGGAATTGAAGTATCTAAAGGTACTGCAACAGGCCTCTCAAACTCAATACTAACAGTAACTGGGACTGTAACAAACGATACTGAAAGCTACGGTCAACCAACAGTTTGGGTGGTAACTGGTCAAGGAACGGTGACGGGAGTAGGGGGATGGACAACCAATACAACAATCAAGCCCGATCAAACACAATATTACCAAGCAGCTGAAAATGTGGATGCCCCATTAGTAACCAAATTAGTAGAGGAAGAAAGTGAAGTACAAGTTGCAACTAATTTAATTATGGGGATAAATTTTATAATTCAGAATGGTCTTGTTAAATTTATTTAGTAGTTAATATTTAATTTATTAGTAGGATATCGAATTATTTTGGGGTGACTCTCTTTTCCATTCTCTAAAACAGTCATTATCCTATATATTATTCTATTCATAGAATAGTTATTCTAGTTTGCCTAGCTCTAATCCTTTTGAAGGATTAGGGCTATTTTTAATTGGTCAGGCATTCCCAAGATGGGTAGTGAAAAGTTTCTAAATGCATGGCAATTGGAGTGATTAATGAGAGATGATTAAATTAATGATGATAGTGAAATTAAAGATGTAAGAAAAAATTTTATATATTTTATTAACCATATGAAGTTTTTTATATTCATGAAAGAGAGACGTAATATGTGCTTTATGAAATGGAACGTATTTAAACTAAAAAATAATATTATAGTAGTACTAAACTCTCTAAGAGATATGATATGTTATATATAAAGTAGAATTGAGGTAGAAATGTGAGAAAAATAATGTTCTTACTGATGTTATTTGCATGGAGTTTTATAATAAGTCCAACACCTATAGCAGAAGCATCGTCAACAGAATTTCAAAAAAGCGTTATTGTAAAATACCCAACAGAAACCAGCAAACAAATAATCATTCAAAATGCTGATGCTGTCATAGAAGAGTTTGAACATTTACCAATGGTGGCTGTAAAAATTTCAAATGAACGGTTAAAAAATCTTAAAAGCGAAGGGCATATCGAGTTTTACGAAGAAAACCAACAATTCACCCTGCAAAATCAATTTAAAGTTGCGAATTTGTCTTCCGCTGAATTAGAGCGCTGGAATTTGAAGGCAATGGATGTGCAAAATGGCTGGAGTCATGGCTATACAGGTAAAGGGGTTAAAATAGCCATTATTGATTCGGGGGTAGCTAACCATTCGGACCTGACGATTGCGGGTGGCAAATCATTTGTCGGGGAAAGTTATGATGATGACCATGGCCATGGAACCCATGTTGCAGGAATTATTGCAGGAAAGCATAATGGAGTTGGTGTAGCAGGAGTTGCACCAAATGCTGATGTTTATGCAGTAAAGGCGATAAAGAGTGATGGGGTTGGTGATGTTCGAGTTGTGTTACAGGCAATCGACTGGGCGATCGATAATCATATGGATATCATTAATTTGAGCTTTGGAGATTTGGAATATGCGAAATCCTTGCATGAAGGGATTAAAAAGGCATCTGAACATGGTTTACTGATTGTTGCAGCGAGTGGCAATGAAGGAAATGATAACGGAACGGGAAATACGATTAATTACCCGGCACGGCATGAGGAAGTAATATCAGTTACCTCAATTAATCGTTATTTCAAACGTTCTTCATTTAGCGGAACGGGTGATACGAATGATTTTGCAGCACCGGGAGAAGAAATTTACAGTACATATTTAAACGGACAATATGCTACATACAATGGTACTTCGATGGCGACACCACATATAACGGGAATGTTAGCATTGTTGATGGAACAATATCCATATGCAACCCCTACTGAATTGCGCGAAGGTTTGCGTTATATTGCAGAAGACTTAGGCGATGTGGGTTTGGATGCTTTATACGGGTATGGGCTGCCTAAATACAGACTTCCGAATTTTCAAGTTGTAGAGGGATTTTTGAATAGTGGATTATCTGCTGAAGCTTTGAATAAAAAAATTGATTCAATGCCTGACTCGATTGAAAAACTAGCTTTAAAAAATGAACAAAATAAAGCAGAGCAAACGGTTATTAAAGAAATCGATCAATTATTAGGTACCCTTGAAAAAGAACCTACTGAACAACTTTGGAATGAATTACAAGCACTATTAGCAAAACTGGTTGCTGCTGATGTAAAAGAACAAAAGCAAAAAGAAGCAGATGCTGTTATTGAGAGACTACTTGAACCTGCAACAAATGCAGTAAGAACCTTTACTAAAAATAAAACAGTCTATAACTATAAAAAGGCAGAGGTAGAATTAAATAAATTACCTTCATTAAATAAGAAGAAGGATCTAGAAGAAACGCTAAATGTGGCACTAAAAGAGTTTGCGAAAAATGCAATTGACAGTTTAGCACAATTTGAAAAGAACCCTACCAAAAATCAATATAGTTATACGAACTTTTCCATTAATAGCTTACCAGATTCCAAAATTAAAACTGAGCTACTCGAAAAGTTAGCAAAGCAAGTACAAACTGCTGTAAAAACAGCAAAGACGAATATTGCAGCATATGAAAAAGTCCAAACACTGAAAAATTACAATAAAGCAGTAAAGGCTATTCAATCTGTATTTGATGAAAAACAGCGTGAACTGCTGGAAAAAAGAATTCAGAAAACGGTCAACAATAATACAGCTAAAGCGAAAACACGTGTAGCCAATTATGAAAAGAAAAAAACAAAAGCTAACCGGAACTTAGCGATGAAATTAGTACAAGAACTGCCAAACGGAAAAGAAAAACAACAGTTATTGAAAAGACTAAAATAAAGCTTTCATTCACTTAAATAGAGTAATCTAAACTTAAAGCCCCAATTGTGCATTTCTGGTATATAGAACCAGCTATTTTGTACAAAAGGGGCTATTTTTATTAATAAATATTATAAATACGCATTACTTATCCAGTCACCAACGGACAACTCTCATCCGCCGCCCACTCATTCAACGACCCATCATAAACTGCCACATTTTCCTGGCCTAATTTATTCAGCAATAATGCATTCCAAGTTGCAGCAATTCCGCCACCGCAATAAGTAATCACTTTTTTAGAAGGATCAAGCGCCCCTAATTTTTCAAACGTAGCGCGTAATGTAGCATCATCGTTCAGTAAACGTGTTTCCGGATTTGAATGAGATCCGAAAAAGGCATGCTTGCTTCCTGGAATATGACCAGGGCGCGGGTATGTTGTTGTTTCACCTCGGAAGTCTGCCTCTGACAAACTGTTGATCAATACAGTATTTTCATCCCCTAAAGCTGCTTTTACCTCTTCTTTTGATACGATCAGATGCTCACGGCGTTCTCCTGGAAATGGCGCAGGTTCATAGTTGGAGATTCCTGATTCAGTTGGACGACCATCCAGCTTCCACTTGCGGAATCCGCCATCGAGTACAGCTACATTATCAAAACCTTCATACTTTAACTGCCAGCGTAAACGTGCTGACCAGTCGGATGCTAAAATATCAACATTTACTAAAGGGCCGCGGTCATAAATAACTACATAAGTTTCTTCGGTAATTCCTAAAGGTTCCACAGCTCTTAGAAATTGCTCTCTTGTTGCAATTGTAAATGGTGCCTTTCCTTCAGGGTTAGTGAAATCCTTCAGTAAATCAGCATAAGCGGCTCCTGGAATATGTTCTTCTTTATAAGCCTCAAAGCCGGACCAAAGTTCTGGAAACCCTTCACCTTCAGGAATTTTTAAGAATGTTGATGCATCGATTAAGCGTAAGTTCGGGTCATCTAGTCGTGCCTGTAACCAGTCACCATCCACTAAATATGGAATATTTCTCATCATTATCAAGCTCCTTTGCGCCTATTAAAACTGAATTGTTTTTCATAAATATTACCTTATCATAAATTTTTAGTTAATTCTAACTAATGGAATTTTTTATGCTCATAGATAATTATACTCAAAAAAACATTTTTAACATTAATTTACATAGTTTTTGGCATTAATCTGTTAGAATTATTTTGTTAATAGAAATATAGTGAGGAAAAATCTACTATATTCTCAATTAAAAGAATTACAAAATCGGAGTGGAGGTATTTTTATAATTATGAGTAAAAGGCAATCTTCGAAGTATTTTAAAGCAATAACAGCAATGGCAGTTGCTTCATCAGCAATTGTGGTAGTGGCACCTACCGCACCAGAAGCAAGTAGTTTTAATGATGTCAAAGCCTCTCATCAATTTTATGATGCAATTCAAAGTCTAAGTGAACGAGGTATTATTAACGGTTTCCAAGATGGTACTTTTAAACCAGGACAAAATTTGACGCGAGGACAAGCGGCAAAAATTATTGCGGGCGTCCTGCAGTTAGATACAAAGAATGTAAAGAATCCTAATTTTAAAGATATCCCTGCATCTCACCAGTATTATGGAGCGATTGCAGCCTTAAAACAGGCTGGGATTATCGATGGTTATGAAGATGGGACATTCCGCCAAGGCGCAAATATTCAGCGTAATCACGTTGCAAAAATTATTGCTAATGCTTTAAATTTAAAAGCTGTAAATATAGATTCCCTTCCTTTTACAGATGTGCGTACAGATTATAAAGAAGCAATTGCAGCTTTATTTGAAAACAAAGTTACAACGGGTAAGACTGCTACATTATTTGATGGGTCTTCCAATGTGACACGTGGACAAATGGCCGCGTTTATCACACGCGCAGAAGCAGTAACAAATCAAAAGCCACAACCTGCTCAAAGTGTCACATTTAAAGTGGAAGATTATACAGCTTCAGGGGTTGTTATTAACGGTTCTGACTATTCACTCCATTCTTCTATATCTTCAATCTTTACTGAGAAAAACAAAACTGCTTTAGCGGGTGCTGTAATTACAGCAACTGTTGAAAATGGCGTCCTTACTAAAATTGATAACGTAACAATATATAAATCAGGGACAGCCGAATCCCCTGTTGTGTTTGATTCAACGGCAACAATCGGATCGTTAATAATCAATGCTGATTATGTATCGGTAAAAAATGTATCATTAACAGGGAATGCTACAGTCACTTCAGCTGTAATGTCAGAGGTGGAATTTGAAGGTGCAAAAATTACAGGTGATTTAATTGTTGATAATCAGGTAGTCGGTTCAACCGCTTCAATCAATAATAAATTTGCTGATGATGGAAAAGCGGGTCCTAAATTGATTTTGAAAAACTCTCTTGCTGATATAGTTCAGGTAAAACGTAATGCAGTTACTCTTGAGTCAGATAGAGCAATTCCCCAGGTCAATGTGACAGCAACGGTTACCTCTATCATGCTGAACGGGATATTTTCACGAGTAATCGTGGAGTCAGCAACAAAACTGGAGATTGGAGGGGATGCAACGTTTGGTCAAATAGTGTTAATCCCCCCAGTAGAACTGTTTCTAAGAGGGGGTGGGACTGTGAATACATTAACAGTTAACAATCCCGCAGCTCAAATTATGATCGATGGCAATTTGAAAATAAATGAACTGCAAATCCCGAAAGATTCAATAGCAACTAAAATCATCCAAAACTATGCTGCAGTCGCTTCAAAAATAGGTGTGGTGATTGTAGGAAATGTGCCAAACAAGCCGACACCAGATCCGGGAACACCGAACACGGGTGGGGGAAAGGATACATCGAATCCGCCGGCGAACGACAATAAGCTGGATGTAAAGACTTTAACAGAACTGAATGAAGCGTTAAAAACAGCCAAAAAGGGAGAAACAATCAAATTGTTGGCTTCGATAACGGGTGACATTAATCTGACGAGTCTTGTGAATCTTGATTTCAATGGCCATACATTAACAGGAAATGTGACAATCAATGATCCTACAGCAACGGGGACGTATTCATTTGCGCCAACTGGTGGAAATGGGACGATTACAGGCAACCTCGTCATTAATGCGCCATATGTAAATATTAATATTGATGGATTAACAGTAGAAGGCGAGACAGTTATAAATTAAACGGAAGTTTTTACAGAACAAGCTAAAAAATAATAAGGAGCTAATCAAATGAAAAATAGTGGATTCCATTTCGTTTCCAAAATTGCTTTATCATTTTTACTTGTAATTTCCATGATTTTGCCTCACTTTGCGGTTGCGAAGGCAGAGACAACAGGTGCTATTGGAGTTGGAGACGCGATCGGTCAGTTTAATCCCGCTTCAGCTATACCTGGTGTAACAGTAGAGGGTTATATAGTAGGGTTTGTGAAAAGTGAAACTTCTGTTTTAAAAGAAGCAGAAACCGATACGAATATTGCCATAGCGGATACGCCAGAGGAAACAGATTTAGCAAAAATGCTTTACATTCAATTACCAAGTTCACCCGCTGCAATTAGAGCTGAATTTGGATTGAAATCGAATCCTGGCAACCTTGGCAAAAAAGTAGTAATTACAGGTTCGCTGGAAAAATACTTTGGTAACCATGCAGGTTTAAAAGCACCTCTTACGCTCATTCAATTTGTTGATGATACATCTGATCCGGAAGAACCAACACAGGTAGCAACTGTTAAAGCTTCCCCAACAGCCGGAGAAGTATATGAAGGAACAAAAGTAACTTTGTCAACGGCTACAACAGATGCAACGATTTATTACACAACAGATGGTACTGAACCAACGACAGAAAGCGCAGTTTATAATGCATCATCAGATATTTTAATCAATGAACCGACAACGATTAAAGCATTTGCAACAGCAGCAGATTTGGATGATAGCGAAGTTGCAACATTTACCTACACAATTAAATCAGCGCCAACAGCTATTTCTATTGAAGAAGCACGCAATAAAGCTATCGGCGATGAAGTAATCGTTTCGGGTATTGTCACAGCAAAACTGGAAACAGCGACAGCACATATCCAGGATGAAACGGGCGCAGCAATTGCAATTTACCCTGCGGACAGCCTTTCAGCAAATGTAGGAGAGCTTGTTACGGTTCAAGGGAAAGTTGATGAATACAGCGGGCTTAAACAGCTAACGAAGATTTCTCTTATTAGTAAATCAGCGGCGACATTACCAGAGCCGCAAGTTGTAACAAGTAAGGGTATTTCAGAAGATAATGAATCGCGATTAGTAACATTAAAAGATGTAGCGATTACTGGTTCAGGGCAAAACTTTACGGGATCAGATGCAGCCGGTACATTTGCAATTTATGATAAATTAAGAGATTCAGGTTTAGTAAGTGGAAAAACGTACGGAGAAATTACAGGGATTGTTGGTCAGTTTACTAACCATCAGCTTCTTCCAATCCGTATTATTGAAGATACGTCTAAAGTACAGGATATCCAAGCTTCACATTCAGGCTATGTAACAGCCGGCACGAGTGTAACACTATCTACACTTACTGAAGGTGCGAAAATTTATTACACAGTGGATGGTTCACTACCTACTACAGCAAGTACAGTATATACGGAACCTATTACAATCAATGACCGGATGACGATTAAAGCTATTGGAGTCAAAGAAGGCTTAACGGGCAGCGCGGTTGCAACATTCGTTTATGAAATCATTAATCTGGAAAATGCGACAATCAGTGACATTCAAGGGGCAAGTCATACTTCGCCTTATGCAGGATTACAAGTGAATGATGTTGACGGAATTGTTACATTTGTAATTGATAGTTCGAACTTCATTATGCAGGAAAATACACTGTTCGATGGTGTGAAATCAACTGCAATTAAAGTGAACAAATCCTCGCATGGTGTAACGGCAGGAGATGCAGTGAAAGTAACGGGTATTGTAAATGAGGTTGGCGGCAATACGCGTTTAAAAGATACGCAGATTGCAGCCGTAACGGTTGTAAAAACAGGTACGGATACTGTTCCTGAAACACTTGTGATCGGTGAAGATTTAACCCCGCCTAACAAAATTATCGATAATGACAGTTTTGCAATTTTTGATCCAAAAGAAGACGGAATCGACTTTTGGGAGTCAATCGAATATATGCTTATGTCATTCCCTGATGCAAGAGTAGTAGGACCGATGTATAACAATGATTCACCAATTGTCGTTCCTAATACAACAAACAATACGTTTAACGATAATGGCGGTCTAAATATCGCTGCCGATGATTACAATCCTGAAAAGATTATGCTTGAAGGAGTATCAGGAAAAAACTATGAATCAGGCGACCGTTTTAATGATGCGCTGATCGGTTTTGTGGAAAACTTTTCTGACGGTTACCGACTGAATACGAATAAATTTTTCCCGGAAGTAACGAAGGGGAACATTGAGCAGGAAGTAACACATCTCGAACCGGTTGAGAACAAGTTGAATGTTGCAGCATATAATATCGAAAACTTCTCAAATAACAAGGATAATACATCCGATGAAAAAGCGGCGAAAATTGCTTCAACTTTCGTAAACAATATGAAGTCACCGGACATTATTACATTAGTGGAAGTACAGGATAATGACGGACAAACAGATTCAGGAAATTCCGATGCATCGGAAAGTTATATGCGTTTAATCAATGCAATAACAGCTGCTGGTGGTCCTGCGTATGACTGGATCGATGTTATGCCGATAAATAATACAAGCGGTGGTGCACCAGGCGGAAATATCCGTGTAGGGTACTTGTACAATCCGGAACGAGTTTCACTTGTTGACGGGACAAGAGGAACAGGTACTCAGGCGAATGAATGGACAGAAGAAGGCAGTCTTGCATTGAATCCAGGTTTTGTGAATCCTTCAAAGTTTGAAGATACACGTAAACCGATTGCGGCAGAATTTGAATTCCAGGAAGAACGCGTTGTTGTGATTGGCGCACATTTAAATTCTAAAGGTGGAGACGATTCATTATGGGGCCCAAAACAGCCACCAGTTTTAGGGTCTGAAGCAGAACGTATTGAGCTTGCCCAAGTAATCAATGACTTTATCGTTGATGGACTTGCCAAAAATCCAGAAATAAATATTGTTGTAGCAGGTGATATGAATGACTTTGAATTTACACCGGCTCTTCAAGCATTAAAAGGGAACGTTTTAACGAATATGGTGGACAAGGCTCCAGTGGAAGATCGCTTCAGCTACTATTTCCAAGGAAATAACCAAGTGCTTGATCATATTTTAGTTTCTAATAATCTTGCGGAAGTAACTGAAATTGATATGATTCATATTAATGCGAACTTTACTGAAGCACAGGGCCGCGCATCAGACCACGATCCTGTATTAGTTCAAATTGATTTGAAGTATGGAAAAGAAGAAACACCGGAGCCAATTATTCCGGAAGACATATATAACTATAAAAACTATAAAACAGGCAAGCTAATTATGAACCGCCCTAGTATTTCACTTACATTAGGTGAAAACACAGATATTAAAAACGGGATTGCGGTATTCAGTGAATATGCGGAATTCCACGGAACAGGTTTTGCAGATAAAACGGTGACGATCAGTCCGAAAAAAGGAAATGCGATAATTGATTTTAAAGGAACAAAAATCGGTAAGATCATTATTGAAGGCAACAATGTAAAAGAGATACGTAATCTGCCATCCGATGCGAACATTACGTATACAAAAGGAGCATCACCGGATTCAATTGAGTTCAAATAATTTTTAGATAGGAGCATCGCCAAATCAAGAAATGATTTGGTGGTGCTTTTTTACTGGTTGAAATCACAATTTCCCAACAGGATTGTCATAAATATGTTCCATAAACTGCTATCTGATTAGTGCTGCTATGTTATAATACTAGCAATTATATTAAATCAAATATATCTGTCTATATTTGGAATGGGAGATTGTAATGTTTTCGCTACGGAATTTCATTAAATTAAAATATTTATTCATATCAGTCATTGCTCTTGCCTTTGTACTCTCAACGCTTATCAGTGTTTACAGCAGCTACAAAGGGAATATGGAGTTAATGCAAAAACAGACACTGGAAAATAATCGGGTGTACGCGCTGAAATTGGCGGAAACAGTCGATAAATTTATTATTAATTCATCAAACACGATGCGTTATAATGCAGCAGAGCTTGCCTATGACTTTGAAAATAGAAATAAATTGCAGGAAGTAGCAAACCGTCTTTATTTACAAGGGGATACATTCAGCTCTGTGCTCATTGTTGATGCGGAAGGCAATATTATGGTGAATGCACCGGAATCTCTTGGTGAAGCTGGAAAGAAGGTTCTCTCCATAAAGGGACTGGAAAATTATAATAAGCATGAACCTTTTATCTCGGATCCATATGTTTCGCCGACAGGACGTAAAGTAATCGTCATTTCAATGCCTATTTATGATGGAATTGGCGAATTTAAAGGGGTTTTAAGCGGTACTATCTACCTTTATGATTCCAATATTTTTGAATCGATTTTAGGTGAGCACCCTTATGAAAATGGGTCTTATGTGTACGTTGTCGATAATAAAGGGAAAATTATTTATCATCCTCAAAAAGATAGATTAGGGGTAGATGCTTCTACAAGCGAAGTAGTTGTTCAATTATTAAAAGAAAAACATGGTGCTTTAGAAGCTGTGAATGTATTTGACCAGCCGATGCTCGCGGGTTATAGCCAAAGTGAAAAAACACGTTGGGGGATTATTGTCCAAACACCGTATGATGAAGCACTTAGTATGGTAGGGCAACAAGTGGTAAGTGTATTTAAAATCGGTTTACCTTTCATTATATTTTCTACAATTGTCGTATTTTTATTGGCCAGCCATATTGTTCGTCCCCTTGAAAAAATAGCGGAAATCTCGGAAAACAGTGTGAAAGATCAAGAGATGAAAAAGCTGAAGGGAATCCGGGCATGGTATTACGAAGTGTATAAAATACAAGAAGCACTCATCCATAGTTTTTCGGTTTTACATGGTAAAGTGAATACACTGAAAGAAGAAACATCAATAGATTCACTAACTAAGCTATTGAACCGCCATACTTTTGAAAAGAGAGTTAAAGTGTTTTCAGATCAGCAAAAAAACTATACGCTCGTCATGTTGGACGTGGACTGGTTTAAAGCTATTAATGATACGTACGGGCATATTGCAGGAGATGAAGTACTGCAAGCTTTAGCAAGCAAATTAAAAGAATCGCTACAAGAAGATGATTTGGCATGTCGTTACGGGGGAGAAGAATTTATTCTTGTCTTTACAGAAACAACGATTGAAGAGGCTTATGAACGTGTTGAATCGCTTCGGGCAAGTGTTCAGCAAATTATCAGTTCTGAAGGGAAACCTCTAACATTTTCGGCTGGTATTGCAAATTATCCGCTACATGGTGATGAACTAAAAGACATTATTGCAAAAGCGGATGAAGCTTTATATCAAGCGAAAGAAAACGGGCGTAACCGTGTGGAAGTGACATATGCATAACTAGAAAACACATCTCCCTTTACAAGTAAGAAGAAATATTACTCTACATGGCTTTGCTGTGTAGAGTTTTTATATTTTTGCATAAAAGAATAGTAAAAATTATTTAAATCTACAGATAGGGTTCCAGTTAATTGATAAATGACCAAGAAATGGTATGCTGAAATTATACAAAGTTTGTATGTATAAATTAAGCAGATTTTTATTTAGTTTAATTTTGCTTGGACTTAAATGTTAATCAAAATGTAGAATGCAACAAACTTAAAAATATTTTATTCTTAAGGAGAACTGCATGATTTCATTAAAAAAATATATGAAATTAAAATACTTAATTGTCGCGGTTATTTCCCTTGCCTTTTTACTTTCGGCTATTGTCAGTACGTATAGTAGCTATCAAGGAAATGTGAAATTTATGGAAGAACAGGCATTGGAAAATAACCGTGTATATGCTTTGAAATTATCTGAAACTATTGACCAATTCATCGGTGATACAAACCGGGTTCTGCGTTATAGTGCAGCAGAAATTGGTGAAGACTTTAATAATATGGAAAATCTGCAACAAGAGGTTAACCGTCTTTATTCGCAGGAAAATACATTTAATTCAGTTGTTGTTGTGGATGCAAGTGCGAATATTTTAGTCAATGCACCACAAGATCTTGGTCTGGCTGGTAGTAAGATAACAACAAAAGAAGGGCTTGATGTGCTAAAAGGGCGTGCGGCTTATATTACCGATCCTTATATGTCACCGACTGGTCATGAACTCATTCTTCTCTCCATGCCCGTTTATAATAAAGAAGGCATATTTAAAGGGATTGTGAACGGGACGATTTATTTGCATGAGTCGGACATTTTTGAAATGGTTTTAGGTCGGCACCCTTATGAAAACGGTTCTTATGTATATGTTGTTGATAAAAATGGAAAAATCATTTATCACCCGGACAAAGCACGACTAGGGGAAAATGTCTCGCAAAATGATATTGTAGAAGATCTGCTAGAGAAAAAAAGCGGAGCAAAGGAAATTGTCAATGCTCTTGATCAGCCAATGCTTGCCGGGTATAGCTCCACGGAAAGAACACGTTGGGGAATTGTAGTTCAGACACCATATGATGAAGCAATAAATGCTGTGGGAAAACAAGTATCGGATGTTTTTACGCGAGGTTTACCATTTCTTATTCTCTCAACTATTTTCGTTTTTATTCTTGCAACACGTATTGTCCGTCCACTTCAAAGTATGGCGGAAATAGCAGGGAACAGTGCACAGGAGCAGGAGATGAACAAACTCAAAGACATTCGCGCATGGTATTTTGAAGTTTATAAAATCCGGGAAGCTCTTATTCAAAGCTTTTCAATTTTACATGGACAAGTCAATACACTTAAAAAAGAATCCTCAACAGATCCGTTAACAAAGCTGTTGAATCGCCGAACTTTCGATAAAATAATTAACTTATGGACCGAACAGCAAAAGCCATATACATTAGTAATTTTAGATGTGGATTACTTTAAAAAAGTCAATGATTCTTATGGTCACACTATAGGGGATGAGGTATTACAGTTTATAGCGGATAAATTAAAAGAAGTTGTTGGTGCAGAAGATTTAGCTTGTCGTTATGGTGGGGAAGAATTTATACTTCTGTTTTCCGAAGAGACGGTAGGTAACGCCTATAGCCGGATAGAAGCACTCCGGGAGGATATTTCACGGCTTATTAGTCCAACGGGGGAAGAAATTACATTCTCAGCCGGAATCGCAAATTATCCGTTGCACGGGGATCAGCCAAAAATTATATTGGAAAAAGCGGACGCAGCATTATATGAAGCCAAAAAGAACGGGCGAAACCGTGTGGAAGTGACAAATGCATAAAAAAAATTATTCTCTCTGTTATTACGTATGTAATAGGTACAGACAAATACGGCGGCTTGAATCCTTCATAATATAGGTTCAAGCCGTTGTTTATTTAAATATATAAAGATTCGAGAGCATCTGTCAGGAAATTCCTGTCGTTCTTCATCAATTAGTAGTCTAAAAGTAAATTTACTTTGCCTGCAATGTCGTCATCCTGAAAGGGTCTAACATAATATCGATTTGGGCTTCAGTGAATAATCCTTGTTTTAAACAAAGGGATCGAACTGACTCACCGGTTATTAATGCTTCTCTTGCTAAGTTGGAAGCCATTTCGTAGCCTATATAAGGAGCGATTGCTGTAACAACCCCAATTGAGCGTTCGACATTATCACGTAATATTGTTTCATTTGCTTTAATGTCCATTAGACAGTAGTTTGTGAAAGCTGTGAAGCCGTTCGACATAATGCGGATTGAGTGTAATAAGTTATACACTAGCACAGGCTCCATAACATTTAATTCGAATTGTCCCGCTTCGGAAGCCATGCTAATCGTCGCATCATTCCCGACAACTTGGAATGCAATCTGGTTAATTACTTCCAGCATGACAGGGTTTACTTTACCAGGCATTATGGAAGAACCAGGTTGACGCTCAGGCAGTAAAATTTCGGCAAATCCTGTTTTCGGACCGGATGCCATTAAACGAAGGTCATTACAAATTTTCGACATGTTCAACATACAGATTTTCAGTGCACTTGAAACTTCTGTATAAATATCTGTATTTTGAGTCCCGTCTACATGATTTTCGCATTGAGTGAACGGCAGACCAGTATTTTCTGCTACAAATTCTACCGCTGATTTAATGTAGGCGGCATCGGCATTTAGGCAAGTGCCGATTGCAGTTGCTCCTAAGTTAATGGCATATAAGTCTTCCTTTGACTGGGAAATTCGTTTCATATCTCGACGCAGCACTTTCGCATAAGCAAGGAATTCCTGCCCGAGACGAATCGGAACAGCATCCTGTAAATGCGTTCGTCCCATTTTAATGACGTGATCAAATTCTTTTGCTTTTAAATCAAAAACCGAAACCATGTATTCCATTACTTTTAATAATTCGATTAATAAATGGACAGTTGAAATATGAATTGCGGTAGGGAATGTATCATTTGTGGATTGAGCCATATTGACATGGGAATTAGGGCTGACTTTCGCATAGTTGCCCTTTTCATAACCTATAATTTCTAATGCCCGGTTAGCGATTACCTCATTAGTATTCATATTTAAAGAGGTGCCGGCTCCTCCTTGAATCGGATCTACTACGAATTGGTCATGCCATTGTCCCAAAATAATTTCATCAGCTGCTTGAATAATGGCACAGGCAATGACCTTATCTAAATTTCCTACTTTTACATTGGCCTGTGCGCTGGATTTTTTGACAATTGCCATAGCCCGAATCAATTCCCGGTCAACGGTTAATCCGGTAATCGGGAAGTTTTGAATAGCGCGCATTGTTTGAATTCCATAATATTGATCTGCAGGGATTTCCATTGTTCCTAAAAAATCTTTTTCGATTCGAATTTTCATAGAAAGAACGCTCCTTCATCATTAGTGGTATGGAAAAAGACAGTAGAAAGATCATGAATGATTTATGAAATTCTGATAGATTTAATCTAAATAAGCACGGACAGCCTCGTAATGGGCATCTAAATCCACGTTGGAACCACTGATGATAACAACAACGTTTGCCCCTTCTTTAACGGGTACTTTATTATTTAACAGTGCGCCGACCCCTACAGCCGCAGCCCCTTCCACAGCAATTTTATGTTCCTTATATAGATAGGCCATACCCATTTTTATATGTTCTTCGGAAATCAAAATACTGTAATCCATATATTGTTTTACAAAGTTAAATGTATATTGATTATTGTCCCCAATTCCTCCTAATAAGCTGTCTGCCAATGAAAATGGTTCATCGACGATTGTCGGGCGACCCTGTTTTAAGCTTTCATGCATTGCAGCACCGTGCTCCATGGATATACCAATGACACCAATTTTAGGGTTGATTTTTTTCATGACAGCCCCTATTCCGGAGACCAGACCTCCACCGGATAAACCTGCAATGACGTCGGTCGTAATTGGAAGATCTTCTATTATCTCTAAAGCTGTAGTTCCTTGCCCCGCGATAATATCCAAATGGTCAAAAGGGGGGATGATCATAAAACCTTCACTCTTCGCCAGTTCATAGCAGCGTGCCTCCGCTTCATCCTGGCTATTACCGTAAATTTCTAATTCCGTTCCCAAATCTACCATTCGATCCGTTTTGGCCCGCGGAACATTTTTAGATACGCAGACGATGGCACGGATATTTAATTTTTTTGCCGCTAATGCTAGAGCATATCCATGATTACCGGTTGAAAAGGTAATCACACCTTTCTGCTTTTGTGCTTCGGTTAAATTGTTCAACGCATTAAGGGCACCTCTGTATTTAAATGAACCACTTTCATGAAAATGCTCATATTTTAAATAAATATTGGCGTTTAATAGTTGTGACAACTTCTTCGAATATACTAAAGGAGTTTTTTGAGTATAGGGTTCAATTCTTTCTCTGGCTAGATAGAAGTCTTGTAGTTCTAATGTCTCTGTAAGTAATTCTGTCCCGAAATTCATAGATAAAACCTCTCTTCTTTTGATTGTTTAACTGTTTATAACTTACAATCGTTTATTTACCAGGAATAGTCAATGTGTCAAATTGTAAAAAAAATCAGATAATTTTTATACAATATTACGAATTGAATAAGAAGTTTACAGAAAATAGAATTAAATAAATATCGATTTATTATAAAAGGGGGAAAAACAATGCCGGTATTTGAAATTTCAGAGTATCAAAAACGTCTGCAAGAAACGAAAAAAAGAATGATTCAACAAGAAATCGAAGTTTTAATCGTAACAGATCCAGCGAACATGAACTATTTAACTGGGTATGACGGGTGGTCGTTTTATGTACACCAATGTCTAATTGTACTGTTGGATGAAAAGGAGCCATTTTGGATCGGCAGAGGACAGGATTCCAATGGGGCAAGAGTTACGACTTTCCTGAATGATGATCATATTTTGCCTTATGCTGACAATTACGTTCAATCATTAGAAAGACACCCTATGGATTTTGTTTGCAATTTCCTGATGGAAATAGGTAAACATAAGTCGACTATCGGTATAGAAATGGATACGTATTATTTTACAGCAAAATGTTATAAACAATTATCTTTCGGAATGCCTCAAGCAACATTTAAAGATGCTACAAATTTAGTTAATTATGTACGGTTGATTAAATCGGATAATGAGATTGAATATATTAGAAAAGCTGCAAAAATTGTAGATCATGCGATGAATACAGGAATTGAAGCCATTGAAGAGGGAGTAAGAGAGTGTGATGTAGTGGCAAAAATCATGCATGCTCAAATTTCCGGTACGGTAGAGTTTGGTGGAGATTACCCGGCTATCATGCCTTTATTACCTGCAGGCGAAAGAACATCAACGCCACATTTAACTTGGACTGACAATAAATATCCGTCCGATATTCCAGTCATTTTAGAATTGGCAGGTTGCTATAATCGTTACCACGCACCTCTTTCAAGAACAGTCTACATCGGTGAACCAGATCCAAAAGTTAAATACTTGGCAGATGTTGTGATTGAAGGGTTAAATACGACATTGGATGCGATTAAACCAGGAATCACATGTGAAGAAGTGGAAGAGGTTTGGAGAAAAACCATTTCTAAGAGCGGTTTTGAAAAAGAATCACGTATAGGTTATTCTATGGGATTAAATTATCCTCCTGATTGGGGCGAGCACACAGCCAGCTTAAGACAAGGTGATAAAACAGTCCTGCAGCCAAACATGACATTCCATTGTATTCCGGGAATTTGGCTGGATAAATATGGAGTGGAGTTAAGTGAATCATTTAGAGTAACCGAGACAGGTATTGAAGTATTTGCTACAGTACCTAGACAATTATTTGTAAAGAATACCACTAAAATCTATTAATTTAGGATGTGAGGATGTTGAAAGTTTTCTTAGAGGATGAAATAAGAAACGTGATCAAAGTAGATGCGAGAGCAATAGAAGAAATCGAAAAAGGGTTTACTGCCTATTCAGATGGAAAAGTGCAAGTACCGCCGATTTTAAGACTCGATTTTCCGAATGTACAAGGTGAAATCGATGTGAAAACTGCGGTGATTGAAGACTTGGATTCTTTTGCCCTAAAAGTTTCTTCAGGATTTTTCGATAATCACAAATTAAATTTACCAAGTCTAAGTGGATTAATGATGTTGTTCAGTTCTCAAACAGGAATGCTAAAAACAATTTTCCTGGACAATGGTTATTTAACGGATGTGAGGACAGGAATCGCGGGAGCAATAGCTGCAAAATATTTGGCAAAACAACAAATCAGCAGTGTAGGCGTAATAGGAACTGGTGTACAGGCCAGATATCAGGTTGAAGCCCTGAGTTTAGTTAGAGATTTCGATACGGTACATGTTTTTGGCAGAAATGAACGTGCTGCAAAGAAATATGCAGAAGATATTTCCGCCACATTAGGCAAGCAGGTGATAGTTCACCAAGATATTGAATCAGTTGTAAAAAACAGTGATATCGTCATTACGACAACGCCAGCTACTGTTCCGCTTATCAAATCTGAATGGTTACACCCAGGTGTTCATATTACTGCTGTAGGATCAGATGCAGAACATAAGCAGGAATTGGAACCTGAAGTATTTTCAAAGGCGGATTTAGTAGCATGTGACATTCGGGAGCAGTGCGTCCGTCTTGGAGAATTACACCATGCAAATGAACACCTGACAGATTTTGATTTGCAAAGTGTAGTCGAATTAGGAGATATCATTTCTGAAAAAACTGAAGGAAGAGTATCTGATGAACAGATTACAGTTTGTGACTTAACAGGTACAGGAATTCAAGATACAGCAATAGCCCGGTTAGCTTTTAAATTATTGGAAAATTCAAAAGAAAAAGTAAAGTGATTTTTTATACAAACTTTTTAGGGGAGTAGATGATCATTTTGAATAACAATGTCCTTTCTAAAGTGGAAAGTCTAAGTAATCAAATCATTGAATGGCGCCGGGAACTTCACAAGCATCCGGAGTTAAGCTTTCAAGAATACAACTCAGCAAGGTTTATCGCAAACCAGCTTTCAACAATCAAAAATGTGAAAGTAGAGGTTGGAGTAGGGCTGCCCACAGCTGTAATTGGTACTTTATCGAAAGGAATTGGTCCAACCATCGCGATTAGAGCAGATATTGATGCCTTGCCGATCCAGGAAGAAAATACCCATTCCTATACTTCAGAAACCGCGGGAGTCATGCATGCCTGTGGACATGATGCCCATACAGCCATTGCAATAGGTGTCGCAACGATTATGAGTGAACTATTCGAAGAACTGGATTTAAATGGTACTGTCAAATTTATTTTTCAGCCGGCTGAAGAAACGGTTGATGAATTCGGGAAAACAGGCTCCCCTTATCTAATAGAATCCGGTATTTTAGCGGATGTGGATTGTGTATTGGCGTTGCATATGAACCCTGAAAAAGAAGTCGGTACGGTCTTAGTTCATGACGGTTACAGTATGGCAAATGTCGATGTATTTGAAGCAACGATATCCGGTACAGGAGGTCATGGAGCTTACCCGCATTTAACGATTGATCCCATCTCTTTGCTTGGACAAGTGATTCAGTCCATCAATCAAATTGTATCCCGAAAAGTGTCACCATTAGATGCGGCAGTCATCAGTATTTGTGAAATTAAAGCCGGGTCGGCAAGTAATATCATACCAAAAGAGGCCTATTTATCAGGTACGTTAAGAAGTTACAAGCCGGAAGTCAGAAAAGAAATAATAGAGCATCTGTATAATTCATTTGAACTTACGCGCCTCTTCGGTGGAGATTACGAACTGAAGATTATAGAAGGAGAGCCTGCCCTGTTTAATAACGTGGAAGTTAATGCAGTCATTAGAGATTCCATAAAAGAAGCACTTCCAAACATGGTCATTGAAAATATTCCTTTTGGTTTAGGTGGAGAAGATTTCTCTCATATGGTAAATAAAGTACCAGGCGCAATGATCTTCTTAGGTTGTGCAATAGACGATGATGTAAAAAGAGAACTTCATACACCGATTTTTGACATTGATGAAAAAGCATTGTCACTTGGGGTAACAATTTTCTGTCATACTTTATTAAAGTATTTTACAAGCAATGCGTTATTACCAACTAAAACCGCATTAGAGAAAATTGAAAATTAGTGGACTTATAAAAAACTATAATACTAGATTGGGTGGTGTGTTAGTTGATAAATACTTATGAGAACAAAAAGATGCTCGTGGCGGGAAATTGGGTAGAACGTGAGAAAACAATTAAAGTATTTAACCCTGAAAATCAGGAATTGATTGCAACAGTTCCATCAGCAAGTAAAGAAGATGTGGCTCTGGCAATTGAGGAAGGAATAAAAGGGGCAGAAATTGCAAGGAAATTGTCTACTAACGAAAGAATGACGATTTTAAATAATGTCGTGAAATGGATTGAGGAAAACCAAGATCTGTTTCTAACAACATTGGTGAATGAAAGCAGCAAAACGATTAGAGAAGCTAAAAAAGAAGTAAAACGATGCATTGAAACAATTAAAATCAGTGCGGAAGAAGCAAGAAGAATTCACGGTAAAACAATCCCTTTTGATCAAATGGAAGGGAATGAAAATCGATTAGGATATTATATGAAAGTTCCCGTTGGATTAATCGTTGCGATTACTCCGTTTAACGACCCATTAAATCTGGTTGCTCATAAGCTGGGTCCTGCGATTGCAAGCGGGAATGCAATTATTTTAAAACCTTCCAGTGAAACACCTCTTAGTGCCCTTTTACTTGCCAGAGCGTTTAAAGAAAGCGGATTGCCAAATGAAATGTTATCCGTCATTACAGGATCTTCCAGAGAAATCGGTGAAGTGCTGGTCACACATGAAGCCATTAGAATGATTACCTTTACGGGCGGTTATGAAGCAGGCGAGGATATTTTTTCTAAAGCAAAAGTGAAAAAAATCAGCATGGAATTGGGATCCAATTCACCTTGTATTGTTTTAAAGGATGCTGATTTTAATTTAGCTGTAAACTCAATTGTATCGGGAGCTTTTTGGGCAGCAGGTCAAAACTGTCTAGGAGTTCAGCGGGTTTACATTGAAGAAGACATTTTTGATAAATTCAAACATGAATTAGTTTTAAAAACAAGTTTTATGAAAGTCGGATCCAAATTAGAGGAAACTTCGGATATGGGACCTCTTATTAATGAGAAAGAAGCAATTCGTGTGGAACGTTTAGTTGAAAGCGCAAAGGAATGCGGCGCTGAATGTCTAATTGGGGGGAAACGTAACGGAACGTATTATTTGCCTACAGTGTTGACGAATGTTCCTCCTGACCATGAAATCGTTACTCAAGAAATTTTTGGGCCAGTAGTAATTATTGAACCAATCATTAACTTAGAGGAAGGAATTGAAAAAGCGAATAATGTTTCTTATGGTCTTCAAGCAGGGATTTTCACTAAAAATATTGAGAATGCCTTTCATGCGGTGAACACCCTTAATTACGGTGGTGTGATGGTCAATGACAGCAGCGACTTCAGAATCGATGCAATGCCATTTGGCGGAATGAAGAAATCCGGAATAGGGAGAGAAGGGGTTCCTTTCACTATTGAAGAAATGACTGAAACTAGAGTAGTTTGCTTTAAAATTTAAAATAAGAAAGGAGAACTTTATGATAAAAAATGTTAAATATATTTTAGTTGGATTAATGGTTTTATTTTTAGCTGCCTGTGGGAATGAGGCTGAGGGCTCAGGAGATAAGTTGGCGCAACTTCAGGAAAAAGGGGTTGTGAAAATAGGTTTTGCAAATGAAATTCCTTATGCTTATGAAGAAAATGGTGAAATTAAAGGGGCAAACGTTGAAATTGCAAAAGCTGTATTTAAGGAGTTAGGAATCGAAAAATTTGATGCTAGTTTAAGTGACTTCAGTCAACTAATTCCAAGTATTCAAGCTAAGCAGTTCGATATAGTAACTGCTGGTATGGCGATAAAACCGGATAGATGTGAAAAAGTACTATTTAGTGAACCGGAAATGAAATATGGTGAAGGATTAATTGTAAACAAAGGAAACCCACTTAATTTGCAAAGTTATAAAGACATTGCAGCAAATCCGAAAGTTAAGGTAGTTGTAATGGAAGGGGCAACAGAAATAGGGTTCCTTCAGCAGGAAGGCGTAGATCCGAGCCAGATTCTAATTGTACCGGATATTTCAGCAACATTCTCCGCTTTATTATCTGGCCGTGCAGATGCTACAACTGGAACAGAAATGACAGTAAAGCTTGCTTGGAAATCATTGAATAATGATAAATTGGAATTTGTGGAGACATTTGAACAACCGGATGTTGAAGGTGTCCCAAGTTATGGTGGAAGCGTATTTAATCTTGCGGATGAAACTTTAAGAGATGCTTATAACGAAAAACTAGCTGAACTAAAGGAAAATGGAACAGTGGCAAAAATATTGGAAGATAACGGATTTAGCGAGATTAGTAACATGGCAGAAGACGTAACAACAGAACAAATTTGTAATCCATCATAATTTGAAGGGAATGGTTAGGTATGGGCCCCATATTTGAAATACTACCACAACTCCTAAGGGGACTCAGTGTAACTCTTTCAGTGTTAATTGCTGCAGTTCTGATTGCATATTTAGTAGCGTTTATAACGGGTTTTGCAAAGCTTTCCAAAAATAAAACTGTTTTTAGAGTTACAACTGCATTTGTTGAATTTTTCCGAGGTACTTCCCTTATCGTCCAGTTATTTTGGCTGTATTATGCCATTCCGATGCTGCTTGGCATTCAGTTAGGTTCGAATTGGTGGGCTGGAGTCATTGCAATCGGATTAAACTATGGTGCTTACATGTCTGAGGTTGTGAGAACTTCCATATTAGCGATTGATAAAGGACAGGATGAGGCGGGAACTGCACTGAATTTTTCGAAGTATAAAAAAATGAGATATATTATTTTACCGCAGGCAATCAAAATGATGATTCCGGACTTTGGAAGCTATACGATTCAAATAATGAAAGCTACTCCGCTCGTATCGCTTATAGGTTTACGAGATATTTTATACTATGGTGACATCTTGAGAAATACTAATTTATCACTATCACCGTTAATCTATTTGATCATTCTGCTTATCTATTTTGTAATCGCATTACCAATTATATATATTACGAAAAAAACTGAGGTATTAGCGAAGAAAGGAGTTGCTAACTGATGAATGGTAACTGGAGTTGGAACACTTTCCTTGAGTCTATTCCTTACATTGTAAAAGGAATCCCGATTACGATAGGACTAACTATAGCTTGTTTTCTGGTTGCGTTAATATTTGGTTTTGTATGGGTCATCAATAGTTATATCCCATTAAATTTTATTAAAAAACCTGTTCAATTTCTCAGAATGTTTATTTATTCGACACCTCCATTGGTTCAATTATTCTTCTTATTCTATGCGCTGCCGATGGTGCCTGTAATTGGAGTAACGCTAAACCCTTATGTATGTGCTGTTTTAGGGCTGGGAATACACTACAGCACTTATATAGGGGAAATTTACAGATCCGGTATCGAAAGTGTTGATAAGGGGCAATGGGAAGCAGCCACAGCTTTGAATTTCAGTAAAAGGGATAAATGGATAAAAATTATATTTCCGCAAGCGATTCCGCCTACAATTCCTATGCTAGGAAACTATTTGATTATTATGTTTAAAGAAGTGCCGATAACAGCAATTATTGGTGTTGTAGGAATTTTATCTTTAGCTAATTCTTTTGGAGCATTAAATTTCGCATACTTAGAACCGTTAACAGTTGTAGGGATTATTTTCTTAGTATTAAGTGTACCTGCTTCGATATTGGTAAACAAAATTGAGTCCAAAATTAATAATAAAGATTTATTTGCAGTAAAAAATAAAAAGAAAAATTCAGATGAAAAACTGAAGGATCTTTCAGCAGAGAGGAGCAATCAAGTTGTATAAATTAGAAGAGAATATTGTTGGCGCACAGAATGTAGCTGAAAAATCTCCTCTTGTACAATACCGGGATGTCAAAAAATCTTTTGGGGAAGTTCAGATTTTAAATGGCATCGATTTAGATATATATGCTGGAGAAAAAATAGCGATAATCGGTCCTAGCGGATCAGGTAAGACGACACTGATCAGACTATTAATGACTTTAGAACAGCCGAATTCGGGCACTATATTAGTTGAAGGAAACAACTTATGGGAAATGGAGAAGAATAATAAAATGATTCCAGCCAATGAAAGACATCTCCGGAATATAAGAGGTGATATAGGCATGGTGTTCCAACATTTTAACTTATTCCCCCATATGACAATTTTGGAAAACTGTACGATAGCCCCGGTTCAAGTAAAGAAGGAAAATAAAGAAGTCGTAAAAAAACGGGCAATTGAAATGTTGGAAAGAGTTGGATTAGGTAATAAGCTAGATCATTATCCAAGCCAGCTTTCAGGAGGTCAAAAGCAACGTGTTGCAATGGCCAGAGCACTTGTTATGAAGCCTAAGATTATGCTGTTTGATGAAGTTACTTCAGCATTGGATCCGGAATTGGTGGGAGAAGTTTTGGAAGTAATCAGAGACATTGCGAAAAATGAGGACATGGCAATGGTTTTAGTTACGCATGAAATGGACTTTGCATTGGATATTGCGGATAAAGTTCTATTTTTGGACCGAGGCGTAATAGCGGAGCAAGGAACAGCTTCAGAAGTCTTGGAGCATTCAAGTAATGAAAGGGTTCAAAATTTCTTAAAGAGATTTAGACAGAACTAATTCAAAAATTGGTATTGGTTCTCTAGAGAAATCAGGGATATTTAAAATGATAATAGAACTATATATTGTAAAATTAAAATGCAGGCTTATACACATCGTGTACAGAAGCCTGCATTTTTGTATGAGAAAATTTTATTGCTTTGTATGCTTTAACCAAGTTCGTACACTTAGCTCGAGTAAAAACAAGTCTTCAGATTCATTTAATAAAAGACCTGTCAAAGACTCAATTTTTTTTAAGCGATATAATAATGATTGCCTATGTAGGTTAAGAGCCCGTGCCGTCTGACTAACATTTCGACTATTCTCATTGTAGGAAATAAAAGTATGTAATAATTCCATGCCTCTTCTTTCGTCATACTCTACCAATGAAGAAATCGTATCTGAAATGATGGTCTGGATATCGGGGTTATTATTGAGATCTATAAAAAGCCGATCTATTTTTGTGTCTTCATAATAAATACGCATACCTTTCCCTTTTTGTTTTCTGCCGATATCTACTGCGATGCTCGCTTTTTTGTAGCTCTCATGAAAACACATCTTACCTTGCTCATGTTTTCCGATGCCCCAGGAAATAATGATTCCCGGTGCAACACTATGCAGCCGTCTTTCTATCAAATCCAGAATCTGATTGATTGGGCTGTTTAATGATGACTCACGTGCTTCGAGAAAGATTAAAATTTCTCCTTCATCAAAAGCGAAGATAGTTTTATATCCATATGATTTTGAAATGAAATCCAATTCATTTTGAATGTAGGAAGATAACCAGACGAGCCATGATTCTTTTGTATCCAGATTATTTTTATTCTTCAGGAAAAATGAAAGAGAATCTTCTAAATAGCCTACAATACATTCATATGACAGTTCGAAATTGTAGCCTTGTGCTTCTAATTTTGAAACCTGATTATAGTTATTATGTTTTGCGAGATTTATGACATACTCATTTTGCTTTAAAAACTTCGGTTCTTCCGCTTCTTTTTGGCTTGAAAACCATAATGCTGAAATTAATATGGTCTGTTCCATAATGTTTAATTGTTCAGATGTTAGTGATAGGGAGTTAGGGGCCAATACGAAAAAGTACCCGTGAATTTGGTCTTTTGAGCTAATTGTGGAACAGTAAGCAGTTGCTGTATCAATTTTCACTTTATTGATACTGGAATAAAAATCGTGATAGGTGAAATCATTGAAAAATTCAAGCTTGAAATTACTCTGGATTTTATTGAAATCCGCGGAACCTGATATGTACTTGCCGTTCCTATCCACAATTAATAAGGAGAGGTTTAATTCTAATTCCACAAAGTCAATAATATCTTTATAAGGTTTTTTGCTCATAAACATTTCTACAAGTTGTTTTTGGAAATCTTTGATGATAGACAGTTCTTTTTGTTGGGATTTATGAAGCATTTTGTTGACTTCCTCAATAATATCTGCAAACCTGATTTCCCATGGGATTTCGATTATAGTGAAATTTTTACTGTTTGCAAATTCAATAATTTCTTTAGGGATGTCTATTAGATAAAATCCTCCTGTAGCAAAAGCTAATGCAGCAGCACCTGATTGATAGACTTCATTGGCGAAATTTAAAAGCGACTCTGTATTGTCATGACAGCCTATTCCGGAGCTTAAGACAAACTCGTTTTCCTTTATAAAATTTTCAACAGGTCCTTCAATTACCGATACTCTGCTGACCTTTATATTTTCAAGAACTAATTGATCATTTAAGATTTTGGCTTGTTGGAGAACAGGGGAATTAATAATTTCTTCTAAATATATGCTCATAGGAAGTGCCTCCTTATCGAATATTATTTAAAATTTCTGATGGATTTAGACTGTACAAGATATATTTTTAAATAATGTTTTGATCACTCCTAATTGTTTGGATAATAATCCAATGTACATTTTCAATTCAAATTATTGAATAATTTAAAATTTTACAAAAACTACCTATAACAAATATATTTAAAATTTATTAAAATGTCAATTTAACATTTATCAATATATTATTGTCTGAATAGTATAAGAGCTAGTCGTAAGGTCACAACTAGCTCTCGATGTCCAATAACTTTTACATATAAAAGTTATTGTATTGTATTAAATTGGTTGTTTGGAAAGTAAAGAATCAATGGATGTGAACTGATAATTCAAATCTCTTGCAATTGCTTCATGTGTGATACGTCCGGCAAATACATTTGTACCGGATTTTAAAGCCGCACTTTCTTCAATTGCTCTATATAACCCTTTATTCGCAATTTGTAAGGCATATGGAATAGTATTATTCGTTAACGCTATTGTTGATGTACGAGGTACAGCACCTGGCATATTGGCAACTGTATAATGCACCACGCCATGTTTTACGAATGTCGGGTTGTCGTGTGTCGTAACCTTTTCGGATGTTTCAAAACAACCTCCCTGATCAATCGCAATATCGACAACTACAGACCCTGGAACCATTGATTTAATCATCTCTTCCGTGACAAGCTTCGGAGCCTTGGCACCTGGAATTAATACAGAACCGATTACTAAGTCTGCTTCTTCTACAGCTTTCGCGATATTAAACGGGTTTGAAATTAATGTTTGGACATCTCTTCCGAAAATTTCTTCCAGCTGACGTAGACGGTCTGCGCTTAAATCAATAATGGTTACAGCTGCGCCCATACCAACTGCGATTTTAGCAGCATTCGTACCGGCAATACCCCCGCCGATAATAGTCACTTTACTGCGTTGTACGCCTGAAACGCCGCCTAATAAAATTCCTTTACCTTCATTTAATTTTTCAAGACAATGCGCCCCAATTTGGACAGACATTTTACCGGCTACTTCACTCATTGGCGTTAATAATGGAAGAGCATTATTGACTTTTACTGTTTCATAAGCAATGGCACTTACACTTGCTTCCACTAAAGCTTTTGTAAGTTCCGGCTCAGCAGCTAAGTGAAGGTAAGTGAATAGAATAAGGTTTTCACGGAAATATTTATACTCCGATGAAAGAGGTTCTTTTACTTTTATTACCATATCCGCTTTCCATACTTCTTCCGCAGTATCCAGAATTGAAGCTCCAGCATTGACATACTCTAAATCAGTAAAACCGCTGCCTAATCCTGCCCCTTTTTCAATAAGGACTTTATGGCCGGCTTTAATAAATCCATCAACTCCAGCAGGTGTAATTGCAACACGGTTTTCGTTGTTTTTTAATTCCTTAGGCACACCAATAATCATACTAACACTCCTCCAGAATAATAATTTTCTTTAGAATTAAGCGTTTAACTCTATTAAAAAAATTTTATATGTGGAAGGGTCTGGTAACAATATGAAAAATGTATGAAAGATATTTGTTGATTTTATACACTATTATTCAGAATAAATTTAATGCTTTATTTGGCACTGTTCCAGTTAGGAAACGCTTCCGGATTAATTAGATTGGCCGGACGTTCTCCTGTTAAACCAGAAATCAAATTACTGTAAGCTGTTTTTGACATTTCTAATTCTGTTTCATAAGTTGACGAACCGATGTGAGGAGTAGTCACTACATTATCCAATTTTAATAACGGATTATCCGGATTAATTGGCTCCATTTGAAAAACATCCAGCGCTGCGCCATAAATTTCTTTATTTTCCAGTGCGAATATAAGAGCTTCTTCGTCGACCACATGACCTCTTGAGCCATTAATGAAAATACAGGTTTCTTTCATTAGTTTAAATTCTTTTTCACCGATTAAATGGTATGTTTCAGGGGATAACGGTGTCATTACGCAAACAAAATCCGCATTCTCCAATAAGAATTCCATACTACAATAATTAGCATTAAACTCATTTTCAATTTCGAAATTACGAGAACGGTTATGATAAAGTATGTCCATATCAAAACCAAGATGGGCCCTCTTTGCGATTTTGGTCCCAATTTTCCCCATACCGATTATCCCTAAAGTTTTTTTGTGGATATTTACTCCAAACATATTTGGAGGGAGGACATTAGTCCATTTACCTTCTTTCATATATCGATCCAATTTTGATATTCTTCTGGCGGCGGAAATCATTATCCCCATTATTAAATCTGCAGTCGTATCTTCTACAATTCCCGGTGTGTTGGTGGCAAGTATATTTCTCTTCGTCATTTCGCCGATATCTAAATTATTATAACCAGTTGACACATTCGAGACTATTTTAAGACTTGGTGCCTTGTCCAGCAAGTCTTTATCCACTGGTAGATCGAGTCCTATAATTCCTTCAGCCTGCTTAAGAGAATTGAGAAAAACGGTATTGTTTTTAGGATCAATGTTTTCAAAATACTCCACATCATAAATTGCAGAGAGCTTTTCTAAAACAGTACTGTCTAAACGATTATAAGCAATTATTTTTTTCATCTGGAAATCAGCTCCTAATAAATTTATTGGTTAGAAACTTTACCTTATAAATAATGAAGAAGTCAATATTATTTTCCTGAAGAATTTATGCTGTATCAGGTTCAATTTTTAATGTATACATACTGTCTAAATATCAAGAAAATATTTCATACATTAGTTAGAATGTTCTTTTAATAACGACAATCTATAATTATTTTAAATCCAATAAAAACTGGGGGGTAACAAGATGGAAACTAATTTAGTAGAAAGAGTATCTGTAGAAACATTAATTGAATGGGATAAAAAGCATGTATTGCATCCAAATACTTCTATTCCTCAACATCAAAAATTCGGACCGAGTATCATCTTTACAGAAGGAGAAGGCATTTATTTAAAGGATGTTCATGGAAATAAATATATTGATAGTTTATCGTGTCTATGGAATGTAAATATTGGACACGGACGTTCCGAGCTGGGGCAGGTAGCTTCTGATCAGTTAGCAAAACTAGGGTTTAGCTCGATTTTTTCAGCTCAAAGTCATGATTTAGTAATCCGTTTAGCGAAAAAAGTGGCTGAGTGGACTCCTGGTGATTTAAATACAACATTCTTTACTTCAGGTGGTTCAGAAGCTAACGATACAGCTTTTAAAACAGTCCGCAATTACTGGAAAATAAAAGGTCAGCCTGAGAAAACGAAAATAATTTCAAGAAATAAATCCTATCATGGTGTGGCAATGGGATCTACAAGCGCTACGGGGTTACCGGCGTTCAGAGATTTCACTACTTCTTTAGCTCCTAACTTCATTTATGTAGATTCTTCAATTAATGCATTAAAAGAGTTAATTGAAAAAGAGGGTGCGGAAACAATTGCCGCATTTATTTCTGAGCCTGTACAAGGTTCGGGTGGAGTGAATTTACCACCGGAAAATTATTTTAAAGAAGTAAGAAAAATCTGCGACGAGAATAATATTTTATTTATCGTTGATGAAGTCATTTGTGCTTTCGGTAGAACAGGAGAGAAATTTGGAATGGACTTGTTTGAAGTTGTTCCGGATATTATGTGTATTGCCAAAGGACTGACAAGCGGGTATGCACCACTAGGCGGCATGGTTATTAGCGATAAAATTAAAAATGAACTGGAAGAACATTCTCAAGGGATTTTTTACCATGGATATACGTACAGCGGACATCCTTTATGCAGTGCGATTGCTTTGAAGAACCTGGAAATCATCGAAAAAGAAGATTTGATCACGAATGTTAAAAACATGGGTGCTGAATTGCAAAAAGGCTTAAACTGGTTACAGGAGAAGCATGATTTGCTAGGAGAGGTGCGTGGGGTCGGTTTATTAGGCGCAATTGAAGTATTGAAAAATAAAGAAACAAAAGAACGATATGAAGACCGGGTTTCTCCAAAGGTTGTGGAAGAAGCATTCAAACGCGGACTGATTCTACGCAGTATTGTATACGGAGAACAGGATACGCTGGCATTTGCTCCACCGTTCATCATTACAAAACAAGAAGTGGAAACAATTATTTCGATTGTTGATGATTCCTTTATTACAGTGAAAAACAGCCTTGGTTTATAATTAGTTATTAATTTATAGAAAAGCATATAAAAAAGTATCCAGTCCCTTGTTCATCAAGAATAGGGGACTGGATTTATTAGTTTAATAGAAATTAATCGTAAAGTAAGGACTCTTTTTGCTGCTGTACTCCAAGCCTACAATGGCGTTTTTATAGGCAGGCTGTAATAAATTGTCCCGGTGTCCTTTACTGTTCATAAAGCCTTCATGTGCATAAATCACATTGTAGTGACCGTACGAAATATTTTCTCCCCAAGTACTAAGGTCGGATTTACTCATCCCACCGCTGATCATGCGGTCATATGGTGTTGTACCAGTAAGACCAGTATGAGAGAAATAGTTGTTATCGATCATATCTTTACTATGGTTACGTGCAATTGCTGCCCATTGCGGTGAATGTGTAAGCGGAGCAACACCTTCTGCAGCACGTGCCTGATTCATCAGCTCAACCATCAACTGTTCGGAATGCTTTTGCGTATTCGATATATCGCCGTAATAGCCATCTTTATTTATTTCATAGTCTTTATGGACATAAAGGATTGAGCGAATAGCATTCTTTTTATGAATATCATAGAAGAATGTTACATAATAGTCATCTATTAAATAGAAATTATATTCGTTGGAAGAAGGCGTATTGTAGATTACATTACCGCGACGCACATTTGCATTTTTTGTACCGTATTTCGCCTTTACATCACTTGCCGTATTTTTACCGATTTGAAGTTCTTGTGCAGCGAAGAAACTTTTCCCTTGTTTAGTCATGTATCGTGCAACTATCTTATCGTTGTCGACACCTTCTAATTCAAAGTCCAGATTTTTGCCTGTTTGTTTCCATGCAAAGTCATATTCACTATTGTATGTTGCTGCACCTGCATCCGGTTTTTCGGCAGGTGGAGGAGTTGGCTCGCTGATTACTTCACCTGTCGTTTTATAACTGAGTGCCCGATACAGGAATGTGGCCATTTGTGCGCTTGTCACATTGTTATTCGGTAAAAACTGATTGTTTTCATTGCCGGTCGTAATACCATGGCTTGCTAAAATATTTACATAGTCATAGTACCAGCTCGATTTTGAGACGTCTTTAAAGTTAACTATTGTACCGCCGTTTAATTTCAGGCTTTCTACTAAAATTTTTGATAGATGTGAGCGTTTTACTGGCTGATCCGGATTGAAGTTGCCGTATTCATCTCCATCAAAAATACCTGATTCATAGGCCCAAGTAATTTCTTGTGCAAAAGGAGTCGAATCCGTTACATCTTTAAACTTCCCGTTGTAAGAACGTTCTTTTGGAATGGCAAGGGCCGAATCGCTTGAAAGAACTTTCTGGAGAATTTTCGATGCCTCTGCGCGTGATACAGGTTTGCTGAAATTAAATTGATTGCCGGATTTATAATCATAAACATTTAAGCTATTTAAATATTGGATGGCTTCTGTATGGGAGTTGCTGCTGTTTTCAACATCATAAAAAGTCTTTTTTGCAAAGGCGTCATCGCCCGCCACAAACAATGCGGAAGCAAACAAAGTAGAAGCTATGAAACTTTTCGTTATTCTTTTTTTCATTCATCACGACTCCTTTATAGATAATTCTATTTTCCGTAACTATTATTTTTTTGTCTTTACCCGAATAGAAAAGCACTAAAACACGGAGTATGTATATATAATAAAACGGCAGGAAAGTAGAGTATGTTCCCGCCGTTTTATATTTTATTTAATTAAATACCATAGAGCATCTTTCCATGTCGCATCAACATAAGTCCATTCGAACGTACGTAATGGGTATGGTCGGAATGTAGGGGCGAACAGATTTTTTTCGTCACCGTCAATGAATATTTGCTGTGGTGCGATTGGAGCTGTAAATACTGCCGTATCCTCTAAACCCTCGTCCTTCTTAGCAGCATCCTCTTTTTTGGAATCTTCCAGCTCAACAGTTTGGATGCGCGGTTCAGTAACTACAGTATCTTCAAGTACTTCCTCTTCAATAGTTTCCTCAATCGGTTCGCCGTACATGAACTCTTCTTGCTGTATTTCAGCTTTATGCTTGAACAGTAGGTCAACAGGTTCTAATCTAGTTTTCCCATCTTCTCCGACTGTATAAATAAGGTTTACAGAATTGTCCTGTTCATATTTTACAAGCCAATCTTCATTTACTTGGAAGCTGTCATTTGCTTCAAACGTCGTAATTGACGCATCTGCAAGTATACCAATCGGTGTTTCCGTTAATTGATCAATTGGTTCGATACTAACTTCATAAACCGTATCGTCTGGCTTTACTTTATCGTTCTTTTTCATTTCATTGAACGCAATGGAATCACGTGCTGGAATTTGCTGTTTTTCCAGTACATCTCCATCAATGACCAGTTCGTCTTCTTTGCCTTCATTCAATAGAACAGAAGCCTTTTGACCGATTTCGATTTCCTTCCAGTCTTCATGTTCCACATAGGCAACGAATTTCTTTTCAAGTGATTGGATTTGGAAAATAATCGAATCGCCTTCAAGAACAATATCTTTAACGATTCCATCCACCGGTGTAGTTAAAGAATTATTGTTATTTAACTGAGATATCATACTGTCCAAAATACTGATTTGACGCTCTGTTTCCGCAATGGAACGTTGAATAATGGCAATACCTTCAGCTGTTGGCGTGTTTTGTTCAATACCAAGCTCCAGTGTTAAATTAATGTTCCAGTTTTCGTTGTCGCCAAGCGTTGTTGAATCGGTTGCAGTACTCGGTGAGGAATTACTGCTTTCGTACTGTAATTCCGAAACGATTCTTTCCAATTCCGATAGCTCGTTTTCATAAGCATCACGGTCCGTCTCAAGACGTGTAATTTCACGTTCAGCCTCTTCAGGTTTATAAATGGCCAGCTCTGTTAAGACGCTGACACTCTGTCCTTGTGTAACAAGAACTTCGCTTATCGATTGTACAGGGGCTGCGATGAAATGCTCCTGCTTCGCTGCCACCACTGCATCGGTTTCCAATATTTTTTCATGATAATCCGCTACGGCAAACTGCACATTATTAATATAGTAGTTTTTCATAATAATATCGTTGTCTTTTAATAGTAAATAACCATTCACTAAAACAAAAACTAAGGCAACAGCACTAAAAATTTTTACTTTTTTCGTCATACGCATTACAGACCAAGCCACCCTTCGATCCAAGTTAAAACAGGAAGAATGCTATATAACGCAACAAGCGATGCCAATACGATTTGAATAAGAATTAACTTAAACAGCAACGCTTTCGGGCGATCTGTCCAATTCGATAAAAATATGTATTGAATCCATACCGCAATGATTGATGCGACTGTCAGTTGATTCAGGAAGAACAATAAATATTCATGATAATAGACGTACGCCATCATAGGTGCCAATGAAAACATCGTGAACTGTGTAGAGTATCCTGCTATTGCAAAAATTATTACCGTCACCAGTTTTTCAAGAACAATGAAAAAGATCACATATAGCTGTATTTTTCGAATCCAGCCATAATCGATATTTGTCAGTAAATGAATTAAATATGTAATGACATAATAATGAATGATAAAAAATAAAATTCCTGCTAGAATCGCGCCGATTAATGACATCAGTCTGGCGAAACTATATAAATCCCCTTCACCATTTACAAGCAATGCAGTTAAATCCGTTGTATTCATCCCCCAGAAGTTACGGACGATAAAAAACAGTAGTGTAAAACCAAAAATAGCCAGCAAAACTTTCCGATACCCTATAAGTCTTTGATCTTCGCTACGTTCAATATTATGTATGAGTTGCGATGGGTTTGAAAGATGATGCCAAAACTTGTACTCGAACATAAATTCACCTCAATATTTTTATTAACATATTCTTATTACCCTTATTTAGAGTAAATAACACATATATTAACAGTGTATTAGAAAATATAATTTTATTATAAACCTTATCGCAAATTAAGTGTAAAAAGTATGTAAATTATGAGGAATAGTCTAGGTTAAGCGAGAGAGAAGTGTGACTTTTAGTTAAGTTTGGTGGGAAAAATATGGTATTCCACTTCGAAAAATCTTCAGGACCTAACTTGCGGTTTAAACTGATATCCATTAGCGGATCAACTGCTTACCAGATTGTAGTAAAGCAATTGTTGCTCATGCAATTATCAGAAAGATAAACAAGCCTTACCAGGACCAATATTTATATTTGTAACTTACAATAGGAAGAGCAATGAACGTAGAGAAGATTTTGGATTAGCTGAACTCTAAGTTGTCACCGTGCTAGCATACTGAAAGCTGCCCCTGTGAAAAGTCGTTGTTAGGGGAGCGACAGCCGAGGGAGTACTAATATAGAAGAATGTGAAGCTATCTCTAAAGTTTGAGATGGCTTTTTATGTCTATGTAGCGAGGATTAAATTTTTGAAACGTATTAAATATGAGGTAAAGAGAAAAATTGGAGTTAAGGTGTTATTTGTGGGATTTTTATACTAATTAGGAAATCATATAAGTGTTATTTTAAAGTTTAATGTTATAATTCTGAAAATAAAAATATTATATCTAAAAACTAATTATTACCATGTAAATAAGTTATTACCAAATAATATTACACAAAGTACTGATAAATAAGGTATTGGTAATACTGATGTTACAAGTGTAACTATATCCTAACTAAAATAACGTTGACATTAAAATATCTTACTAATATACTTATAATTGTTATCGTAATATACGAGACAACATTTACTAAAATGATAAAAAATTGTTTTATTTGGAGGAAATCATTCTATGGCTAACCAACCTAAGAAATATACTAAATTTGTAGCAACTGCTGCTACAGCTACTCTTGTAGCATCTGCAATCGTTCCTGTAGCTTCAGCTGCTGGTTTTTCTGATGTAGCAGACACTAACTCACACGCTGTGAACATTAACGCATTAGTTGACGCTGGTATTATCCAAGGATACCCAGACGGTACATTCAAACCAAACCAAGAATTAACTCGTGGTCAAGTTGTTAAAATGTTAGGTAAATGGGTAGAAGCTCAAGGTTTCGAAATCCCAGCTGACTATGCTACTAAAGCTCGTTTCAACGACATTAAAGTAGATGCTAAAGACCAAGAATTAGTAAAATATGCTGCATTAGTAGCTGATACTGGTGTATTCAACGGTTCTAACGGCGAATTAAACGCTTCTGGCAAAATCACTCGTGAAAACATGGCTTTAGTTTTAGACCGTGCTTTCAAAGCAATCAACGATACTACTTTAGTAGAATTAGCTGCTGAAATCGAAGACGTTAAAGTTGCTGACTTAACAACAGCTAAAGCTGAAGCTCGCGAAGCTATCCAAGCTTTACGTGACCTAGGTATTACTGTAGTTGAAAACTTCAACCCTAAAAACACAGTAACTCGTGGTCAATTCGCTTCATTCTTAAACAAAACAATCAACACTGATGCAGTTGTTGAATTAACTGTTAAAGAAGCGGTAGCAGTAGATGCTAACACTTTAAACGTTACTTTATCTGATGATTCTACTCATGTAGTAGCATTAGAAAAAGCTTTAGAAGCTAACGAAGCAACTAAAGTAACTTTCACAATCGACGGTAAAGAATATACTGCTACAGTAACTTTCAAAGTTGAAGCCCCAAAAGTAATGTCAGTTAACATCGTTGACGGCGTAACTGTTGAAGTAAAATTCAGTGAAGCAGTATTAAAATCAGATATTAACAACAAAGTATCAATTCAAGGTACAACTTTAGATACAGCTACATTATCTGAAGACGGCAAAACTTTAACTTTAAACTCTGCAACTGCAATCAACGTTAAAGATGCTGCAGTAGTAGTAGAACCAATCCGTACTGCTAAAGATCGTTTAGTGAAAACTGCTAAGTATGTTTCTGTAGTAACTTACAAAGACGAAGTTGCTCCAACAATCGCTTCAGTAAAAGCTACAACTAAAGGTAAAGCTACTGATACAGTAGTAGTTACATTATCTGAAAAAGCATCAATTGGTTCTGCAAAAATTAACGGTGTAGATGTTGCATCTGGAAAAATTACAGTTGACGGTAAAACTGTTACTTTAGAAGGTGTTACTGTTGAAGCTGGTAAATCTCACACTGTTGAGTTATTCAACGTTGTAGATACAGCTGGTAACAAAACAGTTAAAGCTTCAAAAGCATTTGAAGTAACTGTAGACACTGTTGCACCAACAGCTACAATCGAAGCAGCTGGCGACAACACAATTTTAGTAACTTTCGATAAATCAATGAATGTTGATTCTGTTAAAAATGCTTTAGTTAACGGTATTGTGAAAGATGAATTATTAGGTGCTGTAACAAGCGATACTGCAACTGTTGTTGAAAAATCTGACAACAAACAATTCTTAGTTGAATTAAAAGACAACACAATCTTTGCTAACAAAGATTCACGTACTTTCACTGTAGTATTAGGCGGTACAATGACTGACGCTTTAGGTAACAAATTTGCTGCTACTACAAAATCTGTAACATTAACAAAAGACGCTGTTAAACCAGTAGCTACTGGCTATGACATCATTGTTGATGAAGATGGTAAAGTAGAAGAAATCGTTGTAGAATTCAACGAAGCATTAGCTGAAAAATCTGGCATTAACTTCGGTTCAGTAGCAACTGTAGTAAACGCTGAAGGTAAAGTTGACTCTACATTAGATACTTTGACTGGTTCAGTGGAAAAAGGTTCTAAGAAAGTATCATTCAAGTTTGGTACTCCTGTATTAGTAGAAGGTAAATTAGCTGTAACATTCAACAAAGAGTTAGTTACAGACTTAGCATTAGCTGCAAATAAATCAGATGCATTCAATATGACATTTGATTTCGGTACTGCTAAAACTTCTACTGAGTTCGAAATGGCTGCAGGTGCATTCGATACAACAACTGCTGACACAATCGTAGTTACTTTCCCAGAAGCAGTAAAAGGTGGCGCAGTAGCAGGTTCTGCAACTGATTTAGCTAACTACACTTTAGACGGTAAAACTTTAACTGGTGCGACTATTACTATCTCTGCTGATAACAAAGTAGCAACAATTAAATTAGCTGAAGGTACAATTACTGCTGATAACAGCTCAGCTGTAATGAAAGTATCTAACGTTCAAAACTTAGCTGGTACAAAAACAGTTAAAGCTTATGAGCAAACAATCGCTGTTCAAGATACAAAAGCTCCAGAATTAACTTCTGCTGTAATTGTTGATAACGAAACTATCGAATTAACTTATAATGAAGCAGTTGAAGTTAACGGTACATTTGCTTCTGACTTCTCATTAATCGTTGATGGTCAAGTATCTTCAAAAACTTTAGCTTCTGCAACTCCAGTAGCTGGTAAAGATAACACATTACGTGTAACTCTATCTGCACCAATCAACTTCTCATTAGTAGATACTGTAGCTGTAAAAGTTATCGATAACGCATCTGTAACTGATAAAGGCGCACGTGCTAACGCTCAAAAATTAAACATCGAAGTAACAGCTAAATAATAGTAGTAATTTCGATTTTAGCTCCCTCTATTTAATAGAGGGAGCTTTTTTGTATGAAAATTTGTAAATTTACATAGAATTCTATACAATATTTACTATGGAGGGATTTTTATGCAATTCTTTAGTCAATTGAAAATAAATGGACTTCTTTTAGATGTTCAAGGCTATTTTCAAACGAAAATGAATATCCTGGAAGTTCATTGTATGGAAGTTATATCGCTGTTTAGAAATTGGAGATATGAAGAGATAATAGTTGAGGAATTAGCTTTTATCGATAAAGAACAAACTATTTATTTAGATAGCGTAAATCTAGTAATCTCCGAAGTTAGTCATAATCAAATAAAGTTTCTACATATATAAATAAGAGAATTAAAATTGGAGGCGTTACATATGAAAAAGCATTCTAAGTTTCTAGCATCTGCATCAGCAGCTGTTCTAGCAGCAACGGCAATCGTTCCTGTAGCTAGTGCGGCATCGTTTTCGGATATTAAAGGCAGTGGTCATGAGAACGCGATTACTATATTATCTGAGCAAGGCATTATCGGGGGGTATCCCGATGGAACATTTAAACCAAATCAAAATTTGACACGTTCAGATGTTGTAAAACTATTAGGGAAATATTTAGTTTCATTGGGACATGAAGTACCGGAAGATTATAAAACGAAAATGCGTTTCACAGATTTAACTGCCAAATCTCAGGACGAGTTATTGCAGTATGCGGCATTAGTGAAGGATGTTGGAGTATTCCAAGGAAGTAATGGTGCTTTAATGCACCGTGATCAGTTACGCCGTGACCAAATGGCAACGGTTTTAGTACGTGCATTTAAAGTAATCAATGAATATGATTATGTAGAAGCGATGAAAGAAACTGAATATAAATCAAACATTAGTGACTTAAACCGCACAACTGTAGAACATCAGGAGTCAATTGAAACACTGGCTTACTATGCAGTAACAAAGCAAAAGACATTCAATCCGAAAGATCCGACAAAGCGCGGTCAGTTCGCTACTTTCCTTTATAATATGCTACAAATTGAAGTGCCGACGCCTGAACCCGAAAAACCAGTTTTAACAGTTAAAACAGTAGAAGTACAGGCTGCAGACAAATTGCGTGTAACGCTTTCTGATGATAAGGCTTATATTGTGACATTAAAAACACCTTTAGTGGAGAATGTTGAAACTGAAGTTACTTTTGAAGTTGGGGAACAGACGTTCACAACAAAAGTGAAATTCGAAGTGCCGGATCTGAAGGTATCTTCTGTTACAAATCCCAATGGGGGTCAAGTTGCAATCACATTCAATCAGCCTGTAAAGCTGGGAACTGAGTTAAATACTGCAGCCATTAATAAATTGGTGGCGGTTACGGGTGTCGATCGTCTTGGACAAGTACAATTGTCAAAAGGACAGTTAAGTGAAGATAAACGCACATTGACGGTGACTATTAATGCAACAGCTGGACTTGAAGGACGCTACCGTGTTGTTGTGGATGGCATTGAATCAGCAACATCAAAAAAGCTTATTAAATATGATGATATCGCAACTTTCTTACCTGATAAGACATCTCCGGGCGTATTAAAGGTAGAAAATGTATCGGCTACTAAAGTAAAAGTGATTTTTACAGAACCAGTTACAAATCCGATTGGGGTTACGCAATTTAAATTAGCAAATGGTACCGTTGTATCAGGTATTCAAGGAACAATTGAAAAAAACGCAACAGAAGTTATTTATGATCTATCGGCTGCTACTGCTAAAGGGCAGATTTTAGCACCAGGCACAGCGATTACGGTCACATTTGGAACACTTATTGATATTTCAAATAACTTATCTTCACCAAATCCTTTAACTACGTATATTACAAAAGGGGATAAGGATGGGGTTGTACCAACATTAACGAATGTTACACAATTAGGAGCTAAAAAATTTAAGTTAACATTCTCTGAAGAAGTACGTACAATCGTACCGGCAGATATCACAATCGCTCAAAATACGTATTCACCGGGAATTACTAGTATTATAAAAGATAAAGATGATGTCAATTCCTATATTGTTACGACAAGTGGTTCATTAAACGGCTATACAACAATTTCAACGACACCTGGAAAATATATTACTGATGTTTCTGGAGAAGTAAACGTATTCTCAACAGCTTACAACTTTGTTGCTGATACAACAATCCCGTCTGTTGTCAGTACGAATGTTGTAAAAGATAAAGGAATTGAATATTTAGAATTTACATTTGACCGCAATGTAGAAACAGCAGCCTTTGCGCAAGTGACACTAACGGGCAGCTATATTTTAAACGGATACACGTATCCATTAAAGGATTCTTTAGTAGGGCAGCTTGAAAAATCAGCAACGAATGACAAAACAATCCGTGTTCGTCTAAGTACATTAACTGGGCTGACAGCAAATTCCGGCTACACATATTCAGTTGGCGCTACATTTACAGGGGTAACGAGTGAATATGGGCAAGCGGTAAACCCGGCCTACCAAGTGAATTTTGTGCGTGGTTCGGATTTTGCGCAAAATGAGGAAAAGCTTTCTGTATTAAGTGTGGAAACGTCATATAATGCAAGACAAGGTACAGTAATTGATAATAAAACAATTGTTATAACGTTCTCGACATATGTAGATGGTGTTACGGCATCAAACCTGCAAAACTATGTATTGGACGGTATGACAATCCAGCGTGCTGTAGTAAATCATAATGAACCTCATAAAGTTTATTTAACGGTCAAAGAAGGGGATATTGCTTACCCACGAGGAACAAATTTGACAATCAGTAATCTACGGGCGTTAAATTCAATTGTAACGATGGAACCAAAAACAGAATTGGTTTATTTAAATGAAAATGTCGCACCGCAATATGTGTATCATAATATTACTGGTACTGATACGATCATCCTTTCATTTAATGAGTCTGTTAAAAATGCTTTAAATCATTCGTTTGAAGTAAAAGTGGGCGATTTAGCTGTGCCGATTTCACAAATTTATTCAACTGGTACAAATAATGAACAAGTTGCAATTCGATTAGCTCAACCGTTAAAATCAAACCAAGTTGTCACTGTTTCACAAACTGCGACTTCGACAGTTAGTGATCTAGCAAATAATAAACTTGTTTTCTCACCACTTCAGTTTACTGTTCCTACGAATATCAATTACTAATAATTGGAGCATATCTATTTCGATAGATATGCTTTTTTATGTTTTTATAATACTTTATAGTCATTTTCTCTAAAATATGTTTATATTCAGATAATTAGTGGAAATGCATAGGTTGTAGGTATGGGAATTACTAAATGTTTTACAAACTAGGAGGTTAATAAAGATGCAGAAAAAGTACAAGAAGTTTTTGACGACGGCGGCTACTACAACATTGGTAGCATCAGCCATTGTTCCGGCAGCAAGTGCGGCAAGTTTTTCGGATACAGCGGGAAATACTCACGAACTGGCAATTGAATCACTCGTAAGCCAAGGCATCATTTCAGGATATCCGGATGGCACATTTAAACCGAATCGTACATTGACGCGATCGGATGTTGTAAAACTATTAGGGAAATACTTAGTATCTCAAGGTTATAAAATACCTTCAGATTATAAAACAAATATGCGCTTTTCAGACTTGCGCAGCACATCACAGGACGAACTATTGCAATATGCGGCATTAGTAAAAGACAACGGTGTATTTAACGGAAGTAACGGAAACCTGTTACCTGCAGACCCGATTACACGTGAAAATATGGCGGTTGTTTTAGTGCGCGCTTATACGAATATTAAAAACTTTGACTTCCTTGGACATATTTTGAATCAAAATTTCAATGAGGATGTCATTGATTATAATAGAGCAAAGGCTGAGGCACGTTCTGCGATTAGAGTTTTAGATTACTATAATGTAACGGGCGTTCCTAACTTCAATCCGAAAGGGAACACAACACGCGGGCAGTTCTCTTCATTCCTGTATAAAATGCTTCAAATTTCTGTGCCGGGCGAAGGGCTAAAAGCGATTGAAGTAGTTGATGCATCAACATTGAAAGTCACGCTTACGGACAATACAGAACATACGGTGAAATTGGATACACCATTGGAAGCCGGGAAGGAAACGCCTGTTAAGTTTACGATTAACGGTAAAGAGTATTCAACTTCTGTCACATATAATGTTGCATTAACAGTAAAAACAGCAGAAGCTACTGCGGCAAATAAATTGAAAGTTACATTAAGCGACAACTCCGAGCATGAAGTAACTTTAGAGAATAATCTTCCTGAAAATGAGGAAACAACAGTTGAATTTAAAATTGACGGTAAAGATTATTCGGCAAAAGTAACATATGTCGTGACGGAAGTGAAAGTCGCATCTGTGAAAGCGCTTAATGCAGGACAAATTGAAGTGAAATTCAATCAAAGAGTAGATTTGCCTGCGAGTTTAACATCTGCACAATTGGCAAACTATGTGACAGTTTCGGGTGTGGACAATAATGGCGTCACACTTTCAAGAGGACAGTTAAGCGAAGATGGCCGTACTTTGACAATCTCTACAAACGGGGCTGCAGCTTTATCAGGACGCTATCTTGTAAAAGTAAATAATGTGAAAAATGCAGCGGGAACAACAGTTACTCCATATGATGATGTTGTCAATTTCGGTACAGATACTGTGGCACCGACATTGATCAGTACAGTAAACCGAGACGCAAAAACAGTTCGCGTTACATTCTCTGAGCCTTTGCGTGCATTTAGTAACAGCAGTATTACATTCAGACTAGCAAATGGCACGAATGTAACGGGCATTACCGGTGAAATTGCAGCGGGTGCTACTTATGCAGACTTTGATTTATCAAATGCGATGGTAAATGGTCAGCCATTAGCGGCAAATACTGCAGTTACAGCAACCTTTGCAGGACTGCGTGATATTGCAGGTAACTTCAGTACACCCAACCCGTTAACGACAAGCTTTGCAATGGGCGGAGCTGATGGAGTTAAACCAACGTTAACAAGTATTTCACAAACAGGTCCGAAGACATTCAGACTGACATTCTCCGAGCGAATTCAAAAACCGGCAATCGGTGATCTGGAGTTACGTTTAGGTAATTCGGCAAATGCGATTACGGCAATTGATGCAGTTCCGGGCGATGACCGTTCATTTATCGTTACTGCTACAAATGATTTATCCGGTGTCTATAATATTGGTACAGCAGCCGGTAAAACAATTACCGATATTTCAGGTGAAACGAATACATTCATGACGACACATTCATTCTCACTGGATACAGTTGCACCTGAAGTGACATCAACTTCTGTAACACGAGAAGGGAATTTCGAGTATTTAAATATTACACTCAATAAACCAGTAGATTTAGTGAATGCTTCTCGTATTACTGCTTCCGGTAACTATGTTAAAGGTGGCGTTACACATACATTTAATGGTACCGCAACAGCGTTAGAGTATCGGGAGAACGGCAATCGTACTGTAGTGCGCGTGAAACTGGACGATTTACTAGGTACTGGGGACGCTGATAATGCAACGTACAATGTGACGTTATCATTCACAGAAGTAGATAGTGCATATGGTGTGAATACAGCAAATAAAGCAGTCACTTTCCAACGTACATCGGATTACTCTAATAATGAAAATGTACTGACAGCGCCTACTGTTACTACTTCAGTGGCGGATTCAACACTAACGAACAATCAAGTGCGATTGAAGTTTAACCATGTATTGGATGCACCTTCAGCATCTGTTGCGAGCAATTACTCGATTCCAAATGCCAGAATTACGAATGCTCAAGTTCCAAGTGATGCATTGGATACAGTTATTCTGACATTGGCGCCGAATGAAACAACAACAACTGGCCCACGTGAATTAACGATTAGAAATGTTAGAGCGAAAGATTCAGTTGCGGCTCAGCCAAATATAACGACTGAAGTCAATTTGAAGGAAAATATTCGCCCGGTCTTAAACTCCGCTGAATTTACAGCTGCTAACCAAATCGAGTTTACTTTTAGCGAGAATGTAAGCGGTCTTGATACAGATTCATTTGTAATTGTAAATGCTGCAGGAGCAACGGTAGGCATTGCATCAGTAGCGGGATCGACGACAGACAATAAAGTAACGGTTACTTTAGCATCGAATCAAACAGTAAATACATCTGTTACGATTACAGCAGGTGCAGGAATTGAAGATGTAGTTGATGAAGCAGGAAATGCGGTTGTTCACCCGTTCACTTTATCACCAACATTAACAACAAACTAGATTTGGGTGGGGCATACATGCGTAATGGCGTGTATGCCTTTCTAGTTTTCTAATAAGAGTGGTTAATTTTCTAATAAACATGAAAAAGTTCTAATAAGTTGTCCGTTTTCTAATAAAAAGTTACTTTCTTCTAATAAGAATGCTTGATCTTCAAATATCTCTATTGAAAGTTCAAATAAGTGAGTCAGAACTTCTAATATAGATGCTAACTGTTCTAATAAAGTTTATAGAGCGACTTAATTAGCCTTATTATGGCGTAGATGTAGTTGAATTTTATTGCAAATATATCAAATTTCTAATATAAGTTATGGAAGTGCTAATAAAGTGTATAAATCATCTAATATAATCAAAATTCTTTCTAATAAAATGACGTAAATTTAAAGAGAGGCCCTCTGTAAGTAATCATCTACATAAAAAGATAAACTATTGTATAATTATACTAACCAGTTTAAGAGGAAGGATTGAAATAAATGAAGAGATATTTCTATGGCTCAATACTTATTGCAGCATTTGTCATTATTTCAAGTGTTATAGGAAGTAGTCATTCAGTACAGGCAGCTACAAATCCGTTTACCGATGTAAAAGAAACAAATTCCCATGCAAACGCAATCGTAACCTTATATAATGAAGGAATTATTACAGGTGTAACGAGCAAAACTTACGAGCCGGGTAAATCGGCAACACGTGGGGATGCGGCATTATATTTAGCAAATGCATTAAACCTGCAAAATAGTACTGCGTCCAATCCAGGGTTCAAAGACGTTCCAACATCAAGCAAATATTACAAGGCTATCGCTGCATTAAATAAAGCAGGTGTTGTGAACGGCTATGGTGATGAATTCCGTCCGAACGCTACATTGACTCGCTCCCAGTTGGCGAAGATGTTAACGATGGGCTTTGAGTTGGAGCAATCTACTACTGCAAAAACGAAATTTACCGATGTTAATAAGTTAACGGATACTGCAACAAAGAAATACATTCAAACATTAGTAGATTACGGGATTACGAAAGGTACGACAGCTACTACATTCAGCCCGAATATGAAATTAACGCGCGCCCAGTTAGCAACATTTTTATATAATGCGATTGAAGCAACTTCAGATGACTTTATCGTAATTGGAGTAGAATAGCTTTTTGTGCACTTGAGTCTTTTATAGGGCTCAAGTGTTTTCTTTTGAGATAAAGAGGTAAGTGGGATAGAAAAAGTAGAATATTTATCGAAAGAATTAGAAATTTTGTGCCTGAAAGTAGAAATTCAGTGTGAATATGTAGAAAATCCTCACCTAAAAGTAGAACCTTTTTTTCGAAATGTAGAACTATAAAGTGCAAAAGTAGAATCGCATTTCCACAGACGAGAATATCAAAATTTTAATAAAGAAATACCTACTAAAGAAAGCGAGAATTACCATCGCTTCACGACAAGTGGCGTGCTACACTTAATTTGAATATTACTATTCTATTAAAAGTTGTACATTGCAGTGAAATATATGGCGATATTCGGTATAATTTATACGTTATTGAAATAAAAGGAGGGAATCTGTCGAATGTTGAAAATAAGATCAGCACTGTTAGCCTCGCTACTATTTATATCCACAGCGCTACCAACCGCAACGTATGCAAATGTACAAGGCACAGTTGAAGCTGAAAATCCAACAGTACAAAATTCAACCACTACTACGACTCAAACTACGGATCCCGGTAATAATCCGATAGTTCAAGAGGAAACGGTTACAAATGAACAGGAAGCGGAATCTACTTCTGCCGACAAAAATGCTGAACAGACAACAACACCTGCTCAGCCAGAAGAACCACAGACAGAAACATCTCCGGAAAACGAAGAATCAGTAGAGCAAGATTCTCCGGCAAATACTGAACAGCCTGCAACTGATGCAGAACAAAATGAAGTATCAGAACAAAATGAAGTGTCAGAACAGCCCGCTAATCAGCCGCTATCAGGCGAGAAGTTAACGGTTAAGCAGAAACTTGCGGATGTACCGGATAGTTTCTGGGCAAAAAATGAAGTAATGCAGCTTGTGGAGATGGGCGTAATCGGTGGTTATCCGGATGCACAGTTCCGACCAAACCTTAACATTAACCGTGGTCAGGCAGCAAACTTGTTTAAAGGTGCATTAAAGCTTCCGGACGGTAAGTATCAAAATAAGTTTTCAGATGTAAGTACGAAATCTAGCTTTTTACAAGGTGTGTTTTCTACATATGAAGCTGGTATTTTTGGTGGTAAACCAGACGGACGTTTCGGTGTAGCGGATGCGTTAACACGTGAACAAATGGCAACGACTTTAGTGCGTGCATTTGATTTGAAAGACACAGGTAAAGAACTGACATTTAAAGACTGGAATAAAATCAGTGAGTCACACCGCGAAAATGTTAAAATTTTAGCGCAGCACGGAATCACAACTGGGCGTGAAGACGGCACTTTTGATCCGAAAGCAACGGTTAACCGTGTGACATTCTCGGTAATGCTTCACCGTGCCCTTGTCGCGACAAATCAAATTGCGAAAAACGAATATAAAGTACAAGCAGCGGAAGTATCCAGTAATTTTAAAAACAATCGTGAAGAAATGAACTTTGCACAAGTAACTTCTGATGCAAACCCGCTATACCTGCGTTCAACAGCAGCGATTGTATTTAAAGGCACAACAACTGAAACTTTCGGTGTTGCAAAAGATACTGTTTATAATTATGCAGTCGGCAACCAAGGCGCAACAGTAAAAGTAACGGTGCGTGCATTGGAAAACGGCGATGATTTTGTATTTACAACATTAGCAAACAAAGGGAAATCAAAGCTGACTGTGGATCTATTCCAGAAAGCATCGAACGTAACGAATTTCCGTCTATACCGTTATGATCGTTTCCCGATCGAAAAAAATTCAGCCGATGTATTTGGATATGATTCTTCTTCATACCCTACTGGATTATTACGCATTATGGCGAACGAAAAGCTGGCGACAGATCGTATGGTCGGACAGGCATATCGTTCAAAACAATTAACTCAAAGCTATAAAGATACTGGCGGTACAAGTTATATGCGTGACTTGGAATCTGAGTACGAAGCTTATTCACAAGCATGGCTTGGCGAAGATTTATTCAGCTACTATACACTCGTTTCTAACGGGAACGACATTGTTGATACTTGGTATATGGATTCAAATGAGCGTTTATTTGAAACAGATGAAAATATGAATGGCTGGATGCTTGAAACAGCGCTTAACTATAAAAAACGTAACAACTGGTACACAGCTGAAGGTCCATACAATAAAATGGCGACAACGACAGAACCAATGCCAAAATCTTACCAAGGGTTCGGGCGTAATCTATTGTTGGTAAAAGAAGACCGCGCACTTGTTTTATTTAAGGAACAGGGCGACCGTTATTTTGCCAACTTAGTGAAAAACTCGTTCATTAACTTGAATAAGTTTAAAGGCGATGCGACTTACTGGAAGACTGAAGTAACAAGTACGTATTTGAAAAACCTATTTGGCATTACAGCACCGTTTATCGATACGCGCTTTAATGAGCAGATTGCGTTATTCTACTATAATTCCGGTGCAGAGTTTAATATGCCGAATTATAAAGAACCGTTACGTAATTATGCAGATCTTTTAGCATCGCGAAAACAGGCAGGGCATGTAATTGGTGTGGCAAAAGATGCTTATTACATTTCGGATTACTTCCCTGTGAATCAGCAGGTGACAACACATGCATCGATGAACCATGTACTTGGTGGGATGAATGTTCTGTTGTTGGCATATAAAGAATTCCAGGATCCTAAATATTTAGAAGCGGCAAAATCAATTAGCCATGCATTACAAATTGAGAAGAACAAGTGGATCCGTTCAAACGGAGATATCTGGTACCGCGTAAATCCAAAAGGTGAATTTGCCGGTGATGATTATCAGCACTTAACGCTCGAAGACTTGATCAACGCTTATAAAAACTGGAAAGATGTAGATCCATCACAATTACCGGTATTTGAAGAGATGCTGATTTCAAAAGCGAATTATTTATCGAAAAACCGTTTAGGTCACACATACAAAATTAAAAATGGTCTGGAAGAAATCGGCATGTCCGAGTATTTACCGGAAGGCAAATTATATACAGACGCATTATAATGAACAACGCTGTCTAGAAAGTGTAAAAACTTTTTAGGCAGTTTTTTTGTTGTAGAAGTTTTTTTCATTGTTAAATTTGGCAAAGCTAATATTATCCAGATAAACTAACAAACTGTGAGAATATGCCGATAATTATCCTATGAATAGAAACAATATATGAAGTACTACCCATGAAGGAAGGGATAAAACGATGAAGAAAAACTTGAAGGTTGGTTTGATGGCGGGGCTTTTAATTACTCCCGCAATCGTTGCTCAGGCTGGTGAGGCAGCAGCGAACGAAATACCGACTCCCGTTAATGCCGAGCTTACTGCAGAGGAATTTTTGAAAGGTTTTAAAACAGCCAATGAAGAATCATCGATAGCAGTAATTACTCAAGATAGAACAATCTATAATAAATTCAAAGATAATGAATCCTATGCGGATATCATGCCGCTAATTGATGCGAAACTGACATATTTAGAAAAGTACATTCAGTTAAAGCAGGATGCCGAAGAAGTAAAAATTTTAATTTCCAAACTTACAACTGTCAATAATAATTTAGTTGAAGATAGAAAAGTAGCGGAGGAGGCACTTGAAAAATTAAATGAGGATTTAGACAATGCCAATAGTGAGCTAAGTAATTCTATAACAGGTGATGCAGGTACATTTTTAGAGACATTACTGTATTACGGTAAAAGTGATGAAAACGATGAAAAAAACTTCATCAATAAATACGTTACTGAAACTTCTATTAAATTTCTTGAATCATTGGAGACACAAACGGAAGCTATCGAACAATTTATAGAAGAAAATATTAGCCCGATCACGTCATTAACAAGCGAAGGCATGTTAAGTAAGGAAAGCTACATAGATCTTGTTGTTAAAGCGCGGAATGAATTTAATAATATAACGGACCTTGCCTTGAAAAACCTATTGAAAATTCAATTAGTGGAAAATAATATTGGTCTTGAACAATTCATCAAAAATGCAGAATCGGATATCAAAAAAGCACAATCGGTAGAAGATAAAATTAAAAATTTAGTAGAAAATCCACCTACCGCATCAACGTTTAATTCCAAAGTTAATACACTTGTAACTGAATATGAACAATTAACAGAATTACAGAAGAAATTAGTATCTAATGCGGATGATTTACAGCCTTATGAAAGTGTCTTAATTGTCGTAAATGAGATTATTAGAATTTCAAAATTATCAGTGTACACAGAAGAGTTCCGTGAACAAGCAATAAAAGTAGGTGAACTTTATGATGCACTTGATCCGCTTAATACACGCTTGGTTGTAAACTTTGATAAATTGTTTGAAATGCAACAGGCTATTGAAAATGCCAAAAAAGTCGAACTAGAAATCTCGAAAATTAATCAGGCTGCATTTGAAGAGAAAAGCACAATCGTTGCAGATGCAAGAGCAGCTTATAATGCATTACCGAGTAAAGATCGTAAATATGTATTAAAAGAATTAACAGATTTACTTTCATCATGGGAAAAGTCTACTGCAACAGCAGCAACAATCAATAAACAAATCGAAGCGATTAAAACAGATGTATTTGTGAATATGAATGATGAAAAACAGACAGATTCGAAAAAGCGTTCAACTACGACATCATTTATAACAAAGGTTCGAACTGCAGAATCTTCTTATGCAAAAATTAAAGAAAATGAGCAGCAAAAAGCTTTAGTTACTAAAAGAGAGATTCTCGAGGCATTTATTCCAATTGTGAATATTGCAGATAAAGTAATTAATTTGAATGTATCAAGCACTACCTATGCAAAGGATTTAGAAGAAGCGGAAGATGAATTGAACAAGTGGGGTTCTTACAAAAATGCTATCCCTTCAAGCGATGCAGGAAATATTGAAAAGCTTTATCAATTTTTAACGACCTATTTGCAATTGCAAAAACAGGAGCAATCTGTTGCTGCTCAACTGGAAGCTGATATTTTAACATTCCAAAATGCTGAAACGATTGATTTACAGCAAATTAGTGCAGCTCGTGAAAAATATAATTCATTATCTTCAAATGCCAAGCGTTTAGTAAAAAATATAAAAACGTTAACAGAAATTGAAAAGGCCAATAAAACAGCATTAAATGCGATTCAGGCTATCGATAAAATTGACGTAAATGCAAAGGATTTTACACGTAAAACGACTACTGCCGAAACGTCTTTCAACAAACTGACAGAGCCAATGAAAACGAATGTCTATAATAAAGCCAAACTGGATGATTTTTTACCTATTGCAAAGTTAATGATAGAAATTGATGCAATACGTACGACTGCAAAAGATTTTAAAGAGAAATTATCAACTGCACAGAATAAGTTTATAGAATTCTTAAAAGGATACACAGCACCAGAAAATCCTAAAACAGATTTAGATGTTATTAAATCGAAATTACAAACTGAATACGGTGAAAAGCTGGATGGTTTCAATCAAGTTGTCAGTACTGCATTTTCTATCGAGCAAAGAATTGATGCACTGCAAACAAAATCAGGTGAAGCGTTCATCACTGATTTAGCAGAAGTCTCTGCTGCATACAAGAATCTTGATTCCGCAACGAAACGCAATGTCAGCAATGCCAAAGTTTTAACAGGCCTTGAACGGGACTACAAAGCATCATTGAAAGTAATCAATCTTATTGAAAAGCTGCCTGTTCACACAGACCGTAATTATTCTTCAAAAGTAGCTGCTGCTCAAAAAGCATATGAACGGTTAACCGATAAGCAAAAACAGGATGTATATAATTATAGCTCTAAGCTGAGCAAAATTTTAAAAGTTGCGGATTTAATCAACCGGATAGAAAAACTGCGTGTCGGTTCCAAAACATATGAGGCGGATGTTGCGGCAATACGTGCTGAATATGCAGCACTCTCTGCTCAAGAGCAACAACTCGTGCATAATATTACGAAGCTTGCTACTGCAGAACAAGGTGTTTCAAATGCGAAGCAGGTAATGGCATTAATTGAAATAGCAATACCTACTGCAGATGGATATATTCAAAAACTGGTAGATGCACGAAACAGTTATGACAGCCTTGATAAAGCTGAACAGCGATTAGTAACGAACTATAAAGATTTAACAACCCGCGAGCGCGGTGTAAAACCGGTATTGAAGCTGGATAATAATATTTTAGCGTTGGATCCATCGAATGCACGTACATTTATTTCAAAGTATAAATCAGCTGAGAAAGCATATGAAAAACTGACGATGTCAGAACGCTCACTGCTCATCAACAGTGAAAAGTTATTAGGAGATCTTTCGACAATTTATAATGTAGTAAATGCGATCAATTCAATTAAGCCATCGAGCAAAACGTTTGTAGAAGAGACAGCAGCAGCAAGAGCATTGTATAATACACTGCCGTCTGAATTAGCTGCACAAGTGTCGAACCTAAAGACATTGCAGGAACACGAACTGAATGTGGAGGGCGGCGCAAAAGTAGATGCGATGATTCGCGCATTAAATGCAGCACCGGCAAATGAATTTATCGCTAAAATTAAAGAGGCGCGCGAAGCCTATAAATCATTAAGCTCGGCTAACAAAAAAGGTGTGACACTCGAATCTGAACTAAAAGAGCAAGAAAAGTATATTAAGCCGATTGAAGCTGCGATTAAAGCAATTGATGGCTTAAGCAATCCCAAAAATGATTTGAGCCGTCAATTTAATACTGTCAATAATGCTTTGAAAAAATTGGATGACAAACAAAAAGAGTACGTGACAAATATGGATCAATATTCGAATTTATCGAGTGTAATTCATGTTTATACATTGATTGATAGTTTAAAACCAAGCGACAAGTACTATCAGGGGAATATGGAAGCAGCAAAGCTGGCATATGATAAGTTGTCAGAAGCGGAAAAACTGAAGGTCACAAACTATTACAAGTTGCAGCAGGGTGTACTCGATATGACGGAAGTCCAAAAGGTGACGTCGATTATTGCTTCATTAAATGCTACATCTAGCAGTTTTGAAACAGATGTAACTAATGCAGTAGCAGCATATAAAGCACTTCCTTCCGGTTCCAAGCGCCAAGTACTGAACTACTCTGTTCTTCAGCAAGCCGAAAAGGATTTAAAGGCAGCAGAGCGTGTCGTGAAGCAAATAGAAGATCTTGATTCAACTTTAAGAACATATGCTTCAAGAGCGAAATCTGCGAAAACAGCTTATGATCGCCTGACAATCGAACAAAAATCTTTAGTGAAAAATTACAATAAACTGCAGGCCGCTATTTTTGAATTAGGGTTGTAATTTTATTGGAAATACGATAATTTAATTACTGTACCCCAAAAGGTAGAATGGAAAATCTGCCTTTTGGGGTATTTTTTAGTGTAAACTTAGATTAAAGAAAACCGTGTATTTATAGAAGATGCGAATGATTTCTATCGAATTTGGTATGAAAATTCTATTTCGTGGCTTTTAAGTTAGTTGCCAAGATTTATGTTCAAAGAAAAGTAATGATTCCATTGTATAATAATAGAAATGGACTGATAGGGGGGGTTTGATGAAACGAGTTTTAATTATGGGGTCCATCATTGCGTGTTTATTACATGCACCATCTTCAGAGGCATATGCAAAAACGTCTCCAACTTTCACCGATGTGAAAAGTACGTATTGGGCGGCACCCGTAATATATGAGCTAGTTGAAAAAGGATATATGGAAGGCTATACAGATGGTACATTCAAACCAAACAGTACGACGACTCGTGCTGAAGCCGCTAGTATTATCGCAAGAACGATGGGCATACCATTAACGACTGATTTTGTACCGAATTTTACGGATGTTCCTACAGATCACCGTTATTATAAAGAGATTTGTAAACTGGCAGAATTGGGGATAATTCAAAACGCGAGTGAGTTTCATCCTGAAGCCCCTTTAAAGCGTGCACATATTTCAAAAATGATCGCCCTTGCCTATGCGGTTGAAGTGGATCAGAAAAATAAGACATCCTTTAAGGATTTGCCAAAAAACTATTGGGCAAAAGACTATATTGAATCACTGGCGGATGTTGAAATTGTAAAAGGGAAGACAGCGAAAACCTTTGAACCGAATGAATTTGTTACCCGTGCGCATGTAGCTGCACTTACAATGCGCGGAATGGAGTTCAAGGATAAAGTTAAAAATTTAGATATAGTATACGATTTTTTACAAAAGGATTATATTGATACAGTAAATCATCATATACAGTGGGAGAAAAAAATATTGGAGCTTGTAAACAAGGAACGGGCTGCTAAAGGCCTTTCACCACTTCAACAAGACAAGAAGTTAACACAAATCGCCATCATTAAAGTGAAGGATATGCTGAAACGCAATTACTTCGAACATAATTCACCGTTTTATGGCAACCCTTGGGACTTGGCGACGTTATTTGATTATGAATATACAAGCTATGGAGAAAATTTAGCCCGAAACTTCGAGTCACCGGAAACTACGGTTAAAGCTTGGATGGCTTCACCGAAACATCGCGATAATATTTTAAAAGCTGTATATACACATATGGGCATCGGTATTGAGAAGTCGAAAAATGGAAAATATTATGTAGTTCAACACTTTTCTAGTAAATAAACTGGTAAATACTAGTGCCTTACATTACAGTAATGTTACAAGTTTTATTTCAATAATATAAAAATTCTACAAAAAACACCAAATCTCCGCGTAAATATAGAGATTTGGTGTTTTTTGTTTTTATATCGAAATACTAGAAACTGTTACACAAGTGAAAAGTAATATCACAAATATATATGTTACCCTGTTATTAGGTTAAATAAACATGAACAAACAAGTTTTACGTTATGTTATACCTCGAATATTCATCACGAGGCCTATTTTGAAGGGAGTTCCATTTTAAAGTGAAAAAGAAAATCTTATTACCGATCTTTGCAATTTTCATGATTTTTTCAGGTGTAGGGATGGGTTCAAATAATACAGCACAAGCAGCATCAGTTTCAGAATTAACAGCAACAGCTTCTAAATATATCGGTGTACCATACGTTTATGGAGGAACAACAGCACGCGGGTTAGATTGCTCTGGATTTACTCAATTAGTATTCAAGCAATTAGGTTTTGACTTAAGCCGTACAGCTGCTGCTCAATATAAACAAGGTAGCTCTGTTTCAAAATCAGATTTACAACCAGGAGATTTAGTATTCTTCAATACAACTGGTAAAACGGCTTCACATGTTGGTATCTCATTAGGCGGTAATAAATTCGTTCACGCTGGTACAAGCACAGGCGTTACTGAAGCGAGTTTAAGTTCTTCTTACTGGGCAAAGCGATACAACGGAGCAAAACGCGTAGCGAGCTTTGGCGAAAGCAAAAAAGTAGTTGCAGCAGTTTCTTCAGTTGAAAAAGAAGAAGTAAAAGATTCAGCAATCGATTTCACGATTTATGCATCACGCGGTGAAGTAGCAATTCAATTAGCAGAAACATTAGGCTTAGATACATCTGATACAAACTCACCATTTACAGATATTAAATCATCATCAAAATATGCAGGTGCAGCAACTGCACTATATAAATTAGGTGTTTTCACTGGTGACGAAGGTAAATTCAATCCAGCTTCACCATTAACACGTGCACAAATGGCAAAAGTGTTAGTAAAAGCATTTGACTTAAAAATGAAACAAGATACTTTAAACTTCACAGATGTACCAGCATCTCACTGGGCACATAACGACATCTCGATCCTAGCATCGAACGGTATCACAGTAGGTAAAGGTGACGGCACATTCGGTACAAACGATAACGTTATGTTAAAGCATTTAACAGCTTTCATTAACCGTTTACAATAATAAGATTGGCAATACCAATACTTAATGAATAAATTAGTAACATAGTAACTTCTACATATCTCAATAGATATCCACCTTGCAGGGAAGTACTTATTAATAGTAGTGAAACACAGACAAATTTGTCTGTGTTTATTTGTGGGTAGGGGTTGAGAGAAAGTAGAATCTTCTACGTCAATAGTAGAAAGATTACTAGTGAATGTGGAAGTTTCAGTTCGAAATGTAGAACAAGTCATGCCTAAAGTAGAAAGAGCTACTTTATTAGAAGTTCTATAAATGAAAGTAGAAACTTTTCAGGCCAAAGTAGAACGCTTGAGATATAAATTGGAAACTATTGGCGCTAATGTAGAACAATTACGGTTCAAAAGTAGAACGCATTAACTTTATTAGACAATCTTAAAAATTGAAAATCATTTTCTCATAAATAAGCCTAGAAAAATATTAAATTTCTAGTTTGTTACATATTAATTTTATGAATAATTTGGTAAAATGGGAACTATCTAATAGAGGGGAGGATTTTAACATTGTCTTTGCGCAATCTTGTCGTGACGGTGACAATCATCTTCATGGCAATGTTCCAATTGAATACGGCATATGCTAATACTAGCTTCGCCGATGTCCCTTCTTCAAACGGGGCGTATAATGAAATAAACTATTTAGTAAATGCTGGTGTCATAAAAGGGTATACGGAAAATGGTCAAACTCTTTATAAACCGAATACTCATGTAACCCGAGGACAAGCTGCTAAAATGGTCGTTGTTGCAACGAATAACAAGCCTTTAACTGTTACGAAGTCTTCTTTTTCTGATGTGACATTGGGGACAGAGCTGTCGGGTTATGTAGAAAGTGCCGTGGAGTTAGGATTTTTCTCTGAGCAATCTAAAGGGAAATTTGGACCGAACACGCCTTTGACTCGAGAAGAAATGAGTAAAGTGCTGGCCATTGCCTTTAAATTAAATACAGCTCAAACAGAAAAGCTGGAAATTCCTTTTAAAGATATTAAACCGACATATGGCTATTATCCATACATCGCGGCAATTTACTTTAATGGTATTACGGTGGAAGCTGAGAAATATAATCCGAAAAATTCGGTAACACGTGCGCAGTTTGCTTCATTTATCGCTCGTGCCTCTTCTGAAAAATATCGTTTGCCATTACCTGTTCAAGGTGTGAACGTACCGGATGTTTCAACAGCAATTGCTTCTGCTAAAGCGAATGTTAATGATTTAAATGTCCGTACGTCGGCATCTTCTTCAAACGCATCAAATATTTTAGCGAAAGTAAATACAGGAGCATCGTTCGCCGTTTATGAAATCCAGAAGGACGGTTGGCTGAAGGTCTCCCATGAAGGACGCTATGCCTATGTTTACAAGGATTATGTAGATTTTATAGATGAATCCGGTAAGCAACTTAATAAAATACAAAAACACGTTTATGCATCGGGAAATATCCAGACATATGAAAAGCGTGATATTGCTTCAAATAGTGTAAGCACGATTGCAGCAAAAGAGAAAATTGCTGTATATAATACGATCGGCAATTGGTATGTAACGTTAGTAAATGGTATCCCTGCGTATGTTCGTGTTTCTCAAACCGTGGATTCATTGCAGACAGAACCAGTTACCCCTCCGACAGTAGAGCCGGAAAAACCGGTAGTGGAAGAGGAAAATAATGTGCCGACGCCTCCTGCAAATGGCGGTGAAAACGAACAACCGGTTACCCCGCCGCAACAGCTATTGACGAATACGGTTGGTAAAGCGACAGTTGATGCCCTGCACATTCGTGAGTCGGCTTCAGGTACTGCGCGTTCACTTGGTCAAATTAAGCGAGGAACACTAGTGGAAGTCCATTCATTAGCCGGCAGCTGGGCTAAAATCACATATAACGGTACTAACGGTTATATTAATAAAACGTATTTACAACTGCTTAATCAAAAAGGATCGGCTGTAAAAGATCGTATTATTGTTCTTGATCCTGGTCATGGCGGTAAAGACCCGGGTGCTGTTAGTAAAAATGCACGTGAAAAAGAAGTCGTTCTAAAAGTTGCGAATCTAGTAAAGCAAAAGCTTGAAAAAGATGGTGCAACAGTAAAAATGACGCGTTCTGGTGATACATATCCTAGCTTAGAGGATCGTGTTCGATACGCTAAAAATGAGAACGGTGAAATTTTTATCAGCCTTCATGCAAATGCAGCAGCAAAGGAATCGGCAAATGGTACGGAAACGTTCTACAGTGTTACTTCCAATGCAAATGAAAAAGAAGATTTAGCGTTGGCAACAGCCATTAACAATGAAATCGTTAAAAATGCGAAAATGTACAACCGTGGTGTAAAGCGCGCAGACTATGTTGTTATTAAAGGAAACGTAATGCCTGCTGTTTTAGTGGAGCTTGGTTTCATTACAAATACTGCGGATAGAGAAAAGCTTATTTCTGACGAGTATGTCGAAATATTTGCCCAGTCTATTTATAACGGCATTGTGCAATATTATACGAAATGATTGAGTGAGCAGCTTCCTTTATAAGGAGCTGCTCATTTTTTGTTTCAGATTTTCTAATATGTTCCTCAGAAGTTCTAATAACCTGAAAAATGTTCTAATAAAGGTGCGAAGTTCTAATATAATAGACGTTTCTTCTAATATGTCATCCGGATGTTCTAATATCATAATCAGAAGTTCAAATATCCGATCTCAATCTTCTAATATCGATCCCAACTCTTCTAATAAAAACCTCCGCTCGCGAAACCTCAGACCATAAACACAAAAAAATCCAGCACTTCCGTAGAAGTACTGGATCAGAAATTAATTTCCGGGAATTAACTGAACTAAATCAGAGCGGACCCAACCGTATTTTGCAGGAGGATTGCTGTCTGACATAATTTTATACCAAACATAGCCATCCGTACCTTTCGTTTCTTCAACGATTGCTACAGGATAGCCGAACACACCTGTTTCACCTACATACTTCGCTTTATAAGTGAAGTGAATTGGCGATGAAGTTGATGGTTCGTTCCGGACATTTACTAATAGACCGTTTTCATATGATACGAAGGCCAACTTCGCTTGCTTGTAATCTTTTTTGCCGAAGCGGTTGTCCATGCGGTACATATGACCGGCGATTTTACTGCCCCAGAATGGATCTGATGCATAGTGCACGTTCATGCCGGCTGTTTTATTACCAGGGGCTGCACCTTTTGCATAGCTACCTGATTGAGGCGCATAGTTTAAGTTGACGTAACGGTTAATAAAGGCTAGAACACTATCGTCACGGGATTTATAAACTTCACCTAATGTCGGATCTGAATCGAATACTTTAATACCGAAAATATTGTTTTTCGTTAAAGCATTCGTACTAACACCGTAATCACCTTCGTGCATCGCTGCAGCCAGAATGAATAGGGCATTGACATGATATTGTGATTCCACCTGTTTTAAAAATTTCCCCATACCGATTAAACGAGATTCAATCGTTGCTTTTGCATATTGAGGAGAAGTTTTAATTGCCTGGCGCTCCGCTAATAATGTCATAATCATATTGTCCAGTTCCTCAGCTGTATAGTTAGATGGCTGACGGATTGACTGGAATTGGAAGTAAGGATAATGTGTTCCTACCTTTTTCGTTAATAGAACGTCAGAGTAGTAATTCACACCATCTTGGCTATAGTATTGTGAACCTGGTTTCATAAAGACAGGTGCTTCACTTACTACATAATCCCAATTATATTTTTGTGTAGAATGGTTGTACGTACGATGTGTTAAGTAACCACCATCAACAAAATAGAAATCTTGTCCTTTTATTAAACTTGTAGGTGTTAATGTAACTTCATCAATTTTTGCATAGCCTTTTGTATCTGCTAATTGAACGATTGCGTACTCATCACTGCTTCCAATATATTTGAATTGGGAGCCTTTTGTAGCGTATGATAACGATTTTGTGAATTTTTTATCTGAATATACCGTTACTGTTGTAGCTGCTGCTGAAGCGATACCTGAAGACATTTTAATAATTTTGTCGCCTTTAATAATCAGGTTTGAACCAGAGCTTTTTAACGCTGCTTCAGCTTGTTCATAGTTAAAGTAAACAGTAGCATTTTTCGTAATTACTCCATTTGAAATTTTACCCACATAATAGATATTAGGGTTCGGAGCAGGTGTTTCCGTCGGTTCTTCGCCTTCTTTTACAGCAAATGTTTCGATTGTCGTTTGCATCCGGAATAAAAATGCTGCGGCATGTGCGATTGTCGCATTCCCTTGAGGTTCAAAAAATACGCCATTTTTCGTATGTGATCCACGGATAATATTGTAGTAAACGTTAGTAGCTACAGCCGGTTTGAACTGATCACTAATTTTGTTGTTATCCTTAAACGTTAGTGGTTGTCCTTCCAACGGCACGTTTGAATAACGTAAAGCTTTTTCCAAAAGTGCTGCCATATGCTGACGCGTAATTTTTTCGTTCGGACGGAATGTGCCATCAGGATAGCCGCTTAAAATGTTCGAGCCTGCAGCTGCCTGGATTTCGCGTGTCAGTTCATTACCAGCTTTTAAATCCTTAAAAGTGTATGTAGACGAATCTGGTAATTCCAGTGCGCGTGTAATGTAAGAAGCAAATTCTCCACGCGTTACGGCACGGTTTGGATAGAAATTTCCTTTGCTGTCTGGTCGAATGACATTAAGATTAGACCAATACGTTAATTCATTAACCATCTGATGGTCTTTTATATCATTTGCATGAGAGGTTGATTGTGTTGTGAAAGACAGAGCAACGATAAATGCGAATGCTAGTCCTACTATTTTCTTTAACACAGATTCACGCTCCTTTCCTATATGATGATATTTTACCAATATATGAGCGAGAATCATAGATGAATCCTATTACTTTAGATGTTTGTAATATAAATGTAATCAAAAAGTCCTTTGAAAATGAGTTTAATAATAGGGAGAAAAGAGCTCTATAATAGAAGAGTTGAAGATATAAAAAAGGTGAGCCAGATTAAAGCTCATAAAATAGAGGTTTCTGAAATTACGGGGCAGAGATGCGTGAATAGAATGCATGACAAAGCATTGGGATATATTTTTATCGGAAAATAATTACAGGTTTAATGCTTTTGATATTTTTTTTACTTCTTTCGTTAAGTAATGTAGTTGTTCATGAACTTCCTGGAGATCCACATTATTTTGGCTGATATTACTGGCCTGCTGCTGTGCTTCCTGCAGTGCAAGAGCGGATGCAAATGTTGAAATCCCTTCCGCTAACGTAGCTAATAAACCGGCCAGCACCTCAAGTGAAGCGGCTTGAATTAATGGGTTGTTATCGATTGGCGGTTCAGTGTTTTTCTTACGGTTATTTTGCAATACTACGACCTCCAAAATAGTGATGTATATATTTTATGGGTTTGAGGAGCAATTATGAATGGCTAGGTGGAATTCGTTGCGGAAAGTTTTAAAACGCTCTAGTCTATTTAATGGTAAATTATGTACTTATTTAGATGTGGGAAGTTAGGGAGGAATTTTGAAATGAATAAAGCTTTTAAAACGGTTAAACATATTGTGGAGATGCAGATGTAAAGAGAGGCAAAAATTTTGTCTCTTTTTTTAGTGCCCAAATATGGTTCCTGTTTTTTGGACTGAAAAACCATTGATCTGACAATTATTCTAGTAATTTAGGGTGTGTTTTATACTCTCATTGAATTATAATTGTAACCATATTATACTTAAGTTCGTCTTAATCCACATGAGCAAAACTCATCTAAAAATAGAGAACTACATATAGGAAAGGGTTTGGGACATCTATGAATGACATTTCTGTCAAAATGAATAAAAAAGAGTGGCTCGAAATTTTTGGGGCAATTCTTGTACTTGTGGCGGCCATACTGCTTCCGCCTTCGATAGCGCAAATCAGTACAGCGATTTTCTTTGTACTTTTCGCATTTTTTAAGCCATTTCAAAGTTTAGTAATTTTAGTACCGTACGTTATTTTCCGTACATTCTTTATTGAACTGAACCCTGGTCTTAAACTCATCGGCGATTTAATTACGATCGTCGTATTGCTGCGTTTATTTTTACTAAATACGAAGAAATTTAAAACTTGGTTTCATTTCAAACCATTTGAATACTTCTTCTTCGCCTTTTTAATCTTCGGTGCCATCATCGGTTATAAAAACGGTGTATCACTTGGTGCGATTGTCTTCCAATTACGTACATTCGGCGTCATGTATTTACTGTATTACATTTTAAGCCGCAGTGAATTGCCGAAAAACTTCCTTGTGAAAATAGCATGGGTTACGGTATTCTCGGGTGCCGTTATTTTCATTCAGGGGATTGTCGAAAAACTGTCGATGCGCCAGTTATTAATGCCGGAAGTATGGACGGAAAAAATACTTTCTTCAACAAACTTCGTGCGCGTCTACGGTATGCTGAACAATCCAAACTCGTTGGCATTAGTTATGTTCTTTGCCATTGGCGCAGTATTTTTCCTGCGGTGGGCATATAAAAACAATGAATTTAAATGGACGTTCCGTATAGCCCAGGTCGCTTTCTTTGGAATGCTGTTATTGACACTTTCCCGCGGTACATGGATTTCCGCTTTCGTATTCGTCTTATTCTTTATACTGCTATCACGTAATTGGCAGTTATTGAAGAGAATTGCCATTTCATTTGTTGTAGCAATTGCGCTTATTTATTTCCCGGTAAACTGGGGAGTATCGTTTCTACAGAACTTAGGCGTGGAAAGCGCGGTAGCACCTGAGGAAATTTCAGGTGGAATCAGCAACCGCTTCACGGAAACATTCTCGGACGACACTTTGGAGCTAATGCAGGAAAGTGGTCGTATGTTCTATATTAAAAAAGGATTTGAAGTGCTGAAAGATTATCCGATTACAGGTGCCGGCTTTGGTACATTCGGTGGATCGGCGACTTTATCATATGACTCACCAATTTATGAGGAGTACGGTATCCGTTCTGATATTTACGGAGGCAAAAACTTCTATTCCGATAACCAATATATCCAGGTTATTGCGGAGACAGGAGCAGTCGGTGTTCTATTGTTTGCCGGATTCCTTCTTGCGATGGTATGGATGTACTGGAAAGAACGCAAAACAGTCTTCGGACAATATTTATTTGGACTATGGTTTGCGACAGGTGTAGCAGGTTTCTTCTATAATATTTGGGAATTGAAAGTATATGTACTATTCTACTTTATTATCTTTGGAATATTTGCGAGTATGCGCACAATGTATCCAATGCTCAAGCTTAGCGATTACGAAAAACAAAAAGCAGAATAATCAAGGGACTATCTTCTTAGGGAGATAGTTCTTTTTTTATTGATTAAAAGTTTACTGGAGGGTACTTATTCAAGCGAATCAGACTCCTGCGGGAAAAGCGCGAGGGAGAGACTACAGGCTCGAGCCGCGGAAAGCGTCCGCCCGTAATGGAAATCAACGGACTAAATAGAAAGTGTATTTATATTATACTTTTTTACAATATGTAATTTTATGTTGAATAAAACGGTATTTTGTAAAATGTAACAAAAGATTAATAGTCTCGCACGCGGAAATTTGTTAAGGTTATAGATAGGACAATTAGAAAGGAAGGTGACTTGCTTCAAGTTAACAAGGAAGCACAATTTATGAAAACAAATAAATCTCTATTTATTGCAGTGCTCATGGTGTTTGCACTAATTTTCAGTACACCGCAATTTACAAGTGCAGCACAATCGACAAATGACTCATACCCGCTTTCGACAGGGGTAAAATATTCAAACTATACACATAAAGGTTCTAAAACAAGTATAGTTAACCATTTAGAAGTAGATTTAACAGACTCTTTCACAAAAATTGGGTTAGGTTTACCATCTCCGGTTAATACCTTAATGACAACGACGCAGCATGCGAACAGTCATACAAAGGAAGGAAACCGGGTAGTTGGGGCGATCAACTCTAACTTTTATAATATGGGGGACGGCTATCCTTTATATTTAATTTCTCAATATAATACGATCGTGACACCAAGCGTTATTTCTGATTCAAGTTCGAACTATGTCAGCCAGCCGATTGCATTCGGTATTACAAAGGACGGATTTGGAGAGATCGCTTACTACAATAGTAAGATTAACGTTACATATAACGGTCAAACGAATGAAGTAAATGGTCTTAATGTAAAGCGTGGAACAGATGAAGCGATTGTTTATACACCGCAAAACCATAGTTCTATGACGCCGAACAACGGAAAAGGTATGGAATTTATCGTTGAAACTGGCAATACAATCGGTGCAACGAAATTCGGACAAACATTAACAGGTAAAGTAACTGCCATCCGCGGCTATGATGATGAAACAAAAACGAAAATTCCGCGTAACGGTTTCGTGCTTTCTTTTAACGGCTCAGCATGGGGCGATAAATACCGTGGGATTAAAGTCGGGGAAGAAATTTCAGTAAACTTTGGTATCGATGATCGTTGGATGGATGCACAGTTTATGATGGCAAGTGGTCCATTACTCGTATTGGACGGCAAAAAAAATCTGACAATCAATGAATCAAGTTCACGTGCTAGAGAAGTGGCACCACGTACAGCGATTGCAATCAGCAAAGATAAGAAGAAAGTACACTTAATTACAGTGGACGGACGTATTAACTCAAGTGCTGGTATGACATTACCACAATTTGCGGATTATCTAGTAAGCCTTGGCTTTGACCGTGCGATTAATTTAGATGGCGGCGGTTCAACAACAATGGGTATACGTAAATACGGCAGCAATACAGTCGTTTTAGCCAATACACCATCTGGAGGTACGCAACGTCGCGTTTCTGCGATTATTGAGGCAATCAGTACAGCACCAACAACAAATGCACCTAAATATATTCAAGTAAATCGTGATAAAGTAGGTACGCTGTTAGTCGGTGCAACAGTGAAACTTACACCGAATTATGTGCTGGATGAGTATTACAACCCATTGGCAGTAAATGCAGGTGACTTTGTAGTAACACCACAAAACAATACAGTAACAGTTAACGGCTTAAGCTATACAGCTGTAGCACCTGGCTCTGAACGTATTACGGTTTCAAATAAAGGCGCAACACAAACAATTAGCTTCAATGTAGTGGATGCACCGGCTGGACTTTCTATTTCAGGTGTTTCGGGTCCAATTCAACCAAATGCATCGCTTCAATTAAAAGCAAATGTAACAGGCGCAAATAATGAAACACTTATTTATAACGATTCGCAAATTAAATGGACTGTAGATGGAAACATGGGTACAGTATCCAGCTCAGGTCTTTTCAAATCAAATGGTAAAGAAGGAACTGCCCGTGTAACGGCGACATTAGGAACAAAATCTGTTTCTAATGAAATTGTTATAAAGGCTGTTGAACAACCATTATTTAAAGATATTTCCGTAAACAATGTTTATAAAACTGAAATAAAATATTTAGTTGATAATAACTTAATTAACGGTTATCCGGATGGTACATTCAAACCAGATATAGCATTAAACCGTGGGCAGGCGGCGGTATTGCTGACTCGTGCATTAGGCTTATCGACTAAAGATGTGCCAAATCCTGGATTTAGCGATCTATCAACAAAGAGCACATATTATGGTGCGGTTGCGGCAATTGTACAAGCAGGCATCATGAGTGGTACTGGTGATGGCAAGTACGAACCGGGCAAACCATTAACTCGTGCTCAAATGGCAAAAATTCTCGTTGAGGCCTATAAGTTAACAGGCACTACTACTTCGAAATTTAAAGATGTAAGTACAAAACACTGGGCATACGATTACATTCATACGCTGGCAGCAAATGAAATTACGACAGGTTATGAAGATAATACGTACAAACCAAGTCAAGAAGTATCACGCGTGCACTTTAGCTTATTCTTATACCGCACAATTACACAAAATAAATAAGAGAGAACCTTTGTAAAGTTGCAGCGAGGAATCGCAACTTTTACAAAGGTTTTTTTATGGGGAAAAAGAAGGCTTTGGGGAAGAGAGGGAGGAGAGCGTGAAGTGAAGTGAGGTTGGTACGGAGAGTTTTAGTGCGTGGAATGAGTTTTGATGGGGAGATGTAAGTAATTGTTGCGCTGTTTTTGCGCGGAAGTAGAATGCTTAGACAAGAATGTAGAACCTAGCATCAGGAAAGTAGAATGTTTTACGAGTAAAGTAGAAAGTTTCACTCGAAAAGTAGAACGGGTTGCGAGTAATAGCCGAGTTGTCGCGGAAAGTAGAATATTGTGGCACGAAAGTAGAATAATGTGGCGCCAAAGTAGAATACTTACGTAATTAAGTAGAACTTCGCACCAAAAAAGTAGAACGATTTACCAGTAAAGTAGAAAGTTTTACTCGAAAAGTAGAATGGGTTGCGAGTAATAGCCGAGTTGTCGCTGAAAGTAGAATAATTTGGCACGAAAGTAGAATAGTTACGTAATAAAGTAGAACTTCGCACCAAAAAAGTAGAACGATTTACCAGTAAAGTAGAAAGTTTCACTCGAAATGTAGAACACGTTGTGAGTATTCGCCAATTTCTCAGAGAAAATAGAGTGCATCAGAACTCCGCTCCAAAAAAGTTGAACTCTACCCCGAAAAATGAGAAAAATATACTTTTTAGGTAACTCATCACCTCCTTAAAGTAGAAATCACATAAGAAAATAACCTATTCATTTTTTCTTTCTAAAATATCTTCAGGAATTAAGTGATATACACCACGTCCTTTGCCAAATTGCTCGAATTTTAAGCGCTTCAGCAGTTTTGAAGTAACTGCTTTACAGTCGATCCCAACAAATTTCCTCAATTCACGATTAGTAATGCGGTCTCCGATTAATAGACGATATTGATGTAACGCTAAAAAGATAGCTTCTTTACTTTTCACGCCGCAGTGTGGGCAAATCCACAATCCGTGATGATAATACATGACATGGTGAAAGTCACAATTCTGGCAAAGGACGCCATTTCGTAAACGATCTCTTTCCACGTTCTTGCTATAGGGAAGCCGGCGCGAGATAGAGACTAATTTTCTTTCCAAATCCATTAAATTAACTGTTGATTCACCATTGGTTTCATATAATTTTTCTAAAAAATTTGGCAAGCCGCTTAAATGAATAATTGGGTAACCGTTTAAGGACGAATCCAATTTTGTCCTTATATTAGCATTGATCACAATATACAAAACAGGCAATGAGATCCCCCATTTTGATAATAAATACGATATATATAACTGGTGCCGATAAGCTTGATCAAATGGATTTTTGAAGTTTTCTATAACCCCTTCCTCAGTTTGACGGGCGAATTCATGAAATGCGGGTTTATAAAATAATGTACCTGAAATTTGTTTGACCTCGACAACGAGAAGAAATCTTGTCGTAATTATAAGGGCGTCAATCTGATGAGAAAAACCCTTTTCATTTATACACTCAAAGTTATAGAAAATTTTATAGGGGCCAGGAAAATGGTAATCCGCTAATGTTCTCTGCATTTTTAATTCACCTGCAAGTCCAGCTTGGGAGCGATAGTAAGCCTGTTGATAAGAGGAAAACTCTTCATCATCAACTTTTAATCTAGAAATAAGGGCTTCCAAATAGACAAGTTTTTCAGTCCTATACAATAAATCACCTCTACTCGGGCATTGAGACGAAATCTCTATGACAGCAATGTATCCGAAAATTTCAAAGCTTGCAAATGGACGGAAAAAGTCATTTATTGCATAAATTCCTCGTCAAAAAGTAAAAATGAAACTAATCTTATATATAAACCGTCTCATTAACGAAAAACTACAAATTTAATATTATTTTTCTTGTTGGGAAATAGTGTGTTCTTGCCATTGGAAATATCGTTTCAAACAGACATTATGATATACTGAAAATACGAATCATAACGCAAAACACATCTACTATAGATGTTTTTTTCAAATGAAAAATGAAATAAGCCAAGCGCATCGATACGCTTGATTCAAAGGATGATTAAATAAATGAAAATTGGTATTGTAGGAAATTACGGAAATGATAATAATGGAGACGAGGCGATTTTATTAAGTATTATTCGCCAGCTGCAGAAGGTATTTCAAATAGATACAAAAAATATTACGGTTTTTAGTAATAATCCTAAACAAACTGCTGAACGTTATACTGTGCAAAGTTACCCTTTATACTACAAAAACGGTAATGCTGTGAAAACGTTTATGAAGACGTACAAAGAGAATTCCAACGTCGTGAAAAACCTTGATTTCGTCGTAATCGGCGGCGGCGGTATTTTAATGGACCATTATAAACGCGAAGCACCGTTATATGGTTCGTACGCGATGATGGCGAAAAATAACAATGTACCGTATGTTGTCTATGGCTGTGGTGCCGGTCCGCTTAACACAGGTTTAGGGAAATGGTTTATCCGCTATATGGCCAAGCATGCACAAAATATTTCAGTGCGTGACCCGCAATCAAAACAGCTGCTTAAAACAATTGGTGTAAAACGTGATGTTCCTGTTATTGGAGACCCTGCATTTAGTTTAGAAGTAGAACGTTCAGATTATAGTGAAAAACCAAAATCGGTTGGGGTTACAGCAGTTCCCTACTATAATGCTTCATACTGGCCAACAGGCGATGTGACAAAATACGAAAACTATATTGATGGTATGGCGAAAAACCTGGACCGTCTAATTGAAGAGCATAATGTCGATGTAACTTTTTTTGCGACTAAATATCCGCAAGATGCTGATGTGACAAAGGATATCCAAGCTAAAATGAAGCATCCGGAAAACACAAAAATTATTGATGAAAACTTGCCGCCGCAGCGTATTTTACAAATTACGTCCACATTTGATGTGCTGATCGGTACAAGACTTCATTCATTAATATTGGCAACAGATGCGAAAACGCCGATTATCGGTGTGTCATATCATGTGAAGGTTAATGACTTTTTACAAATGGCAGGGCTAGGAAACTATTCATTACCGATTGATTCACTTCATGAATCAGACGAGAAGTTTGCGATGCTTTTTAACGATATGGCAGTAGATTGGAACGGTGCACAAAACTTAGCGGCTCGTACAAATGCATCATTTAAAGAAAAATCAGCATTAGGGGAGCAGCTTTTAAAAGAAGGTGCGAAAAAGTAATGAAAAAAGTATTCGTCATTAGCAATATGTACCCTTCAAAGGAACATTTAGCTTACGGCATTTTCGTGAAAAATCAGGTTGAGCAACTGGAACGAGAAGGAATCGAAACAGTGCTAGCAGTAAATACCAATCCCGCAACAGGGAAGAAAAATGTTATTTTAAAATATTTAAAATGGGCACAGCAGTTTATGCGAGTTTTCCGTGCAAACAAGCGTAATATTTCGCTAACACATAGCCATTACGTTTTTCCGAGCGGGATGTTCAGCTACTATTTAAAAAAGCGTCACAATATACCGTATATCGTGACAGCACATGGTGGCGATATTAACAAAATGGCCAAAAAAGGCGGGCAAATCCGTGAGTTTACGGAGAAGATTTTACAGTCTGCAGATCATGTCATTGCAGTAGGGGAAGAGCTTGCTGCAACGATTGAAACAACTTTCCATGTTGAAAACGATAAAATTTCGGTGATGAGCATGGGAATTGATCGTACGGTTTTCAAAGAAGCGGACGATAAAAAACAATGTGCCAAAGAGTTAGGGATGGATCCCGATAAGACAAACTTTTTATTCGTAGGTAACATCATACGGGAAAAAGGCGTTACAGAACTTGTGAGGGCATTCAATAAAGTAACGGAATCCCTTCCGGAACAAGCCGCTCTTTATTGTGTCGGATCGACAAAAGATAGTAATTTTACTAGTAAAGTAAAAGAGCTGGCTAAGGACAATACAGCAATTCACTTTATCGAACCGATGCCGCAGCAGGAGTTGGCGCGTTATTTCCAGGCGGCAGATGTTTTCGTACTGCCTTCTTATATTGAAGGACTGGGATTAGTAGCTTTAGAGGCAATGAGCTGCGGCGTACCGGTCATTGCATCGGATGTCGGGGGACTGCATTATATGCTGGCGGATGGAGCAGGGGTATTAGTTCCTCCCAAAGACGAAATTTTACTTCAGCTGGCTCTTGAAAATGCAGTGAAAAAAGGGATTGCAGTGAATGAAGCGCGTGTAGCCGAGCTGCTTCATACACATGATGCAAAAAATATTATTGCGCGTTTAAAAGGGCTCTACACAACACATGCGAAATAAAGTAATTGTAACTAAAGGAATGTGATAAGCGTTGAAAGGAATTTTAAAAATAATAGGGGCCGTCGCGGTTATTAATATTTTAGCGCGTCTGGTCGGCTTTGCCCGTGAAACATATATCGGGATTGAATTTGGTACAACTTTATATTCAGACAGTATTGTTAATGCTTATACAATTCCAAACTTTTTATATTTAGTTATTGGCGGAGCGTTTACGACGGCGTTTATATCCATTTACCATAAGACGTCATCGAGCATTACGGAATATATACAGCGAACGTTTACAACGATTGTTGTTTCGATTACGCTCATTGTCATTTTATTTATGGTGTTGGCTGATCCGATCTTAATGCAATTTTTCCAAGTTGATAATCAGGCGGAATATGAAATACTGCGCTCGCTTTACTACTGGATGATGCCATCGACGATTATGCTCGTTTTATCGACATGGATGAGCGGTATTTTAAATGTTCAGGGCCGCTATCATTTATCAGCATTTTCGGTGCTTATTTATAACGGTTCATTTTTACTTGTATCCGTAATCTTATCCATTACGATGGGTCCGATCGGAATGGGGATCGGGGCATTGGTCGGTGCAATCTGTATGTTCCTGTTCCTTGTATTCGGAGTTCGGAATGTGAAAGAAATGTCCTTCAAGCCCGACTTTAAACAGGCTGAAGATCAGAAAATGCTTTGGAAAGTAGCGTTGCCGATTATGCTTGGCGGTGCGACTGCACAGCTTTACATTTTAATTCAGCGATTCTTTACGAATATGCTGGAAGCCGGTGTTCCGTCAGCGATGAACTATGCGACAAAAATGTCCCAGTTTCCGCAGGCAATTTTAATGACTGCTGTAACGACGGTTATTTTCCCGTTACTCAGTAAAAAAGAGGGAGAAGGGGACACAGAATCGGTCAAACAACTTTATGTTCGCGGGATGCGTTTATTATATATACTCGTATTGCCTGTTTCGGTGTTCTTCTACTTCCAGGCAGAAGGTGTTGTCCGCATCATATTTGAATATAAAGAATTTAATGCAGCATCTACAGCGATTACAGCACCATTGCTGCAAGTATTCAGTACGACGATGTTCTTCCTTGCTGCGAACACATACATTACGCGTTTCTACTATGCGAAGGGCAACTCCGTTTTACCGATGATTTTCAGTATTTTAACGGTATTCGGTGTAAATATTGCGGTCGTTTTGGCGACCATCGATGAAATGGGTGCAAATGCGGTTGCTTTAGGAACGCTGATCAGTGCCATCATAAACTTCCTGTTGCTTGTCATTGTGCTTCAAAGTAAGTATCAGTTGAAACTTTTGGACAAAAATGTTGGTCAGCTATTTAAGTTAGTTATAATCGGATTAATTTTTGTTGCAATTAACTGGGCGATTGCTCAATGGATTGTAATAGATCAGAAATGGCTTCATGTAATTGCTACATTTATTGTCGCATCGATCAGCTATGTTGTATTGCTGTTTGCTTTCAAAATGGATGAGCTGCAGCAAATTACAAGCAAAGTAAAAGGTAAGATTTCACGAAAAAAATAATATGATGAAGCGCGTATCCTAAAATTTAATAGGATACGCCTTTTTAGTACCTGCTTATTAAAGAAGAGATTAAAATTATAAAATCCCTTTTCGCTTAAAATTTTATATTTTACTATCCGCAATTTGTCCTGATATAAGGATAAACCGCATTTTGCTAAGTTATGTCAATTGGTTGCTGATATTAATGAGAAATGTTAGTTATATGACAGAAAACTTTATTTTAAAAAAACTTTACTATATAATCATAAGTGGAATAATTGGAATTTAATATATAATTTACTAAACATCTAAAATAGAGATAAGGGTGGAGAAGTATGGCAAGAGGACGACGTGTAAATTCATGCGGTGAAAAAAGTAAAAAATTATTATTGGAAAAAGCAATTGAGTTATTTTCTACATATGGTTATCATCAAACAAAAATCAGTGATATTGTGAAATCGGCAAATTTGACGCAGCCGACGTTTTATTTATATTTCCAAAGCAAGGAAACTTTATTTAACGATTTAAATGAGAAGTTTCACAATGAATTAACTGATATTTTTTCTAGTTCTGCAAATGGCATAAATGACGGGAAATTTGGAATCGATCTTATTCAGGGAAGTCTGACACATATTTTCAATTATTTTATCGAAAACCCTAACTTGACGAAAATCGGTTTTTACGAAGCAGAGCAATCAACGGCCGTGAAGGAAATGCTCGTTTCTAAATTGATACATATCCTTAACACACAACTAAAAGATTCCGACGTTGTAAAGCAGGTCGATGCTACTATTCTGGCAGAAAGTCTTGTTGGTTCGGTGGAACGACTGACATTGACTAACCTGCTTACAAATAAATCGAATCCGGAACAGCTGGCAAAAGAGATTTGCATGATTTATTTTGCAACGGAGCTAAGTTTAGTACATTCATAAAATTGAAATGAGACGATTGCCTTTGTGCAAATCGTCTCATTTTCGTTTACTGTTTTGTTGTTACGTGCAAATAAATACCGGATTTTAAATTTTTGCCTTTTTCGTTTTTAACTTTAGGATGAACGATCAGTGCATACTCTTTGCCGGCCGTTAACTCTTTTTCTGGTGTCACAACGAGCTGTTGACCCGATAATTTGTACGTTGTTTTTACAGTATCTGCGCCTAGCTCCACTAATTCAACGGAAGAAGTATCTAGCTCTTTCGCCAGTTTAGCGGAAAACTTGATTGTGAAAGTTTTGTTTAATGGAACTTTCTTTAATACAGCAAGTTCTTTATAGTTTTTCAAGTTTGAAGCGATTATGTCGTAATGTGCTTTATAGAGCGGTTCACTTACTGTTTTAATATGAGGTTTAACCCCGACTTCATTTATTTTCGTGTCGTTTGGACCATAAAAATGACCTACTGTTAATTTTAGGAAACTGCCATCTTCAAGCTCATAAAATGCCTGCATAGAGCCTTTACCATAAGTTGTTTCCCCGTAAAGCGTAACTGCTTTTTGATCGGCAAGTGCTGCTGCAGTCATTTCCGATGAACTTGCACTATATCTATTTACTAGCATTTTCGTATTTTCAGGGAATGTTGTTGATTGCTTCATCGAACGTACAATAGATGTCCCCGAAGCTTCCTTCAGCTTGTAAGCATAGGTGGCGTTCGGAAACATTCCGATAAGCTGTTCTGCTGCTGTAACATAGCCCCCTCCGTTATTTTGCAAATCGAAAATAAATGATTTTGCCCCTTTATTTTTCAAATCGCGAATTGCTTTTGATACAAGGCTTGCCGTATCATTTGAAAATGAATTCAATGAAATATAGCCCGTATTTCCGTACAAAAGCTTTGTTTCCACATTAGGAAGAGAGAAAGATTTACGTGTTAATTTTTTCGTTAAAACAGTGCCGTCTTCACGTGTAACCGTAATTGAGACTGTTGTATTTGCCGCTCCCTTTATACGGGAAGAAGCCTGGTCGATAGTTAGATCAGCAACAGGTTTCCCATCGATCTCTGTGATGATATCGCCAACTTTTAAACCTGCATTTTTTGCACTGCCACCATCAATCAGTTCGGAAATTTGAATACCGCTTTCTACTTTCTCAATGACGACACCGATACCTACAGTCGTAAGGTCCACACCATTAATAAACTCATCGAATTCTTCCGGCGTAAAATAAGCAGAATAGGGATCGAGCATTTCTGCCAGTTGCTCAAGGCTTGTGGCACGATTGATGTCGCCGCTAACATTCCCTACATAGTTTTGCTTAACAATCTGTTTTGCCTCATCTAAAGGAGCACCTAGTACTGTTAAAGGTACAGCCAGGCACATGATGAAAAACAGCATTGCTGATAAATGTTTTTTTAGCATGAGTCCACCTCATCAATTTTATTTTTCTATAATGTAATGCGTAATACCATGATACGGATATTACCATATTTTATCATGAAAACTTCCCGGATTTATGGGAAGGATAAAAAATATTTTAAGCTATTATTAGTCAATAAAAGAGGATAAGCTACAAGTTTTTACACTTATAACTTACCCCCTAAAAGATAGTTAAACTTATTTTCGTTTAGCTAAATACATAATGTAGCCGATAACACCGCCGACTAATGCAGGGACAACCCATGCAATGCCTTGCTCATAAAACGGGAAGATTGACAAAAAATTATCGTATGCTTCAATTTCAAAGCCGGCAGTTTTGATACCATCATAAATTGCAACAATACCTGTGAAAATTAAAGCCATACCATATACGCTCGGTGCGTGGTTGAATAAATTTCCGAATAGTGCAAAAACCATTAACACAATTGCGAACGGATAAATTGCAACTAACACAGGTAACGACAATTTAATTAAATCAGCTAATCCGAAGTTTGATACCCCGAAGCTGAATAGTGCAAAAATCACTAAGTACACTTGGTAAGATATTTTCGGGAAGATCTTATTGAAAAATGTTGCATTTGCAGATAAAAGACCTACAGATGTTGTTAAACAAGCTAAAATGATAACGGCAGATAAAATAATCTTACCGGCTTGTCCAAATAATTGTTGTGCTGCCAAGGAGATAATTGTACCGCCATCTTCATGGAAGCCGATTGCCGATGTACTTGTTACCCCAATGTAACCTAACGATACATAAACAAATGCTAAACCAATTGCAGCGACAATCCCTGCGAAAATTGTAATTTTAACCTGTTTTGCTCTATCCGTTATGCCACGGCCAACTAATGATTGAACGATAACAATCCCGAATACTAGTGATGCGAGTACGTCCATCGTTAAGTAACCTTGTATGAACGATTCTCCAAATGCGTTATTAATATATGGTCCCTGCGCTTCACCAGGTTCACCTAACGGAGTAATAACGGCTTTAATCGCAAGTAAACAAATAACGATTAAAAGAGCAGGTGTTAAAATTTTTCCGACACGGTCAACGATTTTTGTCGGATTATATGCTAAGTAGAATGTGATTCCAAAGAAGATAAGTGTTGTAACGAATAATGGAATCCAGCTACCTTTCATTGCTTCTGTTAAAAACGGTTCCACACCGATTGAATATGATACAGCGCCAGTACGCGGAATTGCAAAGAATGGTCCGATCGACAAGTAAATAATTGAAGTGAAAATTATACCGAAATACGGATTAATTCGGCCGGCCAATATTTCTAAATCTCCGCCATTTTTTGCTACGGCAATAATACCTAATAGAGGCAGCCCGACTCCTGTTATTAAAAATCCGATCATGGATATTACAATATTTTCCCCCGCCATTTGGCCTAATTGTGGTGGGAATATGATGTTACCTGCACCTAGGAATAATGCAAATAACATAAAACCTACCGCGATATTCTCACGGAAAAAACTTGACTTGCTATTCATGTTAACTAAACTCCTTTAATTTGAAAATACAAAGTTTTCTAAAAATTTAAATCTTTTAACAAGAACTAATTCTATCATATAATTATTAAAATACAAGCTTATTTTCAGAAAACAATTTGCGCCAATTCAGTAACTATGAAATGTTTTTGAACTTCTATTTCATAATATTGATATATAAGTATAATAATAAGGAAGAGAATGAATTTATCTGTAGAATTTTCTCCAAAAAAGAGGGTTGAATACTCTATTAAATATTAAGTAAAATAGAGTAAAATTTAGTTTCATTGAAATGGGGGAGTTTTCATATTGAATAAGAAATGGAAGGTAGTGTTGACAGGTTTAACGTTTTCACTAGCCTTATTCGTCGCACCAGATGCCGAAGCGTCCACTTATACGGTGAAACATGGCGATACGTTAACAAAAATTGCGAAAGCGCACAATACGACGATCAATCAGCTTAAACAATGGAACAACCTATCTCAGGATCGAATTTTTATCGCACAAAAACTGGTTGTTACGCCAGCAAAAAGTGCAGTAAATGCAGTGAGCAAATCACCGGCAGTAACCAAAGCGGCTGCTGCAACAACTGCACCAAAAACGACGGCAGTTTCTGTTGTAGAGGAAAAAGTTGAAAGTCCGCAAAATACAGTATCTCATACGGTTATAAAAGGGGATAATTTAACAAAGATCGCTAAAAAGTACAGTATCTCGGTAGCAAGCATTAAACAGTTGAACAATTTAAAATCTGATGCGATTAAAGTTGGTCAAAAGCTGACAATCAGCCAGCAGGCAACTAAAGACTTGGCTGTTGAAGCTCCTTCTGCCAAAACAGTAGAGGCAGAAATTAATTTCAGTCAAACAGCAGACGAAGCGATTGAAAAACAGTTAAAGAAGGAAGTTGCACTGCCGGGGAAGGTTTCCCAACAAACAGAGCGCCTATACGGACAAGCTATTCAAGCGGCTAACGCTGTATTAGGTACACCTTATAAATATGGCGGAACAACAATAGAAGGATTTGACTGCAGCGGCTTTGTAAACTACATATTTAATTCAGTCGGAGTCCAGATGGATCGTAAAAGCAGCCTTATGTATTTCGAACAAGATACGACAAAAGTGACGCAACCTGTACCGGGTGATTTAGTATTTTTCAAAAATACATTTATCCCGACGATTTCACATATGGGTATCTATTTAGGGAACAATGAATTTATCCATGCGGGATCGAAAGGTATTACGATTTCTAATGTTCAGGAAAAATATTGGGCTGAGCGCTTTGTCGCGTATAAACGACTTAATAATTTAAAATAATATGATGAAGAACTAATGTGTGTTGTTGAAAAAGCACATATTAGTTCTTTTTTTGTTACAGGAATTCATCGTAATATTACAAATGTTACGAAAAACGCTTTAAATATTGGTTAATATTACAAATAATAGCGGTAATTGTTTGGATGTTAGTTTAAAATCCCTTTTAAAAATAGGTTCTTTGGCAATGTTTGAAGTTATTTCAAAACGGGTAAATGTAACTTTGTTGTTACATAACTGTAATGTTATAAAATAGAATCCCGTGTTAACCTAATATCAATTAAGTTTTCAGAAAATTATTAATTGGTTGGAGGAACACGATGGATTACTTGAAATTATTACGCAACACCGTACTAACTTTGGCAGCAGCCTTCGTAATTTTCTTCGCACCGGTAAATGAAAATGAAGCTTCTGCAGAAACGGCTTACTCAATTGATGAGTTAAAAGAAGTCTCTTCAAAATATTTAGGAGTTCGCTATTCATACGGCGGTACATCAGCAAAAGGCTTTGACTGCTCAGGCTATGTACGTCATGTATTTAAAGAACTAGGCATCACATCACTGAATCGCACATCTTCAGAAATGTATACACAAGGTACGAAAGTTAAGAAAGCCGACCTTGAGCCAGGCGATTTAGTATTTTTCAACACATCAGGCAAACGCATCTCTCATGTAGGGATTTACATTGGTTCAGGAAAATTCATTCATGCTTCTACAAGCAAGGGTGTTATTAAAACAAGCATTAACGACAAATATTACTGGGGGAAAAAGTACGTAGGTGCTAAACGTATCGCGAACTTCTCCACAGCAGAAGCGATTGTAGCGGCTGCAGACGATTCAGATGTAGACAATACACCAGAAGCAGAATAATACATAGATTATACACACTACTACATACTGCAAAATTCGTAATTACAATCTCTCACCTTTTATAGGGTGGGGGATTTTTAGTTTGTTTTGAAATATAGAATGGGTATTGATTGTGAGTTTGAGTTCTGCTTTTAAGTCAAGTGTTGGTAGATTAATAGGTGGAACTGTGATGAAGAGGGTACATTTTAAGTAAATAATTCCACATTAGTTGATGTATTTTCCACATTAGCCTCGAAACATTCTACATAACCTCTGAAATTTCCACATTATTAGCGCTTCGTTCTATATATACAAAGAAATGTTCTACTTTTCTCGTGAAAGTGTCAATTATAATCAGGATGCGCCATAAAAAAACAGCATCCGGAAGCCAAATAAATAACTTCCAGATGCTGCATATTAAAACTATTGTGGAACGCGAGCTGTCCAACGAGAAAGGTCAATACCTTTAACTGTTACTAATTCTTTAGGGAAGATGAATGTCCAAGGTTTTGTCGTATTAGGTTGTACTGATAAGACAGGATCTAATTTAAACGAACCTTTAGCAACTACGACATTGCGTGCATCCATAATTTCAAGAGGTAACTGTTCCAGGTTAATGGCTTTATCATGACCGTTACGGATAAAAATAGATGCGTGTAAGCTGCCATCATTATTCATCTTAGCCTGCAACCCTGTAAAGTTTACTTCTGTTTTTCCTAATTTCGGTAAGCCTTTTACGATTTCTGCCAATTTTTCTTGTTGATCTTCTGGTAATTGCTTTTTCCATGTTTCATCCAAATCTAATTGGTGACCGCGTAATGAAAGCAAATTGAATGAAATTTTCCAGCCTTCTTCAGGTACTTCGTCTGCTGTAATTGAAGATGCAGGGAAGGTGAATATCCAAGGGCGTGCACTTTCTGCTGGAATGACACCAAGTTCTTTGAAATCAAAGTAATGTGAAGCGATACGGTTATCGTCTTTATCTAAAATTAATAACTCGATTTCGCCTAATTCAATAGCCTCGGATAATGAAGAACGGAAAAATGCTTTTACATTCCATGATCCGTTTGCAAGTGATGGCTCAATATTAATTGCAGCCAATGATAATTGATTTGGCTTTAATGGTGCCAAATCATTTGCCAGGAAGTTAAATACATACTTTTGCTCTTGTGGAACATCCCATTCAGGATGGAATGACAATTTTGTTATGACATCACGGTCAGCACCTTTTTTAGAAGTTTCATCAGATGTTTTTACAACAGATGATGAATCTACAGCACTGTCTTTACCTACTTTGTCACCTTTTTTAAATAAATCAAATAAACCCATATGCTATTCCTCCACATTCATCGTAATGTTTTTCATAAATGTTACAAGCTCTTCTACAATTGTGCGGCGAAGTTCCTGATAGTTTTTACCGAATAATTCTAATCCTTCGCGTTGATAAATACGCATTGGATCTTCCTGCTGATAATGACGTAACCCGATGCCTTCTTTTAAGTGAGCCATTTGTTCTAAATGTTTTACCCACATATGATCGATGAAACTTAGCATTACCTTAGGAATAACCGCCATAATTTGTTCATTTTCCTCAAAGCTTTCAATTACCGCTTTTAATTGCTTAACTGGGGGATCCATTGTATCTAGTAAATTTTTGACCTTTGTTTCATCACGATCTACTTTGACTGGTTCAATAAATAAGGAATTGACGGTTTTCTCCATTTTATCGAAGTCCCACTCAGCAACATCTTTATCCTCGGGTGCATTTTCACGAACAGCAAAGTCCACCGTTTCATACATCATTCGAACTAACAGAGGAATAATATCCTCATTTCTCAAGACTCTGTCACGTAAATCATACACAATACGACGTTGTTCATTAATAACATCGTCCAGTTTTAAATTGTATTCACGCATTGAGAAGTGAGCGCCTTCAACGATACGTTGTGTACGTTCGATCAGCTCTGTCACTTCTTTATTTTGAATTAACCCGATTTCATTCGTTGTCATTTTCTTGCGGAACTTCTCGACATCATCTTTAGCAAAACGCTTGAACATGTCGTCTTCAATCGAAAGGATGAACTGACTTTCTCCTAAATCCCCTTGACGACCGGAGCGTCCACGCAACTGGTTATCTACACGACGGCTTTCATGCTTTTCAGTACCGATTACAAATAAACCGCCAAGCTCTTCAACGCCTTCACCTAATACGATATCCGTACCACGTCCAGCCATATTTGTAGCAACGGTAATACGACTTTTTTGTCCTGCTTCCGAGATTAATTCAACCTCTTGTTCGACTGTTTTCGCATTTAATAATTGGAACTGTAATCCGTGTTTTTTCAAGTAATCCGCTACTTTTTCGGATTGTAGAATAGAAGTTGTTCCTACTAGTACTGGCTGTCCATTTTTATGACGGCGCAATACTTCCTGAGCCACATATTCGTATTTTTGCTCGATTGTTTCAAATACGATATCCGGCTGGTCCAAGCGACGACGCGGACGGTTTGTCGGTATTTGAATAACACGCATACCGTAAACTTCTAAAATTTCTTTTTCCTGAGTTTTTGCAGTACCTGTCATCCCTGATAATTTAGGGTACATACGGAAATAGTTCTGAATTGTTACTTGGGCCTGTGCTTTGTTTTCCTCAGTGATTGTCACGCCTTCTTTCGCTTCAATCGCCTGGTGTAAACCGTCCGAAAGGGAGCGTCCTTCCATTATACGGCCAGTAAACATATCAACTAATTCAATTTTGTCTTCACGTACGATGTAATCAACGTCACGTTCAAACATAACGTGTGCACGTACTGCCTGAATTACGTAATGGTATAGTGTTTGATGTTCCAAATCGTATAAGTTATCAACACCAAAAGCCGCTTCAACTTTTTCAATTCCTTGATCAGTTAACGAAGTTGCTTTTGTTTCGTCATCGAAATCATAATCTTCCTCAACTTTGAAACGTTTCGCTAACATTGCAGCAATGCGATGCAGTTCTTCGTTTGCCCCCATTTTACCAGCAATGATTAAAGGTGTTTTCGCTTCGTCGATCAATACAGAATCCACTTCATCGATAATTGCGAAGTGGTATGGTCGCTGTACTTTATCGCCAATTGTATGGGCCATATTATCACGTAAATAATCGAAACCGAATTCCGTCCCGACACCGTATGTAATATCCGCATTATACGCTTCCTTTTTATCTCCTGGTTCCATCATCGGAACATTCAGTCCGACTGTTAACCCTAGGAAACGGTGGATTTGACCGATTAATTCGAAGTCACGTTTTGCAAGGTAATCGTTTACCGTAATAACATGTACACCTTTACCCTCCAATGCGCGGACATAAGATGGAAGTGAGGCAACAAGTGTTTTACCTTCACCAGTCGGCATTTCGGCAATATTACCTTCAGTAAGTACAAGACCACCGATTAGCTGCACATCAAAGTGGCGCATGTTTAATACGCGTTTAGAAGCTTCACGGACAACAGCAAATGCGTCAGGAATAATATCAACAAGTTCTGTTCCGTTTTCTAGACGTTCTTTAAATGTAAATGTCATATTGCGAAGTTCTTCGTCAGACATGGGACTATATGTTGCTTCGAGGCTGTTGATCTGCTCTACTGTTTTGTAGTATCTCTTGAGCTCTCGAGCACTTGTTTGCTCTTTATTACGTTTGAAAATTGAGAACATTATTTTACTCTCCTTTGAAATTGGCTACTTTAATATAGTAGACACTTCGTTATTTTATCAAATAATGCACAAAAAGACTACTGACCAAAAGGGAATTCATAGGAGCAATATAAATAAACTGGATAGGAACCAAATTAATAATGGTACTTATTTGATAATTTGAAAGCTTTCAAAGAAATTAATAATGTAAGAGAAGATTAATAGATGTTAAATTTATGTGAGCTGAATAAATAGTGGAAGGAATTTAAGCTATATTTTATGATTTGTTCATGCTATACTTATGGTGAATAAAAATGTAGAGTTTTTAATGAATCTCCAAAAGGCGATTTATTGTAATGCTTTATACTACAAAAATTAAGGAGGAGAGACATGATTTACGTGTCTTTAATCGTAGCTTTTATTGCTGCTATTATACTAACTCCGCTTGTGAAGCGATTGGCTTTTCGCCTTGGAGCTGTAGATGCCCCGAACTATCGTAAAGTGCATGCTCGCATTATGCCACGATTAGGCGGTTTAGCAATTTTTGGTGCGTTTATGATCGGGATATTACTTTTAAAATTTGTCACGAACTTCGAAAGTGACTACTTATACGCGATTTTAATTGCCGCGACAATTATCGTAGCAACAGGTATCGTTGATGATATGCGTGAAATTTCCGCTAAAGCAAAATTGCTTGGCCAAGTGATCGCTGCCTGTATTGTTGTATTTGTCGGCGGTATTCAAATTGATAATATTAACTTACCGTTTGGTGGGGAACTGGAATTCGGCTGGTTAGGAATTCCGTTCACAATTATTTGGATTGTCGGTATTACTAATGCAATTAACTTAATCGACGGTCTTGATGGACTAGCTGCAGGTGTATCAACAATTGCTCTAATGACATTAGCCGTAATGGCAATGATCATGGGGAATGGTATTGTGATCGCAATGGCTGCCATTTTGGCTGCTGCAACAATCGGTTTCCTGTTTTTCAACTTCCACCCCGCGAAAATTTTCATGGGGGACACAGGTGCACTGTTTTTAGGATTTATGATTTCAGTGCTCGCACTACTAGGATTTAAAAACGTAGCGGTTATTTCGTTCGTTATCCCGGTTATTATGTTAGGAGTTCCGATTTCTGATACGTTCTTCGCAATCGTTCGTCGTTTGCGCAGCGGTAAAAAGTGGTCGGATCCGGATAAATCGCATTTACACCACCGTTTATTGGATTTAGGATTCTCGCATCGTCAAACTGTGACGATTATTTATGCAATGGCTGCAATGTTCGGTCTCGCTGCTGTCATCTTCTCGATGGCAAAAGTTTGGGGCGCAATTTTACTCATTGCGGTAATATTAGTTGCGATTGAGCTGTTTGTAGAAATTATCGGCCTTGCCGGTAAAAACTATAAACCGTTACTCAACCTCGTAAGAATATTTAATAAGTGAAATGACCGAAACAAGTAAATGGCTTAGTGCTGTTTGCTTGTTTTTTGTTTTGGGGGATTTTTTTTGCAAAGCATAGGAGGAATGTAGAAAGTTATGTGGGGAAAGTGGAACGGACTGAACTATAAGTAGAAAGTTTTGAAGCAAAAGTAGAAACTGTTCATGGAAAAGTAGAATAAATGGTCGAAAAAGAAGAAAGTGTGAATTTTAATGACGGATACACACACTTTATTATAGGTAGAAACACCAAATAAAAAACCAACCCCCGCATCACTCGCGGAGATTGGTTTATCAAATTATTGTGTATCTGTATCCGTTCTTGTTGTATAAGCTGAATTTGATTGTGAGCTTGTGCCTGAAATGTTTGTTGATTCAGGAGTAAGTCCTAAATGACTTTTTAAAATATGGCTCGTTTCTTCAAGTGCTTCTTGATCCAACTTGTAATAATAAACGCCTGTCGACATATCGTCATAGCCTTCCAATGTCAATGTATCAATACGGGGCATGCCGTTTGTTAAATAGCTGAAGAAAGATTTCATCTCTGTAAATGTCATATCTGTCTTCATATTGTTTCCGACAGCTGATAAAATATCATCGTATTTTGAAATGGATGTAAATGATGCTGCTTTTGTTGCAATCGCCTTAATGATTTCCTGTTGGCGTTTACCGCGTTCAATGTCATTGTCCTGTTTACGTGTACGTGCAAGTGCCAATGCTTGACGACCATCCAACGTTTGGAGACCAGGTTGCAGTCTTACTGTATTACGGTCGAATTCATCTTTTTCATTCATTACATATGGTACTTCTGCTTCAATTCCGCCTAATGCATCGACAATATCGATGAAGGCATTAAAGTTTACACGCATGTAGTAATCAATCGGAATATCAAATAATTCTTCTACAGTTTCAATTGAAGCTAGTGTGCCACCACGAGCGTGCGCATGGTTGATTTTATCGTTATATCCGATATGAGGGATGTAAACATATGAATCACGTGGGATACTCACTAGTTTAACTGATTTAGTTTTATTGTTTAAAGTGGCAAGCAGGAGGGCATCTGTGCGGGAATTATCTGCACCTTGACCGCGCTTTTCACTATCATCGACACCTAAAATTAAAATCGAAACATTGTCTTGGGCCGGTTCTACTTTTACTTCACGTTGTTCCGGAATTTTACGGTCTTCGATTACTTCATATGCACTGTTTGCAGCATGTTCGGCTTGCTTCGTCAAATAGACACCGTACGCTGTTGCACAAATTACGAGCGAAAGAGTCAAAAGCGTCGTAACTTTAAGAAACAATCTGAATTTCGAAGAGCCTTTCTTTTTATTTTGCCTTGTTTTCATAAAGATTCTCCTCTAGTCTGGGGATAGGTTACTATATTAAATTGGGTATAATCATTGGTTCATAATCTTATCTAATATACTACAATCTACTTTTGTCGTAAAGTTACGAAATCATGTATTATATGACGCTTAATTACACTATTCTTTCAAAAACTCGATAAAAAGTGCATCTTCTTGTGTGATCACAGCCTGGCCATTTGTCAGTTCTGTAATCCAGTCAATGAAAGTTTGCTCATCTTCTTTTAAAACGTGTACATAAATTTCTACATTTTCAGCATACTGAATATCATGAAGAGGGTAGTGGGAACCGCGTATCTCATTTTCTATTTTCCCCAACCACACATAATCAATCCCAATTTTCATTAAATAATGTAATTTTCGCTCAATAACTTGAGCAGCTGCGATACCTTCTGTCGTTGCTTTACTGTAGGCGCGGATTAAACCGCCTCCGCCTAGCTTTATGCCGCCGAAATAACGAGTGACGACAACGACCGTATCTTTTAAGCCCTGTTTTTTCAGAACTTCTAACATAGGGACGCCTGCAGTACCACTAGGTTCCCCGTCATCATTCGCTTTTTGGATCTGATCATGCTCCCCGATCATATAGCAGGAGCAGTTATGGGTAGCCGATGCATGCATCTTTTTTATTTTATCAATAAAGAGAATCGCTTCTTCTTCTGTTTCGACGCGTTCTACATAAGTTAAAAAACGCGATTTGGATATGATGATTTCTGATTCTCCGTAACCTTTTACTGTAATGTAGTTATTTCTCATTATCTATTCTCCTTAATATTACAATTTGATTTCAAATTTGTGGTTATAATTTAACTTAAAAAATGATTTACTAATGATATAATATGTATGTACTATATTAGTAGGTTACAAAGTAAAAAGATAGAGTAGTTCGCATTCTGACTAAGTAAGGTGGGGAAAAAGTGCTAGAAAACAATCAAATAGACATCGCCTCGCTTGATGTAATATTTAATCGAATGTTGGAAACTATTACAAGTTCAAAAGATGATGTATTTATTATAAGCGAACAAAGCCGCAGAAACTTCGAAGAGATGCAACAAGAGCTGGAAGTTGTGCGTCATGAAATTAAGATTATAATAGATGAAAGTGATAACTTGGAAAAGTTGCTTCAATTATCTAGACAGCGATTAGTCGTTGTAAGTAAGAGTTTCAATAATCATTCAGAAGAGCAAATACGTGCTGCTTATGAAAATACAAGTAATTTACAATTAAAGGTCTCTCTTTGCCGGGAGCGTGAAAAGCAGCTAAGAGATAAGCGTGATGATTTGGAAAGACGCCTGCGCACACTTTATGATACGATTGAAAGAGCGGATCATATCGTGAATCAAGTGAATGTTGTTATTAACTTTTTGACGACTGACCTGAAGAATGTCGGGGCAGCACTTGAACAGGCAAAAATCAAACAGGATTTTGGTATACGTATTATCGCAGCCCAGGAAGAAGAACGAAAGCGTTTATCGCGCGAAATTCATGATGGGCCTGCACAGATGATGGCGAATGTACTGATGCGTTCGAATTTAATTGACCGCACTTTCCGAGAAAAAGGATTCGACGCCGCTTTAAAAGAAATACATGATTTGAAAATAAGCGTACGCAACGCCTTATCCGAAGTACGCCGCATTATTTATGATTTACGTCCAATGGCACTTGATGACCTAGGTATTGATCCAACATTGAAAAAGTATTTATCTACGATTATGGAGTACAATCCGGGTGTTGAGATTCAGTTCCTTTCATATAATAACGAGCGCAGAATCCCTTCAGATTATGAGGTGGCTGTTTTCCGTTTAGTGCAGGAAAGTGTAAACAATGCATTGAAACACGGAAAACCAAACCTGATTATTGTTAAACTAGAGTGGTTATGTGACGAAATTAATGTTGTAGTAAAAGATAATGGGGTTGGATTTGATGCAGAAAGCGTTCGTGAAGGATCTTTCGGTATTATGGGAATGAGAGAAAGAATTGAACTGCTGAAAGGTTCTTTGAAGATTAGCAGCAGCATCGGTAAGGGTACAACGATTTTAATGAAAATACCATTGCCGACAAAAGATGAAGAGATTAGATAGCAGAATTCCAGGGGGTTTCGAAATGACGAAAATTATTATTGTAGATGATCACCAATTATTCCGTGAAGGGGTAAAACGTATTTTAGATTTTGAAGATACATTCGAGGTTGTTGCTGAAGGTGATGACGGTACAGATATCGTAAACTTATATGAAAAAAACGAACCGGATGTTGTATTAATGGATATTAATATGCCGGGCAAAAACGGTGTAGAGGCAACAGCCGATTTACTTGCTGTATATCCGGATGCGAAAGTAATGGTTTTATCGATTCATGATGACGAATCATATGTAACACACGCATTAAAATCAGGTGCACTTGGCTATATGCTGAAAGAAATGGATGCCGATGAAATCGTTGAAGCGATTAAAGTTGTTTCTAACGGTGGTTCTTACCTGCACCCGAAAGTAACAAAAAATCTGGTTGCGGAATTCCGTCGACTATCAGAGCACGAAAATAAAGGTAATTTCCATCAAACAGAAATTCGCCGCCCATTCCATTTATTAACGAAGCGTGAATGTGAAGTGCTTCAATTATTAACAGATGGCCAATCGAACCGTACAATCGGTGAGACATTATTCATCTCGGAAAAAACAGTTAAAAACCATGTATCAAGTATTTTACAAAAAATGAATGTTAATGACCGTACACAAGCAGTAGTAACAGCCATCAAAAACGGCTGGGTAGAAGTACGTTAATTACATATTTAACGTTAAAACAAGGATTCGATTTTTGTATCCTTGTTTTTATTTTTGCATATTATTCCCGATTAATAAATAGACTTCCCGACCTAATCTATGAAACATCTGTGAACAAGTTTCGTCCTAATGTTTTGAAGGCAATAGCAAATAATTCGTGCATCGAATTTTTTTGTTCATAAAGAAATTTAGGTTTTTAATGAAATTTGTATAAGAAAAAACATCATCACATGCTATGTTGTACAAGATGGGTTTTTCCAATATTGTGTGCTAAAATGTTTTGCGGGAGGTTGTAAAATTATGAAAAAATGGTTGGTAGCTGTACTAGCGGTTTTTGTACTGGCAGCTTGCGGGAATGAACAAGAAGCTTCACCTGAAAATCTGCAGAAAACGATCGACGAAGGTACTGTAGGCTTTGAAATGATGGGTGATTCAATTCAGGAAGAGGCAGATGTCCCGGAGGAAGAAAAAAATAATATTATATCTGCGTTTAATGAATATATTGCAGCCTTTAATGAAAAAGATTTAGAACGTTATAAAAATATAATTTCCAAAAATGCGTCAGGTTTTAATTATGACGAAGATATCGAAGCGGTCTCCGACGTGTTTAATCAATATGATGTAAAACGTACGGCCGAAGATATTACGATTGTAAAATACAGCGACGATGAAGCCCAAGTATTTTCCAATTTAACGACAGAAACGAAAGAAATCGATACAGGTGCAGAACTATCCGGTGTCGGCCGTCAAGTAACGGTTTTAAAGAAGGAAGACGGTTGGAAAGTTTCGAGCATCTATTATATCGGCAGTGAATAAAATCTTATCTTCTATAATATATAGTAAAAACATCTTGCCCGAATGGATGCCAAGATGTTTTTTTTCATATAGTGGTGAAGATGAGAATGTGTGGAGTTCCCTATAAGAAAGGCAAAATACCGTTCACAATTATAGTGAGTTCATGTAAACTAGTGAACATAGGAGAGTGGGAGAGCGATGAAAACAGCAATTGTTACAGATAGTACAGCCTATTTAACACTTGAAGAACGAAATTCGTACAATGTCCATATGATACCTCTAAGTGTAAACATTGAAGGAACATTTTACGATGAAGAGATTGATATTACAGCTTCAGAATTTTACGACCGTGTGCGCGGTGCAGCGGAGTTTCCGAAAACAACGCAACCGTCTGTCGGAAAATTTGTCGAGCTTTTTGAAACTTTAGGAAAAGATTATGATGAAATTGTAACGATTCACTTATCAAGCGGAATCAGCGGAACTTTCCAGGGTGCTGTCCAAGCGGGCGCAATGGTGGAAGGCGTAAACGTTCACGCATTTGATTCGGAAGTTGCAGCCTACTTGCAGGGCTTCTATGTAAAAGAAGCTGCTAAACTTGCATCGGAAGGCGCTTCAGGCGAGCAGATTATGGCACACTTGAATGATTTGAAAAATTCAATGGATGATTATATTATTGTCGACGATTTACAGCATCTGCAGCGCGGCGGTCGTTTATCAGCAGCAGCCGCATTAATCGGCGGACTGCTTCAAGTAAAACCGATTTTAACATTCCAGAACAAAGTCATCGTGCCATTCGAAAAAATCCGTACACGCAAAAAAGCACTACGCCGAGTGGAAGAACAACTCGCTTCAGCAGTCAAAAAGCACGGAGCTCTTCAAGCAACAGTTATTCACGCCAACTGCGAAGATGAAGCACGCGAATGGATGAAGTCTCTGGAAGCGGCTTATCCAACAGTCGATTTCACACTAAGCTACTTCGGTCCGGTAATTGGCACACACCTAGGTGAAGGTGCGATTGCGATGGGATGGATTAAGAAATAATTTTGTTTTTAGGCTTAACAGTCACTACTTCTTAGGGAGAGTGGCTGTTTTTTTGTTTTTGGTGGGGAGGTGGGTCGCGGCGAGGGATATTAGAAGTTTGTGGGTGGAAAGTAGAACACGGGCCGGGGAAAGTAGAAAATTTCCGGTAGAAAGTGGAATGTGAGCAGGGATAAGTAGAAGCGGCTGTCGTTATTAGAAGTTAGTGGGCGGAAAGTAGAAAGTTTTTCTCAGAAAGTAGACAGTTTTGAGTCGAAAGTAGAATGTGAACGGAGAGAAGTAGAAACGGTTGTCGGTATTAGAAGTTTTTGGCTGGAATGTGGAAACTTCTTCACGGAAAGTAGACAGTTTTAAGGTGAAAGTGGAACGTAAAGGGGAGAAAGTAGAACTTTTAGAGTGAAAAGTAGAAAGTTTTTTAAGTAATGTGGAAAGTAGAATTTTTTATTGTTAGCTCAATATCGATATCATCAAAATCAAACAAAGGAGCGGAAATTATGTCTGCAATCTCAAAGAAAAAACGCTATCGACTAATCAACCCTTTCAATATTTCAGGCAAACAAAATTCGCCAACCCATATTAGATACTCTGGTCTGATTTTGGAACCAGCAATCACAAATTTCTTCACCGGCCGGATCTGGTCGCGAAACCATACCCCATTTCCTCGGCAAAAAATCGAAACCTATATCAATCGTGGCTTTTTTGAAACGGTCCCCGCCGTCACTACAAAACCAAAGTTGATTTGCCGTCGTTGTCTAAATGAGAAATCACATAAATTCGTTTCCTTTTTCTGTGCAAAGTGCCAAAAAATCTGTCACTATTGCCGGCACTGTATTACGATGGGACGAATGTGCAGTTGTGATGAGCTGATTATCTGGAAAGGAACTGGCACCCGAAAACAAAAATCACAAGTTCAATTTGTATTGAACGGTAACCTGACGTCTCACCAGAAAAAAGCAGCAGATGAACTTGCAGAAAGTATTTCACAAAACAGAAATCACCTATTAGAGGCGGTTTGTGGTGCTGGAAAAACAGAGATTCTTTTTTCTGCAATATACGATTCACTTAAAGCAGGTAAAAGAGTTTGTGTGGCAACACCTAGGACAGATGTAGTCTTAGAGCTGTATCCACGTTTTCAAAAGGTGTTTCAAAAGATTACGATCCATGCACTTTACGGCGGCACGGAAACTAACTCTCAGTTCGCGCAACTTGTCCTGTCAACGACACATCAGCTATACCGGTTTGAGCAGGCATTTGATGTTATGATTGTCGATGAAGCGGATGCATTTCCGTACACGTATGATGAGGCGTTGCAGCGTGCAGTAATGAAAGCGAAAAAACCGGATGCCCCGATTGCATTCGTTACAGCCACTCCATCAAATAAATTGCTCCTGCAGCCAAAAATAGAAAACTGGGGCTACTCGTTTATTGCAAGAAGGTTCCATGGCCATCCTTTACCGATACCTCGATTCCAGGCCCTCTGGAATTATGAAAAGACACTTCAGAAAAATAAAATTCCACAAAAGCTCCAAGCCTGGCTGTACCAAAGACTTCAAAAAAACGAACCCTTTCTTATTTTCTTCCCGACAATCGAATTAATGGAACAAGCAAAACCGCTGATTCAAAAAATAGAATCTACTATTGAAAGTGTCCATTCCGAAGACCCCGACCGGAAAGAAAAAGTTCTGCAATTGCGCAATGAACAACGAAAAGGTCTATTAACTACGACTATATTGGAACGCGGAATAACAATTAAGAATGTTCAGGTTGCTGTAGTCGGTGCAGAAAATCCTATCTTCACCTCCAGTGCGCTTATTCAAATTAGCGGAAGAGTTGGACGGAATGTACAGTACCCTAAAGGTGATATCGTATTTTTCCATCATGGCATCACGATGGAAATGGACCGTGCACGCAAAAAAATCTTGGAGATGAATCGCCATGAATAAGCCGATCCGGAATTGTCTCTTATGTGATCGTGAGCTTCAACAAAATATCGGATGGAAGGAACTGCTTCTAAATACACTGCCTCAAACTATTTGTCCCCGCTGTGAACAGCGCTTTCAACGAATTGAGCACCAACAGGAAGAAAGCGTCGTATCTTTATTTACCTATAATGAAGCGATGAAAGATTATCTGCACCGTTATAAGTTTCTGCACGATATACTCCTTGCGAAAGTATTCAGCAAAACCCTCCACGAACAGCTTAAAGACGAAACCCGCCTTATTATCCCGATTCCAATGCACCCTGAAAACTTGAAACTTAGAACATTTGCGCATATCGATGAATTGCTAAAAGCGGCGAAAATCCCATTTGCCCACCAATTAATAAAGCTTTCGAAGGAACAGCAATCACTTAAAACAAGAGAAGAACGCCTAAAAACCCCGCAACTATTTAAAGTTATCAACCCGACTGCAATAAAAAATAAAAATTTACTTGTAGTGGACGATATTTATACTACAGGGACGACTTTAAACCATGCGAAGAAGGCGCTTCTGGAAGCGGGAGCGAAAACAGTGAAAGGATTCACATTAATTCATGGGTAAAATCCGAACCTATTAAGATGTTGGGAAGTTGTCAATTTAAATTATCGAAGCATTTTGTATAATGAATGTAAAGTAGATTGTACGAAGAAGGAGGGCTCAAAATGGCTGAATTAAGAAATTGCCCGGAATGTAATGCTTTTTTTAACTACACTGGCTTGAGGGAAGTTTGCCATAACTGTGCACAAAAAGAAGAGGATTTGTATCAGGAAGTATATCGTTTCCTTCGTAAGCGTGAAAACCGTGCAGCAAATGTTGACCGTATTGTAGAGGCGACAGGAGTTGAGCGTGATTTGCTTTATAAATGGGTACGAAAAGGTCGTTTACACCCGGCGATGTTTCCAAACCTCGGATATCCATGCGATAACTGTGGAAGGATTACAAATTCAGGTAAGTTATGTGAAAAGTGTCAAAATGAATTAAAATCAGAGTTGCGAACTTTTGATGCCGCAAAAGAGTTTCGTGATGATATTGAACGTCGTGAACGTGGAACATATCTTTCTGAGAAAAAATAATTGTCTAAAACGGAGTCGTTTAAATAGGACTTCGTTTTTATTTTCAGTAAAATGAACATAATAATATACTACATAAGTCCAGTTTTTTGTACTGAAGCATAAACAATTGGTAAAAGCAGTCGAAATAAAATGTAGACGAAGCTTTTAACTTTATTAGCTGAAAGAAGTTTAAGCCCCGCGCGTAAGTCGAAGGTTCGGTTATTTGAAGTTAACCTAAAATCGCCGCGTCGTGCGACAACGGTTAACTGATTCACATCGTGTGGACGTAAAGCCGAATCGAGGCAAAAATGATTTTAAGAGGAGGTCTATAAATATGAAGATTAATCCAATAGGTTTACAAGCGATCAATAATTACAATAAGCAAGCACGACCTGTAAAAACAGAAGAAACTCAAAAAACATTTGCAGACCAGATCGAAATTTCAACAAAAGCAAAAGAAATGCAGGCAAATTCGACTTATGCAACTGAACGTGCAGAACGTGTGAAAAAAATCAAAGAAGACATTGATTCAGGAAATTATAAAGTACATGCAAAGCAGGTTGCTGAAGACATGCTGAAATTCTACAAAGGTTAATCACAGAAAATTTATGAGCAAGGGAGCGCTTAATACATGTCAATTGCCAATATTGTCGTCACGCTGGAAAAGCTAGAGAAAATGCATAAAAGTCTACTGGAACTAGCGCTTGCCAAAACGGAATATATTAAGCAAGGTGATATGGAAAAGCTTGATCAGCTCATCAAAAATGAGCAGTCACATGTAGCGGCGATTAACACAATTGAGCAACAGCGTCAGGCGATGGTAACGGATTACCTCCGAGCAAAAGGAATTGCTCTCACTGGCACTCCGTCTGTTGCCGATGTGATAACGGCCGCTGAAAACAGCGAATCTACTCAAAGCCTGGTTAATGTACGGGAACGTTTAGTTGAGTTGCTCAACCAATTAAAGATGCAAAATGATTTGAATCAGAAGCTGGTTATGAACTCACTGCAGTTTATTAACATTACACTGGATGCAATGCGCCCGCAGCAAACAGAGCAGTTCAATTATTCCGGTGCGCAAATACGCGGGAATGCAGAAGTAACGAAACGTTCATTCAATGAATTTAAAGCCTAATCGCATGTAAGCTTCCGCATGCTGCGGGGGCGATACATGCGATTTTTTTTAATACTAAACAGAAATAACAAACTAAAAGGGAGGTCCTACAATGCGTTCAACATTTATGGGACTTGAAGCAAGCAAGCGCGGTCTGTTCACGCAGCAATCGGCTCTTTATACAACAGGACATAATATTTCAAATGCCAATACAGATGGCTATTCACGTCAACGAGTTAATATGGAAACAACACCAGGATTTCCGAGTCCGGGTTTAAATACAGGTAAATCGGCGGGGCATATCGGAACTGGGGTACAGGCACATTCAGTGCAACGTATCCGCGATGAATTCGTAGACCGTCAATACCGCCAAGAAACAAATAAGTTAGGATACTGGCAATCGACAACTAAATCGATTTCACAGATGGAAGATGTGATGTCAGAACCATCAGAGTTTGGGATTAACCAGGCGTTCACTGAATTTTGGAAGTCAATGGAAGATGTTGTAGCTGATCCAAAAGACACGGCAGCACGCCAAGTAATGATTTCAAAAGGGCAGTCCCTTGCTGAATCCTTTAATTATATGGATACACAACTGAAGCAAATCCAAGGCAATATTGGTAATGAAGTTAACGTTATTACAGATAAAGTAAACAGTTTATTGAAACAAATTGCTGACCTGAACAAGCAAATCCAAGCGGTTGAACCTAATGGATATATGCCAAATGATTTATATGATGCGCGTGACGTTTTAGTAGATCAGTTAAATGATATTATTCCTGTCTCAATTTCTTTTGAAAAGTCCGGCGGTAATGCATTGGAAATCGCTGAAGGAAGCATGACGATTACTTTTAAAGATACAAATGGTAATTCAATTGATTTAGTTCGTGGCAAAGAAGCAGGGAACTTGTCTGCTGTTGGTAAAGAATTGAATGCTGATGGTACGCCTATGCTAGATGCAAATGGTAACCAAATATATAAAAAAATTGATGGTGATGTAGACAACACTCAAACAGGAGAGTTTTCAGCATTTAGCCATATTACTATGACCAGTGCACTAATCCCTAACCCGGCTTACGATAAAAATGATCCGGCCATTTCTGATGATCCAAATGATCCGGCCTATGTCCCAAAACTGATTACAGTAACTAACAATATAAACCATAACGGACTTGAATCAAGCAAAGGTAAATTAGCAGCGCTGATTGATGCCTATGGTTATGAAAATCCAGCTGGTGAAGTAGTTGGTATTTATCCGGACATGTTAAATAAAATTGATAGTTTGGCTAAAGAGTTTATAACTGAGTTCAATTCAATTCACGGAAAAGGTGTAGATCTAAATGGTCTGCAAGGAGAGAACTTTTTCAGTGGTACAAATGCAAGAGATATAACAGTAGCTATAACAGACCCTAAAAAAATTGCAGCAGCGGGTGATTTGGAACCAATAATTGATCCGGCTACAAATACTCAAGCAACTGACCCGGTTACAGGTTTATTATTGTTTAAATCCGAGGAAGGGAACAATAAAAACATGTTGGCCTTGTCTAAATTACAATCTGCAGTACAAGGGAATCTGCAGGGCGGTACATTCCAATCGTTCTACAAATCATTAATTGGTGAATTAGGGGTAAAAGGTCAACAAGCAATAACGATGGAATATAATTCGACGACATTACGTCTACAAATTGAAAATAACCGTGCGTCCCATAATTCTGTATCATTGGATGAAGAAATGACAAATATGATTACATTCCAGCAAGCATACAATGCGAACGCACGTATGATTACCGTAATTGATGAAACATTAGATAAAATAATTAATGGCATGGGCCGCGTAGGTTTATAATATACATTCTAAATTAAACAATTAGGAAGAAGGCAATATAAATGCGTGTTACACAATCAATGTTGTCCAGCAATATGCTTCGTAACCTAAATACAAGCTATGGCAAAATGAGTAAATTGCAAGAGCAAATAAATTCTGGAAAAGTTATAAATCGTCCATCTGATGACCCGGTAATAGCGGTAAAAGGAATGGGTTATCGTGTAGATATAGATAAAATTGAGCAATTTCAACGTAATATGAATACAGCGCATAATTGGCTGGATTCATCAGATGAAGCATTAGATCAGGTGGGGAATGCTTTACACCGTGTACAGGAACTAGTAACACAGGCTGCAAATGATTCGAATACTGCAGATGAACGTCAAAAAATCCAAGTGGAAATCGAACAAATTCAACAGCAAATGCGTGATTTAGCGAATACAAAAATTGGTGAGAATTATATTTTTTCAGGGACTAATACAAGTTCTCCCCTCTTTCCGGACTCTACATCAAATGTTATGTCTGCTGGAACGGGTTTAAATAAATCAGTAGAAATCAATGTATTCGATGGAATTACAATGCAAGTCAATACACCGGGAGTAGGTTTATTCAAAGGTATAGATGATATGATGCAAAGTGTATCAGATGCATTAAATAACCCAGCCTCAACAGGTCAAGAAATTGGCGATTTATTGGGGGATATTCAAGGACAAACAAATGTCGTTCTTGAACAACGGGCTATCATCGGTGCAAGACAAAACCGAGCGGAACTGATGGAAAATCGATTGTCAATAAGTGAAGTAAATATCACAAAACAATTATCCCAAAATGAAGATACAGATTATGCAAAAGCTATTACAGAAATGACAACTGCCGAATCAATTCACCAAGCATCACTATCAGTAGGGGCAAAGATTATTCAGCAAACACTAGTAGATTTCATCCGTTAGATGAAATCTACTAGTGTTCTGCACCGAAAGCGAAGCGACAGGTGCAAACGATTTTAAAAAGATTTCATCCGTTAGATGAAATCTACTAGTGTTCTGCACCGAAAGCGAAGCGACAGGTGCAAACGATTTTAAAAAGACTTCATCCGTTAGATGAAATCTACTAGTGTTCTGCACCGAAAGCGAAGCGACAGGTGCAAACGATTTTAAAAAGATTTCATCCGTTAGATGAAATCTACTAGTGTTCTGCACCGAAAGCGAAGCGACAGGTGCAAACGATTTTAAAAAGATTTCATCCGTTAGATGAAATCTACTAGTGTTCTGCACCGAAAGCGAAGCGACAGGTGCAAACGATTTTAAAAAGATTTCATCCGTTAGATGAAATCTACTAGTGTTCTGCACCGAAAGCGAAGCGACAGGTGCAAACGATTTTAAAAAGATTTCATCCGTTAGATGAAATCTACTAGTGTTCTGCACCGAAAGCGAAGCGACAGGTGCAAACGATTTTAAAAAGATTTCATCCGTTAGATGAAATCTACTAGTGTTCTGCACCGAAAGCGAAGCGACAGGTGCAAACGGATTAAAAAAGATTTCATCCGTTAGATGAAATCTACTAGTGTTCTGCACCGAAAGCGAAGCGACAGGTGCAAACGATTTTAAAAAGATTTCATCCGTTAGTGAATATACTATAAAGCGTTTGGACATGTTCCAAGCGCTTTTATTGAACAGAAGGGAGATATTTAAAATGCGAATCCCACAAATTCAAATCTCGACAACAGATATACAGATGGATTATACAATTACAAAGCCGTTCCAACAAATTAAGCAACCCAAAGCCAATTTACAGATTTCACAACCTGCGGCTACAGTCGAAATTAATACGACAAATGCGAAGCTGGATATTAATATGGATCAATTGTGGCGTGATTTAGGGTTAAAGCCTAATCATGAGCTGATTAAAGAGTATGCACAAAAAGGAAATCAGGAAATGTTGAAAGGCATTTCAAAACGGGTTCGCGAAGGGGAACAACTGATGCAGAGTGCCGGTAAAAATCAAGGGCGCGCAACGATTCAGAATATAGCCAAGCAAAATCATGGCCCGCAACGTCCAGGTCCGTATAATATTAAATTTATACCTTCCTTTGGGGCTGTTAAAGTGAATATTATACCGGGGACAACGGATATAAATATTACTAAAAATGCACCGGAAATTGACGTACAAGTGAACAAGCCGAAGCTGGACTTCACTTATGGTAAAGTTAATGGAAAAATGATGGTAAGGCCGGATGTCGAAATTGACGTTATCGGCTAAAAGGAGCGGAACCAATGAACATTCAAACAAAATTTTTAGGCGAAGTAGAAATAGAGCAATCAGAAATACTTACATTCGAACAAGGCTTACCTGGGTTTCAACAATATACGAAATACATCCTTTTAGGGTTAGATGCTGATTTACCTATTGCCTTATTACAATCGACTGAAGATGAGCAAATTGGTTTTGTTGTAGGGTATCCATTTGCCTTTAAATCCGATTATACCTTTGATTTAAGCGAGGAAGACAAAGAACAGTTACAGCTAATGGAAGAAAGTGAAGTCGCAACATATACGGTCATCACATTAAAAGAAAATTTCACGGATTCTACAATTAACTTACTTGCGCCAATTATCATCAATACGAAACAAAAGCTAGGCAAACAAATTGTCCTACAGGATAGCGAGAAATACCCATTACGTTATCAAATCGCCATTTCTGAAGGAAGTGAAAAATAAATGCTAGTCTTAACACGAAAAAAAGGCGAAACAATTATGATTGGCGACCAAATTGAAGTGAAAGTTATTTCTGTTGATGGAGACCAAGTAAAGTTGGGGATTGTGGCTCCAAAGTCTGTTAAGGTTCATCGTTCTGAAGTATTTGAAGCGATTCAGCAGCAAAATAAAGAGGCTATGGCTAGTTCAATTGATATGTTGAAGCAATTTAAAATAAAAAAATAAATGTAGAAGTCTTATGGTGGAAAATGATATTTTTCTACGATGAGGCTTTTTTAATTTATATTTTTTCCATTTATAGTTTTGTCCGAATGGTCATTTTAAAAAAATATTAAATAATTTATTTAAAAACTATTAAACATTTCAAACTAGTTACGATATATATAATGTAAGGCAGAGGTACTAGCCAATGCCAAGCTTTCCCACAAGGATGTGGGTCATATAAAAACAATTCAAGGAGGAATTCCAAATGAGAATTCAACATAACATTTCAGCTTTAAACACACACCGTAACCTTTCTTTCAACAACACAGAGGCTTCTAAAAACTTAGAGAAGTTATCTTCAGGTTACAAAATCAACCGTGCTGGCGATGACGCTGCAGGTCTTTCAATCTCTGAAAAAATGCGTGGACAAATTCGCGGTCTTGATATGGCGACTAAAAACGCTCAAGATTCAATCTCTTTAATCCAAACTGCTGAGGGTGCGTTAAACGAAACTCACTCAATCTTACAACGTATGCGTGAATTAGCGGTACAATCTGCAAACGATACAAACGTTGATGCTGACCGTGGCGCATTACAAAAAGAAGTAACAGCACTTTTAAGTGAAGTTACTCGTATCGCAGAAGATACAGAGTTCAATACTCAAACATTATTAGCAGGTGCATTCACGGATAAAGTATTCCACATCGGTGCTAATGCTGATCAATCGATTGAATTAAGCATTGAGAGCATGAAAGCTGCTGACTTAGGCATTGATGGTGTTGATATTGCAACTCAAGCTGGTGCTAACACTGCGATTACAACGGTTAATAATGCATTATCTACAGTTTCAACTCAACGTTCTGCACTAGGTGCTGTTCAAAACCGTTTAGAGCACACTATCAACAACTTAGGTGCTACATCTGAAAACTTAACAGCTGCTGAGTCTCGTATCCGTGACACAGATATGGCTAAAGAAATGATGGGCTTCACTAAAAACAACATCTTAATGCAAGCAGCTCAATCTATGTTAGCTCAAGCTAACCAACAACCACAAGGCGTATTACAATTATTAGGTTAATTTTAATACCGTTAAACGGCCTCCTTTTTGGAGGCCGTTTCAGACTGTAGACAAACTCGAAGAAATTCGAGTTTGCCTACAGTCTTTTTTGTTTTAAAATAAAGTTAACTGATGAAAACCGTTGATTTCCATTCCAGGGGACGCGTTTCGCGGGCGGGTGCCAATCCTCCTCGTCGCTATGCTCCTGCGGTGTATCGGCAGTCCCGCTTTTCCCGCAGAAGTCGCCCCTTCCATTCCAATCAACTTGATCTATTCTTTCTAATATAGTTTATCTAAATCAAAGAGGTGTCCCGATATGATGACTAAAAACCAAATGAATGAACGTAATCAATTAGAAATGTTGACGATTGAACAACTTGTCCCAGAAAATCATCTCGTACGTAAATTAGAGGCAGCCATTGACTTTTCGTTTGTATATCCATTAGTTGAAAACTTATATTCACCTTTCGGTAGACCAAGTATTGATCCTGTTGTCTTATTTAAAATGACAATGATTCAATACGTTTTTGGTATTCGTTCGATGCGTCAAACGATTAAGGAAATTGAAACGAATGTAGCGTACCGCTGGTTTTTAGGCTTCGGGTTTCATACAGAAGTGCCTCACTTCTCAACGTTTGGCAAAAATTATACACGGCGTTTTGAGGATACAGATGTATTTGAACAGATTTTCTATCGCATCTTGAAAGAAATTGTGGATGCGGGTTTATTATCAGCTGACCATATCTTTATTGATTCCACGCATGTGAAGGCAAGTGCGAATAAACGAAAATTTGATAAGAAGATGGTTCGAAAAGAGACACGTGCTTATGAAGAAAAGCTACAAGAAGAGTTAAACATAGACCGTGAAAAGAACGGGAAAAAGCCGTTTCCACCGGAGAAGTTTGAAAAGGAAGAATGGAAAGAAATCAAAGAGAGCACAACGGACCCTGAAAGTGGTTACTATGTGAAGGACGAACGGACAAAACAATTTGCCTATTCATTTCATGCAGCGACAGATGAACGTGGCTTTGTATTAGGAACGATTGTGACACCGGGCAATATCCATGATAGTCATATGCTGCAACCGCTTGTTGAAAAGGTCATTCATCGTGTGAAAAAGCCTCTGGCTGTTGCTGCGGATGCGGCTTATAAAACACCTGCGATTACGAACTTTTTACTAGAAAATCAAATGTTGCCTGTTCTTCCTTATACAAGACCGAAAACGAAAGATGGCTTCTTCCGTAAACATGAGTATGTCTATGATGAACATTATGATTGCTATATTTGCCCGAATGACGAGATGTTGCGCTATACAACGACGACGAAAGAAGGCTATCGCCAATACAAATCGAATCCAGCGGTTTGTGCGGATTGCCCATTTCTAGCACAATGTACGGAAAGTAAAAATCATACGAAAATGATTCAGCGACATATTTGGGCAGATTATCTAGAAAAAGCCGAACATCTTCGTCATCATCATGAAATTAAATCCATTTATGCAAAACGAAAAGAGACGGTTGAACGTGTCTTTGCGGATGCGAAAGAGAAGCATGGTATGCGATGGACAACGCTAAGAGGCATTAAAAAATTGTCCATGCAGGCGATGCTTACTTTTGCTGCCATGAATTTAAAGAAACTTGCCACATGGACTTGGCAAGGGGCTTAATAGAGGGTATATTCCCTCGAAGAGGAGAACTTTTACAAAACTTCGGGACCTAATTTGATAAAAGAAATGACAAAAGGCATCGAGAGACGAGCTCTCGATGCCTTTTGTCGACAATCTGAAACGGCCTCCTTTTTGGAGGCCGTTTTTCTTTTGCTTATAATAAGCAATGGATATACAAAAAGAACCATATGGTATTCACACATCCTCCATATTTTAAAACTAAAACCAGTATAGTTTGATATCCTTTTAATAACAGTTAATTTACTATTCATTTTGTCGATACTATATATGAAAGAGGTGGCAACATGACTTTGGCAATTGAGAAAGAAGTTTCGAAAGTTGGAACTGAAACTGTAAAAGTGAATGGATTTTACTTACATAGCAAATATAACCCTTTAAGAGAAGCAGAACAAATAGCAAAACAAGAATATAAACCACATCATTTACATATTGTTTTTGGTTATGGCTTAGGTTATATAGTGGATGCACTAATAAAAGAATTTCATTTTAATGAACCGATTTTATTAATCGATCCCTTAATGGAGCATAATTATATAGATGTTTTTAATCCTACTTATAATAGATTTTATTCAGCAAAAGCGAATGATATAGCAAAAATCGTTGATATGGTAGATAAATTATCTTCTTATTCGACAAATGTCCATATCATTACTTCGATAAATTACGATAAATTATTTCCTCTAGAATTAAAAAATGTGCTAGAAATTGTGAAAAATAACCATTATAAACAAGGTTCAAATATTGCCACAGCTAAACATTTCGCAGTAGCATGGCAAAAAAACTTGTTGCTTAATACTAATAATATTTTAAGCGATTATACTTTAGGAAAGTTAGAAAAAGTATATACAGCTCCAGTAGTAATTGCTGCAGGAGGCCCTTCTTTAACAAAGCAGTTAAGTTTATTAAAAGAATATCGAAATAAAATAATCTTAATTTGTGCGGGCTCGACAATTAATGCGTTAATAGCCAATAATATTATGCCTGATTATATCGTTTCCGTTGATGGTGGTGAACCGAATGCAAGACATTTTGAAAGCTTATCATTTAAAAAAGAAGTAAGTTTAATATATGGTCCAACAAATCATTATAAAGTAAGAGAATCTTTTGAAGGAAAGGGTTATGCTTTCATTCCTTCCGTAAAACCGAAGTATAAGGATTATTTCGAAAATCGTTTTTCTAAAAAGTTACCTTTAATACACGGTGGTGGTTCTGTTGCTCATTATGCTTTGTCAATTGCAAAATATATAACTACAGGCCCTATTGCTTTAATTGGGCAAGATTTAGCATTAACGAATGATCAATCCCATGCAACAGGAGTGAAATGCAATAAAAGTGCGAAGGATTTGCCTACAAGTAAAAAGGTTCTAGTAGAAGGGTATTATGGAGAAATGGTAACTACTACCCAAACTTTGAAAATCATGATGAACTCATTCAATGAGCCCCCTCTATTAGATACTGAAAGAAAAAATGTTTGGAATTGTACTGAAGGTGGAGCAAAAATTCATAGCATTGATCAATTAACTTTTGAAGAATTTTTAGAGAAATTTACGAATGAAGAGGCTCCTAAAATTGTTGGAGAAGTTCTAGATCAATCTACACATATAGAAGAAGAGTTTTTTAATACAGAAATTAATAATTATAATAAAATATTAAAATTATTAAAAGAAGGTAGTCAAGTAATCAATAATTCTATAGGATTAAAGCTAACAAGTAATGAGGTAAATAAAATTGGTAAAATAGAAAAAGAACTAAATAACCTATATAAGAAATATAGTTTAGAGACGTTACTTGAACCAATTTTTGATCGTTGTAGTCATGAATATTTACCAAAAGTCAATGAAACGAGCGTAGAGTCAAATCTTAGAGCCAAAAACTATGCACTAGATTTATATACATCTTGTTATCAACAAATTGAGTATTTTATAGAACAGCTCATGTCAAAGGAGAATAAAACAATATGACGGAAAACATTGAAATCGATGAACTAATTGAAGATTTTAATCAATATATTAAACTGGTTGCAACAGGCTCTATAACGATAGCTGAGAGCTTTAGAAATAAACAAGTTGAAATTGCATTGAAAGAAGTAACAAATTTTGTTGAAGGAATGAATTGGTTAATTACGGCAAATAATTATTTCAAAACACAAAATGTGATTTCAATGTTTAATGAACAAAAAATTGTAGGCTTTTTTGAAGAAATTAATGAAGGTTTAACTATGCAAGATTACTTTTTAGTTGCGGATTTATTTGAATATGAAATAGCGCAGTATTTTGCAGACATACCAGTTGTAACAGTAAAAAATTAAAAGAGGTATAGACATGAAAGATAAAGTTGTATTAGTTACAGGTGGCACAGGTTCTTTCGGGAAAAAGTTTACTAAAAAAGCTTTGGAGCTAGGTGTAAAGAAATTAATTATTTTTAGTCGAGATGAGTTAAAACAATATGAAATGAAACAGGAGTTCCAAGATGATAGAATTCGATTCTTCATTGGTGACGTTCGTGATAAAGAGCGTTTATACCGTGCATTTGATGGAGTAGATATTGTTATCCATGCTGCTGCAATGAAGCACGTAGATGCATGTGAATATAATCCATTTGAAGCAATTAAAACTAATATACATGGTGCACAAAATATTGTAGAAGCAGCAATTGATCGTGGAGTAGAGAAGGTAATTGCATTATCTACTGATAAAGCATGTTCGCCTGTAAACTTGTATGGTGCAACAAAATTAGCATCGGATAAGTTATTCGTAGCTGCCAACGCGTATGTTGGGGAAAAGAAAACACAGTTCTCGGTAGTTAGGTATGGTAACGTGGTGGGGAGTAGAGGTAGTGTAGTACCATTCTTCCAAAAAATTAAGCATACTGGTCGAGTGCCAATAACTGATGAGCGTATGACTCGCTTCTGGATTACGCTAGATCAAGGAGTTCAGTTTGTGTTCGATAATTTAGAACGTATGAAGGGCGGCGAAATTTTCGTCCCTAAAATTCCAAGTATGAATATTATGGATTTAGCAAAAGCTATTGCGCCTGAATGTGATATTGACTTTATTGGTATTCGTCCGGGTGAAAAATTACATGAGGCAATGATTATGGAAGATGATGCGCGTCATACGGTTGAATATGATACGTATTATGCAATTTTACCTGAGTTGTCTTGGTGGGAAGAAGAAAATAATGGTGAAGGTAAATCATTACCAGAAGGCTTTGCATATACTAGTGATAATAATACGGAATGGCTAAAAGTTGATGAATTAAAGGAATTAGTTGGTGAAATGTAGTCTTTTGACTACATTTTTTTTAAATGAAAGAAGGCATACATATGAAAAAAAATCTAATGAAGCTTATAGATGTAACTGAAGAACATATAGAGTTAATTTATAATTGGAGAAACCAACCTAACATCCGTTCGGTTATGTACGATAGCGAACCTATAAATTGGGATAAGCATGTAGCTTGGTTTAACTCCATTTTAAAAAATGATATGAAATATGTAAAAATATTTATCTATGATCAAGTACCGTATGGAGTGGGCAATTTCAGCCTTAAAAATAAAAAAAACGAGATCGGTGAGTGGGGCTTTTATATTGGAGAACAAAATGCCCCTAAGGGAATGGGAACAGCTTTAGCTTACAAAATGTTAGAATATATTTTTGAAGATTTAAATATTCGGAAATTATGTGCTGAAGTACTTGAATTTAATGAGAAAAGTATAAGATTCCATGAAAAAGTTGGTTTTCAAAAAGAGGGCATATTAAGAGAACATATATATCTAAACAATTGCTACTGTAATATACATTTATTTAGTTACTTTAAAAAAGACTGGAATAAATCAAAAGCTCAGCTAGAGAAATATTTTAATTAAGGAGGGGTCTTAATGGAAACTATTACGATTATCCAGGCGAGAATGGGCTCGACACGTTTGCCTGGAAAAATTTTAAAACCTCTTGGTGATGTCGATGTACTAAGCTATAACGTTGCACGTTGTCGAGCGATTAAAGGAGTGAGTGAAGTTATAGTTGCTACAAGTTGTCTATTACAAGATGATGAGATAGCAGGGTGGTGTGAAAAAAACGGAGTAAAATACTTTAGAGGTTCGGAAGATGACGTTTTAGAACGCTATGTGCAGTGTGCACAAGTATATAACCCGGATTATATTATGCGAGTTACATCTGACTGTCCATTTGTTGATTACGAGGTGGCTAGTGAAATTGTTGAATTGATGGAACGTGAACGTAAAGATGTAGTAATTCTTGAAGGTGAATTACCTCGAGGATTGGCGGTTGAACTTATTTCATATGAAGCGCTACTTCGAATAAACGAGCAAGGTAAAGAATCGAGGCATAGAGAACATGTTACTTATTATGCATATGAATTTAAAGAGCAATTTGAAACAGCAATTTATAAAACACCTTTAAATCGCCGTTCTCCGGAGCTTCGTATAACGCTTGATACAGAAGAAGATTATGACTTGCTAGTTGAAGTAGCGAACCATTTTAATGACCCACTCATTTCAAGTGCTGAAGTAATCTATTTTTTAAAAAATACACCAAAAGTGGCTAGTATCAATGCCCATATAGAGCAAAAGCCGGTGGTATAATGATGAATATTATTATTCGAACAGATGCTTCAATTGAAATTGGTAGTGGACATGTAATGCGTTGTTTGACAATCGCAAAAAAATTACGTGAAAAAGGATGTCGTGTAAAGTTCTGGATGAAACCATTAGTAGGTAACTTAATTGATTATGTTATGCAAGAAGGTTTTGAGAACTTGGAGGAAGCAACGTTAGCTGATATGTATATTATAGACCATTATGAGTTAGGGATAGAATGGGAGCAAAATATACGACCATTTACAAAAAAAATAATTGTTATTGACGATTTAGCCAGAACACATGATTGCGATTTATTACTTGATCAAAATATCGTGCCTAATTACGAAACACGTTACGACGGTAAAGTTCCTTCCCATTGTGTAAAGCTATTAGGTCCAAAATATTTAATTATGAGAGATGAATTTATTGAGGCCCGGGCAAAATTACGAACACGTTCAAGTGATGTAAGACGATTACTTATATTTATGGGAGGATCTGATCCGACAAATGAAACATTAAAAGTATTAGAAGCATTGCGAACAATTCAATTCGAAAGAATTGATGTAATAGTAGGAAACAGTAATCCTATGAAAGATACTATACGTAAAATTTGCTGGGAACGTGGATATTCGTATCATTGTCAAATAGATTATATGGCAAAACTTATGCAATTGGCAGATTTTGCTGTCGGTGCCGGTGGAGGAACAACTTGGGAACGTTGTTATGTAGGTCTCCCTTCAAGTGCGACAATTGTAGCCGATAATCAAAGAGAGACGACCGCTTATGCTGCGAGCCTAGGTGTTGTAAAAAATATAGGATGGCATGAGCAAGTAACGGTAGATACATATAAACAATTATTAGGAAATTTACTCATTGATAATATGAGTAAAAGAGGGATTGAATTAACCGCTACTAAAAGGTCGAATGCATGGATATATGAAATATTGGAGTTGAAAACATGATTAAAATTGGACATAAAGAAATAGGTAGTCATACTAAGCCGTTTATTATTGCGGAAATGTCAGGAAATCACAATCAATCGCTTGATCGTGCACTACGATTAGTAGAGTTAGCTGCCGAAGCAGGCGTCGATGCTTTAAAATTACAAACTTATACACCAGATACAATTACATTAGATGTTCACTCAGGTGAATTTTATATCGAAGATGATCAAAATCTTTGGAAAGGTAATTCTCTTTATAATTTATATAAAGAAGCTCACACTCCATGGGAATGGCATAAAGCTATTTTTGATAAAGCTGCAGAACTAGGATTACTAGCATTTAGTTCTCCTTTTGATGAAACAGCTGTAGATTTTTTAGAAACATTAAATGTTCCTGCATATAAAATTGCCTCTTTTGAAAATGTTGATTTACCACTTATTCGGAAAGTGGCACGAACTGGTAAACCTACAATTATTTCAACTGGAATGGCAACTGCAGCCGAACTTGATGAAGCAGTTAAAACTTTCCGGAAAGAAGGTAATAACCAGCTCATTCTTTTAAAATGTACAAGTACTTATCCAGCTACACCTTTAAACTCTAACTTAGCAACTATCCCACATATGCGTGAATTATTTGGTACGGAAATTGGTTTATCAGATCATACAATGGGCGTTGGTGTTTCTGTCGCAGCTGTTACACTAGGCGCTACAGTAATAGAAAAGCACTTTACTACAGCACGTGCGGATGGTGGGGTAGACTCAGCATTCTCAATGGAACCACATGAACTAAAAATGCTTGTAGAGGAAACAGAGCGAGCTTGGCAAAGTTTAGGACATATTCAATATGGACCGACAGATGCAGAAAAAGATTCTACTAAGTTCCGTCGTTCATTATATATTGGGGAAGATTTAAAAGCAGGTGACATTTTAACAAAGGATAATTTACGAAATGTTCGGCCTGGATTAGGTTTACCCACAAAATATTATGATCTAGTGTTAGGTAAGGAGATTAAACATAATGTGAAAAAAGGGACTCCCCTCAGTTGGGACCTTTTAATATAAATGTATTTAAGCTAATTGTGGCGGCGAATTAAATTCTACAGAAATTAATGAATTAATGGGTAATGAAGTCTATATCGACATATTTAGATTTACTCTAACCTTGAAAAAGTCAAGTAGAAGGAAAATACTTTAAAAGACTTTGGGGTGAAGGCAGATCTTATACAATAATTGAACTTAATATCCTAAATAAAGCATATCTACTGAATATTCTTTAGAAACAATAATTCAATCAAGCAAAATTGAAAAAGAAAAACAAATTATTTTGGATTGGATATCTGAGAATAGATTATATTTACATCATAGTTTGGAGCGAATTAAATGACTATCCAAAATTTCATCTCGTATGGTAAACAGAATATAGATGAGGAAGACATCCAAGCAGTAATTGAAACCCTTCGTTCACCTTATTTAACACAGGGGCCTAAAATCGCAGAATTTGAAAGTGCTATTGCAGAATATGTTGGTACAAAATATGCGGTTGCTTTTACAAACGGCACGGCAGCACTGCATGGGGCGTGCTATGCAGCAGGAATTGGAGTAGGTGATGAAGTAATTACTTCCCCTATAACTTTTGCAGCGAGTGCAAACTGTGTACGATACGTAGGAGGATCGGTTGTTTTTGCTGATATCGATAAATATACGTATAACATTAATCCGAAAGAAATACGAAAAAAAATAACTTCTGAAACGAAAGCAATTATTCCTGTAGATTTCACAGGTCAACCAGTTGATATCGATGAAATTATGCAAATTGCTAAAGAACATAATTTAGTAGTAATTGAAGACGGTGCTCACTCTTTAGGAGCTACATATAAAGAGCGAAAAGTTGGTCAAACAGCTGACATGACAATGTTTAGTTTTCATCCTGTAAAGCCAGTAACAACTGCTGAGGGGGGAATAATTGTTACAAATAATGAGGAGTTCTACAAAAAATTAATGCAATTTAGAAGCCATGGTATTGAAGCGACACAGTATGCCTCAGAACAAGGAGCTTGGTATTATGAAATGACAGATTTAGGTTATAACTATCGCATGACAGACATGCAAGCTGCTTTAGGCTTATCACAAATTAAGAAGCTGGATTCATTCATAGAACGCCGTCAAGAAATTGCAAAAAAATATAATTTAGAATTTCAAAAACATTCACGTGTAACTACACCAAAGCTATTAGTTGAAACAAACTCTGGCTGGCATCTATATATACTTCAATTAAACGATTTAAATAGAAAAGAAGTTTTTGATTTAATGCGTGCGGCAAATATAGGGGTACATGTCCATTATATTCCTGTTTACTGGCATCCCTATTATCGAAACATCGGTTATGAAAAAGGTTTATGTCCAGTTGCAGAAGCTTGGTATGAAAAAGCGTTAACGCTTCCTATTCACCCTAGTTTAACGGACGAGCAAATCAATTATATTGTAGATACATTAAAAAGTATTTTAAAGAAATAATCAGGGGGACTTCAGTATAAAATACTGAAGTCCTCTCTTTTTTGACGATATTAAATATACAAATAAACCCAAATGAAAATTGGCAATATATCGAAAGAATATTTATTATTTTATGATGTGCATAAAACCCATAAGTTTTTTCGATATTATGAAGAGTCTATCCTTTCAAAGTAATTTTAACAATCGGCATTTACATATTCATGAACAATATAATTAGCAGAGAAAGTTGTACGTAATTAGCCATTACTCAAAGGTGAAAAATAATAAATGCGTATTGGCTGGTGAGGTAAAACTAAACGTTCCTTATTAAAATCCATACCAATCTATAAAAAACTGAAATTCCCTTATTATTGTCCGATATAAATAACAATAATAACGGTTGCATTGAATTGAAGGAGGATGAACAACATGCGTATTTCAGGAAGTTCAAATTTAGAAGTGACGAATCAGATAACCTTATCAAATATTACAACAAAGGAATCAGTAGAAAAGTCAGGAAGCGACACTACTACCAGAAAAGAAACGGCAACGATTGAGCCGATGTTTCAACTAAAAAATGGCGATGAAACGAAGGCAAAAGTCCAAGAGGCTGTTAATAAGATGAACGAGATGCTCGATGTAAATAACAGTACATCTAAATTTATGTTCCACGAAGGTCTTGAACGCTACTATGTTACAGTGGTAAATCGTGATACGGAGGAAGTAGTTAAAGAAATACCTCCTAAAAAATTACTAGATGCTTTTTATGAAATGCAAAAAATGTTAGGTATGGTTGTAGACGAAAAAATTTAAGTAGTAACCAGGGAGGAAATATATATGGTAATGCGAGTTGGTGGATTAGCATCAGGTATGGATATCGATGCTTTGGTAGAAAAATTAATGAATGCCGAACGGGCACCTTTAAATAAATTGACACAAAAGAAACAAACATATGAATGGCAACGCGATGCTTATCGTGGTGTAAATACAAAATTAAAAACTTTTGATACGTATATTGCAGATAATTTAGTATTAAAATCCTTAAATTCCAAAACGGCTTCGACTTCAAATTCTAATCTTGTTAGTGCGACAGCAACAGGTTCAGCAACAGGTTCACTTTCGATTGAAGGGGTTTCACAATTAGCAACTTCAGCACGGGCTGTAGGAAATCAAGTAAGTGCAGCTGGGTCTACAAAAATGAGCGACTTAATTGGTGGTGGAACTAAAACAATCGAATTGAAAGCAATTAAAGCTGATGGGACAATGCCTTCTGAAGCAACGAAAATTGAAATCACTGATGGAATGACGGTTAATCAATTTGTAAGTAAGGTAAATGCGAGTAATGCGGGAGTATCGGCTGTATTTGAAAATGGTCGTTTCTCATTTACAGCCAAAAATTCCGGGGATAACAAAGCCGGAGAAGAAATTGAAGTTATGAGTGGGAAAGATATTTTCACGAGTTTAGGTTTTTTCCAGCAAAAGGATGAATTAGGTAATGTAATCGATAAATTTCAAACAACAGCTGGAAAAAATGCGATTTTCCAAGTAAACGGTATTGCGACAGAACGCTCTTCAAATACATTCAGTCTTTCAGGATATAACGTTACATTAAAAGAGACGTTCAATACCACTCAAACAATTGCTGACAAATATAAATCGGCACAAAAGGAAATGCAATTGGCGACAGAAAATGAAGCAAACAAAGCTGTAGCTCTCGCAAATGCGCTTTCTGCCTATTATGGAAATGGTACAAGTGATACACCAAACTATACGAGCACGCATAACAATATATACAATGCAGCATTTGGAAATACTTTATCATTAACAGAACAAGCAGAATATCGTAAACTAACTACTTCAGACTGGAAAAACCTTACGGCTGAAGAATTTGAAACAATCAAATTGGCAAGCTCCAATAGTAAAGAAGATGTAATAGCAGTAATAGATGCAAGTAGCTTATCAGATGAATCGAAAACAAAATTAAAAGCGTTATCTGCAGAAAAAATGTCAACAGTCTACAATACTTCAGAAAATGAATTTAGTCATTTTAAAGTACAGGCAGATTATGTTTCATATGGCGGCTCAAAATTAAAGGATTTATCGGGTGATGCTATTACTGCTTTAAAAGGTTTAACAATAGATGAAACAACCGAATTAAGTGCAATTCGTACATCTATAGATGAAAATGGATATTTCTCTGATGAACTAAAGTCAGCTTTAAAGTCATTGGATAAAGAAACGCTAACGTCCTTACAAAACTTAGATGCGACAACTTTGAATGAATATGCTGAAAAAGCGCAGTCTGATGAATTAAAGTCTAACTACAGTAAATTAGGGGATGCAAAAATTTTAGAAGTGTTTGCAGATCCTTCAAAAGTTTCTTCATTAACAGATGAACAACAAGCAATTTGGAATGGCTTATCTGGAACTGAGCAAACAGCATTTAAAAATCTTGCAGACCAAAACCAATTACGTTCTGCTTATAATACTGCCAAAGCTGAAGATGTTGCGGCGGATGAACGATTGGCAAATGCAGAAAATTCTTTAAACACGGCAAAGGCAGATGCTCAAAACGAAGGAGTACTTAATGGGGACGGTACGGTTAAAGATGATTTAGTGAATGCAGCGCCATCAGCTCAGTCGGTATCCTTGTCATCCACTACAAACGTAGACGAAATGATGAATAAAATTAAAGAATTTGTAACGACATATAACGGTCTTATTAAAGATTTAAATGATCAAACAAAAGAAACTAAATATCGTGATTATGCACCACTAACTGCTGAGCAGAAAAACGATATGGAAGAAAGTGAAATTAAGCTTTGGGAAGAAAAAGCGAAAAGTGGTTTACTTCGAAATGATTCGTTAGTGCGTAATGGCTTATCGAATATGCGCTCGCTAATTTATCAATCGAATCCTGGATTAGAGGGTTCTAAATATAACACTCTATTTAATGTGGGGATTACGACATCTAAAAGCTATAATGATGGCGGAACACTAGAAATTGATGAAGCGAAGTTAAGAAAAGCAATAGAGGAAGATCCAGATGCAGTAGAGCGATTATTTAAAAATAGTGGTGGGCAAAAGTCGGATCCTGCTTATGGTGGTTCAGATACTCGTGGCTATCTTGAAAAACTACGTGAATCTATGAAATCATTAGAAGTTAATATAGATAAAAAAGCTGGTCGTTCTACAATGACAGATGCACAATATGCAATTGGTAAAAGCTTGATTGATAACGAAAAGCGAATTGATACATGGCAAAGTAAATTGAAAAATATTGAAGCCAGATACTGGAAACAATTTACAGCTATGGAGACAGCAATCAATAAAGCGAATCAACAGTCTTCTATGTTCATGCAAGGATAATAGTTGGAGATGAGTTTATGGAAAATATACAGCAGTTACTGCAAATCTCAGCAAAACTTTACCAACATTTGGTAGTCCTTCCGGAGGGGGAACAGAGAGATGCTTATATCGATAAAACGAATGACTTATTAGATGAGCGGGGTATTATCATTGAAAAGATGCAACGTGATGGTTTTCAAGTTGATATGCAACAGAAATCCCATGCCATGCTAGTTGAGTTAGATAAAGGAATTCGCGAGCGTTTAAATAGTAATATGAAAGTAATTAAGAACGATTTAAAAGATCTGCAATATTCGAAAAAAAATGAGCAACAATATATGAATCCGTATGCAAATGTTCAAGTCATGGACGGTCGCTATTATGATAAAAAGAAGTAATACTAACAGCAATAAAAGGAGTGTCAACATTGACAACACAAACAAATGCTTTCAACGCATACAAACAAAACAGTGTGACAACTGCTTCCCCTGGGGAACTAACGCTAATGTTATATAACGGGTGCTTAAAGTTTTTGAATAAAGCGAAGCAGTCTATTACCGATAAAAATATAGAAGAGCGCAACCATTATATCCAGAGATCACAAGCAATTATTGGAGAATTAATGTCTACACTTAATATGGACATCGAAATTTCAAAACAAATGTTACCGCTATATGGATATATGAATCGTCGTCTTACGGAAGCAAACATCAAAAACGACCCTTCAATCATCACAGAAGTCGAAGGCCTAGTAACAGAATTCCGTGACACATGGAAAGAAGTTATCAAAATTACTCGCCAGCAGCAATACGGTACAGCTGGACAAGTATAAAATATAAATACAGAAGCCGATGTGAGGAGTTTTTAATCTTCCTACATCGGCTTTTTTAATTATAACTTTTCTCTCAAATTTCCACTTCTTAATTTATAAAATTTAAAATAGTCAAAATAGTATTGATTATATTGTACTATTTTGTATAATGTAAATAATTAGCAAATTTTGCTTGATACCATTTGGTTTAGTTTAACCATACATAACCAATGGACCTACATAAATCTAAAAACATCCTACGAACTTCAGCATCAATAAATTAATATTCGCCTTTTGCTAAATAGAAAACGGTAATATTAAACCCCTAGATGCCACTATACTCCAAGATTCCAAAACTTTCATCCGTTTTCCTAATACATAATAATTCGTTTAGTCATCTATTCAACTTTGTTCCGTTGCGGTATTGTTTTTGGCTGGAAAATTCTATTACTTTTATTCATCGAAGAAAGCGGTTACCAAATTAAGCTAACCGTAAAGGGGGTGAGTGAGTATGTGAAATGGCAAAATAAAAAACCCCAAGTGAAGATCCTGCATAGACATCACCTGAGGTTTGGACGCCGGAGTATACCGACATATTATAAGTATACTCCTTTTTACTGAAAATGATAACTATAAATTGGAAGGAGTATGGAAAATGTATAGAAATTCCTTGTATGATGCCTGTGTATTAAAGCCTGAATTTGATCAGCTTAATAATCTTTATACGCTAATGATTACTCCGAATAGTTATAAAAAAGTCCCGTTCACTCCGATGCAATTCCTGGATATGGAGCTGAAACAATATGGTTCAAGCTTAAAAGGGGCGAAGGAAGCGGCAAAAGCGGTCCTTAAGTCCAATTCGGTCAACCCGATTATGATTCCGAGGACTCCGCTTGTTCATATTTGGTTTCCGACAGAGGCGATGCGCAATAGTGAGAATTGTATGTACTTTGCATTGCATCATGTCGAAGATGTTAAACCGTATACGGAAAATCATTCTATTGCCGTTTTAATGAATTACGAAGAAATAATAGTTCCTGTACCGCATAGTAAACTGAAAAAACAATGGAGTAAGGCGAAAGATTACTTATCGACTGCCTTATTAAAACAATTTTACAAGGATCCTTTATATTCCAAAGCCGAGCAACAAATAATGTTAAAATGTGCAGAACTAAATGAACCATATGTAATCAATTAATAAGCATAGAGTTTTACGCAACGGAGCATCCCAATGTGTGAAACTCTTTTTGTTTCTCAATTTTTTATCAATAGCACAATCCTTTAATGAAAACGAGAAAAATTCTGGTTCGTTGGTCATGAGTTTGAAGTCACAAATTCTCCTTAAAATAGCAATTAAGCACATAGACATTTAATCGTATATTACATCATAATGTGGGTATATAAATTGTAGTAATGAATGGCTAGGGGGAACGGTTATGGCGTTTAAACGCACAGAAGGATTTCGCTTTACTTTTGGTGTCCCAATCGAAGCAAATTTTACCGAATTAATCAATGGAAAACAGGAACAATTAGAGGTGATAAAATACCCTTGTGAAATCATCGATGTGAGCCCGCACGGAATGAAAATGTTTTCTTCTCGGGAAATTGGTGAAAATAATAATAACCTGGTGCAGTTGGAACTGGAATTCATTTTAGACGAAGTATTGATTAAGGCCATTGGAGACATCGTATGGAAGAAGAAGTACGGCGATAAGTTTCAATATGGTTTAATCTTCGAAAATCAGCCAGGTATTGAAGAATTAATCGTCAGTGAATTAAAAGTTCGGCGGAAAAAAGAAGTCGGACGTAAGTAATTTGGTTGGTTACCATTGATTCCATATAACGATACGGTGTCTTTCTTATCAATCTGTAGGACAACTTGTCGAAAAATGAAAAAAGTTTCAAGTCGTAACAGGATTTTATTGATGAATGTAGAATAGATAATTAAGAGCAGTAATGAAGGAGGAGTTCACATGCTAAAGTTTAACATTCGTGGTGAAAATATTGAGGTAACTCCAGCGATTCGAGATTACGTTGAGAACAAAATTGAAAAGGTAGAACGCTATTTCAATGAAGATCTTAACGCGAACGCTAACGTCAATTTGAAGGTTTATAATGATAAACAAACAAAAGTAGAAGTGACGATTCCGATGAAAAATTTAACGCTGCGTGCCGAAGAGCGTCATAACGACATGTATGCTGCAGTTGACTTAATTGTCGACAAGCTTGAGCGCCAAATCCGAAAACATAAAACAAAAGTAAACCGTAAATTCCGTGATCGTGAAGGGACAGGTGTCTACTTCGCCAATGTGACATCCCAAATGGAAGCGAACGCTGAATCTTCAGAGGATGAATATACAATCGTTCGTACGAAGCAATTTGATCTGAAACCGATGGATCAGGAAGAAGCCGTTTTACAAATGAACATGTTAGGCCATGATTTCTATATCTTCACGGATGCAGAAACAGACGGCACGAACATCGTTTACAAACGTAAAGACGGAAAATACGGTTTAATTGAAACGAACTAAATGATTGACTTCCAAGCGGATTGCCTGAAATAGGCAATCCGTTTTTTGCTTTGTTGTAAAGTATCTAATTAAGGTTCTTGTAGTGTCTAATAAAAATATAAATTGGATATTATAAACTGAATTGACTATTATCCAGTACAAAGTGGCTATTAAGTATGGTCAAATGGCGATAATCGTAAGTGAACTGGCTATTAAATACTTTGAGTTGGCTAAAATCCGTAAAAAATGGCCAATAAAATATCCATTCTCTCATACACGTCTTTGCATTCTCTCTCAAAGTGGCTTTAAGTGGCTAATATCTGAAAAAAGTGTCTAAAACATCCTACTCCTCTGAGTTTCTCCTTAGCAAAAAATCGCGTTGCTTTAAATTACAATTCTTACCGCCCATTTGCACCACCGGCATATATAATGCTAAAATATACTTTGAGACTATTTATTGGGAAGTGACCAATTCGATGGCAAACATATTAAATAAATTATTTGATTTCAATAAAAAAGAAGTAAAGCGTTTAGAAAAGATTGCAGATAAAGTTGAAGCATTGGCAGGGCAGTTTGAAAACCTATCTGACGATGCATTAAAAGCGAAAACAGAAGAATTTAAAAATCGTTATCAAAATGGCGAAACAGTGGATGCTTTGTTGCCTGAAGCATTTGCAACAATTCGTGAAGCGTCTCGCCGTGTTCTTGGCATGTTCCCTTTCCGTGTGCAGATTATGGGGGCGGCTGCATTAAATGAAGGTAATATCGCGGAGATGAAAACCGGTGAAGGTAAAACTTTAACGTCGACAATGTCCGTTTATTTAAATGCGCTTACTGGAAAAGGTGTTCATGTCGTAACGGTCAATGAATATTTAGCAAGCCGTGACGCGACTGAAATGGGAGAGTTATATAATTGGTTAGGCTTAACGGTCGGTCTGAACCTGAACAGTCTTTCAAAAGACGAAAAGCGTGAAGCATATGCGGCGGATATTACATATTCGACGAACAATGAGCTTGGTTTCGACTATTTACGTGACAACATGGTGCTTTACAAAGAAGACCGTGTACAGCGTCCGCTTTATTATGCGGTAATCGATGAAGTTGACTCGATTTTAATCGATGAAGCGCGTACACCGTTAATCATTTCCGGACAAGCAGGGAAATCTGCACAGCTATACGTACAGTCAAATGCATTTGCCCGTATGTTAAAACAGGATGAAGACTACAACTATGAAGAATCAACAAAAGGCGTAACGTTGACAGAGCAAGGGATCGAAAAGGCGGAGCGTGCGTTTGGCATCGATAACTTATTCGATTTAACACATGTTCGTTTAAACCATGCGATCAACCAAAGCTTAAAAGCACATGCATCGATGCATAAGGATGTCGACTATGTTGTACAGGACGGGGAAGTTGTAATCGTTGACGGCTTTACTGGTCGTTTAATGAAAGGCCGACGCTATTCAGATGGTTTACACCAGGCGATTGAAGCGAAAGAAGGTCTTGAGATTCAAAATGAATCGATGACAATGGCGACCGTTACATTCCAAAACTATTTCCGTATGTACGAGAAACTGTCTGGTATGACAGGTACAGCGAAAACAGAGGAAGAGGAATTCCGCAACATCTACAATATGCAGGTTGTAGCGATTCCTACGAACAAACCGATTGCGCGTGATGACCGTCCTGACCTTATCTTTGCAACGATGGAAGGCAAGTTCAAAGCAGTTGCGGAAGATATCGCAGAGCGTCACCGTAATGGTCAGCCGGTACTGGTTGGTACGGTTGCGATCGAAACATCGGAAATCATTTCAAAATATTTAACGAAATTTAAAATTCCGCATAACGTGTTAAACGCGAAAAACCATGAGCGTGAAGCGGAAATCATTTTAAATGCCGGCCAAAAAGGTGCAGTTACAATTGCAACAAACATGGCAGGTCGTGGTACCGACATTAAACCGGGTGAAGGTGTGCTTGAAATTGGCGGTCTAGCGGTAATCGGTACAGAGCGTCATGAATCACGCCGTATCGATAATCAGCTTCGTGGTCGTTCTGGTCGTCAAGGGAACCCGGGGGTAACGCAATTCTATCTTTCTTTGGAAGATGAATTAATGCGACGCTTCGGTTCAGATAAAATGAAGACGATGATGACAAGACTTGGTATGGACGATACACAGCCGATCCAATCAGGCATGGTTTCAAAAGCGGTAGAATCAGCACAAAAACGTGTTGAAGGGAATAACTTCGATGCCCGTAAACGTCTATTACAATACGATGATGTACTTCGTCAGCAACGTGAAGTGATTTATAAAGAGCGTGAAGAAGTATTGGATTCGGAAAATATGCGTGCATTAGTAGAGTCTATGATATCTCAGGCAATCGAAAATCAAGTAGCCCTTCATACACAAGGCGAGAAGGAAAACTGGACACTGGATGCACTGGAAGACTATATCGCAGCGAATCTTTTAGATGAAGGCGATATTACGAAAGAGCAGCTTGAAAATAAATCACCAGAAGAAATGATCGCGTTCATCTCTGAAAAAGTGACAGCGCGCTATGATGAAAAAGAAGAAGCGATGACACCAGAGCGTATGCGCGAATTCGAAAAGGTTATTTTATTGCGTTCAATCGACTCGAAATGGATTGACCATATCGATGCTATGGATCAGTTACGTCAAGGGATTCACCTGCGAGCTTACGGTCAAAACGATCCATTACGCGAATACCAGCAAGAAGGTTTCGCAATGTTCGAAGACATGGTCGCAGCGGTACGTGAAGATGTAGCGAAGTACGCATTAAAAGCGGAAATCCGCAGTAATCTGCAACGTGAAGAAGTAGCAAAAGGACAAGCTGTCAACCCGAAAGAAGAAGGCGCAGCAAAACCCAAAAAACTACCGACACGTAAAGCCGAAAACATCGGACGCAACGACCCATGCCCATGCGGCAGCGGCAAGAAATACAAATCATGCCACGGCGTAGGCCAATAAAAGCAAGTAAACCGAGGTCATTGAAACTATGCTCAATGACCCGGTTTGTTTTTTCATAAAGGTTGAAATGAGGAAGTGCTAACATTTGGTGGGGAATATGGGACTTTTCCGATTGATTACTCACTCACCCTCTAGCTTTGGTAAAACTTAAGTGCCTCAATAATATAAGGTGCTTAAATTTAAAAATAAATGGCACTAAGTTGATTGGAGCGAAGGCGGCGACTCCTGGGGGAATAGCGTGACGCCTGAGACAAGGAACAAAAGCTAACAACGCCACGTCCTGTGGCAACGCTTTTGTGACCAACATCGTGTTGGCCTCACGCCCCCGGAAAGCGTCCGCCGCAGCGGAAATCAACGATGATAGAAAACGAAAACTTTAACACTCAACTACGGAGGAAAATATATGATGGAATTAGCAGATGTGCGGAATGCACTCGAAAATACAGCTACAAAACTAGCGGACTTCAGGGGGTCTCTTTGACTTAGAAAACAAAGAGGCACGCATCCAGGAACTAGATGAATTGATGCTTGAACCCGAATTCTGGAACGACCAGAACGGTGCACAGGCAATCATTAACGAAAGCAACGGCATTAAAGCAGTTGTCAACGAATTCAATGACTTAGTCGACACACAGGAAAATCTCGAAATGACGCTCGAGCTATTACGCGAAGAACCAGACGCAGAACTGCAGGAAGAACTAGGCAAAGAACTTACTGAATTCCAGACAAAAATGGAAGAGTTCGAACTGCAAATGCTGTTATCAGAACCATACGATAAAAACAATGCCATTTTAGAACTGCATCCAGGTGCAGGTGGTACCGAGTCGCAGGACTGGGGCTCGATGCTATTACGTATGTACACACGCTGGGCAGAGAAGCGCGGCTTTAAAGTAACGACAATCGACTATTTGCCTGGCGATGAAGCCGGCATTAAATCGGTTACACTTCAAATTTCAGGCCATAATGCATACGGCTATTTAAAAGCGGAAAAAGGCGTACACCGTCTAGTACGTATTTCACCGTTCGATTCTTCAGGCCGCCGTCATACATCGTTCGTTTCATGTGATGTTATGCCGGAGTTCAATGACGAAATCGAAATCGACGTTCGAACAGAAGATTTGAAGGTCGATACGTACCGCGCAACTGGTGCCGGTGGTCAGCATATTAACACGACCGACTCGGCTGTACGTATTACCCATCTTCCAACAGGTGTCGTTGTACAATGTCAGTCAGAACGTTCACAAATTAAAAACCGTGATGCAGCAATGAAAATGCTGAAATCGAAGCTGTATCAGCTGGAAATCGAAAAGCAGCAGGCACAGCTGGATGAAATTCGAGGAGAGCAGAAGGAAATCGGCTGGGGCTCACAAATTCGTTCATATGTATTCCATCCGTATTCAATGGTAAAAGATCACCGTACAAGTGCCGAAACAGGAAATGTAGGCGCTGTAATGGACGGCGACCTCGATATTTTCATTACTGCCTATTTACGATCAAAAATCTCATACTAACATCTTCAGCGGTTATCCGCTCAAGAAAGTGAAAACCGTGCCTTAGTAAAAAGCTAAGGCACGGTTTTTTTAGTGAAATTTAAGCTAAGTAATAATTTTCCACTTGTCAGATTTAAAAAAATATGTGAAAATACATATGCGAACAAATGTTCTTATTAATTGGAGGTATTCGTATGCTGCAAATTCCTTCTAAAACGATTCCGTATTATGAGGCTGGGATTTATTTGCCGTTGCTGTTAATTATTCTTGGGAAAGATTACACAATAGTGGAGCAAAGTCCGTTCAAATTTAAAAATCCCTATTTGCAATTAATCGATGCTGTACGTATCAAAATAGAGCATGACTTAAAAGAAACGAAGGACTATTTTAAACTTCATCAGATGCGCTTAGTGAGAGGCAAAACGGATGATTTGTTTACCGAGTATCATTTTTACTTTGGGGGAATCATGGAGTGCAGAAGATATTCGAATATTCGCCTTCGTAATCAAAGTGAGTTACTTCTTGCTGAATATTTTAAAAAAAGTTGATGCTCTTATAAGATGGCATTGCGCTGTAAAAGCAGATATTTATAGTACATCGCAGCGCGTACATATTGCTGGTTGAATGATTTCATATTGATATCCAGACTAATCTCAGTATTATCCACAAAAGTTACGAGCGTTTTATCTCCGTCTTCACAAATATTAATAATAGGATTCAAGGATAACCATATATTTTGAGGTGAAAACGGCGAAAATAGTGGAAATAAAATGCACGGATCACCGAAATCATAGGCCACCATGATCGGCAATTTATGTTTATTCTCTCCGAAAAATCGTCGTGCCTGATATTTGCTGGCGTCATAGGAACTTCCATGCAGACGACACGTATCCCGAATGATTTTTAAAGGTTTATACGGAGATGTGGATTGGCCGTACTTGTCCAAAATGGCAGTGTGAATTTTATCTCGTTGCTGATAGGACTGTAAACAGAAGGTAGAGTTAGAAATAATGTAATTGGTTTTTTGTGTTAAATTACTAATCATTTTGTATCCCCTATCTTTCCTACTTTTTTAATCGCTTAAATTTTCACTATACATCTAAACTACTGCATAATTTGCTAAAAATCAACATTATATTTAGAAAATTCTGTCATATGATAATTTTTCAGAATATATTGCAAATTAAATGACTTTTAACTTATAATGATTAAAAGAGGTCGAGGTGATATCGATGGATAAATATTATTCGTATACAGACTTTTTAAAAGCGGTTAGTCAGCAGTCCACTGAACATCATGCAGAGAAGCTATTGAATGAGATTTATTTAGATTTATTTATTAGTCGGTTGCAGCGGATGCAACGTATTGAACAATTAAAGCTACTTATCGATACATCGTTAGATCAAAAGAACGAACAAGCATTTCACAGCTATACTACAGAGTTAAAAGAGTTATTGGAAACCGTTTCTTAAGAGCCGCCCTATTCAGGTGGCTTTTTTTTATGGGCAAGCAGCAGGTTCTGGTTATTTTCTAATAAGTTGTTGAAAGTTTCTAATAAAATTAAAATAGTTCTAATAAATTGGTTATTTTCTAATAAAAAGGATAATTCTTCTAATAAGTGCACGAGATTTTCGAATAACCGTTCCCAATCTTCAAATAAGTCACCGAAATTTTCTAATATCCGTCACCAAAGTTCTAATAAATCCAGCCTACCTAAAAAGACCCAACCGCACAAAATTCGAATGTACGTTCGCAATTTTATCGTAAATTAAAAACGGGTATGTTAAAATAGAACATAACATAAGCGACAGAAAGGACAATCTGAATATGACAGAAACTTTTACAATAAAGTCCGCCTATCAGCCTGCCGGGGATCAGCCGGAAGCGATTAAACAGCTCGTACAAGGGGTTAAAGAAGGCAAGCGTCACCAGACATTGCTTGGGGCGACAGGGACAGGTAAAACATTTACGATTTCCAATGTAATTAAAGAAGTGAATAAGCCGACGCTCGTGATGGCACACAATAAAACACTGGCCGGCCAATTATATAGTGAGTTTAAAGAATTTTTCCCGGACAATGCGGTTGAGTATTTTGTCAGCTATTATGACTACTTCCAGCCGGAAGCGTATGTGCCGCAAACCGATACGTACATTGAAAAGGATTCAAGTATTAATGAAGAAATCGATAAATTGCGCCACTCGGCAACGACTGCTCTATTTGAACGGAAAGACGTTATTATTATCGCGTCCGTTTCGTGTATTTACGGTCTCGGTAATCCGGAAGAATATCGTGAAATGGTCGTTTCCATTCGTACAGGAATGGAAATCGAGCGCAACCAGTTATTAAGAAAACTGGTAGACATTCAATATGAACGGAATGATATTAACTTTACACGCGGTACGTTCCGAGTACGCGGGGATGTTGTCGAAATTTTCCCGGCATCACGCGATGAACACTGTATCCGTATCGAATTTTTCGGAGATGAAGTAGACCGGATCCGTGAAGTGGATGCATTGACGGGCGAAATTTTAGGGGACCGTCAGCACGTAGCGATTTTCCCGGCATCCCACTTCGTTACCCGTGAAGAAAAGATGAAAGTGGCCATTGCAAATATCGAAAAAGAACTGGAAGAGCGTCTGGCAGTATTGCGTTCGGAAGACCGATTACTGGAAGCACAGCGTCTGGAGCAACGGACAAACTATGATCTGGAAATGATGAAAGAGATGGGCTTTTGCTCAGGTATCGAAAACTATTCGCGCCATTTAACATTGCGTGAAGCAGGTGCGACACCTTATACATTACTCGATTACTTCCCGGAAGACTTTTTGCTAGTCGTTGATGAAAGCCATGTTACATTACCGCAAGTACGTGGTATGTATAATGGAGACCAGGCTCGGAAAGGGGTACTGGTGGAACATGGTTTCCGTTTGCCGTCCGCACTCGATAACCGCCCGCTAATGTTTGATGAGTTCCAGTCAAAGGTAAGCCAGGCAATCTATGTGTCAGCAACACCAGGTCCATACGAATTGGAGCATACACCGGAAATGGTGGAGCAGATTATTCGTCCGACAGGGCTGCTTGATCCGACAATTGATATCCGTCCGATTGAAGGGCAGATTGATGATCTTATCGATGAAATCCATGAGCGTATCCGTCGTAATGAACGGACACTCGTTACGACATTGACGAAGAAAATGTCTGAAGATTTATCAAGCTATTTAAAAGAAATGGGCTTGAAAGTAGAATACCTGCATTCCGAAATTAAAACTTTGGAGCGGATCGAAATTATCCGTGAGCTTCGTAAAGGAACTTATGATGTGCTGATCGGCATTAACTTATTAAGGGAAGGTCTTGATATTCCCGAAGTCTCCCTTGTCGCGATTTTGGATGCGGACAAGGAAGGGTTCCTGCGTTCGGAACGTTCACTTATTCAAACGATTGGACGGGCTGCACGTAACTCGAACGGTCATGTCATTATGTATGCCAACAATATGACGGATTCAATGACAAAGGCGATCGGTGAAACGAAACGCCGTCGTGAAACTCAAATGGCCTACAATGAAAAACATGGGATTACACCGAAAACTATTATTAAAAAGATTCCTGAGATTATCCGTGCTACACAAGCTGCGGAAGGGGAAGAAACATATATTACAAAAGTAACAGGCGGCAAAAAGCTGACGAAAAAAGAGCTGGAGAAGCTTGTTGAGACATTGCAAGGTGAAATGAAAGAAGCCGCAAAAGCGCTGGACTTTGAACGCGCGGCTGAATTGCGTGACATGATATTTGAATTGAAAGCAGAAGGGTGAACAATGTGAAAAATACAGAAATTGTCGTACAAGGTGCACGAGCGCATAATTTAAAAAATATTGATGTCACAATTCCTCGCGATAAAATTGTTGTTGTGACAGGGCTTTCAGGTTCGGGTAAATCGTCACTGGCATTCGATACGATTTATGCGGAGGGGCAGCGACGCTATGTCGAATCATTGTCTGCATATGCACGACAATTTTTAGGACAGATGGACAAGCCGGATGTCGATACAATTGAAGGGCTATCACCGGCCATTTCGATTGACCAGAAGACAACGAGCCGTAATCCGCGCTCGACTGTCGGTACAGTAACGGAAATTTACGATTATTTGCGGTTGCTTTTTGCACGTATCGGAAAACCGTACTGCCCGAACCATGGGATTGAAATTACGTCACAGACGGTTGAACAAATGGTCGACCGCCTGATGGAATATCCGGAGCGCACGAAAATGCAGCTCCTTGCTCCTGTTATCGAAGGGAAAAAAGGGACACATGTAAAGCTGATAGAAGACTTGAAAAAACAAGGCTTTGTACGTATCCGAGTAAACGGGGAACTGCGTGATCTCGATGACAATATCGAGCTGGATAAAAATAAAAAACATACAATTGAAGTAGTCGTGGACCGCGTTGTCATAAAAGAGGGCAATGAAACACGATTAAGTGATTCGCTTGAAGCAGCGCTCAGAATTGCGGATGGCCGTGTTCTTGTCGATGTTATCGATCATGAGGAGCTGTTATTCAGTGAGCATCATGCATGCCCGCTTTGCGGTTTTTCGATCGGTGAACTTGAGCCGCGCATGTTCTCATTCAACAGTCCATTCGGGGCTTGTCCTACGTGTGACGGCCTTGGAAGTAAGGCAAAGGCAGATATCGATCTGGTCATCCACAACTGGGATTTAACACTCCTTGAAAATGCGATTGCACCATGGGAATCCGTATCGTCCAACTATTACCCGCAGCTGTTGGCTTCCGTATGTAAGCATTATAATATTCCGATGGATGTACCGGTAAAAGATATTCCTAAAGAGAAAATGGATAAAATTTTATACGGTTCAGGAAAAGAAAAGATTCTATTCGAATATACGAATGATTACGGCAGCATGCATAAGAAAAATATTGAATTTGAAGGCGTCATCGCGAATATCGAGCGCCGATTTAAAGATTCCTCTTCGGACTATGTACGCGAATCAATGCAAAAGTACATGACGGAACAGCCTTGTGCTACTTGTAAAGGGCACCGTCTGAAAAAGGAAACACTGGCAGTAAAAATTAAAGACCAGAACATTTCGGAAGCGACACGCCACTCCATTCAGGAAATGTATGAGTTCTTTAGTTCACTAGAATTAACGGATAAAGAACGCCAAATTGCAAATTTAATTATTCGTGAAGTAATTGAACGACTGAAATTCTTATTGGATGTCGGTTTAAATTATTTAACACTTGCACGATCTGCCGGAACTTTATCCGGTGGGGAAGCGCAGCGTATTCGACTGGCGACACAGATCGGTTCCCGCCTAACAGGTGTTCTTTATATTTTGGACGAGCCGTCAATCGGGCTCCATCAGCGTGATAATGACCGGTTAATCAATACACTTGTAAATATGCGTGATCTTGGCAATACATTAATTATCGTCGAACATGACGAAGATACGATGATGGCAGCAGACCACTTAATCGATATTGGTCCTGGTGCCGGTGTGCATGGTGGGCAAGTCATTGCACAAGGGACACCAAAGCAAGTAATGAAAAACAAAGAATCGATTACCGGCCAATATTTAAGCGGGAAGAAATTTATTCCGCTTCCGCTTGAACGCCGTAAATCAGATGGCCGAAAAATAAAGATCAAAGGCGCTTCCGAAAATAACTTGAAAAATGTCAGCGTCGATATCCCATTAGGGCAGTTCATCGCCGTTACGGGTGTGTCAGGTTCCGGTAAATCAACATTGATAAATGAAATTTTATATAAGTCACTCGCATCCAAGCTGAACCGGGCAAAAGTGAAGCCTGGCAAACACAAAACAATAGAAGGTTTGGAACAGCTGGAGAAAGTAATCGACGTGGACCAATCGCCAATCGGCCGTACACCACGTTCAAATCCTGCTACTTATATCGGTGTATTCGATGATATTCGTGATGTTTTTGCGATGACGAATGAAGCGAAAGTGCGCGGCTATAAAAAAGGGCGTTTTTCGTTCAACGTAAAAGGCGGACGCTGTGAAGCATGCCGTGGGGACGGCATTATTAAAATCGAAATGCACTTCTTGCCGGATGTATATGTCCCATGTGAAGTTTGTCACGGCAAGCGTTATAACCGCGAAACGCTGGAAGTAAAATATAAGGATAAAAATATTTCCGATATTTTAGAAATGACAGTAGAGGATGCGTTGGAGTTTTTCGGAAACTTGCCGAAAATCCAGCGTAAACTGCAAACGATTGTCGATGTCGGGCTTGGTTATGTGAAGCTTGGCCAGCCTGCGACAACATTATCCGGCGGGGAAGCACAACGTGTAAAATTGGCGTCTGAGTTGCATCGCCGTTCAACCGGCAAATCATTTTATATTTTGGATGAGCCGACGACCGGTTTGCATGCGGATGATATTTCCCGTCTACTGCTTGTACTGCAGCGCTTAGTTGAAAACGGTGAGACGGTCCTTGTTATTGAGCATAATCTCGATGTCATCAAAACAGCCGACCATATTATCGATTTAGGTCCTGAAGGCGGCGAAGGTGGGGGTACCATTTTAGCGACAGGTACGCCGGAGAAAATTGCTGAAGTAGAGGAAAGCTATACAGGACGTTATCTAAAACCGATTCTCGAACGTGACCGTGAGCGTATGGAATCAAGAATTAAAGAAGCGAAAAATAAATAGATTCAAAAACTGAGAGCGCAAACGAAACTTTTCGTCCTCCCTCCTCGTATAATAACTATATACGAAGCAGAGGGAGGAATTTTTTTATGCAAGAAGAACGTAAACGCATTTTAAAATTAGTTGAAAGCGGTACAATTACGGCAGAAGAGGCAATTGTATTACTGGAAAAATTGTCGTCGGAAAAGGAATCCACTCCAGCACAAGCAGCACCAATCGAGCAACCGGTTTTTGAAGAAACGTTTGAGGAAGAGCCGCATAAGGCAGAACCGGTTTTTGAAGAGCAAAAAGAAAAACGTAAAACAACAGGATTTGAAGATATTTTCGGCAAGTCATTTAACGATAAAGAATTCAATAAAAAAATGGACGAGTTTATGGGCGATATTAAGCAGGATTTATCGCAATTCAGCACACGTATGACAGGATTGGTCGGTGCGGCATTATCGAAGTTCAAAGAGCTTGATATTGATACACCATTTGGAGAAAAAGTGGAATTCACGAAAACGTACGCATACCCAGTAGCTGATGTGAAAGGGGTAGAGCTGGAAATAGCTAACGGTAAAGTTGATATCGTACGTGCTACGGATGATTTAGTTACTGTCAATGTGACAGGGAAAACACCGTTAAAAGGTACTGAGGAAGAAACGATTACTCAGGCAACGGAAAACATGTCGAAGCTGACAAATGACAAATTATTTATTCAGTCAACAAATAAATTTGCGCAAGTGAAAGTACAAGTAGCTATTCCAGAAAAACATTATGATGTCGTCATTGCAAAATTATTAACAGGTAGTGTTTCAATCGAAAAGGTTGATGCAAAGCTAGTAAAAGCGCGTACACATAACGGTGTCATCCGTCTGGAAAATGCAACATTCGATCATGCGGAACTGCAAACGAGCAATGGTGCAGTAGAAGCCCGTCAAATTAAAGGTGATGATTTGGAAATCGGCACAGCGAATGGACGTATTTATGTGGACGGCGAATTAAACGAAATCGAAGCAGAATCAATGAATGGACATGTTGTCATTACAACAACGAGTGCAGAAGCGCACAAAATCAAGGCACGCGCATTGGCAGGTTCAGTTGAAATTTATGTTCCGAAAACCGTTGCGCTGGACGGCCAGGTTTTCTCAAACTTCGGTAAAGCAGATATCGGTTTAAGTGATGCGCTTATTACAGAAGAAGAGGAGCAATTCCTGTCAAAATCGGTTCGCTTCTCAAAAGAACTGGAAGGTGCGAAACTTCTGAAATTAGTAGGAGAATCTCGTACAGGTACAGTGCTCGTACGTTATACACTGCAATAGGCGTAGTGTTTTAGTTACAGTTACCAGGGGTTCGATTTATACAAAGTAACAGCACATTTATAAAATCAGGCATCCATCTTCCCGCAAAGAATTTGGATGCCTTTTATTTTGTTTTCCGTCAAATCTCCAATCAAAAGTCACAAACTGCCGCATTCCTACAAGGAAAAATGCTCTTTCTAAAAAACTCCCTAAAAATACCATAATAATCCAAATACTGAGAAGGGTTTTCACTGAAAACGTCGAATAATTAAAAATAGTGTAGAGTATTTTATTATATTAAGAACATTTCATACTTTAACAAATACATTACGAAAACCAAAAAATAAGTGTATTTCCATGAAAATTTAGCAACAATTGAATTTTTGTAATGTTGTCATGACGGTCCAGAGAGCTCGAAAACGAGGCGGGGCTTACATTGAAAAGAAAATGTAATAAAATTTGAGCCTGAAAATGCTATAATGGGTAAGACTAAAATTTAAAATACTAGATATTGAGCTTAGGTGGTTTCGTGAATGATTGAAATGAATAATGTTGTGAAGAAGTATCCTAATGGGGTCGTCGCCGCAAACGGGATTACGGTTCATATAAAAAAGGGTGAATTTGTGTATATAGTTGGCCCGAGTGGAGCAGGTAAATCGACATTCATTAAGTTGATGTACCGTGAAGAAAAACCGACTTCCGGTGATGTCATCATTAATGGCATTAATTTGAGAACGCTAAAAAATAATCGCGTACCTCATTTACGCCGTCATCTTGGTGTTGTCTTCCAGGACTTTAAATTATTGCCGCGCTTAACAGTGTATGAGAATGTAGCGTTCGCGATGGAAGTAATTGAAGAACAGCCAAGTGTCATCCGTAAACGGGTAATGGAAGTACTCGAACTGGTGGGCTTAAAGCATAAAGTGCGGATGCTGCCGAATGAGCTGTCAGGTGGAGAACAGCAACGCGTTGCAATTGCCCGCTCGATTGTGAACCGTCCGAAAGTGATGATTGCGGACGAGCCTACAGGAAATTTAGACCCGGAAACTTCGTGGGAAATTATGAATATTTTCGAGGAAATCAATCGCCAAGGTACAACGATTTTGATGGCAACACATAACCGTGAAATCGTAAATACTGTGCGTAAAAGAGTTATTGCCATTGAAGGCGGAATGATCGTCCGTGACGAGTACGGAGGTGACTACGGCTATGAAAACTAGAACACTTGCCCGTCATTTCCGTGAGAGTTTTAAATCATTGGGCCGTAACAGCTGGATGACGCTCGCTTCTATCAGTGCTGTAACGGTCACTTTATTATTGGTCGGTGTATTTGCTGCGATCATGATGAATTTAAACAAGGTCGCTTCCGATTTGGAAAACGATGTTGAAATTCGTGTCATGATCGATATTATTCCGGAAGCGGAAGAAGCAAAACTGGCAGAAGAACAGCTTCTTGACGAGATTCATAATATGCCGGATGTCGAGGAAGTTACATATTCTTCAAAAGAACAGGAATTGAGTAAGTTAATCAAAGATTTTGGTGATGAATTAAGTTTATTCGAACAGAACAATCCGTTATACAATGTGCTGTACGTCAAAGCAGTCGATCCTTTGAAAACAGCTGAAGTCGCAAAGCAGATTGATAGCTTGGACAATACTTTTGAAGTAAAATATGGCGAGGGTAAAGTAGAAAAACTATTTAACTTCTTGGAAATCGCTCGTAATGTTGGACTCGTATTAATTTTAGGACTGCTGTTTACAGCGATGTTCTTAATCTCTAATACAATTCGCATTACGATTATTGCACGTAAAGATGAAATTGAAATTATGAAGCTTGTAGGGGCTACAAATTCGTTCGTCCGCATTCCATTTGTATTGGAAGGAATGTGGCTTGGTTTGATTGGTTCAATTATTCCAGTCGCAGCCGTTACAATTGCTTATTACAATATTTATGACTTATTGGCACCTCGATTAAAAGGGGAATTGTTCCAATTGTTAGAGGTAACACCACTTATGTACCAGGTGAACGCATTAATCATTTTCATCGGGATGTTCATCGGTATATGGGGAAGTTTCATGTCAGTTCGTAAGTTTTTAAAAGTATAACTTCTTTCAGCGACTGTCACACATTGCCAAGGCAAAATTGACAATGACGAAAATAGTGGGAAGTGGCTCGTTTTTTGAGACAAAAAGAGCCACTATTACCCATGCATTTAGGGGGAAAAGTTTTTGAAGAAGCTAACGACGCGTTCATTTAAAACCATTGCAGCAATACTTGCGCTAGTGCTATTTGTTCAAATACCGGCAGCATCTGCAGCATCATTAAGTGAACTGAAAAAAGAGCGCAGTCAACTCGAAGCAGAAAAGAAATCAATAAATAAATCGCTTGAACAAAAAACAAATGAGATTCAAACAAATCAAAACAGACAGCAAAAAATCATTTCACAATTAGAGCAACTTGGTGCAAAAATTAATGAAACGAATCATAATATTGCGGTTGTCGAATTGGATATTGAAATTGCAAACGAAGAAATTTCGATTTTAGAAGATGAAATTGCAGAATTAAAAGAGAAGATCGAACAGCGTAATGAACTATTGCGTGAACGTGCTCGCGCAATCCAGTCATCGGGTACAGTAAGCTACCTTGACGTCCTGCTTGGAGCAAATAGTTTCGTAGACTTTATCGACCGTTTTTCTGCTGTAAGCACACTTATGGACGCTGACCGTCAAATTATGCGTGAGCAAAAGGAAGATCAGGAAAAGCTTGAAGTTCAAAAGCTGGAGCTGTTGAAGAAAAAAGAAGACCTTGAAGCGAATAAAGCAAAATTGAAAAGCTTGATGGCTTCATTAAATCAGCAAAAGAAAGAAAAGAAACAGTTAGTAGCAGAGCTTGAAAAAGAAGAAGCGAAACTGCGATCTGAGAAAACAGAACTTAAAGCTGAATACGATGATAAAGTAGAATTAAGTAAAGAGCTGGAAGAGAAGTTTCTTAAAGAACAGCGCCGATTAGCGGAAGTAGCCCGTCAAAAGGCATTGGAAGCTGCGGCTGCTAAAAAGAAAAAACAAAGCAGCAGCAATAGTGCTGTAAGTTCCGGAAACTTGCCGGTTGTTTCGGCAGGAAATTGGACAAGACCTGCAGCGGGCCGTTTTACATCAGGGTTCGGCCGACGTGATATTGGACCAATCGGAAGTAAAAATCACTTAGGAATTGACATTGCCAACTCGATCGGAACACCGGTTGTTGCAGCAGCGGATGGTGTTGTTTCGTATGTTGGTTCGATGAATGGCTACGGTAACGTTGTCATGGTTACGCACTCGATTGAAGGCAAGTTATTCACAACAACGTATGCACATTTAAGCGGATTTAATACGAGTGTTGGGGCATCTGTTTCAAAAGGTCAGCAAATTGCACGACTTGGGAATACAGGGAACTCAACAGGACCTCATTTACACTTTGAAATCCATGTCGGTGAATGGAACGGCAGTCGTTCAAACGCCGTAAACCCGTTAAATTATATTTCACTGTAACATAGAGAAAAGACCAAACTTTAATTTAAAGTTTGGTCTTTTTATGTGTGTATGAAGAAAGGCTGGGAGAGTTAACGTTATATAATTTATAGCAATTTTTCCCGCTTTCTTTAGCCTCGTATAGGGCAATATCCGCTTTTTTCATTAAACTGGATTCAGTAAAATTCAGTTGACTGGATGCCGTTGCAATTCCCATGCTTGTTGTAACCGATAATGTATGACCGTTCAGTTTCCATGGCTGCCGGATAGTGTGGTTAATTCTTTCTGCAATTTCTGTCGCATTGTTAGAGCTTTGAATATTTGAGAGTAGAATAACAAATTCATCTCCGCCTAATCTTGCCACCATGTCCTGTTCACGGATAGTCGCTTTAATACGGGAACCAAATTCTTTAATAACCGCATCGCCTGTATCATGGCCATAAGTATCGTTGATCAGTTTAAAATGGTCAATATCTAAAAGTATTAGAGCAAGAGGTGTATTATTTGTTAGAAACTGCTCTTTTGCAAAGGCAAATTGTTCTTTAAAATAAAGTCGATTCGGAAGATCGGTTAAACTATCGTGATAAGCAAAATATTTCAATTTGGATTCATATTCTCTTCTCAAGGTTATGTCTCTAGTAAGTACAACCAGATGCTGAAAGCTATTATTATGATTGAACACCGGATTTCCGATGGATTCACACCAAATCATATCTCCTTCAGCATTTTTTTGTCTAAATTGAATAGTAAAAGGTTCACCTGTATGAATCGAATTGCGGACAATTTCCACTAAACGCTCTTGATCCTCTGCATGGATATTATGAAGGAAACTTTTCTTAAGATATTCCTGATGGTAGTAACCTAATATATTTTTATAAGATGGGGAAACATAGGTGATTTCTCCGTCTTTATTAATAAGAGTAATTAGGTCATGGGCGTTCTCTGCGATAATTCGAAAACTTTTTTCACTTTCTTCCAGCTTGTTCATGCTTTGTAACTGTTCAGTGACATCTTTCAAAATTCCGTATAAACCAATGATTTTCTCATCAATGAGAAGTGGAATGATTTTAAAAATGATGTTAACTTGCTCGCCATTTTTATTTTTAAAGATTAAATCTCCACTTTGATTAGTTCCTTTAACCGCTTCGTTTATCAGATGATCAAAGTTGCCTGTATCTTCTTTGTCTACCAGCTCTTTAAGTGATTTTCCGAATAACTCTTTTATTTTATACCCGGTAATATGTTCACTTGCTTCGTTTCCATCGGTAATATAACCCATTTTATTCAATACAAAAATGCCGTCTGTATTATGGAAAAATAAAGAATGATAACGCTCATTACTTTCAGCCAGACCACTTATCATTTCCATAGCATTTGAAAGCGCATTTTTTTCCTGTGTAATATCTCGTACAACCGCTATGATTCGATCAACAGCGCCTTTTTCATCAAAAAATGGGCTTAAAACGGTTTCAGCATAATACTTTGTGCCATTCTCTTCGTAAACATCTTCGTAAGTATAGCTTTTTTGACTTTCAACAACTTTGCTGTATTGCTTATATAAAAATTTTGCTTTTTCCTTTGGCTTAATCTCCATAAGGCTTGAACCGATAAACCGGTCAGTCAAATTTAAACGATCCATCGCAGCGGTATTAATAAACTGAAATCGAAAATCATCGTTTACAACTTCAAGAATAAAGACCATATCTTTAATACCGTTCATTAAAACTTCTTTATAAAATTTCTCCATAAAAGTTCCCCTTATTTTAACTGGACTAAAATTTATTTCTTCTGAAGTAAGTATGGGCATCTTCATAGATAAATTCAGTGTTAATATGCCTTTTATTTGTTAAGTATAAGCATATAAAAGATTCAAAATTCAATTGTTTAATATGTTTTTCTTTAAATGTAATAGGACTATTGTATTGAGACTATGTATTTAGAACAAAGTATGCATATTTTAAATACCCGTTTTTTAAAATAAATAATCACATTTTATAAAATTAAATTTGTATTTATTTATATCGTTTTTTATTAAATGAAATTTGAGAATTTCTTAATGATTCACTGGTTCATTAAATCAACGACGATTCAAAAAAAGTTTTTCCCGTTTGAATAATTACCTGAAAGTTATGATAATGTACTAGTAGGAAGAAATGGTGGGGTGATGTTGATGAAGAAAAATATTGGAATCGGTATTATTTTAGTGCTTGTAATCACAATGCTTGGCACTTACATAAAAGCTGAAATCGATCAGAGTACTGCAATCAACGAATATGCTTTAGGAAAAGAAGTGGAACCGGACGAAGAAGTGGGCCTTGAAAAAGGTCAGTTTGCACCGGATTTTACATTATATAATTTGCAAGGCGAGCCACTGACGCTTTCGGAGCTGAGAGGGAAGCGGGTCGTACTGAATTTCTGGGCAACATGGTGTCCGCCATGTGAAGCTGAAATGCCGCATATGCAAAAGTACTACGAAAAATACCGTGAAGAAGACAATGTGGAAATTGTCGGTGTCAATATGACATATGCAAACGAAAAGCTGGAGCGTGTCGAGCAGTTTTTGAAAAGCTATGATATTACCTTCCCAATCGTACTGGAACAAACGGAAGCAGTCGCCTTTCAATATGAAATTTTGACAATGCCGACAACGTACATGATTGATTCAGCAGGGAAAATACAAAAGCAAATCATTGGCCCGCTGGATTTGGATGCATTGCGTGAAAATGTACTCCAACTAGATTAAATACGGGTAATTTATAGATTAGCACTTAAATTAACTTCATTTTGTGACGCTAAATTCGACTTTGTAAGTATGAATCTTTCATTCGCTTCATAAATTTTATGGAACGGAGGAGAATTCGTGCGGAAAAGTCGGATTTTTTTATTAATTGTTGTAATGGTTAGTATTGGCGTAATTGTTTATGGTGTGTTGAAAATCAAGCCACAGCCACAGGAGGAACAGGCAGATTTTGCGGTAGTCAATGAACTGCATGAGTTAATCACGAACGAATCAGTTTATGATATCGAATCGGAGAAATTGGTGGAAGGTGCACTGCGAGGGATGGCAAATGCAATCAATGACCCCTACAGTACTTATTATTCGGAGCAAGAAGCAGCATTACATAAACAGACGCTCGCAAGTGAACGAATCGGCATTGGTGTTGAGTTGGCAGAAGCAAATGGCAAAATTATTGTCGTGGCCCCTATTAAAGCATCACCAGCAGAAAAAGCGGGTATTCGCCCATTGGATGAGCTTATACAAATTAATGAAGTACGACTTGACGGGAAATCAATGGGAGAAGTTCGTAAGCTGATGTATGGTAAGGAAGGAGAAGCGGTTGAGCTAGTCGTTTATCGCCCGGAAATGGACCAGCATTTGAAGTTGGTCATGAAAAGGGAACGTTTGAAAAATGACACGGTGGAAGCTGAAGTTCTCGAAGTAGAAGGGAAAAAACTAGGCTATATAACGATCAACCTTTTCGGTGAAAAAACAGCAGAAGAATGGAAAGAGGCCCTTGATGGGGTCATTAAGGAGGAAGTGGAAGGGTTAATCATTGATGTGAGGGACAATCCAGGTGGCTATTTACATAGTGTTGCCCAAATGATGAGCATGTTCGAGCAAAAAGAAAAAATCTTTGCGTATATGCAAAATCATGATGGTGTAACAGAGCCACTGAAAACGCAGAAAGTGGAACAATTCCAGCCTTACGTAAATTGGTTGCGTGAAACACCTTTAACACTTATCCAAAATGAAGGAAGTGCATCAGCGAGTGAAGTGTTTGCAGGTGCCCTGCAGGATTGGAAACGATCGGTCATTATTGGGGTGACGAGCTTCGGTAAAGGAACGGTCCAACAAACATGGGATCTTCAAAATGGGGGAGAAGTAAAGTTATCGACGAATAAATGGCTCACACCTTCTAAAAAATGGATCCATGATGTCGGAATCGAGCCGGATGTCGAAGTGACACAGCATCCTCTTTACAGTATGGAAACCAAAATACTGAAAGGGCGTTATGAAGAGGGCGAATACAGTGAAGAAGTTGCCTATAGCCAACGTATTTTAAGTGAACTGGGCTACGCTATCAGCCGGACAGACGGATTCTTTGATAAGGATACAGCACAGGAAGTAGAAAACTTCAGACACAAGCATGATATTGCAGAAGGAGACTATATGGATGAAGTGTTTTTCCATGAATTAACAAAGGAACTGCAAACATTCAAACAGTCAAAAGTAAACGACATGCAGCTGCAGATGGCGATTAGTTATATTATGCATCAGTTTGAGTGATGGAATATTAAATCCATTATAAAGCAATATTAATAAATAGTAGGCGTTGTCGAATTATCAAAGTTCGACAGCGCCTTTATTTTATTTACGGTACAAATGGGACTACGCATTCCGTAAAGGATTTGGTACAATTATTCGTACGGTAGGTGAGAATATGGATGGAACAGTTTTGATTGAAATTTTAAAAGGGATTGGCCGATTTTTTATAAATCCTTTGTTTTATGTCGCCATCATTTCCGCAGTTTATTTAGGATATCGCCGAGTGAAGCGCGAACGAAGGTATTTTAACCGACGGATACTAGGTGGCTGGTCCGAGCTGAAAAATATGCTTGCGATGGGCTTTATGCTGTCCGTTATTATTTCCTTATTTAGTCTTGTAATAGGCTTAACAGTATCACTCGAATTATTGACAATTGTATTTATTGTAAGTCTCGCAGGTATGATTATTTATCTGTATCAATTATTATCGCCAGCGATTGTGATGGCAGTTGCTTTTTGCGGAATCGTTTGGATGCAATGGCAAGATTGGTCATATACAATCGGAACTATTGAGTTAGCAGGAAGAAATGTTACAGACGAGCTTGTTATGACCGTTCCGATAATGACAGGGCTTTTGCTGATGGCAGAAGGAATTTTAATCCGCCGTTATGGTGCCCGGTTTGCTTCACCGATTGTTGAGAAAACAAAGCGTGGATTAAACGGGATCGGTTATTTTAGTAAACAGCTTTGGATTTTGCCGGTCTTTACTGTTATTCCGGGTGAAGGGATTCAAAATTTTGCGCCTTATTGGCCACAGTTTACGATCGGAGCAGAACAGTTTTCAATCATTGTTTTCCCATTTATTATCGGCTTCCAGCAGATGGTGCGTCAGAAGCTGCCGATGAATGTTTATCCTCAAATGGGACGTTCAATTATAATGATAGGCCAATTTGTGCTCGTTGTCGGATTGGCCGCTTATCTCCTGCCGATACTTGGGGCAGCAGCATTAGCGTTAGGAGCAATTTCTCGTACAATTATCGGTATTCATTATAGTCGTTCAGAGGACCGTAACAGCTATGCCGTTGTACGCAGTGATAAAGGTGTGATGATTGCCGGTATTTTACCGGATTCCCCTGCTGAGAAAATGGGGCTTGTCGCAGGTGAAATTATCAAGCGTGTAAATGGACAAGATGTTTTTACAGAAGAAGATTTGTATAAAGCATTGCAGATCAATGCTGCCCATTGCCGTTTGGAAGTGCTGGATCATTCTGGTGAGTTGCGCCTTGCCCAGCATGTTGTCCATCGTGATGATAATCATAAAATTGGATTATTAGTTGTCAGTTAATTTCAAAAGAATCTCGATAATACGAGGTTCTTTTTTTTGGCTAAAACGGGTATAAACAAATTATGTTAAGATTAAATTGTACTAGACAGCATTGTGTAACTTCAGGAATTTTTATCGTTTTTGGTAGGGGTGAGTGGTTATGTTAGATTGGCTGACAATCGATAATATAGAAACAGTTGTAGAAAAATATAAGTTACTAGGCCCGTTTTTCGGAGTTTTATTAACGTTTTTGGAATCATTTATACCGATATTGCCGCTGTTCGTAATCATCATTGCCAATGCAGCCGCATACGGGTTATTTTGGGGATTTTTACTGTCCTGGCTTGGAACAGTAGCAGGTTCCTATATGTTCTTTCTTATGATTCGCATGTTCGGAAAGTACCGGCTCTTCCGTCGGATTAAAGAACAGAAACAAGTAAAAAAATTGATTAACTGGGTGGATATTAGAGGATTTACACCACTGTTTGTTCTGCTGTGCCTGCCGTTTACACCTGTAGTCGTTGTCAATACGGTTGCGGGTCTATCTCATATAAAAAAGAAATATTATTTTTTGACACTTCTTATTTCAAAACCCATTTTAATCTTTTTAATTAGTTATTTAGGCAGTGATCTGCGTGATATTTTAACCTCTCCTGTAAAACTTGTTATTTCAGCTGTCATTATTTTAATCATTTGGGGAATCGGCAAATTGATTGAAAATATTTTAAATAAGCGTGTGGAAAGAGATTTGCGAGAGATAGGTAAGTCTCGTAAACATTAATGGAAAACTATAAGTCTTGGCTTTTTACAAATAGTGAAAAGGCAGGGCTTTTTTGTATGATTGCAATTAATGCGCGAACATGTATTCTTATATTATAATAGAAGAAAGAAATAGAAGTGAGGTGGGAATTGTGACGTTACGAGTTATAACAGGACGGGCAGGTACGGGAAAAACAACTTTGATTCACCGTGAAATTGTCGATGATTTAAAAACAAATATATTTGGACATCCGATTTTTATATTAGTTCCTGACCAAATGTCGTTTACAACGGAATATGAGCTGACAACGAATTATGACATTGAAGGAATGATGCGTGCGCAGGTTATGACATTCAAACGGCTGGCCTGGTTTGTGCTGCAAAATGAAGGCGGTATCGCCCACGAACGCATTGACGGCACAGGGTACCGCATGCTGTTACGACGTATTTTGGAAGAACATCAGGAAGAGTTCCTACTATTTAAACGAGCGGCAGGTAAACCCGGTTTTACGAAAGAAGTCGAGCAGATTTTAAAGGAATTCAGTCAATATCATATCGATGTGGAAACAATCGACCCGCTGATTGAATCATTAAAATTAAACGGTGCAAGTGAAGTACTGCTTCATAAATTGCATGATCTGAACATTATTTTAAAGCAGCTGCATGAGCGCATCGGGACGGAATATATTGATGGCGACGGCTATTTCCCGCTGTTAATTGAGCGTATTCCGAAAATGGAAAGCTTGCGCGATACCCACATCTATTTGGATGGGTTTGTTTCATTTAATGGACAGGAATTTGCCATTTTAAAAGAGCTTCTTATTTATGCAAAACGTGTCACAATGGTTCTCCCGATGGAAGAACCGCAAATGGATTTACTGGAAGGCTCGGTATTTTACAGAGCTGCGATGACGTACGATAAACTAAAGAATGAGCTGCAAAAATTACGATTCGAACGAGGAATTGATATTGAAGAGGAGCCGCGCGTTCATTTAGAAGTAAACTACCGTGCGACAAATCGGGACTTGCTGCATATTGAACATTGCTTCGACAAAATTACGGATACACCAGTCGAATCATCGGGACATGCGAAAATATTGGAAGGTGTAAACCCGCGCGCAGAAGTGCAAGGTATTGCCCAGGAAATTAAACAGCTCGTTTTGGAGAAGGGGCTGCGCTATAAAGATATCGGGATAATGTACCGCCAGGCGGATGTATATGATGCGATTATCGGCACGACCTTTACCCAATACGAAATCCCGTTTTTCTCAAACGAGAAGCGGGCGATGCTTTATCATCCGCTGATCGAATTCAGTCGATCCGTACTGGAGATTATTACGACAAACTGGAAATACGAGCCGGTTTTCAGAAGCATTAAGACCGATCTGTTTTTCCCTTACGGAGCCAATTTAGTTGCAATGCGCGACAGAGCGGATATTTTGGAAAACTTCGTCATCGCAAAAGGAATTGTCCATGACCGCTGGATGAAAGATGAAGTATGGCATTATCGCCGTTTTAAATCACTGGAAAAAGTAAATGCGGTTCAGACAGAAGACGAGCTGGAGCATGAGCAACTTTTAAAATCGGTGCGTGACCTAATCCGGGAGCCGGTAATGGCATTGCAGAACCGGTTGAAAGGTAAAAAAACAGGCCGTGAAATTGTAGTGGCACTGTATGAGTTTATGGAGCAGCTTGATATTTATAAGAAACTGCTGAAAATGCAGGAGCAGGAAGAGCAGGCCGATTCACTCCATCAGTCATTGGAGCATGAACAGGCTTGGAATGGCTGGATTCATATTTTGGAGCAGTTTGACCTGATGTTCGGCGATAAAATTATGCCGTTGGAAGAAGCAGCACAAATTTTGGATGAAGGCTTTGAAACGCTTGAGTTTGCAAGTGTGCCGCCGACATTGGATGAAGTGACCGTTTCGACTGTCGAGTTTGCCCGTTTTGACAATAAAAAGGCGATTTTCGTCATCGGTGTTAATGATGGGGTATACCCGATGCGTATGGAAGCGGGAGGATTGCTGTCTGATGACGAGCGTGAAACATTTGAGAAAATCGATGTGGAATTGGCACCAGGTATAAAAAGCAGACTTCTTCAGGAAAGTTTCCTGTTTTACCGTGCAATTTCTTCATCGACACAATATTTATATATTACGTATGCAAATGCAGACGAGGAAAGTAAAAGTAAGCTTCCATCGCTTTATATTAACCGCCTGCACGGCATGTTCGAGATTACCGAAAACCGGGGCACACCCGAGGAAAAAACAGTTCGCACACTGCCGCATCGTCAAATTGCGATGGACCCGCTTGATGAACTCCAAAAAGATCATGTGCTCAATTATTTACAGCATCCGTCACCGGCAATCGGCTTCTTAATGACCCAGCTGAAGCAGGCGCAGCACGAGCGACGTCCGCTTACGGAAGAATGGGCGGCGTTAAAAGCATTTTACGAACGGGAACAGCGCTGGAAAGATGTGCTGAATGTCGTGGAAAAACCTTTATACACGACGAATGAAGCAGAACCGCTAACGGAAGACATAGCGACAGCATTGTATGGGGAAGACTTTTTGGCAAGTGTATCGCGTATTGAACGCTTTTACAGCTGTCCGTATTCACATTTTGTGTCCTATGGGCTGAAACTGCAGGAACGGACGGAATTCAAGCTGGAAACATTTGCGATGGGGGATCTGTTCCATGAGGCAATCCGGACGATTTTATCCGAGAAAGAGTCCTCGATTCCGCTTACGACATATGTAGCATGCTATAAAAAGGCGGATGAAACGATTTCTAAACTGGCGGATTACTTCTCGTACAGTATTTTAAAAAGCAGTCACCGCTTTGAATATATTAAAACGAAACTTGTGAAAATCGTGGCACGTACAATTTATGCGCTTATTAATCAAAGTGAGCTGTCGAAGTTCAAAGCGATTGCCCATGAAAAGCCGTTTGGGAAACGCGACGACAAAAATACGGAACAGGATGACCGCAATCCGCTGGAAGCACTGAAAATCGATCTGGAACATAACAGGAAAATGTATGTGCGCGGGCAGATTGACCGGATCGATGCATATAAAGATGCGGAAAATCTGTATTTGCGTGTTATTGATTATAAATCAAGCGGCCGCAAACTTGATTTTACCGAAGTATATAACGGGATCTCGCTGCAGCTGCTGACGTATTTAGATGTAGCAATGAAAAATATCCCGATAATCGCACGTGAAGGGAAGTTCATTCAGGATTTATCGGAACTGGAGAATATTATTGTCCAGGCTGCCGGGATGTTCTATCTGCATGTGCACAATCCGCTAATTCCGACAGAGGACTATGAGCAGTATGATCGTGTGGAAAGTATGCGTCAGGAGAAGTTCAAGTTAAGCGGCTATATGGTGAAAGATGTGGAAGTGGCGCAACTGATGGACAAGTCACTTGAGCCGAGTAAAACATCCATTATCGTACCAGCGGCGTTTAAAAGCGGAGAGAATCCGGAATTCAACAGCCGTTCCTCAAAAGTGATTGAACAGGAACAGATGGAAAACTTGCAGGAATTTGTACACTATAAATTCCGTCAGGCGGGCAATGAAATTTACCGAGGAAATACGGAAATTAAGCCATACAGCTTAGGTAATCAAAAGGCTTGTACGTATTGCAGTTTTAAATCAGTTTGCCAGTTCGACCAGTCGGAAACAGGCAACAGTTTCAATGAAATTAAGAAACAGCCGGAACAGGAAGTATTTGAAAACATTAAAAAGGTGGTATGTGCAGATGACAATTCCAGCGAAGCCGAGTGATGTTCAATGGACAGATGTGCAGTGGAAAGCCATCTACGCATCCGGCCATGACATATTAGTATCGGCAGCGGCCGGTTCAGGGAAAACAGCGGTATTGATCGAGCGACTGATCCAAAAGATATTGGCGCCTGAAGATAAGCGGATTGATGTGGATGAGCTGCTCGTTGTAACGTTTACAAATGCATCGGCTGCGGAAATGCGCAACCGGATGGCGGAAGCGCTTGAAAAGGAACTTGCCCAAAATCCGAGCAACCATTTTCTGCGCCGTCAGTTAAGTTTATTGAACAAAGCGCAAATCTCAACACTGCATTCTTTCTGCTTATCAATTTGCCGTGAATATGCATACACGATTGATCTGGACCCGGGTTTCCGTTTGGCAAGTACAGAAGAAGCTTCGTTATTGCAAGATGACGTACTGATGGATGTGCTTGAAAAGGCATACCGGGGTGATATGGGAACATTGTTCACGAAAGAGGAGCTTTACACATTAGTCGACAGCTTTGCCTCTGACCGCAGTGACCAGGCAATTGAACTGTTGCTGCAGGAAATGTATAAAGTGTCGCGTGTTCAGCCAAACCCGTATGAATGGCTGCGCGCATTGCCGGAGAAATACGATATCGATCCGGAAAGTCCGATTGATGAGTTGGGTATTGCGAAGGAAGTGCGTCCGTTTATAATCGGGAGTCTGAAAGAAATTGCCACACGGCTTGAAAAAGGATTGCAAATCGTGACCGTTACACCTGCTTTAGAGAAAAACAAGCCATTGTTTGAAGCGGAATATACAGGGGTTAAGCATGTACTTGAAGCGATGGAGGAAGGTTCATGGGAACAGGCATATGAGCTGATCCCTGCAGTTGAGTTCGGTCGGATCAAGCCTTTGACGAAAAAGGATACAGAGGAAGATAAGCAAACTTATGCGGTAGCGAAAAATCATCGTGATACGGCAAAAGAAATGCTTACGGATTTAAAGGAAACATTTTTTGCGCGTCATCCTAAGTTGTATGTTCAGGAAATGGCGGCGACAAAGCCGATTTTGGAAACACTCGTGAAACTGACGATTGAATACAGTGAAGCGTTTAAAAAAGCGAAGCAAGAGCGCGGCCTGCTTGATTTTTCGGATTTGGAGCATTATGCGCTGGAGATTTTGACAGATGAAGAAAGCACGTCAAATCCACCCCAGCCGTCCGATGTGGCATTGAATTTCCAGAAGCGTTTCAAAGAAGTGCTTGTCGATGAATATCAGGATGTCAATTTCTTACAGGAAACAATTTTGCAGCTTGTGAAAAACGGCGGCGAACAGGATGGGAATATGTTCATGGTCGGCGATGTGAAACAAAGTATATACGCATTCCGTCTTGCAGAACCGCGCCTTTTCCTTGATAAATATAAGCGATTTGAAGAGGACCCGTCCGGCACAGGAATGAAAATTGACTTAAATGCCAATTTCCGCAGTCGTTCGGAAGTGCTGGAAGGTACGAACTATGTATTTGAGCAAATCATGGATGAAGAAGTCGGCGAGATTGCATACGATGAACAGGCAAAACTTAAGTTCGGAGCGAGCTATGATGAGCAGCAAGTGCCGATTGAATTAGTTTTACTGGAAGGTGATTCAAAAGCGCAAATTATTCCGGGAAGTGAAGACGGTTCTGAGGAAGAAAGCATCAGCGCGGCACAACAGGAAGCACGCTACATTATTCAGCGCATCCGTGATTTAGTCGATCATGGCGGACAAGTATACAATCCGAAAACGAAATCAATGCGTCCGGTCAGCTACCGCGATATCGTCGTATTGATGCGTTCCCGTACTTGGTATACGACATTCGCAGAGGAATTTAAACTGGCGGGCCTGCCGCTCTATGCTGAAACGGATGGCGGTTATTTTGAATCGCTTGAAGTAATGATTATGATCAACACATTAAAAGTTATCGACAATCCGTATCAGGATATTCCGCTCGCTTCCGTACTGCGTGCACCGTTTATCGGGTTAACGGAAAATGAACTGGCGAAAATCCGCCTAATTAACGGGAAAGTCCCTTTTTATGAGGCATTAAAGCAGTATAAAGAAGAAGCAGCAGGTGACATGCCGATCGAAACAGAGGCAAAGCTTGATAAGTTCTTTATGATGCATCAGAAATGGCGCCAGTTCTCCCGTCATGGGGCATTGGCCGATTTAGTATGGCAAGTATATTTAGATACGAATTATTACGAAATGGTTGGGGCGATGGCGAACGGCAAGCAGCGTCAGGCGAACTTGCGGGCATTGCATGATCGTGCATTAAGCTATGAAAAATCCTCATTCCGCGGATTATTCCGCTTCCTGCGATTTATCGACCGCATGAGTTCACGCGGAGATGATTTAGGAATTGCCAAATCAACAAGTGAAGCCGATGATGTCGTCACATTACTTACAATCCACAAATCAAAAGGATTGGAATATCCAGTCGTATTTGTAGCGGGGATGAGCCGTACATTCAATACAAAAGATTTAGGCAGCCGTTATATTTTCGATCAGGATTTCGGTTTGGCGATAAAATCGGTGAATCCGGATTTAAATATCATTTCGACATCGTTACCGCACTTATATGTGAAGGAAAAAAAGCTCGCGAAAATGAAGGCAGAGGAAATGCGCGTCTTATACGTAGCGATGACCCGTGCGAAAGAGCGCCTCATTTTAGTCGGCTCGATTAAAGACTGGGAAAAGCAGAAGGAAGAATGGGCATTTTATCAGGAATTGGAGGAGACAGTGCTCCCGGCTTATATTCGTTCAAAAGCGAACAGCTATTTAAGCTGGGTCGGTCCGGCTGTTGCACGCCATAACGATTTCCTGTTTGCCAATTACGGTTATTCGAATGAAGCGGCAACAACAGAAAAATGGACAGTACGTATCATTCCGAACTATGATTACTTGCTTGCCAATGAAGCGGAAACGGTGGAACACGAAGTGGTTGAACAGACCGTGAATGAAGATCTGGTTCAGCTCTTGGCGAAACGCTTCACAACACCGTATCCCTATGCAAATGCAGTAACGAAGAAATCAAAGACATCGGTATCGGAGCAAAAACGTCTTGAAAGTTTGCAGCGTATGGAAGAAGAGCAACTTTACAATATGGAAGCGAAGCGTTATGTAAAAACCGATGTACCAAGCTTTATGCTGAAAGGGAAAAAAGAACGGAAGCTTTCGGCAACCGAAGTCGGTACAGCTGTACATGCCGCTATGCAGCATATCCCGCAGCAAGGGTTTGCATCAATTGAAGAGACGGAAAGTTATATCCAGTCGCTTGTAGAACGTAAGCTGTTGCAGCAAATTGAAGCAGATGCCGTTTCAGCGGAAAAAGTATTTGCCTTTTTCCAAACAGAGGTCGGTGAGCGTTTTAAAAAAGCGAAGCAAGTATTAAGAGAAGAGCCGTTTACACTTAGTTTGAAAGATGAGGAAGGAGATGCCCAAATTGTACAGGGTGTCATCGACTGCATTTTTGAAGATGAACACGGTAACTGGGTGCTTCTTGATTATAAGACGGATTATATCGAACAGTATTTATTAGGCGATTTTGAGAAAATTAAACAAAAAATGACAAAGTCGTACCAAATTCAATTAAACTATTATCAGCATGCTGTCCAATCAATTAAGCGCATTGAAATAAATGAACGCATTTTATATTTATACAGTATTGGACAAGAAGTGAAAATAGATTAGGGGGATTGACGGTGGATTTTCGCCCAGTAGGTACGAACGAACGTGTTGCAACACTTGATATATTGCGCGGGGTAAGTTTACTCGGCATCTTATTAGTGAATATGTTCGGATTTTATTTACCGATGCCGCATATTGCGGATTTGAGCAGCTGGTTTAATGAAGTTCAGGATATAGTACTCCAGCAGCTTTTGGATATTTATGTGCAAAGCAGCTTCTATCCGTTATTTTCTATGCTGTTCGGGTATGGATTAGCGATGCAATATATAAAAGCAAATAATACGGGGGCAGATTTTTACCGGTTTGCGCCGAAACGTTTAATTTTGTTATTTTGCATCGGGATGTTCCATGCGATTGTTATTTGGTGGGGCGATATTTTGGCAACATACGCATTTTGTGGAGTGTTTTTAATTGCACTAATTCGTATGAAGGCAAAATGGCTCCTGCTTGTGGCAGTTGCGGTGAATGCTTTGTATCATGGTTTTAACCTAAGTTTATATGTCGCGGCAGGTTTTTTTAACGCATCAACAGATAGCTTCTCTGTCGATATTGAAGCAATTCAAAGTGCTTTAACAGCATACGGTATCGGAAACTGGACGGATGCATTCATGCAGCGTCTTGATGACTTATCGATTCAGATGAGTGTCATGATGTGGATGTCGTCTCTATTTACGATATTACCCTATATGCTGTTTGGTGCGGCACTTGCCAAATGGCGTCTGATCGAGCGGGCAAAAGAAAAAATCATCATATGGGTGATTTTAGCTGTTGCTGGTATTGGCGGCGGAATTTATATGAAGAGCTTGCCGATAGCCGGTGATCAAACACTAGGCAATGAATACTTGCAAGTTTATATTGGCGGTCCGTTATTGGCGATTGGTTATATGGCGGTGATTACATTGCTGACACAATTGCCGTTCATTGTAAAACTGCTGTCGCCGATTGCAAAGGCTGGCCGTATGTCTCTTACGCTCTATCTGATGCAGTCCGTTATTTGTACGGTGCTTTTCTACAATTGGGGCTTTGGTTTATACGGGAAAGTGGATGTGCAAATGGGCATTTATATGGCGGTTGGAATTTTCGTCATCCAAGTATTAATTGCGGAAATCTACTTCTCGAAATATAAACAAGGGCCGATTGAAGCATTGCTGAAAAGATTTACTTACGGTAAACCTGCGAAACGTGAATCGTGAACAAAGAATGCGGTACTGTACAAAATTTTATGCACCGAACACTTAGTTTTACGAATTAAGTCCCTTTTTGTCAGAAAAGTAAGGTAATTGTTTATGTTTTAATGTATGATGTAAAAAAACAGAAGGAGTGCTCCACGTTATGAAATTGTTATCATTTAAAGTAAACGAACAAGTAAAGTTTGGCCCAAAAGTGAAAAAAGAAGAGGCAGTTTGGGATGTAATCGAAATCCAAAACCAACTTAATGTACTAAAAGACTTTCCGAAAACAATTATTGACGGGATTGCACATGGCTACGAATTTGTTGAGCAAGTTCGTAAATTAGTAGAGGCAGCTCAAAATCATGAAGATGGCGCTCAATTTAAACTGGCTTATTCTGATATTGAATGGCTGTCGCCAGTTCCTCGTACACCGAAAAATATTTTATGTGTTGGTAAAAATTACAGTGATCATGCCCGTGAAATGGGTGCAGAAAAGGCACCAGAACATATCGTTGTCTTTACGAAGTCGCCAACTGCAATTGCGCCGGATGAATCGACGTTACCTGTGCATGCAGATGTGACGGATTCCCTGGATTATGAAGGGGAGTTAGCTGTCGTAATCGGCAAGCGCGGAAAAAATGTTCCGAAAGCAATGGCATTTGACTATGTGTTCGGTTATACAATTGCCAATGACATTACAGCGCGTGATGCACAGGAGAAACATAAACAATTCTTCTTAGGTAAAAGTTTGGAAGGCAGCTGTCCGATGGGGCCGTATTTAGTAACGAAAGATGAAATTCCTGATCCGCATGCATTATCCATTGTGACGAAAGTTAATGGTGAAGTACGCCAAAATGGATCGACGAAAGATATGCTGTTCTCAGTTTCGGAAATTATCGAGATCGTTTCAAAATATGTAACGCTTGAGCCGGGCGATGTTATTTTAACAGGTACGCCGGCTGGGGTTGGAAAAGGGATGAACCCGCCTCAATTCTTAAAAGCAGGCGATGAAGTGAAAATTGCAATTGAAGGAATCGGGACTTTAGCAAACCGATTTGCTTAATAGTTTTATAATGACGGATTACTAGTTTCCGATATTAATAGGCAGTAGATTTTCATTGTTAAGAAAATCTGCTGCCTTTTTTGCATAGAAATTTAGCTTTTTTATGACAACTCATTGAACTTGGAAGATTCAATTGAATTTAGAGGGCTTTACATGGTAGGATATGCCTGTAGAGAAAAATAGAAGAGGTGGAAAATTCGTGGATTTTTTAACTAGTACGACACATTTGCACATTACGACTTGGGCAATCGCATTAATATTATTCTTTATTGCTGCATTATCCGGTAAAAAGTTGAAAGCAGTACACATGATCTTACGTTTAATGTATATTTTAGTAATCGTTACAGGATTGTCTTTATTCCTTGAGTGGCGCGATAAAATTCCTGAAAGCGGCATGAACTATGATATGAAAGTATTATTTGGTATCTTAGTAATCGGCTTTATGGAAATGGTATTAGTACGCAAAAGCAAAGGCAAATCTGTCAATATGTTCTGGGTACTATTCGGTATCGTTCTATTAATTACATTATACTTAGGCTTAAGCATGGGTATCGGTGTAAACTTCTAATAAAGATTGAAGCGTGTTAAAAGTTGAAGTGGCTTTTTACACGCTTTTTTGTATGGAGAAGGGTGGATTCTACTTTTACGGGGAAACGTTCTACTTATGTAGTGTTTTGTTCTACTTTAGGGGAGAGACGTTCTACTTTATAGAGGAAAGGTTCTACCTTTCCGTTTCCTCTTTCCACATTTTATCCTGAAAGTTCTAATAGCTCCGGGTGTTCTACATTCAGATGTATTCGTTCTACATTAGGTCGTGAGTATTCTACTTTGCTGGCCCAACGTTCCACATTTCACCTATAAAGTTCTACATTCCCCGCGATTTGTTCTACCTATGAGGAGAATCGTTCCACATTATTTCAAGGAAGTTCCACTTTTTCGGCTCCACGTTTTACATACAACCCTCTATTCAAAAACAACGCGCCTTCAATTTTTAGCTAGAGCAATCCCTCCATACACATTTCTGACACGTATTTGTCGAATTTCCTATAAATAACTATTTAAGGTAGCTACGTTTATATCTTTTTTGGTAAAATGACGATGGACTGTATATGAAAGAGAGGGAAATGAATGGGATTTAATAAATGGTTTCGTACATTAGCTGCGGGTGTGCTGCTTTCGACTTCATTGTCAGTTGCTGCTGTTGCAAATGCGGAAGAGCGTACGATTGCAGATGAAAGTATATATGATGTTTTAGTGGACCGTTTCTTTAACGGTACCGGTAAAAATGATGATGATACAGTAAATGCGCAAGACCCGACGATGTTTGCGGGCGGGGATTTCAATGGATTGCTGAAGAAAATCGATTATGTAGCAAATATGGGCTATACAATGCTGTCAATTGGCTCTGTATTTGAGACTGAAAAATATGATGGCTCGATGCCGACGAGCTATACAATGTTTGACCACCGTTTTGGTACAGCCGATGAATTTAAAAAAATGGTCGAGGCTTATCAAAAACGCAATGTTAAAATGATGGTGGATTTCCCGATTTCCAATGTGAGTCCAAACCATGAACTTGCAGAAAAACAAGGATTTGTGGCATCTGAAAACGATGGGAAAATCCAATGGGACTTAACGAATGAAGAAGTACAGAATGAGCTGATCAACAGTGCTGTACAATTTGTAGATACATATAAACTAGACGGGGTTCGATTGACGAATATTGAACAAGCAGATACTGCTTTTTTAAATCGCTTTATCGAGCAGTTAAAAGCAGCAGGTGCCTATGTAATTGCGAATGCAGAAAGTGACGCTGATTTTGACGCGAAATTTTATAGTGATACAGCTGCTAACTTCACGAATGCATTTAAAAATGTTGATTTAAATACAACGGTACTGGAGCCTCATATCGAGGAAATGCTATCGGGAACGCCGGTTTTATCGATGACCGATACAATCTGGTCGGACCGCTTTACATTAGCGGCAACAGAGGAAGGCATGTATCCTCCGACACGCAGCAAAATTTCCATTGCGAGCACGCTATTACTTCCTGGTGTGCCCGTCGTACAATATGGATCTGAAATTGCAATGAACGGGAAAGCCGGTGTTGAAGCGCACCAGTACTACAATTTTAAAACGGATTCGGAATTAGCCGATTATGTCGGAAAGCTTCAGTCATTGCGAAATGATTCCGATACTTTGCGTAACGGGGAATTTAAATGGCTTGAAAATGAAGACGGCTATGTTGTATTTGAACGCAAATCCGATAAGGAAACATGGATTGTTGTCATTAATAATAGTAGTAAAACAAAACGTGTGCATATTCCGGTCGCTGAGCTAGGTGAAGGAAAAGAAGTTCGCGGCATGTTCAACAGTGAAATCATCCGTGAAAATAAGGATGGCAATTATACCATTATTTTAGACCGTGAGATGGTGGAAGTGTACCAGGTGATTGAAGCGCGTGGTATTAACACATCTTACATTGTGGCACTTGGATTAGTCGTTGTGCTGTACACAGCATTTATGATAGCGATTATGAAGCGCGGAAAAAAACGCCGTGCCGAAAGTTCAGCACAATAGTAAAAAAGCCTGGAGAAGCAGACACTATGCTTTTCCAGGCTTTTTCTAGTTTATTATAGTTTTAAGCGGTCCTGCAGGAATTTCCCGATGCCGTCTTCATTGTTCGATAGCGTAATTTCATTGGCGATAGATTTCAAATCGTCGATACCGTTACTCATCGCAACGCCAACGCCGGCATATTCAATCATTTCCATGTCGTTGTCCTCATCGCCAAATGCAATGATACGATCGCGCGGAATGCCCATTTCTTTTGCAATATAGTCGATGCCTACTGCTTTACTTAACCCTTTATGAACAATTTCAATAATCGGGAATGGCGCTCCCCAACGGCGATGCTCAATCAGTTCAGCATGAACATCCTGTAAATGTTGGCGGATGATCGGTGTATTTACATCATCGGCTTGAATAAGCAAACTTGTCGGGTCTTCCTTTAATATATCTTTTAGATCGCCGGTTAAAATATTCGGGTTGCCCATATGCAGCAACTGAAGCACACCTTCATCTTCACGATGGAGATATACGTCATCCATCACTTCGGCGATTAAGTTGTCATATTCATATTTATGAACGGATTCTACAACATCGTGGACTACACTCAAATCCACTGTTGTATGAATGGGTTTCCACATGGGATTTTTAGGATGGTGAATGAGGGCTCCGTTGAAATTGACAATCGGAGTTGTTAAACTCAGCTCCTGATAATAAAGCTGACTCGCACGATACGGACGTCCTGTCGCAATCATCACCTGATGACCAGCTTCTTTTGCTTTAAACAAAGTTTCCTTTGTCAGCGCAGAAATCTTTTTCTCGTCCGTCAATAAAGTGCCGTCTAAATCTAATACAATTAAATGTTCGTTCATAAGAGTAAGCCTCCTTTAGCCTGGGTATAATTGTAACGTGCAAAAATAGCATTCGTCAAAGTTTTGAAACATCGACCAATTTTTGCTAATGTAAACAAAGAGGTGAGAAATTTGATAGTAGATCAAGAACAATGGAAGTCCATTCCATTACTGCATGTATATGATGAAACGATGGATGAGCAAACACCGGTCGTTATTTTTCTTCATGGTTTTATGAGCGCAAAGGAACATAATTTACATTACGCTTATCAGTTTGTGCAACGAGGTGTACGTGTTATACTGCCGGATGCATTAATGCATGGTGAGCGTTCAAATGAATTGACGGAAGACCAGATGAACTTTAACTTCTGGAAAATTGTATTAAAGTCAGTGGAAGAAGTACATACTATTTATGAAGAATTGAAGCTGAAAAACTTGGCAGGAAATAAGGTTGGCATTGCCGGAACTTCAATGGGCGGCATCGTAACATCGGGTTGTTTAGCAATCTATCCATGGATTGAAACAGCAGGTATTTGCATGGGAACGACAAGCTACACGAAACTGGCACTCCATCAAGTAGAGGATTTAAAGCAAAAAGGCGTAACATTCCCGCTATCCGAAGAACAGCAATCTGGCCTGATTCAAATGCTGCAAAAATTCGATATGGAGCAGCATGAGGAATTATGGGCGAACAAACCGATTATTTTCTGGCATGGGGAGCGTGATACGGTCGTTCCTTATCATATGAGCCGAGATTATATTGAACAACTGGAAAAAGAAAAAAAAGCAGAACATATTACTTATTTGGCAGAACGAAAAGCTGGGCATGCGGTATCAAGAAACGGGATTTTGCAAGTCACGCATTTTATGGCGCATTGTTTGGCATAAAGCATACGTTCTGCTATGATAAACAATAACACCAAGGCGAAAGGGGAAATTTAAAAATGGCAATTGATCACGATATGAAAGAAAGTATGTTAGGTGCATTGGAAAACGTAATTGACCCTGAGTTAGGCATTGATATCGTCAACTTAGGTTTAGTATATGAAGTGGATTTAACAGACGAGGGCTTAGCAACTGTTACAATGACATTAACATCAATGGGCTGTCCGCTTGCACCGGTTATCGTTGACCAAGTAACAACGGCACTTAGCGAATTACCGGAAATTAAAGAAGTAAAAGTTGATATCGTATGGCAACCGGCATGGTCTAAAGACAATATGTCCCGTTATGCAAAAATGGCATTAGGCATTCGTTAATAAGAAGTGAATAAATAAATTGAAATTCGGTCATTTTGCATATAGGCAAAGTGATCGATTTTTTTTAGAACTTTTACGAAGAAAACAGGGCGTAATTATTTGTTGTTTGACCATCTTTGACTTATAATTAAATTAATCAAAAAAGGTCAAACTAAAGGAAAGGGTGCACTCAATGCAATTTAACCAAACACAAGATAATCGTCCGCCATTAGAACAATTTGGACGCAACTTAATTGAACAAGTAAAAAACGGTAAGATGGATCCGGTTATTGGACGAGATGAGGAAATCCGGAACGTCATTCGTATTCTGTCACGTAAAACAAAAAACAACCCTGTCCTCATCGGTGAGCCGGGTGTTGGTAAAACAGCAATCGTCGAAGGGCTGGCACAACGAATTGTTAGACAGGACGTTCCGGAAGGATTGAAGGATGCGGAGCTTTATGAACTGGATATGAGCGCACTGATTGCAGGGGCATCGTATCGCGGGCAGTTTGAAGAGCGGCTGAAATCTGTTTTGAAGCAAGTGAAGGAATCCGATGGGCGAATCATTTTATTCATCGATGAAATCCATACAATTGTCGGTGCAGGGAAAACGGACGGAGCAATGGATGCGGGAAATATGCTGAAACCAATGCTTGCACGTGGTGAACTGCATTGTATTGGAGCAACAACATTGGATGAATACCGTATGTATATTGAGAAAGATCCTGCATTGGAACGCCGCTTCCAGCAAGTAATGGTGCGAGAACCTTCTATTGAAGATACGGTTTCTATTTTACGCGGAATAAAAGACCGTTTTGAAGAACATCACCGTGGTGTTCGCATACATGACCGTGCGATTATTGCAGCGGCTCAACTGGCAAACCGTTACATTACCGACCGCTTTTTACCGGATAAAGCAATTGATCTTGTCGATGAAGCATGTGCAATGATCCGCATTGAAATCGATTCAATGCCGCAGGAACTGGATCAGTTAACACGCCGCCTGACACAGCTTAAAATTGAGCAGCAGGCACTGAAAAAAGAAAAAGACGATGCGAGTAAAAAACGTCTGGAAATGATTACAGATGAAATAGATACATTGGAAGTATCGATTAAGTCAATGAAGGAACAGTGGGAACTCGAGAAAAACGGCCTGCAAATCGTTCGTGACAAAAAAGATGAACTGAAAAAAATGGAAGCCGAGCGCGATGACTTATTTATTTCCGGCAGTAATTTAGCGCGGGCAAGTGAGCTTCAATACAGTAAAATACCACAGCTTGAAAAGGAAATCGCCGAACTGGAACTGCAGCTGAAACAGTCGGAAGGGAACCGGATGCTGCGTGAAGAGGTAACCGAAGAAGAAATCGCTAAAATAATTTCACGCTGGACAGGTATTCCGGTAACGAAACTTGTTGAAGGTGAACGTGAAAAACTGCTCCGTTTAAAAGATACGCTGCATGAACGGGTAGTTGGTCAGGACGATGCGGTAACTTATGTGACGGAAGCCGTTTGGCGTGCGCGTTCCGGTATTAAAGACCCGAATAAGCCGATCGGAAGCTTCCTGTTCCTCGGTCCAACAGGTGTCGGGAAAACGGAACTGGCAAAAGCATTGGCGGCACAACTGTTCGATTCAGAAGACCATTTTATCCGCATTGATATGAGCGAGTATATGGAGAAACATTCTGTATCACGGCTAGTCGGAGCTCCTCCAGGCTATATTGGCTATGAAGAAGGCGGTCAGCTGACAGAAGCGGTTCGCCGTAATCCATATTCTGTTGTTCTGCTGGATGAAATCGAAAAGGCGCATCCGGATGTTGCGAATATTTTACTGCAAGTACTTGATGATGGCCGTATTACCGATAGCCAAGGACGGATCGTCAACTTTACGAATACCGTTATCATCTTGACATCCAATATCGGCTCACAGTTTTTACTGGAAGCGTCAGAAGAAGTGGAACAGCTTGTCCAAGCGGCATTGCGCCAGCACTTTAAGCCGGAGTTGTTAAACCGGATGGATGATATTATTATGTTCCATGCATTATCGAATGAGCACTTCCATAAAATTGCCTGGAAATATGTAAAACAGCTTCAAGATCGGGTCGCAGAACAGGAAATTACATTGTCTGTTGATGGGGAAGTGGTAGACTGGATTGTGAAGCACGGAATTGATCCGCAGTTTGGTGCACGTCCGCTTAAACGCTTCGTCCAACGCCATTTGGAAACAATTGTTGCCCGTGAGCTGTTAAAAGGTGAAGTTACAGCGGGCGGAAGCTTATCGATTAAACTGGAAAATGAAGAGTTAGTCATAAAAACAAATTAAGTGTGATGAAAGCTTGTACGTGAATGCGTACAAGCTTTTTTGCGTGGGATGTTCTAATAAAGCTGAATGATGTTCTAATAAAAATGAAAAAGTTCCAATAAAAGACGGAAGTTCTAATATAAATGCCCTTTATTCTAATAAGCAGTGCAACTGTTCAAATAAACGGGTCGATTTGTCTAAAAAGATATACAAACCTTCTAAAATAAGTTAAAAGTCTTCTATTAAAATTCGCGCACCTTCAAAATAGGCGAAAATAACAAGGGGCTGTCCATTAGTTTTACCGGACAGCCCCTTGTTATCTATTAGTGATGCTCTGCTTCTGTTTCTGGAGTTGATTCGTTTGGAATGATTGCAGCGATAATAATAACTAATACGCTGAATACTAATGATACGATTACGCCATTCATGAAGTTAAAATCTACACTTAATACAGAACTTACTACATAGTTTAGCATTGAAACTAATAAGAATGACCAAAAGAACGTAATGATATATTGCATCAAATTCACCTCATTGAACTTATTTATAACGTTATTGTGAAATTACATCTTCAATATCATACCACAAGCATTCATCAAATTAAAAGGGCGAATCAAATTATTCTTGAAGTTGTCATAAATGCTTGTTTTTATTGCTTTTTTAAGTAGGAATTAACAAGGGAAATGGGAAAATTAGCTGGAAGCTGTATGTCTAATATTTGAACGATTTTGTCCATTTGTTCTTTAACATTAAATGTAAGAAACGAACCGAAAAAACTTCATCAGCCATTTAATTTCATGAAGATGTGTTAACAAATAGTATAGCCATTTTATTCGAACAAAAAACATGTATAAATCCCTAATCCCTCGTTTTCCAGAAATTTTAATTGTGTTCAAAATAATTATGCTCTATAATTAGTACCAACTACTAATAATTAGTTATATTTTTTGAGTGATGAAAAACAAGGGGGCTATTATATGAATGCCGGTATTATAGGGATGGGGAAATATGTTCCGGAAAAAGCTATAGCAAATAAAGATTTTGAAAAAGTATTGGATACATCAGATGAGTGGATTCGTTCTCGTACAGGAATTGAAAACCGTTTTATCGCCGAGAATGAAGAAACATCGGATTTAGCATATAAAGCAGCAGTGCAAGCGATCGAAAATGCAGGGATTACACCGGATCAAATCGGCCTTATCATCGTTGCAACAGTTACACAGGATCAGAATTTCCCGGGTGTGGCGTGCCAAATTCAAGAGCGACTTGGAATTTCGGGATGTGGTGCGATGGACGTGTCCGCTGCGTGCTCAGGATTTATTTATGGAACGGCCATTGCAAAACAATTTATTGAGAGTAATAGCTATGAATATATATTAGTAGTAGGTGTTGAAAAACTGTCGAAAATTGTGGATTGGGATGACCGCAACACAGCTGTTCTATTTGGAGATGGCGCAAGTGCGGCGATTCTCGGCAAAGTTTCGGAAGGGCGCGGAATTTTATCGTTCGAACTTGGAGCTGACGGAACAGGTGGAAAGCATCTTTATTTAAATCCTGAAAATCATATTACAATGAACGGTCGTGAAGTATTTAAATTTGCTGTTCGTCAAATGGGCGAATCTGCCGTAAATGTACTCGAAAAGGCTGGCCTGACGAAGGAAGATGTCGATTATTTAGTACCGCATCAGGCGAACATCCGCATTATGGAAGCCGCAAGAGAACGTCTAGAATTACCAGAGGAAAAAATGTCGAAAACAATCCAGAAATACGGGAATACATCTGCCGCTTCAATCGGTATTTCAATCGTAGAAGATTTGGAATCAGGGAAAATCAAAGATGATGATATCGTTGTTTTGGTAGGTTTCGGCGGAGGCCTTACATGGGGCGCACTTGCGTTAAAGTGGGGTAAATAAGAACGTGAATGTGGGGGAAAGAACGAATACTAAAATCGTCACGTCCTGTGGCAATGAATTCGTGTCCTGCCCCCCGACCGGAATTGAAAATAAACCTTTAAATAGGAAAGAACTTAACTTAGAAAAGGGTGTTAAATAATGGAGAAAAGAAGAGTTGTTGTTACAGGAATCGGTGCAGTATCGCCAGTAGGAAACAGTGCAGAGCAAGCATGGGAAAATGTAATTGCAGGCAAGTCTGGTATTGGACCATTAACACGTGTGGATGTGAGTAAATTTCCAGTTTCTGTAGCTGCAGAAGTAAGAGATTTTAATATAGAAGATTATATCGAGAAGAAAGAAGCACGCAAAATGGACCGCTTTACACATTATGCGATCGCTGCTTCTATGATGGCCGCAAAAGATGCCAACTTGACGATTACTGAAGAAATGGCGCCGCGTGTAGGTGTATGGATCGGTTCAGGTATCGGCGGAATGGAAACACATGAACAGCAGTTTTTAACTTTCCAGGAACGCGGTGTACGCCGTGTAAGTCCATTTTTCGTACCGATGATGATTCCGGATATGGCTTCTGGACAAGTTTCGATTTATCTTGGTGCAAAAGGGGTAAACTCTTGTTCCGTAACAGCATGTGCATCGGGAACAAACTCTATTGGTGACGCATTTAAAGTAATTGAGCGTGGCGACGCGGATGTCATGATTACAGGTGGAGCAGAGGCACCAATCGTCACAATGGCGGTAGCAGGCTTTTGTGCAAACACAGCGTTATCGCTGAATTCGGATACTGCAACTGCATCACGTCCATTCGATAAAAACCGTGACGGCTTCGTTATTGGCGAAGGTGCTGGGATTTTAATTCTGGAAGAGTATGAACATGCAAAAGCGCGCGGTGCAAAAATTTACGGCGAGGTTGTTGGGTATGGTTCGACAGGGGATGCCCACCATATTACAGCACCGGCTCCAAACGGTGAAGGTGCAGCACGTGCAATGCAAATGGCAATCGATGATGCACAAGTATCACCTGACCGAGTGGGTTATATTAATGCACACGGTACGAGTACACCATATAATGACTTATTTGAAACACAGGCAGTTAAAACTGTGTTTGGTGACCATGCCTATAAGTTGGCGATGAGCTCAACGAAAAGTATGACTGGCCATTTATTAGGGGCAGCGGGTGGTATTGAAGCGATCTTCACGGTACTAGCATTGAAGGAAGGTATTTTGCCGCCAACTATGAATTTACATGAACCGGATCCGGAATGTGATCTGGACTATGTACCAAATGCCGCAAGAAAAGCAGAAGTAGAATATGCGTTAAGCAACTCACTTGGTTTCGGCGGACATAATGCTTGTTTACTATTCAAAAAATTTACAGATTAATAATAATAAAAAACGAACGTGCTTCTTCTATCGCACGTTCGTTTTTCGTATAGTTGTACGAAGGATGGTGTTTTGACACGTTTCGTACTTTTTTTATTTTTTTATGGGCTCAGTGTCATGTCGATCAGTAATATGATTTTGTACTTGAATTACCGCACGCTCGGTTATTCATGGCATGCTGTATTAATGTACATTGTACATGGAGCAGAGTTGTATATGCTGCTTGTTGCGATAGGTGGTATGATTAGCGTCGTTTACGGCCTAAGCCCATCGCGTTCTCCATTTTCTTGAGAGTTTTAGAGGCAATGGCATTCGCTTTTACTGCACCCTCATCCAAAATTTTATCAAGTTCCGGTGAGTCAATCAGTGCATAATAGCGTTCCTGAATTGGTGTTAAGTGGTCGATAACAGCCTGTGCTACTCCAGCTTTAAAATCACCATAGCCTTTGCCTTCATACTTCGCTTCCAAATCTGCAATTGCTGTTCCGGATAAGGCAGATTCAATGATAAGCAAGTTTGATACACCCGGTTTGTTTTCAATATCGAATTTAACGATTCCCTCAGAATCCGTTACAGCCGATTTGATTTTCTTTTCGATTTCTTTAGCTGTATCAAGCAGGCGGATCGTCGCTTTAGAGTTTGTATCCGATTTTGACATTTTTTTCGTTGGTTCCTGCAATGATTTGATCCGGGCGCCTTCTTTCGGCAATTGAATATCAGGAATCGTTAAAACATCATTGTAGCGCTTATTAAATCGCTCAGCCAAATCGCGCGTTAATTCAATATGCTGCTTTTGGTCTTCGCCAACCGGTACGATATCTGTATTGTACAGAAGAATATCGGCAGCCATTAACGGCGGGTATGTTAAAAGTGCGGCAGAAACGGATTCTTTACCTGTTGATTTGTCTTTGAATTGTGTCATACGTTCCAATTCGCCGATTGATGCGACACATTGCAGCATCCAGCCGGCTTGTGCGTGGGCAGGGACTTCTGACTGTATAAATAAGACCGATTTTTTCGGGTCAATGCCACATGCAATATACATTGCAGCCAATGAGCGAATGTTTTTACGAAGCTCCAGGCGATCCTGTGGCACAGTAATGGCATGCTGATCCACGATGCAATAAATGGCGTTATTGTCTTCCTGTAGCGCTGGGAATTGTTTGATGGCTCCGATATAGTTCCCTAATGTAATAGTTCCTGTTGGTTGTACACCTGAAAAGATTGTTTTCATTGGGTGTTCCTCCTTCAAATCAAATGAAAATAAAAAAACATCATGCGTCCTCTATTCGAAAATAGAAGGGACGAATGATGTTAAAATCCGCGGTACCACCCAGCTTGCCTTAATTGGCCACTTTGCTTCGTAACGTGAAGGCGACGAGCTGGACTACTAATAGAAACGTTCATCAAGCTAACTCGGAAGTCCATTCCATTTAACGAATGATCTGTTTGCACCAACCACAGACTCTCTAGGCATTCTTATTAAATGTACTACTCTTCGTCATCGTTTTTCATAATCTTGAAAGGATTATAACGTAACTCATGAAAAGAAAGCAATTGTTTTATTTAAAGAAAAAGGAATAAAATGAATTGGAAATGGAAATAGTAGTAAATAGTTAATTATCGCGCCATATTATCTGATTTTTTTCTCAATTAAGATTTGATAATTGAGAAAAAACTTCGGAAATCTATACGTTTTATTTTACTATTTTATGGGTAAAATTTGTTATGGCACAAAATTATAAAAAAGGTGCTTATTAGAGAGAAATACGTAATAAAATTTATTACGTAACTTGAATTATTTATTGACAATGTATATTCAAACATGGGTTATTCATGTATAATGGGTACAGAATCTTAAATTAAATTAATTCTAAATTAAGTTTTACTTATACATTTATGCTTCTATATTAACAGAAGCAGCATCTAGCAATTGAATTGAAATCAATTAGAGAGGGAGTGAGCCAATGTTAGTAACATTATTTACTTCACCAAGTTGTACTTCATGTCGAAAAGCAAAAGCATGGTTAGAGGAACATGATATCCCATATACAGAACGCAACATTTTTTCCGAGCCACTTACAATTAGTGAAATCAAAGAGATTTTACGAATGACAGAAGATGGTACCGATGAAATTATCTCAACACGTTCGAAAATTTTCCAGAAGTTGAATGTCGATGTTGAAACATTGCCATTACAACGATTATATGAGCTTATTCAGGAATATCCGGGACTATTACGTCGTCCGATTATTTTAGATGAAAAACGTCTGCAAGTCGGTTATAACGAAGACGAAATTCGTCGATTCCTGCCTCGTAAAGTACGAGCGTACCAGTTGCAAGAAGCCCAACGCATGGTTAATTAAATAGATCGCTCATGATGTTACGGATGCATATTGTGCAATTGTAGCATCTTTTTTTTATTTTAGAACATATTAGAAAGAGACCTTAAGGACTTGATTTAAAGTGTTTCGTGCAATACAATTTCAATTATTCAAATAATTTACGATGAATAATGTTTTTCCTTTTCATTTTAATCCAATCCATCATACAATAGAGTTATAGATACTTCTAATATTAAAAGTATCTGGGTTCCGATGCAATAGAACGCCATATTGTATGCCACTTGGAAATAAAGCGACGTTCTATACAATGACTGTGAAGGGAGTTGAGGTCTAATGGACATCGAACGCATTAATGAAAATACGCTAAAATTATTTATTACGTATAGTGATATCGAGGACCGCGGTTATACACGCGAAGAAATCTGGTACAATCGCGCAAAAGGTGAAGAGCTTTTCTGGGATATCATTGGTGAAATAAATACAGATGATTATTTCGATTTAGATGGTCCAATTTGGATTCATATTAACGCTTCAGAAAGTGGATTGGAAGTCGTTGTTACACGCGCGTCTGTAGGTAATGACTCCGAAACTTCTTCAATGCCCGGCAGCTTTGAAGATGACCTTCATATATCAGATCAATTAAATGAAATGGAAGAATCGATCTTCAATGCGATTGGCAAAGCGGCAAAAGAGGAAGAACAATCGCTTGAAAACGCACGATTCCGATTTAAAGATATTGACGAACTAATACCTCTTGCAAAACGCGCAGCACCTTTAGGAATAGAGTCTGTGTTGTATAAATGGGAGGACTACTACTATTTATATGTAGATTTAAAAGATTTGGAAAGCCAGGAAGCGAGAAATATCATCGCTTTATGTACTGAATATTTACAGGCTTCCAAAATTACAGCGCATCGCCTTGAAGAGTATGGGGAAACAATCATTGCTGAAGACTGCTTCGAAACAATCATTACGTATTTTGAGTAGGAAGAGCAGTTTACGAAAGCCACCTGAGTTTAGGTGGCTTTTTTGTATTGGTCTTTGAGAAGGAATACTTTGAAAAAGCAAGTTTCCAATAGTTACTATTCATAAGTTGAAAAAGACTATGCATTTCAATAAGATGGATAAAAAGGAGTCGAGGCAAATGCTCGTCGCCATGAACGAACAACAGCAATTATTTCATTTAACGTCAAAACTTCCGCCGGATGAACTGCAAAAATTAAAAGAACAGCAATCCTTTTTTTGTCCTTTATGCAGAGAACGCCTTTTATTAAAGGCCGGTCAAATAAAAATTCCCCATTTTGCCCATCAAAAAAATAGCGATTGCGATTCTTTATTTTCGGAAGGGGAGTCTGCTGTCCATCTGCTCGGGAAACAACAGCTTTTTCAACTTTTTACGGGCCTTCAGCTAAGTCCTGTCCTTGAACCATATTTACCACAGCTTCAACAGCGACCCGATCTTCTTATTATATTTAAAGACCATCAATATGCCATTGAATTTCAGTGCAGTCCAATCGCACATCCATCTTTTCAACAGCGTACAAGCGGCTATTTGAATGCTGGTATAACACCGATATGGATTTTGCACACTCCTGAGAAGTTTAAAAGTCCCGGTATTGTAAAAGTTTCCATCAATCATACGAACGTTCAATTTATGCAACAGTATAAAAAGCAGAATTTTCTCATCACCTATGATGTAAAAAGCAAAACTTTCTACTATATTAGTAATTTGATCCATCTTCATAAATTGCAGTATTTTGCTGTTGTTAAACCACTCCCCCTCAGTCAACAACGTTTCCCGTTCTTAGTCCCTGAAAAAATAACGAAATCACAATTCCATCTGTTGCTAAATAACTACAGGAAGTACCGGGAGCGATATATCCGTCCTCGTCTATTACTAAGCAAAAAAGGAGTGAATGACCGATTTTTCCGTTCTATTTATGAGTTAAGGCTATTGATGTCGGATTTGCCGTCTATTTTAGGAATTCCTGTCTATAATACGAATGCTTTTAATCGATTTTGTATAGAATGGCAAGTAGGGCTTTTTCATTTTATGAACTGCCATGCGCTCACACCTGAAACGATGAATGTACAGGCAATTCCTTATTTTTTCAAATGGTATCAAATGGAGCTGACGGATGAGCGGAAAGCAGCGGTGGAACATTATTTAACAATTTTAAAACATCTCAAAGTAGAGCAACTGGATGAAAATATACCCGAAGAACAACTTTTTAATGTTCTGTACGACGAATTGGTTGCATTTGGATGTTGAAATTGTTTAAATAGATTTATAATTTCGAATATCGGAATAGTAGGAGGCAAATAAATGGCAAAGCAAATTTTAACGCGTGAAGAAGTACCTGAGCAATTAACTTGGGATTTAACAACAATTTTTGAATCCGATGAAGCTTGGGAAGCTGAGCTGAAAGAAGTAGAACAATTATCAAAAAAAGCTCCGGAATATAAAGGGAAAGTAGCGGAAAGTGCGGAAAGCTTATACAATACATTGCAGTTCAGCGATGCATTATACGAGCGTCTGAGCAAGCTATATGTGTATTCTCATTTAAAGCATGATCAGGATACGACGAATAGTAAATACCAGGATCTTGATGGTCGTATTCGCTCTGTACTAACAAATGCAGGAGCAGCGTGGTCATTTATTACGCCTGAAATTTTAGCATTGGATGAAGCAACATTGAACAGCTATGTGGAAAGCTATGAACCACTTTCACTATATGAACAAAGCCTAAAAGAACTGAATTTGGGCCGCCCTCATATTTTATCTGCGGAAAAAGAAGAATTGCTGGCACAATTTTCTGAAGTGACATCAACATCCGGCAAAACATTCAGTGCTTTAAACAATGCAGATCTAGAATTCCCGAAAATTAAAGGGGAAGATGGGGAAGAAGTACAAATTACGCACGGTAACTATATTACAATGCTTGAGAGCGATAACCGTGAAGTGCGTGAGGCAGCATTTAAAGCTGTTTACAAAACGTATGGTCAATACAAAAATACATTTGCGACAACTTTAGCAGGGAATGTAAAAGCACATAATGCCAATGCAAAAGTTCGTAATTACAATTCGGCTCGCCATGCGGCATTAAGCAATAACTTCATTCCTGAAAAAGTGTATGATCAGCTTGTTTCGACAATCCATGACTATTTACCGGCATTACACCGTTATGTAGAGCTTCGTAAAAAAGTGCTTGGTTTAGATGAACTGCATATGTACGATCTGTTTACACCACTTGTTAAAGAAGTGAAAATGGAAGTAACATATGACGAAGCGAAGAAGACGATGGTAGAAAGCTTTGCGCCACTTGGTAAAGAATATCAGGAAATCGTTCAAAAAGGTCTGGATAGCCGTTGGGTAGACGTGCTTGAAAACAAAGGAAAACGCAGCGGTGCATATTCTTCAGGAACGTTCGGCACAAATCCGTATGTATTAATGAACTGGCAAAATAACGTGAATAACCTTTATACATTGGCACATGAATTCGGCCACTCAATGCACAGTTATTATTCACGTGCTAACCAGCCTTATCAATATGCGGATTACTCGATTTTCGTTGCGGAAGTTGCTTCAACATGTAACGAAGAACTATTATTCGATCATTTAATGAAAACATTGGATGATGATAAGCAAAAAATCTACTTACTAAATCAATGGTTGGACGGTTTCCGCGGTACAGTATTCCGTCAAACGATGTTCGCTGAGTTTGAGCATATGATTCATGAATTAGATGCAAAAGGCGAATCGATTACATCAGAAAAATTAACATCCATTTATTATGATTTAAACAAACAATACTTTGGTGATGCAATGACTGTAGATGAGGAAATCGGTCTGGAATGGGCAAGAATTCCGCACTTCTACTACAATTATTACGTATATCAATACGCAACAGGTCAATCTGCGGCAACGGCATTATCAAAACAAATTTTAGAAGAAGGCGAACCGGCAGTTGAGCGCTATATTAACAACTTCCTAAAAGCTGGCTGCTCGGACTTCCCGATCGAAGTATTAAAAGCTGCAGGTGTAGATATGGAGTCTCCGGAACCGATCGCATTGGCATGCCAAGTATTTGAAGAGAAGTTAGAAGAGCTTGAAAAATTATTATTGAATAATTAATAGTTTGTGAAAACGCATCTGTTTCAGGTGCGTTTTTTGCTTGAAAAAATGGAATTTTACTTAGGGAATATAGAGAATGGTAAAATTTCATTCTGGGAAACAATGAATGGGAAAAGGTTAAAGAATGTTGATATATCGGTGTTCGAGGGGGAGAATTAAATACGAATTTATGACAATTTTTTTTAAACCTCATTTATTCATATGGAAACGCTTACTATATGACGAATTTGTGAAATTGTGAAAGATACATTGCAAGAAATATTATTCCATGATAGAGTAATACTCGTGAAATAAATCACATAACAAACATACACCCCTTTGTTTGAACGTGAACATTTCTCCCATCCCCTTTGTGAAAAAGAGGCGTCTTATTTCTCGAGAATAAGACGCCTCTTTTGTTTTGTTTACGTTTTGATGCCTGGAATAAAGAAGAAGAACGTTCTCTATTCCCTGGCAAATGTTCTACTTCCATCCCATTAACTTCTATTTTTCCGGTTTAATTGTCGAATAAAGGGTATGTTATTTTAAACAGTCCTAAACCCCTTAAAACAGCTTTTAAAATTTCACTAGGATAAATGCCAGTGAGTGCCCGATTAAGGCCTTTACGACTGTATAGAGGAGCAAATATACCTATGTCTATCCTCACGACTATAAAACGATTCATAGCTCTTTTTCGGAACTTCAAATAACCCCGGAAATTAAAAAAACCAGCCTGCACAAATGCACAGCTGGTGAAAATATCATATAAGTTCGTTTTAAAAATAATTTAATAGGTCGTGCGTTCTTTTGCACGCCAAAGTGTAATTTCGTCGGTCATAATACGTTCTACTTTTTGCTGAAGCATACGTTTCTTTAATTCGCGTTCTGCCAGCTGCTCATTGATCGAGTAGATTTCGGCAACTTCAGCTGTTGTAAGGGTGCTGAATCGATCGAATAACTCGTCTAATGCAGGAACCGGTTGGCGAATTAATTCTTCCCCAAGCAACTCTGCTAAAATATGCTCGTAAACTTCATAATTATAAGAACCGCTTACTTTCAGGCCTTCATCCTCAATGCACTCATTGAAAAATACGATGCTTGGTATTTCTTCAACTTCCATTTCGCGAGTTAAGTATAAATCGCATTGGAAGGCACGAGCTGCTTCTTTTGAACCAAAGTCGGACACGAACTCATCCATATCCAGGCTGACTTGCTGTGCAATTTCAATTAATGTCGCATGGGAATTGATATTGCGTGTATTAAGTGTTGCAACTTCCTGGACTTTGTTTAAATAGCGGAAACCTGCCCGCTTTCCTTGAAGTTCGGCCGCTTTAATAGCGATTGAAGGTAATGCTGGATGTGTAATATCCAATTCCGCTCCGGAAACACAGCCTTTCATCCGGCTCGTCATGCTGTTAAGGGCAGCGAGTTCCGTACTAAGGACATATCGACATGTAAAGTAATGACCGTATTCTACTTGCAGTTTTCGCATTGTTGTTTGTAGGGATAATGCTTTCTCGCAAAGAGGGTCAATAAAAATATAAAGCTCAATCGGTTTATTACATGTAGAGGGTGCTACAGGTTGCTGTAAAAGTTGGATATTATTCACTCAAATCCCTCCTCATCATTTGGGGCGTTGACCATATGGTGAGCAGTCATAACGAGACGCTTATAGTAAACTTCACGGAATTTTCCGTCCAAGCCCACTTCGTCCATCGCCTCTGCCATACATTCAAGCCATGCCTGGGCACGATCGGGTGTAATTTTAAAATGCATATGTCGAGCACGCATCATCGGATGGCCGTGTTCTTCTGAGAAAAGGTTAGGGCCCCCGAGATACTGCGTTTGGAATTGTATTTGTTTACGAATTGTTTCCGTCAGATCTTCAGGAAAAATAGGAATTAATAAAGGATGCTTCGCCACTCGAGAGTAGAACGCGTTAATTAATTCAGAAAGCTTTTCAGCACCGAGTTCCTCATAAGGAATCGTATATTTTCGATTCATTAGTTATACTCCTTTGTGTCTTTCTTTGCCAGTATATGAAATATGAATGTCATGTAAGTAATGTAAATTTCATTTAGGCGATACAATCATTCTAGCAACGTAAGGCCGTTTTAACAAATAAAGTGCCCTGCCAAAAAATTTGAAGGGCATTTCACATCTATTAACACCACGGTGGAATAGTTGATTTAATAGGTGTTCACACCAATTTTCCATTTAATCCAAATTAGAACATATCAGGAGTACTTACAATTAAATCCCAAACATCCCTTTTGGCTTTCGTCTTCAAATTTTCACTGCATTTTTAATAACATCACACATTCATATAGTTCATTATTTTTTTGACATAATTTTGAGTTTCTTGGAATGGAGGAATCCCCCCATATTTTTTTACATTTCCGGGACCCGCATTGTAGGCAGCAAGCGCTGTTTCCACATTATTATCGAACTGATCAAGCATTTGGCGTAAATATTTTGCGCCGCCCATAATATTTTGTGCAGGGTCAAAACGGTCAGACACACCTAAATAGCGTGCTGTTGCAGGCATAAGCTGCATTAAACCGGATGCTCCTGCAGCACTTGTCGCAGAAGCATTAAAATTAGACTCCTGTTTAATAACGGAAGTGATCAGTTTTTCAGGTATATTATATTTCTTGGCAGCTGCAGTTATTTCAGCTTGATAAGTCTCAGCACCGGCAAAGAAATTTGCAACATCGGTCTTTCTTGTGAAATCCGTCATATACTGTTCAATTGTTGATGTATCATTACTTGCTGAGAGACTGCTGAATGTCCCTGGTAAATTCGTCAAGTTCGATGAATTATTCAACAAAAATGATGCGATATAGTTTTGAGCAGCCGAGTTTTGCTGCGAATTAGAAGTTTGTGATGAATCCGTTAACTGCTGGAAAGTGCTCACATCACCGAGTCCATTCAGTGAACTTGATAAAGATTGTCCGTCTAAAATGTCGCTCATTAAGTCGGAAAATAAAGTCGACGTAGATGATGATGATAATACACTTGAGCTTGACTGATTGGATGTATTTAAATTTTGAATTGCCTGAAGTTCGAGCAATGTTTTCATTGATGAAATATCCATCACAGCACCTAGCCTTTCTGATTGTTTAAAGCCGTCATAAAGCGCACGATTTTCTTTTGCGCAGGCTGTGGCTCAATTTCATGATGTGCCAAAAATTCGGAGAAAATTTGTTTTCCGACTGCTTCATCATGTGTCTCATATTCTACCTCATAATCGTCGCAGTGCAAATAGAAAGAATGGTCAAATACGAGCAAACCGCCTTTGTATGGGATTTCCACCCGGTCGGTCGTCAATGTTCCGTAACAATGTAAATCGGCAACGGGAATTTTAAATAGCGCAAGCCTTTCGTTTACAGAATACGCGGGTACTCCTTTACCGGCCAGCATACGGTCTGCTTCCTCACGTGTTAAATAGTCAGTCGTTTCTAAATGCTGATGCTTGGAAGTTTTTTCTTTTAACGTTAATTCAATCGAATCTTCTGTAACACGAATTCGAAGAGCACTGTGAAGTTGTTGTAAATGGCTTTCCTTTGTATCAAAGTAATGATTAGCTTGGCGGATAATTTGCTCGTTCTTTATGGAGAACGTTTCAAGAAGCTGTTCATACTGCGATTTTGTTAGCATATTTTTAAATTCTATTTCAATTTGCTGTGTCATTGTCAACGTCCTTTTTATTAATAGTATTGAATTAAATTCCGATGATTGAAAGAAGTCAAACGTTTCTGCACCAACCGAGTGTCCTATGGTAAAATGTGAAGGGTAGATGAATCATCAATTTTATTATCGGAAAATTTTCGGTGATGAAAAGAAAAAGGAGATTAATTTATTGCGAAACGTATACATAATCGATCATGTTGAAGTAGTACATAATGAAATCTATTTTATTTTAAATGAAAAGAAACAACTTAGCCAATTGCAATCGACAGGACAAGTGATTGTCGATTCGGATAATGAGGCGTTTCTTTATATCATAGAAGAAAATGAGGCATACAGTTATTTAAGCTTTGGGAAAAATGTATGGTCGCAGCTATTACAAATGTTAGTGGCAGAACAAAAAGCATACTTGAAAGTGGAGGACGGTCTGCTGCCGCTTCAACAATTTGCTGATGAATTACAAGGATTGCTTTATAATATTGAAGGCAACAGCAACTATGGAGATCAATTTGTTGAAAATATTGAAAAGGCATTTGCCGAATTCTTTAATAAATAGCATTAAACTTAATTATCACAAGAAAAATAGCCATTTTACGTGATTTAAGTGTGAAATGTGTATTTCTCGTCTACAAGAAGTATAATTGTTTGAAACAACGTGTTGATGAAATAGTGTGACAGGTATGAACTATTTCTAGTTGGGGGGTTTTTTAATTGGGGCAGTGGGAAGTATTTTTGAGTCCATATCGACAAGCTGTGGATGAACTTAAAATTAAATTAAAAGGGATGCGTTCGCAATTTGGTATTATGAGTGCCAATTCGCCAATCGAATTTGTTACAGGCCGTGTAAAACCACTTGCCAGTATATATGACAAATCGCTTGATAAAGGGATACCATTCGAACCGACTGCGCGTTTAGGAAATGAATTGCAAGATATTGCTGGATTACGGATTATGTGTCAGTTCGTTGATGATATTGCTACTGTAACGGAGCTAATACGCCAGCGTAATGATATGAGAGTTATCGAGGAAAAGGATTATATTACACATAGTAAACCGAGTGGCTATCGTTCACACCATATGATTATTGAGTATCCGGTTGAAACGATTCAAGGGTGCATCGTTGTCGTGGCGGAAATTCAAATTCGAACATTGGCAATGAACTTCTGGGCATCCATTGAGCATTCTATGAACTATAAGTATAAAGGGATTTTCCCTGAAGAAATAAAAAATCGACTGCAAAGCGCAGCCGAGGCAGCATTCCGGTTAGATGAAGAAATGTCCTCCATTAGAAGTGAAATTCAAGAGGCACAGGCATATTTCAGTGAAATAAAAGAAGCAACGAATACAGCTATCCATAAGTCGACTGACAAAGAGGAGCGTGACAATTAATGAAGTTTTCAATACAATCACGCAGAGATGACCAATCAAATGAATTGATGGAGCTCGCAAAATCTTATTTAATTGATTTCGGTTTACAATTTGATGAACAAGAGCCTGAAATTGTTCTTTCGATTGGCGGCGATGGAACATTACTCCATGCTTTCCACCGCTATTTGCACCGTCTGGATAAAACAGCTTTTGTCGGAATCCATACAGGACATTTAGGTTTTTATGCCGATTGGAAACCTTCAGAGCTGGAAAAGTTAGTATTGTCGATTGCCAAAAAGGAATACAATGTCGTGGAATACCCGTTGCTGGAAGTACAGGTACACCGCCTGCATTCCGAATCCAGTACGTTTCTGGCGTTGAATGAAGCGACGATTAAATCGCCGGACGTAACGCTTGTGATGGATGTGGAACTGAACGGCGAGCATTTTGAACGCTTCCGTGGGGACGGTTTATGTATTTCGACACCTTCGGGCAGTACAGCTTACAACAAAGCGCTGGGCGGAGCGATTATTCACCCGACATTGCAGGCTTTGCAAATAACGGAAATGGCATCGATCAACAACCGTGTGTTCCGGACAGTAGGGTCTTCCCTAGTATTGCCGGCACATCATAACTGTGTACTTAAACCCGTACATGAACAGCAATTTAATATGACGGTCGATCATATTAGCATGACGGAAACAGATGTAAAGTCCATTACATTTAATGTGGCAAATGAAAAAGTGCGTTTTGCACGTTTCAGACCATTCCCGTTTTGGGAACGTGTGCATGATTCATTTATCTCGAATGAATAGAATGAGGAACTATGGATAAACGATTTCAATTACAATTTACCAATAAGGTCAATCAGGAGCTTTTGCGTGATGCAATTGCTCACTGGGGCATTTCAAAGCGTGCATTGACTGCCATTAAATTTGATGGTGGGGCACTTTTAGTTAACGGAGAAGAAAGAAATGTGCGGCATCGTCTGGCAGAAGGCGATGTTGTGACAATTATTTTCCCGGTAGAAGAAGCAAGCGAAGGGCTGATACCGGTACAAGGAAAATTGTCTGTAGTGTATGAGGACGAGGCAGTGCTCCTTGTCAACAAACCGGCCTTTATGAGCTCGATTCCTTCTAGGGAACACCCGAATAATTCGCTTGCCAACCTTGTATACGGCTATTTTGAACAGCAGCAGCTAGCGTCGACTGTTCATATCGTGACAAGACTTGACCGTGATACATCCGGGCTGATGCTTATAGCGAAGCATCGTCATATCCATCATTTAATGAGTGAACAGCAAAAAAAGGGACAAATTCACCGTGAATATGAAGCAGTAGCAGAAGGAATCATAGAACAAACTCAGCAATCCATTATCGCACCGATCGGGCGGAAGGATACGAGTATTATTGAACGTGAAGTACGGCCGGATGGACAATTTGCCCATACGGATGTAACGGTGCTGGCTCGTAAAAATAATATGACCTATATTCGCCTGAAGCTTCATACAGGAAGAACCCATCAAATACGTGTTCACATGGCTTATATTGGCCATCCATTAGTGGGGGATGAATTATACGGGGGCAATCATACATTCATTGACCGTCAGGCACTCCATTGCCGCTACATTGAATTTGAACACCCGTTAACGAAAGAAAGAGTACACTTTGAAAGCAAGCTCCCGGACGAGATTGCTACATTGATTAACTAATGCAAGATGCCAAGATTTAATTGGCATCTTTTATTTTTGGTGAAATTGGGAATATACTGTTGAGAAGAAAATTACGTAAGTCGTCAGTCGATTATGGGAACATACGAAAAAAGTAATGATAATACGTAATTAGCTTGACGAGGGACAGTAATGCATCATAAAATAACTCGTTATGAATAGTTGAAAGGAGGGGGCAAGCATGATAGAGGAAAAAAATGATGAAATCCAGTACGATGAAGCGTTTTTGCGAATGCTGCTTGATGAAGAAAATATTGAAGCATTCCGCGAACATTTCCTTGTACTTCATCCATATGATCAGGCACAGTTTTACGAAGAGGTGGGCCCTGACATACGGCAAATTATTTATCGTTACTTGTCTCCTCAAGAAATGGCAACCATTTTTGAAACAACTGAAATCGAGGACGATGAATATAAAACATATTTAGACGAGATGGATCCATCATACGGTGCGGCCATGTTTGGCTTCATGTATACCGATAATGCGGTAGATATTCTCAATGAATTGGATACCGAGCAACGTGAAAATTATTTGGACATGATGGATGAAGAAACCGTCGATGAAATTAATGAGCTTTTAGGCTATGAAGAATATACAGCCGGAGCTATTATGACGACAGAATATGTATCGGTCGTTGAAAGTGCAACAGTTCGCGAGGCAATGCGCGTGCTGCGGCAGGAAGCCCAAACGGCCGAAACGATTTACTATATTTTTGTAGTGGATCAGGAACATCGATTACTTGGTGTCATGTCGTTAAGGCAACTAATTGTCGCGGAAGGTGATTTATATGTCCGGGATATCATGAGCGAACGTGTCCTATCCGTAAAAGTAACGGATGACCAGGAAAATGTCGCGAATCTGATTAAGGACTATGACTTACTGGCCATTCCGGTTGTCAACGAAAACCGAGAGCTTCAAGGGATTATTACGGTCGATGATATTATCGATGTCATTGAAGAAGAAGCAGAGGACGACTATTCCAAGCTGGCAGGTATTGCGGACATGGATGATAATGATGCAGGTCCTTTGCGCGCGGCAGGCAAGCGCTTGCCATGGCTTATTATTTTACTGTTTTTAGGAATGCTGACATCGGGACTTATGGGAATATTTGAAGCCACACTCGATAAAGTCGCTTTGCTTGCAACATTTATCCCGCTTATTTCCGGTACATCCGGTAATAGTGGAACCCAGGCATTGGCTGTTGCGATAAGAGGGATTGCAACCGGGGACATTGGCGGAAAAAGTAAATTAAAACTGATCATGCGGGAATTAAGTACAGGACTTATTATGGGGGTAGTGAGTGGTGCAATAGTTGTCGGCATCATTTTCTTTTGGAAGGGAACATTAATGATCGGTCTGCTTGTCGGAGCAGCGATTTGCTGCTCGATTATCGTTGCGACACTTGCCGGCTCGTTTATTCCCATTTTAATGCATAAGATGGGTGTTGACCCTGCCGTTGCATCAGGACCTTTTATTACAACGTTGAATGACGTCACAAGTATTATTATTTATCTTGGGCTTGCAACGTCGTTTATTAGCCGGATTCTGTAAGGAACGATTTGAAAAGACTTTGCATATTGTATGAAAAAGGATGTGGAATGTGGAAATTCACCCATTACTTTTTATTGCAAGTCCGATTTATATACAAGAAAAACGAGTCGAAATAGAGGAAGAAAGTACATCAATTTATGTACGACCTGCCACTGAAAAAATTGAAAATGCCCTTATTGCCAGACAGCTCCATTATTTTTCGAAACCGACGAAAGAGCCGAGGGTATTGGTATTTATTATGCAATCAGGTGAAAAAATTCACGGATCCATCGATAAAATAAGTGGTAGTCAAGTTTTGCTGAATTGCAATGATACAAAACGCTGGATAAAAGCTAATGAGATCGTGTTAATTCACAATACTTTATAAAAAGGAGGAGCCAAGTTAATGGCTCCTCTTTTTTAGTTCCTTCAAAAAAGAAAATACAGCATCTCGCACATAGAGCGCGAGATGTGTTATTAATATGAATTATTCACAAATACCAAGGTACACATCATCGATACATTGAACAGCACAGAAGCAATCTAAATCAACTGTGATACAGCTATCTGAAGCCTCAAATTGTGTCACTTTACATACTTGACGGAAATCAATAGCTGTTCCGTGATCGTTTAGTAAATCAACTGCATGTTCTTTGTCATCTTGTGGTACAAGAACACGTAATGTTGCACAGCAGCCATCGAATACGTCTTCAACACGGAAATACATTGATACACAAGGACAAGCATTGCCTTCTGCTGTAGTGAATGTAGCAAAGAATGGAGAGCCATCCTTGTTTAATAAAGTAAATACACGTGTGTCGACATTTGAACGTGATGGGTTAACAATTCCACCAAGTGGCTCTAAGAAACAGTTTGTTGTACAGCGACTGCATTCATCCTGTACTGCCGCATTTTGAATTTCTAAAATCGCACGGACAACCTCACAAACACAGCCACGTGATTGGTGATGTCCACCAGTTCCACCTACATCATTATTACCTCTTCCACAACCCATAAATTTTTCACCTCCGGTATACTTAACTCTTACTAATAATATGACCCGGTTTCTAAAAGAATCGGGCGAATGAACAGGTTTTCCCAAACTTCTTTGGGCGATGAATAATTCAAAATACGACCGGTTATACTTGGAGAAAAATGGACAAAAGGGGGGACTGCTATGTGGAGGGCAATTTTGACATTGAGTTTGCTTTTAATTCTTGCAGGCTGCAATGACCGGGAGAAAGTTGTGACGTATGCGCTGACAGACAATGAACAGAATCAGCAGGAAATAGAAAAGCTTTTAAAGGAAGATGATGCAATTGAACAAGCGAATCTTTTAGTAATTGAAGATGAATTATTTGTGGCAATGCAATTAAAACCGTTTGAAAAATGGAACCGCAAAAAAATTGAAGAGGATTGGAAAAAGAAGTTGGAAGATAAATTTTCCGATAGCAAAGTCAATGTTTCCGCGGATTTTAAAATGTTTTGGGAATCGACTAAATTGATGGAAGAAAAAGACCAGAAAAAAATGCTGAAAGAACTGCATGCATTAAAAAAGCTTGCTAAGGAGGAAACGTAACTTGAAAGAACAACAATACAATACATTAAAAGATCAGATTACACCGAAATCGCCTATTGCCATCAATTGTTTAAAAGCTTTTGCAGTTGGCGGTGTAATTTGTTGTGTGGGACAAGCAATTTCCTTTTTTTATATGATGTTTTTTGATTTTACGGAAAAAACGGTAGGTAACCCAACAGTGGCAACAATGGTGTTTATCGCCATGCTTCTTACAGGCTTTGGACAATATCGTAAACTAGGTCAATTTGCAGGAGCTGGAAGTGCAGTTCCGGTAACGGGTTTTGGTAATGCTGTTGTGTCTTCCGCAATTGAAGGAAAAACGGAAGGACTTGTATTAGGTGTAGGGAGTAACATGTTCAAGCTTGCCGGCTCTGTTATTTTATTTGGGGTCGTATCGGCCTTTTTTGTAACCTTGATTAAATTAATACTAGTATCGGTAGGTGTCGCGGCGTGGTAATTGTCTTTCAGTCAAAGCCATCCATTCTTTCCTCAGGTGTTGTAGTAGGGCCTTTGGAGAAGCGGAGTGTCTTTCAAACATATTTTGACAAAATATCAACCGATGAACGGTTGCAAAAAGATTCGAATGAGAAAGGGAATGCCGTGCTGATTTCTGAAGCATGTCAGATCATTTTAAAAAAATCGAACTTAAAAAATTTGGATATTGATTATTTGCTAGGTGGCGATTTGGTCAATCAAATGACACCTACAAACTTTGCAGCGCGGGAACTGGCGGTTTCGTTTATCGGTCTTTTTTCTGCCTGTGCAACATCTGTCTCTTCTATAGTTATTGCTTCATTATTGACAGAGCTGGGTGCCAGTGACTTTTCTATTGCAGGTGCATCAAGCCAGCATAACTCGGTAGAACGCCAATTCCGCTACCCGGTTGATTATGGAGGTCAAAAGCCTGCAACTGCTCAGTGGACTGTAACGGCAGCAGGCTTTGTATTAGTTGGTAAGCATCAGCCGAAGCTTCCGTATGTAGAAGCCGCAACAATTGGAAAGGTAATTGATTACGGAGCAACAGATCCATTTCATATGGGGGGGGCAATGGCACCGGCAGCATTTGATACGATTCAGGCCCATTTGAAAAAGCGTTCACAAACAATAAAGGATTACGACGTCATTATGACCGGTGATTTAGGAAAAATCGGTTTGAAAATTTTAATTGCGATGTTTGCACAAAGCGGTGTGAAAAAAGAAGATTTATCAAGATTCCGTGATGCCGGTGCAGAATTTTACGGTGAAGATACTGCATTTTTGGCCGGGGCGAGTGGTGCAGGTTGTTCTGCTGCCGTCTACAGTGGCTATATGATGGAACAATTTAAAAGCGGGCGTTACAAGCGTGTATTACTAGTGGCAACAGGAGCGCTTTTATCACCGCTATCATTTCAACAAGGCGAATCAATTCCGTGTACAGCACATGCAATTGAAATCGGGATGGGGTGAGTACAATCGGCTTTACATTTTTAGTGGCATTTGTCGTTGGTGGATTAATTTGTGTGATTGGTCAGTTATTAATGGATGTAGGAAAGCTGACACCTGGTCATACTTTATCCATTTTAGTAGTAGTAGGAGCAATTTTGGATGGACTTAATTTATATGAAGCCTTAATAAACTTCGCCGGTGCAGGTGCAACGATTCCAATCACTTCATTTGGCAACTCATTGACACATGGGGCGATGGCTGAAGCTGAAAAGCACGGCTGGATTGGTCTTTTGACAGGTATGTTTGAGGTAACAAGTTCTGGAATTAGTGCTGCAATATTGTTTGGTTTTATCGCGGCATTAATATTTAAGCCTAAAGGAAAAGTAGATTAGACGAATACCCTCCTTTTTTTTGAGTGTTTGCATACACTACAAAATAGAAAGGGGGGTATAAGTATGTCTGGATATGGTTGGCAGCAACAAGGTTGGCAACATGGTGGTTGTGATTATGGCTGTTCCCCAGGCTATGGCGGTAATAACAGTATGACATTCGTATTGATCGTTGTACTATTTATTTTACTTATTATCGTTGGTAGCGTATTTATTTAAGGGAGGGAAGTAAACAGTATGGATCGTTCGTTTTTTAAAAAAGTGGAGCGCAAAACCGGCGTTGATTTCGATGAAATTATGACGCTTGCAAATGCATTGACGTATGCAGATTTCTCGGATGAAAAGCAAGTTCGAAAAATCGTGAAAAAGGTTAGCCGTCTTGCAAATAAACCGATTACAAGTGAGCTTGAAGATAAAATTGTCCAATCAATCATTCAAGACGGTAAGTCTTTGGATTTTTCGAAAATCGAGAAAATGATGAGATAATTCGGAACTTAAAAAGTGGCGTAACAAAACGAAAAACATCCATTTTCTCCGAAGAGAAATGGATGTTTTTTAACTTTTATGTGATTGAAAAGATTAAATTTTCTTTTCCATAGCACGGTGCGGAATGCCGGCATCCATAAATTCCGGAGAAGTGACAGTATAGTCCAGTTTCTCATAGAAAGGAATCGCATAGCTTTGTGCATTCAACTTAAGCTTTTCAAATGATTCATCTTTTGCATATTGTTCAACAGCTTCCATAATTAATGCACCAAGTCGTTTACCGCGGTAGTTGTTCAAAACGCAAACGCGTTCAACTTTTCCGACTTTCGGTTCGACTTCGCGAAGCCGTGCTGTAGCAATGGAATTTTCACCTTCATTTACTAAAAAATGAATGGCTGTCTCATCGTATTCATCTAATTCCAAACTTAATGGAACCCCTTGCTCTTTGACGAACACTTCTTTGCGTAGTGCAAATGCACGTTCGCGGTCTTCGTCGGTTGTAACTAATTTTACATCAAACACGTATTACTCAGCTCCAGTCAATTTGTAGGTTTCGTAAGTTGTCCATGAGCCGTCTTCCAATTGGTAAAGCAAGTGGAAACGATCGATTGAATCTTTTTCATCTACTCCAACCATACGCAACTGACCGTAAATATCATCATGCTCGGAAGCGCTCATTTTTTGCGCGATAGTAATATGTGGCGCAAACACATGCTTTGGCGCACCAAAAGTGATTTTTTCCTGAATAGAATTATGAATATTTTCTAATTGTGGTGTCGGTTCGATTCGGAAGTATATGGCATTCGTCGTCGGATAAAATGAACTGATTCGAGAGGCGTGAATTTGTAAAGGTGCAAACCTTGAAGCCACTTCCTGTAAGTGCTTGGAGATTTCTCCGATTTCAGCTTCATCCGCGTCAAACGCATCTTTTAATGTAACGTGAGGTGTGATTAATGCATAATGCGGGTCATAGCGTTTGCGATAAGTGTTCGCTAAATCTTGTAATTTTTTAGATGGAAAAGCAACAATACCGTATTTCAAATTCATTACCCCCTAAAAATTTTATGAATAATTTCATATAGCACTGTTCTATATGAATGTGAGACGTCCTGTAAATGGCATAGATTTATACAACTATTCATGATTGATAATCTAGATACAGCCACACCAAGGCGTAATTGTTTTCATTATAACAGAAAAATTTGTGAATAAACATTTACAACTCACTGTATTATCCGAAAATTTCAATTAGTGCACGTTTTAAATCAGGTTTCCAGTAAGTCCATGTATGATTTCCATTGAATTCTTCATAGAATGTATCAATACCATGTTGGACGAACAATTGGTGCAGCTCACGGTTCGGTGTTAGCAGATCTTTGACAGTGCCATCCTTTAAGGCCACTTGATCTTCCTGAAGACCGATGATATGGTACAACGAAAGAATATTGATATTTTTCGCATCTTTAACAGCCTGCAATACAAGCTCATCTACATAAGGTGATTGTAATACTGCTTTACCGAAAATATTAGGGTAATGGATGGCAGTCATTAATGAAATGGTTGCAGCCATAGAATCACCTATTAATGCACGCCCACCGCCAACTTGTGTAGTTGAAAATTCATCATCTAAATAAGGCACGAGCTCATGTGCCAAAAACCGCATATACGCTTCAAATTGATCTCCTGCCGGTATATATTTTCTCTTTCGATCTTCATAATTTTTGTATGGCACACCAACAATGATGGTATTTTCAATTTCATAGCCATCGATCAGTTCATCAGCGAGACGTGGAATTCCCCCTAATTGAAAGTAATCTTTACCATCGGATGCGATTAAAATGTTATATTCGTATAGTGGAGAATAATTTGCTGGAATATAAATTAGTAATTCTAACTCTTCGTTTAATGCATTGCTAAAAAAAGTAACATCTTTTACTGTGCCTCTCTCCAATGTTGTCACCCCTGTTTTTTGATGTATCTAAAATTGTATCATATAGTAAAATAAAGGTGTAATATATAAAAAAAGCTATAAATCTTGCCTCTGAAGCTGAACTTTCGAGGCGGAATAATGACTATCCGTTAATGCGGAAAAAATGAGTGCCTAAAATAAACAGAAGTGAGGATTTCTTATGCATAATAAAAATATTCGTGTACACTCAGACGAAGTAACAAAAGCTACATATGACGCGTTGGAACGCCGTCATGTGAAAATTGAGGATATTGCGGAAATCGTGTTTACGATGCAATCACCATATAATGAAGGTTTAACTATTGAACACTGTATTCAATCGGTTGTTCGTGTATTAAATAAACGTGAAGTGCAGCATGCTGTACTAGTCGGAATTGAACTTGATGAACTGGCGGAAAAAAGATTGCTGTCAGCACCGCTTCAAGCAATTATCGAGGCAGATGAAGGGCTGTTTGGCGTTGACGAAACACTGGCATTAGGCTCAGTATTTACGTATGGTAGTATTGCCGTTACAACTTTCGGTCATTTGGATAAGCAAAAAATCGGGATTATCGAAAAGCTTGATACAAAAGCTGGCGAATCGGTAAATACATTTTTAGATGATTTAGTAGGAAGCATCGCAGCCTGTGCAGCTTCACGTCTGGCACACCGTATGCGAGATTTAGAAGAAGAGGGCGGTACATTTGCAGATATTCCACCGGTAGACTTAGGACCAAATCCTAAGCCAAATACGGATATTTAGAAAATTTTAAAATGAGCTATCAAGATGGACCTGAAAAGAACCTTAAAGTATTATCTTCGGTTTCAATACTGAAGATTTTTTTTGTGAAGATATTATTGATCCAGTTGAAAAAATAATACCAAAAAATCAAAATTATTGTGCTATCCGAGGATAGATAATAGACTTAAATAAAATATGTTAAAGTAAGCTGGAAAAGAGGAGTATACAATGAGTGACAAGGATATAAAAACATTAATCACTAGCGGAACAATTATTTTAGCAGTTGTTCTATATTTAATATTCAGTTAAGACTTGAATCTTCAGTTAGGCAGTTTAACTGAGGATTTTTGAATTTATAGCTATTGTTATGAACGTAAAAAGTTGGGTAATTAAAGGCGGTTTTTTAAATGAAAAGAATTTTATGGTTGTTCTTGCCGGTATTAATATTAAGTGCTTGTACGGAACAAACAGATTTCAATACGGATGTTAATGACATCGAGAATATAAATAGTCTCGTTTCCAGCGTGAAGGAAAATGCGGATAAATATGATATAAGCAAGTTTGAAGAATATAAGCTGGACAGTGTAATAGACGGCGATACGATAAGAATTATTTATAACGGAAATTCTGAGAAAGTACGGTTTTTGCTGATCGACACTCCAGAAACAAACCATGAGACTTTGGGAGAGCAACCATATGGGCCTGAAGCAAAAGAATTTACGAAGCAGCTATTGGCTGGACAAGACAAAGTGTATTTGGAATTCGATGTTTCTTATCGCGACAAATATCAAAGACTGCTAGCGTATATATATACCCAGGATGGGATTAGTGTACAAGAGCAGTTACTGGAAAACGGTTTGGCAAGAGTTGCCTATATATATGATCCGAATACGAAATATGTGGACCGGTTCAAATCGATACAAGAAACAGCACAGCAGTCAGCGATCGGAATATGGTCTGTTGAGGATTATGTAACAAACCGCGGTTATGATAAAGAAGCATTTAATGCTGCAGCAGGAATGCGCAATGCGGAACAACAAGAAGATAAAACGACAGCGGACGATAATAGTTGCGATATTAAAGGCAATATTAATAGAAAAGGTAATAAAATTTATCATATGCCCGGCCAACTTGACTATGAAAATACAGTAGCCGAAGAGATGTTCTGTTCAGTGAAAGAGGCTGAAGAGGCAGGATTTATTCCGGCATCCAGATAAAGTGGACCGTTACCTATGTAAGGTCAAGTAAAGCAAAGGACCTCCAGACTAAATCTAAATGATTCATGTCTGGAGGTCCTTTTTATATGCGTTCTTTAATTTTATAATTCGGAAGCATACTTGTTTAACTCTTTACTCATCGCTTCAATTTTCGTAATGATCTCAGAAATTTCTTCAGTAGAAGATGCTTGTTCACGTCCTACAACTACAACCTCTTGGATCGTGGCTGTAATATCATTCACTGATTTTTGGATATTCGTTAATGTCTGTCTTATTTTTTCTGTGGAAGAAACTGTTTCAAAAGAAAGCTTTCTGATTTCATTAGCAACTACTGTGAAGCCAAGACCTTTATCTCCGGCCCTAGCTGCTTCAATCGCGGCATTTAACCCTAAAAGGTTTGTTTGATCAGCCACTCTCTTAATGAAATTTAATACTTCATCGGTATTTTTTACTTCTTCCATAGCATGATTGGACTGTTCTAATAATTTATCACTTATTTTTGAAAGACCTTCCGAGCTATCTGTGATCGATATAACATTGTTATTAGCTTTTTCAAGTGATTGTAAAATCTGATCTGAAATAGCTCTAAGTTGTTTTTCATTTTGTTTTTGTAGTTGGATGGCTAGTGCTCCAATTACCTGACCATTATCTAAAATTGGTGCAGCTATGCCGGTGAAAGGAAGTCCAAAGAACTCAGATGGAACTTCATCATTTATTATTACATTGTTTTTAATAACCTCTGCCAGAGGTTCCAGTGGATTTATTTTAGTGCCCGCTCTTGCACCAATATCTATTTTTCGGCCCGGACGGTAAGTGAGCCATTCTTCTGTATCTGTTACCCCAAAAGCGATGTCAGGTAACATCAAGTGGAATAAAGGTAAGACTTCTAAATAGTTTTGTAAGACCGGATGAATGGCTGTTTTTGAATATATTTTATTCATTTTTATTCCCCTTTTAGTAAATGCTTTCGAATAACCCGCTCATATGGATGATAAATATGGTATTTCTTTCAATAACATAGCATTGTTTTAAAATATATGCTACAACGTTTTTCCGATAGTTTAAAAAACCTCGCCGATCAATAGAAAAGGAAAAAGCCGGGACGTAACGGTCTTTCGTAAATTCATGAATTTTCAATTTTCGCTCGTAAAGACTGATATTTCGTACAAGCTGAATAACGAGGTTGTCCTGTATTCAACAGTCTTGGTATGATGTAATGGCAAAGAGATTTAATCTTTAAAATATTCACCGGTAAGCAAAAATAATGGAATATGTAATCATTAGCTAAATACTAATTAAGGGGTAAGACGGATGACAAAAATTTTAATGTTACATGGTGTTAATCACAATATGTTCGGAAAACGTGATCCGGAACATTACGGTACGATTACTTTGGATCAGATTAACAGCAATATTCAAGAATTAGCCAAAGAATTAAATGTTGAAGTAGAAACTTTCCAGACGAACCACGAAGGTGAATTCGTAGAAAAAATTCATGAAGCGTTCCTATCAGGGGTAGACGCAATTGTTCTAAATGCAGGTGCGTGGACTCATTATAGCTATGCAATTCGGGACGCATTGGCTATTTTCACAGGACCAATTGTTGAAATGCATATGTCCAATATTCATGCACGTGAAAGTTTCCGTGAAAAATCGGTATTCGCTGATATTGTAACAGGACAAATTTCCGGTTTTGGGGAAGAAAGTTACTTACTCGGAATCCGAGCTGCAGTCCAAGCGATTGGAAAATAATGATTTACACATACATCAAAATTTGTTTGTAAATGCTAGATGGTTAAATAGAATAATTTATTGAGGCAGGGACATAAGTAGAATTATTGTTAAATAAGAGGAAAGCTTTTATTAAGAAAAGGATATATTGCAAAATTGATTGGAATGGAGGGCGAGTGTAGCTGACGGCTTACGCCTTTCGCTACAAGCAAAGCTTCCTGCGGGAAAAGCGTGACGCCTGAGACTAGGAACAAAAGCTAAGAACGCCACGTCCTGAGGCAACGCTTTTTTGACCAACATCCTGTTGGCCTCACGCCCGCGGAAAGCGTCCCGGAATGGAAATCAATTTTAACGCTCAGCAAAAAAACGCTATTTTTCTCAGAGAAAAATAGCGTTTTTGGGGTTATATCCCAGTCTCATTTTGAGTAGGGTAAGATTCATATTGATTTGCGACAAATATGTGAAGTTTACAAAGGAAGTGAAGAATAAGTGTTAAATGAGAATATCATCAATTGAGAAAATAGCCGATTTATGGCATGCTATATAGTGGTATTGAGAAATATTCTCTGTTAGGAAATTATAATTATATAGATAAGGAGGAGAAATAGTGTGAGAAGAGGTTTCTTCATATTTTTTGCTGCTCTTTTTTTGGTAGCGTTTACTTTACCGAATAATTCCTCTGCAGCGATTGCTGATGGTACATATGATGTCAGTTATCAAGTTAATAAACCCGGGAGCAATTCCGCATCCATGGCGAATGACTATTTTTTAAAGCCCGCCAAATTAATTGTCAACAATGGAAAAATGACAATGCAGCTTACGATTAAAAACAGCAGCTGGGTTACACAGTTTAATCCTCCAGGCGGAGCGAAAGTAATCAGCTCAAATGAATCAGCAGACCAGCGTACAGTGCAGTTTACTGTTTCCAATGCAAATTTAGTGACAATCCCGATGAAAATCGACATTGATGATATTGATTACCATCATAGCTATAGTGTTGATTTTGTATTTAACAGCGGGGGGTTACCTGAAGCAAAAGCCGAGGAACCTAAAGAAACGGTAAAGCAGGAACCTGCTAAAACAGCTCCGGCACCTAAGGAAAAGGAAACACCGAAAAAGTCGTCAGGAAGTAATACTTCTTCAAATACACCAGCATCATCAACAACTGAAAAGCAGAAACAAGAATCATCCGAACAGCAAGTGACAACAGAAACAACAAAGACAGATGATTCAACAAAATCCGAAGAAGAAGTTGTGTCTGAAACAAAGCAGGCTGAGGATTCTGAAGTCGTAGAAAATCCGGAGACGAGCGATGAATTACCATTAATGGCGATTGTTTTATTTTTGATAGCAGCCGTTGTATTCATTCGCACTAAGAAAACAAAAACTACATAGACAGATAGGGGAAATAAAAAAATGATAAACAAATCAAAAGCAACTAAAGCGGTTTTAGCCTCATTATTAGCTACATCAGCAATCGTACCTGCAATGGCAGTATCTGCTGACACAACTACAGAAACGAAAGCAACAGAAGCGGCAACACCAACAGCTTCAAAAACAATTGACTTCAAAGTTGAAGCGGATGATGCACTAAAACGTTTTATTCCAACTACAGGTACATTAGTTGAGCGTAATGGTCAGCAATTTATCAATATTGAATTATCAGATGCGGTATTAGCAATGGTAAACAGCGTAACAGTGGCAGGACAACCTGCAATGGCTGAATATAACGGTAAAAAACATATCAACATTCCAGTAACTGCAGATTATGCTCCAGTTGAAGCTACTTTAAATATGACAATTACATTCGTCGGAAAAGATCCGGTTGATTATAAAGTGACGTTAACACCTGATGCAAAATCAATCAAAGAAGTAACGGAAACGACAAAGCCAGTTGAAGAAGTGAAAGAAGAGAAGATTTATACACCTGGTAAAACGTTTGAGTCTGTGGCAGATGGTACATACGCTATCAAATGGGATGCTTATAAAGAAAAAGTAGGAAACTACACAGCAATTACGAATCATTTTTCTCCTGATGCAAAATTAATCGTGAAAGATGGTAAATATTCTGTAGAGTTAACAGTTACAGAAGCTTCAAAAGCAATGGTTCCGGATGTAACGATTGCTGGCAATAAAGTAGAGGCAAAAGACGGTAAGGTAACAATCGATATTCCATCAATCAGTGATCTGCATGAAGCATCAGTACATGTAGTAGTACCTGCTATGAATATGGACAAACAATATGACTTTAATTTCGCTATCGAAACAGCTGACCTGGAACTACCAAATGCTGAAACAAAACCTGCACCGGTTGAGTCTGTAAAAATGGATGTTACAGCATTAAAGAACGGAACTCAGGAATTGTCTATTATGCACAATAAATATTTGGACGATGAAGTAACAGTGACAGCAACTGAAGGGGGCTATGATGTAGAGTTAACATTCCCTGAAGGTCAACATTTATTAGGCTTCGATGTTGAAGGCGCAACAGTTGCATTAAAATCAGAAGAAAAAGTTGGCAATAACACAGTAAAAATCTATACGTTATCAGTCAAAGATTTAGAAAAAATCTATACTGCTACAGCAGATTTAAAAGTAGTTCTTAACGGCACTGTATTATATGAAACTGCACATGACTTCCAAATGAAGTTTACTGAAAAGAACACAACAACTGTTCCATTTAAAGATATCGCAAACAACGGAAATAAAGATGCAATCATTAACCTATACAATAAAGGGATTTTCATTGCGGCAGAAAAATTCAATCCAGGCAACAACTTAAAGCGTTCTCAATTTGCATTAATGTTAAACCGTGCATTAAAACTGGATGTACCGGCAAAAGCGAACTTCACTGACATCGTAAAATACGATGCTGAAACAAAAGCAGCAATCAATGCATTAAACGGTTACGGTATTATTAACGGTAAAACTGCTACTACATTTGCACCTGGACAAGATGTAACGCGTAAACAAGCTGCTTTAATGATTTACCGTCTATTAGAGAAAAATGGCTATAAAGCATCTGGCGAAGTAGCAAAATTCTCTGATATGCCGAAAGAAGTGGAAGCTTCGAAAGCAATTTCTGAATTAAATAAATTAGGCATTATTTCTGGTTTTGAAGGGAAATTCAATCCGGAAAATAAATTAACACGCTCTCAAATGGCAAAAATCTTAAACAACACATTAACAGTTGTTGACGGTTTAAAGAAATAATTCAATGAATCGTAAATGGCGTATTACAAACAGCCATTGCTAATACTAGTTTAGGTAGGGTTGTGTTAAAAGCTGAGGCTTTTAATACAGCCCCAATCCTATTTTTAAGGTAAGGATAGTTAAGACGCTACGCTTAAATTGAACTAAACTTCCATCTAATACGGGATGAAATTTTACTTCAGTTTAAACAGCTAGGAGGAAAAGCAAATGAAAAAGTGGTTAATCGGTCTCGCACTGAGCATGGCGGTACTTGCGGGATGCGGAAATAGTGAACAGCAAGCAGCGTCAACCAACACCGGTGAAGATAATACTGCATCTGAACAGGCAGCGGCAGTTGAAGATGAGCACAGAATTATCGCCGGAACAGTTGTCATCGCACAAATATTGGACCGGTTGAATCTTGATGCGGTTGCTATTCCGGATACGGTAAAGGGTTTGCCGGCACGATTCGATGATCTGCCGAATATCGGAAATGCGATGGATCCGGATGCGGAAATCATTAAATCGCTTAATCCTACGGAGGTACTTTCCGTTTCCACATTGGAATACGACTTAAAGGATAAATTTGAGCAGTTGAAAATTCCGGTAGATTTTGTTGATTTAACAAGTATTGAATCAATGATGGACGAAATTACAGCACTTGGAGAACGCTACAACCGCGTGGACGAAGCGAAAGCTTTGAATGATGAACTACAGGCGGAAATTGATGCGGTAGAGGTGGCAGCAAGTAATGAAGAGAAGCCGCGTGTACTCATTTTACTTGGAGTGCCTGGCAGTTACTTAGTAGCAACGGAAAATTCCTATGCGGGAGATCTTGTCCGTCTTGCTGGCGGTGAAAACGTCATGGCTGGCCAGGATGCAGAATACTTGCCATCGAATACAGAGTATTTATATTCATCAAATCCTGACATTATTTTACGATTATCGCACGGTATGCCGGATGAAGTGATTAAAATGTTTGACGAGGAATTTACCAAAAATGATGTATGGAAACATTTTAATGCTGTGAAAAACGGACAAGTATATGATTTGGAAGAAGAGCTATTTGGTACAACAGCAGCATTGAATGTACCGGAAGCACTCAATGAGTTAGTAGAAATATTTTATCCATAAAACCCCTGCCTCCCAGGTTTACGCAGGGGGGAGGATATGCGGGGTTCCCCGTTCACCTTATTAATAACAATGTTGAAAAAGCAAAGTCTTGAGCGAGGTTTTGCTTTTCATCATATAAAGGATGTTTTCTGTGACCAAAAAAATTTTCAGCTTTATCGCTGTCACGGTATTACTTGTACTAACGAGCATTTACGCAGCGACTACTGGCAGTATACAGATGTCATTTACCGATTTTATAATGAATTTCTTTAATAGTGATAATGCGGATATGGCAGCGATTAAAGATTTGCGTTTTCCAAGAATCATTGTAGCGATATTCGCCGGAGCAGCTTTATCGGTTGCCGGTGTATTATTGCAGGCAATAATGCGAAATCCATTAGCAGATGCCGGATTCATCGGGATATCCGCGGGAGCAGCATTTACAAAATTATTTATCGTAAGCTTCGTACCGACATTATTTTTCTTCACCCCACTAGCAGCATTTATCGGAGGGGCACTTGCATGTTTCTTCGTTTTCCTGCTTTCCTGGAAATCAGGGCTGAATCCTTTAAAGTTGATTTTAGTCGGGATTGCGATTAATGCTATGTTCTCTGGACTTACAGAAGCGATGATCAGTTTCGGTGCATCGGCAACCGGTTCGATTACGTCAAACCTTTCTTTGAAAACTTGGGAGGATGTGTCGTTAATTGTTACATATGGCTCGATTGGTTTACTTCTTGCATTTATTTTATATGCTTCGTGCAATGTGCTCGTATTATCCGATAAAACGGCAAAAAGTGTCGGTTTTAATGTGACAGGTGCACGTATATTCATAGCGACGGTTGCCGTGCTGCTAGCTGCTTCATCTGTAGTGGTGGCAGGGGTCATTTCATTTGTCGGAATTTTAGTGCCGCATATTGCACGCCGGCTTGTCGGTTATGATCATAAAGTGTTAATTCCGTTTACGGCACTGCTGGGCGCATTTATTATATTATTGGCCGATACACTTGGACGTACACTGTTCAGCCCGATGGAAGTACCGGCATCGACGATTATGGCGATAATCGGAGGACCATTCCTCATATTCCTACTTAGAAAAGAGTGACAACCAATATGGAAATTAAACAAGTAGTCGTTTCCCATGACGGAACGACCCGTCATTTAAATGCAGTATCGACCGCTATTCCAAAAGGGAAAGTGACGACAATTATAGGACCGAATGGCTGCGGGAAATCCACATTGCTAAGTGTCATGTCACGAAATAATAAACCGCTTGAAGGCCATGCAACGCTCGAAAACCGGGACTTGGTGGAATATAAGCCGAAAGAATTTGCCAAGAAACTGGCGATTGTTTATCAGCAAAACGACATTCCGGCAGATTTGACGGTGGAGAAGCTTGTGATGTATGGTCGGATGCCGCATACTTCATTGTTCAAAAAGAGAGCGGAAGAGGATGAAGAGGCTGTTACATGGGCGCTTACTTGTACGAATCTGCTTGAAAAACGGCATAATGAACTATCGGCACTATCCGGCGGGGAACGGCAGCGAGTTTGGATCGCCATGGCGCTTGCACAAAAGTCGGAAATACTGTGCCTGGACGAGCCGACAACATATTTGGATATATACTATCAGCTTGAGCTGCTGGAACTCGTAAAGCAGTTAAATGAACAGTACGGTTTGACGATTGTAATGGTGCTGCACGACATTAATCAGGCGATCCGTTACAGTGACCATATTATTTTAATGAAAGCCGGTAAAATTATCGCTGAAGGTGAACCGCGCGATGTGATTACAAAAGAAGTAATTAAGGAAGTATACGGGGTCAATTCCGTGTTTCATGAAGATGAGCAGCTCGGATTATATATGATGCCGTTAAGTATTTAATATGCGTAGGATCTTTCGAATCGTCAGCGGCATCGTCATGATAATTTGCGCCGGGATTATTATCCGTTATTTTTTCAGCTATGAGAAAGTGGAAAAAGAGCTTGAGAATGCCCGGCAAATTGTCGATCAAAGTGAGCTTGCCTCACTTCAACAGCAAAACGATCATATAATCGGCTGGCTCACACTGGAGAATACCCGTCTTAATAATCCGGTTTTACAAAGGGATGATAACGAGTATTACTTAACGCATAATTATTTGGATGAGAAAAGTCGCGGAGGAAGCATATTTGCCGATTTTCGCAATGAAGTAATGGAAGACCGTCATACGATTTTTTACGGGCATGTTTTGCGCAATGGTACGATGTTCGGAGATTTGCCTAAATTTAGCGATCAGGCATATGCAGAAGCCCATCCCGTTTTCTACTATGAAACTAATGACAAACGGTATGCACTGCATGTGTTTGCCGCCTATGAAACAACGACCGACTTTTATTATATCGAAACACAATTTACAGACTATACCTATACGCAGTATTTAGCGGAAATTCATCGACGTTCCGATATAAAACTGCCGGTTCAAGTAACGCCTAACGATAAAATTGTGACATTGTCGACTTGCACGACATCACAAAATGACAAAGAGCGTTTCGTCGTTCATGCAAAAGTAGTCGAACTAGAAAATAAGAGGTGAACTATGATGAAAAAAAGTAAAAAGTTAATGACTGCTTTACTTGCTGTTTCTGTATTGGCAGCATGTGGGCAAAAAGAAGAAGAAAAAGTAGCAGAGCCTGTGGAACAGCAGGAAACATCGATAGATATCAGTGCAGAAGCAGAGCAGTTTAAATCGCTTTTAGCTGGGCAAATGGATAGCTTTGTAATTGATACCGAGCTTTTAGCGACTGCTATTAAAAAAGGGAAGCTGGAGGACGCACAGAAGCTGTATCCGCTAGTAACAATGTATTATGAAAGACTACAGCCGCTGACACCGAGTTTCCCGGAGCTTGACGAAAAGATAAACGGTAACCTTGTGAAAGGGGAAGAAACGGAAACGACTGGTTTTCAACGTATAGCCTACGGATTGTTCGATGAGAAGAAGACAGCAGGGTACGAAGAAATTGCCGAGGAACTTGTTGCCGATGTGAAGAAACTTCAAGCCAATTTTGCGACAATTGATGTGACAGAAAATAATGTGCTTGCTTCAGCTGTGACAATGTTTAAGGAAATGGCAAATCCCCGACTTACTGAACCGAGCGTATCTGGAAATGAAGTATATGCAGTGAAAGCACAAACAGAAGCAGCCGAAGATTTAATGGAAGTGTTTGTACCACGTGTTTCTACTGAAAGTGCGGATACTGCAACAAAAGAAATTACAGCATTAAACGAAATTGTAGCGTACTACGAAGTGGGTAAAGAGGATTACGTAAACTATAATCTCTTTACGGCAAAACAAGAACAGGAACTCATTACAGCGGTGACAAATGTCCAAAAGGCACTACAGCAAATGAATGATTCGATTAAATAACGGAATAAACAGGCATAAAAATAAAGCAGTTCAAATTTTACGATCCGTAATTTTTGAACTGCTTTTTATATTGGAAAGATATATTAATCCAGATGTGCATGCTTTATATAGTGAGTGGATGCCTGGGGAATGTCTTTATACGAAATTTCATCAAAAGCAACTAATGTCTCTTCATCAAATGTAATCGTTAGTATTTCTGTATTTTTGTTTTTTACAGGCATGAACCATTTTAACGTAATATTATTGATTGCTTCCACGTGCTGGATTTCATTTAGTAAGTTATAGCTGTCTTTCAGCAATGTAATTTCACTAAGAAATTCTGATGCCCTTAGGGAGACGATGACATTTTGTTTATCGTCAACCTGTGTAATTTCGATATTCAGCATTATATTTTCAATAAACTGTTTCAGCACGATTTCACTCAACATCAGCATCGTGTGAGTCTTTAGTTGCTCCTGTGTCATCGATGCCTTTGCTTCTATGATGGTTTCTTCCTGATCGGAATTCTTCATTTTTATAATATATTGAACTGAAACGGCGCAAACAAAAATAAGTAAGGCGATTAACATAGATTTCAGTAATTTATTTAAAATAAGGATAACCTCCTATGAACTTAGCGTAATAATCACTATTATATAGTTATTATGCCACAAAAAAATACTAAAAAGGACTGTCAATTGTGACAGTCCTTTTAAAAGTTAAGTATTTTGTTCTTCATTAGGAATAGTAGCAACAAATTCGTCAAAGTATAAAAATGATTCATCCTCAAGTTGTTTAACTTTCTGTTCGTTTAATCCAATAGATAATGGCCCGGAAAAAATCTCGCCCCACCAAGTTTCAGTAATAATCATTTTATATAGCCTCCTTGTACGATTGTTTTACATTGCTTATTATGTTCGATTATTAATTTAGTTATGAAATTCCCATATGTCTTTATTTATAAACATTTCTTTAAAAATTAAGACAATTTAATCATGAAGCCTCCTTTTTTTTGCAGGATATTTTTAAAACTTTGTAGTAGTTATTACTATAGTTAATATGTGTGAACAGCTATAATTTATGCATACATTTATCTTCATTCAAAAAAATGATTATTTTCTATTAACAGTTGATGAATGAAGCCGGATCTCTGTATAAGTCACGGATATTAATTTTGGGAAGGATGAAAAAAATGAATTTTACTGCAAATGATGTTGAACAAATGATCGAAAATCAACGTGCTTTTTATTTTACGGGCGCTACAAAAGATGTAGAATTTCGTAAAGAACAGCTCGTAAAATTAAAGGAAACAATAAAAAAATATGAAGATCAAGTAATTGAAGCTTTAGCTCTCGATTTAAGAAAAAGCGAGTTTGAAGCATTCACAACTGAAATCGGTATTGTTTATGATAGTATTTCCTATTTTTTAAAAAATATAAATAGCTGGATGGAACCGCAGCCTGTCAAAACACCGCTTCACTTCCAGCCTGCAAAAAGCTATGTTGTACGTGAACCATATGGAGTGACATTAATCATCGGGCCATTCAACTATCCATTCCAATTGATTATGGAGCCGTTGATCGGAGCGATTATCGGAGGAAATACGGCGATTGTTAAACCATCGGAATCTGCCGAAAATACAGCCTTTATTGTGAAAAAAATTCTGGAAGAAGTATTCCCTTCCGAATATGTACGTGTTGTAGAAGGGGAAAAGGATGAAGTAACGGCATTGATCCACGCATCTTTTGATTATATTTTCTTTACGGGAAGTGTAGCGGTAGGGAAGGTTGTGGCAAAAGCAGCTGCAGAACGCCTTACGCCGATTGCATTGGAATTGGGCGGAAAGAGTCCGGCAATTGTCGATCAGACGGCAAATCTGGATGTAGCGGCTAAACGGATTGTATGGGGGAAATTCAATAATACAGGACAAACATGTGTAGCGCCTGATTATGTTCTTGTCCATACAAGCGTTGCGAAAAAGTTTTCGCGTCTCGTAAAAAAAGCGATCAAAGAATTTTACGGTGATGATCCACAGCAAAGTAAGGACTACGGGCGTATTATTAATGAACGCCAATTCGACCGTCTGCAGACTATTTTAGATAGGGAACGAGATACGGTCGTATATGGTGGCCGTACAGACCGAGAAGATTTATATATGGAACCGACCGTGCTCGAAAATATTACGTGGGATCGACCTTCGATGGAAGATGAATTGTTTGGACCAATTTTACCGGTGATGACGTATGAAAATTTACCAAAAGCGATTCATGAAATTCGTCAATTGCCGAAACCGTTAAGTGCTTATTTGTTCTCGGAAAATGAAAAAGCGATCGATTACTTTTTAGAAGAGCTTCCGTTTGGCGGAGGCTGTATAAATGATGTCATTACGCATGTCGGCAATACGTATTTACCGTTTGGCGGAGTAGGGCCTTCAGGTGTGAAAGCATACCACGGAAAAGCAAGTTTTGAAAACTTCACACATCCGAAATCCATTTTGCACCGTTCTAATAAACTGGCAAATAGTCTGCTATATCCACCATACAAGCAAAAAGTAAAGCTTGTCCGTACAATTATGAAATAATGAAAAGAAGGCTTTCCCGTTAATTCCAGGAAAGCCTTCATCTATTATTCTGTCATAATCGGAAACGTTAATAATATTTCAGTACCGACATGCTGCTTGCTTTTAATTTGGATGGACCCTTGATGATCTTGTACAATTTTATTGATAATCATCATGCCAAGCCCTGTTCCATTAGTTTTCGTCGTATAGAAAGGTTCGAACATCCGGTCCAGCACATGTTGTGGAATACCACATCCCGTATCAATAATTTGAATACGGATCTCTTTTTCGTCTTTACTTTTGCATACTTGCAATGTAATGGAACCATCTTCATTGATCGCTTCGATCGCATTTTTGAATAAATTTATAAACACTTGCTTGAGTTGATTTTTATTTCCTAAAATTGTAATGTTCAAAAATTCATTAATAATTTTTAAAGAAATCGCTTTTGACTGGAACTCGTATTGAAGAAACTGGACGACCTCGGATAAAGCTTCCGCCAAATTAATCGGCGCATACTGATTAGCCTGAGGTTTTGATAATACAAGGAACTCCGATAAAATTAATTCAATTCGCTCGGTTTCATTTTGAATGAGCTTTGTATACTCATAGTAAGGCGAATCCGGATCTTCGTTCATCATTTGAACATAGCCGGAAATTACCGTCATTGGATTGCGGATTTCATGAGCAACACCCGCGGCAAGCTCTCCGACAAGCCGTAATTTTTCCGACTGCAAAATCAGATTTTCATTTTCTTTAATGTAGGAAATGTCCCGTGAAATGACAGATGATCCGATAATCTCACCATGCGGACTCAAAATAGGTGACAATGAAATTTGTGCATCAAAAAAAGTGCCGTCTTTTCTCATATCGGTCGTTTCGTGGAGCCGATACTTTTTTCCGAGCATCAAATCATCTTTCCTTTGCTTCGATTCTTCCTCATTTTCCGGGGGAATCAGCGGTAAAACACGCCCTAATGCCTCCTCCTTAGACCAGCCATACAATTTCTCGAATGCAGGATTGACCGCAATAACACGGTCTTCCAAATCAAATACAGCAATTGCATCATTAGCCTGTTCGAAAAACAAATGCAAATAGGCATGTTTGGAATTTAAATAATATTCACGGTCAATTGCATTTTTTTCTAGCTTTAACCAAATCTGTTTTATTAAAAAACTTTGTCCAATACTCATAATGCAAATCGCCATCAAAAAGCTGAAAAGTAAAAGTTGATCATCTGAGTTAAAACTATGGTAGGGAATCATCGATAACGTATTTAAAATATAGATTTCGATGAATACTAAAATAATGTTGATGAAAGAAATTATATAAGAACGGTAAATGGTTAAAGTCGCGATTACCCAGATAAAAGTATAAAACGAAAGTATACTCACATTTTGATAGTTAAATAGGAAAACAGTGATATGCCATGTACATATCAAAATAATTTGCAGCACTTTGGGGGGCGTTTTTAAATAATATAAAGCGATGAGCATAATGCAACTACCGATACTAATACCTAAAAACGAATAAGGATGCTTGAACAGCTGTGTAGCAATGACAGTAATAAAAATAAGCGTCGAGAAAAAATAAGTAATTACCATAAGCAGATTTCGCTTATTTAAAATCTCTTGTTGCTGCATAAAACACCTCGGATAAGTAATATTAACTATAATGATACAGTAATTCATGATGTCGATAAATGACGAATTTTGATATGATAGATATATCGTATAAATAAATTAAATAAGAACGAATTGGAGTTTTTAATTTTAAATATAATTTTAGGTCCTAATTTCAGTATTTTGAGTCAATAATACGAAAATGAACTTATGTATTATATGTCCATAGTCCTTATATTGCAAACATGTTTATTTTATACGGAAACATTACAGATGTTGAAAAGCGTGGAAATTTCAATCTATGCACAGTATGATGATTAGTACATAGAAGAAAATTATCATTCGCAATTATATTGCAATTGTGGGGGAAAGAATTATGTATGCAGAAGAACTTTTAAGTACACTGATGCAAAAGAAAGTTGTAGGTCAACTACCGAAACTGATTAAAGATATTGCAATTGACTCGCGCAGTGTACAGCCAAACAGTTTATTTATATGTATAAAAGGTTTTACAGTGGACGGGCATGATTATGCTCAAAAGGCAGTTGATGCAGGTGCAACTGTAATTGTTACAGAACGTCTATTACAGTTGGATGGAGAAATTGCACAAGTAATCGTAAAAAATACGACACGTACACTTGGCATTTTAGCGGCAAAGTTTTTTGATTATCCATCGAAGGATATTATGATGATCGGAGTTACAGGTACAAATGGGAAAACTAGCGTATCTGGAATTATCCACAATATATTAATCGGACTTGGCGAAAAATCGGCATTGTCAGGAACAATCGGTTTTAATTTAAATGGTGTACTGTACGAATCGGCAAACACGACAAGTGATTCATTAAATACACAACAGATGATTTTTCGTGCAAAAAGTGAAGGCTGCCGTGCAATGGTGATGGAAGTTTCATCACACGGTTTAGCATTGGGCCGTTTAGCCGGTGTTGACTACGATGTGGCGGTATTTACGAATTTAACGCATGATCATTTAGATTTCCACGGTACGATGGAAAACTACGGGAACACAAAAGGTTTGCTGTTTTCTCAGCTAGGACAAGACTTGGAGAAGAACAAGCATGTCGTATTAAATGCTGATGATCCTTGGTCTGAGCGCTATGCGGAAATGACACCGTTCCCAATTTGGACGTACGGATTGCATAATAATGCGATTTTCCGTGCAGTAAACTGCAATTATGAAAATGGAATGACGCGATTCGATATGGAAACACCGGAGGGTACATTCCCGGTATCAATGCATTTACTGGGCGAGTTTAATATTTACAATGTCCTTGCAGCAACAGCCGTGTTCTATGCCCGCGGTTTCCCGATTGATGTTATTATTGAACAAATTGAAATGCTGCCGCCAGTCAAAGGGCGTATGGAGAAAGTAGAATCGGATTTACCGATTCAAATGTTCATCGACTATGCTCATACACCGGATGCGATTGAAAAAGCGATCAATGCGGCAATGCCATATAAAAAACCGGAAAATAAATTAATTTTCCTTGTTGGCACTGGTGGCGGACGGGATAAAACAAAACGTCCGACAATGGCAGAAAAAGCATCGGTTGCAGATTATGTAGTCTTGACAACGGATGATCCACGCTATGAGGAATTTGACAGTATTACAGGTGATTTGGCAAAAGGTATGAAACATAAAAATTATGCCTGTATCGGTGACCGTGCCGAAGCCGTTAGACATGCGGTAAGTGTTGCAAATCCTGGTGATATCATTATTTTCGCTGGTAAAGGTCATGAGGATTACCAAATTATCGAAAATACAAAATATCCGCATAGTGATGCGAAAATTGCGATTGAAGCTGGAAAGTTAAAATTTGTATAGATTATGCTATAATTTTTTCAAATCCACCGTGTTAACGTAATAGCGTTAGCGGTGGATTTTTTTGGAGGTGACAAAAATGATCTATTCATTTTTACTTAGTATGATTGCGTACTGCACTGTAAGCTTCCCGATTTATTGCATATTGCGCGTGTTTTATATGAAAAATAAAACTAGATACGCGTGGCGCGAATTGACAATGCTTTTATTTTTCTTTTACAGTGTCAGTATCTTTTCCCAAACGATTATTCCAGATTTCCAAATGTCGAATGGACAGATCATTTTTGATACTTCCACCGCATATGTGCGCAGCAATTTTACCCCATTACAAACAATTATGCTGTATTATGACCAATTGAATGGACCATTGGCTAATATTGCATTTTATAATTTGGCAGGCAATATTGTCCTGTTTATACCTTTTGGTTTCTTTATTCCGCTATTATGGGGAAAATTCAGAGGATGGCGTATTATGCATGTCGTCGCGTTTACGATTCCGTTATTTATTGAAGGGACTCAATATTTTATTGGTCGTAGTATAGATGTCGATGATGTATTATTAAATGCAATCGCCATTGTAATCGGTTTTATGCTTTTCAAAGTTTTGCGGAGATTACGGAAAATGAGCCTAGCAAAGTAAAAAAGGTTGTAACAAATGACTGTTGTCTTTTAAAATAAGAAAGTATGAAAAAAGGAGACGAAATTAATGACTTTAGAACAAGATATATTAGCGCGTCGTACATTCGCCATCATCAGTCACCCGGATGCTGGTAAAACGACGATTACAGAAAAACTACTATTATTCGGTGGTGCGATTCGTGACGCAGGAACAGTAAAAGGAAAGAAGTCAGGTAAGTTTGCGACATCTGACTGGATGGAGATCGAGAAACAACGTGGGATCTCGGTTACTTCTTCTGTTATGCAGTTCGATTACTCAGGCTGCCGTGTAAACATTCTGGATACACCTGGACACCAAGACTTCTCGGAAGATACGTACCGTACGTTAATGGCTGTAGACTCGGCTGTCATGGTAGTCGATGCGGCTAAAGGGATCGAGGCCCAAACATTAAAGCTATTCAAAGTTTGTAAAATGCGCGGTATTCCGATTTTTACATTTATCAATAAATTGGACCGTCAAGGGAAAGAGCCGTTGGAACTTATTGAAGAATTGGAAGAGGTTCTTGGTATTAACGCATACCCGATGAACTGGCCGATTGGTATGGGGAAAGAGTTCCTGGGCATTTACGACCGTTACAACAAGCGTATCGAGCAGTTCCGAGTAGAAGAAGGTGACCGCTACTTGCCACTTGATGAAGAAGGACATTTAGCTGTTGATAACGATATGAAAAAAACATCGTATTATTCACAGGCAATCGACGATATCGAACTTCTGAATGAAGCTGGAAATGAATATTCAGAAGATAAAATTGCTCGTGGTGAATTGACACCGGTATTTTTCGGATCGGCATTAACGAATTTCGGTGTACAGACATTCCTTGATACGTATTTAAAATTTGCACCGATTCCTCAGCCTCGTATTACGGAAGATGAGCAATTTATCGATCCTGTTGATCATGGCGAATTTTCTGGATTCATTTTCAAAATTCAAGCGAATATGAACCCGGCACACCGTGACCGTATTGCATTCGTGCGTATCGTATCAGGTAAATTTGAGCGCGGTATGAACATGACACTTTCACGTACAGGTAAATCGTTCAAAGTGACACAGTCAACACAGTTCCTTGCAGATGATCGTGAAACAGTAAATGAAGCTGTTGCTGGTGACATTATCGGTCTTTATGATACAGGTACGTATCAAATTGGAGATACGGTAGTCGGCGGCAAGAAAACATTCAACTTTGAAAAATTACCTCAATTCACACCTGAAATTTTCATGAAAGTTTCGGCGAAAAACGTAATGAAAGGGAAGCAATTCCAAAAAGGTGTGCTGCAATTAGTACAAGAAGGCGCAATTCAGTATTTCAAAACAATGCATACTGAAGAAGTAATTCTTGGTGCGGTTGGTCAATTACAGTTTGAAGTATTCCAGCACCGAATGATTAATGAATACAATGTAGAAGTAATTATGCAGCCGATTGGCAGCAAAATTGCACGTTGGATTGAAAACGAAGAAGATGTGAAAGATTCAATGCATTCTCAGCGTTCAATGCTTGTGAAAGACCGTTTCGATAATAAAGTATTTTTATTTGAAAACGAATTTGCGATGCGCTGGTTCTCTGAGAAAAACGAAAACATTCAATTATACAGCTTACTATAATTGAATAATTAATAAGCCCCGGCAATTTTCTTTGTAAGAGAATTGCCGGGGTTTTTTGCATTTTGAGGGAATGAGGGTGTCGTGAGCAGGGCATTTATTAGAAGTTTTAGACTGAAATATAGAAAAGAAAAAGCGAAAAGTAGAACTCCCCGGTGTCAAAGTAGAATGTTTTGACCGAAATGTGGAACGAAATAGAGAGAAGTGGAACCCGAAAATTTATTATAAGTTTACGAATTAAATGTAGAAAGTAAAGAGAGAAAAGTAGAATGTTTTTAGGGGAAATTGGAACTATTCATCCGGAAAGTAGAACAAAAGTGTGAAAAAAGAGAACCGGGTCCGGATATTAGAATAGTTACGATAGAAAGCAGAACTCCTTCCCGGTCTCCGTTATTTGCCAATCACTTATTCTCCTGCATTAATACGGTAAGAACGGTCAAATTTAAATTTCCCGTTTTCATATGTCCGTTCTAGAAAATCAATCTCTCTATTATTTTTGAAAACAATAGCTGTGGAGCAGCGCGTACCGTAATTAGGAAGTTTTACAAATTGGGCGGATAAGGATCTTTCCAGATGGATACCTACACCAGTATTTGGCAATACTTCATCTTGTGCGATTTCAGCATTTGCCAAAAGCGAGATGAGTGTATTCATTTCGACTGCATCTTCTTCGACTGTATTTTCCAATACAGTTTTAGCAGCAGTTACTTTTGGCCATGGTGTATTGAAAGTAGCGTTACTCACACCGTGAATTCCGCTTTCTATCATACTGTGTTCATCGTAAATATTATTGTAATGATGCATGTCTTCACCGTCATAAAGCAAAACATTGAAACCTCCGTACAAATCTCTTTTTGAACGCAGTGACTGGATAAAAGCGTCTGTCGATTCTGTAGCAGTTAGAAACAACCGTACAATTTCTCCACGTGACAATTGGCCGGTTTCAGGAAGGCGCGGATCACGGTAATTTGTAATGGCAGCAAAACGGCCATTTTTTGACAGCCCCATCCAGCTGCCCTGCTGACGTAAATCTCGTCCGGCTAATATTTCAGGTTCATCTTCCCAAAAATGGGCAGCTGCTGTCGGCCGGTCGTAAAATTCGTCACGGTTCGCAACGACGATGAGCGGATAAGATGGATGAACTTTATAGGAAAATGCAATTAAACACATAAATGGACCCCCGTAGCTTGTAGTGTAGGCAATGCATTCCAGCAAGGAATTCACTGGAGCTGAAAATCCAGACTAATAAAACCATGCCTACTTTGTATGATTTTTTGTAACATTTTGCTGTAAAAATGTAAGTTTTGTCGGATGATAAAAGGGAAAAAGATAGCTCTACCCGAATTTTAATGAATATAAAGACAAATTGAAAGGACTTTCCACCGATGAATATAAGCAAGTTTTCTATAAAACGCCCGGTATTTACAATTGTTTCAATGATTTTCGTGCTAATACTCGGTGCCGTTTCATTATTTAAAATACCTGTTACGTTAATACCCGATTTAAATCCGCCGATAGGGGTTGTTGTAACAAACTATCCGGGTGCAAGTCCGATAGAAGTAAATGAAAAAGTGACAAAGCCGCTTGAAGCATCTCTGGCCACATTGCCGGGGATAAAACGAGTGCAGTCGACATCGCTGGAAAGCTCGAATCTCATAATTTTGGAGTTTGATTGGTCAACGAATATGGATGATGTTCAAATGGACATCTTGCAGCGTATTGACCTTGTTCCGCTTCCTGAAGATGCGGGAACACCAAACTTTTTAAAGTTTGATCCATCACAGTTTCCGATTATTCAATTGGCACTGTCAGCAGATAGGGAAGAAGTCGATATCCGGCAAATCGCCGAATCGCTTGAGCAGGAATTACAGCGGACTGAAGGGGTGGCCAGTGTAACCGTTTCCGGTGAAATTGTTGAAGAAGTTCAGATTGAGCTGGATGCCGAAAAGCTTGAGCAAAATAATTTAACGCAAGATGATGTAATGCAAATTATCCAGGCGAGCAATATTTCCATGCCGGGTGCAGAGCTAAGTACAAAAGATAATCAGCTGTTAACTACAAGGGTGGTCAGCTTGTTTACAAGTCCGGAAGAAATAGCGAATGTTGTGCTTTCGGTCAATCCGTTAACAGGTGAGTCAATTAAAGTTCAGGATATAGCAAACGTAGAACGAAAAGAACAGGAAACGAACACGATTACAAGGGCCAATGACCAGCAGGCTGTACTTATCTCGGTTTTGCAGGAGTCTGGAGCAAATACCGCAAATGTATCCGAAACTTTTCAAAAGGAGCTTGGCCAATTATTAGATGAGCCCCAATATGATGGCATTGAGGCGACTATTTTATTTGATCAGGGGGACTATGTACGATTGGCAATCAGCAATATCAGCTCTTCGCTTATTTTTGGCGGACTGTTTGCGATGCTTGTCCTTTTCTTCTTTTTGTCCGGAATAAAAAGTCCGCTTATTATCGGGATTGCGATTCCTTATTCGGTCATCGTAACGTTTGTACTTATGTTTTTTGCGGACTTCTCTTTAAATATTATGACACTCGGTGCACTTGCACTTGGTATCGGGATGCTTGTGGATAATGCCATTGTTGTAATAGAAAATATTGAGCGTCATTTAGAGCTTGGAGAGAATCCGAAAGAAGCAGCAGTGAATGGTACAAAGGAAGTGGCTTTAGCAATTACCGCGTCTACTGTCACGACGATTGCGGTATTTGTACCAGTTATTTTTATAAGTGGGTTAATTGGACAAATATTTGTCGAGTTTGCATTAACGATTTCTTTCAGTTTAATCGCTTCACTTTTTGTGGCATTAACAGTTGTTCCAATGTTGGCCAGCCGTCTCTTACGTACAAAACCTGCGACGATAATAAAGAAACGGGAGGAATCTTGGCTGTACCGGAATTATACGAAAGCGCTGAAATGGGGATTAAAGAGACGTGCCCTCATTTTAATTATCACAATTGTCTTGGTGGGTATCTCCGGTTTTACAATATATAAAACAGGTACAGAGTTTTTACCGCCTACAGATGAAGGATTTGTATCGCTGTCAGTCGAGCTTCCGAACAGTGCAACGGTTGAGAAAACAGAACAAATTGTATCGGAAATTGAAGAAATGGCGAAGGATTATGATGAAGTGGATGTAGTGGTCAGTCTAATTGGAGGTAATCAGCAATCTTTATCTCGAGGTACTAGTGAACAAAATGAAGGAGAGATTTCAGTCAAGCTCGTTGAATTAGGGGAACGAGATCGTTCCATTTTCGAGTTTGTAGAACAGTTTGAAAAACAAGTACAGCAGGAAATCGGAGAGCGTGCTGAAGTGACGTTTTCATTGTCGTCTTCTTCCGGATCAACACCGAACTCCTTAACATTCCGTGTGACGGACAGCAATGAGCCTCAGCTGCAAAAAACGGTCGCTTCCATCCAGGAACGTGTAGCAAATATCGATTCGGTCATAGAAGTAACGACTGATTTGGATGAAGTGCAAGAGGAAATTCAAATTGAAGTAAACCGTGAAGATGCACTTCAATATGGGCTAATGCCTGCACAAATCGCACAAACCGTCAATATGATGACACGAGGTGCATTTACAACGCAGATTATTGCCGAAGATGGGGAAGTACTGGGAGTATACACTGGTTTCGGAAAAGCGTACCGTGAGGATGTGGAAGCACTTAAAGCGATGAAGCTTCGAACAAATGCCGGGGTGTTTGTGGAGCTGCAGGAGCTTGCATCGGTTGAAATAAAAGAAACCCAAACGGCTATCCGGAGATCGGATCAGGCATCGGCCGTTGCTGTATTTGTAAAATACGATACGTCCGAATCGCTTAGCGGCATTTCCCGAAAAGTGGATGATGCGATTGAAGAAGGTGGAATTCCCGCAACATCGAGAATTGTCTTTGGCGGGGACCGTGAATTATTTGACAGTGCAAAACAAGATATGATTTTGGCTATTCTACTTGCGGTCATTCTTATTTATTTAGTAATGGGCGCTCAATTTGAATCATTTAAGCTGCCGTTTGTCATGATATTCAGTGTACCGCTAATGATCATCGGTGTCGCGATTTCATTGTTTGTAACAAATACATTGCTTGGTGTCACAGCCATTATCGGAATCCTTATATTAGTAGGGATTGTAGTGAACAATGGTATTGTGCTTATTGACTATATCAATCAAAAACGGCAGCTCGGATTAAATAAAACCGATGCGATTATTACCGGGGCGCAGGATCGGATGAGACCGATATTAATGACGGCTCTAACGACGATTTTAGGGTTGGTTCCTTTAGCATTGGGTATTGGTGAAGGAACTGAAATCAATCAGCCAATGGCGGTTGTTGTTATTGGAGGACTCATCAGTTCAACAATTCTAACTTTATTTATCGTACCGATCATCTACAGCTTGATTGAAAAGGAAGCAAAACATTAGCTCAGAAAAAGTATGTGTAGACGGTTATTGTAAAATGTTGATGAAATATGAAAGAATCGTTTGATTTTTTCAGATGTTATCGGTAAAATAACAATATAATAATTGAATTGAATATCCATTGACATTTGTCAAAGGGGAGTAGCTATAAGAAATTTAAATAGCAGCTTGTCTTTATAGATAAGCGCTATATTTAAATGTACTTACTTCACATTCGTCATTACATGGTTAGGAGCCATCGGGTGTGATAGCATTATGTGCTTAGCAAGACCTTTGCCTATATTACATAGGCAGAGGTCTTTTCTTTTTTGGCCAAAAAGGATATTTTTTCAAGTTTATATTATTAACGCCTAATTTATTGGGTACAAGTAAATAATAAGGAGGAGAAATTTCATGGAAGCAATTTTATTAGAATATGCATGGGTCTTACTTGTATTAGTATTCCTTGAAGGGCTATTAGCTGCAGATAATGCAGTTGTAATGGCAGTAATGGTTAAACATTTACCAAAAGAACAACAGAAAAAGGCATTATTTTATGGATTATTCGGTGCGTTCGTGTTTCGTTTCATCGCACTGTTCCTTATTACGTTCTTAGCGAAATACTGGGAAATTCAAGCGCTTGGTGCGGCTTATCTATTATTCATATCCATAAAACATCTATACGATAATCACTTTAAAAAGCAGGATGAAGAGTCGGAAATTAAAGAAGGTAAAGGTTCTGGTTTCTGGATGACTGTATTAAAAGTAGAGCTTGCGGATATTGCGTTTGCAATTGACTCAATGCTTGCAGCAGTAGCGATTGCTATGACGTTACCGCATATTAGTGACTACCATATTGGCGGAATTAATGCAGGTCCATTTGCTGTTATGTTCCTTGGTGGTTTTATCGGGCTTGTCATTATGCGTTTCGCGGCACAAATGTTTGTTAAGCTGTTGAACGATTATCCGACATTGGAAACTGCAGCCTTTTTAATTGTAGGCTGGGTAGGTGTCAAATTGGCTGTACTTGCTTTAGGACATGAGAACTTGGCTATTATTGATCCGCATTTCCCACATTCTACAACATGGAAAGCGATCTTCTGGGTCGTGCTGCTTGGACTTGCTGTGGGCGGCTATTTAGTAAGTGTGTACAAAAACAAAAAAGCAAAAGCAGAATAATAAATAATTTAGGAGATACTTCTACTATTAGAAGTGTCTTCTTTTCATTTTTCACGTTATTCATTATACTAGAAAAAATGTAATAAAATATCGGAGGCCACCATATGCCTTTTAAAAAATTCGAAAAACGGAAAGTTACGCCTTTCCAAATTTTAATCACTTATTATTCAGTAGCTATTTTAATTTCATTTTTTTTGCTGCGTCTCCCGGGAGTACATCTGGAAGGCGTCCACGTATCGTTTCTGGACAGTTTATTTACGGCGGTTAGTGCCGTTAGTGTAACGGGTTTAACGACTGTGACTGTTGCAGAGACCTACAGTAGCTTTGGGCTTGCAATGATTTTGCTCATTCTGCAATTTGGCGCGATCGGGATTATGTCCATCGGTACGTTTTTATGGCTGTTGTTTGGAAAGAAAATCGGTATGCGGGAACGGCAGCTGATTATGATTGACCATAATCAGTATAATTTATCAGGTGTTGTAGCATTAATTCGTCAAATTGCCAAACTGCTGTTTATGATTGAATTTACCGGTGCCTTTATATTAACGGTTCACTTTAAGCGTTATTTTGCGACATGGGAAGAGTCGGCGATTAATGGGTTGTTTGCTGCCATTTCATCGACAACAAACGGAGGCTTTGATATTACGGGAATGAGTCTGGAACCATTCCACCATGATTATTTCATCCAATTTGTCTGTATGATTTTAATTTTTCTAGGTGCAATCGGTTTTCCGGTATTAATTGAAGTGAAGGCTTATTTAACGAAAAAGGATCCGGCTTTTCGCTTTAGCTTATTTACAAAGGTTACGACCTTCACGTATGTCGGCTTATTTATTTTCGGTTCAGTTGTTATTTTTATTATTGAATCTTTCCAGTCATTTAAAGGGATGCGATGGCATGAGGCGGTGTTTACGGCCATGTTCCAATCGGTTTCCACCAGGTCGGCCGGTTTGACGACCTTTGACGTAACATCTTTTAATGAGGCGACACAGCTCTTTATGAGTGCGCTCATGTTTATCGGGGCGTCACCAAGTTCTGTAGGAGGCGGGATTCGCACAACGACATTTGCCATTGTTTTATTATTTTTAATCGCATTTTCCCGCGGGCAGTCGGAAATTCAAATCTTTAACCGGGAAATTCATGTAATCGATGTATTCCGTTCATTTGCGGTGCTGATTTTTGCGATTATTATGGTGCTCGGTGCTGCGATGGTTTTGTTTATTACAGAATCACGTGCAACGATGATGGAAGTCATATTTGAAATTACTTCAGCATTCGGAACGTGCGGGATGTCGCTCGGTATAACAGAGAACTTGACGGCATTCGGAAAAATGGTCATTATGGTGCTCATGTTTGTCGGGCGTGTAGGGCTCATTTCTTTCCTTTATTCAATCGGCGGGTCTGCCCAGAAGAAGAAGTATCATTACCCGAAGGAAAGAATTATTATTGGGTAAATAGTATGATAGAATGCGTAAAAACGTCCATTTCCTTTAAGGGAATGGGCGTTCTTTTTTAAGGACAGTTATTTTTCCTGCAATGTGAGAATCATCAGCCTGTAAATAGTAAAGACTCCAATATATGCACCGGAAATCAAAAAGAGCTCATTTAAAAATAAGCCGTGAATTTTTGTCATAAATACTGCGTCATCAATAATGATTTGATAAATCGAAGTGGATGCAATACTGCCGAAAATGATGACAAAAATAACAGCGAGTATATTGAAGACAAGTGCGGACTTGCTGATTTTCTTTCGTATAAGAACCATAATAAGCGGAACAACAATGCTAGAAATAACTAAAAATATTTTCAAAAATAGCACTCCTTTCTTCTTATTTGAATTATGCCCTCTTTTTTGGGGTATAAAACGAGTAGGCTGATTGCAGCTCTGTTTAATCATATCGGCGGAATAGATAATAGCCGAATGGTTAATTTATTAAATGGAGGTGATATATATGGAGAAAAAGAAAGGGAATGACCGACAAAACATGAAAGAGGAAGTTGGACCAGAATTAAACCCTGATGATTTGGATCTTCGCGAAGACAATGATTTAACGGAAGAACAATCGAAAAATAGCCCACAAAAAAAGCAAACGGATTCTCACTCGAATAAAAAGTAAGTTTATAGTTCATAAAAAGATGTAGGGACAACAAGCAAGCTTCCTGCGGGTCCATTATAACGTTCAGTAAAAAAGCTATTTTTCTCTGAGAGAAAAATAGCTTTTTGGGGTTAGATTCCAGCCACTTTTGATTAATTGAATGTGCTGAAGTAAGGCTGTTGTCCATTGCGGAAGTATGTGAATAAATAGCCCGTTTTCTTTTGTGGTGCACCGACTTCATAATTTTGTAAATCGATGTGGAACGGAATAATTAAGGAATGCTTGAATAATTCGCGTTCCGTAATTTGCATTGCTTCAAATTCCTCACCTACAAGAGCAGGATTTTCTTTAATACGTGCATAGGCATCTTTCATCTCAATTTCAGAAAGACGGTCATCCCACCAAAGTTTACGCGGCTGGAATTGCTGACCTTGAAGGAAGTCATATTTCATTAGGCTTGTAATGACTTCTAAGTCGGCATGCTCGACCGTTTGAAGGAACTCAAGTAAACGGCGGAATAAATCTTCTAGCTGATGTCCGATACGTGACCAGCCTTTTGTTTCCCAATATGTGCCGAAGCTTTGGAAGAAGTCGAAAGGCGTTTCAAATACTTCTGTTACTAAATATTCAATTGTATTGTCCATACGGTGTGCGTTCCAATACTTTTCCAGTACATCTTCCGCATGTTTAATACGGACAATATCATCAAATGTTAATACATTATTTGAGAAAATTTCATATGGCGAAATATCAACATATGTGTAGCCGTACTTTTCGGCTTCCAGGCGTAATCCTGTCCCGCGCAGCAGTTTCAAAAAGCCAAGCTGAAGCTCTTCCGGGCGCATCGCAAAGACATCATTGAATGTTTTACGGAATGACGAATAATCCTCTTCCGGCAATCCGGCAATTAAATCAAGATGCTGGTCGATTTTGCCGCCTTCTTTTACCATCGTAACAGTACGTGTAAGCTTTTCGAAGTTTTGTCGACGTTTTACAAGATCGTTCGTTAAGTCATTCGTTGACTGTACACCAATTTCAAAACGGAACAGCCCTTTCGGAGCATTGTCATTTAAAAATTGGATGACTTCAGGACGCATAATGTCTGCCGTAATCTCGAACTGGAATACGACACCTGGCTGATGTTCATCAATTAAAAACTGGAACATTTCCATCGCATAACTACGACTAATATTAAAGGTACGGTCAACGAATTTAATCGTTCTTGCCCCGTTATTCATTAAGTAGCGAATATCCTCTTTAATCTTCTCACGGTTGAAATAACGAACACCTACTTCAATGGAAGATAAGCAGAATTGACAGCTGAACGGACAGCCACGGCTTGTTTCAATATATTGAATTCGTTTACCCAGGTGAGGTAAATCTTCCTCAAATCGGAAAGGGGTAGCAATTTCCCGTAAATCGATTTTAGGTGGCTGTGCATGGATTTTTAATTTTCCTTCTTCTAAATAGCAGATACCCGGTACTTTTTCGAGAGGAATCTCACCATTGAAATGACGAAGCATTTCTTTAAATGAAACTTCCCCTTCGCCCATTATAATGAAGTCGATTTCTTCATGTTTGCGAATCCATTCATGGACATCATAGGAAACTTCCGGACCACCTAATATAATTTTAACTTTCGGCAATACTGTTTTTAGCATGCGAATTACCGCAATCGTCTCATTAATATTCCAAATATAACAGCTGAATCCGACAACATCCGGTTTCTTTTGGAAAAGGTCGGATACGATGTTGAAAGCGGGGTCTTTAATTGTATATTCAGCAAGCTCACAGTCGAATTCAGGCTGTGCTGCTGCTTTTAAATAGCGAATCGCTAAATTAGTATGAATATATTTTGCGTTGAGTGTACTTAATATAATTTTCATAATTTTATTCTCCTCTTCATAAAGTCTATTGTAGCAGTGTAAACAGATACAAACAACATGGGAGAATATACCCATTTTATTCCAAATAGTAATATGAAATAATATACGGTAAGTATACAATTCTGAAAATTCTATAATATTTGAAATTGGGGGTAATAGGTGTAGTGGAAGGCCAATTGAATTATATGTTAGAAGAGCTTTTTCAGCAATCCAATGAACAAATCATTATATTGAACCGCCAAGGTAAAATTGAATTTATGAATAGTAAGGCAGAAGAAATATTGCAATCAGTCCACTTACCGAAGTGCTTTTGGGAAAGTGCGGATAAAATTAGTGGTGAGTGGGAGAGATTTACCGGTTCTGTAATTGAAAATTCAACATCTACTGCAACGTTTATATTAATAAATAAATATCACCAAAAAATACCGGTTCAAGTTTGGGGTCATTATCTGGAACATAAACAACTAATCTTTACTAGGATTCAGGTAAACCCTTCCAATGTCATCTCATTTGAAGAAAAAAGTAAAACCGTGATGTTTCAGAATTTAATAGATGGAATGGCGCAAGGTGTAATATTAACAATGCTGAATGGAAAGATTATATCCGGCAATGCTATGGCATTACATTTACTTGATCGCAAAGCATCTCAAATAGAAAATAGAAGCTATGATTATCTATTTGAAGACTGCCAATATGATTCCCAGGTCATCACTCAATATTATAAAAAGATTTCCAACAGGGAAATGGCCAGTATTTTTGTTATGAGAAAAACAGAAGATGGAAATACGGTCTATTTAAATTTTATTAGTAAAGTAGATGAAAATTTAGGGATCTTGGTCACAACAATTATTGATCAAACAGAAGAGATGATGCTGTTGAAAAGAATCGAGCATCAGCAATCGTTATCATTTATTGGTCAAAATATTGCTTCGATTGCCCATGAGATACGAAATCCAATGACATCGATTCAAGGTTTTATCCAAATGATTAAGAGCAGTTTAAATGAGCAGGAATATCCTTACTTCAAAATTCTTGAATCGGAATTGAAGCGCATGGATGATTTACTTGGGGATCTTCTCAACATTTCAAAACCAAAGAAACAAGCATTCCAAATGCTTGATATGAAGGAAGTTGTAGACGAGGCAATTCAGCGTATGCAACCTCTTGCAATGAAAACAAATGCTATGATTTTATTTGAATTTGACGAAAAAGTAGAATACAAAATTAATGGTGACTTTAATCGCCTGATGCAAATGATTATTAACTTGCTGAAAAATGCGATCGAAGCTATGGATACGAATAATTACATTGTCGTACGTTTAGTTTACCGAGGTAAAAATACGCTGCAGCTTTCAGTTGAGGATAGTGGTAAAGGGATGAATGCGGTTGATATAGAAAATGCATTAAATCCTTTTTATACAACAAAGGAAACAGGATCCGGGCTGGGATTAATGCTTGTACAATCTGTCGTTAAAGAACATAATGGGGCTCTTCACATTGAGAGTGAGCAAGGTGCAGGATCTAAGTTTTTAATTGATTTTGATTTACGAAATGAAATTGAATATTTAAATTCTTCTCCTTCTTTTTCAATGAAAGTGGCTAGAATGGCGGCAATTTCGAAGTGATTTTGACAAAACTTCCAATCCATCGCTATAATATGTACATCTTCATTAAGCAGTTTTAGTAAATACTAGCTGGAATCTGGAGAATTCAGTGTAAGAACATTGCTTCCACTCGGAAATGAAAGCGTATCAATTTCGTGGTGGACAAGCTTCTTGCAGGAATCACAGGTTATTGAAGGGAATTTAAAGAGTAAGTTAGCCTGAACGTCATATTACCGGCAACAGCTGACGGTCCCGGCAATGAGGGTCTCCTTAAATCCTGCGCAATTGCATACAGTGTAATTGATTATTTAAAATAGAGGATGGTTTTTATGGCTTCAGAGGAAGTAAAGCAATCGTTAAAATTATTTATCGTATTATCAAGAGCTCATAAAGCGATAAGTGAAGCTACGAATCAATTTATACAAGCAAATGGTTTGAATCCTACAGAATTCGCAGTTTTAGAACTTTTATATCATAAAGGTCGCCAGCCCCTGCAGCAGATCGGGAATAAAATTTTATTGGCGAGCGGGTCGATTACTTACGTAGTGGACAAGCTGGAAAAACGCAATTTTTTAGCGCGTGTTTCGTGTCCAACCGATCGTCGTGTCACATACGCGGAAATTACCGATCTTGGTTCCGAGTTTATGGACAAACTGTTTCCTGAACATGAACAGAATATTCATGAACTTTTAGGGGTATTAACAGCTGAAGAAAAACAGACAGCAATAGAGTTATTAAAAAAATTAGGATTATCTATTAAAGATTTATCCTATTAAGCAATAAAAGGACACCCGGAATTTACGGGTGTCCTTTTTAGTGGTTATTGAATTGTTAAGCCCATTTGTAAAAAGGCGTCTGTTAAGTCAGCTTGGACATTATCGTAAATTGTTAGTGTAACAAATAGGTTTTCACGTTCAATTACAACTTTTACAACCTTTTCATCCTCTAATAAAGCTTCATATCCAACAATATTTGAAATTTCCTTACGTTCTTCCAAAGTAGATGCCAAATCCAGATCTTTTGTGCTATCAGGTGCAATGGCAGAAATAGTTTCTTTTGCAGATTCTTTTAACTGATCAAAAGTTACATCTTCTTTTTGTACAACTTCAATCTGCATTGAAGTAGCTTCATCAGCATTATTTAATAAACTGTCAACACCTGGTTCTTCTGAAGTAAGTGTATAGTTTTCAAAATGCTGAATCGTGTAATTCATTTCATCACTTGTAGAAGTTACTACTTTTTCTTCAAACGGCTGACCATTTGAAATGTATGTCAATGTAGTATTATCGGCTTTATCTTCTTGTTCAGCTTTTGTTTCTTCTGATGATGTCTCAGTAGCTTCTTCTTGCTGGTCTGAAGAAGCGTCATCCGATTCGTCTGTCTCGTTCGTCTCGGTAGTTTCCGGCTGTTCTTCATTTTGCACTTCTTCTGTTTCGGCAGGTTCTTCATTTGCTGCATTTGATGTTGTAGGCTCGTCTGTATCCGTATTACATGCTGCCAAAAATGCAGATAAAATTACTACGGCACCGACTTGATAAATTGATTTCTTCATATGGATCCCCCTTTTACTTGTATAGACGGAAATTAGAAAGATAAGTTTCTGCTTTAATTGTATCAGAATAATGGTAAAACTAAAAATAATAGTAAAACAAAGACAATATGGGTAACGATTATTAATGGTAAACTTTTTTTCCATTCATATAAAGCTCCCCAAAGTATACCGGCGATAATTGCTGCAAGAGCACCCGGCAGGAACCCGCTAATGGCTAGAGACAGCGAAAATAGTAAAGATGTGATCAAGACAGCCCAGAAAGGCGTTGTGAATTGTTTTAACTGCTGCTGAACATAGCCCCGCCAAAATATTTCTTCTCCCACTGCTACAATAAAAATGAGCATTAAGTAATGGAAAATATTTTGAGGACCATATACATCCAAAAATTTCGTAATATCTTTTGCTGCATTTTTATCGAGATAAGGCATTATCTTGTAACCGAGTTTTACAATACCATACGTAATTGTCCCGTATCCAATACCGTAAATCAAATACTGCCAAGTTGGAATGCGATCTTCAAATTTACCTGCCATTAAGCTGATTGCAATTCCAACTAGTAATGTAAAGGCATATAAATACCAGAAAATCGTTTTTTCATAAAATGTAAAAAACATCATGCTGAAAATAAAAACTAATGCCAGAAGGAGTGTAATGATTTGTTTTCTGTTTTTCAATAGCTTAACCTCCCCTTACGTATCGTAACAAAAATTACCCTTTTTATCATCATATCAATGTTAAAAAGGGTAATTTGCATTAAATTATTCGTTATTAGCTAATATTTTATACCGTTTATGATTAACAACTGTTTTCTCTTCCATTTCTAAATCATGGAAATTATCCATAATCGTTATATCAACGATAACGGAATTCTCATTCACTTTTTCAACGACTCCTTTTAAGCCGTCTTTAAACTCGATTATATTTCCAACTTCCGCAATTTTCATACACAGTCAGTCCCTTCATCGACTACTAATTAACAGTTTGCTTGAAATTATACTACAAAATTCAATTAGTTTGAATAATTTTATTAATTTACTAGGGTTTATTTGAAATATATTTTCGATTAAGAGTTTGATATATTGGATTTATGCACATAAAAAATGGAAAGAGAGATCCAGATGACAGACTATAAAAATATTCTCGATCAGTTGCGTAACGGTGAATTGCAATCTGTGATTATAAAAAAAGAAGAATTTTTACAGTTCCGGGAATACCTTGTGAAAGATGAACAATTTAAAAACTTCCGTGGTGAAGCAAAACAAGGCGGGGATGTTGTTTATACATTTTCGGAAAACTCAAGGGCATAATAATTGTCGAATTTTGAATAATGATTCTTTTGTAAGAAGATTACAAAATGGGTATAATAATGGTAATTGACTAAAAAAGGAGGAAATAAATTGGGTAGACCTATCTCGAATGAGGCACTACTACTGGAAATTGAAAAAAAGCGCGAACAAATGATTCAATCGGGTCTGGAAAATGGTTTACGTAGTCACAAAACACTTGAGCTAAGTATCCAAGTAGACAATCTGATGAATGCTTTTAATCAATCAAGAAGTGCACATCTGTTTTTAAACATTAAATAATAAAAAAAATTATAAATTTTATGTTTAAAACAGTACTGAGAAGGGAAGAGTAATTTTGAACACAGCAACATTCTCATTTCCCCCTTTAGAGTAGAAGCGGACCAACGCTACTGCTCTCTTTTTTTATATATGCTCGAAATTTCAATTTATTCATCCAATTCCTCTAAAGAACCCTAACAAAATTTTCCGATTTAAAAGTAATATGGTATAGAAATTTATCTTATAGTGAAGCGGTGCTATTTTATTTTGAATTATTAAAATACACTGACATTGAAGTTCTGGCTGGTTTTGTTAAAATAAAAGAAAATACTAAAGGGGCATACATATGGAATCCAAAAAAATAGGTTTTATCGGCACAGGCGTTATGGGGGCAAGCATTGTTGTGCATTTGCTGAATGCCGGGCATGATGTAACAATTTATACAAGAACAAAAAGCAAAGCGGAAGATCTTATTACAGCAGGCGCAAAATGGGCAGAAACACCGGCACAAGCAAGTAAAGAACAGGATATTGTCTTTACGATGGTCGGTTATCCAAAAGATGTCGAGGAAGTTTATACTGGAGAGAACGGTATTTTCTCTGCAGCGAAACAAGGAGCGATTATTGTTGATATGACGACATCCGAACCGACTCTTGCGAAAAAACTTTATCAAGAGGCAAGTGAACGCGGATTACATAGCCTTGACGCACCCGTATCAGGTGGAGATATCGGTGCCAAAAATGGAACGTTATCGCTTATGGTTGGCGGCGACAAAGATATATTCGAAAAAATGCAGCCGATTTTCGAACTGTTTGGACAAAATATTATTTACCAAGGTGTTGCAGGCAGCGGGCAGCATACGAAAATGTGCAATCAGATTGCGATTGCTTCCGGCATGATTGGTGTTTGTGAATCGATGGCTTACGGTTTAAAAGCGGGACTCACAATGGAAGAAGTTCTTCGTTCGATTACAGCAGGGGCAGCAGGGTCATGGTCGCTTTCCAATCTTGCCCCACGTATGTTGAAGGGGAATATGGAACCAGGCTTTTATATTAAACATATCATTAAAGATATGAAGATAGCGCTTGATGAAGCGGAACGCATGAATCTCCAATTACCAGGCTTAACTTTAGCGAAATTTATGTACGATCAGTTACTTGCAGAAGGTTATGGTGACAATGGGACACAAGCATTAATCAAGTATTATGAGTGAGTACAAAGGGCATAATAATATATAGTAGTTAAATAGTTCTTATGATACAATAGGATTATTGTAAGCGTGGCAGTTTGGAAGGAGAGACATGTAGTGGAAAATCAGAAAGGGATTTTACTAGAAAGTGGAACAAATGAGCTTGAGATCGTTGAATTTGAGGTGGCGAACAATAAGTTCGGTATAAATGTCATTAAAGTAAAAGAGATTATTCAGCCTATACCAGTGACATTTATTCCGCATGTGCATCCACATGTTGAAGGCATTATTCAATTGCGTGGGGAAGTATTGCCGGTTGTAGATATGTTGAAAGTATTAGGCATACCGACAGAAAACCGAAACCCACAGCAAAAATATATTGTGGCGGAATTTAATAAGCAGCGTGTTGTATTCCATGTGGACAATGTTACACAAATTCACCGTATTTCTTGGGATCAGATTGAAAAACCTTCGGACATGTACCAAGGTGGGGCATCTCAAGTGATTGGCGTTATCAAGTCTCAAGAAGAAATGATTTTGCTACTGGACTTTGAACGAATCATGGTTGACATTAATCCTGAATCTAGCATAAGTGTAGATGCTGTGAAAAAGCTCGGCAAGCGTGAACGTACTGAAAAGAAAGTTATTATCGCGGAAGATTCACCGTTACTGCGTAAACTGCTGTTTGATACGATGAATGAAGCAGGTTATGTGAACACGGAGTTTTTTGAAAACGGTCGTGATGCATATGAATATCTGGAAGCGATGGCGAAAGCAGATAAACAAATCGAAAAGCATGTACAGCTAGTTGTTACAGATATTGAAATGCCTCAAATGGATGGACATCATTTAACAAAGAAAATTAAGTCACATCCGGATCTTAAAAAGCTTCCAGTCATTATTTTCTCAAGTCTGATTACCGATGATTTGCGTCATAAAGGTGAACAGGTAGGAGCGGAAGAACAAATTTCAAAACCTGAAATTGCAGAACTGATTTTACGTATGGATAAGTTAATTCTATAAAAGACTAGCCTAATAATTGAAGCATTGTTTTAAAATGTATAAAATAATGAGAAAGCCGGATACCTTGAAAAAGTTATTCCGGCTTTTTTGTACAAAAAAAGAAGAGACTTAAAGAATATTGAACTAATGCAGCAACTTTTCTTGAAGGGCAATAAAGAGGGCAAAAGAATACAAAGGTATTTAGAAGGAAGTGAAGCGGATGATGAAAAAAAATAAGACAGCCATCATTGATATTGGTTCTAACACGATTCGACTTGTACTATACTCCTATAATAAAAACGAAGGGTTAAAAGAATTCGGTAATATTAAAACCGTTGCCCGACTGCGCACATATTTATTGCCAAATGGTGAAATGTCCGAAGAAGGTATTCAGCTATTGGCTGAGACGTTAAAATCATTCCGCTTAATATTGGCGGATTACGATGTAACGGACGTAAAAGCGGCTGCAACTGCCGCAGTACGTCAAGCGATCAATAACGATCAGATAATTACCCGTATGAAAGACGAAACAGGCATTCTGATTGATATATTAACCGAGGAAGAAGAAGCATATTACGGATTTATTGCAGTAGCCCATTCGATGGATACCCCGTCTGCAGTGACAATCGATATCGGGGGCGGTTCAACTGAGATTACATTATTCATCAATAAAAAGCTCCAAAAAACGATCAGTTTTCCATTCGGTACTGTTTCCTTAAAACAAAAATTTGTAAGCGGAACGGTTATAAATAAAAGCGAGCGTGAGAAGCTGCGTTCATTTGTGAAAGAACAATTTGCTTCGTTGAAATGGATCGTCGATGTAGGATTACCGGTGATTGCGATTGGGGGAAGTGCACGAAATATCGCCCAAGTTCACCAGCAAAAAATTGGCTACCCACTATCTGGTGTTCATCAATATGAAATGACGTTGAGTGATTTACAACAACTGCGCGACTATTTGACAGAATTTTCGTACGATAATTTGAGGCAACTGGATGGTCTTTCATCAGACCGGGCAGATATTATCGTTCCGGCAATGGAAGTCTTTATGGCGCTCCTGTCTACTGTAAAATCGAATTCTTTCCTTATCAGTAAAAAGGGATTGCGGGAAGGGCTCATTATTAGCCGTGTTTTACAAGATAATCCACATGCCTATGATAAGTACAATGTTTTTGAAGAAAGCGGTCGGCAGCTTGCATTAGCCTATGGACGTACGGAAGAGGAAGTACGTACACTGGAATCGCTGACAGAGCAATTATATAAGGGCTGTATTAATTTAAAGCTATTTGAATATAGTGAAGTAGATCTAGAACTATTAAAGAAAGCAGCAAAAGTGTATGGAATCGGAGAATATATCGAGCTGGATTCCTCCAGTCAGCACACTTTTTATTTGATTTCCAACCAGTCCATACCAGGCTTGTCCCATCTCAACCGGATTAAACTGGCATTGCTGGCATCATATAAAAACCGTGATTACTTTTTGCGTTTTGCACGTCCGTTCGATTCCTGGATTTCAAAAGAGGAATTTAAAAAGCTGCGCGACTTTGGGGCGATATTAAAATTTGTTTATGCCTTGAATATGACGAAGCGCAATGTCGTCAAAAATATTGCAATCGAAAAAGTAAACAACCAATTTCACATAGAAGTACACGCTTCTGAACGGGCAATAGCTGAAATGGCCCAGGCAGAAAAACAGAAAAAGCATATCGAGCGTGTTTTCAAAGGTGAGGTAAAACTTAAGTTCAAGGAAGAAAGGCAGGGTTGATATGACAATGAATATGGAAAAGGATCCGATTTTTGATCCGGAGCATGTGGACATTGAAAATAATCCTGATTTTTGCAACGAGCTGCTTGTGGAAATTGCGAAACCCCAGTATTACAATAACCGTGAACTAAGCTGGCTCGCATTTAATGAACGAGTATTGGAAGAAGCGGAAGATACAAACAACCCGTTGTTGGAACGGATGAAGTTTTTGGCAATATTCAGTTCCAATCTGGATGAATTTTTCATGGTACGGGTTGCGGGTTTACAGGACCAAATTCGTGCAGGCTATCATAAGCCGGAAAATAAATCAGGTTTAACTCCAAAAGAACAGCTGGCGAAAATCGCCGAGCGTACACAGGCATTGGTCAGACGCCAAACAGAAGTTTACCGCCATTTAGTGCATGAACTGCTACCGAAAGAACATGTGCATATCGTTGATTTGAAAATGCTGAATGAGCAAGAAAAAAGTTATATCAATGAATTGTTTGAAGAAACAATCTTTCCTGTACTTACACCAGTTGCGGTAGATGCCTACCGTCCGTTTCCTACATTATTGGGACGTACACTCAACTTGTTTGTCATGCTGGAAAACAACTGTGAGGACACGGAAAATTGTATGGATAAAGTAGCGATTGTTCAAGTACCGTCCGTATTGAACCGCTTTATTAAAATACCGTCAAAAGACAAAAAGACGTTATTTGTATTGCTGGAGGATGTCATTTCAAGTAATATTGACCGTTTATTTTTAGGCTATAAAGTAAAATCGACACAAGCATTCCGGTTAACGCGAAATGCGGATTTGACCATCCATGAGGAAGGCGCACAAGACCTGTTAGTGGAAATCGAAAAAGAACTGAAAAAACGTAAATGGGGTGCGGGTTCACGCCTGGAAGTACGTGACGGCGAGATGAATGATGATGTACTGGATTATTTACTGGACGAATTTGAACTTGGGGAGTCCGATGTTTTCAAAATTGACGGCCCGCTCGACTTAACGGCAATGTTCAGTTTTGTAAAAGAGATTTCAGTAGGACGGGAACATCTGGAGTATGAAAGTTTTATACCGCAGCCTCCCCAAGATTTACAATCGAACGAAAATATTTTTGAAAAAGCATTAATCCAGGATATATTTTTCCATCATCCGTACGAATCATTCGGACCGATTGTCGATTTTATCGCAGAAGCAGCAGAAGATCCAAGTGTATTGGCGATTAAGCAAACGCTATACCGGGTAAGCGGAAATTCGCCGATTATCCAGGCGTTGAAGCAGGCGGCAGAAAACGGTAAACAGGTGACGGTTTTAGTGGAGTTGAAAGCGCGTTTTGACGAGGAAAATAATGTGCATTGGGCAAAAGAGCTTGAACAAGCAGGGTGCCTTGTCATTTATGGCATGAATAATTTAAAAACGCACTCAAAGATTACACTTGTTGTCCGTCGACGGAATGGAAAAATTGAACGCTTTGTACATTTAGGGACCGGCAACTACAATGATGCTACCGCAAAAATCTATACGGATATGGGGATTATTACATCGCATAAGGAGTTTGGTATAGATGCGACAAACTTCTTTAATTATTTAAGCGGTTATACTGACAAACCTGAATTCCATCATATTGTCGTCGCGCCTTTTGATATTCGGGATGAATTCCTCGAGTTAATCGATAAGGAAATAGCGCTACATAAAAAATATGGAAACGGGTTTATCCGGGCAAAAATGAATTCCTTAACCGACAAGGATTTGATGATGAAACTTTATGAGGCGTCGATTGCCGGCGTAAAAATCGAGCTGATTATTCGTGGGATTTGCTGTCTGCGTCCCGGCATCCCGGGAATCTCCGAAAATATAACCGTTTTGAGCATTGTGGGCCGTTTCCTGGAACACTCGCGGATTTTCTGGTTCCATCATAACGGTGAGGATAATCTCTACTTATCTTCTGCAGATATGATGACACGAAATATGATTAAACGTGTGGAAATACTGTTTCCGATTTATTCCCCGGAAATAAAATACCGGATCCAGCGTATTATGCTGCTTCAAATTAAAGATAATCAAAAAGTACGTATCCAGGACTCCAATGGGAAATACCACTATAAAGAAGGCTCCCACCATGATGAACGGATTAACAGCCAGGAGATTTTTTTGGCCGAATCACTCGGCCCGATTATCGAAGAATAGTGATTTAGAAAGCTATGGACAAAATGTTCGTAGCTTTTTTTAGTGGTGTGGCGGGGGAGGAGATTTATTAGAACAATTCAGCAGGATATTAGAACAAAGGAGAGGGTTTTTAGAAAATATGAAGCTGATATTAGAACAAAGTACCAACATTTTAGCACATGTTAAAGATATATTAGAACATCGCAATTTTATTAGAACAAATAAATTTATATTAGATAATTTTTCGTTTTATTAGAAAATCTGAACTGACCGCTCCACTGAAAGTAAGGAAATGCGATATTAATAAAAGAAATATCCGTATAAAACAGAAAAAATAATATATTAGTATTTATTTCACCTCTATTATAGTAAACTCTATTTATGAATGACTGTTCATTTTATAGACAAAGGGGATGAATAAAATGTTACAAGGCAAAACGATTATCATTACAGGTGGCTCTAGCGGGATGGGGCTCGGTATGGCTAAGCAGTTCGTGAAAGAAGGGGCAAATGTTGTAATCACAGGACGTGATTTGGAACGTTTAGCTGGTGCAAAGAAGGAAATAGAGGTGTTCGGCTCATCAATTGAAACATTTCAGATGGATGTTCGGGAACCGGAACATGCAGAAGCAATGGTGGCATTTGCGGCAGAAAAGTTTGGTCAAGTAGACGGCTTAGTGAACAATGCTGCAGGGAATTTTTTAGTGCATGCAGAAAAGCTTTCGCCGAATGGATGGAAAGCTGTTATTGATATTGTGTTGAACGGTACATTTTATTGTACTTCTGCCATTGGTCGTTATTGGATTGAAAATGGTATGAAAGGTTCGATTATTAACATGGTTGCTACATATGCCTGGGGTGCAGGAGCTGGCGTGATTCATTCAGCTGCCGCAAAAGCCGGGGTGCTCTCGCTGACACGTTCGCTTGCGGTTGAATGGGGAGGCCAATATGGAATCCGTGTAAATGCCATAGCACCGGGTCCGATTGAGCGCACAGGCGGGGCAGACAAACTGTGGGAATCTGAAGAGCAAGCGAAGCGTACATTGGATTCTGTACCGTTAAAACGTCTTGGCACACCTGAGGAAATAGCAGATCTAGCGGTATTTATGTTATCGGATAAAGCAAATTATTTAAACGGGGAATGCATTACTTTAGATGGCGGACAATGGCTGAATCAGCACCCGTTTTAACTTTTTTAAATGATATCATAAAAGAATAAATTCCAGATGATTGCTGCATACTATCGCTAACTGTAAAAAGGAGGCGATCACAATCGGAATATGGCTATATCCAACAATTTTCGTTGTCATCCTATTAAGTTTTATAGGCTATTATTTGACGGTACGTGTCGGACATAATATTGAAGGCAGCGGTCAGGAACGTGATTCGGAAGTGCCTGAAGAAATTCAGGAGCATCCATTCCTGCTCAACCCGATTATTTTATCGTATGTGGTTTTTGGCACATTTACAGGTATCATTATTTTCTATTACTGGGCAAGGGGTTACTGAAATTAATGCATAATGGGACGAATCTTCTCGTCTTATTATGCTTTTTCTTTTGCAATCATAGGCGCCTTTCATAGTCATAAAAATGAACGATATGGTATGATAGAGATTAGAGAAACTGTTTTGTCGAAAGACAGGGCAAAGAATAACGGCAGTAAGTTTTCAGTTTATCCTAGTATGGTGCTGCCCGTTATTAGCGGGATAAAGGAGTAGAATGTCATGATTTCAACGAACAACAGAGCTTTACTAGATATGCCGATAAAGGATTTTATTATTTCATCTGAGAAGGTTGCCCATGTACAAAGTGGCAATAACGCTGAACATGCATTATTAGTTTTAACAAAAACGGGGTATTCTTCTATTCCGGTTCTGGATGTAAAGTATCGGTTAAAAGGTTTGTTAAGTACCAAAATGATAACGGAGTCTATTTTAGGCTTAGAGCGAATTGAATATGATAGATTAGCAGACATTCGTGTGGATGAGGTCATGAATCAGGAAGTTGTGTATTTAAAAATTACGGATACATTCCAACGTGCACTCGATCTAGTAATTAACCACGCCTTTTTATGTGTAGTCGATGAAGAAGGTACATTTGTCGGTATTATGACGCGAAGAATTATTTTAAAACAATTAAAGAAATATATTTACCAGCACAACGCTTAAAATATATCGACAAAGTCCTAATGGGATTTTGTCGTTTTTTTAACCGTTTGTTCGGAAAGGAAGGGTTGTCAGTGACAGCAACAGAAGCAGAGATTATTAAAGTGTTGGCAGAAGAGAGAAATATGCGAAAAGCGGCAGAGCGCCTTTTTTTAACACAGCCAGCACTGTCACAGCGACTTCAATCAATTGAAAAAGAATGGGGCGTACAATTATTTATTCGTTCCCAAAAAGGGTTAACACCAACGCCCGCGGGAGAGCTGGTTATTCAATACTCGAATGATCTGATCGTTAAGCGGGAAGAAATTTTTGAAACGATTCACTCGTTGAATACAAAAGTGCACGGTACTTTAAAAATTGCCTGTGCATCGATTGTCGGACAAAATTGGCTGCCGAAAGTGTTAAAAGACTATGTAACGAAATATCCGGATACGAAAATTTCGTTAATTACTGGATGGAGCTCAGAAATCATAAAAGCGCTTTATGACGGGGAAGCACACATCGGCATTGTTCGTGGACAGGCAGAATGGAAAGGGAAAAAAATTCATTTGTTCCGAGATACGATGTATTTAGTAGATAAAGAAATCCAGGATATGGAAGATATCTTGACATCCGACCGCCCGTTTATCCAATTTAAAAGCGATTCGAATTATTATCAGGAGATTCAGCAATGGTGGCAACGTCATTTCAACTACAATCCGAAACATCAGATCATCGTAGATCAGATTGAAACATGCAAGCAAATGGCTGTAAATGGAATCGGCTATGCTATTTTACCTTCAATTACGTTGAACGGCGAAGAAAATGTTCATAAAATTCCTTTGGCCAACAATGAAAATGATGACGGGTTAACACGGGATACTTGGCTGATCGGCTATGAATCGACATTCGAATTACGCCAAGTGGAGGCTTTTGTCGATTTAGTGCAAGATCATGCACGCTGTCTGTATGATTATTCAAGTGAAACCAACTAAAAAAATAGTTTTAATATTACTGAAAATTTAGTACAATTATTCCTGTTAAAAAATCTAACACGCAGCGAGGTGTCATATGGAAAAATTAAATGCACAACAAATCATTGATTTTATTTCAGAAGCAAAAAAGGTAACACCAGTAAAAGTTTATGTAAAAGGAATTGGTGTTGCGGATTTATCATTTGGTGCCGAAAGCAAAGTGTTTGGTGAAGGTAATCATGCTGTAGTATTTGGTGAATGGACTGAAATTGAAGCATCATTAAAAAAATACGAAGATCTTATTGAAGACTATGTAGTAGAAAGTGATCGTCGTAATTCAGGCGTACCGCTTTTAGATATGAAAAAAATCAATGCACGAATTGAGCCGGGCGCAATTATCCGTGATCAAGTTACAATCGGCGACAATGCAGTCATTATGATGGGTGCCATTATTAATATTGGTGCAGAAATCGGCGCAAAAACAATGATTGATATGGGCGCGGTATTAGGTGGTCGTGCAACAGTAGGGGATAACTGCCATATTGGTGCAGGAACTGTTCTTGCAGGGGTAGTAGAACCACCGAGTGCATTACCGGTTGTAGTAGAAGATGATGTAGTTATTGGTGCAAATGCGGTTGTACTGGAAGGTGTTCGCATCGGTAAAGGTGCAGTAGTAGCAGCCGGAGCGATCGTTATTAAAGACGTTGAGCCATACACAGTCGTTGCAGGTGTACCAGCTCGTCAAATCAAAGTATTGGATGAAAAAACAAAATCGAAAACAGAAATTATCGATTCACTGCGTAATTTATAAAAAGGCGGGAACGACATGAGGCATCTTATTGAAGTAAGACGAGACCTACATAAGATTCCTGAAGTAGGCTTTAATGAATTTAAAACACAGAGCTATTTACTCCAATTTATTTCAAATCTCGATCAGCAGCATTTGCAAATAACAACTTGGAAAACAGGAATTGTTGTATTTATAAAAGGTACGAACCCGTCCAAGCTGATTGGCTGGCGTGCTGATATAGATGCACTTCCTGTACAAGAAGAGACGGGATTGCCGTTCGAATCGGAGTATGCCGGTTTTATGCATGCTTGCGGTCATGATTGCCATATGTCGATTGCACTTGGACTTGTCGAGGCATTTTCCATCCAGCCGCCAGTTCAAAATGTCGTTGTTTATTTCCAGCCTGCTGAGGAAGGTCCAGGCGGGGCAGAGCCAATGCTCGAATGGTTAAAAGCAGAGCAGCCACATCTTGTTGCAGATGAACTCTATGCATTACACATCGCGCCGGAATATCCGGTTGGTACGATTGCAACAAGACCAGGGCTTCTGTTTGCCAATACTTCCGAGCTGTTTATTGATTTGAAAGGAATTGGCGGTCATGCAGCCTATCCGCACAAAACAAGGGATATGACAGTTGCTGCGGCCAATCTAGTGATGCAGCTGCAAACTATTATTAGCCGTAATGTCGATCCAATGGATAGTGCTGTTATTACAATCGGGAAAATGACTTCTGGTACAGTTCAAAATGTCATCGCGGAAAATGCGCGACTTGAAGGAACGATTCGTACGTTGAATGCAGAGGCGATGGCTGAAGTAAAACGTCGTATCGAAGCAATATGCAAAGGAATTGAAGCCTCATTCGAATGCGCCATCGCTATTGATTACGGCTCAATGTATTATGAGGTTAATAATGATGCGGATTGTGCGAATGCGCTTCTGGAGTATGCCGAACAGTTCGAAGGGACAACCGCTTATGAATGTCCTGCTGCAATGACAGGTGAAGACTTCGGTTATTTCATCAAGGATTTGCCAGGGGCGATGTTCTGGACGGGAGCCAATTCAGATTACGGACTCCACCATGCTAAAATGGCACCGGACGAGTCGCTCATTCCTCTAAATTGCCGCTTCGTCGAACAATTTATCCGTCAGCTTGTCTAAACATACAAAAAGCTATCCAATTTTAATTTTGGATAGCTTTTTTGATTTATGAAGTGGCTTTCATTAAATGAGGTGCTTTTTTGACTGTCCATAAATACGCAAGCGTGAAACAGCTGACGAGGACACATGTACCTAAAATATAAGGAGAGTTCGGATTCCAGTCGAATAGGACACCCGCAAGTGCAGGACCGAACATATTACCAAGACTCATATAAGCATTGTTCATACCGGCAGCGAACCCTTGTTCATTGCCAGCAAGCTTTGAAATAAGTGTATTTACCGCTGGACGAATAAATGTTGTGGCAATCGAGAACAGTGTAGCGACAACTAAAATGATGAAGAAGCCACTAATGTAAATAACGAGCAGCATCATAGCAGCCGCCAATAATAAGTTCACTAAAATAACCTTCATTTCCCCGAAACGTTTAAACAATTTATTCACGACAAACATTTGCAGCACTACCCCCGCAAACCCGCCGACTGTTAAAATAATGGCAATTTCTGATGGGGTATAGCCAAATTTATGATCCAAATAAAGTGTTAAAGTTGCCTGGAAATTGGCAATACCAAAACTGAATGTGAAGACGATGATTAAAAAGATAAAATAGGAGGTCTTCACAGATTTGACCATTTGCCTGAACAGTTTTTCACGCGGTGCAATTGTTTCCCGAATGTTTTTAATATTAGGTAAATAAATAGCGGACAGAATTGCGGCCATATATGCTACAGCTCCAGCTAAAAAGAAAGGGAATGTCAAATTTACTTCAGATAAGAATCCGCCAACACCCGGTCCAATCATAAAGCCTAATGACATTGCTGCACCGATCATGCCCATTCCTTTGCCGCGCTCTTCATACGTTGTAATATCGGCTACAAAAGCCATAATTGGTGCCATAATAAATGCAGCGCCTGTTCCGCTTAAAAAACGTGCTAAAAATAATACCCATACTTCCGTAGCGAGACCGAATAAAATTTGGGAAGATCCATACACGATCAGCCCGCCGATAATGAACATTTTCCGGCCATGGCGGTCCGACAAATCACCGGCAACCGGAGAGAACAGAAACTGTGCGAGTGCGAAGCCGGCAATTAAAAAACCGAGGACTTGTCCACCGACACCAAATACTTGCAAATAGGCAGGCATAACAGGAACAATAATCCCGATACCGCCCATTGTAATGAACATGTTAAACATTAATAAATAAAGCGCTAACTTATTGGATTTTTCTGTCATACAATGCCAGCCTTCCTGTTTAGATATTTCGACAATAGAAATATAAATTTATATTAAATATCATACTCTAAAAATTTTAAAATTGCATTTATTCATGTCAAATCTTAGTAAAGAATTTATTAGTCCGGAGCATTTCTATGCGATAATTGAATTGTTAAATATGCTTATATAGAGAATCCAGTAAACTGTAGCTTTTGGTGAAAGGGGAGATAAGGATGAATTATAAGTTTTGGACTGTCGTCATGATACAAAAAGAGGATAAAGTATTATTGCTCAACCGGCAGCATGATCATTTCAAAGGATATATTCCGCCGGGTGGCAAAGTGGATTTTCCCGAAGGCTTTGCTGAAGGTGCAATAAGGGAAGTAAAAGAAGAGACAGGGCTGGAAATACAGTCTTTAGTGTTTAAGGGAATTTCCCATTACACGAACCCGGAACGGCTCGATCACTTTATTATTTATAATTATTGGACGGATGATTTTACGGGGGAAGTTTTAGACTCCTGTACAGAAGGGGAGCTGGAATGGGTGAAAATAAGCGAGACCAAATATTACCCGATGCAGGAGGACATTCAAGTACGTTTTGATTTATTCTTCGAGCCGGGGACATTTGAAATCCATACAATGTGGGATGAACAAAATAATAAAATCGACAAGCGTATTATACATAAGCTATAAAAAAAGCGTGACCAAATTTGTTGGCCACGCTTTCGTAAAGTTAAGGAAATTATAGATTCTGGCATTATGGATAGCTTTTAAATAAAATGTTATTTGCGTCCAGGCTAAAGCGCCAGCCCCTCGGTCATTTCAATCCCGCCGTCGAAAGTGGTGAAACGTTTACTTTCTAGTCGGGCTTTCCAATGCCTGTCGGGGCTGAACGGGCGCTTTAGCACTTTTGTTCTTATTTCAAGCTCATTTTAAATTCAAGGAAGTATTCGTTGTATTTGCCCAGCCATTCAAGGCCAAGGTTTTCGTAAACTTCCAATTTTTCACGCTGGTCATGTGGCGGGTAGAAACGCTCATCGTTAATAACTTCCTCGTCCATCAGTTCCCAAGCCGCTTCATTTGGTGTTGAATAGCCGACATAGTCAGCATTTTGCGCAGCATTTTCAGGATCAAGCATGAAGTTGATAAATTTATGGGCACCTTCGATATTTTGTGAAGTTTTTGGAATAACCATATTATCGAACCATAAGTTAGAGCCTTCTTGCGGTACGGCAAATTCCAGTTCTTCATTTTCCCACATCATATCTGCGGCCTGACCGGAGAACGTTAATGCTACTGATGCTTCATTATTAATCATAAGCGGTGTAATTTCATCACCGATAATCGCTTTAATATTTGGTGAAAGTTCAATTAAGTGATCTGTCGCTTTACGCAATAAGTCCTCATTTTTCACATTAAGTGACTCGCCGATAGAGTTCAGCCCCATTCCTACTACTTCACGGGAGCCATCGACTAGAAATACTTTTCGTTTCAATGAAGGATCCCATAAGTCATCCCAAGATTCAAACGTTAGATGGTCATCGATTAAATTCGGATTATAGACAATGCCAACTGTTCCCCAGAAATAAGGGATTGAGTATTCATTGTCAGGATCGAACGGTAAATCCAAAAAGTCTTCATTAATATTTTGCAGATTTGGCACTAAGTTATGATCGATCGGAATAAGCAGATTATCATCTTTCATTGATTCAATCGTGTATTCGGAAGGGACCGCAATATCATAGGCAGAGCCACCTTGCTGTACTTTCGTCAACATCGCTTCATTTGAATCGAATGTTTCATACGTTACTTTAATTCCTGTTTCTTCTTCGAACTTATCGATTAATTCCGGGTCGATATATTCACCCCAGTTATAAACCGTTAATGTATCTTTACTTCCTGCAGAGCCGGCTGATTGCATACGGTCAACTGTAAAAAACAACAGGGCACATACAATGACAATGGCAGCCGTTGCTTGAACTAATTCTCTCATCGTTGTCCCCCCGTTGCTACTGATTTTGAACGTTTGTTAATAAAGTAGTATCCGATAACGATTAATACCGTTACAGCAAATACTAATCCTGAAATAGCATTGATTGTTAATGAAATACCGGCACGGGCCATTGAGTAAATTTCTACGGATAGTGTACTGAAACCATTTCCGGTTACGAAAAATGTAACTGCAAAGTCATCCAGTGAATACGTCAATGCCATAAAGAAACCGGCGAAAATCCCTGGTGAAATGTACGGTAAAATAACACGTGTCAAAACATCGCGTTTCGTTGCACCTAAGTCTCGTGCAGCATCGATCAGAGAAGTATTCATTTCAAGCAATTTTGGTAAAACCATAAGCACAACGATCGGTACACTGAACGCAACATGCGATACAAGTACTGAAGCAAATCCCAGCTTTACACCAATCATTGTGAATAAAATCAAAAAGCTTGCACCGATTACGACATCTGGAGAAACAATCAAAACATTATTTAACGAAAGCAATGTATTGCGCATCTTTTTATCTTTCAATGAAACAATACCGATAGCCCCAAGCGTTCCGATAATCGTTGCGATTAAACCTGATAATAGGGCAACGAGTACGGTATTCAGCAAAATGATAATTAATCTTGAATCTTCAAATACAGCCGCATAGTGCTCAAGTGTGAATGACTCGAAATTATTCATGCTGCCGCCACTGTTAAAGGAGTAGAAAATTAAATAAAATATTGGTGCGTAAAGGATCGCGAATACGAAAAGTAAATATACTTTCGACATAGCGGACAACTTTTTCATCAGACACGTCCTCCTTTAGATTTTTGTCTCGTGAACAGCATTGTGAGCACCATGAATAAAATTAAGAACACGGCAATTGTCGAACCCATACCCCAGTTTTGCGAAACAAGGAATTGCTGCTCGATCGCCGTACCTAAAGTAATGACCTGGTTTCCGGCGATTAAACGTGTGATCATAAACAATGATAATGCCGGAATGAACGTTACTTGAATACCTGCTTTTACGCCGTCGATTGTCAGCGGGAAAATAACACGGCGGAAAGTTGTCCATGCATTTGCCCCTAAATCGCGAGATGCGTAAATAAGTGAAGGATTCATTTTGTCCAATGAGTTGAAAATCGGAATAATCATAAACGGAATGAAAATATAAACCGATACAAATACGAAACTAAAGTCTGTAAATAAAATTTGTTTTGGATCAAAACCGAATACTTCAATCATTGCATTGATCGGGCCGTACAAACCGAAAATACCAATGAATGCATATGTTTTTAGCAGCAGGTTAATCCAAGAAGGAATAATGATCAGCATAAGCCATAACTGTTTATGCTTCGTTTTAGTCAGTAAGTAAGCAGTAGGGTAGGCAAATATTAAAGTAAATAATGTAATTAAAAATGCATACCAGAAACTGCTCAACGTCATTTTCAAATAAACCGGTGTAAAGAACTTCGCATAGTTGGCCAATGTAAAGTTCCCGTTTAGATCAAGAACTGAATAATAGACGATTAACGCAATTGGTGCGATAACGAATAAGATTATCCAAAAAACGTAGGGGATTAACGGTCCTTTAGCTGTTTTATTCATGCTCTTCATCCCCATACGCTTCTAAACGTTTATCGAAATCTTCTTCCGTTTCGTTTAAACGCATTACGTGAATTGCTTCCGGATCAAAGTCCAATCCGATTTCAGCGCCAACTTCCGCTTTCTTCAATGAGTGGACAAGCCATTCATTGCCGTCTTTATCATATGTCGATAGTTCGTAGTGCACACCGCGGAACAGCTGTGTATCGACTGTTACGATCAGTTTGCCTTTTTCAGGTGTTGTAATTTCCAGGTCTTCCGGACGAATGACAATATCAATTTTTTCGTTTCGCTTCATTCCGGCATCGACACATTCAAACTCTTTTCCTGCAAATTTTACACGGTAGTCTTCAATCATAATACCGTCCACAATATTCGATTCACCGATAAAGTCTGCAACAAAACGGTTAATCGGCTCATCGTAAATATCAACAGGTGTACCCGATTGCTTAATTTCACCTTGGGAAAGGACAAAGATTTCATCACTCATTGCAAGTGCTTCTTCCTGGTCATGAGTAACAAATATAAATGTTTTACCAAGACGCTGCTGCAGTTCCCGAAGTTCGTACTGCATTTCTGTACGTAATTTTAAATCAAGCGCAGATAAAGGCTCATCAAGTAAAATCACGTCCGGATCATTGACTATGGCACGGGCAATCGCAACACGCTGACGCTGACCACCAGACATTTCCGAAATTTCCCGGCTGCCGTAGCCTGCCAAGTTAACGAACTTCAATGCTTCCTGTACACGTTCTTTTACTTCTGCTTCTTTTACTTTTTTGATTCGTAAGCCGAATGCCACGTTTTCAAAAACATTCAAGTGAGGGAAGAGTGCATAATCCTGGAATACTGTATTTACTTGACGTTCATTTGCAGGAACATCGTTAATTCGTTTTCCGTTGAAGAAAACATCTCCTGTAGAGGCGTCGGTAAACCCGGCGATTATACGTAAAATCGTTGTTTTCCCGCATCCGGATGGTCCGAGTAATGTGTAGAATTTCCCTCGTTCCAATTCAAAGTTAATATTTTTTAAAACTACTGTTCCGTCATCATATGATTTTGTGACATTCTCAAAGCGAATAATCGTGTTATCCATTATGCATCCTCCTAATTTATAAATATGATTGTGTCGCGACAAGGAGCAATTTTGTTATGCCACTGTGCGCATTGAAAATTTGATGGTTGGAAGATGCTTCGTAATATACGGCATCACCTTCACTGGCGATATATTCTTCATTGCCAAGAACGACACGGATTCGTCCGTTTTGAACATAGATGAACGTTTCTGCCAGGGATGGCTCAAATGCTTTAAATTCTGCATCTTTTTGCAATGTAATGAAAACCGGCTCCATTTCCTTTTCATTTGAGGTAGGAATAAGCCATTCGATTTCATATTTTTTATCCTGATCAATAAAACATGTTTGTTCATTTTTCGTGAAGACAATTTTTTCGTTCTGTTGCGTGTCATCAAAAAAATCTCGTGGCGTACACCCGAGAACTTCCAGCAAGTTAAACAATGTTTCTATGGAAGGGGAATTTAAGTCGCGTTCTAATTGGGAAATATAGCCTTTCGTTAAATCGGTACGTTCCCCGAGCTCTTCCTGGGTAAGCCCTTTTTTTATGCGAAGGGCTTTAATTTTTGAACCAATTTGCATATAGTCACACCCCTTATATTTTTCGCTCAATAGTTTACTGTTTATAAACCTTGAGTAAGGAAGTTTACTTTTACATTACTTTAAGTTTACGAAAGCACTAATAATTATACATAATTCATATGTATTTTCAAGGGTCTTGTCCAAATATATATTGATATATGTCTTGGGGCATTTGAATGGTACCGAAAAAACCGTCATTACATATGTTACAACGAGGTGAATATAAATGAGGATTCGAACAATGATGCCATCGTTGAGTGGCGCGACGAAAATATTGAATCGGGAGAATACTTACGAAGAAAATGCGAAAGCAACATTGGTTTATTTCTGGTCAATGAGCTGTTCGGAATGTGCCCATTCCATCAAAAATCTGAAGGAACTGGAACGTATATTTGGGGATCGGTTAACGGTTCATGCGATTCATATGCCAAGAGAAGAATCGGATTATTCAGAAGAACTTGTGAAAGAGAAAATAAAGCAACTCGGTTTAATATACCCTGTTTACCTTGATAACGAACTAAAAATAAGCGACAGGTTTGGAAACAAGTTCGTACCTGCTTACTATATATTTGATCAACAGCAGCAATTGCGCTTTTTTAAAGCGGGCTATTTTGCATTGAAATTACTGCAGCAGAAAATAGAACGCATAATTTAATGACAATAGCTGTTTTGATACGGTAAACTAGTGGCAACTGGATGTTCGGAGGAGAAAAGAATGAAAAAAGAATTCGTAGTAATAGGGCTGGGACGTTTTGGAGGAAGTATCGTACGTGAACTCGTTAAACAAGGGGCCAATGTAATGGCAATCGATACAGACAGTGAACGTGTCGATGAATTTGCCCGTATTGCAACACAGGCTGTAGTAGCGGATACGACAGAAGAGGAAACAATCAAATCACTCGGATTGTGGAATTTCGAACATGTCATTGTAGCGATTGGTGAAGATATCCAGTCGAGTATTTTAACGACGCTTATTTTGAAAGAGCTTGGTGTTCCGCAAATTACAGTGAAAGCGCAGAATGACTACCACGAAAAAGTATTGCTGAAAATCGGTGCGGATTTTGTTGTGCATCCTGAACGTGATATGGGGATCCGGATTGCCAATAATATGATGTCAAACAGTGTTCTTGATTATTTGGAAATTTCCAATGAGCATTCCATTATGGAAGTTAAAGCGAACGAAAGTATTGCCGGTCAGTCATTAATCGAGCTGGATGTACGTGCTAAATACGGATTGAACATCGTCGGCATTACTCGCGGTGATGAGATCATGATTTCCCCGAATGCAACAGAGCGTATTCAAGTGGGGGACGTGTTACTCATTATCGGTGCGGATGTCGATATTAACCGATTTGTAAAGAAGGTTATTCAGCGGTAGGTTAGCGCTGTTTTGACTAAACTTCGGACATAAATAAAAATCCATCATTTCGCGAAAGCAAAATGATGGATTTTTTATATTGGGAACTAGTCCCTTTTATACTTCCATAATGATCGGTAAAATCATTGGGCGACGTTTTGTCTTTTCATATAAATATGGACCTAATACATCAGTAATTTCATTTTTCAAATCATTCCATTGTGTATCTTTTTCCTGAATCGTGCTGTTTAAATGATGGTTCAGCATTTTTTGTGCTTCATTAATCATCATGCCAGATTCACGCATATATACAAATCCGCGAGAAATAATATCCGGACCGGAAACAATTTTGTTTTTGGCCATATCGACACTTACGACAACGATGACCAAACCTTCTTCTGAAAGAATTCGGCGGTCGCGTAATACGATATTGCCGATATCCCCGATTCCATTCCCATCGATATACACATCGCCTGAAGGAATACGTCCTGCAACATGTGCTTCATTTGCACTTAATGCAAGTACATCACCATTTTCCATAACGAACGAGTTTTCCAATGGAACTTCACAAGCTTCAGCTAATTCAGTATGAATTTTCAACATGCGGTATTCACCATGAATCGGCATAAAGAATTTCGGTTTCATTAAACGCAGCATCAGCTTTTGTTCTTGCTGAGAACCGTGACCTGAAGTATGGATATTATTTAATGCGCCATGGATAACTTCTGCACCGGCACGGAATAATAAGTTGATAATTTTGTTTACACTCATCGTGTTACCAGGAACCGGAGAAGATGAGAATACAACTGTATCACCAGGCTGGATTTGAATTTGACGGTGTGTGCCGTTTGCAATTCGTGATAATGCAGCCATCGGTTCCCCTTGAGAACCGGTACATAAAATCATCACTTCATTTGCAGGTAAACGGTTTAAACTTTGTATATCGACAAATGTTTCTTTAGGTGCTGTAATATAGCCTAATTCACGGCCGATTGTAATCGCATTATCCATTGATCGACCGAACACAGCCACTTTACGGCCGTATTTCACAGCTGCATCTGTTGCCTGTTGTAAACGGTGGATATTTGAAGCGAATGTTGCGAAAATAATACGTCCGTCAACTTTACGGAAAATTTCGTCAATGCTTTTCCCGACTGTACGCTCAGACATTGTAAAATCAGGCTTTTCAGCGTTTGTACTATCTGATAGTAAACAAAGAACGCCATCACGGCCGATTTCCGCCATTTTCGTCAAGTTAGCAGGCTCGCCTACTGGAGTAAAGTCAAACTTAAAGTCACCAGTATGCACAATATTACCCGGTGGTGTCTTGATGACAATACCATATGCATCTGGAATACTATGTGTTGTACGGAAGAAGCTAACAGCTGTTTTACGGAATTTAATGACATCATTCTCTTTAAATTCAATCAGTTTTGTTGTACGTAATAAACCGTGCTCTTCTAATTTGTTGCGAAGTAGACCTAGTGCAAGTTTTCCGCCATATACAGGAATATTAACTTGACGTAATAAATAAGGAATACCACCGATATGATCTTCGTGACCATGTGTTATAAATAAGCCTTTAATTTTGTCTACGTTTCGAACTAAATACGTATAGTCTGGAATTACATAGTCAATGCCAAGCAAATCGTCTTCAGGGAATTTAATACCTGCATCTATTAGGATGATTTCATCTTGGAATTGTACTGCATATGTGTTTTTGCCGATTTCGCCCAGTCCGCCGAGTGCGAATACAGCCGCTTGATCATTCTTAACGAATTTCATAACAATTAAGCGTTCTCCAGACGGAAATTCGGGCTGTTTTGTTCATATTCTAAATAGTTGCCTTCTAGAAGTTGAACAAGTTCGATATTGTAGTTACGGTCTTTTAAATAGTGACGTACTTCACGTTCAGATGACGCCTCTAAATAAAGTGTTTTTGTGTTTTCGCGAACTGGAATCTCAGAAATGTTTTCTTGATAATAGACTTTGTAAATCATAGTTACTCTCCTTTAAGTACGAACATTATTACTGCACTTCTAATTTGTAGAAAAATGCATTTCCTTTATATTATCACGGGACTCCTTTAAAATAAAGAAAAGCCCTTCAAATTTCGTGAACATCAAAGTGGTCACGAATGAAAAAAATGGCACGTCCTGTAATCGGGCGTGCCACTCTAAATGAAGTGTTAGGCAATTAATTTTTTTCCGAGGATGCCATTTAATCGTTTTCGCCATTTCTTTTTGAGACGTTTTAACATAGGTCATCACTCCTCACACTCATTATACTAAATATTCAGACTTTTGTAAAGGGTCTATTAAAATTAAAGGAGCGTTATAAATTGAAGAAAATATTATTTTTTGATGTAGACGGCACTTTATACAATTCAGATAAAAAATTGCCTGCTTCTGCAAAGGAAGCGATATTCAAGGCACGTGAAAACGGTCATGAAATTGCGATTGCAACAGGACGTGCACCATTTATGATAAAAGATATACTGGAAGAGCTTGAAATCGATACATATGTGACATTTAACGGGCAATATGTTGTCTATCAGGGGAAAGTCGTGTATACCGATCAGATTGACAATGAAACTTTAACGGAAATCCTGGAATTTGGTGCACAGCGCAATCATCCGTTAGTATTCCTGAATGAAAAGGAAATGATCGCGACTGAAAGCGATTATGAAAGTGTGGAAAGCAGTTTAGCAACACTTCAATATCCATATCCGCAAATCGATCCGCAATACTATTTGCACACACCGGTGTATCAAACACTTGTATTTATAGAAGAAGAGGAACAGCCAATTTATGAACAGCAGTTCCCGCAAGTTCAATTTATCCGTTGGCATCCTTTCTCATGTGATGTACTGCCAGCCGGTGGTTCAAAAGCAAACGGCATCCGAAAACTGCTGGAAAAAATTAATTTCCCGGTTGAAGATGTTATTACATTTGGCGATGGATTGAATGACATTGAAATGCTGTCAGAGTTTGGGTATAGTGTCGCGATGGAAAATGGTCATGAGAGGGCAAAGGAAGCAGCTTCAATGATTACAGGACATGTGGACAATGGCGGCTTGGCTGACGCGATGAAGAAATTAAAGTTAATATAGTAGAACAATAGAAGAAACGTTGTGGAAAATTTTACACAGCGTTTTTTTGTTGTGGGAGTAGGGCGCAAGGTTTTATTAGAACAATGTAAGCGGTTATTTGATAATCGGTTAACGATATTAGAAAGAATGGAAAGGATTTTAGAACATCGGACTGACATTTTAGAACAATTGAAAATTATATTAGAAGATCTCATTTTTATTAGAACATTTACACGGATATTGGAACATTTTCAATTTTATTAGAAGTTTCAAAATTAAAACGACTTTCTTCTATAGTAACTTATCAAAAAAGAACCCATTCTCGCTTCTAACGAAAATGGGTTCTATAGATTTAGTCTCTTCCGAATGGAATGCTGTTTTCTAACTGGATGAACGGGTCTTTTTCATCGATGCGATCATAGAACATAACGCCGTTTAAATGATCAAGTTCATGTTGGAACGCGATTGCAGGAAGTCCTGATAAACGCATCTTCTTTTCTTCGCCGTCCACTGCCATAAACTTCACAGTGATGCGTGCATAACGATAGACATAACCGGGAACGGCACGGTCTACTGACAGGCAGCCTTCACCACTTGTTATATAAGTCTGTTCGACAGAATGGCTGACAATTTTAGGGTTAACTGCGACAAAGCTGAGCAGTTCGCCGTTTTCGTCTTCCAAATGCAGTGCAAACATACGTTTTAAACTGTTTACCTGGTTTGCAGCTAAGCCGATACCGCCACGTAAATTATATTTTTCAGCAATTTCAGGATCTTGGCTATTAATTAAATATTGCAGCATATCATCTGCGAGTTGTCGATCTTCTGCAGATAACGGAAAAGTAACTTCCTCCGCGCGGGTGCGTAATGTAGGGTGTCCTTCACGGATAATATGTTCCATTAAAATCATGTGAAACTTCCTTTCAGTTCAAACTTATATGTGTAAGTATACACGACTCTCCGGAATCGAAGTAAGAAAAAACATTCTCCAAAAGAAAAATATCATAATTTCAGATTTAACAATTCAATATAAGGGAATGAATAAATGGTGTGGTGTTATTAATTAAATAATAAAATTTATTGGGTGTTTTTTCTATTATAGTACAGAGGTGATTAATATATGATACAGGTAATGTAACTGTATCAGTTTCGGTAAATGCGAGGAAAAATCTTTAATTAAGATGATAAACAATGATTGACCGATAGAATTTTATTCTTTATACTCGGGTTATAGAAACGTTGTACTAGTAAAAAACGAAATTTTTTTAATACAGTTCAAAGGGGATGTAAACAATGGCAGAAAAAATGAAGAATCAATTGGACCCAGCTGGAACGTTACAGGAAATTGAAAGTAAGTTTGAAATGTTCCAGATTTTAAACGAGCAGGGTGAAATAGTAAATGAAGCGGCTATGCCGGACTTAACGGACGAGCAATTAGTTGAATTGATGGAACGTATGGTTTACGTACGTATATTAGATCAACGTTCGATTTCGTTAAACCGTCAAGGACGTCTTGGTTTCTATGCACCGACTGCGGGTCAGGAAGCTTCGCAACTTGCATCACATTATGCTTTGGAAAAAGAAGACTGGATTTTGCCAGGTTACCGTGATGTTCCGCAAATCGTTATGCACGGTTTACCATTATGGAAAGCATTTTTATTCAGCCGCGGTCACTTCGTTGGTAACCAAGTACCTGAAGGCGTAAACGTATTGGCACCACAAATTATTATCGGTGCACAATATATCCAAACTGCGGGTGTAGCACTTGGTTTACAAAAACGTGGTTCAAAAACAGTTGCGATTACTTATACAGGTGACGGCGGTTCATCACAAGGTGATTTCTACGAAGGAATTAACTTTGCGGGTGCATTCAAATCACCGGCGATTTTCATCGTACAAAACAACCAATATGCAATTTCGACACCACGTGAATTACAGACATCTGCTAAAACGATTGCACAAAAAGGTGTAGCGGCAGGTATTCCATGTATTTTAGTAGACGGAATGGATCCATTAGCAGTATATGCAGCGACAAAGGATGCGCGTGACCGTGCTGTTCGTGGTGAAGGACCAACATTAATCGAAACTATGTGTTACCGTTACGGACCACATACGATGGCAGGGGATGACCCGACACGTTACCGTACAACGGATATCGACAATGAATGGGCTGCAAAAGATCCATTAGTACGCTTCCGTACATTCCTTGAAGCTAAAGGTTTATGGGATGAGCAAAAAGAGGAAGCAGTAATTGAACGTGCTAAAGAAGAGATTAAAGATGCTATTAAACAAGCAGACCAAGCACCAAAACAAAAAGTTACGGAATTAATCGAAAATATGTACGCTGGAGAAATGCCGGCGAACTTAAAAGAACAGTATGCGATTTATAAAGAGAAGGAGTCGAAATAAGCCATGGCACAAATGACAATGATTCAAGCAATTACAGATGCATTACGCTGCGAATTAAAAAATGACGAGAACGTTTTAGTATTCGGTGAAGACGTTGGTGTAAACGGCGGGGTATTCCGTGCAACAGAAGGTCTTCAAAAAGAATTCGGCGTTGACCGTGTATTTGATACGCCTCTTGCAGAATCAGGAATCGGTGGTTTAGCAGTTGGTTTAGGGTTAACTGGATACCGTCCAGTACCTGAAATTCAATTTTTCGGCTTCGTATTCGAGGTAATGGATTCGATCAGCGGACAATTGGCTCGTATGAGATACCGTTCAGGCGGTACGTATAATGCACCTGTAACAATCCGTTCTCCATTCGGCGGTGGTGTTCATACGCCTGAAATGCACTCGGATTCATTAGAAGGATTGATGGCTCAATCACCAGGATTGAAAGTAGTTATTCCATCAACACCATATGATGCAAAAGGTTTACTAATTGCTTCGATCCGTGATGATAATCCGGTTATTTTCCTAGAGCATTTAAAACTATACCGTTCATTCCGTGAAGAAGTTCCGGAAGAGTCATATACAATAGAATTGGGTAAAGCAGATGTGAAACGTGAAGGGAAGGACCTTTCGATCATTGCTTACGGCTTAATGGTTCACGAAAGTCTAAAAGCGGCAGAAGAATTGGAAAAAGAAGGCTACTCAGTAGAAGTAATCGATTTGCGTACAATTCAGCCGTTAGATATCGAAACGATTATTGCATCTGTTGAAAAAACAGGTCGCGCAATTGTTGTTCAGGAAGCGCAAAAGCAAGCAGGTATTGCGGCAAATGTAGTCGCAGAAATTACAGAGCGTGCGATTCTATCATTAGAAGCACCAGTATTACGTGTAGCAGCACCGGATACAATCTATTCATTCCCACAAGCGGAAGGTGTATGGTTACCTACGTATAAAGATGTAATGGAAACTGCAAAGAAAGTCTTAACATTCTAAGAATTGAGGGTGAGATAAATGGCATTTACGTTTCGTTTACCAGATATCGGAGAAGGTATTCATGAAGGTGAAATCGTCAAATGGTTCGTTAAACCTGGCGATCAAGTAAAAGAAGACGATATTTTAGCAGAAGTTCAAAATGATAAAGCAGTCGTTGAAATTCCGTCACCAGTTGATGGTACAGTAGAAGAAATCTTTGTAGAAGAAGGAACGGTTGCGATTGTCGGGGATGCCTTAATCCGCTTTGATGCACCAGGCTATGAAGATTTAAAACTAAAAGGTGATGACCACCACGAATCAAATGAATCAAACAAAACAGAAGCACAAGTACAGTCTACTGCTGAGGCTGGCCAAGATGTGAAAAAAGAAGAAACGAAAGCGGATAAGAGTGCAGATACTGCTCAGCCGGAAGCTCCTGCTGAAACAGAAAAAGCTGCATCAACATCTGAAACAGAATCTTCAGGTAAACGCATTATCGCAATGCCTTCTGTTCGTAAGTATGCACGTGAAAAAGGTGTCGACATTCAGCAAGTTTCAGGTACAGGCAAAAATGGCCGTGTGTTAAAAGAAGATATTGAGAGCTTCTTAAACGGAGGTCAACAGTCAGCTTCTGAAACAGAAGAAGTAAATGAGACACAACAGTCGCAAGCAGAAGAGAAACAAACAGATACAAAACAAGCTGCTCCTGTTGTGCTTGAAGGCGAGTTCCCGGAAACACGCGAAAAAATGAGCGGTATCCGCAAAGCGATTGCCAAAGCAATGGTACATTCAAAACATACGGCTCCGCACGTAACGTTAATGGATGAAGTGGATGTAACAGAACTTGTTGCACACCGTAAGCAATTCAAGGATATTGCAGCAGAGCAAGGTATTAAATTAACGTATTTACCGTACGTTGTGAAAGCTTTAATCTCGACTTTACGTAAATATCCTGATTTCAACCGTTCGCTTGATGATGCGACACAAGAAATTATTCAAAAACATTACTATAATATTGGTATTGCGGCTGATACAGAAAAAGGTTTATTAGTTCCTGTAATTAAGCATGCTGATCGTAAGTCAGTGTTCAGCTTATCTCAAGAGATTAATGAATTGGCTGTAAAAGCACGTGATGGTAAGCTAGCGACGCACGAAATGAAAGGCGCGTCAATGTCAATTACAAACATCGGTTCAGCTGGTGGGCAATGGTTCACACCGGTAATTAACCACCCTGAAGTGGCGATCTTAGGAATTGGTCGTATTTCAGAGAAACCAGTAATAAAAAATGGTGAAATTGTAGCAGCACATGTGTTAGCATTATCATTGAGCTTTGATCATCGAATGATCGATGGTGCGACTGCACAAAACGCTTTAAATCATTTAAAACGTTTATTAAGTGAGCCGCAACTATTATTAATGGAGGCGTAAAAAAATGGTAGTAGGAGATTTTCCAATCGAACTAGATACTCTTGTAGTAGGTTCTGGCCCTGGTGGCTATGTAGCAGCAATCCGTGCAGCACAAACAGGTCAAAAGGTAACAATCGTTGAACGTGGAGCATTAGGCGGGGTATGTTTAAACGTAGGTTGTATCCCTTCAAAAGCTTTAATTTCAGTAGGTCACCGCTTTGAAAATGCTCAACATTCAGATGATATGGGTGTTACAGCATCTGAAGTGAAATTAGACTGGTCTAAAGCACAAGCATTTAAAGACAGCGTTGTTAAAAAATTAGTTGGCGGCGTTGAAGGCTTATTAAAAGGTAATAAAGTAGATATCGTAAAAGGTGAAGCTTACTTCGTGGATGCAAACACTGTACGTGTTATAGACGGTGATAATGCTCAAACTTATACTTTCAAAAACGCTATTTTAGCAACAGGATCTCGTCCTATCGAAATCCCGACATTTAAATTTACAAAGCGTGTAGTAAGCTCAACTGGTGCGTTATCATTCCCTGAAGTACCAGGTAAATTAGTAGTTATCGGTGGCGGTTACATCGGTACAGAGTTAGGTTCAGCTTATGCTAACTTAGGTTCTCAAGTAACAATTATCGAAGGCGGTAAAGATATTTTAGCTGGTTTCGAAAAACAAATGACGCAAATCGTTAAAAAAGGTCTTAAGAAAAAAGGCGTTGAAGTTGTAGTAAACGCATCTGCTAAAGGCGTAGAAGAAAGCGAAAACGGCGTAGTCGTTACTTATGAAGTAGGCGGCGAAGAAAAAACTGTTGAAGCAGATTACGTATTAGTAACTGTTGGTCGTCGTCCGAATACGGATGAAATGGGCTTAGAAGAAGTAGGTATTAAATTCGCAGAACGCGGATTATTGGAAGTAGACAAACAAGGTCGTACTTCAGTATCGAACATCTATGCAATCGGTGATATCGTTGCAGGTCCACAACTTGCTCATAAAGCTTCTTATGAAGGTAAAGTTGCTGCAGAAGCAATCGCTGGTGAACCATCAGTAGTTGACTACTTAGCAATTCCAGCAGTATGCTTCACAGATCCAGAAATGGCAACTGTAGGCTACTCTGAAGAGCAAGCAAAAGCGGAAGGTTTAGAAGTGAAAGCTGCTAAATTCCCATTCGCTGCAAACGGCCGTGCATTAGCATTAAACGAAACAGAAGGTTTCGTGAAACTAGTAGCACGTAAAGAAGACGGCTTATTAGTTGGTGCTCAAATCGTTGGTGTTGGTGCTTCTGATATGATCGCTGAAATGGCAACTGCTATTGAAGGCGGTATGACTGCAGAAGATATCGCATTAACAATCCATGCACACCCAACTTTAGGTGAGATTACAATGGAAGCTGCTGAAGTTTTACTAGGCAACCCAATCCACATTGTAACTAAATAATTTATGAAATTTACACTGTCCATTTTAAATGGGCAGTGTTTTTTTATGGCTATGAATCGGAAATAAGCACACAACGAAAAAATAATTTTCCTATATAATAAAAAGGTTTCTAAATTGTGAAATATGGTTATATATAACTGAAACATACATTTGAAAAGTCGAAAAGATAGAACAAACAATCTAATGGCAATCGAATGAATTGGGAAAGAAGCGCTAATTACAAGAGTCAAACTGCTTGCAGGATTTCATTGATTAAGGGAGTTGTCGCGGTATGAATAATTCAGGTGAAAAAAAGAAACTGCAAAGTGATTGGGCATCATCGGCAGTTGTACTATTAATGGAGCCAAAAGAAGAAAAGTTCGTCGGTGAAACAGATCGATTTGCCACAATTGCACTTGATGTATTAGTAAGAAAGCTGCTTGAAGTGCAAAAAGATGATTTTACAATAGATTCTTATGAGCTGTTACAGCACGCCATAGTCAATGCTATTAACAAAAAGTATACTGATATAGCGCAAGCTTATGACGGGCTAATTACGGCCGCAGGGAACCTTCAAACATGCCCTTTAATAATGGAATCACATTATAATTATAGCAATGGAAAAATTTCGACCCAAAATGCAGAATTCGTTTTACGCAATACAATGAAGGCGATTCTATTCAACATCAATCAAATTCCGTACAATGAACTGACAGAGCAATCTGTCGATCAAATAAGTAAGACAATCCAATTTGCTAAAGAAGTAATTTCTGAGAATACAACGGTACCTGAACTGACTTTGGTTTTAAGACGTGTTTTAGGATCACTGATAAATGTCCAGCTAAAGACAACAAGTGAAGTGAAAAATTAATGATAACGGCCTTTCAATGATTCAAAACAGGTGAAAATTAAATAACTTTAACTAGTAAATATTTACGGAGGCTACCTTGTATTAGTTAAACAAGGTAGCTTTTCCTGTTACTTTAAACATCAAGGAATGGTTCAAATTATAGCAGGAAAATAAAATAGACAGATATTTTTAATAGACGTACAATAAAGTGAAACTTCTATAAGTAGGGGCTCCCAATGAATAATGAGGAAATTTTATGGAAAGGGGATTAACAGGTGGAGATTATTCGTACTATTGCTCAAATTGGCATTATCATTTTATTTTACCTGGCAGGTGAATTTATCGTTTCAATTACCGGTATTATTATACCTGGGAGTATTATCGGGTTGCTTATATTGTGGCTAGCTCTCTACTTTAAAATATTAAATGTGAAATACATACAAAACGGTGCAAGTTTTATGCTGGCATTTTTAACATTATTTTTTATTCCTTCAACAGTGGGTGTCATCAATTATCCTGAATTGCTAACGATCTCGGGAGGGCTTTTTGTTTTGGCTGTTATTATCAGTACAATTTTTGCACTGGTGATTACCGGTAAGGTCAGTAAATTAATAGAAAGAAAGGAACGTAAAATGAAGGAGGAAGAGAAGATTGCTGCATCTACTGCTAATTCTGTTCATCATAAGTAGCACTGTTTTTCTTTTTGTTTTGCTGAACAGACTGTACTTGAAAGTGGGTCATCCACTTTTATTGCCTATTTTAACGGCGACTTGTATTACAGTTGTTATTTTACTAGTTTTTAATATTCCTTACGAAACATACATGGAAGGGGGACAGTGGATATCGAAAATGCTCGGTCCGGCAGTTGTAGCATTGGCATTTCCTTTGTACAACCAGCGTGAGCTTATATTTAAATATAAATACTCCATTATTACGAGCATCATTGTCGCAATGATTGCAGGTCTCATCAGTGTTGTAGCATTGCTTTTACTTTTCGGATCAAGCAAGGAATTTATCCTTACTTCATTACCAAAATCGTTAACAACACCTGTAGCAATGCAAGTAAGTGATATTGTTGGCGGGATACCGCCTCTGACTGCTGTAATGGTTATGGTGGCAGGGTTTACTGGTGCCATTTTGGGCCAAGTTATATTTAAATTATTTAAAATTGATACGGCTATCAGTCGGGGGGTAGCTATGGGAAGTGCTTCACATGGTGTCGGATTGACAAAATTAAAGGAGTATAGTGAAGAAGATCTATCGATCGGGTCGCTGTCAATGGGGCTTAGTGCGGTTGTAGGGGCTTTCATTATTCCGCTTATTTCGATTTATTTATTTTAAAAAAAGACAGACAGCATTTAGCTGTCTGTCGAAATATTAATAAATCGCTTTTCGCTCTTTAATTACACGGATATTTTGTAATGTGCTGTCCTCAGGTCCCTGTACAGGGAGACCAGCTTCAATATTCATTTTAATAAAATCAATATTGCTCTGCGTAATTATTTCCCCGGGAATAAATATTGGAATGCCCGGTGGGTACACCATTATAAACTCCGCGCAAATATACCCTTCTGCCTGTGCAAGGGGGATACTTTCTGTTTGAGCATAAAATGCATCGCGCGGTGTCATGGCAAGAGCAGGAATTTCAGGGATTTGAACATTTGTTTCAGTAATCGATGCTTCCGATTCGAAGTTTTTCGACATACGTGTCAAAGCATTCACAAGTAAATTAATCTCTTTTTTCGAATCTCCGATAGTTACTAAGCATAGTATATTATATAAATCGGACAACTCTACTTCCAAGTTAGCGTTCTGACGCAACCATTCTTCTGCCACATGTCCGGTAATGCCTAAATCTTTAACGCAAATTAACAGCTTTAACGGATCCATATCAAAAGTAGCGGAAGTCCCGAGTTTTTCACGCCCTACGCAATGTAAATGCGGTATTGCATTAATGCGTTTGCGGGCATCTTTAGCCAAACGGATTGCTTCATCCAACAAGTCATGTCCATGGACAGCAAGCTGGCGACGTGCCGTGTCTAAAGACGCCAGTAATGGATAGGAAGTCGATGTCGTTGTCAGCATAGAGAATACTGCCTGTACTTTTTTAGCTGTTACAAGGCCTTCTCTCACATTTAAGACAGAACTGCCCGTCATGGAGCCACCAAGTTTATGTGTGCTTGTAGCAGCCATATCTGCACCTGCTTGCATTGCTGATAACGGCAGCTCATCATGGAATTTAATATGAACACCATGAGCCTCATCCACAATTACTGGAATATTACGTGCATGTACTATTTCGACAATGCGTTTTAAATCTGCAACAAAACCGAAATATGTCGGGTTGATGACAAGTACGGCTTTCGCATCTGGATACGTCGTCAATGCACGCTCCACAGACTCAGGTGAAATACCATGAGAAATGCCGAGCTCACTGTCAACTTCCGGATGAATAAAAATAGGGATAGCACCTGCAAAAACAATCGCTGACATAATCGATTTATGTACATTCCGAGGTACTATAATTTTATCGCCTGGACCGACGACAGTCATAATCATCGTCATAATGGCGCCACTAGTACCTTGAACGGAAAAAAATGTATGGTCAGCACCAAAGGCTTCAGCAGCAAGGTTTTGTGCTTGCATAATCACACCTTTAGGAGCGTGTAAATCATCTAGTGGAGCAATATTAATTAAATCAATTGATAAAACGTTGTCGCCTACAAATTCTCTGTAAGCTGGATCCATGCCTTGCCCTTTTTTATGGCCTGGGATATGGAACTGGATAGGGTGTCTGTTGCGATGCTTAAGTAATGCATCAAACAAAGGAGTCTCTAACTGTGACAACGCAGGTACCACCTCACTATTTAGTATTTTTTAAAAACAAGTGAATTATAGCACCTATTAAAGTTGCTGACTATATAAATATTTCAATCAAATGAATTAACAGCTATTATTTTAGGAGGAATAACAATGAAATGGCAAACAAAAATTACTGATTTATTGCAAATTCAATATCCTATTATTCAAGGCGGATTGGCATACTTGGCCTATTCAGAGCTTGCTGCGGCAGTTTCCAATGCAGGAGCATTAGGACAGATTACCGCTATGAGCTTACCATCACCGGAAGCGTTAAAAGAAGAAATAAAAAAAGTGAGAGAAATGACAGATCAACCGTTTGGAGTAAACTTTGCAATAGGAATGCATGGAAAAGGTTACGAAAAGATGATCGAAGTAGCCGGTGAAATGGATGTACCTGTAGTGACGATTACTGGAGGAAATCCTGCACCGATATTCGACATATTAAAAGATGCATCATGTAAAAAACTTGTACTCGTCGCTGCGAAACGACAGGCTCAAAAAGCAGAACAGCTTGGCGCGGATGCAGTAATGGTTGTCGGGCAAGAAGGCGGCGGTCATTTAGGGCGAGACGATGTCGGAACAATGGTGCTTGTGCCGCAAGTTGTCGACAGTGTTTCGATCCCGGTTATCGCTTCAGGTGGAATCGGAGACGGACGTGGTTGGATGGCAGCGCACGCATTAGGGGCAGAGGGAATTGAAATGGGTACACGCTTCATTGCGACGAAAGAATGCGTCCATGCTTCTATGGCATATAAAAACGCCCTGATTGAAAGTGAAGAAACAGATACGACGGTTATTAAACGCTCGATCGGTGCACCTGCCCGAGTGATCCGCAATGCATTTACGGATGAAATTTTAGAAGTAGAAGATAAAACGCCTACATATGAAGCGCTGAAATCATATATAAGCGGTGAAGCTAACAAAAATTTCATTTATGGCGGCGATGCGACAAAGGGATATGGCTGGGCTGGCCAAGTAACAGGATTAATTCAAGATGTACCGTCAGTGGAAGAATTAATTCAGCGTATGGTTGTACAAGCGGAAAAAATCCGTTTAAAATGGGGACAGTAATGATTAAAGGCAGGTTATAACTATGGAATATTCATACCCATTATCAACGGACTGGACGACAGATGAAATGGTGGATGTCGTACGCTTTTTTGAAGTTGTGGAAATGGCTTACGAAAAAGGTGCAAAGCGTGAACTAGTCATGGCACGCTATAAACGCTTTAAAGAGATTGTCCCTTCCCAGGCGGAAGAAAAAACAATTTGCCGTGAATTTGAACAGGCGAGCTCTTATGTACCGTACCGTGTTGTAAAGCTTGCAAAAGAATTAGCGGACGGGCAAATTGTAAGAATGTAATGAAAACGCTGTTGGAGTGAAGTTCATCGGTTAAGTAAGGCGAGAATCGGATGAAAGCTACGGATTTTCATTACAGCAAAAAGCAGCATTTTCTCATTCGGGGAAAATGCTGCTTTTAATTTTAATATTAAGAATTTTTAAAATTATTTTTAAATTGTTGGAATGTTTAGCAGTCTTTTGTACATATTAATAATAAATGGTTGCAATTAACCTTTGATGACTTCATAAACAGGGAGAAGCTCATCGAAAGTTTGTTCAGCCAATTGTAAAAACTGTTCTGCAGACATTTTAATTGCCTCATCTGCAGGTATACGACGCCCAACAAGAAATTCTCCTTTTTTTACATCACGCAGGCGTATAAGGAGCTGTTCAAGCTTTTCGGTGCGCGCTTCTTTTAAAGAGATCGTATCTGGCTGCATATGATCGCCTGAAAGTACGTAATCATCGGATAAATTTTTGATGACTTGCATATTTTTCAGTAGGCGCTGTGCCATTTCCTCTTTTTGCGGCGCTTCATAAATCACTGCAACAACGATGAAAAGGTGCGTACCCCATAACCCAATCTGGAAATGCGGCAAAGCTTTATAACCTCGTTTATAAGGAGCAAAAGCAACCCATGAATCTTTTGGCGGGTTTACAGTACGGCGGGCATGTTTGGCTACATGACCGAAAAACTCTTCTCCTGTTTGTGCACTGAAATACCCTGTAAACGTATCGGATAGTTCATTGAACTTCGGGCGGATAATTGTAGTTAAAGCTTCCATACGCTCATCCAGACCGTCGATATCAAATACTTGGAAGTCTTCTTTAGTCCATTTAACAATACTCATATTTTTATAATTCCTTTCGTTTTATGTTTATTTTATTAATTTTTTGGGAAAAAATCTTGTAATAGAAACTTTATACCAACGGAAAATATCAAAGGTGAGGCTATATGTCTTAAGGAATTACTTATATTATCCAGTGTGGATAAAGTCTGAAAAATTATGATAAGGAAGTGATTTATTATGAAACAGATGATTAAGATTATACGCAAAGTTGATATTGAAAAGCAATATGAAGAGATTTTAATGTTGGAAATGGATTATGAACTAGCTACACTCTATGCGGCGATGAATGATAAAAATCAATCTGAAATTGATAAATCTAAAAAACGATTAACAGAAATTCAAGAGGAATTAAAAGGTCTACATGCATATGCGTAACAAAAAAACCTTTCCAAAATAAAAAATCACTTGCCGACGTAAGAAAGCAAGTGATTTTTTGTTATAATGAGAATACTTCAAAAACGCTCAACATTTTTACATATATAAACTAGCGATTGTTGTCGGAAGGTGGATGAACGATGGATATAAAAAAACTGGATGAATTTGCAAAAGAAATTATTTTTGAAGCGGGAAAAAATATTCGAGCAGCATTTTCCTATAATATTGAAATCGAAACAAAGTCGAATCCCAATGATTTAGTAACGAATATAGATCGGGAAACGGAATTATTTTTTATTGAAAAAATAAAAGCATTTAATCCGGACCATCGTATTTTAGGTGAAGAAGGAATGGGTGAAAAGGTCGATAGCCTTGAAGGGGTTGTATGGATTATCGATCCGATTGACGGCACGATGAATTTTGTTAAGCAGCACCGTCATTTCATGATTACAATCGGTATATATGTAGATGGTGTCGGAGTATTGGGCTACATATTTGATGTAATGCGAGAAGATCTATTTAATGCAATTGCAGGTGTAGGTGCATGGTATAATGATTCACCGTTGCGCAAGCTGCAGCCGGTGAAAATCGAAGAGGCGGTAATCGGTATCAATGCGAACTGGGTTACGCCGAATAATCGCATCAATCATGAAAAAATTATTGAACTAGTCCGTACGGTACGCGGAACCCGTTCTTACGGATCTGCTGCAATGGAAATCGCCTTTGTTGTAAGCGGCAAGCTGGATGCCTATATGTCCATGCGTCTGGCACCGTGGGATATTGGCGGTGGCGTCATTATAGCGAAAGAAGTAGGGGCAATTGCTACTAACCTAAAAGGCAAAGATTTCGATTATTTATCGAAAGATACATTCCTAATCGCCAACCCTTCAATTCATCAGTTAATTTTGGAGAAATATATTGAAGTGAAAAAATAAAAATAAAGTATGGCAGATGTAGAAATTAATTAGAGAATATAAAAACTCACTATATGAAACGGATATTTTATAAAATTGATTGGAATGGAGGGGAGGCGACTCCTGCGGGAATAGCGTGACGCCTGAGACTACAGGCTCAGGCCACGCCCGCGGAAAGCGTCCGACCCGGAATGGAAAACAATTTTCAAACAAAAAACCCCTATTTTTCTCGTAGAGAAAAATAGGGGTTTTGGATTACAACACCGAAGTTTTTATTTCTATAGTAAACCTTGATCTCTGAATTTACGTTTTGTCTTAAATGCCATACCGAAAATTCCGCACATTACGATAACACCTAAAATAACACCGATCCAGCCAGTTGTTTCATATTTTGGTCCTGTCATGAAAACAAGAGAAAATGCAAATCCAATGCTAATCATTGAAAGAATCGCAGCTAATGCGTAGATAAACATCACAAATTTTGCTTTATTCATCGTTTATACCTCCATATACTTTTTATATGTGACAATAAATGTAATTAATTATTGTGAAAAGACATTTAATCTTTCATGTGCTATAATATCACAGTTAAACAATTGAAAAAAGAATATGGAGTGGAATAATGACAAATTTACGTCAAGATATTCGTAATATCGCAATTATTGCTCACGTTGACCATGGTAAAACAACGTTAGTAGACCAATTATTAAAACAATCAGGGACTTTCCGTTCAAACGAACGTGTTGAAGAACGTGCAATGGACTCTGGTGATATAGAGCGTGAACGTGGAATTACGATTTTAGCTAAAAATACTGCAGTAAATTACAATGGAACTCGTATCAACATCCTTGATACGCCTGGACACGCAGACTTCGGTGGAGAAGTAGAACGTATCTTAAAAATGGTAGATGGCGTTTGTTTAGTTGTCGATGCGTATGAGGGTTGTATGCCGCAAACGCGCTTCGTTCTAAAGAAAGCGTTGGAGCAACGTTTAACACCAATCGTTGTAGTTAACAAAGTAGATAAAGATTCAGCTCGTCCACTAGAAGTAGTAGATGAAGTATTGGAATTATTAATCGAACTAGGTGCAGATGATGATCAATTAGACTTCCCGGTTGTTTATGCTTCAGGTGTAAACGGGACTGCATCATTAGATCCAGACCCAGCTAACCAAGAAGAAGACATGAAATGCCTATTCGAGAAAATCATTGAAGCGATCCCAGCTCCAGTAGATAACTCGGACGAGCCATTACAATTCCAAGTAGCATTACTTGATTATAATGACTTCGTTGGTCGTATCGGTATCGGTCGTGTATTCCGCGGTAAAATTTCTGTAGGTCAACAAGTTTCTCTTATGAAATTAGATGGCACAGTGAAAAACTTCCGTGTAACAAAAATCTTCGGTTTCTTCGGTTTAAAACGTGAAGAAATTGAAACAGCAATTGCTGGTGATTTAATCGCAGTTTCGGGAATGGAAGATATTAACGTTGGTGAAACAGTTTGTCCAACCGAGCATCAAGAAGCATTGACACCATTACGCATTGATGAGCCAACATTACAAATGACATTCTTAGTAAACAACTCACCATTCGCAGGACGCGAAGGGAAATGGGTAACTTCTCGTAAAATTGAAGAGCGTTTACGTGCACAATTACAAACTGACGTATCTCTACGTGTAGAAGATACAGATTCTCCGGATGCTTGGACAGTTTCTGGTCGTGGTGAGCTTCACTTATCGATCTTAATCGAAAACATGCGTCGTGAAGGTTATGAGCTACAAGTTTCTAAACCACAAGTTATCATCCGTGATATCGACGGCGTAAAATCTGAGCCGATCGAGCGCGTTCAAATCGACGTTCCTGAAGATTCAGTAGGATCTATCATTGAATCAATCGGTACTCGTAAAGGTGAAATGCTTGATATGGTAAACAACGGTTCTGGACAAGTACGTTTAATCTTTAACGTTCCAGCACGTGGTTTAATCGGTTATACAACTGAATTCATGTCGATTACTAAAGGTTTCGGTATCATCAACCATACATTTGATCACTATGCACCAGTAGTACCTGGTAAAGTAGGCGGACGTCACCAAGGCGTACTTGTTTCTATGGAAAATGGTAAATCAACAACTTATGGTATGATGGGTATTGAAGACCGTGGTACATTATTCATTGAGCCGGGTACGGAAGTATACGAAGGAATGGTTGTTGGTGAAAACAACCGTGATGGCGATATTACTGTAAACATTACGAAACAAAAACAAAAAACAAACATCCGTTCAGCGAATAAAGACCAAACGAATGTTATTAAAAAGCCTCGTATTTTAACGCTTGAAGAAGCATTGGAATATTTAGGCGATGATGAGTACCTGGAAGTAACTCCAGAATCAATCCGTTTACGTAAACAGATCCTTGATAAAGGTGAACGTGAGCGTGTTGCTAAAAAGAAAAAGAACGCTGAGTTAGAAGCTTAATTGGCGTCATTAAGGAAAGGTTGAATGATGTTGAATATTATGGCTGTGTTTGGTAGCTATTTTAATTTAGTATTACTGGCAACTGTATCTACAAATGAAAGTGAATACGTATTTAATCGTATGTCCGGAATTACAAGATATTTATACGAAAATTTACCGAGCTACGAAATAGCTGGCTATGCAACATTCGTTCTTGTATTCCTTATGTCGGCAATTGTATACAAACTTGGTTTTGCAAAAAAACTTTCATTCGGCAGAAATGTCATCATCTATGCATTCCTGTTTATAGGATGTATCGTGTTAACATTTTTAGCGTTATTTTTACCGATGATTGAAGGTTTAATTGTAGCTGCGCTAATTCTGATCATTTATAAATCACGTTTGTGGCGTGAGAAACGTGAAGAAGCGAAACAACTAAGTTAATAAAGAGGGGGGATGTGTTAATTTGGACACATTCCCTTCTTTTTTTAAGGCGGTTTGTTTGAAAACGCTTTATTCGGAGCGTTATAATTCATAACTGGGGATAATAACAAAAATGGAGTAGAGTAAAATGAATCTTACAAAAAAACAAGTCTTTATCATTGTTGGTTTAGCGATAATTATTATATCTTGCGTTATTTTTATACCTGCAGTATTGTCTGCGAAAAATGAAGATAATGCAGCTGCGGAACTAAGTGAAATTTATAACGAACAATTTGTTGTCACAAAATCTACGGCACCTGCATTCGGTGATGATTTTGAAATAACTGTCCAATCGGAAACATCAAAAATAGTGTATGATTTTGAAGTAAAAGACGGTCAATATTTTGGCGAATATTATGGTGAAAATGTAAACATGCAAGTAAATGAACTGATTCAACCAATTGTTGGAGAAGAGATTTTAGTGATGTCGAATGTATTCCAGGAAGGTTTGGAAGAAGAGACAGCACTTGATAATGTGAAAGCGGAAAAAGCGACTGTCCATTTATTAGTGGATGACGAGGTTTCGGAAGCGACAGCACAGCAAATTGCAGATACTTTAAAATCACAGTTCGGTGAAATTCCAGTTGCGATAGAAGCGTATGTTGTTGATGAAGAACGTGTTTTAGAAGGGGTAAAAACAGAGGTTTTGAACTTTTTCCAGCTTAGCAAAATTAACGGAGAAAGCTTCGTCGATTTCAAATTCCACGAACAGTCTTTTAAATATTAATAAGTAAAATCCTTATAAAGATTCGGAAATTTTATACGCAAAAACCCATTTTTCTCAATGAGAAAAATGGGTTTTTAGTTTTCCAAATCGTAGTTTAAAACTCTTCATCAAATTTTGAAGATGTTCGGAAAAAGCGGAATTTTCCTGTGGCGATTCGTTTATGTGTGTTTTCGGAAATACGATTCGAACATTCTGGACACATAAACGTATGGATGGGACGATTGCGTAATTTTTTCGCTAAAGGTAAATCGTTTGGTAGTTCATGTAGTGTATCGCAAATGACACATTTTACACGCATGACGAAATCCTCCTATTGAATACGAATCGCACGCACATTTTTTATTGGATTTTCAACATTAGAACCATCAGCAAATAATACATGTACTGGTCCATCTTCTAATAGCGGTTTGCCATCTTGGCTGAACTTGAAAATGAAACTTTCAGCCTGCTCTAACGGAAATGCAAATTCCTCGCCTGTCGTACATTCAAAAACAACTTCATTTGCACCATCAGCAAGTTCTGCATTTTTCAGGAATGGTTTGATTTCCATACCGAATGTGCCTGTCATCATGCCTTTACGGTCAAATTTACGTTCAGTTTTTAATGTAGGCGGAAATACTGCACCTTCCATAATTTCACGCGACCAGTGTGCGCCCATATCACGTAAATATTTTTCGTTATTTTCTTCAACTTTTTCTGATACAAAATATGTATTCAGATCCAGTTTACGATCATCAAAAATCCATACAGTAGGATCTAATGTTAGTTCAAATTTAACCGCACCTTTAATTGGAATGATTGTTTCGGTCATTTGTAAGTCCCCCTTCACTAAGTTCCTTCATAATTATAACGCGATTCTTCATAGAAAGAAATATAATTGAATTGAACGCAAAACATACAAAGACACTTGCATTTTTGAATGTAAAAAGATACACTTTACTAAGATAGAATCGAAGAAATATCATAGATGGGGGCGTCCTCATGGATACGAAAGCACAAGCTTCCTTTCAGGAAAAAGCGTTAGAGCTGTTAACTGCGGATGCAGATAAAATTGCTCGATTAATTCGCGTACAAATGGATAATCTGACAATGCCATCTTGTCCGTTATATGAAGAAGTTTTAGATACACAAATGTTTGGTTTATCGCGTGAAATTGAATTTGCCGCGAAACTAGGGCTGATCGAACGTGAACAAGGTAAGCAAATTCTCGATTCCTTGGAGAAAGAGCTTTCTTTATTACATGATGCGTATACAGACAAATAAAAGAAAACTCAAACGCTACATTGCGGTTTGAGTTTTTTTTTCAAAGATGAGGTTTATTACATGAAACAATATTTTAAAAATTATTTCCGCAATTTTGATTATGGTTTGTTATTCGTTTATATTTTATTGATGTTATTTGGACTTGTCATGATTTACAGCTCGAGTATTTGGGTTTCTATTATGCAATATGATGCAAATCCTAATTTTTATTACAATCGTCAGCTCGTCAATATCATTTTGGCACTGATTTTGTTTACGGTCGCTGTTATCACACCCTATAAAAGATTATCCAGTAAATCTATATTAGGTCTTTTACTGGCAATTATGTTTATACTAGAGTTATGGCTTTTAATAGCCGGCAATAGTGTTAACGGTTCAAGAAGTTGGATTAGCCTATTTGGCCTCATGAATTTCCAGCCATCCGAATTTGCCAAACTCTTTATTATTATTTTCTTTGCGGGAACTTTTTACCGTAAAAGTGTGAACCGTGGTTCGATGCAGCTGTTAACATTTGATGATGTGTCGTATCCGCTGGGCATGTGGCTGTTTATCGTACTTGTTGTCGGTTTTGAGACCGATCTCGGTGCACTTGTCATCATTGTAGCCATTGCACTTGTTGTTGTTATTACGAGCGGACTTAGAGGTAAAACGCTCGGGCGAATTTTTGGCCTGCTTTCGGCTTTGGGTGTTGTCGGAATGATCGGGATTTTAATCTTTAAATGGGATACGGTTTTTAATGCGAGTCGAAGAGGCCGTATTACTTCCTTTTTGGACCCTTTCAGCGATCCGCTTAATTCCGGGTATCATGTTGTCAACGGCTATTATGCAATCGGAGCGGGGGGCTTGGAAGGGCGCGGGCTCGGGCAGTCGATTCAAAAGCTTGGATATGTACCTGAACCGCAAACCGATTTCATTATGGCGATTATTGCCGAAGAGTTAGGGATTTTTGGTGTATCAATTGTTATTCTTGGTTTAGGCTTTATTGTGATGCGCGGTTATTATATCGCGATGTCAACAAAAGATCCGCTTGCACGAATGTTAGCGGCGGGCATTTCTACATGGATTGGATTACAGACTTTTATTAATTTAGGTGGATTATCGGGACTTATCCCGTTAACCGGAGTAACGTTACCTTTTATTAGCTATGGCGGTACTTCTATATTATTGCTCTCAGTAGCAATGGGGATACTTATTAATGTATCCACACATCACAAATTGGAAAAAAGAAAGTAATTGGGGGTTAAGGAGAAATGAAGTCGATTCAAAAGATTTTAGTTGCAAACCGAGGCGAAATCGCAATCCGTATTTTACGCGCCTGTAATGAGTTACATATTAAAACAGTGGCAATTTATTCCCGTGAAGATAGCGGATCATATCACCGCTATAAAGCAGACGAAGCATATATCATCGGCGTAGGTAAAAAACCGATAGATGCTTATTTGGATATTGAAGGCATCATCAAAATTGCAAAAGAGGCCAATGTGGATGCGATTCATCCTGGTTACGGCTTTTTATCGGAGAATGTTGATTTCGCACGACGTTGTGAAGAGGAAGGTATTCAGTTTATTGGACCGACTTCAAAGCATCTTGATATGTTTGGTGACAAAGTAAAAGCACGTGAACAGGCAGTTTCTGCGGAAATCCCGGTTATACCTGGTACAGACGGTCCTGTAGCAAACTTAGAGGAAGTAGAACAGTTTAGTGAAGCATATGGCTTCCCGATCATGATTAAGGCGGCTCTTGGCGGCGGTGGACGTGGGATGCGTTTAGTCAATTCCAAAGAAGAACTGCAATCAGCTTATGAGCGTGCAAAATCTGAAGCAAAAGCAGCATTTGGATCGGACGAAGTATATGTGGAGAAGGCGATAATTAAGCCGAAGCATATTGAAGTACAAATCATCGGGGATACACACGGCAATATTGTGCATCTATATGAACGTGACTGTTCGATTCAACGACGTCATCAAAAGGTTGTGGAAATTGCACCATCAAATTCCATTTCCGAACAGCTCCGCAATGATATTTGTGATGCGGCTGTTAAGTTAATGAAAAAAGTCGGCTATATTAATGCAGGGACTGTCGAGTTTTTAGTTGCAGACAATCAATTTTATTTCATTGAAGTAAATCCGCGTATTCAAGTTGAACATACGATTACAGAAATGATTACCGGTCTTGATATTGTGCATGCACAAATTAAAGTTGCAGAAGGGCTTGACCTTCATTCGAAAGAAGTAGGAATTCCTGCACAGGACAAAATTCCGCTGTTCGGTTATGCGATTCAGTCTCGAGTAACAACGGAAGACCCTGCAAATGACTTTATGCCGGATACAGGGAAACTGATGGTATACCGTTCTAGTGGCGGTTTTGGTGTTCGTCTGGACGCAGGAAATGGCTTCCAGGGTGCTGTTGTCACACCATACTATGATTCCTTGCTTGTAAAAATTTCGACTTGGGGAATGACGTTTGAAGAAGCAGCAGCGAAAATGGACCGTAACTTACGCGAATTCCGTATTCGAGGTGTGAAAACAAATATTCCATTTTTAGGGAATGTTGTAGTACATGAAAAATTCATAAAAGGCGAGTTTGACACGAGCTTTATCGATACGACACCGGAATTATTTGAATTCCCTGAACGTAAAGACCGTGGTACGAAACTATTAAACTATATCGGAAATGTCACATTAAATGGATTCCCAGGTGTTGAAAAACGTACAAAGCCGATTTTTGTACAGCCTGATAAGCCAAAAGTAGACATTCTTATTCCTACTCCAGCAGGCACAAAGCAAATTCTTGATGCGCAGGGTGCAGACGGGCTTGTGAAATGGATTAAAGAGCAAGAAGATGTTTTACTGACAGACACGACATTCCGTGATGCCCATCAGTCGTTGCTTGCAACGCGTGTGCGTACACAGGATATGCTTGAAATTGCAGACGAAACATCTCGTCTGATGCATGATTATTTCTCACTTGAAATGTGGGGTGGGGCAACGTTTGATGTTGCATACCGATTCCTAAGTGAAAATCCATGGGACCGATTGGAAAAACTTAGAAAGAAAATTCCGAATGTTCTGTTTCAAATGCTGTTACGCGGAGCGAATGCGGTAGGTTATACGAACTATCCTGATAATCTGATTCGTGAGTTTATTCAGGAATCCGCTTCTTCAGGTGTGGATGTTTTCCGTATTTTCGACTCGCTGAACTGGATTAAAGGAATGGAAGTAGCGATTGATGAAGTACGTAATAGCGGAAAAGTAGCGGAAGCGGCCATCTGTTACACAGGCGATATTTTAGATGACAGCCGTGCGAAATATACGGTTCAATACTACAAAGATATGGCACGTGAGCTAGAGGCAACAGGTGCGCATATTCTGGCAATTAAAGATATGGCGGGATTACTGAAACCACAGGCAGCATACCGACTTATTTCCGAGCTGAAAGATGCGACTAGTCTGCCAATCCACTTGCATACACATGATACGAGCGGAAATGGTATTTACTTATATGCGAAAGCAATTGAAGCGGGTGTTGATATTATTGATACAGCATTAGGTTCAATGGCTGGTTTAACATCTCAGCCAAGCGCCAACTCATTGTACTATGCAATGAAGGGTTCTGAACGTAATGTACGTGGAGATATTGAAAGCCTGGAAAAATTATCGTACTACTGGGAAGATGTTCGTAAATATTATACAGATTTCGAAAGTGGCATGAATGCACCACATTCTGAAATTTATGTACATGAAATGCCTGGCGGTCAATACAGTAACCTGCAGCAACAAGCAAAAGCAGTCGGTTTAGGCGACCGTTGGGATGAAGTGAAGAAGATGTATTCCCGTGTAAATCTAATGTTCGGTGATATTGTAAAAGTAACACCGTCATCAAAGGTAGTAGGGGATATGGCATTATTTATGGTGCAAAATGATTTAACGGAAGACAATATTGTTGAGCGAGGACAAACGATTGATTTCCCTGAATCCGTGATTGAATTCTTCCAAGGCTATTTAGGACAGCCGCATGGCGGATTCCCGGTAGAAATCCAGAAAGTTGTATTGAAGGATCGTACACCGATTACAGTTCGTCCGGGAGAATTATTGCCGCCGGTTGATTTTGATCAGCTGACAGCAGAATTAACCGAAAAATGTGGACGGGCTCCGTCTAAACAAGACGTATTGGCCTATGCGCTTTACCCGAAAGTATTTGAGCAATATATTGATGCAGTAAATGCATTCGGTGATGTTTCTGTACTCGATACACCAACATTCTTCTATGGTTTGAAACTTGGCGAAGAAATTGAAGTGGAAATCGAAAAAGGAAAGACACTGATTGTGAAGCTTGTATCGATTGGTGAACCGCAGCATGACGGCACACGTATAATTTACTTTGAACTGAATGGTCAATCACGTGAACTGGTAATTCAAGACTTAACAGTTGAAGTAGATGGCAGCATCGCATTGAAAGCCGATCCTTCAAATCCGAACCAGATTGGTGCAACAATGCCAGGTACTGTGTTAAAAGTTGTAGTTAATAAAGGAAGCACAGTCAAACGTGGCGAACATTTATTAATTACTGAAGCGATGAAAATGGAAACAACCGTTCAAGCGCCAAAAGACGGCATTGTAAAAGAAATCTATGCAAAAGCAGGAGACGCCATTTCTACAGGCGATCTGCTGATTGAATTAGAATAGAACTCATCAGGCTGGATTAAAATGTAAAGCGCCGCAAATTTGGATTAAAAATTTGCGGCGCTTTATTTTGTTTATTGTTGAAAACCATTGTTCTCTGCTGCGGACGCTTCCCATGGGACATGAGGCTTTGAATATAAATATTGGCGCCCTTCCAATTTGGTTATTTCGCTAAAATCAACAAAAGAAAAGGAAGACGGCACTTAGCAATCTCCCTTTTCTAGTAACTATCAAATCTATTCAATTTATTTAGACCTTGAAACGAGCATAATCAAATAACATAATAAACCGAATAGAAGTGTAATTAGTAACGAGTGCATTAATGAAACGAATAAGTGAAGTTTCAACAAGACTACGAGCATGCCGGCAATCACTTGGAAGATGACAAGTGATAGAGCAATTGTCCAGCCCCAGAAAATGATTCGCTGACTCTTGTAATTTCTGATAACATGGATGGCAATATAGGCAATCCAAATTACGAAAATTAACACTGCAAAACGGTGCCCCATCTGAACCCACTCATACATATTGTATGGTATCGTCATCGGCTGATCATTACGGCAGAACGGCCAGTCCGGACAAACAAGACTAGCATCGGTATGACGTACAAGAGCCCCTGTATAAACAACTATATATGAATATAAAGTAACGCAAATAGTATGTATTTTTAATTTCCTGCTCATGTACAATCGATCGGCATCAAACTTTTTGTCGACTTCAAATACAATCAAGGTAAGCAGCAGTACAGCCGCAAATGAGATCAATGAAATCCCGAAATGTAACGCTAAAATAAAGTCACCTTGTCCCCATAATACTTGGGCAGCCCCAATGAGTGCCTGAAGAGCAAGGAAGAATAGCGCCAAAAACCCTAATAGTTTAACTTCCCGTATATGGCCCAGCGCACGCCATGTCCAAATAACGAGAATAAGAATAAAAATGGATACTGAACCCGTTACAAGGCGGTGAGAAAATTCAATTAATACTTCTGTCGTAATTTCTTTCGGTATTAATGAACCGTTGCAGTCCGGCCAGTTTCTTCCACAGCCCAAACCGCTATCAGTCTTTGTAACTAGTGCTCCACCTTGAAGGATGAGCAACATGCCGAGGGTAGACAAAACAGCAAACCATTTTAGAAATTTGTAATATTTTTGATGCATAAAATGAGCTCACCTACTTTAATTTTCGCTTCGCTACAAAGAGCGTCTCTAATTGTAGATAATAGCGAAAATATTTGAAAAATACAACCGTATTAAGGATTGGATTGTAAACGCAACCATTTTTTCACAAATTGTTCATAAATTCGTCTCCTTGCATTCACAAATATTGGCAAAAAATACATTACTATATAGATGTTGATATAGATTTCTTCACGTTTCGTCAAGTTTGTCGCGAAGTAGTTTGAAATTTCATGAAACGTCTAGAAATCCTATCCAAATTTAGATATAGTTATGGTAACGGAATATGCTTACAAATTTGAAAGGAGAAGTAAGTTATTGGACCCTTTTACCAAAATCCCGTCGAACTATAGATTATTTTATCACAATTATTCTTTAAGTTTTCTTGCACTTATAAGATAGAAATTGGTCATCACTTTAATGAAGACTTAAAGAAGAATTGAAGTTTTCTAGATTTTTTGCTTATTTTTCTAGCGAAATAGTATAAACTAGAAGTTGGCAGTGAAATGGGATGTAAGTAAAAATGTCTCAGTAATTTCAAAATCCTACTTATGCGTAAGCGGACTTTTGTAACCGATAGCAGTGACTGCTGTCAGCATGTGAGGGCTTATCATTTTCTGAGCCAAATCATTTCAGTGAAACTTTACTCAAATATATTAGAATTTTGCTAATCGTCTGCTTTTGAATCAAGTCGGTTAGAAGAATAGGAGACTAATCAATATTTGAAAATAAAGGGAAGCAGCAAGTAATGGGCGGCTAAAAAATCGGGATTCTTTCCAGTACAGTATTACACTGTACAAGAATTCACATAGACATAACCGCAGTCATGGTTACACATGAAAATACAACAAAGAAAGAGGGGTTTATTAAGCTATGATGAAAGGGCTTAAAAAATGGCGTTTATTCTCGTTATTAACAGTAATGACAGTATTCCTTTCAGCATGTGGTGAAGAGTATATCTCGACGCTTCGTCCATCTGGTGAAGTCGGTAAAGAGCAATTAAACATCTTATATCTATCCATAGCTATTATGGCGTTAGTCGTTATTGTTGTATCGACAATTTATTTAGTTGCTTTCTTTAAATTCCGCCGTTCAAAAGTTGGCGAAGACCATATGCCGAAGCAAGTGGAAGGCAGCCATACTTTAGAGGTAATATGGACAGTTATTCCAATTATTTTATTATTAGTCTTAGCTGTTCCAACGCTGCACTATACGTATAAATTCTCGAACGTTGCGGCAATGGACGAAGTAGACGAAAGCGGTAACAATACTGCACTTACTGTAAATGTTACGGCAAAGTTATACTGGTGGGAGTTTGAATATCCAAACCAAGGAATTATTACAGCACAGGAACTGGTTGTTCCTACTGATGAAAAAGTATACTTCAACTTAATCGCATCTGATGTAAAGCACTCATTCTGGATTCCGGCAATTGGCGGAAAAATGGATACGAACGTTGATGGTATTAACAAATTCTATTTAAAGTTTGATAAAGAATCAGCCGGATTAAACGATGGTGAAGGCGTATTCTACGGTAAATGTGCGGAGTTATGTGGTCCTTCACACGCTTTAATGGACTTCAAAGTAAAAGCACTTGAACCCGAAGCGTTTGACGCATGGGTTGCAGCAATGCAGGCAACTGAAGGAGCTACAGCAGATAAAGAGTCTTCTAATTTAGGTGAAGCGACATTTGCTAACTCTTGCTTAGGATGTCACGCAGTATCCGGTGTTGCAGGCAATGGATTAGGTCCTAACTTAACAACTTTCGGTGACCGTAACCGTGTGGCTGGTTACTTGGAGCATACAGTTGAAAATACGACTGAATGGATTGTTGATCCTGAACCGTTTAAACCAGGTAACACAATGACTGGTAAATACGATGTTACTAGGGAAGAAGCGCAAGCAATTGCTGAATATTTAATGACATTATCAGTTGAAAAGTAATTCTACATTAGAGAGAAACATTGAAGGAGGTTAAAGGTGTGAGCTCTGTTACACAGAAAAAGGGCTTTGGAGCACATGTATGGGACTATTTAACAACGGTCGATCATAAAAAGATCGCAATCATGTATTTAGCAGCCGGTACATTGTTCTTCGCAATTGCAGGATTTGAAGCGTTACTGATGCGTATTCAATTAATGTTCCCTGAAAGTACGTTCATTTCTGCAGGCCTGTTTAACGAACTATTAACAATGCACGGCACAACGATGCTATTCTTAGCAGCAACACCAATAATATTTGCCTTTATGAATGCGGTCGTGCCACTTCAAATTGGAGCACGTGACGTTGCATTCCCATTCCTGAACTCATTAGGATTTTGGCTGTTCTTTATTGGTGCAGTATTCCTTCACCTATCATTCTTTTTAGGTGGAGCACCTGATGCAGGTTGGACTTCTTATGCATCATTATCTTTATATTCACCGGGCCATGGTATCGACTTCTATATTCTTGGTCTGCAAATCTCGGGTGCAGGTACGTTAATTTCAGGTATTAACTTCATCGTAACAATCATTACGATGCGTGCACCAGGTATGACGTTCATGCGTATGCCTTTATTTACTTGGACGACTTTAGTAGCAAGTTCTTTAATTTTATTCGCATTCCCTCCACTTACTGGTGGATTGTTCTTAATGTTAGTTGACCGTATGTTTGGGGCAAACTTCTTCGATCATACAATGGGTGGTAATACAATTATTTGGGAGCACTTATTCTGGATTTTCGGTCACCCTGAAGTATACATCTTAGTATTGCCGGCATTCGGTTTATTCTCGGAAATTATTCCGGTTTTCGCTCGTAAACGTTTATTCGGATACTCATCAATGGTATTCGCTACAATTCTAATCGGTTTCTTAGGGTTCATGGTATGGGCCCACCACATGTTCACAGTTGGTTTAGGTGCTACTGCGAACGCAATTTTCGCTGTTGCTACAATGGCGATCGCTGTTCCGACTGGGATGAAAGTATTCAACTGGATCCTTACAATTTGGGGCGGTTCGATTAAAGTAACAGTGCCAATGCTTTATGCACTTGGATTTATTCCATCATTCGTTGCTGGTGGGGTTACAGGGGTAATGCAGGCAACTGCACCACTTGACTATCAGCTGCATGACTCTTACTTTATCGTTGCGCATTTCCACTACGTAATCGTAGGTGGTATCGTAACAGGTTTATTCGGTTCAGCACATTTCTACTGGCCAATTATGTTTAACCGTGCATTAAATCCTAAACTGGGAATGATTACTTTCTGGATGTTCTTCATCGGGTTCCACTTAACGTTCTTCATCCAGCATTTCTTAGGATTAATGGGTATGCCGCGTCGTGTATTCACTTACATGGAAGGGCAAGGTTGGGATTTATTCAACTTTATCTCGTCAATCGGTGCTATTATGATGGGAATCGGGGTAATATTATTAGTAATCGACGCAATATTATCGATCAAATCTGAACCGGTTAACCGTCGTGATTACTGGGGCGATGGTCGTTCACTTGAGTGGGCGCTTGAAACACCGCTGCCATTCTATAACTTTAAACAAACACCACTTATTCGTGGTTATGATCCTTATTGGATTGAAAAAGAAGAAGGTAATAAAGAAGGTATGGTTTATGCTGAGCCATTAGGTGAAATTCATATGCCAAACAATTCAATTCTGCCATTTATTATGTCAATCGGAATGATGATTGCCGCATTTGGTGCTCTTTACAGCCCATGGGGAGATCAAGTACAGGCTGGTACAGCTACAGGTACAACACCTGCCGTTTCTTTAGCATTGATGATTGGTGGTCTTGGATTAACAATCGCATGTATGATTATTCGTTCGTTCAAAGACGATTTAGGATTCCATGTAACAGTTGCTGAAATTGAACAAGTGGAAGCGGATTTAGCTCACTACCGTGCAACAGGTAATAAAGGGGGCATCAAGTAATGGATATTAATCAAAAATTTACTCCACAAACTTGGCCGAAACACCCTGAACAAGCTACTATGGAAGGGAAAAACAAGTTAGTTGGACTTTGGATTTTCCTGGCATCGGATACAGTACTATTCGCGAGTGTATTTGCTACATATATCGCGCTTAAAGATAGCGGTCCGGCAGGGATGGAATTCTCGGCAAAAGAACTTTATGAGTTACCGTTGGCGTTTGTGATGACAATGTTATTATTAACATCTTCATTAACATCTGTATATGCGATGTACCATATGAGAAACTTTAACTACTCCGGTGTCCGTACTTGGATGGGGATTACAGTATTATTAGGCTTAGGCTTCCTTGCACTGGAAATCTATGAATTCCAGCACTATATACACATTGGGTTTGGTTATACACAATCGGCGTTCTCTTCTGCGTTCTTTACGCTCGTAGGAATGCACGGTTTGCACGTTATTATCGGTTTAGTTTGGATTACGGGATTAATCATCCGCAATAGTAGCCGTGGATTGAACTTATACAACGCACCGAAGTTCTTTGCAGCTTCACTTTACTGGCACTTCATTGACGTTGTATGGGTATTCATTTTCACAGTAGTCTATCTGATGGGAGTGGTTGGATAAAATGGGACACGAAACTCATGTAGAAGTACGTACTCAGGCACAATTCGAATATGACAGAGAACATGCCAAAGCGCATATGCGTAAACAAGTAGTAAACTTTGCGATCATGATTTTCCTGACTTTTATCGCATTTGCCGCTGTACTGGCTGATTTTGCTCCAACATTTATCATTCCGATTATTTTATTATTGGCTGGAGTACAAGTAGTACTGCAACTTTATGCTTTTATGCACTTGGAAGACCGCACTACCCATATGGTTGGTGTCATTGAATTCTTCATCTGGAGTGCTGCCTTCATCGCGTTTACGTTCTTCGTGGCGTTTACAACTATTATTTGGTGGGGGAACTAATCGCATAACAATTGACGTCCTTAGCAAATGCTAGGGGCGTTTTTTGTTTAGCAGGTATGTTGGTAGCCAAACAGGAGCTGTTTGTAACAGGGATGCCAGACTTCTTTGGAAAGCGAACTTCCACAGCGGAACCCAAAGGACAATATGTAAGAGGGAAATAACGTAAAACTGCTTTTATTTATAGTAATGTCTAACCTATATAGAAAATACATGTTTGATTCAAGTAATTGTCATAGTTCTTTCATTGATGTTGGTGAAATTGCCATCTATAATAAAGTGAAAGTATTATTAGTGGGGTTTTCTTTATTTTCCACTATTTAGTAGGGACATAAGCTGAAAACGTCTTGTCCTGTGACAAAGCTTGTGCGACCAACATCGTGTTGACCCGAACCAGTCTGGCTTTTACTACCCGTTAATGCGGGATTAAATTACTGATATTTAAAGGAGCATGGTCATATGCCAATAAGTATATTCGGTTTTCAAGCATTATGGAGCCCATATTTATTCGGGTGTTTACTAATTGTAACGGCGTTCTATTTTTTACTGACTGTTACATGGCGAGAAAAATTTAAAGTAAGTGAACCATTAAAGAAAAGTGAAGCAGCTTATTTTATAGCAGGAATCATTTCTTTTTATATAATTAAAGGATCTCCAATTGATTTGCTTGGTCATATTATGTTTACAATGCATATGACGCAAATGGCCTTTTTACTATTATTGGTGCCGATCTTCTTTATAAAAGGAATTCCTTGGTGGGTTTGGAAAGTGGTTGTGGAAGCCCCGGTAATGCGAACGATTTTTAAAATTTTCACTAAACCGCTCGTATCTATCATCGTTTTTATTGGCTTATTTTCGGTCTATCATTTACCATCTGTATTTGACACGATTAAATTAAATGAAGTATACCATCTTGCTTACACAGCGATTCTGTTTATTTCAGCTATTTTTATGTACTGGCCATTATTGAATAATGTTGATGGACAGCATGAAATGAAGAATATGAATAAATTGGCGTATATTGCTTCGAATGCAGTATTAATCACACCAGCCTGTGCGCTTATTATATTTGCTTCGAGCCCGATGTACGGTACATACAGTGATAGTGACATGTGGCTGAAGGCAATGGAATTATGTGTTCCTTCCTCTACATTATCAGGACTTACATTATCAGGTCCTGAGCTGTTCTCGAGTATGGATTTATTAAGTGATCAGCAAGTCGGCGGCGTATTGATGAAAATTATTCAGGAAATCATATTTGGGGTTATTTTGTTTAAAATTTTCCGTAAGTGGTGGAATACCGAGCGCTCGAATCAGCAGGAAATTACAGATAATGCTTTAAAAGAGTTTCAAAATAGAACACAGTACTAATGAAATGATAGACTGGTTACAATTGGAGCAATCAACATAAGGATGTTGTTCATATTGATTATTAAGAAAGAATGGAGATTTGCAAATGAATTTACCTATATTACCCACAATAAGCACGTCATTTATTGTTATTAGTGCAGTGCTTGTAGCGATTGGATGGGTATTGATCGCAAAGCGGAATGTAGAAGCACATAGAAAAGTAATGTTGGCAGCTGGTGTTTCAGCTTTGGCATTCTTTATCATTTATGTATCACGTACGCTATTTATTGGGAATACGGCCTTCGGTGGACCGGATGAACTGAAAATATATTACACAATCTTTTTAGTTTTCCATATTACATTAGCGACAGTTGGGGCAGTATTCGGTCTGACAAGCATAATTTCAGGCCTTAAATCCAATCTGAAATTACACCGCAAAATTGGTGCGATTACAAGTATTATTTGGTTTTTCGTAGCGATTACCGGGGTTATTGTATATTCACTGCTTTATGTAATTTATGAAGGCGGCGAAACGACGTCAGTCTTTAAAGCAATTTTAGGATTTTAAATTGAAGGCTTCCTATTCTTGATATAGGGAGCCTTTTTTGCAAATAAAAAAAGCTGGGTTGGATTGCCAGCTTTTAAAGGGATTAAATACCGTATGCTGATAGCTCTCTGCGAACATCTGCCAGTACTTTTTCACATTCTTTTACAAGATGTCCCGGGAATACTTCATCTGTGTATTCAACACCGTGTGGATAATAGTATTTTCCAATTGCAGGTTTGTTGATATTTAAAGTTGCATTATGTGCGCCTACATCACCTGATACTGCATTACAAAAAACACGTAAATAAAAACGACCTTCACGTACATCATAGCAGCGGTCAAATGTCATTCGGTCATAGTCCCATGCACCGTGGCATTCTAAGCCGAATTTGCCCATTACTGTCGTTAAAACTTCTTGGTCAACTTTAACATGTTCGAGTTGTGTGTTTTCAAAATACATTTCTATATCCTCCCTTTGCCTATCGTACATAAGTTTACGGTCAATTCTAATAATAGAACAAAATGGTAATTGATGCAATGACAACATTGTGTCATAGTGTCCAAAATTGGTATAATTATACTACCTAAAATAATGGTGGAGGATTTTAATGAAAGTTTTATTTCGCATATTAATTATTGCAACTTGTATCGGGATTATCGTTTATTATACAAATGGGGAGTCCTCGCAAACCGAATTATTGGAAGGCCCGCCGAGCATTACGAAACCGGTAGTCGAACTGGAACCTTCCATGCCTACTGAACAGTTTCTTCCGCGGCCGGTTACAGGTATTTCTACATTAATAGGTAAAACTTCGAAGGATGTATTGGAAGCCTATAGTATCCCGAAGCGAATCGATCCGTCGGAATATGGGTATGAATGGTGGATTTATGATACGGATAATGGACTGTTAATGGTCAGTATAAAGGAAGACCGTGTAAATCAGATTTATACAAATAATAGTCAATTCGATATTGCACCGTTCCAAGTCGGAGAGCTATTGGACGATATTTATCGTACGACAGTATTGGGACAGGAAATAACCGTTGAGCTCGATGATAATATTTATATGTTTGCAATGAATGAACAAGATTTACATAATCGTATTTTAGTAAAATATGAGGATCTTTACGCTCAATTATACATAGATCAAGAAACGAATCAATTATACAGTGTCCGTTTTCTAGATGGGGAAACACTCGTATTACATAAGCCGTATGAGATGCAGTTTATAGGAGAGCTTTTTGAAGCAAGCACACCGTCAAGCTATCAGCAAATCGATATTAATTTGGCCCACAGAAGACAATTGACGGAATTGGCAAATTCCTTGCGGTTGCAATACGAATTGCCAGCATTACTCCCTTCAGACTCGCTCGCTTCAGTGGCGGATTATCATAGTGAACATATGCTTTTAGGAATGATGGATTCCCAAGTAACAAATGATGAATATAAGATTGAAGACCAGTTGAATGAAGTACACCAGAATTATGAACGCCACGGTGTTAATGTGGCATCAAATTATAAAGATGCCATTGAGGTGATACATGGCTGGATGAACTCGAAGGAACACCGGACATTGCTTACGGATGAGGAGTTTACGCATATCGGATCCGGGGCTTTTATGAATTACTATACACAGCTGTATGTGAAACAAAAATAAAAATTAAAAATTAAACGCTGCGATATGTAGCGTTTTTTTTTTGTCTTCATAAAGTATGGTAAGGAGTGAAACCGTGCAAATTGGAGAATTGATTAAAGATTGGCCGTGCACTATGAAGGGCTCCATTAGAGTGGAAATAAAACGAGTGGAAGACGATGCGAATCTTATTGCGCCCGGAGATGCTTTTATTGCAAGGAAGGGAAATAAGTCGAGTGGTATTTCGTATATTGACAGCGCTTTGGAAAAGGGTGCTGCAGCAATTGTAGTAGATGATGAAAATTACTTTAATGAAGCCGATTTACCTGTACCGATTATTTGGGTACCGAATTGTTTGAGTTTTATCGCCTATGCGAGTGCAAAAATTTATAATTTCCCCGCAGAAGCACTAACCGTGATTGGGGTAACAGGCACAAACGGTAAAACAACTGTTACACATTTTATCGGACAAATTTTAAATCAGTTGGATAAGCGGGCTATGGTAATCGGTACGAACGGTGTTTTTATCGACCAGGAAAAATGTTATCCGGAAATGGAAGCACTGACAACATTGCAGGCGAAAAATATTCAGTTTTTGTTTAAAGAGGCGATTCGTCTCGATGTACCTTACGTTGTTCTGGAAGCTTCATCCGTTGGTCTGGAAAAACATCGTCTGGATCATTGTGATATTGATATCGGTATTTTCTTGAATGTGACAGAAGATCACATTGAGGACCATGGTAGTTTTGAACGCTACAAACTATCCAAGCAGATTTTATCGACCTTGGCGAAAAAAAATATTATCAACAGTGATGACAGTGTTTGTCGTTCCATTGGTTTAGCGACAAAAGGCAAACGTATTTTTTTCGGCAAGGGAAGCCATGTCGACTACTTTTTCCAAACGCTAGTTGACGGACCAGCATCAACGACTTGTTGTATTCAGCATAAGAAAGAGAAGCATATAGTGAACATCCCGTTAGTAGGTGACTATCAGTGCAGTAACGTACTTGCGGCAGTAAGCTGTGTTGCACAGCTCGGTTTTCCGTTAAGTGATATATGCAATACTATCGGAAATCTAGTATTGCCTGAAGGTCGGTTTGAGCATGTGAAAAACCAGTTAGGCTTATCGATCGTCGTCGATTATGCCCATACACCGGATGCGATGAAAATGATTCTGCAAACTTTGAAAAAACATACAAAGCGCCGGTTAATTGTCATGTTTAGCTGTGGTGGTAACCGAGATAAGGCAAAACGCCCGAAAATGGGAATGATTGCTTCCATTTATGCGGATTATATTATTTTAACAACAGATAATGCACGCAATGAAAGTCCGCAGCAGATCAATAAGCAAATCCGTGAAGGCTTTTCTTCTACCCAGGAGTATATTGAATGCCTTAACCGGAAAGAAGCGATTGAGCACGCACTTAATTATGCGGAAGAAGGCGATACAATCGTACTGTTAGGAAAAGGTCATGAAAAAACACAGCAAATCGGTGACAAACAAAAATACTTTTCCGATTTAGTATTTGTTCGGGAAATGGTAAGACAATTGGAAAAGCGTCGGTTGAACAATCATTGATTTTCCCTTCAATTCTGTTATGATAAAGTGAGATTGGAGGAATAAACAATGCTCATGACTTCTGATTGGGTTTTTATTTTAGATGAGGTCGATGAATTAAATGCGATGATCCTTTCCTCTGAGCAAGCCGAAAACCTTCGTCTTGCGAAAAAGGCAGTTTACGAGGATGCGGAATTAAGCGCACAAATTATGGCCTTTCAACGATTAAAAGACCAATATGAGGATGTACAACGCTTTGGCAAATACCATCCTGATTACAATATAATTATGAAAAAAATTCGAACAGAAAAGCGTCTGATCGATATGAATGAACAAATTGCGGCACTCAAAGTGGCGGAAAATGATTTTCAGGATTTACTTGATGAAATCAGCCTTCTTGTCGGCCATTCCGTTTCGGAAGCTGTCAAAGTTCCGGTAAGCAATCCGTTTTTTGCGAGCAGTTCTTCCTGCGGCAGCGGATGCGGCACAGGCGGCGGTTGTTCGTGTTCAGCTTAATGTAATAAAAAAGCTCCCGAAAATTTTCGGGAGCTTTTGTTTGTTATTGCGATACTTTTTGGATGAGTACTTCTGCGATATCCGGACGGTTTGTCACAATCCCCATTGCCCCTTGTCGGATGACACGGTTCATTGTTACAAGATCATCGATATCACTGTAAATTGTCGGTACATTAAGTTCCGATAAAAACTTAATAAAGCGCGGTGAGTCATAATTGAAAACACCCTGTTTCAGTGGAACGATGAACAAGTCCACTTTTGGGTGATACAGATGACCGAATTGGCTTGTAAATGACGTCATTGCCTTCTTAATATCGCCTTCACCGGCACCAAGAGCGATACGGTTTTGCGCATATAAGTTGAAGCGGTCGATTTGTTCGCTATACGGACTTGTCACGATTACCTGGTATTGAATATTCAATTCTTCAATTAAGCGCCATAGTTTAGAAGGCATTAAACTACCTTCATATGTGTCTGGACTATCTTGAATGTTTACGATAAATAGTTTATCTGGATAAGTTTCGATTAATTGGCGTAATGTCACGGCAAGTACATGCTGTTCTCTGTATGGGAAAGCACCTTCTAAATCTTCAAAGTTGTAGCCGATATTGAGTTCTTTTAATTGTTCAAGTGTAAAATCTTTAATAAAGCCAGAGCCATTTGTTGTGCGGTCTACCGTTGCATCATGAAAAGCGACAATTTCTTCATCTTTTGAAAGGCGTACACTTACTGTAAAGCCATCCACACCGATTTCCGCTGCTCGTTCAAAAGCAAGTAACGAATGTTCAGGTGCCAGACCAGCGCCTCCATGTTGTGCGATAATAATTGGACGTTCAAATTGTAATGCTTCTTTTGATTCACGTTTTTGCGGCTTTGAAATCGCTTTTGTTCCTGCCCATACCGCCGCACTAGCCGCCGCGATTGCTAAAGCAACTTTAGTTTTCTTACCCATTAAATTCGTCCTCCTCTAACCGTACATTGTTTCGTTGAAAGCTATGTGCAATAAATGTGTTTTTAAAGCTTAAAATAGTATGAAGTGTATATCTCACTCTACTATTTTCCATTATAACGGAAAAGAAGTGGAACTGTCTAAACTCTGTTGCTAACAATTTGCACATTTGGTATGCTTTTAGTGAAAAAGACGGCTTGAAACTGAAGAAATTTACAGGAATTTGTTGCGTGATTAAGCTGAATATAAATTTTTTTATGAAGAAACGAGGAGTTTTCCATGAATGAAAGACAAGGTTTAATTATATACGTTCATCAATTAAAACATGCGAAGTCGTTAAGGAAGTATGGTCACGTAAATTTCATCTCCAGAAGATTAAAATATGTTGTGATTTATTGTAATCGAGACGAAATCGAAACATTGAAAAATAAAATACAACGCCTTCCATTTGTGAAAGACGTTGTTGAATCATACCGTCCATTTGTTAAAAATGAATTTGAAAATGCAAAGCCGGATAAGGCAAAAGAGTACGATTATAAAATTGGCTTATAATTTTTACTTACTGCATCGGTGGTATGTAACGATTTAATCTTAAAATACCAATTAAGTATTGATAAAACTGATTTTTTTCCGAAAAAACAGATGAGTGTTTAATTTCAAGAATGTTTTCTTGCTGCTTAGCATCTTGAATCGTTTGTTTAAATATCTCAATTCGCTTTGACAGTTTTTCCTCGCTATATGGAATCCCTTCGCGGCAAATATATATTGGCATGAATTTGCTTTCACCTGATGGTTTAAAAGCCACGGCTAACGAAGCGACTGAATTGCCATCATGAGTTGCGGTGAAAATAAATGCGTTATGGAATCGATGCTCATTTGTTTTGACCAGTTCGCAAAGCTCGTATATATCGCCATAGCCTTGACCGAGTTCGATAAATTGTTGAATCATTTTTAGCACATCCTTTCTTTATAATAGTAACATGACGCAGGAGGTCAGGCACTTGAAAATTGCCGTTAGTATTTTTTCATTTTTAACGATACTAATCGGAACTATACTTTTTATGCAGTTCCAAGTTTATTCGGATAATTTGGATTCGACAGAGAAAGGCTATCGTTATTCTCAGGAAATTGAAATAGTGTACCGTGGCGAAAGCCTGGATATTCGTCAGCACTTTAAAAATTTGCCGAACGAAGAACTTATGATTGAATGGCCGAAAACTTCCATTAATCCGGATTGTTTTATAGAAAATGAACATAGCTGTGCACGTTTAAGTGAAGACTCCACAAAGTTTAATGCAGGAGAAACACGGGCACAATCGATTTCCTATGTCATTCCATTAACAGACGGCTTACAGTCCCGTAAGCTGATGAAAAATGTTTTTGCTACATTAAAAAAAGGTGACGTCCAATTCACTACTGTCCATATTTCCACTGGAAAAGAAGTGAAAGGACAATGGGTAACAGGTTTGCCGCTAATCGGTGAACAAAACTTGTCACTAGTCAACTATTCGATGTTTAGCGGGGAAGGTCCTGTAAAAGATCTGTTTTGGCAAGATGGGGACTTTGCGCTGCAAAATGAAGTCGGTGCTGTTTCCATTTATTCAAGAACCCCATTAAAAGCTGCATTTTATGAAAAGCTGGAAAAAGTCAATTTTATAAACGACGAGTATCTTGCAGTCATTAATGGCACGAATGTTGATGGTATAGACGGATTCCGTATGCTTTTTGTACCAGATGCAACCGTTGCGAAGGTGCAGCGAAATATACTGATTACCCAACTTGAAGCAACTTATGAGTTTGGTGACAGTCCGTATTGGCTGAAAGAATTAATGGCCTCCTTTTTAACGGGTACAGTATTTGGTACTGAAAAAACAAAAGAAGTCGCTGCAACAATTACCGGCCAATTAACGGACGGGCAATTGACAGATTGGCGGGAACGTTTACGCGCATTGGAAGGCAAAAAAGTCAGTGGAGAACTACTCGACAAGGAACTGTCTGAAATATTGGGAGCTTCTACGAAATATATTTCGATGAACGCCCAATCAGAAAAGTCCTATCCGTTTTTATATAATGACCCACGGCATCTATATGTCAATTCGGAAAAGCAACCTGCCGTACAAGTCGTACTAAAAGATGGCGAAGTATTGTACGGAGCGGATTTACTGCTTGAATCAATCGGGTATGATGTAAGTATAGGTGAACACGGTTATTATGCCGTAAGTGAAACACGTGAATTCCGATTCCCGCACGAACCGGGTTTTTATGTATTTAATCAGCGACGCTATAATACGGCATCGTTACCTGTAAAACAGGTTGCGGGTCAATATTTCATTGAGGAATCGTGGTTGCAGCGCCTGTTTTTAGTTGACATTAAAAAAACGGAAGACCGGATTGATATTACGGCTCCTTAAAAACGATTTAGTAAGAAAGTTTGGTGGAAAACATGCGCGTTGTTGCAGGAGACAGAAAAGGAATGCCTTTAAAGGCGATTACAGGAAATACAACACGACCGACAACAGATAAAGTAAAGGAATCCATTTTTAATATGATTGGACCATTCTTTAATGGTGGTTTGGCAGTAGACCTATTTGCCGGAAGTGGCGGACTTGGTATCGAGACACTTAGTCGGGGGGCAGACCATGCGCTGTTTATTGAGAAAGATGCACGTGCTTTCCAAGTACTCCAGGAAAATATAAAAACATGCCGTTATGAGAATGTATCTGAACTTTTCCGGACAGATGCGACGCGTGCGGTGAAGGCTTTATTAAAAAGAGATATTGTCATTGACTACTTATTTTTGGATCCGCCATATCACAAAAAGGAATATTATGATTTAGTCGAAACACTTGTTGAGGGCGGGAAATTGGCGCATGATGCAATCATTATGTGCGAGCATTCAACAGAAGTCACGCTGCCGGAAAACTACGGCAGCTTTAACCTTGTAAGACAAGAAGAATACGGCAGTACGATCATTTCTATTTATCGTCATGAAGAGGAAGAGGGAGAAATCGTTTGACAGAAAAAATCGCAGTAGTACCTGGAAGTTTTGATCCGATTACGAATGGTCATATAGATATCATTCGTCGGGCAGCCGATGTTTTTGACACAGTATATGTCGCAGTATTAAATAACTCAGCAAAAAAACCATTGTTCTCAATAGAAGAACGTACAGCCTTAATTAAAGAAGTGACAAAAGATTTGCCGAATATTCGAATCGAAACCTCTTCGGGATTACTGATCGATTATGCCCGTGAAAAGAAAGCGAAAGCCATTGTCCGTGGTTTACGTGCAGTTTCCGACTTTGAATATGAAATGCAGATTACTTCGATGAACCGAGTGCTTGATGAAAATATTGAAACATTTTTCATCATGTCAAAAAATCAGTATTCATTTTTAAGTTCAAGCATTGTAAAAGAAGTAGCCAAATATGGCGGGAATGTAAGTGAACTTGTTCCAGCACATGTTGAACACGCATTAAACGAAAAATTCTCCAAATAAAAAAGAACTTCTGTGAAGGATAATCCCTTACACAGAAGTTCTTTTGTTTTCACAATGGAGCTGGCTGTACCCGCAAAAAAGCGTCCGCCGCAACGGTAATCAATAGACTCCATAAAAAAAACTTCTTATAAAAACAGCAGGAAAAATAAGATCGGAATGACAATGCTGTAAATCAGACGTGTGAAAATATATGGTCGAATCGCAATGTTTGCCGATCGGGCAATTACGATTACCTGAAGATGAATACTTAGACTTTGAGTTGTCAAAAATACAACAGTGAAAAATATGAGCATGTCGCCATATAGTTGCTGGTGCAGTAAATGTAACCCGTTCGTAACTTCGAGAAAGCTGGCAATTCCAATTTCTAAATAGGTAGGAATTGATTTGAAAACCATTTCGACACTATGTAGAAACACTTGATAAATCGTCGTAAAGAAGATGATCGTTGTTGCCACAATTAATATCGTCGGGGCACTTTCCTTGATACTTGACGTAAACGGTGTCGGGTCTTTTGGTGCTCTATGCACTTCCTTCGAAAGCGGAGGAGATAATTTATATACGGCAATGAGTAAAATGAGTGAGAAGCTATGTAATAAAATTAAATATTGCCAGCTGAATGATGTGGAATTTAATAAATCACTTCCGACAAAGCCGAATAAAAATAGCGGGCTTGGACAATGGCAAATACCTAGTAAATAGGCAGCTTGCTGCTTTGTGATCGAATTACGTTTCACGAGTTGCGTAATTGTAGCAGCACCTGTAGGGTACCCCCCGATTGCACTAATTCCGTAGGTTTGCAAAAAAACGAAAAACGGTGAGTTATTATAGGAATGGGTCAATTTTAAAAGCCAAGTTGTTAACACTAAATACGGCAGTAAGTATGGAAATAAAGCTTCCATAAAAAGTGAAACACCAATGTCTGCGCCAACATGTGTCATTTCCGGGAAGAACAATAATAAACTAATTAATGTAATACATAAAAGGATTGTCCAAATATTTTTCATCCTTTTCAATATTTTGTCATTCGCTCGTTCAAATGCTACACTAATTGTATGCAATTGAAGATTAAATTAGTATTTCAAGTAGTCAGAACGTAATTTTCAAGGAACGATTTTTGTTGAGGAATCGTCTTACTATTTGTTAACAGCTTACAAATATTGGTCCGGATACAATTACGATGATGTGAAAGTGATTAATTATAGAGGAGTTCAAATAAATGGGGAATAAAGGGAAAATAGCATTTGGCCTGTTTTTAATTATATTAATGGGTTTGTCATTTTATCGGTTGGATTACTATATTACAAAACCGGGTGGTACATATAATGTAAGCGAATTTTTGGCTATTCAAAATGGGGACCAGGACGATGAAGGTTCATTTTATATGACGACCGTTGCAATGGGGCAGGCAACTCCGCTAACGTATGCACTGGCAGCCGTCGCGGATTATTATGATATTGTAAAATTATCAGATGTGCGACAAGAGGAAGAAGATGACGAAGAGTATAATGTTCGTCAGTTGAAATATATGACGGACTCCCAATTTAATGCCACGTATGTAGCGTTCAATCGCGCAGGGCTTGATTATCAGGTGACATACAAAGGGCTTTATGTGTTGAATGTCCTTGCAGATGGTGCTGCAGACGGGCATTTAAAACCGGGAGACGAAATTGTTGAAGTGGATAATGAGCGTATTGACAGTTTGGATACGTTTTTGACGCTGATTACACCGAAAGTAAAAGGGGATAAGATTAACCTAGTTGTAAAACGTGATGGAAAACTGATTGATGAAACATTGGAGATTAAAGAAATTCCAGGTACTGAAGGGCGTATCGGGATCGGTATTACCTATTCAGAAAGTAAGTCAATCAAAACAGACCCGAAAGTGACCGTCAAAACAGAGGATATCGGCGGACCGTCTGCCGGTTTAATGTTTACTTTAGAGCTGTTAAATCAGCTGATCGATGAAGATTTAACAAGAGGCTATGAAATTGCAGGTACCGGTGAAATGCTGGAGGATGGAACAGTAGGCCGAATCGGCGGTATTGAGAAAAAAGTTGTTTCTGCGGATAAAGAAGGCGTCGATATTTTCTTTGCGCCTGATGATGAAATAACAAAAGAAATGCTTGAGTATAACCCAAGCATTACTTCAAATTATGAGGTGGCAGCCGAAACAGCTAAGGACATTGATTCCGATATGAAAGTCGTTCCTGTAAAAACAATCGATGATGCCCTGAATTATTTAAAACAACTAAAACCGAAAAATTAATAGCGAATAGGCGGAGTTTTATAATCTTCGTCTATTTTTTTATTTGAAAACTGCTGAATGCCTAATTGATACATCTGGGTCGCGTGCAGATCGATTGCCAGGATTGGATCGTTGACAGCTGCAACCCGGCTGATGAGCGGCAGTGAAAGGGACTTTTTAATTTTTGAAATATATTGCTGTCCTGCTGCTGTCATGCCCAATATCCGAATATAAGTAGGGCTTGAATAGGCATGTAACTGTTCTTTTGTGATTCCTGTATAAATATGTGTCAGCATTCGCTGCAGTCTTGTCCATGTATAACGCTTCGATTTCAACGCATTCATAAACTCCTCAAAATCCGAACTTGTTCTTGCATATTTAATAAGTGAGTTTTCAAGCCCTTCTGATACGTCTGCATACTGTTTTAACTGCTGAGGGGTATGTCTTAAAATAGCATATTGTAAAAGTGGCCAGAAACCATGCCAGCTGGCAAAGAGACCATGATTTTCCTGCCAGTGAACAAGTTGATCGATACTTGACTCAGGTAAATATTGTGTAACCTGTTTTAGAGACTTACCGCTGAACAATGCCTGTCGAATCCCGGTTGCACTGGCAATTTCACTGTCTGTATCAATCGCATCATGATAACCTGCAGCAATTCGCTGAATAGTAGCGGGCCGCATAACAGTCTGATTCTTCTCGATTGCTTCGACGTAATGGAAGCCTAATATATTATTTGGTTGCCCTAAATCAATGTATGCATCCGGGGAAAGTTGTTTAAGCTGTTCATATGCCGTAAAAAGAGCTTGCGGGTAGCTTTTGCCTTGCTGGATTGTTTCTTTAATGATGGAATTATAAAGTGTACGATTGCTTTCGATTAAGTGATAGGTGTTCAGAAAGGGCGTGATGCTTCCTTGTTCGCTCCCAAATGCTAATGTTGTACATTGCATTGCTTCCAGTAGCTGTACGGCACCTGAAGCAAAATCAGTTGCCTGAGCGGTACTGAAAATATAGGGAAGCTCGATTACGACGTCGACCCCGCTTGCGAGTGCCATTTTTGTCCGATGCCATTTGTCGACGAGTGCTGGCTCTCCTCGCTGTAAAAACTGACCGCTCATAACAGCAACCGCAATATCACTGTTCGTTGTACGTTTTGCTTCGTTTACGTGATGCAGATGGCCATTGTGAAACGGATTATATTCAACAACTATACCGACGGCTTGCATAAACTTCCCCCTTACGCTAAAATAGTTTTTTGTTCGCATCAATACATTCGAAATGAATGTATGTATGCAATATGTTAGAATTAATTTGATTATAAGCACGTTTTGTAATAGTGACAAGAAATTATCTTGACATCTTTTTTTATGGGCTATATAATAAACAGTGTTGTCTCGAGGTGATTAACGAATGAAATGGTCAATTCATCAATTATCAAAGTTTCGAAAAGACGGAATGCCGATTGATACAGTTGTTCAGTTGGATGAAGTAAAAACTCGTAACCCCGATATTCGAAACGTTTCACCCGTTCATGTAAAAGGGCTTTGTACTTTTGGTGCATCGCAAATGACTTGTCAATTAACGATTAGCACTACGTTGACGCTTCCATGTGCACGCACGTGGGAAGATGTTGAATATCCTGTGAACATTGAAACGGTAGAGGTTTTCAGCTGGACCGATGAGAGAAATCGCGGGGATGTTGAGGACGATATCCATTATGTTGATGGTGACGTTGTTGATATGAAACCAGTCCTGGAGGAATTAATTCTTCTGGAAGTACCGATGCAAGTATTCAAAGAGAATACCGAAGGACAAGTGCATGGCGGTAAAGGCTGGGACTATTCAACGGATGAAGATGTAGAAAAAGCTAAGGAAGTTGACGAACCAAAATTGGATCCAAGACTGGCTGCTTTAGCTAAGTATTTTGATCAAACAGATGAATAAATATCTGTAAGGAGGTGCCATCAATGGCTGTACCATTTAGAAGAACTTCTAAAACTGCAAAAAGAAAGCGTCGTACGCATTTCAAACTATCTGTACCTGGTATGGTAGCTTGCCCAAACTGTGGAGAAGCTAAACTATCTCACCGCGTTTGCAAAGCTTGCGGACAATACAAAGGTAAAGAAGTAGTAGCGAAATAATTCAGTATTTACGCTATATAAAGACTAGTTAAGAGACCATGGCTCTTAACTAGTCTTTTTTCTGTTTTTCGATAGAAGCATTGTCAAAACAATAGCGCTCTACTATTATTAGAATAGTTTGATATATCGAAATAATTACTAAAGGGGATGGGAAAGTGGATTATTTAATTCAGAATGAAGATGGGATTTTAACATTTACGATTAACCGAGAAGAAAAAAGAAATGCGATAAACTATGCGGTGATGGATGGTTTAAAAGAAGTTATTGCTTACATAAAAGAACATAATGATGTGCGCTTTTTAGTTATTACAGGTGCTGGTGAGAAGTCGTTTTGCTCAGGCGGGGACCTGTCGGAGTTTCATAGTTTGGAAACAGAAGAAGAAGCATTTGGCATGCTGAGTAAAATGGGCCATATTTTATATGACTTAGCGACATTGCCTGTACCGACCATTGCTTTGATTAATGGGACGGCTGTCGGCGGCGGATGTGAAATTGCGACAGCTTGTGATTTCCGCCTGATTTCCTCACATGCCAAAGCCGGTTTTATTCAAGGGACATTGGCGATTACGTCCGGATGGGGTGGAGGAACTTATTTATTTGAGCGTGGCCTTCGCCATGATCGTGCATTAAAAATGCTCGTAGATGCAAAACCGTATGACGCGCAAACATTATATGAGATTGGCTGGGCAATGCGCGTCTATATCGAAGGAACAAAAGAGCAGGCGCTTGCCGATTTCATTGAGCATATGGTGAAGGTTCACCCTTCCGTGCACCAGGCATATAAAGAAATTGAATTAAGAAAATGGCGCGAACGCAATATGTATGAGCGGGTGATGGAAGAAATCCGACTATGTGCAAAGCTGTGGGAGTCTGAAGCTCATCATAAAGCAGTGCAGAACTTCCTTGAAAAGAAAAAATAATCCGTTAACAAATTGCTTAACGATCCCTAGTTACGATGAAAACTATTTTTCTCGTAACTTTTTTTGTTTTTAAGTCTATTTTGTTCATCATGGCATATAGTAGTAAAAAATATGAGGTGGTGCAACTGTGGAGCAAAAAAGAAGGAAAGATCAATGGACAATTGCAGACGATGAAAAGTTAGCGGAAATTGTGATTCAGACAGTTCAAAATGGACGTACACAACTAGAAGCTTTTGAACAGGCAGCACAGGAATTAAACCGGACAAAGCAAGCTTGCGGCTTTCGCTGGAATAAAACATTGCGAGCGCAGTATGGACAGGTGTTGAACAGTGTCAGAAAGCGCCCGAAGCAGTTGATGCGCAGTCACTTAAAGCTGGCGTTATCTAGTTTTGAAGAATTGACAGAAGCATATAACGAACTAGAAATGAAATATTCGGAACTGCAATCAGAGTACGACAAAATTACGAAGTGGTTACAGCAAGGTGTAGCCTTAACTAAGGGGAAACCTAGTTGAAGAAAAATGAGTTATAAATAGAAATAAAATAATTTTTCGAGAAAATAATTGTAATTAATTTTAAGGCTACTTACAATAGAAGTAGAAACATAGCGCAAGTAGCGCAAATATCTTCTAACAAGGGGGCCTTTTGCATGGCAGAAGTAAAAGCACAGATGGCAGGAACAGTATTCGAAGTAAGTGTTAAAGAAGGGGACAGTGTGACAAAAGGGCAAACACTCATCATTTTGGAATCAATGAAAATGGAAATCCCGCATGAAGCAGAAGCGGATGGGACAGTAGCAAAAATTACTGTTGCTGAAGGAGATTTCGTTGAAGAGAATGATATTTTAGTAGAATTAGCTTAAGTGATGGAGGAAAGATAATGACACAGCCTACTTATAACGAACACTTACAGCAAAAAATAGAAGAAATATATGCAGGCGGGCAACCAAAATATCATGAAAAGTTAAAAGAAACAAATAAACTTTTTGTCCGGGATCGCTTGAAACAACTATTTGATGATGGAATTTATGAGGAAGATGCCCGTTTCGCTAACGTTGAGGCCGGTGATTTGCCTGCAGATGGTGTTGTAACAGCTGTTGGGCAAATTGACGGGCAAACGGTATGCGTTATGGCGAATGACTCTACTGTCAAAGCTGGATCATGGGGATCGCGAACAGTTGAAAAAATAATCCGTATTCAAGAAACTGCGGAAAAGTTGCAAGTGCCAATGCTTTACCTAGTCGATTCTGCAGGAGCGCGCATTACAGATCAGCTGGAAATGTTCCCTGGTCGACGCGGAGCAGGTCGTATTTTCCATAATCAAGTACGTATGAGCGGAATGATTCCTCAAATATGTATTTTATTCGGTCCATCTGCTGCAGGAGGAGCCTATATTCCGGCCTTTTGTGACATTGTAATAATGGTGGACGGAAATGCTTCAATGTACTTAGGGTCACCGAGAATGGCTGAAAAAGTTATCGGTGAAAAAGTTTCGCTGGAAGAAATGGGTGGAGCGCGTATGCACTGTACCGTTAGCGGCTGTGGGGATGTATTGGCTGCAAACGAAGAAGAGGCAATCCGTGAAGCGAGACGTTATATCAGTTATTTCCCTGAGAACTTCGCAGAATTCCCGCCGATTGATGAAACAAAGGCACCGAAAAGCGGGAGAACACTGGAAGAGATTATTCCGGAAAATCAGAATGCACCGTTTGATATGTATGAATGCATTGAACAGCTCATTGATGAAGACAGCTTCTTTGAAATTAAAAAGCTTTTCGCTTCTGAACTAATCACAGGGCTAGCCCGCATCGATGGGCAAGTTGTAGGGATTATCGCCAATCAGCCAAAAGTAAAAGGCGGCGTATTGTTTATCGATTCTGCTGACAAAGCGGCGAAGTTTATAACGCTATGTGATGCCTTCTCCATTCCGCTGCTATTTTTAGCGGATGTACCGGGCTTTATGATCGGTACAAAAGTAGAAAAGGCAGGCATTATTCGACATGGGGCGAAATTTATATCAGCAATGAGTTCCGCAACAGTACCGAAAATTTCGGTTATCGTTCGTAAAGCTTATGGAGCTGGCCTATATGCAATGTGCGGACCGGCATTTGAGCCGGATGCAGTCATTGCATTGCCGACAGCCCAAATCGCGGTTATGGGTCCTGAAGCGGCTGTGAATGCTGTTTATTCAAATAAAATCGAGGCGATTGAAGATCCGAAAGAGCGGATACAGTTTGTGAAACAAAAAATCGAAGAATACAAGGAAGAAATTGATTTATACAAATTGGCTTCCGAAATGGTGATTGATGATATTGTCGCACCAAATCAACTTCGACATACATTAATTCAACGCTTTAATTACTATAATTCAAAACAAATTGTCTTACCTTATCGAAAACATCCGGTATATCCAGTATAATAAATTTACCTAAAGGTCTGTCTTGAAGGCAGACCTTTTTAATTCGAAATAAATTTGAGGTATAATATAATGCGAATTGAAATCATTGGGGCAGGTGCAGTTGGTTTATTAGTAGCAAGCTATTTTGCTGAAAAGAATATGGACATATATATTGTCGGAAAACCTGTTGAAAAAACTGAATGTAGGGATATTCAGATTGCTAGGACGAATTTGAATCAATCTGTCGTGACCGTCAATGTTAAATATATTTCGGCACTTTCAAATGAAGCGGATTTAATCATCATAGCAGTAAAATATGGACAACTTCATGAAGTGTATGCAAGTATGGAGCAGGTAAAAGAATCTATTCCGTTATTATTTTTGCAAAATGGTTTAGCGCATTATGAGGAAGCACTTGCATTAAGTAAAGCCCATATTGCATTTAGCTCGATCCAATTCGGGGCTCTAAAACTGTCGCAGTATCATGTCGCCCATAAAGGGGAAGGCGTGATGAAGATTGCTGTTGCAAAAGGGGATCACAGCAAGTTTGATTTCCTGCTTGAACTTTCATCGTCAAATTTGCCGATCGTATTTGAACAGGATGCCGAAATGATGCTGATGGAGAAAGCACTGCTGAATTGTTTTATCAATCCATTAACCGCGATATTGCAAGTGAAAAATGGACAGCTGATTTCACAGAGCTATACATTACAATTATTAAACGAATTATATAACGAACTCATGACGGCATTTCCGCATTTTAAAGAAACGTTCCAATTTGAACAAGTGGTTGCGCTTTGTGAAAAGACGGCAGAAAATACATCGTCTATGCTGGCAGATCGTCTCGCAAATCGCAAAACCGAAATTGATACGATAGCGGGAGCAATTTTGAAAAAAGCGGAGCAAAACGGGAAAGAATTACCTGTGTTACAAACACTTTATCAACTAGTGAAAGCATTTGAAGAGAGCGGTGAACAACTGTGATATTATTTTTTCAATATTTAGTGGCGACAATTATTGTGTGCCCGATTATTGTTTTTATCACTATGCTGCTCATATGCCGTAAGCTTCGGATGAATAAATATAAAGCGATTGGCTTGGCAGCGGATATTACAACATTTCTTTTGTTATTTTCGATACCAATTGCGTTACAAGCAGTATGGAATATTGGTATATTAATGCCGATGCTAATTGTTGTACTTGTAATTGCGATTGTTTTTACATATGTTGATTGGCGAACGAAAAAAGAACTTGAAGTAAAGCCATTAATGAAAAAAATATGGCGTTTTTACTTTTTATTGTTCAGCATCACTTATTTTATAATTTGGATTGTTGGAATTACCCATTCAGTTATGATGTTTATGATGGTTGATTAGGTGGCTGGACTTTTCTTTTACTATAAACTAGTATCCGGAAAACAAGAGGCAAAACAATGATAAAGGTAATTTTAAAATTGAGTAAAGAGAAGTAGAGGAGAATTTTTCATGGAGCTAGAACAAATAAATTCACCAGTAACGAATAAGCTATTAGGAGACTATTGGTCGGAGAATGCCGATATCCATTCGTTTTTTGAATATAAATATAATGAGGGAGCTTTTGATCAACGATTTGCATATTTGAAAAATCGTGCATATCGTTCGAAAGAGCTGGCTCAAATTATTCGCAGTTATATGGAGCAGTACGGCATCTCGGAAAAAACGGCGCATCACTTAGATGAGCTTGAACAAGGTGCGGTAGTGGTAGTGGGTGGTCAGCAGGCTGGATTGCTGACAGGTCCTCTCTATTCTGTTCATAAAGCGATTACGGTTATTCTGCTGGCGGAACAACAAAGAGAAAAACTAAATGCACCAGTCGTACCAATGTTTTGGATTGCGGGTGAAGATCACGATATTGAAGAGATCAATCATACGTATACAATGGCGAACGGCGAAGTGAAAAAACGTGGTTACAGTGAACGTTCTAAGCTGAAGAAAATGGCTTCAACTACAGAATTGAATAAAGAAGCACTACAACAGTTTATTTTAAATGTATTTAAAGATTTCGGAGAAACAGAACATACAGCAGACTTGCTGAAAAATGTTTTGAGCCATGCAGAAAATAGTGAAACATTTACGGATTTCTTTACGCTACTGATGAATGATTTATTTAAAAAACATGGTTTATTAATGTTGGATGCAACATATGGACCGTTCAGACAATATGAAAAAAACTATTTTGTCCAATTGATTGAAAAGAACGAATCAATTGCAACGGGTGTTGTAGCGCAGGAAAGAAAGCTTGAGGAGAATGGCTATGCAATGCCAATCGAAGCTACGGAGCAAAATGCGAATTTATTTTACATTAAAGAAGGCGAGCGTTTTCTGCTGGAACGAAGTGGCGGCCATTTTAAAAATGGAACGGCACATGCGAATTTTTCAAAAGAGGAACTATTGGCTATAGCGAATGAGTCTCCTGAAAGTTTAAGCAATAATGTTGTAACCCGACCATTAATGCAGGAAATGGCACTGCCGGTACTCGCTTTTGTCGGCGGTCCTGGTGAGCTTGCTTATTGGGCTACGTTAAAGCCTGCTTTTGATACACTGCAGCTGCAAATGCCGATATTTGCGCCAAGACTCAGCATTACGCTTGTTACCCGTCAAGTAGATGCGTTATTGGAACAAAAAGAACTATCTGTAACTGATGTGCTCACAGGCAAGATCGATGAGCATTTAGCACAATTTGTAGAAAGTGTGAGAGACGAGCAAGTAACCCGCGCAATTGAGCAGATGCAAAAACAGATGGAAGAACAATACGAACAGCTGACGAGCTATCTTCAGCATGGTAACTATCATGTGGAAGATTTATTGGAGAAGAATAAAAATTACCATGAACGCCAATTCCATTATTTACGCTCAAAATTGGAACAGCAAAATATAGAAAAGCATGAAGTTGCAATTCGCCAATACAAAACGATCCAGTCACTATTATATCCGAATAATAGTTATCAGGAGCGCCTGTATAACCCTTATCTATTTCTAAATACCTATGGGGAAAAGCTGATTGATGATTTATTGGCGTTACCTATGAGTATTTCCATGAAACACCAACTTGTTACCTTATAAAAAATAAGAGTTATCTCGTATAGAGATAGCTCTTTTTTGTGTCTTTTGGCACCGAACGTATGTGTGAGAATATGCTCATTTACGTAATTTCAATTTATTGTTATGAGAAGCAATGAATTTGGTGGTAGAAAGTGGGGGGATGTGGTACATTATTTATTAAAGTGGGGTGAGTAGCATGTTCATGGGAGAATATCAACATTCTATCGATGCAAAAGGCCGTATGATTGTCCCTGCAAAGTTTCGAGAATCACTTGGAGAACACTTTGTAATAACTCGCGGGCTAGATCAATGCATTTTTGGATATCCTATGGATGAATGGCGAAAACTCGAAGATAAATTAAAGGATTTACCGATGACCAAAAAAGATGCACGTGCATTTGCGCGATTTTTCTTTTCTGGGGCTACAGAAGTAGAAGTGGACAAGCAAGGCCGAATCAATATTCCATCTACACTGATTGGATACGCTAATCTTGAAAAAGAATGTGTGATATTAGGTGTATCGAGTAAAATTGAAATTTGGGCGAAAGAATCTTGGCAGCAATACTTCGAGCAATCGGCAGAATCATTTGATGAAATCGCAGAAAATCTGATTGGCTTTGATTTTTAAATTTTTTCAGTAGAAGTTGGGGAAATTTAAAGCAATGGTCACTATTACAGAGCCGACACGAACTTTTAATCCGGGTGTAATAGTACCGAAATGAAATTGAATTAATATTTAAGAGGTGCTTTAAACTATGTTCGATCATACAACCGTATTATTGAAAGAAACTGTTGATGGGTTGAACATCAATCCGGATGGTATTTATGTAGACTGTACATTAGGTGGTGCAGGCCACAGTGAATACCTTGTAAAACAATTGTCAGAAAAAGGCCGTTTAATTTGCTTTGACCAGGATACAACGGCTATTGAAAACGCAAAAGTACGATTAGCCGATTATTTGGATCGCGTTATTTTCGTACACTCAAATTTCCGCTATTTAAAAGAAGAATTATACAAACTGAACATTCATCAAATAGATGGAATTTTATACGATTTAGGTGTTTCATCACCACAACTTGATACACCTGAACGAGGATTTAGTTATCATCACGATGCACCGCTCGATATGCGGATGGATCAGACTGCAGAACTTAGCGCCTATCATGTTGTGAATGAATGGTCATACGAAAATCTAGTACGTATTTTCTTCCGTTATGGCGAAGAAAAATTTTCAAAACAAGTTGCGCGCAAAATTGAACAAGCCCGTGAAATTGCTCCTGTTGAAACGACAGGTCAATTAGTAGAGCTTATAAAAGATGGTATTCCAGCCCCAGCACGTCGCAAAGGTGGACATCCTGCCAAACGAATTTTCCAGGCTATTCGGATTGCTGTAAATGATGAATTAGGCGCAGCGGAAGATTCTTTAGTAGATGCAATCGATTTATTGAAAATTGGTGGTCGTATAAGTGTGATTACATTCCACTCATTAGAAGACCGCTTGACGAAAACACTATTTAAAGAGGCTTCATCATTGCCTGATTTACCTCCAGGTTTACCGGTAATTCCAGAGCATATGAAACCAATCCTTAAGTTAGTGTCAAGAAAACCGATTTTACCATCAGACGAGGAGTTAGCTGCGAATAATCGTTCACGTTCAGCAAAATTGCGCATCGCTGAAAAAATTAACGATAAAGGACGTGGGTAAAAAATGGCAGTAAGAGCAAGACAAACTTATATACAACAGCAGCCAGAACTACCTCAACATCAGCAGCAGGAACAAAGACTGCCGGTCCAGCCTAAAAAACGCAAAGCAAAGTATTTTTCGGCACAGGAAAAGTTTTTGTTCCTAGTATTTGCAATCGTAGTAGCATCTTTCGCTATTTCCATATTACATACTCAAGGAGAAATCCAAACGCTCAGTATGGAAATCCAAAAAATCGAACGCGACATAACTGAAGTCAATAACAATAATACAGATTTAAAAGTACAAGTAAGTGAACGCTCCACTCACCAACGTATTTGGGAAAAAGCGAAAGAACTCGGATTAACACTAAATGAGAAAAATGTGAAAGTAGTGCCGGGAGAATGAAAAAGAGAAGATTTCGTTACCAGATAGGAGCCTTTCTAATGTTTATTTTCTTTGGAGGGCTCTTTTTACTATTATATTGGCGTTTTGCATCGATTCAGGCGACAGGAATGGTAAAAGGGCATGAATTGGAAGAAGAAGCATTATCAAGGTACGAAACTGGATATGTGTTATCAGCAGACCGTGGGAAGATTCTGGACCGCAATGAAAATGTAATTGCCGAAGATACATTAAGCTACCGTCTTGTAGCGGTAATTAAAGAGTCGGCAACAGAAAGCAAAAAAAACCCAAGGCATGTCGTCGATAAAGCAGAAACAGCTAAATTATTGGCGCAATACATTCCGATGGAAGAAGAAAAAATTTATGAACGGCTAAACCCTTCGAAAGATTTGTATCAAGTCGAGTTTGGATTGGCAGGGCGCGGCATCAGTCATGAAGTGAAAAAGAAGATTGAAGAGCTGAAATTGCCTGGCATTCTATTATATAGCGACAAAAAACGATATTATCCGAACGGCGCTTTTGCCTCTCATCTTATAGGTTTTGCACTGCGTGAAACCGATGATGACGGGAATTCGTCGGTTGTCGGTAAAATGGGGCTTGAATACATTTATGATAAGCAATTGACCGGAACTGACGGAAAGTTAACCTACCAGCGCGACGCCCGTAACTATTTATTGCCTAGCAGCGATAAAGTGGTTCAGGAAGCGCAGGACGGGAACGATATTTATTTGACAATCGATAAAACAATCCAAAACTTCCTGGAAGAAGCAATGTCACGGGTCAATGATCAATATAATCCACAGTCTATGGTTGCTGTCGTGGCAAATCCGAAAACGGGAGAAATTTTGGCGATGTCACAACGACCGACATTCAATCCTGACACGCGTGCAGGATTAGATGGTAACTGGCTAAATGATGTTGTTGAAAATACGATTGAACCGGGTTCCACATTTAAAACATTTACGGTTGCAGCTGCGATCGATTCGGGGAATTGGTATCCGAATGCCATGTACCAGTCGGGGCAGTATAAAGTTTATAACGATACAATACGGGACCACAATAGATACGGATGGGGTACAATTTCCTATTTAGAAGGTGTCCAGCGCTCTTCCAATACAGCAATGACAAATTTGCTTGATGTGATGGGATGGGAAACGTTTGAAAGCTATGTAAAGGATTTTGGGTTCGGCCAAAAAACAGGCATTGACTTACCAAATGAAGCGAGCGGCATTATTAACTCGCGCTATCCTTTAGAAAAATATACGACAACATTCGGCCAAGGATCGACTGTTACACCGATTCAGTTAATTCAAGGTGTGACGGCAGTTGCAAATGACGGGAAAATGATGCAGCCGTACGTAATTGATAAAATTGTCAATCCGAATACAGGTGAGGTTTTAGTAGATTCAAAACCTACTATAAAAGGTGAGCCGATTTCGGCAGAGACAGCCGAGAAAACACGTGAAGTGCTAGCTTCAACTATTTACGGGGAAGCTGGGAATGCGAAACGATTCCAAATTGACGGCTATAAAGTGGCCGGTAAAACGGGAACTGCCCAAATGCCGAAAGCAAATGGGGTTGGTTATGACTGGGGGAAAAATGAGTTCCTTTATTCATTTTTAGGAATGGCTCCAGCAGAAGATCCGCAGCTCGCTGTATTTATTGGCGTTGCAAAACCAAAACTAGGGGCAACCGAAATAGGTTCTGACCCGGTTTCACAAGTTTTCAATTCAGTTGTACTGAACAGTTTAAAGTATATGAATATCAATCCGTCGGACGTAGCGGAAGTCGAAACGACAAAAGTTGAGGATTATGTAGGGAACCAGACAGATACAGTTATGACTCAACTGGAAGCAGAGGGACTGGTACCGGTAATAATTGGTCAAGGCGGAGAGATTACAGAACAGTTCCCTGCAGCAGATGCATCATTAACAAGCGGGAGCATCGTTTTCTTAAAAACAGATGGAGAAATTACATTACCTTCGTTTAGTGATTGGTCATTACGTAATTTACTTGTTTATAAGTCCTTATCCAAACTCCCGATTGAAATTGTTGGGGAAGGCTATGTTGAAAGCCAGAGTGTTTCCGAAGGGACGCCGATAACAGATGCTTCACCGATCGTCGTCAAGCTCAAAACTCCTGAGGAAAAGCATTTGACCCCTCCGGCAGAGGATATGGAGCTTGAAGAAGAGGAAGACGAAGAATTTCTTGAAGAACTTCCACAAGATTAGAGAGATTTGAATACAAACTTCATCTTTAACATACGTTGTTTTAGGTGAGGTGTCATATTATGAAATGGGTAACTACAAAATCGAAAAAACGTTTAACATGGATCGCCATCGCACTTGGACTATACGGCGTGGCGATTTTTGTTAAATTAGTATCCGTTCAGATTATTCAGTATGATGAGCTTTCGACAAAGGCAAAAGAAAACTGGGACAGGGAAATTCCGTTCCATACACAGCGAGGCGAAATTACTGACCGGAACAATGAAGTAATTGTAACGAATAAACTAGCCCCGACTTTGTACTTCATGCCTTCACAAAACGAAGATAAAGAACAAGCAGCAGACGCCATTGCAAATGTACTCAATAAAGATCGTGCCAAAATATTGGAAAGACTGCAGCAGCGCGTATCCCTAGTAAAAATTGCTCCTGAAGCGAAAAATATTACGTATGAGCAAGCGGAAAAAATTCAGCAGCTCCAAATTCCGGGATTGTACAGTGGTGTCGATTATGTAAGGTCTTATCCGCACGGTAATTTGCTCGCACGCTTTTTAGGGTTTACAGGTGCAGATAACCAAGGCTTGGCAGGAATCGAATACGAGTATGATGAATTATTAAAAAGTTCGGACGCAGCCATTCGGCTATTTACGGATGCGAAAGGGAATGCATTGGAACATGTAGATGATGAATGGAAAGACGGAAAAGACGGAGCGACCATTCAGTTAACAATTGATTTAAAGCTTCAGAAAATCGTTGAACGAGAATTATCACAGGCTATGCTGGAGTATGATGCAGATCAGGCATTGGCCATTGCCATGAATCCAAACAGTGGTGAAATATTGGCGCTTGCATCATTCCCGACATATGATCCGACGAAATTTTCGGAAGTAGAGCCAAGTATCTACAACCGGAACCTTCCTGTATTTATGTCGTATGAGCCGGGTTCCACATTCAAAATCATTACGCTCAGTGCCGCAATTGAAGAAGGTGTAGTCAACATGGAGGAAGAACACTTTCATGACCATGGCTATACAATGGTCGAGGGAGCACGATTGCGCTGCTGGAAACGGGAAGGACATAAAGACCAGACGTTTTACGAAGTTGTACAAAATTCCTGTAACCCTGGATTTGTAGAGCTGGGGCAACGAGTTGGTTCAACAAAGCTGCTTGAGTATATTCACAAATTCGGATTCGGGAAAAAAACAGGCTCGAACATTGCCGGAGAATCGACAGGGATATTGTTTTCTAAAGAAGCATTTGGTCCTGTAGAGCATGCAACGACCTCTTTCGGTCAAGGTGTTTCTGTAACACCGATCCAGCAGATGCAGGCGGTCTCAGCAGCTATTAATGGCGGTACATTATATACACCGTATACAGTTTCAAAAATATTGGACTCTAAAACAAACGAAGTCATCATGGAGCAAAATCCGGAAGCGAAAGCGCAGGTCGTCAGTGAGGAAACATCTGAAAAAGTGCGTCATGCATTGGAGCTTGTCGTTGCAAAAGGTTCCGGTCGTCAGGCATTTCGTGATGGCTTACGCATCGGGGGTAAAACAGGGACTGCGCAAAAGGTAGAAAATGGCCGCTATAAAGACGGCGACTATATTGTATCGTTCATCGGGTTTGCGCCGGCCAATGACCCGGAAATTATCGTTTATGTTGCGATTGATAATCCGAAAAGCTCTCTGCAATTCGGAAGTGTTATTGCAGCACCGATTGTAGGACGTATTATTGAAGATGCAGCACCGCTGTACAATATCGAAAAGCAAAAAGATCAGATAGAACGGGATTACGTGTGGGGCGATGAATTGACTGAGCGTACACCAAACTTTATTGGAATGACTAAAGACGAAGTAATTCCACATTTATATCCTTATAAGATTGAATGGCACGGAGAAGGCGAAAAGGTAATTCAGCAAGTACCGTCAGCTGACAGCCTTATTCTCCAAAGTGGTAGTGTTCATTTATATTTAGGAGATTAATTTGAATTTCCATCTTTCAAAATGCAACTAAAACAACTATTATAGTGAAGGACGTTTTTCACAATAATAACTAGGCGTTGTAACCGTTGAAAATCAAACGTTCCACCATATTCAGACAGAAGTTTTAAAGGAGATATATTATGACATTATCAACAACATTGACCATACTCTTTTCATCATTTTTAGTAACGGTCATTTTAGCACCAGTAGGAATCCCTCTTTTACGCCGATTGAAATTCGGGCAAAGCATACGTGAAGAAGGCCCTCAATCTCATATGAAAAAAGCGGGCACACCTACAATGGGTGGTTTAATTTTCTTGTTAGCCATTATTATTTCGACAATTATCGTCGCAATGATTTTCGACTTGTTTACAACACAAACGATTGTATTATTACTTGTTTTAGTTGGATTTGGCGTAATTGGCTTTTTAGATGATGGGCTTAAAGTTATTTTCAAACGTAACTTAGGATTGACTTCCCTACAAAAATTGATTGGGCAAATCGCAATTGCAATTGCCGCATTTTTACTATTACGTTTAGGTTCATTTGATACATCTGTAGGAATTCCGTATACGGATTTATCGATTGATTTAGGAATTCTGTATGTTGGGTTTTTAATTTTCTGGCTCGTAGGTTTTTCAAATGCGGTCAATTTAACAGATGGTTTGGATGGACTCGTATCCGGAACGGCTTCAATCGCATTTGCTGCATTCGGTGTCATCGCATTATTCAATGAGCAGGCCGATATCGCATTATTTGCATTTGCTGTAACTGGTGCATTACTTGGTTTCCTTATCTTTAATGCAAACCCGGCTAAAGTGTTTATGGGAGATACAGGTTCCCTTGCACTAGGCGGTGCATTGGCGATGATTTCGGTCCTCGTAAAACAAGAATTGCTGTTACTATTGATCGGTCTCGTATTTGTTATTGAAACATTATCCGTTATTTTACAAGTAGGAAGCTATAAACTGCGTAAAAAGCGTATATTCAAAATGAGTCCGATTCACCACCATTTTGAATTATCTGGGTGGTCAGAATGGAAAGTCGTACTAGTATTTTGGTCAACAGGTTGTATCGTAGCACTTATAGCAGTATTAGCGGAGGCGTTATTATGATGGAATATGAAGGATTACAAGCTAAAAAAGTACTCGTTTTAGGATTGGCTAAAAGTGGTGTTGCGGCTGCAGAGCTTTTGCATCAGTTAGGTGCATTTGTAACAGTCAATGATGCAAAGCCATTTGATGCAAATCCTGAAGCGCAGGAGCTTTTATCTAAAGGAATTACCGTAATTTGTGGCCGACATCCGGAAGATTTGCTTGATGAAGGTTTTGAGATAGTCGTAAAAAACCCTGGGATTCCATACACAAATCCGATTGTTGCCGATGCGATTGCCAAAGGTCTTCCTGTCATTACAGAAATGGAACTTGCTTATTTAGTAAGTGAAGCGCCATTTATCGGTATTACTGGTTCGAATGGTAAAACAACTACGACAACTTTACTTTACGAAATGCTAAAAGCAGGCCGTTTAAAACCATTGATCGCCGGGAATATTGGAACCGTTGCTTGTGGTGTTGCAGCAGAAGCAAAAGCAGATGAGGTCATCGTTACCGAGTTATCATCGTTCCAGTTAATGGGGACACGTGAATTCAGACCACATATTGCAATTTTGACAAATCTGTATGAAGCCCATTTAGATTACCATGGGACGTTTGAAGAATATGCAGAGGCTAAATTTGGGGTCACACGCAACCAGACAGCCGAAGATTATTTTATTTATAATGCAGATCAGGAAGTTGTGGCGAAATATGCTCAAAAATCAAATGCCCAACTCGTTCCATTTACGACAAAAGGCCATGCAAAACAAGGGATCAGTGCCGATAAAGAAAACATTTATTGGCAAGGCGATGCGGTCTTAAAACGTGATACTATTGTATTGCCGGGTGAGCATAATTTAGAAAACATCTTATGTGCTGTAGCAGCAGCACTACTGCAGCAATGTCCTATTGAAGCAATTGAAGAAGTTTTATCAACATTTGCAGGGGTACGTCACCGTACGCAGTTTGTCAGAGAATGGCAAGGACGCAAAATTTACAATGATTCAAAAGCAACAAATGTACTGGCAACGAAAAGTGCCTTGGCTGCATTTGAGCAACCGATTGTATTATTGGCCGGCGGATTAGATCGCGGGCATTCATTTGAAGAGCTTCGTAAAGAAATGACACGTGTAAAAGCAGTAGTCACGTTTGGCGAGACTGCACTTCGCTTTATCGAATTTGCAAAATCATGTGGCATTACGAATATTGTGCGTGCAATAGATGTAGAAGATGCAGTCGGTTATGGAGCAAAAATGTCTGAACAAGGTGACATCATTTTACTGTCGCCTGCATGTGCAAGCTGGGATCAACATGCGAGCTTTGAAATTCGAGGCGACTTATTTATTGATCGTGTTATGAAACTTTCATAAGAAAGGATAGTTACACTGTCGCAAAAAAATCAACAGTATTTTATGATCAGTGCGATTGCATTGTCGCTTATTGGCATTCTCTTTATTTTTTCTGCAGGTACATATTGGGGGAATGTTCACTATAATGGACAAACCCCGTTTTACCTGAAACAGGCAATTTATTTCATCGTTGCACTTATCATTTGTGCAGCGATTATGAACTGGGAGTTTTTGCAGCAACCGAAAGTGTGGAAGACTTTTTATATCATCTCACTTGGCTTACTAGTTGCTGTTCTTATCCCGGGTATCGGGATCGTCCGAAATGGTTCGCAAAGCTGGATTGGGATCGGTCCTTTAACGATACAGCCGGCTGAGATTGCGAAAGTAACGACAATTATTTATATTAGTGCATTATTGACACAGCGGAAATCGTATGAGCGAATTGTACAACTGAAGCATTTTCTCATACTGATTCTTCCCGCAGCCTTAATTATGCTTCAGCCTGATTTCGGTGCTGTCTTTATTTTAGTAGTGGTTGTTTTAATTATATTTTTTATTGCCCAATATCCGTTGCGTTTATATGTTGTTCTTATCACATTAGGTATAGGTGGCCTTGCAGGGTTAATTATCGCGGCCCCGTATCGACTTAAACGGATTGAAGCATTTATCAACCCTTGGGCAGACCCGTTAGGAAGCGGCTTCCAGGCGGTTCAGTCATTATTTGCGATAGGTCCTGCTGGCTTGTTTGGACATGGATTATTAAAAAGTAGACAAAAGTATTTATACTTACCGGAACCGCAGAACGATTTTATATTTGCAATCATTTTAGAGGAAATTGGACTTGTCGGTGGAATGGGACTGCTGCTTATTTTTGCGTGCTTTTTAATTTTAGGATATCGCTTGGCATTACAATGTAAACATGTATTTCATTTTTATGCTATTTGCGGACTGACAACGATGATTGCTGTACAGGCAGCGCTGAACATAGGGGTAGTTATTAATTTACTTCCTGTAACAGGTGTAACATTGCCATTTATAAGTTATGGCGGAACATCGCTCGTTGTTGTATGGGTAACAGTAGCGCTTATCTTAAATTTCTCTTATGAAAGAAGGAAGGAGTAGAGATAATGGAAAAAGTAATCGATATTACAGAGCGGGTACCCGCTATGAAAAAACGCAGAAGACGTCGCACAAATCTAAAATTTTTAGCACTCGTGACGATTTTTCTTTTTATCATTATCATCCTTCTTTATTTTCAATTACCTTATAGTGATATAAAAAAAATTGATATTAAAGGGGCATCCCTTAAGGAAGATACGTACTATATCGAACAGTCAAACCTAAAAATTGATGATTCGTTATGGGGGTTTAAAATTTCAGAAGTGGAGCAGGCAATTACTCAGCATGAATGGGTAAAATCCGTTAATGTCGAAAGAAAATTCCTGAATGAAGTTCAAATTACGATTGAGGAATGGCAAAAAGTAGCTTACATCACACAAAACGGGGAATTTTACCCTATGCTTGATAACGGCATTGTTTTTGAAGAATCCAATGAAATTGTTCCAATCGATGCCCCGATTTTCCGGGACTTTGAAAATGAGAATCTTCGAAAAAAGCTGTTGAAGGAACTTGCAAATTTAAAGCCGGAAGTATTGTCGCTCATTTCCCAAATTAATGCAAATCCTACAGAAGCGGACCCGTATTCAATTACGCTTTTTATGAATGATGGCTATGAAGTACGCGCTGATGCGAATACTTTAGCAGAAAAGTTAAATTACTATCCATCGATCATCGCGCAAATTGAAAGCGAGGACGTTTCTGAAAAAGGGATTGTAGATATTGAAGTCGGGTCATATTACCGACCTTTTTCAGGTGAATATTCATTGATAAAAGAAGACACTGAAAAAACTGAAGAATCAGCAGAAGAAACAGCCGATGAAACAGAAAATGCGGAAACTGATGAAGGGGGGCAACTGGAAGAACAAAATGAAGAAGAGCCGGAATAATAGCAGCAGCCAGCCGAAGAAAAAACCTACCATATTTTCAGGAAAGTATGGCGCCATACTAATTGTATGCGTGATTACAGGATTTATTATCGGTTTTTCCTATAATTTATCAAAGGACAAGCGTACATTAAGTTCTGCCTCTCCCCAGTTTGAGCAGGAAAATCAGTACTTGGAAGATTTGATTGAAAAGCAGGAAAGAAACAAAGAGCTTGCAGATGAGTTGGCCCAATTAGAGGAAAAAATTCGTACTTATGAAAAGCAGTTTTCTTCAAATGAATCGCAATATGAACAGAATCGCCAGGATGCTGAGCAATTGCGGCTGTTATTAGGCCTAACTGATGGGATGGGACAAGGGATTAGAATTACATTGCAAGATGGTGATTATAATCCGAATACTACCAACCCGAACGAGTATATTGTGCACGAAAGTCACATATTTAAAGTATTAAATGAATTAAAAATTGCAGGTGCCGAAGCGATATCCATAAACGGACAACGTTTAAAACCCAATTCCTACATTGCCTGCAATGGTCCTGTCATTACAATTGATGGACAACAATACCCTGCACCATTTGTAATCGAGGCGGTAGGTAATCAGGATGTACTTATTTCTTCGTTGGAACTGGCAGGAGGAGTATTTGACCAATTATTAAATGAACAAATTGTCGTTACTTTGGAAACAGACGACCTAATCGAGATGAAAACAGTCAGCGATGAGTAAAGCATAAGATCGGAGGGAAGATGATGACGAAAAAAATGTACCGTAATATTACAATCATCTCGTTCATCATCGGCTTTATGCTTGCAGTGCAATACAACACTGTTCAAAAACCGGCAGAAAGAACTACGGTCGATATTTGGGAAATTCGTCAGCAATTATTTGCGGAGCAGGAGCGGCATTCAGAATTGCTGACCGGAATAAGCGAATTGACCGAAACGGTAAATAAATATGAGGATGCAGAGTTTGATAATCCGGAAGTACTCTTGCAGCAAACGGTTGATCAGCTTAAAGAACGTGCAGGGATCCTGCCGGTTGAAGGACCGGGGTTAACATTAACGGTTGGCGCCTCACCGGAATTAATGGCTTTAGGCTATGAAATAAAGCCTGTATCCCCTGAACTGTTAATCCGCCTTATCAATGATTTAAACCGCTATAATGCCCGGGCCATTGAAGTGGATGACAAACGTTTAAGCTACAACTCGGCCATTCGCGATATTAATGGAAAAACGACGATCAATAGTGAGCCGATTCAAAATACGGATATTGAAATAAACATTATTACATTTACGTATGAGCAGGCCGAAAAAATGAAAAACCATTTGCTTGCATCTACGTTCCAGGATGAGTTTTATATTGATAATCTAGTATTGACGATTCATGAAGCAGAGCAGAATCTACAAATCGACTCAGTTGTGCCTGTACAAAAAAGTAAGTATTTATCAGAAAAGTAGAAGGGGATGCGAATATGTGGTTACCACTTTTAGGTCTTGTATTAGGTGTGGTATTAGGGATTTTAACAGATATTCAAATTCCATCTGTTTATGAAAACTATTTATCCATTGCTGTACTGGCGGCTCTCGATACTATGGTCGGCGGTATCCGTGCATTATTGCAGCAAGTATACGACGACAAAGTATTTATTTCCGGGTTTTTCTTTAATATAATTTTAGCAGCAGGATTGGCTTTTCTCGGAGTTCATATAGGTGTCGATCTTTATTTAGCCGCAATTTTTGCATTCGGTGTTCGACTATTTCAGAACATCGCAGTCATTCGTCGGTTATTATTGACAAAATATGAAAACAGAAGGTTGAAAAAGGAGGAAAACTCTTAACAATCACGTTAAAATATCATTACAAATTATCGTTTTACTTAGACAATCAACGAAAATTACAATAGAATGAACTATAGGAGTAATCGAAGGAGGTGCAGAAAGTTGAATCATCAAGAAATTTATGTCTCACTCGATATTGGATCATCTTCAATAAAGGTCCTAATCGGTGAGATGAACGGTGATCAATTGCACGTAATTGGTGTAGGTCATGTGAAATCAACAGGAATAAGAAAAGGTGCAATAGTTGATATAGATGCAACTGTACAGTCCATTAAAAAAGCTGTAGACCAAGCAGAGCGAATGACTGGTATTAATATAGAGGAAGTGGTGCTTGGAGTTCCTGCAAACCAGACAGTTCTACAGCCTGTAAAAGGGGTTGTAGCGGTAAACGGTGAAGACCGGGAAATCACGGACGATGATTTAGCTAGAGTAATAGACTCTGCACAGGTAATGTCGATTCCACCAGAGCGAGAGTTAGTAAATTTGATTCCTAAACAATTTATCGTGGACAACCTAGATGAGATTAAAGACCCGCGTGGTATGATTGGCATTCGTTTAGAGATGGATGCGACAATGATTACGACATCCAAGACGCTTGTACATAATGTTTTAAGATGTGTAGAACGTGCAGGCTTGCAAATTCGCGAAATCTATCTACAGCCATTAGCAGCAGGGTATTTTGCGCTGACGGAAGATGAGAAAAACCAAGGAACTGCCTATATTGATTTAGGCGGCGGCTCAACAACTGTTGCGGTATTCCAGGATGGACTGCTGACAAATACAGCTGTTATCCCGGTAGGCGGGGATCATATTACGAAAGATTTATCGATTGTATTGAAAACTCCTACTGAACAAGCCGAAAAAATCAAAAAGCAGTATGGACATGCCTTTTACGATGATGCTTCAGATGAACAGACGTTTGACGTTCCTGTTGTTGGTACAGATACAACAGATCAATACAGTCAACGCTTTATATCAGAAATTATCGGAGTGCGTTTAGAAGAGTTATTTGAATTAGTATTGGATGAATTAGCACGTATGGGGGTACAGGATTTACCGGGTGGTGTTGTGATTTCCGGCGGGGTAGCTCAGCTGGAAGGAATTGCTCAGCTGGCGCGACAAGTAATGTTAACTCGAGTTCGTATTTATACACCGGATTACATCGGTGTACGTGAACCGGCCTTTACGACGTCAGTAGGTTTAATTCGATATGCACATGCAGAAGACGAATTTTACGGAAGAAGCGAGCCGGTACCAGCTTCTTCATATGCAGCACCTTATCCTACTCAACCAACTCCTTCTAAAAAACAATCAAATGTGCCGGAGAGAGTAGAAAGCGCAAGTAAAGTAAGTGTGATTGATCGCGCGAAAAACTTATTAAACAAATTTTTCGATTAATACGAAAATGAATGACGTGAACAATTAGGAGGAGAAGAGTATGTTAGAATTTGAAACGGATGTTGAACAATTAGCCGTTATTAAAGTAATCGGCGTTGGCGGAGGCGGTAACAATGCCGTAAACCGCATGATTGAACATGGTGTACAAGGTGTAGACTTTATCGCTGTAAATACAGATGCGCAAGCTTTAAATCTGTCAAAAGCTGAATATAAACTACAAATTGGCGGTAAATTAACACGTGGACTTGGAGCAGGGGCAAACCCAGAAGTAGGTAAAAAAGCTGCTGAAGAAAGTCGCGAACAGTTGGAAGAAGTATTACGCGGTGCCGATATGGTATTCGTAACTGCCGGTATGGGCGGTGGTACTGGTACTGGTGCAGCACCAGTAATCGCATCAATCGCACGTGATTTAGGTGCATTGACAGTAGGTGTTGTAACACGTCCATTTACATTTGAAGGCCGTAAACGCCAAACACAGGCAATCGGCGGTATTACTTCAATGAAGGAAGCAGTTGATACATTAATCGTAATTCCAAACGATAAGCTACTGCAAATTGTTGATAAATCAACACCAATGCTGGAAGCGTTCCGTGAAGCGGACAATGTATTACGTCAAGGTGTACAAGGTATTTCAGACTTGATCGCAACACCTGGTTTAATTAACCTGGACTTTGCCGATGTAAAAACAATCATGTCCGATAAAGGTTCTGCATTAATGGGTATCGGGATCGCTGCTGGTGAAAACCGTGCAGTAGAAGCCGCTAAAAAAGCAATTTCTTCTCCATTACTTGAAACATCAATCGATGGAGCAAAAGGTGTTATTATGAATATTACAGGCGGAACGAACTTAAGTTTATTCGAAGTTCAGGAAGCTGCCGATATTGTACAGCTTGCTTCGGACGAAGAAGTAAATATGATCTTCGGTTCTGTAATTAACGATAACTTAAATGATGAAATTATCGTAACGGTAATTGCAACAGGTTTCTCTGATGACTTTATTATTCAAAAGCCACAGCCTGTACGTCCATCAATCGGTGCTCGTCAACAAGCTGCAACTAGTACAACTCAGCCGCAACAGCAGCAGCCTGTACGCCAGCAAGAACAGGTGCAGCAAGAATCGCCGCGTCAAACACAACAAACAAACTATCAGCAGGACGATGCATTGGATATTCCGACATTTTTACGCAATCGTCGCAATCGCTAGTCTTATAGATTTTCATAATATGAAAAACGATTATTTACATGTACATGTGAATAATCGTTTTTTTTTAGTTTAAGAGAGGCTGTGGAAAGTAGCTTGCTATACAATGTGCTCCAAAGAAAAAGTAGAAAAACAGATTCCCCGTTACAAAAAAGGTCCCCCTCTCTACCTATGTTTCTATAACTTTCCCTCTGCCAACTTTTTGTCGATTGAATTTGAATAGCGTAACAATATGTCATACGATTCTTCCAGATTTATGCAACAGTTAGACAAAATACACTGAGGGGGTTTGATAATCTTATTTACAGGAGGACAATACATGTATGCAGAGTGGATTCTTTTAATGAATTTTTTAATGAATCTCGTACTACTAAAATTTACCGCAACCATAACATATACCATCATTCCAATTTGGAGATTACTATTAGGAGCCTTTTGTAGTGCGCTGATCGCTGTGTTATTTATGGGAAACATATTCATGTTGCTTGTAAGTTTCATCGTACTATTGGGCATAGCCTTTTCATTTAAATGGAAAATATTTTACGAGCAAGGGAAGTGGATTGTTGTCGCTACTTTGCTCGCAGGTGGATTAATAACAGCATTACAACCATTTTTGCTTGCATCTCCGTTTTTCGTTTATATTTTTTTATGTTTCGGCATAGTATGTATTAGTTTGACAGTGATGAAACAAGGCTGGTTTCAAAAACTGCAGAATGTTGCACAAAGTCGGTATGTCACGACAAGCAAAGTGGAACTGTTCGAACAACAAATGGAGCTTGTAACATATATTGATACCGGAAATGAATGCACGGAACCTTTAAGTCAGGCGCCGGTCCATTTTATTTCATTTAAAGCAGTTCAATCGATGTTACCGGATGAATTTAGTGAATGCCTGCTCAAATGGGATGAACAGGAGCCTTACTCACTGACAATGTTTTCAAAGGAAATACAGAAAAGAATACGTATTGTTCCTATTACAACGGTTCAAAAAGGCACATTACTCGTACCGGCCTTTCGTGCCACAATTGTCATTCAGAACAAGACGTATCCAAATCACTATGTTGTATTTACGAAAAATGATGCGCGCTTTCCGCAAAATGCACAAATGATTGCACATGTGTTTGTCCTAACGAATTCATAAGGGAGGATCGATATTGCTTAAAAAAATTCAATCGATAATTTTAAACATACTAAGCTACTTTAGAAGAAAAAAAGGGACATACTATATAGGGGGACATGATTCATTGCCTATTCCATTAACTAGAGAAGAAGAAGTTGTCGTAGTCGAAGCATTTATGAATGGTGACTTGCATGCCAGAGATATGTTAATTGAGAGAAATTTACGTTTAGTTGTTTATATTGCAAGACGTTTTGATAATACGAGCACGCCGATTGAGGATTTAATCAGCATCGGTTCCATTGGCCTTATTAAAGCGATTGAAACATTTAATTTGGATAAAAATATTAAATTAGCGACGTATGCATCGCGCTGCATCGAAAATGAAATCTTGATGCATTTACGAAAGACGAGCCGCATGAAGGGCGAAGTATCCTTTGATGAACCGTTAAATGCGGATGCAGACGGAAATGAGCTATTGCTTTCAGACATATTAGGGACAGAAGAACATATCATAACACTTGATGTAGAACGTAAAATTGAGCGTCAGCATATGTTTAATGCCATTAATCAGCTGACACCTCGTGAAAAATATATTATGGAATGCCGTTTTGGCCTAAACGGAAAAGAAGAAATGACGCAAAAAGAAGTAGCGGATCATTTAGGTATTTCACAATCTTATATTTCAAGGTTGGAGAAAAAAATTATTATGGATTTACGTGAATTCCTGAACGAACCAATTGCATAAGATGGTTAAATTTGGCGCGCATAGCGACGACCAATTCGGACAAAATGATTGAAAAGACAAAAGACAATCTAGTTCGGAAGGTGAAGTTGGATGCGTACAAAAGTGGAATTATGTGGTGTGGATACATCTACATTACCAGTACTGAAGCCAGATGAAATGAAAGATTTATTTATACGATTACAGCAAGGAGAATGGATTGTTCGTGAGCAGCTAGTTTTCTGTAATTTACGGTTAGTGCTCAGTATTGTCGGCCGTTATGCCTATCGTGGCGAACAGGCAGATGATTTATTCCAAGTAGGATGTATTGGTTTATTAAAAGCGATTGATAATTTTGATTTGAAGCATAATGTTCGATTTTCAACATATGCTGTACCGATGATAATGGGAGAAATCCGCAGACATCTGCGCGATCATCATGCACTGCGTGTATCTCGTTCATTGCGCGATATTGCATATAAAGCGATGAAAGCAAAAGAACAGTTTATTGCGGAACATTTAACAGAACCCACTATCGAACAGTTGGCACAGGCAATCGAGATGAAAAAAGAAGATGTTTTATTTGCTCTTGATGCAATTCAAGACCCGATGTCACTGCAGGAACCGATCTATTCCGATGGTGGCGATGCAATCTTCATGATTGACCAAATTAAAGATAAAGTTACAGAAGAGCATTGGGTCGGTTCGATTTCATTGCAAGAGAGTATGAAAAAGCTGAATAGCAGACAAAAAATGATTATAGAAAAGCGATTTTTCCTAGGAGAAACTCAAACGGAAATCGCACAATCTTTAGGTATTTCACAAGCGCAAATATCGAGATTGGAAAAGAGTGCGGTAGAATTGATGAAGCGGGATTTCCGTTAAATAGATAGAAATTCTGAGGGACTGTCCAACACGTAGGGCTGTCCCTTTCATCATAGTTACACAATGTTTGAATACTTATATTGGGGTAAAAATAAATTAATGATACAGAGAGGATGGAGGAATGCGATTTTCATCCGTTCAGGAGAAGGAAATCATTGAGGCATCCAGCGGGAAATTTATCGGTTATATTGTAGATGCGGAAGTGGACGAAAAAGAAGGCGCCATTATTGCATTTATAATTTCCCCGCCAAAAAAGTTTTACCATTTATTTCAAGGGGAAGAGTTAGTTAAGAAAATCCTTTTCAGTAATATACTCACAGTCGGTAAAGATGTCATTTTAGTGAAATCACCGGATGAATAGTTCACGCTATTCATTGAAAATTAAACTATCAATTGATACAATAAGAGAAACTATTGTTGTAAAGTTGGGAAAAAAGTGACGGAAATCATAGAAAACTTAAAACAGATTGAACATCAAATAGAAATTGCAAAACAACGTGTCAATGCCAAACAGGCAGTCCAGATTATTGCTGTGACGAAAGAAGTAGATGTCAATCGGACAGAAGAGGCAATCGAAGCAGGTCTTGTCCATATGGGAGAAAATCGTCCTGAAGGCTTATTAAATAAGCTGGATTCGATTAAATCAGATGTTTCATGGCATTATATTGGTTCATTACAGACGAGAAAAGTAAAGCAGGTAATTGATCAAATTGACTATCTACATTCTCTTGATCGATTAAGCCTGGCAGAAGAGATTGAAAAAAGAGCAACAAAACGAGTGAAATGTTTCTTGCAAGTCAATGTTTCCGGTGAAGAATCGAAACATGGCTTAACGAAAGAACAAGCGCTGGATTTTGTAAAGCAGCTTGAGCAATTTTCAAAAATTGAAGTAGTAGGTTTAATGACAATGGCTCCTTTTACTGAAGATGAAACGATGATTAGACAAGTGTTTAAACAGTTAAAACAATTGCAACAAGAAGTGTCACAATTGAACATTCCAAATGTACCTTGTACTGAATTATCGATGGGCATGTCAAATGACTACGAAATTGCAGTTGAAGAAGGGGCAACATTTGTTAGAATTGGAACAGCTCTTGTTGGCTAAGGAGGATTAATATGAGCATTAAAAATATTTTTGACAAGTTCTTTTATTTAGAAGAAATAGAAGAAGATTATGCTCCTGCCAAGAATCAAACAGTGCAAAAACAAGCACCAAAAGCAGTTCAAAATGAACCACAGCAATTTTATCAGGATTATGGACAAAAGCAGCAACCACAACTCATTCAAAACCGAATGAAGAAGGAGCGTAAAATGCAACAGCAACCACCGCGCAATGAAGTCGTGATGCAAAATCATAACAATGTTGTGAGCCTTCAAGCTGCGTCTTCATCGAAGAATTCAAAGTTAGTATTATTAGAACCACGTGTATATGCAGAGGCGCAGGACATAGCGGAACATTTAAAAAATAAACGTGCTACCGTTGTCAATTTACAGCGCATCGACCGAGATCAAGGGAAGCGAATAATCGATTTTCTTAGTGGAACAGTGTATGCTTTAGGTGGAGATATTCAACGTATTGGAAATGATATTTTCCTATGTACACCAGAAAATGTTGAAGTAACTGGAGAAATTTCTAATTTAACGTTCGAGTAATTAAATTTTGTGAGGTAAAAACATGATCATATTTTCGATTGTATCAACAGCATTTCTTGTTTACCGTTTTATGCTGATTGGATACATATTAATGTCTTGGGTTCCGGCACTGCAAGAATCGGCTGTTGGTCGTTTCCTTGAAACAGTATGTGAACCGTATTTAGGATTCTTCCGCAAATTTATTCCACCGATTGGCATGATTGATATTTCACCAATTGTCGGTTTATTCGCGTTAGTATTTATTGAGCGAGGCGTCTATAGCGTCCTAGCATTTTTCCTATAATCTAATTGAACTCCTGCCATTGTAGGAGTTTTCTTTATTTCCGGCTGTTTTCGGTGTTATCGGATTGTAGCTGGCCAGCCTTCAATCGGGAAAGATTCCGGAATGAGCCGAACACCTATACATAAAATAGAAGTTTAATTTAATTGGAAAGTGGAAAAATTAGTAACACAGTTTAAAAGAAAGTAGGAATTATGATGGAGCATTTAATCCAGCATTTTCGTAAAGATGAACAACCTTTCATTGAGCAAGTTATTGGATGGCAGCGTGAAGTAGAAGACCGCTATGCTCCAAAATTGACGGATTTTTTAGACCCTAGACAGCGTTTTATCGTTGAGTCCATTGTTCAGCAATCCGATGATCTCCGTGTTTTCACGGAAGGGGTATTTGAAGAAGCGGAACGGAAACGTATGCTGATCGCTCCTTCCTATTACGAGCCGGCTGAAACCGATTTTCAGATTGCTGTATACTCACTGAATTACCCGACAAAATTTGTCCAGCTGCGCCATCCTGATGTATTAGGTGCCTTATTATCGATCGGACTTGACCGCAGTAAGTTTGGCGATATCCGGCTTGCCGATAATACGGTCCAATTTGCTATTGCTTCGGAAATCGCGGATTATGTGCGTTTGCATTTAACAGGTATCGGCAAGGTGAAAGTAAGCGCTGAGGAAATGGATGCGACAACACCGTATATTCAAAACGAGGAGCAATGGGTCGAAAGCTCGCACACGGTTTCTTCCATGCGTCTTGATGTGGTTTTGGCGACAATCGTAAATATTTCCCGTCAAAAATCGCAAAGCCTGATCAATGCAGGAAAAGTAAAGGTTAACTGGACTGTCAGAGAAGCTGTTGCCTTTGAATTGCAGGAAGGGGACATTATTTCTGCACGGGGATATGGACGGTTAAAAGTCATCATGACAGAAGGACGGACAAAAAAAGATAAGATTCGATTACAAGTAGGTCGTTTAGAGCAAAAAGTATAATTTTCAACTGTTTTTTAGGAAAACATGATGTTATTCCGAAAAGAAACGTTTATAATACTTGTAAGAATGCACGTAAAAAAGGAGAGTAGAACGATATGCCATTATCACCTCTTGATATACATAATAAGGAGTTTACACGTGGTTTCCGTGGTTATGCAGAAGACGAAGTAAATGAATTTTTAGATCAGATTATTAAAGATTATGAGATTGTTTTACGCGAGAAAAAAGAGCTCGAGGAAAAGATTAAAATGATGTCGGAACAAATGAATCATTACAATTCATTGGAAGACACATTACAAAAATCAATTGTTGTTGCTCAAGAGGCAGCTGGCGAAGTTCGTCGCAATTCCGAAAAAGAAGCAAAGCTCATCGTTAAAGAAGCTGAAAAAAATGCGGATCGTATTGTCAATGACGCATTGGCAAAAGCGAGAAAAGTGACGATTGAGATTGACGAATTGAAAAAACAGTCGAAAGTATTCCGCAACAGATTCAAAATGTTAGTGGAAGCACAGCTTGATTTACTGAATACAGGCGATTGGGATCAATTACTGGAATATGATGTAGATTTAACGGAAATTCAGGAAAACAATCGTAAAGAAATCAAAGAAGAGAACCAAAATGACGAAAATGCCGTGTATTAGTCAACGGTACTTGACATTTTATACAGCCTTTTCATATACTGAAAAATAATGAATAGGATGCATTTGCATCAGGCTTTGACGGAGACAGTAAATTTAACATTGTGGTTTAGCGATTCGAGGACGGTGAGAGCTCGAACGAAGCAAGTTAAATCGAAAATCACTCCTGAGCTAAATAACTGAAATTCGAGTAAGTTATTTCGTAGCACACGACGTTACAGTGTCTAATGAGGCTAATTGTATTTAGCGAATTTAGGGTGGTACCACGAGACTAATGCTCCTCGTCCCTTTTTTATAGGGATGGAGGGGCTTTTTTGTTGTTTAAAAAGCTACCAAATCCTTAAGAGCATTAAAAACATGATTATTTTAGAAGCTGCATTATTTGTTGAAGCTGTTGATTAGAAACGGGGGGATGGAACGAATGCAAAAATCGTCACGTCCTGTGACAATGCATTCGTTACCAACATCGTGTTGGCCCTGCCCCCAGAATGGAAATCAATAATCAGCAATCGATAAGAACACTAGGAGGAATTTACAATGGTAGAGTATAAAGACACATTATTAATGCCGAAAACCGACTTCCCTATGCGCGGCGGTTTGCCAACTAAAGAACCACAAGTGCAGGCACAATGGGATGAAATTGATATTAACAAATTAGTGCTGGAGCGTACGAAAGACCGTCCTCACTATTTACTGCATGATGGCCCTCCATATGCGAACGGAGACATCCATATCGGTCACGCATTGAACAAAGTTATCAAAGACATGATTAACCGCCAAAAATCGATGTCAGGTTTCCACGTGCCATATATTCCAGGCTGGGATACACACGGTTTACCAATCGAGCAGGCATTAACAAATAAAGGTGTTAAACGTAAAGAAATGTCGGTTGCAGAATTCCGTGAGCTTTGCGAAAAATACGCTTATGAACAAATCGAAAACCAAAAAAGCCAATTCCGTCGTCTAGGTGTACGCGGTGACTGGGAAAATCCGTATATCACATTAAAACCTGAATTCGAAGCACGCCAAATTGAAGTGTTCGGGAAAATGGCGGAAAAAGGCTATATTTATAAAGGCTTAAAACCGGTTTATTGGTCTCCATCTTCTGAATCTGCATTGGCAGAAGCGGAAATCGAATATAAAGATGTTGAATCGTATTCAATTTATGTAGCATTCGGCATTAAAGACAGCAAAGGCGTAGTACCTGCCGATGCTAAATTTGTCATCTGGACAACAACGCCATGGACAATTCCGGCAAACTTAGGGATTTCGGTTAACCCTGAATTCACATATGTTGTCGTAGAAACAAACGGCAGCAAATATATTGTTGCAAAAGATTTACTGGAAAAACTATCAGCGACATTCGGCTGGGAAGATGTTCAGATCGTTCAGGAAGTACAAGGCGAACAGCTTGATATGATCGTTGCAGAACACCCAATCTACAAACGTGATTCATTAGTGATGGTTGGTGACCATGTAACTGCTGATGCCGGTACTGGTTGTGTACACACAGCACCTGGTCACGGTGAGGACGACTATCAGATCGGTAAACGCTATGGTCTGGACATTTTATCACCTGTTGATAACGGTGGCTGCTACACAAATGAAGCACCTGGTTTTGAAGGATTATTCTATGAAAAAGCAAATCCGGTTGTCATTGAAAAATTAAAAGAAGAAAATGCTTTATTGAATGTTTCTAAATTTACACACTCATACCCGCATGACTGGCGTACGAAAAAACCGGTAATTTACCGTGCAACACCGCAATGGTTCGCATCTGTTGAAATGTTCCGTAGTGAATTATTAGATGCAGTAACAGCGACAGAATTTACACCAAGCTGGGGCGAAACACGTCTTTACAATATGATTCGTGACCGTGGTGACTGGGTAATTTCCCGTCAGCGTGCATGGGGTGTACCAATTCCGATTTTCTATGCGGAAGATGAAACACCGATCATCACATCAGAAACAATCGCGCATATTTCAAAATTATTCCGTGAACACGGTTCGAATATTTGGTTCCAGCGTGAAGCAAAAGACTTGCTTCCGGAAGGCTTCACTCATGAAGGCAGCCCGAACGGCAAGTTTACAAAAGAAAACGATATTATGGACGTATGGTTCGACTCTGGATCATCTCACCAAGGTGTATTGGCAGAACGCGGACTGAAATACCCTGCTGACCTTTATCTTGAAGGTTCTGACCAACACCGTGGCTGGTTCAACTCATCATTAATTACATCTGTAGCAATTAATGGGCATGCACCATACAAAGGTTTATTAACACATGGTTTCGTATTGGACGGCGAAGGACGCAAAATGTCCAAATCTCTTGGTAACACGATTGATCCGATCAAAGTGATGAACCAATACGGTGCCGACATTATCCGTATGTGGGTAGCATCTGTTGACTATACAGGGGATGTTCGTATTTCAATGGATATGTTGAAGCAAGTTTCTGAAACATACCGTAAAGTGCGTAACACATTACGCTTCCTGCACGGAAATGTGACAGACTTTAACGAAACGACTGATCGTGTCGCTTATGAAGAGTTACGCGAAATGGATCAGTATATGTACATGCGCTTACAGGATGTTGTAAAAACAATCCGTGAAGCATATGACCGTTATGACTTCTCAACAGTTTACACAACTGTAAATAACTTCGTAGCAATCGAGCTTTCTTCATTCTACTTGGATATTGCAAAAGATGTTGTGTATATCGAAGGAACGGACAACAAAAACCGCCGTGCAATGCAAACGGTTATGTATGATACATTAATGGCATTAGTGAAATTATTAACGCCAATTATTCCACATACGACAGAAGAGTTATGGAGCTACATCGAATTTGATGGCAAGCCACAATCTGTACAATTAACAGATTTCCCAGAAGTAGTGGAACAAGCAAACTTTGCGGATCTACGTGCGAAATGGGTAAAAGTAATTGCAGTACGCAACGAAGTGTTAAAAGCATTGGAAGAAGCGCGTAATGCTAAAACAATCGGTAAATCACTGGAAGCGAAAATCTCGGTTTATGCAGACAGTGAAACAATTGAGCTTTTAAATGATGCAAACATCGATTTTGCACAGCTTTCAATCGTATCTCAATTCTTCATCGCAGGAAGTAAGGAAAATGCACCTGTAGAAGCATTAGCACTTGATAAAACAGCGTTAGTTGTTGAAAAAGCAGATGGTGAAAAATGTGAGCGTTGCTGGACAATTTCAGAAACAGTCGGCGCAAGCGAAAACCACCCAACACTATGTAAACGTTGTGCGGATGTTGTAGAAAACTATTACGTATAAAAACTTTGAACGCTGTTGCCAATTTGGCAATGGCGTTCCTTTATACCTTTTTTATTTTTCCGAAAAAATAAAATATTTAGGAGTTGTACATTTTGGAACAAATCGAACAAAAGCCATTGACTCCTGATACGTTTATGCAGGGGATAAAAGATTGCGTACCAACATTACTCGGGTATATTAGCATCGGTCTTGCATTTGGTGTGGTCGGAATTGCATCAGGCATATCGGTATTGGAAGTATTTTTACTGTCGGTGCTTGTATATGCCGGGTCCGCCCAGTTTATCTTTTGTGGATTGTATTTAGCAGGAGCTCCTGTAACAGCGGTCATTGTCACAATCTTTATCGTCAATTTACGGCACTTGCTCATGTCTTTGACAATTGCACCGTACTTCACCAAGTATTCGACACTGCGTAATATCGGGTTCGGGACATTGCTGACAGATGAAACATTCGGTGTCTCTGTCGTTGCTGCCGGAAAAGAAGGGCGTCTTGGCGGAAGGTGGATGGATGGTTTAAACATAACGGCCTATACAAGCTGGATTGCCGCGTGTACAGTTGGGGGCATTATCGGGCAATGGCTGCCGGATCCGGAAAAATGGGGCCTGGATTATGCTTTAGTGGCAATGTTTGTTGCGCTGCTTGTCCTGACGCTTGCGAGCATTCCAAAAGAAAAATTAATGCATTACATAAAACTGATTGCCATTATGGTGATCAGCATGTACGGGATGCTTTACTTCATGCCGGGGCATTTAGCTGTTCTGTTATCAACAATGGTCGTTGCGACGATTGGGGTGGTATTGGAAAAATGACAACCTCGTTAGCGATGGTATTATTAATTTTAGGATGTGCCTTAGTGACATGGATACCTAGAGTAATGCCGTTTATATTAGTGAAGAATATGAAAATGCCGAAAATCGTCCTGCGATGGCTTGCCTACATACCGGTTTGTATATTGTCCGCTCTCGTAATTGAAGGTTTCTTCGAGAAAGAAGAAGCATTCGTTACGGTTCAGTGGCTGAATGTAATTGCGTTTATTCCAACACTATTTATTGCTTTACTTACAAAAAGTTTATCAAAAACCGTAGTTGCCGGTGTCGTGACAATGGCGGGACTGCGGTTATTATTCGGTTGAAGGTTTAAGGCTTGTTTAGTTGAATGTGACTAAACAAGCTTTTTTTGTAGAACTTTTCGAGTAATGAAGAGTGTTTTATTTTCCTTTCTTGTCACTTTTCGCGTATTAAAAATATCAGATGGTCTGATATTTATGTTAAAATAGGTAAGATATATCGTAAACGGAGGATCTGCTGTGTATAAATATTACGGAATCGCAATAATTGCAGTCATTTTGGATCAATGGACAAAGTGGCTCATTGTTAAAAATATGGAATTAGGGGAACGCATCAGTGTTTGGGATCCTTGGTTTGGCATCTTATCGCATCGTAATCGTGGTGCGGCATGGGGCATGCTGGAAGGACAAATGTGGTTGTTCTCACTCGTAACAGTTGCTGTCATTATCGCAATTATTTATTTTAATCATACAGAAGCAAAGGGTAAGCCACTATTTCATGTAAGTTTAATGTTGTTATTAGGTGGTGCGGTCGGTAACTTTATTGACCGTTTATTCCGAGGAGAAGTAGTTGATTTTGTCGATGTTTTTATACCGGTAATCAACTATCATTTCCCGATCTTTAATATTGCAGACGCAGCTTTAACAATTGCTGTTGTAATGCTTTTCATTACGATCATACTAGAAGAAAAAAAGGATAAGAAAAAGGTGAAATAATGACAGTAGTCACATTAACAATAGAAGAATTTGCAGGAGAACGTATCGATAAGGCACTTTCACAAATGGAAGAATCTTGGTCACGTTCGCAAATTGGTAACTGGCTGGATGAAGAGCGTATTTTAGTGAACGGTGCAGCCGTAAAAGCAAAATATAAAGTAAAACAAGGGGACGTTATTGAAGTAACGGTTCCTGAAGTGGAAGATTTGGAAATCGTTCCAGAAGATTTAAATTTGGAAATCGTTTATGAAGATGCCGACGTATTAGTCGTGAATAAACCGCGTGGAATGGTCGTTCACCCGGCTCCAGGCCATACTTCAGGCACATTAGTAAATGGTTTAATGCATCACTGCAAAGACTTATCAGGCATTAACGGTGTAGCACGTCCAGGGATTGTACACCGTATTGATAAAGATACGTCCGGTTTATTAATGGTAGCAAAAAATGATGTTGCCCATGAAAGTCTTGTTAATCAGCTTGTTGAGAAGTCGGTAACACGTAAGTATACGGCTTTAGTACATGGTCATATTGCGCATGAAAAAGGCACAATTGATGCACCGATCGGCCGTGACCAGAAAGACCGTCAAAAGCAGGCCGTTGTCGATAAAGGCAAGCATGCGGTTACACATTTCCAAGTAATCGAGCGTTTTGGTGACTTTACTTTAGTGGAGTGCCGTCTTGAAACAGGCCGTACCCACCAAATTCGTGTGCACATGAACTATATTGGTTTCCCATTGGCAGGCGATCCGAAATATGGTCCAAGAAAAACAATCGATTTCGGCGGACAAGTTTTACATGCAGGTGTTTTAGGCTTTATCCACCCTGTAACGAAAAAATATTTAGAGTTTGAATCACCACTACCGGAAGATTTCAAACAGTTATTAGAAGAATTACGCGGGTAATCGCGAATGGCCGTCACCTTTTTGGGGGCGGTTTTTTGTTTCAGGAGTTTAGGGCATTCAGGTTACTTGGAGTGATTTTATTAGAACATTTGAAGGGGATATTAGAAGAAGTTGCGGGGATATTAGAAGTTTTGGAGCTTTTATTAGAAAACGGGTGGAAATGGTTTCGGTTAGTGATGAATTTTCTGACTGGAGAGGTGTTCTGACAGCTTGACAATAATTTTATTAGAACATTTGAGTGGGATATTAGAAAAAGTTGCGGGGATATTAGCACATTGGGAAGCTTTATTAGAAGATCACGAATACTTATTTGAACAATCGGCCATTATATTAGAAGATCAAACTTTTGTTAGAAGATTTCGGAATATATTAGAACATTCAGCACACTTATTAGAAAATTCCCACCATGCTCACAATCGAAATAAAATTCAAACTATTCAAACATCAATTTTCAGTTGTCTGACCTTCACTAAGTCAGTTGACTTATAAAATAATCAAGCCTATACTGACAACAGTGAGCTACAGAACTTGACGAGAGCAAGCAGGTAGTCACAGCAAAACAAATCAATCTGAATATTGTTCACCTTTAATGGCAGTCCAGAGAGGCTGAGAAGGGATAATGTGAAGCAACGGAATTTTTGTGCGCAAAAATACCCGTGTGCAGTTTTTCAACATGACTTTTCAAACCCTCTAGAACTTTCTAGAGGGTTTTTTGTTTGAAACTTACATTGATCATACCCTGTGAACACGGAAAAAACGAAAGGAGCAAAAAACATGGAAAATTTTACAGTATTACTTGATGGACCATCGATGAACCGCGCGATTACAAGAATCGCACACGAAATTATTGAACGCAACAAAGGCATTGACGAAGTGATTTTAGTCGGGATTAAAACACGCGGCGCCTATTTGGCAAGACGCCTAGCAGAAAGAATCGAAACGATTGAAGGGAAAGCGATTCGGACAGGAGAGCTTGACATTACATTGTACCGTGATGATTTATCTCCTAAGCACGATCAGGCACAAGTAAAGCAAGTCGATATTGAGCACCAAGTAAAGGATCAGAAAGTCGTGCTGATCGATGACGTTCTTTATACAGGAAGAACAGTTCGTGCAGCACTCGATGCCATTATGGACTTAGGCAGACCGGCACAAATTCAGCTTGGGGTTCTCGTTGACCGGGGCCACCGCGAATTGCCGATCCGTGCAGATTATGTAGGGAAAAATATTCCGACATCAAGTGCTGAACGTATTGTCGTCAATCTTGTAGAAACAGACAAAGAAGATATCGTAACAATTCATAAATTTGAGGAATAAGTGAACACAGGGAGAGAACATCATGACGAAAGCAGTATTGGATATTCATGAAAAACCTACAGCAGGGCAGCTGATTACATTTAGTTTCCAGCATATGTTTGCCATGTTCGGATCAACAATTTTAGTACCAAAATTAGTCGGGCTGAGCCCAGCGATAGCACTTTTAACAAGCGGAATCGCCACAATCATCTTTTTGTTCATTACACAGTTTAAAGTACCGGCTTACTTAGGTTCATCGTTCGCCTTCATCTCTCCTATTATCTTAGTAGCAGGAATGACGGAAGCAGGAGTTTCCATCAACCCGGGAAATGCAATGATCGGGGCAATGATGGTCGGGGTTGTATACGCAATCGTAGCATTATTAATTTGGAAAACAGGCTACAAATGGCTGATGAATATTTTACCGCCAATCGTTGTTGCACCGGTAATCATCGTAATCGGATTAGGCTTGTCAGGCACGGCAGTAGATATGGCGATGAATGTGAACGGGGAATATAGCGGCCTTCATTTCTCGGCAGCATTAGTAACATTAGCGACGGCGATTATTTTCACTGTATTCTTTAAAAACATTTTAAGTGCAATGCCGATTCTTATGGGAATTGTAGTCGGCTATATATATTCAGTCATCGTCGGAATCGTTGACTTCACGGCAGTAAAAAATGCGAAGTTCTTCGCTTTGCCGGACTTCTTAATCCCTGGTGTAGATTATGAGTTCCAACTTACTGGAGCTATCTTTATCGGGATGGTGCCGATCGTCATTGTGACGATTTCAGAACATATCGGTCACCAGCTAGTGTTAGGAAAAGTTGTAAACCGCAACTATATTAAAGATCCGGGCTTACATCGTTCGCTGTTAGGTGATGGTCTTGGAACATTTGCTTCAGCACTGATCGGTGGTCCGCCAAAAACTACATATGGCGAAAACATCGGGGTTCTAGCAATCACACGTGTATATTCAGTGTATGTAATCATGGGAGCAGCAGTCGTTGCCATCATCGTATCGTTTTCAGGTCAGCTGATGGCACTGATTGAAACGATTCCGACAGCGGTACTTGGCGGTATTTCAATCCTGTTATTCGGGATTATCGCAGCAAGCGGTTTACGTATGTTAGTGGAAAGTAAAGTGGACTTCGGAAATAACCGGAACATGGTTATTGCATCTGTCATACTGGTAGTCGGAATCGGCGGAGCAGCAATGCGCTTTACAGAAAGCTTTGCGATTGAAGGCATGGCATTAGCATCGATTATCGGTGTCATCTTGAACCTTGTATTGCCGGGCCGTGAAGTAACAGAAAAAGATATTTACGAAACAGAAGAATAAAATAATACCTTTTAAAGATTGTCCAGAGAGGCAAGGAAGGGTATGACATGCATAAAAGGATCACCGAAAAGGATGATGCCTTACCTTGTCACACCCTCCAAGCCTCGCTAATGATCATAGCGAGGCTTATTTATGACGAGATATTGTATATTTAAACAAAAAGTAGATTAAATATTCATAATGTAATAAAATAATATCAAGCTAGCATTTGCGCCGGGGCGTAATTGACATAAGCGGAGGTACTCACATGAAAAACTTATTATCGATGGAACATTTGTCAAATGAAGAAATAATGATGATTTTAAATCGAGCACAGCATTTCGAAGATGGAGAAAAACCTGTGTTACCACGTGACTTTCATGTAGCAAACCTTTTCTTTGAGCCAAGTACACGTACAAAAACGAGCTTTGAAATGGCGGAGCGTCGACTAGGGTGTACAGTAATTCCGTTTGATGCTGAATTCTCCAGCACAACAAAAGGAGAAACACTGTACGACACAGTCAAAACATTGGAAATGATCGGCATTGATGCGGTCGTAATTCGGGATAAGGAAGATGAATATTATAACGAGCTTTTAGAAGGAATCGGGTGTGCAGTCATCAATGCAGGAGACGGCGCTGGCCAGCATCCTTCACAGTCATTGCTGGATTTATATACGATCCAGAAAGAGTTCGGGCGATTTGAAGATTTGAATATTACAATCGTCGGAGATATTTCACATAGCCGTGTCGCAAAATCAAATGCGACAGCACTTACTCGTTTAGGGGCGAATGTCCGATTCCTTTGTCCGCCGGCATGGGCAGGAAATTTTGAAGCGGCACATAGCTGGGATGAAGTACTTGAAGACAGCGATGTCATCATGCTGCTGCGCATCCAGCATGAACGTCATTCCGTAAGCAAGAACTTTTCAAAAGAAAGCTACCATGCAGAATACGGCTTAACAATTGAACGTGAACAGCGGATGAAAGAGCGAGCTATCATTATGCACCCGGCACCGGTGAACCGTGATGTGGAAATTGCGGATGCCCTTGTTGAATGCAGTCGTTCCCGCATTTTTGAACAAGTGCGAAACGGTGTATTTACTCGAATGGCCATTTTAGAAACGATTTTGAAAGGAAGAGATCAATATGACAACAGTTATACAAAATGTGAAACTACTCAATAAGGAAGGCGAATTAGTAGTATCTACTATTGTAATAGAAAACGGCAAAATCGCTTCGATTAATGGAGACATTCCAACTGGCGCTAAACTGATTGACGGTAAAGGCTATTTCGCATCACCAGGTTTTGTCGATGTACATACACATTTACGTGAGCCTGGCTTTGAACATAAAGAAACGATTGCAACAGGTTCAGCATCTGCAGCAAAAGGCGGTTTTACAACAATATGTGCGATGCCAAATACGAAGCCGGTACCGGATTCGGTGGAAAATATGCAGCTCATTAACGGTTTGATTAAAGAAAGCGCAGTAATTCGGGTTTTACCATACGGTTCATTAACGAAAGACATTTCAGGTGAAGTTCGCACAAATATGCAAGAGTTAAAAGAACAAGGTGCAGTCGCTTTCTCGGATGACGGGATCGGAATTCAGTTAGCGTCGACTATGTATGAGCAAATGCAGCAGGCAGCAAAAATCGATGCGGTAGTTGTTGCACACTGTGAAGATAATTCACTTATTTACGATGGGGTTATGCATGAAGGTAAACGAAATAAAGAACTTGGATTACCAGGAATTCCTTCAATTTGCGAATCAGTACAGATCGCTCGTGATGTACTGCTCGCAGAAGCGGCCGGTGCACGCTACCATGTTTGCCACGTATCGACGAAAGAATCCGTACGTGCTGTAAGAGATGCGAAAGCGGCAGGTATTAAAGTGACTGCGGAAGTTTGTCCTCACCACTTATTATTAGAAGAAATGGACATTCCATCAGATGATGCGAACTGGAAGATGAATCCTCCATTACGAGCTGCAGACGATAAAGATTCACTGCATGCAGCACTTTTGGACGGTACGATCGACTGTATCGCGACAGACCATGCACCGCATACAGAAGAGGAAAAATGCTGCGGTATGGTTGGGGCACCATTTGGAATCGTCGGTTTTGAAACAGCATTCCCATTGTTGTATACAAATTTTGTAGCGACAGGAAAATGGACATTAAAACAATTAGTCGACTGGATGAGTGTAAAAGCAGCCCAAATTTTCGATCTTCCATACGGAACATTGGAAGTAGGCGCATCAGCAGATCTTGTACTAATTGATTTGGATAAAGAACAGGCAATCGATGCAGATGGTTTTGTTTCTAAAGGACGCAATACACCATTTAACGGATGGACAGCAAAAGGATGGCCGGTAGTAACGATGTTTGAAGGCAATATTGTATATCAGGAGGCAGAATAATGAAAAAGCGTTTATTAATTTTAGAAGATGGCACTGTATTTACAGGCACTGCATTTGGAAGCGACAAAGCAAGTCAAGGAGAAGTTGTATTTACAACAGGGATGACAGGCTATCAGGAAACAATTTCAGATCCGTCATTTTACGGGCAAATTGTTACATTAACATACCCGTTAGTTGGAAATTACGGCATCAACCGTGATGACTTTGAAGCGATTACTCCTGCAATCCGCGGTTTTGTCGTACGCGAATTGGCAGAGCAGCCATCAAACTGGCGCTCGGATATGTCTTTAGGGGATTACTTGGCATCACAAAATATCCCTGGCATTGAGGGAATCGATACAAGAAAGTTAACGCGCATTATTCGTACAAAAGGGGCTGTACGCGCAATCTTAACGGAAGCAGACGCTGAAGTGGATATCACACAAATCGTCGCTCAATTACAGGAAACACCTTATATTACACATCATGTCCGCGAAGTATCGCCAAAAGCGGCATACCCTTCACCAGGACGCGGAAAACGTGTTGTGCTGATTGATTTTGGAATGAAACACGGCATTTTACGCGAACTGAACAAACGTGACTGTGATGTACTTGTCGTACCTTACAATACAACTGCCGAACAAATTTTAGCAATGCATCCGGATGGTATCATGCTTTCAAATGGTCCAGGGAACCCGGAAGATGTAACAGAAGGAATTGAAACGATTAAAGGACTAATCGGAAAAGTGCCAATCTTCGGTATTTGTCTAGGGCATCAGCTGTTTTCACTAGCTTGTGGCGCGAAATCGTTCAAATTGCCATTCGGTCACCGAGGCGGAAATCACCCGGTAAAAAATCTGCGTACGGGTCGTACGGATTTAACGAGCCAAAACCATGGCTATGCAATTGATATCGAGTCATTAAAAGACACGGATCTGGAGTTAACGCATGTCGCTTTAAATGATGGAACATGTGAAGGGGTACGTCATAAGAAATATCCGATCTTCACTGTGCAGTATCACCCGGAAGCATCACCAGGTCCTGAAGATTCAAACTACCTATTTGATGAATTTATCGAAATGATGGAAATCGAAGCAGCAAAGGAGAACCAATATGCCTAAACGTACAGATATAAATACAATTTTAGTAATCGGCTCAGGTCCGATTGTAATCGGTCAAGCAGCGGAATTTGACTATGCAGGGACACAAGCTTGTCTATCATTAAAAGAAGAGGGTTATAAAGTTATTTTAATCAACTCGAACCCGGCAACAATTATGACGGATACTGAAATCGCAGATAAAGTATACATCGAGCCAATCAGCCTTGAATTTGTATCACGTATTTTACGTAAAGAGCGTCCGGATGCCATTCTTTCTACATTAGGTGGTCAAACAGGATTAAATATGGCAATCGAACTAGATGAATCCGGCATATTAGATGAACTGGGAATCGAAATCTTAGGTACGAAACTGGATGCGATTCATAAAGCCGAGGACCGTGACTTGTTCCGTAACTTAATGTATGAACTAGGAGCACCGGTTCCGGAATCAGATATTATTCATAATATGGAAGAAGCAAAAGCGTTCGTTGCAAAAATCGGTTATCCGGTAATCGTCCGTCCGGCATTTACGCTTGGCGGAACTGGCGGCGGAATTTGCTATAACGATCAGGACTTACAGGAAATTGTAACATCTGGTTTAAAATACTCGCCTGTAACACAATGTTTACTGGAAAAATCAATCGCAGGCTTTAAAGAGATTGAATACGAAGTAATGCGTGATGCGGCGGATAATGCAATCGTTGTATGTAATATGGAAAACTTTGACCCGGTAGGAATTCACACAGGTGACTCGATCGTTGTAGCACCAACACAAACATTATCGGATCGTGAAAACCAAATGCTGCGTAACATTTCACTCGATATTATTCGCGCACTGAAAATCGAAGGTGGCTGTAACGTTCAGCTGGCATTAGATCCTTACTCATTCCAGTACTATGTAATTGAAGTAAACCCGCGTGTATCACGTTCATCTGCATTAGCATCAAAAGCGACAGGCTATCCAATCGCGAAGCTAGCAGCAAAAATTGCAGTAGGTCTTACACTGGATGAAATTAAAAACCCTGTTACAGGTTCAACATTCGCATGCTTCGAGCCGGCACTGGACTACATTGTCGCTAAAATTCCACGCTGGCCATTTGATAAGTTCGAATCGGCAAAACGTAACCTAGGTACACAAATGAAAGCGACTGGGGAAGTAATGGCACTTGGTCGTACATTTGAAGAAGCGATCTTAAAGGCAGTTCGTTCATTGGAAACGGGCCATGTGCATATTGAAATGAAACATGCGGAAGATCTAACCGATTCATGGATTGAAAAGCGTATTAAAAAAGCAGGGGATGAGCGTCTGTTCTTTATCGGTGAAGCATTGCGCCGAGGCGTAACAGTAGAAAAAATCCATGAATGGTCTGCAATTGATCTGTTCTTCTTAACAAAGCTGAAAAAGATTGTGGATATGGAAACGACATTGGCAGAAAACAAAGGCAATAAAGAGATTTTACGTACAGCGAAACGTCTAGGCTTTGCGGATAAAAAAATTGCACAGCTTTGGGAAATGAAAGAGCAGGCGGTTTATGAATTCCGTAAAGAGCATGGTATTATTCCAGTATATAAAATGGTTGATACATGTGCTGCAGAATTCGAATCGAATACACCATACTTCTACGGAACATACGAGGAGGAAAACGAGTCCATCCGCACTGACAAACCATCTGTTGTCGTACTTGGCTCAGGTCCGATCCGTATCGGTCAAGGGGTAGAGTTCGACTACGCAACAGTTCACTCTGTATGGGCGATTCAAGAAGCGGGCTATGAAGCGATCATCATTAACTCGAATCCAGAAACGGTTTCGACTGACTTCTCGATTTCGGATAAATTATACTTCGAGCCATTAACAATTGAAGATGTAATGCACATTATCGATCTGGAACAGCCGATCGGTGTAGTTGTACAGTTCGGCGGGCAAACAGCGATCAATCTAGCGGATAAGCTGGAAGCGAACGGCGTGAAAATTTTAGGAACAACTCTTGAAGACATTGACCGTGCGGAAAACCGTAATAAATTTGAAGCGGCATTACAAGAACTGAAAATTCCGCAGCCTCCTGGCGATACAGCCACATCTGCTGAAGGTGCGATGAAAATTGCAGAAGGTTTAGGATTCCCTGTATTAGTTCGCCCATCATATGTACTAGGCGGACGTGCAATGGAAATTGTTTATAACATGGAAGAGCTTGCTCACTATATGGAAAATGCGGTAGAAGCATCACCGGATCACCCTGTATTGGTGGACCGTTATTTAACAGGACAGGAAATTGAAGTCGATGCCATCTGTGACGGGGAGAATGTGTTGATTCCGGGAATCATGGAGCATATTGAACGCGCTGGGGTACACTCAGGTGACTCGATCAGTGTATATCCACCACAAAAGTTAACGTATGCTCAGAAAGAAACATTAGTAGACTATACGACTCGCCTTGCAAAAGGTCTTGGCATTGTCGGTTTAATGAATATCCAATATGTAATGAGCGAAGGTGAAATTTACGTTATCGAAGTAAATCCGCGCTCAAGCCGTACAGTACCGTTTTTAAGTAAAATTACAAACATTCCAATGGCAAATATCGCAACAAAAGCGATTCTTGGTCAATCGATCATTGAACAAGGCTACCCAACTGGACTTGCAAAAGAACAGCAAGGTGTATTCGTAAAAGTACCGGTATTCTCATTCGCGAAATTACGCCGTGTCGACATCACATTAGGACCTGAAATGAAATCAACAGGGGAAGTAATGGGGAAAGATGCAACATACGAAAAAGCATTATATAAAGGCTTCGTAGCAGCGGGTATGGAAATTAAAACACATGGTACCATCCTGTTCACTGTATCGGATAAAGATAAGCAGGAAGCGATCAGCCTGGCGAAACGCTTCTCAACGGTCGGCTACCGTATCGTTGCAACAGAAGGTACAGCAAAAACATTTGAAGCAAATGGTATTAAGACAGACGTTGTTGAAAAAATCGGCGGTAAAGGCAAAACATTGATTGACATGATTCAAAACGGTGAAGCCCAATTAGTTGTCAATACATTAACAAAAGGGAAACAGCCTGCACGCGACGGCTTCCGTATTCGTCGTGAATCAGTTGAAAACGGCGTACCATGCCTAACTTCACTGGATACAGCAGAAGCAATGCTGCGTGTAATTGAGTCAATGACATTTACAGCAGAAGAAATGCCGAAAGCGGAGGTTGTACACTAAAATGATTCGTCAAGAGAAAATGACAGTTGTAGCACAAAAGCAAATTGCGACAAACATTTTCGAATTGACACTACAAGGACAACTGGTTCAGGACATGTCGCCTGGCCAGTTTGTTCATGTAAAGGTGTCTAATACATTCGAACCGTTGTTGCGTCGACCAATCAGTATTGCCAATGTAGATAAGGAAAAAAATGAATTTACGATGATTTACCGTGCTGAAGGTCGTGGTACAAAATTTCTGGCAACAAACCGTGAAAATGAAATCGTGGATGTTTTAGGTCCGTTAGGGAACGGGTTTCCTGTTGAAGCGGCAAAACCAGGCCAGACAGCGCTTTTAGTTGGAGGAGGAATTGGTGTACCGCCACTTCATGAATTAGCGAAACAACTGAATGCGCGCGGCGTGAAAACAATTCATGTTCTAGGTTTCCAATCAGAGGATGTATGCTTCTACGAGGAACAGTTCAATGCTCTGGGCGATACGTATTATGCAACAGTTGACGGGTCGAAAGGAACGAAAGGGTTTGTTACAACAGTATTTGATGAAGTGAAGCCTGAATTCGATCTGTTTTATTCATGTGGGCCATTGCCGATGCTTCGTGCTTTGGAAGGCTATTACCCGGAAAAAGAAGGGTACTTATCTTTTGAGGAACGGATGGGCTGTGGTATCGGAGCATGCTTTGCGTGTGTATGCGATACGACTGAAGGATACGGAAAAGATTATGTGAAAGTGTGCTCGGACGGGCCAGTTTTCCCGAAAGGAGTTGTGGCACTATGAGCCGTTTAAACTTGCAATTGCCAGGTTTGGAATTGAAAAACCCGATTATGCCCGCGTCAGGCTGCTTTGGCTTTGGACGCGAATACGCCCAGCTTTATGACTTATCAAAGCTTGGGGCCATCATGATCAAAGCAACAACGGTGGAAACGCGTAAAGGAAATCCGACACCGCGTGTTGCCGAAACATCGGCCGGAATGCTAAATGCGATCGGCCTGCAAAATCCGGGGATTGAAAAGGTAATGGCAGAAGAGCTGAAGTTTTTGGAAGGCTATGATGTTCCGGTTATTGCCAATGTTGCCGGCACGGAAGTTGCGGATTATGTGGAAGTGGCAGAGCGTATTTCAAAGGCCACTAATGTGAAAGCGTTAGAATTGAATATTTCTTGTCCGAATGTAAAGTGCGGCGGAATTCAATTCGGGACAGATCCGGAAACAGCTGGACAGTTGACTGCGGCTGTAAAGGCGGTTTCAAGTGTCCCTGTCTATGTGAAACTCTCTCCGAACGTGACAAATATTGTAGACATTGCCAAAGCGGTTGAAGCAGGTGGAGCGGACGGCATCACAATGATTAATACTCTTGTGGGAATGCGTTTGGACGAGCGTACTGGAAAACCTGTCATTGCAAACGGGACAGGTGGCTTATCAGGTCCAGCCATTAAACCGGTAGCTATACGTATGGTGTATGACGTGTATAAAGCGGTGAACATTCCCATTATCGGTATGGGCGGGGTTACGTGTGCACAGGATGTAATCGACTTCATGTCTGCCGGTGCATCGGCTGTAGCAGTCGGGACAGCAAACTTTGTAGATCATTTCGTATGCCCGACCATTATTGAAGAATTACCGGACTTGCTGGACACGTTAAATGTGAACCATATATCTGAACTTATCGGAAGGAGCCACCGTTAATATGAATACAAAACCTATTATTGCATTAGATTTCCCCGGTGAAAAAGAAGTTATGGGCTTTTTAGGGCAATTCGAAGAGAAACTTTTCGTTAAAATCGGAATGGAACTGTATATGCAGGAAGGCCCTAGTATTGTACGTAAAGTAAAAGATCAAGGACATGATATATTTTTAGATTTAAAGCTTCATGACATCCCGAACACGGTGAAATCGGCGATGAAGGGTTTAGCAGGGCTTGGTGTGGATTTAGTGAATGTGCATGCAGCAGGTGGCCTTAAGATGATGGAAGGTGCATTGGAAGGTTTGGAGGCCGGTACACCAGCCGGAGCTAAAAGAGCTGCATTAATTGCTGTCACACAACTGACGTCGACGACAGAACAGCAAATGCAAGATGAGCAGAAAATTGCCCTATCTTTAAAAGAATCCGTTTTACACTATGCACAGCTGACAAATCAAGCGGGCCTCCAGGGCGTAGTCTGCTCTGTTCATGAGGCAAAGGCAATCCGTGAAGCATGCGGAGATGACTTTTTACGGGTGACACCGGGTATTCGTATGCTTGGTGGGGAAGCGCATGATCAGCAGCGTATCGCAACCCCTGATGGAGCGAAAAAGGACGGCTCATCACTGATTGTTGTAGGCCGTGCCATTACAGGTGCCGTCAATCCGGTAAAAGCATATCAAGAAGTTTGTAACTTATGGGAGGCTAACTAAAATGACATTACAAAATGAAATTGCCCATGCAATGCTGAAAGTAGGAGCGGTGGAATTAAATCCAACCGATTTATTTACATGGGCTTCAGGAATTAAGTCACCGATTTATTGTGATACACGTTTAACAATTTCGGATCCAGTTATTCGAAAACAGCTTGCCAATGGACTGTCATCATTAATCAAGGAGCATTTTTCAGACTGTGAAGTAGTGGCAGGAACAGCTACAGCTGGAATTCCCCATGCTGCATGGGTTGCGGATATTATGCAGTTGCCGATGGTATATGTGCGTTCAAAAGCGAAAGAGCACGGGCGTGGAAACCAGATTGAAGGTAAATATGCAAAAGGTCAAAAGGTCGTTGTCATTGAGGATATTATCTCAACAGGAGGTTCGTCCATTACAGCCGTTGAAGCATTACGCAATGCAGGATGCGAAGTGTTAGGTGTCGTATGTGTATATACATATAATTTGCCTAAAGCGGATCAGGTGTTTAATGAAGCTGGCGTTAAATTTGTTTCATTGACAAATTTCGACTACTTAATCGACGCAGCAAAAGAAGCATCTGCAATTCAGGAACAGGATATTCCTTTCCTGAAAAATTGGCATCAAGACTTAAAAGCGGGAAATTTAAAATAAAGTAAAACTTTAATCCGTGGGAGAATCGGCTTTCACGGGTTTTTAGTCGCGTCATTCGGGCTTTTATAAAATAAAAAAATATTAAAAATATTCAAAAACGTGTGAAGTTATCAAAAATATACTTTACACGTTTTTGTTATAGTTATATAATTCCAATATGCAAATTATCAGTTTTTTTAATATTGAAGTTTAATGAGAGTGAATTTTATTAAACTACATAAAAAAGTATTTCTAGATGTTTTTATGTTGAAAAGACTTAATTATAATCACTAAGCGTTAATTTTTGAATTTAATTATCGGAAAATTTAAATTTAAAAGAATAGTTTGCTATTGATAAATTTAAAATGTTAAATTAGAATAGTTAGAAAGTTTAATAATTGACATGCAAATATATTTTATGGATAATTTACGAAGTAGTACAAAAAATTAACAAAACGTTAATATTTTAAAAAGACTGAGTATTAGCAAGGTTTAAATTTTTTCGATAAGGGTATTTTAATCTATTTGGAAAAATTTAATATAGAGCGAGTTTAGCAGAGTCGATTGTATGTTTAAGAAGAAAGGAGCGGTTATTTAATGTCTACGAATGAATTATTAGAAATCCGAAATTTACGTACGAGTTTCCGAATTAAAGATACATACTACCCAGCTGTAGACAATGTTTCGTTAACGCTTCGCAAAAATGAGATTTTAGCAATTGTTGGTGAATCAGGTTGCGGGAAAAGTACTTTGGCAACATCAGTAGTCGGTTTGCACAATTCTGTTACTACAAAAGTTGAAGGGGAAATTCTTTACAACAATCAAAACTTAGTTAAATTGACAGATGATCAGTTTAATAAGTTAAGAGGAAATGACATCGGGTTCATTTTCCAAGATCCACTTTCTGCATTAAACCCATTAATGCGTATCGGTGAGCAAATTGAGGAAGGGTTAATTTATCATACGAAATTAACTAAAGAACAACGTCAAAAACGAGTTATTGAGTTACTGGATCAAGTAGGGATTCCGAATATGCAGCGTGTTGCACAACAATTCCCGCATCAGTTATCGGGTGGTATGCGTCAGCGTGTTATGATCGCGATCGCATTATCAGGAAAGCCTGCAATCATTATTGCGGACGAACCGACAACAGCACTTGATGTAACAATCCAAGCACAAATTTTAGACTTATTAAAGTCACTGCAAGACGAAATTCAATCAGGCATTATTTTAATTACGCATGACTTAGGTGTTGTTGCTGAAGTAGCAGACCGTGTAGCTGTAATGTATGCCGGTGAAGTAATAGAGGAAGCTCCGGTTGTAGAGCTATTCAGAAATCCGAAGCATCCATACACAAGATCATTATTAAAATCAATTCCTCAAACAAACAGTGAGGAAGAAAAATTAGAAATAATTCAAGGAATGGTTCCTTCTTTAATGAAGTTACCTCGCCAAGGCTGCCGTTTCTCATCACGTATTCCTTGGATTCCGCAATCAGCACATGAAGAAAACCCACAGCTTCATGAAGTTGCTCCTGGCCATCTTGTACGCTGTACTTGCTGGAAAGAATTCCATTTTGAGGATGAGGAAGGGAGCGTAAATCAATGAGTTTCATGCAAGTAGAAGATTTAAAAGTTCACTATCCGATCCGAGGTGGATTTTTTAACACAATAGTTGATCATGTTTATGCAGTAGATGGTGTAACGATGGAATTTGAGCGCGGAAAAACTTACGGTCTTGTAGGTGAATCAGGCTCAGGTAAATCGACAACCGGTAAAGCAATTATCGGACTGGAGAAAATTACATCAGGCCGTATTCTTTACGAAGGTGAAGATGTAACAAATTCACGCCGTAAACGTGATTCAGCATATAACCGTGATATCCAGATGATTTTCCAGGATTCACATTCAAGTATGAACCCGCGTAAACGTGTATTGGATATTTTAGCAGAGCCAATTCGTAATTTTTTGAAGTTATCTCCGCAAGAAGAGCGCAAACGTATCAATGAGCTACTCGCAATTGTAGGGATGTCAGAGGACGTACTTCTTAAATATCCGCATGAATTCTCTGGTGGTCAAAAGCAACGTCTAGGGATTGCCCGTGCAGTTGCATGTAACCCAAAAATGATTATCGCGGATGAGCCGGTTTCGGCACTTGATTTATCCGTTCAGGCACAAGTTTTAAACTTTATGAAGGATATTCAGGAACAATATGGAATTAGTTATTTATTCATCTCTCACGATTTAGGTGTTGTTCGCCATATGTGTGATCATATCTCTATCATGTATAAAGGCAGATTCGTAGAAACAGGTAAGCGAGAAGATATTTACACAAATCCGCAGCATATTTATACAAATCGCCTGCTTTCTGCAATTCCTGATATCGAGCCTGAAACGCGAATTGAACGTAAGGTTGAGCGTCAAAAAGTTGAAGCAGCATACCGTCAGGAACAACATAAATATTACGACAAGGATGGAAAAGTATATCCTTTAAAATCGATTTCAGACTCACATCGAGTAGCAATGTCTGAAGATGAAAAGGAGCGTGTATAGTATGTGGAAAACGATAGTTCGCCGTGTATTAATAATGATTCCGCAGCTATTTATTTTAAGTCTCCTAATTTTCATATTAGCGAAACAAATGCCTGGTGATCCATTTACAGGTTTAATTACACCGGAAACAGATCCGAGTGTAATTGAAGAATTACGTGTTAAATCAGGCTTCTATGATCCATGGTATGTACAATACTACAACTGGATTGCAAATGCAGCACAAGGTGACTTCGGTCAGAGTTATACATTTAAAAAGCCGGTTGCAGATATTATTGGTGACCGTGCAATGAATACATTATTACTTTCATTGCTGAGTGTATTCTTCCTTTATGTGCTGGCAATTCCTCTAGGGGTTTTGGCTGGACGTTACCACGATTCATTCTTGGATAAATCGATTGTACTTTACAGCTTTATCTCATATGCAATTCCTGCATTCGTACTGTATTTAATTTTTGTATTCGTGTTTGGTTACCGGCTTATGTGGTTCCCGACAAGTGGTACGGTGGAAATAGGAATGGATCCGGGAACCTGGAGTTATTATTGGAGTAAATTCTACCATTTACTGTTACCGGCAGCCAGCTATGCACTGCTAGGTACGACAGGTGTTATTCAATATTTACGTTCGGAAATTATTGATGCAAAAACAATGGATTATGTTAAAACAGCACGCAGTAAAGGGATACCGATGAAGAAAGTGTATTCCCGTCATATCTTCCGTAACTCTCTGTTACCGATTGCAGCGTTCTTAGGATTCACAATTACTGGTTTACTTGGTGGATCAATTTTCATTGAAACTGTATTCGCTTATCCTGGAATGGGTAAATTATTTGTCGAATCCATTTCAAGTCGTGACTACAGTGTAATAACGGCATTAGTAATGTTATATGGCTTCTTAGCATTATTAGGTAGTCTATTATCCGATATTATCTTAAGTATAGTGGATCCGCGAATTCGCATAGACTAATCAATTAATAATGACTAAGGAGAGGTGATTTTAATCATGGAAAACAAAAATGAACAGACAGTAGAAAAATTAGAATCTCAAAGCTCTCCACCAACTGGTATTCAAGTAATATGGCGAGAGTTTAAAAAAGATAAATTAGCAATGTTCTCATTAATAGGAAGTATCCTGCTAATGATCGCGATTATGATTATGGCATTCTTCACTATTGATCAAACGGAAGTAATGAAAATCCAATTATTGGAGCGTTTCACTGAACCAGGTGTCCGAGGATATATCCTTGGGGCCGATGAAGCCGGACGTGATATGTTCGGCCAGCTAATCATTGGCGCGAAAAACTCTATACTGATTGCCATTGCGATCACAATTATCGCAAACGTAGTCGGTATCGCTCTTGGTATTATTATGGGATATTACGGTGGTTTCATCGATAATTTCTTCATGCGTATTATTGATTTCTTTATCACTCTACCAACTACAATGATTATCATCGTAGTCGTAACAATCATTCCATCATACGGAATAGTAGATTTAATCTTAATTATTGCAGCATTTCAATGGATGTCGACGGCCAGACTTGTGCGTTCCAAAGCGCTATCTGAAGCACGACGCGATTACATTAGTGCCTCTAAAACAATGGGTACAAGTGATTTCGCGATCATGTTTAAAGGTTTATTGCCAAACTTAAGCTCACTGCTTATTGTCGAAGTGACATTAAGCTTTGCAGGGAATGTTGGGATCGAAACAGGTCTTTCATTCTTAGGTTTCGGTTTACCACCGTCAACACCAAGTTTAGGAACTTTAGTAAGTTATGCTATGAACCCGATAATTTTATCGAGTAAATGGTGGGTATGGTTGCCTGCATCAATATTAATCTTAGTAATGATGCTTGGTATAAATTACGTTGGTCAAGCGCTACGACGCTCTGCTGACGCAAAACAACGTTTAGGATAATAAGGGAGGAAAAACAGATGAAGAAAAAGAAAGGTTTAATGCTGTCATCAGTATTTGCTACGGCATTAGTATTAGCAGCTTGTGGAGGAGATGACGAAACGTCTACTGAAAAACCAGCTGAAAAAGATGGTAATCAAACAGAAGAAAATACAAATGACGGTGGTTCTACTACTGCGGAATCTCCAACATTACCATCAGAAGTTACAAATGATGGAGATGCAATCGAAGGCGGTACTTTACAATTCGCTTTAGTAACAGATTCTCCTTTCCAAGGTGTATTCTCATATGAATTATATGAAGATGGTTATGATGCAGATATTTTAGACTTCATGACAAACTCTATTTTCGATACAGACGGTGACTTCCTTGTAACGGATGAAGGGATTGCGAAGTTAGATGTTGACGCAGATAACAACAAAGTAACAATCACTATCCAGCCTGACGAAGTAAAATGGTCTGATGGTCAGCCAATGACTGCTGACGATATCATTTATGCTTACGAAATTATCGGTCACCCTGATTATACAGGTATCCGTTATGATGATGACTTCAAAAACATCATCGGTGCTGCTGAATATAAAGCAGGTACAGCGGATTCAATCTCTGGTATTAAAAAGATTGATGACAAAACAATTGAAATTTCAATGACTAAAGTTTCTCCAGCTATCTACTCTTTAGGTGACGGTTTATGGGGTTATGCAGTACCTAAGCACGTATTGAAGGATATTCCTGTTAAGGACTTAATCTCTTCTGATGCAGTACGTAAATCTCCTGTAACTTTAGGACCATTTAAATTAGATAAATTAGTTGACGGTGAATCTGTTCAGTTCGTAGCGAACGAGAACTACTGGAAAGGTAAACCAAAACTTGACAAAGTAGTATTACAAGTAGTTCCTTCATCTTCTATCGGTGAAGCATTACGTACAGGTAAATATGACATGGCGTCTTCATACCCTACAAACCAATATGACGGCGTAAAAGATCTTGAAAACTTAACAGTATTAGCTCGTCCTGAGTTAGCATACTCTTACCTTGGTTTCAAGCTTGGTAAATGGGATGCAACTGCAAGTGTAAACGTTACAGATGAAAATGCAAAAATGAATGATGCTGACTTACGTAAAGCTGTTGCTTACGCAATGGATATCGAGCAAGTAACAGAGCGTTTCTACCAAGGTTTACGTTCACGTGCAACATCATTAATTCCGCCAGCATTCGCTTCATTCCATGACAACTCTTTAGAAGGATTCAACTATGATCCTGAAAAAGCGAAAGCATTATTAGATGAAGCTGGATACAAAGACGTTGATGGCGATGGTATCCGTGAAGATAAAAACGGTGAAAAATTCGAAATCCGTATGGCAGGTATGTCAGGTTCTGACACTGATGAAGCAATCGTTGAATACTTCCGTCAAAACTGGAAAGATGTTGGTTTAGATGTACAGTTAACAACTGGCCGTTTAATCGAGTTCAACAGCTTCTATGATAAAGTACAAGCTGATGATCCTGAAATCGATATGTTCATGGCTGCATGGGGTACTGGTACAAACCCATCTCCACTTGGCTTATACGGTGAAGGTGCTTCATTCAACTACAGCCGTTTCGTAACACCTGAATTACAAAAATTATTAGCTGATATCGACTCTAAAGAAGCGGTTGACGCAGATTACCGTGCGGATGCATTCCGTAAGTGGGAAGAGTACATGTTCGAACAAGCAACAACAATTCCAACATACTTCCGTACAGAAATCATTCCAGTTAACAAACGTGTGAAAAACTACAATGTTGACTATGGTAACCCAACTGAATTACATGAAATTGAATTAACTGCTGATGCACCAATTAAATAATCAGTAACAACAAAAAGCCGCTTAGAAAATTTCTAAGCGGTTTTTCGTTGTTTACTTTTTCAGCTGCATAACAACTGCTTCGTCTGGTGTAACATAAAGTGTTTTTTGTTCAAAATAAATCACAAATCCTGGTTTTGCGCCATTCGGTTTTTTCACATGTCGAATTTCCGTATAGTCTACCGGAACCGAAGAAGAGTCACGTGCTTTTGAAAAATAAGCGCTTAACACAGCGGCTTCGGTCAAAGTTTGCTCATCAGGGTTTTCCGAATGGATGACAACATGTGATCCCGGAATATCTTTCGTATGTAGCCATACTTCGTTCCGTTTTCCGATTTTGAATGTCAAATAGTCATTTTGTTTATTGTTTTTACCGACCGAAATTGAAATACCGGAAGATGAAACGAATTTTTCCGGTTCCGGTTTTGCCGGTTTCTTTTTTCGTTTTGCCTGGCGGATTCGAAGTAAACCTTGTTCTGCCAGCTCTTCACGGATTTCCTCGATATCTTTAGTGGACGCTTGCTGCACTTGCTGTGTAAGCATTTCCAAATAGTTGATGTCTTCCGTTGTTTTTTGCTGTTGTTCTTCAATCATAACTAACGCTGTTTTTGCTTTATTGTACTTTGTGTAATAGCTTTGCGCATTTTCGATCGGTGTTTTTCTTGGGCTAATCGGTATCCTTACTGTTTCGGCATTTTCGCTGTAATAGTTTTCAACGTCTACGTATTCAGCGCCTTTTTCGAAATTATAAAGATTCGCCATTAAAAGCTCACCGTAAAGTTGGAACTGCTCCAGGTTTTGAGCACGTTCATAATCTTTTTGAAGCTTTTTTTGTTTCAGCTTTAATTTATTCAGTTCATTTTGCAGCCAGCGTTCAAGATCACCGGCTTGCTGTTTCACTCGATCACGTTTTGCACGGGCAAAAAATACACGGTCAAGCAGCTCGCCAAGAGTCTTATAATTCGTAACTGCTCCTGACAAATGTGTTAATGCTGTTGGCGAGAAATAGATTTTCCCTTCCTGCTCAACATAGGTCGGATTTGCGCTCGTTGCGATTTCGTTCATCAGCTGTCTGCAAGCTGTTACAGCATCATTTGTTGTGATACGGTGCAGCAACTCATTTGCATGCAATGGGGAGAAACCGGCAAACTGATCGACAATATCTTTAGTAGTAGGTTGTTTTGAAAATACTTCTTTCAACTCTACATCGGATAAACTTGTCAGTGCAATTTTCTGTTGTTGTGGCGGCGCAATATATTGCTGCCCCGGCAAAACGGTACGGTAGCTGTTCATCGATGGCGGCAGATGTTTGATACTATCAATAATGATATCATTTTGAGCATCGATTAATAGCAGATTACTATGACGCCCCATAATTTCGATGACGAGCTTACGCTTTACCGCATCGCCGATTTCATTTTTACTGTCGATTTCAAAAGTGATCACCCGTTCAAAGCCGTCCTGAACAACAGATGAAATAAAGCCACCTTCAATATGTTTGCGTAACAGCATACAAAACATTGGCGGGTCAGCCGGATTTTCAATCGATTGATCTGTTATGTGAACGCGAGAATAAGAAGGGTGGATCGAAAATAATAGTTTACTGTTTTGGCCTGCTGCACGAATTTGCAATACAACTTCAAGTGCATTCGGCTGATAAATTTTGGTGATACGTCCGGATGTAAGGCTTTGTAGCTCCTTGCTCATCGAACGTGTAAATAGTCCGTCAAATGCCATCTTTATGCCTCTTTCATTAAATAAGTCTTTTAGATTGTTTAATCATATCATTTTTTCGTACAAACCTGTAGTTATCGCAAATGACTATCTATTAATGAAATATTTTTTATATGAAAGATAACTGCTCTCGATAAAGGGGGCCAATTCTTTCCTACTTACATAAAATAAAAAGTATTTTATTACCTCCTATCTATGATAAAATATATATTTGGATAATAGACGTTAACGCAAAATCGATCACACATATGCTATAATTGAAACAATTAAGTAAAGAAGGATGTGACGAACCTTGGTACGTAGTATGACCGGATTCGGCAGGGGGGTCACAACAACGAAACACTTTCAACTCACTGTTGAAATTCGTGCTGTGAATCATCGTTTTTTAGAAATTAATACTAAGTTTCCAAAAGAATGGATGGAATCTGAAGTAATAGCAAAAAAAATGTTGTCGGATGCAGTTTCTCGTGGGAAAATAGATGTTATCATTTTTCTGAAGGAGCTTCATGACACTGAACAGACGATTCAAATTAATTGGTCACTGCTCAATGCTTTTCTCCAGGCAAAAAAGGAATTGTCCCAAACAGTTCCGATGGAGGAAAAGTGGACAATGCAGGAAATTGTAAGTTTGGACCAAGTGTTGCAAGTTGAAAAAATTGAGTTTATGCAGGATCAAATTATCGATGCTGTTAAAAATGCTTTGGCAGAAGCAATCGAGAACCTTATTGCAATGCGTACTCGTGAAGGGCAAGGATTGCAGCAAGTGATGCTGCAGTACAAAGCGGACCTGGAAGCGCAAATAGCTGAAATTCGGCGATATGCTCCGCTCGCAGTTGAAAAATACCGAGAACGTTTAATGAATCGTTTAGAAGAAGTGATAAGCGGTCAATCATTGGACGATCGACTACTTACAGAAGTTGCGATTTTTGCAGAGCGTATTGATATTACAGAAGAGCTCGACCGTTTAGAGAGTCATTTTAATCAGTTATCCGAAACTTTAACTGAAAACATTGCGATTGGACGTAAACTTGATTTCATTATGCAGGAAATGAACCGTGAAATTAATACAATCGGTTCAAAAAATCAGTCTACACAATGCTCAGCTGCAGTAGTGCAGGCGAAGACGATTTTAGAAAAAATGCGTGAACAAGTTCAAAATATTGAATGATATAAAGGAGTTACTTATGAAAAAACAACGTGGATTATTAATTGTTTTATCTGGTCCATCAGGTGTGGGTAAAGGGACAGTACGAAAAGAGCTCTTTTCACAACCGGATACGAATTACGAATATTCGATTTCAATGACAACACGTAATCCTCGCGAAGGGGAAGAAGATGGTGTAGACTATTTCTTTAGAACACGTGAGGAATTCGAAGCGTTAATCGAGCAGGGAGGTTTACTGGAACATGCAGAATTTGTCGGCAATTATTACGGTACACCACTTGCATATGTACAGGAAACGCTAGAAGCAGGACGCGATGTATTTTTGGAAATTGAAGTCCAAGGAGCAGCACAAATTCGTGAAAAAGCACCAGATGCGTTGTTTATCTTTTTAGCACCACCAAGCATTTCCGAACTGGAACAACGTTTGGTTGGTCGTGGTACGGAAACAGAAGACGTAATCGCCCGTCGTATCGCTACTGCTCGTGAAGAAGTTGAAATGATGAGTTTGTATGATTACGTTGTAGAAAATGACCAAGTTCAAAATGCATGTGATAAAATAAATGCTATCATAATAGCAGAACACTGCCGTCGTGAACGTGTTGAAAAACGCTATTTGTCAATGTTGAGAGGAGAATGAAACCATGTTATACCCATCAGTAGATAATTTGAAAAAACAAATCGATTCTAAGTATTCTTTAGTGAGCTTAGCATCAAAACGCGCGCGCCAAATGCAAGAAGAGGGCGGCGAGCACTTAAACTCATACATTTCTTACAAGCCAGTAGGAAAAGCATTGGAAGAAGTAGCTGCCGGAAAGCTTCGCAAAGTTCAACAAGACGCTTCAACTGTTTACGAAGACGAAATCTAGTTGGTAATGTAAAAAGAATACTCCCTGAGTAGAAGCTCCCTAAGAATTTTTCTTTGGGAGCTTATCCTTTGAAAGGACGGTAAAATAATGAAAAAAAACAATATACTATTGTGTGTTTCGGGCGGGATTGCCGTATATAAAGCGGTTGCGTTAGTGAGCAAACTTTCTCAGGCAGGCTTTAATGTAAAAGTAATCATGACAGCTTCTGCACAGAAGTTCGTTACTCCTTTAAGCTTCCAGGTGATGTCTAAAAACGACGTATTTTTTGATACTTTCGATGAAAAAGATTCCAATGTTATTGCGCATATTGATTTGGCGGATTGGGCGGATTTAGTAATCGTCGCTCCTGCCACTGCCAATATAATTGCGAAAATGGCACATGGTATGGCGGATGATATGGTGACAACGACTTTACTTGCAACAATTGCACCTGTATGGGTGGCACCGGCGATGAATGTACATATGTATGAGCATCCGGCCGTTTTACGGAATATTGCACAACTTCATGAAGATGGCATCCGCTTTATCGAACCGTCTGAAGGATTTTTGGCATGCGGCTATGTAGGAAAAGGACGTCTGGAAGAGCCGGAAAAAATTACGGCCATTGTAGAAAAGTATTTTCGTGAACTAACTGGAAGCGATGGACAATGAGATTTGCACAAGTAATCGTTGATGTTTCCGCATATCCAGTTGACCGTCCTTTCGATTATTTAATACCTGAAGATTGGGAAGAGCTGATTGACATTGGCAGTCGCGTCAAAGTCCCATTCGGACCGCGTAATGTGCTTGGGTTTGTCGTCGGCATTACAGCTGAATCAGACGTACCGGCAGAAAAAATAAAGCCGATTTCGGAAATACTCGATTTGGAATCTATTTTAACTGAGGAAATGCTGAGCTTGGCAAAATGGCTGAAGCGCCAAACAATCTGCTACGAAATTGATGCATTACAAGTAATGCTGCCGGGTGCATTGCGGGCAAAGTATGAAAAGTATGCGGTTTTGCAAGGCGAAGTATCGCAATTACCGCAAATGCTGCAGCCCTTTTTCGAGAAAACTGAAAAAGTGAATCTAGCCCAATTTGAAAAGGCCAATTTATTGAGACCGGTAAAACGTGCCGTAAAAGACGGTCTGCTCATTATAGAAAATGTAGTGAAACAAAAGGGCCAAGTAAAACAAGTGCGTAAAGTACAAATTTATTCACGCGAACAAATAGAAGATATAATCGAACAAATGGGGAAACGTGCACCGAAGCAGCGGGCAATATTGGAATGGATGAAGGAACATGCAGGAGCCGTCGTTTTACCGGAACAAATATACGAAGCCGTTCAAGTGACAAGCAGTGTACTAAACAGTGTCATTGAAAAAGGGGCAGCAGCGTATATACAAGAAGAAGTTTACCGTGATCCGTTTACGAAGGAAGTTGTAAGAACGGACTTTTTACAATTAACAGATGAGCAAGATGTGGCACTGAAAAAAATTACGGAAGCGATAGATGATAAGCGTCAAGAAACATTTCTTCTCCACGGCATTACAGGCAGCGGGAAAACAGAAGTGTATTTACAGGCGATTCAGCGTACAATCGCAGACGGCAAAGAAGCAATTGTGCTCGTGCCTGAAATCTCATTGACACCACAGATGACCGAGCGTTTCAAATCACGTTTCGGCAATGAAGTAGCAGTTATGCATAGCGGCTTGTCAGTCGGTGAAAAATATGATGAGTGGCGGAAAGTACAGCAAGGGAAAGTTAAAGTAGTTGTAGGCGCCCGATCAGCAATTTTTGCACCGTTTAAAAATCTCGGTCTGCTTATATTGGATGAAGAACATGAGTCAACATACAAACAGGAAGATTCACCGCGCTACCATGCCCGGGATGTCGCAATCTGGCGTGGGAATTATTATAACTGCCCTGTTATTTTAGGGAGTGCGACACCTGCATTAGAATCGTTTGCGCGTGCAAAAAAAGGTGTATACACATTGCTCACGTTGTCACAACGGGCCAAAAATCAGGCATTGCCGTCTGTTCAGATTATCGATATGCGTGAACAGCTTCAGGCTGGAAACCGCTCGATGTTTTCGGAACCGCTTATGGAAGCGTTACGTGACCGTCTCGAAAAAAAAGAGCAGACCGTCCTGTTTTTAAATCGCCGCGGCTATTCATCGTTTGTATTATGCCGGGATTGCGGGACAACGGTGCAATGTCCGAACTGTGATATTTCGTTGACATATCACCGCTATCAGGAAAAGCTGAAATGCCATTATTGCGGTCATGATGAATACATTCCGGAAACATGTCCTGAATGTCTAAGTGAAAACATCCGTTATTTCGGTACCGGTACGCAAAAGGTAGAAGAAGAAATTTACAAGCTGTTTCCTGAGGCGCGTGTCATGCGGATGGATGTCGACACGACCAAACAAAAAGGGGCACATGAAAAAATGCTCGATGCGTTCGGTAGGGGCGAAGCAGATATTCTGCTCGGTACACAAATGATCGCTAAAGGGCTTGATTTTCCGAATATTACACTAGTCGGCGTGTTAAGTGCCGATACTTCGCTTCATTTACCGGATTACCGGGCTGCGGAAAAAACATTCCAGCTTATGACGCAAGTGAGCGGACGGGCAGGACGCCATAATAAGCTTGGTGAAGTATATATACAGACGTATACTCCTGAGCATTATGCAATCCAGCTTTCAAAGGATCAGCATTATACACCATTTTATGAACGGGAAATGCATGCAAGACATCTTGCCGGATATCCGCCCTATTATTATATTGCGCTAGTTCAAGTAACACATGAAGATGTCATGTTTGCTGCAGAATATGCAGGGCGGGTCGCGGAGTATTTGCGTTCCAATTTATCATTCAATGTATCTGTTATTGGACCGACAACAGCCAGTATCGCCCGCCTCCAAAATAGATATCGTTATCAATGTTTGATAAAATATAAAGTAGAGCCAAATTTGATTCCCGTTCTTTTACAGCTTATAAAACTGTATCGATCGGAATGGATAAAAAAAGGCATTGTGCTAACAGTTGATTTAGATCCGACAATGATCTAATGCATATAGAAAGAGGTATTAAAATGGCAATTAAAGAAGTAGTGAAAAACCCAGCAAAAGTATTATCACAAAAAACGAGAGAAGTTGAAGTAATCGATGAAAATATCATTCAACTTTTAGATGATTTATATGACACGATGGTAGAAAATGACGGTGTAGGAATCGCTGCACCGCAGATTAATGTTGATTTACGTGTAGCAATCGTAGAATTAGGCGAAGATATTTTAGAAATGATCAACCCGATCGTTATTGAAACACGTGGTGAAGAAGAAGATGTGGAAGGCTGTTTAAGTTTTCCGGACCTGTTCGGAATGGTCAAGCGTCCAACTTACGTAAAAATTGAAGCATCCGACCGTGAAGGCCGTGTTTATGAACTTGAAGCTGAAGACTTTGAAGCACGTTGTATTTTGCATGAAATCGATCATTTAGAAGGTGTTTTATTTGATTCTAAAATGACGCGTGTATTAACAGAGGAAGAAATAGAAGAGCTATACGCGGACGCTGAGGAGGAGTAATCGATGACTAAAATCGTATTTATGGGAACACCTGCCTTTTCAGCACCGATTTTGCGCATGCTTCATGAAGAAGGCTATGACATCGCAGCGGTTGTAACTCAGCCGGACCGTCCAGTTGGTCGTAAAAAAGTATTAACGCCACCACCTGTGAAAGAAGAAGCATTACAACTAGGTTTACCGGTTATTCAGCCTGAAAAGCTGCGCGGTTCACAGGAGCTGGAAGAAATTTTAGCGTTAAATGCAGACCTTGTTGTAACAGCGGCATTTGGACAAATTTTGCCGAAAGAACTGCTTGATGCTCCACGATTAGGCTGTATTAATGTCCATGCATCATTATTGCCCGCATACCGAGGCGGTGCACCGATTCATCAGGCAATTATTGATGGCCAGGCAACAACAGGTGTAACAATTATGTATATGGCGGAAAAACTGGATGCTGGTGATATTATTTCACAAAAGGAAATTGCTATTGAGGATACGGACAATACAGGCACAATGTTTGAGAAATTAAGTGCGGTTGGCCGTGAATTATTAAAGGAAACAATGCCATCGATTATTAATGGGACAAATGCCCGCATTCCACAAGATGAATCACTCGTAACATTCGCGCGCAATATTAGCCGTGAACAGGAGTTGATTGATTGGAATAATGAAGCACGTGCATTGTATAATCAAGTGCGTGGATTGCACCCTTGGCCTGTCGCCTATACGACATTTGAAGGGGCTAACTTTAAAGTCTGGGCGGCAAAAGTTGGAGAAACTTCAACAAAAGCTGCACCAGGAGAAGTCGTGAAAATCGAAAAAGATCACTTTGAAGTAGCGACAGGAGATGGTGGTACATTAGCGCTGTATGATGTACAACCAGCAGGTAAAAAGCGCATGACAGCAGAAGAGTTTTTACGTGGTACGGGCTCGAAATTACAGATTGGGGACCGTTTTGAATGAGTAAAAAGAAACAAGTGATTTGGGACGGTAATGTTCGGGATGCCGCTTTAACGATTTTATTGACAGTCGACAAAAGCCAGGCATACAGCAATTTATTATTACACCAAACAATTGAGAAATATAAAATCGATGCGAAAGACCGTGGCCTTTTAACAGAGCTCACATATGGAACATTGCAGCATAAACTGACACTGGATTATTATTTGGAGCCATTTATCCGCGGGAAGGTGGATATTTGGGTGCGCTGGCTGTTGCGTATGTCACTCTATCAAATGCAGTATTTAACACGTATTCCTGCACATGCTGCAGTAAATGAAGCAGTGGAAATCGCAAAGCGCCGCGGCCATAAAGGGATTGCCTCAATGGTAAACGGGATTTTACGTTCGATTTTACGTGAAGGTGTTCGTTCGACCGATTTAATAGAAGATGCAAATGAGCGTCTGGCAGTCGAAACGAGTCATCCGCAGTGGTTGGTTGACCGCTGGGTGGAAAGCTACGGCTATGAGAAAACACGTGAAATGCTTCTTGAGAATAATATTGCACCACTGCAGACAGTTCGTGTCAATACGACAAAAGCGACTGTCGAGCAAGTTTTGACGACGCTTGAACGTGAAGGTGTAAAAGCGCGCCGCAGTGAATTTATACCCGAATGTCTGCATCTTGAAAGCGGGCAGGCGGCACGTACAGGAGCGTTCCGCAATGGGCTTATTACAATTCAGGATGAAAGCTCGATGCTGCCGGCAAAAGTGCTGAATCCGCAGCCTGGCATGAAAGTACTCGATATGTGTGCAGCACCAGGCGGAAAAACAACACATCTTGCCGAAGTGATGAAAAATGAAGGCTCGATTTTAGCGACCGATCTACATCCTAAAAAATTGGATTTAATCGAGGAAAACGTTGCGCGTCTAGGATTGGATATTATCGAAACAGCCCCTCTTGACGGAAGAAAAGCCGCAAGCTTTTTACAAAAAGAAGGCTATGATGCGATTTTGGTCGATGCACCATGCTCAGGCTTGGGCGTAATGCGACGCAAGCCGGATATTAAATATACGAAGCGCGAAGAAGATTTAGAGAGCCTGCAAACAATTCAGCTTTCGATTTTAGATAATGCAGTCCAGCTATTGAAACAAGACGGACGACTAGTGTATTCAACATGCACAGTAGACCGCAGTGAAAATGAAGGTACGGTACAAGCCTTCTTAAAAGAGCACCCTGAAATGAACTTGGTGCCAATTGAAAATTTACCGACACAACTAGAAGCGAAGCAACAGGACGGGATGCTGCAAGTATTCCCGCAAGATATAGGCAGTGACGGATTTTTCGTAGCTGCATTCGTAAAAAAAGGAGCGTCCAATTAACTAATGGAGCAAGAACAATTAAAACAATTTGATGAACGAATTCAGGATTTAGTGGAAGAAACAGCAGATAAGCCAGTACGTCGTGCGAAAAAAGAAAAACCTCAGTTAAAACCTTCGATCTATTCATTACGTCTGGATGAAATGAAGGAATGGCTGACAGCAAATGGAGAAAAGGCTTTCCGTGCTGCACAGATTTATGAATGGCTTTATGAAAAACGTGTTCAAACGTTTGAAGAAATGTCCAACTTACCGAAAGCATTACGCGAAAAACTGGAAGCGGAGTTTGCTTTAACAACACTTTCAACAATTATTAAACAGGAATCAAAAGACGGTACGATCAAGTTTTTATTCCAGCTGCAGGACGGCTATTCAATTGAAACAGTGTTGATGCGTCATGATTACGGAAATTCAATTTGTGTAACAACACAAGTAGGTTGCCGTATCGGCTGTACATTCTGTGCATCTACTTTAGGTGGCTTGAAACGTCATTTAATGGCAGGAGAAATTGTCGAGCAAGTCGTAAAAGTACAGCAACAGCTTGATGAAACAGACGAGCGTGTATCATCAATCGTAATTATGGGAATCGGCGAGCCGTTTGATAATTATGATGCAATGATGAACTTCCTTAAAATCATGAATGATGACAAAGGATTAAATATCGGTGCCCGTCATATTACGGTTTCGACTTCAGGGATTGTACCAAAAATTTACGAATTCGCAGATGAAGGTATGCAAATTAACTTTGCGGTTTCTCTACATGCACCAAACCAAGAGGCGCGTCAGAAATTAATGCCGATTGCAAAAGCATATAAATTAGAAGAATTGATGGAAGCAGTAAAATACTATACAAAGAAAACAGGACGTCGTGTCACATTTGAATACGGTTTAATGTCAGGGCAAAATGATACAGAAGAAGTAGCATTGGAACTGGCAAAGCTGATTAAAAATGTGAAGTGTCATGTTAACTTAATTCCGATTAACTACGTGCCGGAGCGTGATTATATTCGTACATCACGCAGTAAAATTTTTGCTTTTGAAAGAACGCTTAAAGAGCAGGGGATTAACGTAACAATCCGTCGTGAGCAAGGTGCAGATATTGCAGCTGCATGTGGCCAGTTACGTGCACAGGAACGATCACACGAAACAAAGTAGGTGGACTATAGTGAACTTTACAGTGGAAAGTGATATTGGGTTAAAGCGAAAAATAAATGAAGATCGGGCCGCGTTTTTTGAGCGCCCCGATCATTTTAAGCTTGCGATTTTAGCAGATGGTATGGGTGGTCATAATGCTGGTGATGTAGCGAGTGAAATGGTTATTACCGAAATGCATGAACTCTTTAAACAGGAAAATGCAGAAAGTTTTGCAACAAAACAGTTAAAGCTGGAATGGTTGCGTAATGCGGTGTCACATATTAATCAGAAAATATATCATTACTCATTAACACATGAAAATTGTCAAGGTATGGGAACGACAATGATTGCGGTGTTGCTTGACAGGAATGATTGCACGATAAGCCATGTCGGCGATAGTCGTGTATACCATATTACAAACGAAACAGTAAAGTTAGTAACGAGAGATCATTCTTATGTAAATATTTTATTGGAAAATGGAGAAATTAGTGAAGAAGAGGCACAAAATCATCCTCAACGGAACTTTATATTAAAAGCACTCGGTACAGAAATTTCAATTGAACCTGATTTTTATGAAATGACTTTATCAAATGAGGCCTTTTTACTCATTTGTTCTGACGGGTTAAGTAATAAACTTTCTACAGAGGAAATGGGCCAAATTATTACTATGCCGGTTACCATTCAGGAAAAAGGAAAAAAATTAGTTCAAATTGCAAATGATCGTGGTGGAGAAGATAATATTTCCCTTATCTTAATGACAACGGTGCAGGAGGTGTAACAATGCTAGTAGGAAAACATATAGGTGGCCGATATAAAATTTTAAAGTTAATTGGCGGAGGCGGGATGTCAAATGTATATTTGGCACACGACATTATTTTAAGTCGTGACGTCGCAATTAAAATATTGCGTTATGATTTATCAAATGAAGAAGAATTGCACCGTCGTTTCCAGCGTGAAGCATTGTCTGCAACAAGTCTGACTAATCCTAATATCGTAAGCATCTATGATGTTGGCGAAGATGAGGATATGCACTATATTGTCATGGAATATATTAAAGGGAAAACATTAAAACAATACATACAAGAGTTTTCACCTTTATCTGCAGCACGTAGCGTCCATATTATGAAGCAGCTAACATCGGCGATTGCCCATGCACATGAAAACGGCATCATTCATCGAGATATTAAGCCACAAAATATATTGATGGACGAAGAAGGCAACGTAAAAATTACTGATTTCGGGATTGCGACATCGCTTGGAGCAACGAGCTTCACGCAAACGAACTCAGTCATCGGAACTGTTCATTATTTATCGCCGGAGCAGGCGCGCGGCGGTTTAGCAACAATGAAGTCTGATATATATGCACTTGGGATTGTCTTTTATGAGCTATTAACAGGAGAATTACCATTTTCAGGGGAATCTGCTGTATCTATTGCGTTAAAGCATCTGCAGGCGGAAACACCTTCAGTACGTGAACTCGATGCAAGCATTCCGCAAAGTGTGGAAAATATCGTATTAAAGGCTACATCAAAAGACCAAAACCACCGCTACAGCAATGCAGAAGAGATGGAAGAAGATTTAAATACATGTTTATCATTACAGCGGGTGAATGAGCCTAAATTTATGCCGCCGGTAGATGACGGAGCGACAAAACTGATTCCGATTATAAAAGATCCAAAGCCTGTTCCTATCCCAGTGAAGGAGCCGTCTACCAATCTAACAGAACAAACAGTCCGGATCGATTCAAATCCGCCGGTCGAAGAAGAACCGAAGCCGTCAAAACCAAAAAAGAAAAAGAAAAAGAAGAAATGGCCGCTAATTGTTGGGCTTTTAGTTCTTTTAACAATTGGTGCTGTAGTAGCAGCTGTCCTCCTGACTCCAAATAGAGTCGTTGTAGAAGATGTGACAGATATGACGGTTGAAGAAGCGATTCGAATTTTGGGAGAGCAGGGCTTCGTGATAGGAGAACAGGAAGAACGCAACAATGAAGAGATTGAATCCGGAAATGTCATCGAAACGAACCCGCAGGCAGGTCGGGAACGTGAAAAAGGCACGACAGTTGATTTAATTGTCAGCATCGGTAGGGAAATGACGAAGATGGAAGATTTCGTCGGTAAGCAGCGTGATGAGGTAATGGATGCTTTAGAAGAATTTAACGACTATGATTTCAAAGAAGAATATTCTACAGAGCATCCAGCAGGCGAAATTATCGCTCAAACACCTGAAGCCGGAGAGGAAATTCACGTCAATGAAACGGATGTTGTGTTAACAGTCAGCAGAGGTCAGGAGCAAGTAACGGTACGTGACTTAATGGCTTTTAACGAAGCAAACCGTTCAGAATATGAAAAAAGCTCAGGATTTAAAGTGAATGTGACAGGTGAGGAATATTCGGAAAAACCGGCCGGTGAAGTTATCAGTCAAACACCAAAAGCAGGTACAAAGCTCGAAAAAGGTGGCACAATCAACGTTGTCATCTCAAAAGGACCGAAAGCTAAGCAGGAAAAGTTCTATACAAACACAATTGAAATTCCGTATGAGCCTTTTGAAGAAGGAATGGAACAAGAGGTATCGATTTACATTCAGGACAAAACACGTACGATGGCAGAGCCAGTAGAAACAATCACAATTACTGAAGATACTTTATATACAATTAAGTTGGTTATTGTTGAAGGGGATAAAGCAGCCTACCAGATTGTACGGGATAACAACGTAATCGAAAATAAAACAATTACTTATGAAGAATTGGCGGAATAAGGAGGAATTGGATGGCGCAAGCCCAAATTCGAAAAGCATTAAGCGGCTATTATTATGTTGAAAAAGACGGCGATTTAATTCAATGTCGCGCTCGTGGGATTTTCCGTAATCGCGGAGAATCTCCACTTGTCGGCGATTTTGTGGAATATTCGTATGACGGTGAATCAGATGGTTCAATCGATAAAATTCTGGAACGCCAAAATGAACTCGTTCGGCCTCCTATTGCGAATGTGGATCAGGCCTTACTAGTGTTTTCCGCAAAAGAACCGGATTTTAATACAGTCCTGCTCGACCGTTTTTTAGTCGTGCTTGAGTCGTTCCATGTACAGCCGATCATTATTTTAACGAAAATGGATCTATTGAATGATGCTGAACGGGCACATTTACAAAACTATATTGACGATTATAAGGCAATCGGCTATGACATTATTGAAACTTATATTGATGATCCAACATTGCTGGAAAAGATTGAACCTTATTTGCAGGAAAAAACATCGGTGCTTGCCGGACAGTCAGGTGTCGGAAAGTCTACTTTGTTAAATACATTGCTTCCTGAACTGGATTTAAAAACAGGGATTATTTCAAAAAGTTTAGGACGAGGAAAACATACGACACGTCATGTAGAGCTTATTGAAGTATGTGGTGGGCTATTGGCAGATACGCCAGGCTTCAGTTCTTTCGATTTTGAAATGATTGAAAAGGAAGAGCTGACATCTTGTTTACCAGAGTTCGAGCGAATTAGCGAGAATTGTAAGTTCCGTGGCTGCCTGCATATAAAGGAACCGAAATGTGCGGTAAAACAAGCGGTGGAAACAGGTGAAATCCGTTCGTACCGCTATGAGCACTATGAACAAATTTTACAAGAAATTATTGACCGAAAGCCGAGGTATTAGACATGATTAAAATTGCACCATCAATTTTAGCAGCAGACTTTGCAAAGCTGGGACAAGAGGTAAAAGAAGTAGAAGCAGCAGGAGCAGAATTGATCCATATCGACGTAATGGACGGCCATTTCGTTCCGAATATTTCATTTGGTGCGATTGCATTAGAAGCAATTCGTCCCCTTTCTACATTACCGATGGACGTACATTTAATGATTGAAAATCCTGATCAGTATATTGAACAATTTGCGAAAGCGGGAGCAGACTACATTACGGTACATGTTGAAGCATGCCGACATTTGCATCGTACAATCCAGCTGATCCGTTCATTTGGTGTTAAACCGGGTGTTGTATTAAATCCGCATACGCCGATTGAAACGATTCAGCATGTTTTGGAAGATGTTGATATGGTGCTGTTTATGACGGTTAACCCAGGCTTTGGCGGACAAAAGTTCATTGAATCCGTTGTGCCGAAAGTAGAAGCACTATCGAAAATCATTAAAGAACGTGGCCTGAATATCGAAATCGAAATTGATGGCGGTATTAACGCTGAAACAATCGTACCTTGTGCAAAAGCGGGGGCAACGGTGTTTGTTGCGGGTTCAGCTATTTACAGTAAAGAAAATCGCGCCCAGGCTTTACAGGAAATTAAACAAGCAGGATTAGCGGCAATTCAATGATTGTTGCAATCTGCTCAGGCGGCCCCGTACATGAGGTCGCCTTTTCTTTAACACCTGATTTATGGATTGGAGTCGACCGGGGTGCATTGTATTTAGTGGACAAAGGGATACGGCCACATAGCATTGTCGGCGATTTTGATTCTATTACAGCGGAGGAATTTGCGCGGATTTCCGAAGCAGTAGACCATGTGGAACAGTTTCAGGCTGAAAAAGACGAGACGGATACAGACCTAGCCTTGCTGAAGGCACTTACATATGAACCGCAGGAAGTCTATTTGACCGGTGTTACAGGCGGACGCTTAGATCATTACGAAGCTTCGTTAAGGTCTGTTTTCCTTATGCAGCAGCAGTATCCTAAAATTACTTTTAAAATCATGAATTCTCATAATATCATTCAATTTTTACTGCCGGGTACACATATGCTGACAGAAGATCATCATACCTATGTTTCGTTTTTTGCCTATGGAAAGACGCTTCAGAACGTAACATTGCGAGGGGTTAAATATGAAACGACAGATGAAGTGATTGAGCAGGGAACAACGCGTTTCACAAGCAATGAAATAATAGGTACAGGGTCTATTTCATTTGAGGAAGGCATATGTTTAATGATAAAGAGTAAAGATTAAGGAGGAACAACGCTGAAAGTATATACATTCCAAATGCCTAAGTGGTTAAGCGGTGTGGCAAGAGGCTGCGTGAAGTTGTTTCGTAGAGATAAAAAAGAAAAATAAAGATCCTGGCTACAGCTCATAGCGATTATGGGCTGTATTTTTTTGTTATTCAGGAAAGTATATCCAATTGCATATGGATAAATTGGAAATAAGTATTTGTTCGCGTCCAGGCTAAAGCGCCAGCTCCTTGGACATTTCAGTCCCTCCGTGCAAAAGTGGGGAACCTTGACCGGGCGCTTTAGTGCATTTTTTATTATTTGCAAAAAAAAATAGAGTATCAGCAATTGCTGATACTCTATACGCGATTATACGCGCTCGATTTTACCTGATTTTAAAGCACGAGCAGAAACCCATACACGTTTTGGCTTACCGTCAACTAAGATACGAACTTTTTGAAGGTTAGCACCCCAAGTACGTTTGTTAGCGTTCATAGCGTGTGAACGGTTGTTGCCTGTACGAGCTTTACGGCCAGTAATTACGCATTGTTTTGGCATTGTAAAATTCCTCCTTACAGCTGAATCTGAAATCTTTATTTCAGTTCGTTATTTCACATACCATAATAATTTAACATACAGAGGCAATGAGTGCAAGACATTTTGCATAACCTTTCAAGAAAAAAACCTTTACACCCCATTTTGCTTATTCGGGATTAAAAACTTCCTGGAAAAGGTAATGTACACTATAAACGAATTACTTAGGAGGAAGCAATTATGAAAAAATGTATGGTCATCATCAATCCTACTTCAGGAAAAGAAAAGGCAAGTGACTACGAAAAGAAAATTATCGCACAATTACATAATTATGAAGTTGTCGTAAAAGAAACTACAGGTGAAAAGGATGCAACCCGTTTTGCTAAAATGGCATGCGACGAGAAATATGATGCGGTTATTTTAGTCGGGGGAGACGGTACGGTAAATGAAGGGATCAACGGCATCGCAGAACAGCCCCACCGCCCTGTTGTAGGGATCATTCCATTGGGGACGGTCAATGATTTTGCCCGTGCGTTGGATATTTCGCTTGATCCGGATGAGGCGATTGCGTTACTCGGCGGGAAAACAACAAAAGCAGATATCGGGAAAGTGAATGATTATTACTTCACGAATGTCATTGCAATCGGATTATTGGCAGAAGCGGTCGGCGATGTGACGATGGAACAAAAAACGTCGCTTGGTTCGCTCGCTTACCTATTTGAAGGTGTAAAAGCGGCTATACAAAATGACACTTATGAAATGGAAGTAAAAGCAGACGGAAAAACGTATAAAGAAGATATGATGCTCTTCATATGTGTTTTGACCGATTCAGTCGGAAGCTTCCGTCACATGAATGAAGAAGCCGATAAATCTGACGGTCTCCTGCACGGATTTATTATTAAAAGTACGAACACGCTGCAAGTGGTAGGCACAGCTAAAAACCTGCTGACAGGCAATTATAAGGACGATGACAATATTATTAAATTCAATGCACATGAAATGCATATTAACGCGAATGAAGCACTTCCGCTGAATGTTGACGGTGATTTAATGAGCCAACTTCCGGCGAAAATCTCGATTTTGCATAATCATATCGAATTTTTTACGAAATAAAACACCGTGATTCATCTCATGAATGCTTCTTTGTATAACAACCGGAAATAGTCAAATACTCTAATTAGATTGTACTAAAAAATTATTATAGTATGATGTTGTTCTGATTAAAAATAAAGAGCAGTTTAATTAAGAGAAATTTTAAAAAACGACTTCAGGCTAGACGTAGATGAACGTTTTCTTTTATAATCGACTTTTGTGTAGTACAATATAAATTAGTCAAATAGAGCCAAGGGGGCATTCACTATGTCAGTAGAATTAAATAACGAATTCGGTCATATTGATATATCCAATGATGTTATTGCTCAAATTGCTGGTGGAGCAGCGATTGAATGCTATGGCATTGTAGGCATGGCATCAAAACATCAAATTCGTGATGGTTTAACAGATATTTTACGAAAAGAGAATTTCGCAAAAGGTGTGCTCATTCGCCAAGAAGGTGATGACTTACATATTGATATGTACATTATTGTAAGCTATGGTACGAAAATTTCTGAAATCGCTTATCAAGTACAATCCAAAGTAAAATATACAGTAAATAAAACATTAGGTATGAGCGTTAAATCAGTTAATATTTTTGTTCAAGGCGTTCGTGTTGCGAATGTGTAAGAGGAGGAAATGAATCGAATGAAGTCTTTAGACGGAATTAAATTTGCTGAAATGGTACAAATGGGTGCACATCACCTATACCAAAATGCAGCTTATGTAGATTCGCTAAATGTATTCCCTGTGCCGGATGGTGATACGGGGACAAATATGAATTTATCAATGACATCTGGTGCAGATGAAACAGAAGCCAATGTAAGTGCACATATCGGTAAAACAGCTCAGGCGTTATCAAAAGGCTTACTAATGGGTGCACGCGGAAATTCAGGTGTAATTTTATCACAGTTATTCCGCGGGTTCGGTAAAGCGATTGAAAAAGAAGCTGAAATCGATGCGAAAGGCTTAGCGAATGCATTCCAGGCTGGTGTAGATACTGCCTATAAAGCCGTTATGAAACCAGTGGAAGGGACAATCCTAACGGTTGCTCGTGAAGCCGCAGCAAAAGGTGTGGAAGTTGCTGAAACAGAAGAAGATATGATCGTTCTTATGGAAGCATTCATCGAGGAAGCAAAACAATCATTAAACCGTACGCCGGATCTTTTACCTGTATTAAAAGAAGTGGGTGTTGTTGATAGCGGCGGCCAAGGATTGCTGTTCGTATACGAAGGATTCCTTGCTTCTATGAAAGGCGAGCCACTACCGGAAAAAAATGAATCTTCACTGGATGATTTAATTAATGCAGAACATCACCGTGTACAAGACTTCATGGACACATCTGACATTGAATTTGGTTACTGTACCGAAATCATGGTGCGCTTCGAGGAAGATAAATCACCATTTGACGAAGAGCAGTTCCGCCAAGAACTGAATCCGATGGGTGACTCATTATTAGTTATCTCGGACGATGAAATTGCAAAAGTACATATACACTCGGAAACTCCAGGTGCCGTACTTGCAGCGGGTCAAAAATATGGTAGCTTAATTAAAATTAAAGTAGACAATATGCGTGAACAGCATTCTGCGATTGTTAACGATACACCACAAGCACCTGCAAAACAGCAAAAAGCAAAAGTGCCTTATGCGATTGTAACGATTGCAATGGGTGAAGGTGTATCCAATCTGCTACGCTCAATCGGTGCTTCTTATGTAATTGAAGGCGGACAGACGATGAACCCTTCTACAGAAGATATCGTAAAAGCGGTTAAAGAAATTGGTGCAGAGCGAGTACTGATTTTACCGAACAATAAAAATATCATTATGGCTGCAGAGCAAGCGGCTGAACTTCTGGAAATTGAAGCAGCGGTTGTGCCGACAAAAACGATCCCTCAAGGAATGGCAGCTATTTTAGCATTCAATCCTGCTGAATCGGTTGAAACGAATAAAGCAAACATGACACAAGGCTTTGAACATGTGAAGACTGGTCAAGTAACATTTGCAGTACGTGATACATCGATCGACGGTGTTGAAATTCGCAAAGATGATTATATGGCATTGGCTGAAGGTAAAATTATTTTATCGACTCCTGAAATGATGGATGCAGCGAAAAAAGTGCTTGATGGGTTAATGGATGAAGATTCAGAAATCATCACAATCATTTATGGTGAAGATGCGACAGAAGAACAAGCCGATGAATTACAAAACTTTATCGAAGAAAATTACCCGGATGCTGAAGTGGAAATTGTTGAAGGTAAGCAATCCCTGTATCCGTTCATTTTATCTGTAGAATAAAATCAATAGTGAAAGCAGTGTGTACATTCATGTATGCACTGCTTTCATTACGTTTGAATAGAGTGAAAAAGGTTGAATCGGAAGGCTGTATATTTCCCTTGTATTCAGTCGGTTTTCCTGTATAAAGTTAGTTCAGGGGGAATATTTCCATTACTTTATCCTCTTACTACTTACACGTCTGCGTAAAGTTATGGAGGATCATCCTCAATTTGGTTATTATTCTGTTTTTACAACAAGAAGTTTGTTAATTGCAGAGAAAATGAGTACACTAGGAGTAAATGAAAGTATGAAAGAATATGGGGGGACAACTTTATGAAGTTTACATCGGTTTTTGATATTATTGGACCTGTTATGATTGGTCCATCCTCTTCACATACAGCAGGGGCAGCACGAATTGGACGTGTTGCACGCGACTTGTTTGGACGCCAGCCAAAATGGGCGAAAATTTATTTATACGGTTCTTTTGCCGAAACATACCGCGGCCATGGAACAGATGTGGCAATTATCGGTGGCTTACTAGATTACGATACAGATGATGAACGTATTAAAACTTCTTTTGCCGAAGCAGAAAAAGCAGGCTTGCAATTTGAATTCATTCCGGAAACAGCTAATAAAGAACATCCAAATACTGCGCGGATATTGATGGGCGATGACGAATCGGAAATGAGCGTTGAAGGTATTTCAATCGGCGGCGGTAAAATTGAAATTAGTGAAGTGAACGGATTCAAGCTGCGTCTGACAGGCGGTATGCCTGCAATTTTAGTTGTGCATGATGACCGTGCAGGCTGTATTGCAAACGTGGCGAATTGTTTAGCCATGCATGATGTTAATATTGGACATATGGAAGTATCGCGTATTGAACGTGGTTTAACCGCTTTAATGGTAATTGAAGTCGATCAAAACATTGATCAGCGTCTGTTAGAGCAAATTTCATACATTCCGCATATTACGAAAGTATCGAAAATTAATAACTAAGGGGTGGCAAATATGGATGTTTTATTCCGCAGTGTTCGTGAACTGGTGGAGTTAGCTGAAAGAGAAGGAAAGCTGATTTCCGAATTGATGATTGAGCAGGAAATGTTAATTACAGGTCGCTCGCGTGAAGAAATTTTTACACAGATGGACCGTAACTTAACGATTATGGAAGAAGCGGTCGAGCGCGGCTTAAAAGGTGTACAATCCGTAACAGGCTTAACGGGTGGCGATGCTGTACTTATTCAAAATTATATTAAAAAAGGCAACACATTAGCCGGAGACCTTTTACTTGATGCTGTCAGCAAGGCGGTTGCAACAAACGAAGTGAATGCGGCAATGGGTACAATTTGTGCGACACCAACTGCTGGTTCAGCAGGAGTAGTTCCGGGGACATTGTTTGCCGTTCAAAATAAATTAAATCCGACACGTGAACAAATGATTCGCTATTTATTCACGTCCGGAGCATTCGGATTTATCGTGGCGAACAATGCTTCTATTTCAGGTGCTGAAGGCGGCTGCCAGGCGGAAGTCGGCAGTGCATCGGCAATGGCCGCTGCTGCGATTGTGGAAATGGCTGGCGGAACAGCACAGCAAAGTTCGGAAGCATTTGCCATCACGCTGAAAAATATGCTCGGATTAGTATGTGACCCTGTTGCAGGCTTAGTTGAAGTACCTTGTGTTAAACGGAATGCAATGGGTGCATCCAATTCATTAGTCGCAGCGGATATGGCTTTAGCAGGTGTGACAAGCCGTATTCCATGTGATGAGGTAATCGGCGCAATGTACCGAATCGGTCAGGCAATGAGCCCGAACTTGAAAGAAACAGCACGTGGCGGTTTGGCTGCAACACCAACGGGCAAAGCCATTACCCATGCAATCTTTGAAGGCGGAGACCTGAAAAGCCTGCTAAAATCACGTGTAGGCAGTAACTAATTAATCTAATGAGATATTCAAAAATCGGGCGGGCAGAAGTAGAAATTTCATAGAACAAGGTGAAAATCCGTATTAAGAAACGGATAATTTATAAAATTGATTGGAATGGAGGGGCGACTCCTGGGGGAATAGCGTGACGCCTGAGACTAGGAACAAAAGCTAAGAACGCCACGTCCTGTGGCAACGCTTTTGTGACCAACATCGTGTTGGCCTCACGCTCCCGGAAAGCGTCCCCGGAATGGAAATCAATTTTTACGCACAGCGAAAAAATAACATTTTTCTCATAGAGAAAAATGTTATTTTTGGGTTTGCCTTGGCTTTTTTTAGTTTACGAGGGAACGTATGCACCCATTTTATGATATTGTTAAATTATTAAAACTCGTAAAGGAAGGAAGTGTCAACAATGATTCATGAGCCAGTTTCACAATTAAAGGGAATCGGAAAAGAAACAGCCGAAAATTTAATGAAAATTGGCATCGAGACAATCCATGACTTGATTTGGACATTTCCATACCGCCATGAAGATTTTCGATTAAAAGATTTGACTGAAACACCGCATAATGAGCGTGTGACGATTGAAGCACGTGTCGAAAGTGAACCGACCGTATTGTTTTTAGGGAAAAACAAGTCACGACTGCAATTTACGGCTCTTGCAGGAAGACATTTAATTAAAGTTGTGTTTTTCAATCAAAATTATTTACGGCAAAAAATTTCAACTGGCGGCATCATTACGGTTACCGGGAAATGGGATCGCGGTCGCCAAGTGATTGTCGGTTCGTCCGTGACGTTCGGACCGAAAACAGAACAAGTTGATTTTGAGCCTGTCTACAGCTTAAAAGGGAATATTCAGCAAAAGCGCTTCCGTAAATATATGCGCCAAGCATTGGATACCGTGAAGGATCAATTACCTGAAACATTGCCGCACTATCTGCGTGAAAACTACCAGTTGGTCAATATTCAAGAAGCGCTCGAAGGGGTACATTTCCCGCAAAGTGCAGACCATGCAAAACAGGCGCGCCGCCGCTTCGTTTATGAGGAATTACTGCAGTTCCAGCTGCGTATTCAAGCATTGAGAAAAGCGAATAAGGAAAATGAAAAAGGGATTTCCGTCCGCTTTGACCTGGAAAAATTAAAGGAATTTATTGCAACTCTGCCGTATGAATTAACAGGGGCCCAAAAGCGGGTTGTCAATGAAATATGCAAAGATTTACTGCTGCCGCAACGTATGAATCGTCTACTTCAAGGGGATGTTGGATCAGGGAAGACTGTTGTTGCGGCAATCGGTCTATATGCCGCTGTTACGGCTGGTTATCAAGGGGCTTTAATGGCTCCGACAGAAATTTTAGCCGAGCAGCATGCTGAAAACTTGCATATGTGGTTTGATCCGATCGGAGTTAAGATCGCTTTATTGTCGGGCTCCACAAAAACAAAGGCACGTCGCGAATTGTTAGCACAGCTTGTAGCAGGGGAAATCGATATTCTCATTGGGACACATGCACTTATCCAGCCAGATGTCGAATTCAAGAAGTTAGGCTTTGTCATTACGGATGAGCAACACCGGTTTGGTGTAGAACAGCGTCGTGTACTGCGTGAAAAAGGTGAAAATCCGGATGTACTGTTCATGACGGCGACACCTATTCCTCGTACATTAGCCATTACAGCCTTTGGTGAGATGGATGTTTCGATTATTGATGAATTGCCTGCAGGAAGGAAAGAAATTGAAACGCATTGGCTGAAAAAAGAGCAGCTGAACAGTGTGCTGATGCGCATGACCCAAGAACTTGAAGCAGGCCGCCAAGCCTATGTCATTGCTCCGTTAATCGAAGAGTCCGATAAACTCGATGTACAAAATGCAGTGGAAGCTTATGAACAATTAAAGGCATATTTCGGCAACCGTTTTGAAATCGGCCTGATGCACGGTCGATTGCATTCGGACGAAAAAGATGCGGTTATGCGGGCATTCAGTGATGGGGAAATTCATGTACTTGTATCGACAACTGTTGTCGAGGTTGGGGTAAACGTACCGAACGCAACGTTTATGACAATTTATGATGCCGAGCGTTTTGGTTTAGCTCAGCTTCACCAGCTGCGCGGACGTGTTGGCCGGGGAGAACATCAATCTTATTGTGTACTGATTGCCGACCCGAAAACAGATGAAGGAAAAGAACGTATGATGAGTATGACCGAGACGAATGACGGTTTCCGCCTGGCTGAAAAAGATTTGGAATTGCGCGGCTCAGGGGACTTCTTCGGCAAGCGACAAAGCGGGTTGCCGGAATTTAAATTGGCCGACCTTGTCCATGATTACCGGGCACTTGAAACAGCAAGACAGGATGCCGAAAAAATGCTCTATGATGAAGCATTTTGGCAAGATCCGGAATATGAATTTTTACGGGAGGATTTAACGGCTTCCGGCGTTCTGCAAGGAGAACGAATCGATTAAACGATTAGAACCTGGAATTGGTGGAAAACTAATTAAGCTATTTAAAAATGCTGAAAAGAGGTTATAAGATGGGAAATATGTATCCGTATTTCGTACTAAATGGACAAGCAAAAGAAGCAGTGGTGTTATATGCAGAACTGTTTAATGCCAAAAGTGTAACGATTTCAACATTCGGAGAATTACCGCCAAACCCCGAGAACCCTATTCCACCAGAAGCAAAAGATCTGGTCATGAATGCGCAAATTGAATTGCAGGAAGGTCAAATGATGTTTTCTGATACGTATCCGGGTTCTCCGCAAGTGACGGTAGGGGACAATATTAGCATTGCCTATACGTCAAAAGATGAGCAGGAAATCCGATATATCTTCGATGGTTTAAAAGAAGGCGGAAAGGTCGTAATGGAGTTACAGGAGACCTTTTGGAGCAAGTGCTACGGTCAGGTGAAAGACAAGTTCGGGGTGCTGTGGCAGCTAAGCCTTGAAGCATAAGATTTCAAGAACGCGACAAAAAGTTGTTGCGTTCTTTTTTTTATACATGTATATTGATATTAGTACCAAGTGCTAATACTAATCTTTTAGAAAATTAAAGGTAGGTAACAAATACGATGAAGCGTTCCAAAAAAGAGCGACAGTCGTTATTGACTGAGCAGATCGCAGACAATCCTTTCGTGACAGATGAACAATTAGCAGCTGAATTTAATGTGAGCGTTCAAACAATCCGATTGGATCGCATGGAACTCGCTATTCCGGAATTGCGTGAACGTATTAAAGATGTTGCTGCTAAAAAATATGATGAAGTAAAATCGTTGCCACTCGATGAAGTCATCGGTGAAATTATTGATATAGAGCTGGATAACCGGGCAATTTCAATATTTGATGTTGGAGAAGAGCATGTTTTCCAGCGCAATGGCATAGCGCGCGGTCACCATCTATTTGCACAGGCCAATTCTTTGGCGGTTGCAGTAATTGATGATGAGCTTGCCCTTACTGTAAAATCAAATGTAGCTTTCGTGAAACCGGTTCGAGCAGGTAATCGTGTCGTAACGAAGGCCGTTGTAAAAGGGAAAAACCCTGATAAAAACCGTACATTTATCGAAGTAACTTCTTCTGTTGATAATGAACTAGTTTTCAAAGGAGAGTTTGAAATGTATCGGATGAAAGGTGAAGAAACAACATGAAAATAGCAGTAGATGGTATGGGCGGAGATAACGCACCAAAAGCAATCGTGGAAGGTGTCTTCATGGCGCTTGAAGATTTTCCGAAATTAACAATTGATCTGTATGGCGATGAACAGAAAATGGCGCCTTACTTAAAGAACCATGATCGCCTGACGGTTGTTCATTGCAGTGAAGTTGTAGAGGGAGAAGATGATCCGGCACGCGCAGTACGCCGTAAAAAAGATTCTTCAATGGCACGTATGCTGGATGCAGTTGCTGAAGGAAAAGCGGACGCTTGTTTATCGGCTGGGAATACAGGTGCTTTAATGGCAGGCGGACTTTTCAAAGTAGGACGTATTGATGGGGTCGCACGTCCTGCATTAGCAACAACATTACCTACGATGAATGGTGACGGCTTCCTAATGCTTGATTTAGGGGCGAATGCAGATGCAAAACCTGAAAACTTATTACAGTACGCAATCATGGGTGATATTTATGTGAAGCAAGTACGCGGTCAAAAATCACCACGTATTGGACTATTAAATATCGGAACGGAAGATAAAAAAGGTAATGAGTTAACTAAATCGGCATTCACATTAATGAAAGAAGCGGATTTCAACTTTGAAGGTAATGTGGAAGCACGCGAATTACTGAATGGGGTCGCAGATGTTGTCGTAACGGATGGGTTTACAGGCAATATGGTGCTGAAAACAATCGAAGGTACAGCAGGCACGGTTTTCAAAATGTTGAAGGATGCATTATTTGCTACAACAAAAACAAAGATTGCTGCTGCATTAGTGAAAAACGACTTGAAGCAGTTAAAAGATAAAATGGATTATACAGAATACGGTGGTGCGGCTTTATTCGGCCTGAAAGCACCTGTTATTAAGGCGCATGGCTCTTCGAATGCACGTGCGATTTACAGTGCAATTCGTCAAGCGACAATTATGGTAGAGCATAAAGTATGCGAAACAATTACTAAAAAAATTGAGCAATTGCCAAAGCCAGAATAAGCTTTTTCACAAAGGGGATTATCAAATGACAAAAGTTGCTTTTATTTTTCCAGGACAAGGTTCACAAACTGTAGGGATGGGTGCGGAGTTTGTTGCGAATGATGAAGTAAGCAAACAGTATTATGAACGAGCAAACGAAGTGTTGAACCTTCCACTGTCGGACTATATGCTGAACGGTCCGCAAGAAACATTAACACTGACATACCATGCTCAGCCAGCTTTATTGACATCAGGGGTGATGATCGCAAACAAGCTGATTGAAGCCGGTATTGCACCGCAATATACTGCGGGACATTCATTAGGAGAATACAGTGCATTTGTCATTTCAGGAGTAATTGATTTTGAAGATGCAGTTCAAACAGTTCATAGACGGGGTGTATTTATGGACGAGGCAGTACCTGCAGGTCAAGGAGCAATGGCAGCTATATTGGCGTTAGATGGAGAAAAGCTGGACGCCATTTGCCAACAAGTATCCGCTGAAGGAGAAGTCGTTCAAGTGGCGAACTTCAACTGTCCGGGCCAAATTGTGATTTCAGGGACGAAACTAGGTGTTGACGAGGCATGTATAAGAGCGAAGGAAGCGGGAGCAAAACGAGCTTTACCATTAGTCGTGAGCGGTCCTTTCCATAGTTCATTAATGCAGAAAGCGGCACATAATTTAAAAGATACAGTAGAAAATTTACCATTGCAGGAACCAAAAATTCCGGTAGTGAGCAATGTAACTTCAGAGCTTTTAACAACGGTGGAAGCAATTAAAGAAGAAATGGTTGCCCAAGTAACAAGCTCTGTACAATGGCAGCAAAACATTGAAAAGCTTATTGCTGAAGGGGTAACAGTCTTTATCGAATGCGGACCTGGAAAAGTATTATCAGGCTTAGTGAAAAAAATCGACCGCAATGTACAAACTTACTGTGTATATGATGAGGCGAGTTTAACACAAGTTGTTGAGGCATCAAAGGAGTGGAAACAATGGGTTTAACAGGGAAATGTGCAGTTGTAACAGGGGCATCTCGTGGCATTGGTCGCGCAATCGCATTACAATTGGCAAGTGAAGGTGCAAAAGTCGTTGTCAATTACAGCGGGAGCGAGCAAAAGGCACAGGAAGTAGTAGAAGAAATTAAAGCAAATGGCGGCGAAGCGATTGCTGTTCAGGCGAATGTAGCAGACGCGGATTCTGTACAGAATTTAATGAAATCGGCACTTGATACGTACGGTTCGATTGATATTTTAGTGAACAATGCGGGCATCACGCGCGACAATTTGTTAATGCGTATGAAAGATGACGAATGGGATGATGTCATCAATACGAATTTAAAAGGCGTGTTCCTTTGTACAAAAGCTGTAACGCGACAAATGATGAAGCAGCGTGCAGGTCGCATCATTAATATTTCTTCGATCGTCGGAGTTGCAGGTAATGCCGGACAGGCAAACTATGTAGCGGCAAAAGCGGGTGTCATCGGTTTAACGAAGACAACTGCGCAGGAGCTTGCTTCACGTAATATTTTAGTCAACGCTCTTGCTCCAGGCTTTATTACAACGGAAATGACAGAAGGCTTACCGGAAGATTTGAAAGAAGGTATGCTTAAACAAATTCCGTTGGCTAAATTGGGTCAACCGGAAGATATCGCCAAAGCTGTCGTATTTTTCGCATCAGACAGTTCTAATTACATTACAGGCCAAACACTGCAAATAGACGGCGGCATGGTAATGGCTTAATATGATTGAAATATAAAAACTCTAGTTGATTGGAGTGAAGGGCCGAGTCATACAGACGTGCCCGTAACGGAAATTAACAGGGTTAGAATTCTTGAGGGGAGGTGACTGATTTGTCTACAGTATTTGAGCGTGTTTCAAAAGTAGTCGTTGACCGTTTAGGCGTTGACGAAAGCGAAGTGAAATTAGAAGCATCATTCCGTGAGGATTTAGGTGCAGATTCATTAGATGTTGTTGAGTTAGTAATGGAACTTGAAGATGAGTTCGATATGGAAATTTCTGATGAAGATGCAGAAAAAATTGCAACAGTTGGTAATGCAATTTCATACATCGAAAGCAAAATTAGCTAATTCATTTATAAAACATAAGGCTGTACGAGGTCAAAACGACTTTTGTACAGCCTTTTTTACGTCTGAAAATTGCGTTAAATAGGAGTTTCTAGCGGAGTGAACAAATAAAACGAAATTTGATAGGAATTTGACTGATACCCTTTGCACATTGCTATAGAACAAGGTAAACTAAACGATAGAAACTAGAAGGAAGGCAGAAAGTACATGACCTATAGAAAAAAAGGGAACAACCAGAAACCCGGTGTACTCCCTGAAAAAGTAAAATCACAATTTGAAGTTTTAGAAAACGAAATGAACATTCATTTCCAGAATAAAGATTTATTATATCAAGCATTTACACATTCATCTTATGTGAATGAGCATCGCCGCAAATTATTTACGGACAACGAGCGATTAGAATTTTTAGGGGACGCAGTTTTAGAGTTATCTGTATCAAAATATTTATTTGAAAAATTTCCGCATATGAGCGAAGGGGAACTTACGAAATTACGTGCATCAATCGTTTGTGAGCCATCACTAGTTGTTTTTGCGAATGAACTGAACTTCGGGCAATTTGTTTTATTAGGTAAAGGTGAAGAATTAACAGGTGGTCGTGAACGTCCGGCATTGCTTGCTGACGTATTTGAATCATTTGTCGGAGCTCTTTATTTAGATCAAGGTCTGGAAGTAGTTGTCGCATTTTTAGAACGTGTCGTATTCCCTAAAGTTGAAGTCGGTGCTTTTTCGCATGTGATGGATTTTAAAAGTCAATTACAAGAAATTATTCAACAAACAAACAACGGCCTTTTACATTATGAGATTGTTGATGAAAAAGGACCAGCGCATAATCGTACATTCGTTTCACGCGTATTGTTAAACAGCCAGGAGTTAGGTGTTGGCCGTGGAAAATCAAAGAAAGAGGCTGAGCAGCAAGCAGCACAAAGTGCCATGCTGATGCTTAAGCAGTCAAAGCAAGAGGAGGAATAACATGTTCCTTAAAAGACTCGAAGTAGTAGGCTTTAAATCATTTGCCGAACGTATCGGGATTGATTTTGTACCTGGTGTTACTGCAGTAGTAGGACCAAATGGTAGTGGGAAAAGTAATGTAACAGATGCAATTCGGTGGGTTTTAGGAGAGCAGTCTGCCAAAAGTCTGCGCGGAGCCAAAATGGAAGACGTTATTTTTGCAGGAAGTGAATCGAGAAGAGCACTGAACTTTGCGGAAGTTACACTCGTTTTAGATAATACAGATGAGCAAGTAGCAATACCTTATACAGAGGTAAGTGTGACAAGACGGGTTTATCGCTCAGGTGAAAGTGAATATTTACTGAATAACCAGCAATGCCGTCTAAAAGATATTACAGACTTGTTTATGGATTCGGGTCTTGGGAAAGAAGCCTTTTCCATTATTTCACAAGGACGGGTTGATGAAATTCTAAACAGCCGTCCAGATGACCGCCGCAGTATTTTTGAAGAGGCTGCAGGTGTTTTAAAATATAAGCAGCGCAAGAAAAAAGCAGAGCACAAACTTGTAGAAACAGATGAAAACCTAAATCGGGTTCTCGATATTTTGCATGAAATCGATCAGCGTCTGGAACCATTGAAAATTCAGGCGTCGAGCGCGAAAGATTATGTGCGAATGACGGAAGAACTGAAAGATTTTGATATAGCATTAATGGTTCATGATATCCGTGCGAACGGGAAAGTATTGCAAGGCTATACTGAAGAGCAGCGGAAATTAACAGCAACCGAAAAAGAACATGCAGCTGAAATTGCGACAGTTGAACAACAATTGCGCAAAATGCGTACAGAGTTAAAAGCTATCGACGAAGTGCTGGACAGTTCTCAAGAACAGCTTGTTGAGGCAAGTGCGGAAGTAGAACGCTGGGAAGGCCGAAAAGCACTCTTTAACGAAAAGCGTTCAAATGCCGAAAAACAAATTCAGCAACTGCGTGAAAGCTTAACGGAAGCTTCCAATATGGTAAAAGAATTGCTGGAGGCTGAGCGTGAAAAACGCGGTCAGTTTACAGAAAAGCAAAAAATCGTTACCGAAATCCGTTCGGCATTAAAACAGGTTGAGCAAGCTTTAACACGTTCTGCTTCAGAAATCGAGCAGGAAATTGAAGATGCGAAAAATACGTACATTAACTTACTTAACGAAGAAGCGACAGTAAAAAATGAATTAAAGCATATTGATCAGCAACTTTCGCAGGAACAGGCATCTGTAGAGCGAATGTCAGGTCGTTCTTCTGAAATCCAAAAAGAACTGACTGAAGCACTCATTGCAAAAGAAGTGACAGAACGTGCGCTTGAACAGGCAGAACTGTCGGTAAAAGAACAGCTTAGTCATTTTGATGTTATGCAGGTTCAGTTGAAATCGGCAACTGCCGATTTGGATGAAAAACAAGCGTTATTGTATAAAGCTTATCAGCATCATCAGCAATTAAAGGCACGTAAAGAAACATTGGCTGAACTTGAAGCTGATTTTTCAGGCTTCTTCCATGGTGTTAAGGAAGTTCTTTTAGCGCGGGACCGTAAAGAACTGCAAGGGATAGAAGGTGCGGTAGCCGAGCTGATTCAAGTTGAGGCGAAATACTCTCAGGCAATTGAAACAGCATTAGGTGCAGCTTCACAGCATATTGTGACAGAAAATGAACAGCATGCCCAAAAAGCGATTGGCTGGTTGAAGCAAAAACGTGCAGGTCGTGCAACATTTTTACCGAAAACAGTTATGCGTTCACGAAAAATCCATGCACAGCAACTGAGCGATATTCAATCACATCCTGCCTATGTTGCGCTGGCTTATGAACTAGTGAATTATGCACAGGAAAATACGACAATTATAGAAAACCTTTTAGGCAATGTATTAGTTGCATCTTCTTTGGAAGGCGCGAGTCAAATTGCCCGTTTATGCGGCTTTAAGTACCGCGTTGTTACACTTGAAGGGGATATCGTAAATGCTGGCGGTTCCTTAACAGGTGGTGCCGTAAAGCAGCAAAGTTCATTGTTCTCGCGTAAAGCGGAACTTGATAAGCTCGTTACGACATTGGCCGATATGGAATCAACAATCCAATCTGCTGAGCAAACGGTAGCGACGAAAAAAGAACAGATTGCAACATTGCGACATTCATTGGAAGAGTTGAAGCTGCAAGGTGAATCATTGCGTGAGCAAGAGCAAATTCACCGTTCGAAGCTTATGGAACTCGATATGATCGTGAAGAACTTACAGACGACGGTAACGATTACGCAATCGGAGCAAACTTCATTATCGACACGTAAAGAGTCTTTAAATGAACAGCAGTCAGCTGCACAATCGCGATTGACTGAGTTAAGTAAAGAATTACAGGAAATACAGCAAACGGTTGATGAACTGACACTTGCTAAGGCTCAGAGTGAAACGCAAAAAGATGTGTTGCGTGAACAGTTAGCACAAAAGAGATCTGAACTCGCTGTTGCTCAAGAACAATTAACGCAAGTACAGGCATCGATTGCAGGAATAGAACTTAATTTGTCTAAAGCACAGGGAAATGTCGAAAAAATTTCCCGGGAAATCGACTGGGTAGAATCTGAAGATGGCTTAAATGGACCTTCAGCAGAAGAATTAGCCCAAACAATTGTCGAATGGACGGAGAAAAAAGACGCACTGACAGAGATTATTCAAAAGAACCGTACAATGCGTTCAACTTTGCATGATCAAGTTACGGAAAATGAAATTCACCTGCAGGAAATACAGCGAGTACACAAAAGCTATGTTGATGCATTGCGTGCACTGGAGCTGAAATGCAGCAGAATCGAATTTGAAATGAATAGTTTGCAAGAGCAATTACTCGAGCAGTATGAACTTGATGTTCTATCTGCCCAAGAAGAAGCAATCAGCATTGAAGACGAAGAACAAGTCCGTCGGAAAGTGAAGCTGCTGAAGCAATCGATTGAAGAACTTGGTCCGGTCAATTTGACTTCGATTGAGGAATATGAGCGTGTTCAGGAGCGCTATACATTCTTAAGTGAACAACGGGAAGATTTGGTCGCTGCAAAAGATACGCTGCACAAAGCAATCGGCGAGATGGATGAAGAAATGACAGAGCGATTCAGTGAAACATTTAAGCAGATTCGTAAACAGTTCGTCATTTCATTCAGAGAGCTGTTTGGCGGCGGTACGGCTGACCTGGTGCTGTTGGATCCTACTAATATGTTAGAGACAGGCATTGAAATTATTGCCCAGCCGCCAGGGAAAAAACTGCAAAGCTTAAGCCTGCTTTCGGGCGGTGAACGTGCATTAACAGCTATTGCTTTATTGTTTGCGATTTTAAATACACGACCTGTTCCATTCTGTATTTTGGATGAGGTTGAGGCAGCATTGGATGAATCGAATGTTGTGCGTTATAGTGAATATTTACGTAAATTTAGTGAGCATACTCAATTCATCGTCATTACGCACCGTAAAGGCACGATGGAAGGGGCAGATGTTCTGTACGGTATTACAATGCAAGAGTCGGGTGTATCGAAACTTGTATCGGTAAAACTGGAAGAACATGCTGAATTAGTAGCGCAAGGGAGTGGCGGAAGATGAGTTTTTTTAAGCGACTGAAAGAAAAACTGGCAGGTAACAGTGAACAAAAAGAACTGCAAGAGCAACAAGAGCAACAGGCGGATCTGTTACCGCTTGATGAACAAGAACAAGAAGTACAAGAAGAAAATCAATTAATTGAAACGGTAGAGGAAGAAAAATCCAAAACTGAACAAATTGCCGAAAAAGAGCAAGACGAAATAATTGAACAGCCGGAAATTGCTGAAGTGGAGCCTGTTGAAGAAGAGACTGCAAATCAATCGGACACAGAAGTAGAGGAGCAACCTCAAAAGCAGTCTGCCTGGTCGATCACTCAGAAGTTTAAAGCGGGATTGGAAAAAACACGTAATTCTTTCACTTCTAAAGTAAACGATTTAGTTGCACGTTATCGTAAAGTAGATGAAGATTTCTTTGAAGAGCTGGAAGATGTTCTGCTGCAAGCGGATGTCGGCTTTGAAACAGTAATGGAATTAATGGATAAATTACGTTTTGAAGTACAGCGCCAAAACATTAAAGATACGAACGGAATTCAGGCGATCATTTCCGAAAAGCTTGTTGAAATTTATGAATCTGGTGAAGAAAATTTAACAGAGTTAAATATTCAGCAGAGCGGTGATTTAACGGTTATTTTATTCGTTGGTGTTAATGGTGTCGGAAAGACTACGACAATCGGTAAATTGGCACACCGTTTAAAATCAGAAGGGAAATCTGTGATGCTGGCAGCGGGAGACACATTCCGTGCCGGTGCCATTGAGCAGCTGCAAGTATGGGGCGACCGTGTCGGTGTAGAAGTTATCGCACAGTCAGAAGGTTCCGACCCTGCAGCGGTAATGTATGATGCGATTCGTGCAGCAAAAAAACGTGGTGTCGATATTTTAATCTGCGATACTGCCGGCCGTCTGCAAAATAAAGTTAACTTAATGAACGAACTTGAAAAAGTGCATCGTGTAATTTCGCGTGAAATTCCGGATGCACCGCATGAAGTACTCCTTGCATTGGATGCGACAACAGGCCAAAATGCGCTTGTTCAGGCTCAAATGTTCAAAGAGGTAACGAATGTAACAGGTATCGTTTTAACAAAACTGGATGGTACTGCAAAAGGCGGTATCGTATTGGCGATCCGCAACAAACTGCACATCCCTGTTAAATTTGTAGGACTTGGTGAAAAAATGGACGACCTGCAGCCGTTTGATGCAGAACGTTATGTCTATGGTTTATTTGCCGAAGGACTGGAAAAAGAACTGGAAAAAGCAGAAGAATAACAATTATATTCCAAAAGCAATTCGTATAATTTTTACGAATTGCTTTTTTTATATTGAAAGAAAAAGGTTATCCCTACGGACAAGGGGATTGCCTTGACAGTAACTGCTCACAAGATTATGATAAGATAGACAAATTATGATTGGAGAGATAAAAATGCTACTTGAAAAAACAACACGCATGAACTTTCTCTTCGACTTTTATCAAGCGTTATTAACTGATAAACAGCGTAGCTATATGGAACTGTATTACTTGGACGATCACTCGTTAGGAGAAATTGCCGAAAGTTATAACATTTCGCGTCAGGCTGTTTACGATAATATTCGCCGTACTGAGGCGATGCTTGAAGAATATGAAGAAAAACTAAATTTATTCGAAAAGTTTCAACAACGTCAAATTGTGTTAAAACAATTGGCGGATGCGATTGAGGATGAGGCTTCTACGAAAGAAGCGAAACTTGCATTAGTTGAACAACTGAAGGAATCGGATTAGGGGGCGAACGAGTTGGCTTTTGAAGGTTTAGCAGAGCGACTCCAAGGTACGATCCAAAAGATTAAAGGTAAAGGGAAAGTTACGGAACAAGACGTTAAAGAAATGATGCGTGAAGTCCGATTTGCCTTAATCGAAGCGGACGTAAACTTAAAGGTAGTTAAAGAATTCGTTAAAAAAGTTAGTGAGCGTGCAGTCGGTGTCGACGTCATGAAATCATTAACACCTGGTCAGCAAGTCATTAAAATTGTACAGGATGAATTGAAGAATTTAATGGGTGGCGAACAAAGCCCGATTAAATTCAGCAACCGTCCTCCGACTGTCATTATGATGGTTGGTTTACAAGGTGCAGGTAAGACGACGACTACAGGTAAGTTGGCGAATGTATTACGTAAAAAATATAATAAAAAACCATTGCTAGTAGCAGCAGATATTTACCGTCCAGCCGCTGTTCAGCAATTACAGACACTAGGGAAACAGTTATCTCTGCCGGTATTCTCACTAGGTACGGATGTTTCACCTGTTGAAATTGCACGTCAGGCAATCGAGCATGCAAAAGAAGAGCATTTGGACGTTGTATTGATCGATACAGCCGGTCGTCTTCATATTGATGAAGAGCTGATGCAGGAACTGAAAGACATTCGCGGTTTAAAAGAGCCGGACGAAGTATTCTTAGTAGTTGATGCGATGACAGGTCAAGATGCTGTAAATGTGGCGCAAAGCTTTAATGAAGCAGTCGGCATTACGGGCGTTGTCTTAACAAAACTGGACGGCGATACTCGTGGTGGTGCGGCGCTGTCAATCCGCTCTGTTACAGAGAAACCGATTAAATTTGTCGGTATGGGTGAAAAGATGGATGCGCTGGAACCATTCCATCCAGAGCGTATGGCTTCACGTATTTTAGGGATGGGTGATGTACTGTCACTGATCGAAAAAGCACAGGCCAACGTAGATATGGAAAAGGCAAAAGAGCTGGAAGAAAAGTTCATGACACAGAGCTTTACGTTTGATGACTTTATCGAACAACTTCAAGCCGTGAAGAAAATGGGACCACTTGATGAATTATTGAAAATGATTCCAGGTGCAAACAAAATGAAAGGCCTTGACAATGTCAAAGTCGATGAAAAGCAGATGGGACGCATCGAAGCGATTATCTATTCGATGACACCAACTGAAAAGACAAACCCGGAAATCATTTCGGCGAGCCGCAAAAAGCGTATTGCTACAGGTTCAGGGACGTCAATTCAGGAAGTAAACCGCTTGCTGAAGCAGTTTGAAGAAATGAAAAAAATGATGAAACAAATGACAGGTATGGCGCAAGGCAAAGGTAAAAAGAAGATGAAAATGCCTGGTTTTGATTCATTATTTAAATAAAAAATAAGGTGTTAAGAAAAAACACTTTACAAACCATCAAGACATTGCTAATATAATATCTTGTGTGAAACTTATTCGGAGGTGCTATTAAAATGGCAGTTAAAATTCGCTTAAAACGTATGGGAGCTAAAAAATCTCCTTTCTATCGTATCGTAGTTGCAGACGCTCGTTCACCACGTGACGGTCGTCAAATCGAAACAGTAGGTACTTACAACCCGCTTACAGTTCCAGCTACAGTACAAATCGATGAAGAGAAAGCTCTTAAATGGTTAACTGATGGTGCAAAACCATCTGATACTGTACGTAACCTGTTCTCAGAACAAGGTATCATGGAAAAATTCCATAACGCTAAATACAGCAAATAATTCAATGATTAATTCGGAGGTGGCATTATGCAGCAGCTGATTGAAGCAATTGTGAAACCGTTAGTCGATTATCCGGAAGACGTTCGTATTGAGACGGACGAAACTTCCAATCGAGTTGTTTATAAGCTTTTTGTTCATCCAGAGGATCGAGGGAAAGTAATAGGCAAGCAAGGACGTGTTGCGAAGGCAATTCGTACGATTGTGTACTCAGCAGCGGGCGGCCACCAGAAGAAAAAGACGTATGTCGATATATTGGATTAGTAAAAGAAGGGTGGCATTTTGCTAACCCTTCTTTTTTTGTTATGATAATTCAATCAGCGGTATTTTATTAAATAAAACGACTAGTTGATTGGAATGGAAATCAACGGGATATTAGAGGTGGAATATACATGGAATGGTTTAATGTAGGTCGTATTGTAAATACACATGGTATTCGCGGAGAGCTGCGAATTTTATCGACAACGGACTTTGAAGAAGAACGTTTTGCGGTAGGCTCGAAACTGGCGGCATTCAAAAAAGATGACAAAAAGCCGACTTGGGTAACGATCAGTTCATCAAGACGCCATAAAAACTTTATTTTGGTGACGTTTGAAGGTATGGAAAACATTAATTTAGTGGAACCATTTAAAGAAGGTCTATTAAAAGTATCAATGGACCAATTGGCGGAAGATGAGCTTGAAGATAATGAATACTACCACTTTGAAATTAAAGATTGTGAAGTGTTTTCTGAAGAAGGAGAACTGATCGGCGTTGTTACCGATATTTTAGAAACAGGCGCAAATGATGTATGGGAAATTAAAGCGCAAAACGGTAAAAAGCATTACATTCCTTTCATTGAAGATATCGTAAAAGATATTGATGTCGATGAAAAGAAAATCGTGATTCACGTAATGGAAGGTTTGTTGGAATGAAGATTCACGTATTAAGTTTATTTCCTGATATGTTCACAGGTGTGTTCGGTTCATCTATTTTAAAAAAAGCTCAGGAAAAAGGTGCTGTTGAACTGGCAGTAACCGATATCCGGGAATACAGTGAAAACAAGCACAAACAAGTGGACGATTACCCATATGGCGGGGGAGCGGGAATGGTATTAAAGCCGGAACCGATGTTCAATGCTGTAGAAGCCATTACTGAAGGCCGCAAGCCACGTGTCATCCTCATGTGCCCGCAAGGCGAGCGCTTTACGCAGAAGAAGGCAGAGGAGCTTGCAAAAGAAGAAGATTTAGTATTTCTTTGCGGCCATTATGAAGGCTATGATGAGCGAATCCGCGAACATCTTGTCACGGATGAGATTTCAATCGGCGACTTTGTTTTAACAGGCGGAGAGCTGCCTGCGATGACGGTAATCGATGCGGTAGTACGTTTATTGCCGGGTGTATTGGGTCAAGAGGATTCACATATTCAGGATTCATTTTCGACAGGTTTATTAGAGCATCCCCATTATACACGTCCAGCTGATTTTAGAGGGATGAAAGTGCCGGATATACTGTTATCTGGGAATCATGCGAAAATCGATGCGTGGCGTGAAGAACAGTCATTCAAGCGTACATTGGAGCGCAGACCGGATTTATTGGATGCCCTTGAATTAACGGACAAGCAAAAGAAAATAATCGAAAAAATTAAGAATGAAATGTAAAGCAAAACTACTTGCAAGCCTATAATAATTATGGTAAGATTCATTTTGTGCTTCAATGTAAGCACTGAATTACGGTGTTCCGCTGTGGCTTAAATTAGCGTGCATGAGCATCTGTCTAAGGAGAGAAAACAATGTCAAACATTATTACAGAGATCACTAAAGATCAATTACGTTCAGACTTACCTACATTCAAACCAGGTGACACAGTTAAGGTACACGTTAAAATCGTTGAGGGTACTCGTGAGCGTATCCAATTATTCGAAGGTGTAGTTATTAAACGTCGTGGTGGCGGAATTAGCGAAACTTTCACAGTACGTAAAATTTCTTACGGTGTTGGTGTAGAGCGTACTTTCCCAGTACACACTCCAAAAATCGCTAAGTTAGAAGTAGTACGTAAAGGTAAAGTACGTCGTGCTAAACTTTACTACCTACGTAACTTACGTGGTAAAGCTGCTCGTATTAAAGAAATTCGATAAGAACTTTTTAGGAGGGGGCTTGTATATACAAGTCCCTTTCTTTCTTTAAATAAAAATGTGTATTAACATGTGAATTTGACAATAAACTATAGATAATATGACGTAATAATTTAGATTAGATTTTTGCTTGATATACATATTTCGTATACAATAAATGTGATGAGCAAGGGGGATAGCTACGTGGAAAAAACTGAAAAAGAAAAAAATGAGCTTTGGGAATGGACGAAAGCTCTACTGATTGCGTTTGCGATTGCCGCATTTATTCGTTACTTTTTATTTACACCGATTGTAGTAGACGGGGATTCAATGATGCCTACCCTTGAAAATGGTGATCGCATGATCGTCAACAAATTCAGCTATAAAATCGGCGAACCCAACCGTTTTGATATCGTCGTATTCCACGCACCTGAACAGAAGGACTATATTAAACGTGTCATTGGTGTTCCAGGAGACTTTGTAGAATATAAGGATGACCAATTATACATTAATGGTGAACCGATCGACGAGCCGTATTTGGACGCATATAAAGCCGAAATCAGCGAAGGCAACTTAACAGGCGACTTCTCGCTGAAAGATATCGATCCGTCACTGGATGTTATTCCGGAAGGCTATGTATTCGTAATGGGCGATAATCGTCGCTTCAGTAAAGACAGCCGCCATATCGGAATCGTCGACCAGAAAGAAATTATCGGCAATACAAGCATCATTTTCTGGCCGTTAAACGAAATTGAGATTGTAAAGTAATATTTATTATCATAAATATTGTCTAAAATGAGGGGGCAGTTTAAACTCCTCATTTTTTTGTTGAGAATAGAAGTACGTAATTTACAGGAGGTTATACAATTATGACAATTCAATGGTTTCCAGGACATATGGCAAAGGCACGCCGCCAAGTATCGGAAAGTTTAAAGCTTGTCGATATCGTTTTTGAACTGGTTGATGCGCGTTTACCATTATCTTCACGTAATCCGATGATCGATGAAGTTATCCATCAAAAACCGCGCCTGCTCATTTTAAATAAACAAGATATGGCTGACGAGCAGGAAACACGCCGCTGGATTCAATATTTCGCCGACAGAGGCTTTAAAGCAGTAGCAATCAACTCGTTGGAAGGGAAAGGCTTGCAGGCGGTTACAAAGGCTGCTCAGGAGATTTTGGCGGAGAAATGGGAACGCATGAAATCAAAAGGAATGAAGCCGCGTGCCATTCGCGCGATGATTGTAGGTATTCCGAACGTCGGAAAATCAACGCTAATCAACCGTTTAGCGAAGAAAAACCTTGCGAAAACGGGAAATATGCCAGGTGTGACAAAAGCACAGCAATGGATTAAAGTCGGCAAGGAAATTGAACTTCTTGATACGCCAGGTATTTTATGGCCGAAGTTTGAAGACCAGGAAGTCGGCTACAAGCTTGCATTAACTGGTGCGATCAAAGATACCATTACGAATATGGAAGACCTGGCTGTATATGGCCTGCGTTTTTTAGAAAAACACTATCCAACGCGCATGGATGAACGTTATAAAATTTCATCCGTATCCGAAGAACTGGTTGAGACATTTGATGCAATCGGAAAGCTGCGCCGAGTGTTTGGACAAGGCGGAGAGATTGACTACGATCAAGTGTCGGTATTAGTTGTACGCGACATTCGTGAACAGAATCTTGGAAAACTCACATTTGATTTTGTTTCCGAGCAACTTGAAAAAGAGCAATTGGAAGAAGCGATTGCCCTGGAAAACGAAGAGCGCCGTAAGAAAACAGCTGCGCTAAATCGCCAGAAAAAGCAAGAAAGCAACGAATAAAGTGGAATAACAGATAGTCAAAACCTTTTTCATTTATTTGAGAAAGGTTTTTTCTTTTATAATAAGAAAAGTAGACGATATAACAGTAAGATTGAGAGAAAGTAAAATTAGATAAAAAGCCAAGTTGATTGGAATGGAGGGGGCGAGTGTTCGTGCTGACGGTTTCACCTTTCGCACTGTTAAAACACTAGCTGACGGCTAGCGCCTTTCGCTACAAGATTTTCTCTGTGACGAAAGCGTTAGCGACAGTCACAAGCAAGCTTCCTGCGGGAACAGCAAAATTTATTTTGCGACGAAAGCGAAGCGACAGGAGCACCGAGGGAGAGACTACAGGCTCGAGCCGTGCCCGCGGAAAGCGTCCGCCCCGGAATGGAAATCAACTCTAGATTAAGAAACGGAAGTAATAGATTTGAGGACTTTATATGAAAACAATTAAAGAGATTACAGAAGCATTAAAAACAGCAGCACAAATCGAGCCATGGATGGATGATATCGTAAAGGATGAACGGGCAGGTGTTCAAAAAGCATGGATGCAATTTCAAAAGCGTCTGGAAAAGATAGAAGCACTCCAACAAGCGCATAATGAAAAACTGCAATTTGACGCAAGCTATTTACCATATGAAAATGCCTATATCGCAGGCACAGATGAAGCGGGAAGAGGACCACTTGCAGGACCAGTCGTAACAGCGGCCGTTATATTGCCGAATTATTGTCAGGAACTGCTTGGCGTAAACGATTCCAAACAATTATCAAAAGAAAAACGCAATCAGTTTGCTGAACGGATCAAAAAATATGCACTTTATTATTCAGTTCATTTTCAAAGTGCCGAAGAAATTGACCGCCTCAATATTTATGAAGCAACACGACAGTCGATGTTAAAAAGTATCGAAACACTCGGCGTCACACCAAATTTCATATTGGCCGATGCGATGACGCTTTCGACATCGATTCCGCAAGCATCCATCATAAAGGGAGATGCTCGCAGCCTGGCAATTGCAGCAGCGTCCATTTTAGCGAAAACGGCACGTGATGACTATATGGAAAAACTGGACCTTGAATATCCGCAATACGGTTTTGCGCAGCATGCCGGCTACGGAACAAAACAGCATCTGGAGGCAATCGCCCAATACGGACCGACAGATCATCATCGAAAAACATTTGAACCGATTAAATCAATGCTTCAAAGAAGGGAGTAACGGCATGAACTTCTCATCGTTTAATGCAATCCAATCGAATACTTCACAGCAAGTTACAGCAAACCAGCCATTATCGTTAAAGCAGGATCAAGTATTTCACGGGTCAATCAAGCAGCTCTACCCGAATCAGATGGCAGAAGTCCAAGTCGGCAATCAAAAGCTCATGGCAAAGCTGGAAGTACCTTTAAAGGTAGGCGATGCGCATTTTTTCCAGGTAACTTCAACAAATCCGCAAACGGAATTAAAAGTTGTGACAGGACCGATGTCGCAATCCATGACAGCCGGCCAGCAAATGTCACAGTTGATGGAAACAATGCATTTACCGAAATCGAATGAAATGCAGCAAGTGCTATCACATTTTATGAAAGCCCAGCTACCCCTTGCAAAAGAACAGCTCTTAGCCGCAGAAGGCTGGATGAAAAACTTGCCTGCAGGAGTAGATAAGAATAATGCACTTCACGCACTGCAGCGTATGGTGGAGCTGAAAATGCCTTTTACAAATACCGTATTTCAAGCATTGACACAAGGAGTAAAAACAGATGGGATGTCAGCGAATTTAGCCAATTTAGCGCAGCTCTTGGCAACCCAGTCTGGAGGAAATGAAGCGATCAAATCATCGCTGCTACAGCAAATTGACCAGCTGGCAAAGCCGTTGAACAACGAAACAGGCGGAATCCTACTTGCACGGGCAACCCAAAATTTACTGGATAACAATTCACCTGTTGCATCGAAACTTCAATCGCTGACGGTATTAAAAGAAGCTGGAATTTTACCGCAAAATGCCACTTTGCAAAATTGGCAAACGGTTAATCAGCAAGGAAACCAGCAGTCTGTGAACCCGGTACAGGCTTCGGCAGGACAACTGCTGCAACAGCTCGGACAAACAAGTCCTGAACAAATAAAGCCGATGTTAGAACAAGTAAAAGCATGGATTAGTAATGAAAGCTTACTATCTACAACTCAAAAACAGCAATTAGAGCAATTATTATCACGTTTTGAACAAATTCCCGCTTCAAAGCCAGCAGTGGAAGCATTGGTAAATCAACTGCGGCAGCAACTGACAAACGCATACAGTGAAAATGTGAGTACGCGATTATTTATGCAAAATGATCAAGGACAGGCCGCGAAGGATCAATTGCTTACATTACTGAAGCCGGATGCGAATTTACCGAATGCCGATCAGCTGTTGCGCAATTTAGTAAAAGTGACGGCCGATAGTCCACAACCATTGATGCAAAGTACCCTCACTCAAGCAGAAGGTCAAGTACAGGCTGCGGTTGATAGCCGTGCAATGGAACAGGCGATAAAGACGGTGTTAAAAGGGCTGGGCGTCAGCTATGAGGCGGCATTGGCAAATAAGGCAGGGGATATACAGGCAATTGCCCAGCAGATAAAGCCGCAATTATTAGCGCTTCTTCAGGATAACCAAACACCGGTTGCTATAAGAGATGCTGCTGAGACGGTGATGTCCAGACTAAATGGAATGCAGCTCACGTCAGGGGAAAACGGGCATCAGCATCAGCTTGTCATGCAAGTGCCGCTGGATTTTTTCGGCAAGAGAATGGATGCGACATTGCAATGGAACGGCCGCATGAAAGAAGATGGCAAAATCGATGCCAATTTTGCGCGCATTCTATTCTATTTAAATATGGAAACATTGCAGCAGACAGTAATTGATATGCAAGTACAGAACCGTGTTGTCACAATTAATATCTATAATGATATGCCGAATTTGGAATCATTGGCGACTTCATTGAAAGGAACACTAAAGACAGGATTGCTGGAAAAGGAATATACCTTATCCGGATTGTTTATCAAGCCTTTTGGAGATCAAGCAGGAAAAACTGTCACAAAATTGTCAAATCAGCAGGAAGATGAGCAAGGAGGGGTGGATATCCGCGTATGACCGAAAAAAAATATGTCCGAAAAGAAGCGATTGCCCTTTCCTATGATCCTCAAAAAAGCAATGGTCCGACAGTCGTTGCAAAAGGTAAAGGAAAAATTGCGGAAAATATTTTAGAAAAAGCAGCGATGCATGAAGTACCTGTTTATGAAGACCCGAACCTGGTGGAGCTGTTAGGCCAGCTTGATTTGAACACGTCGATCCCGGAAGAATTATACCAAGCGGTTGCCGAGGTATTTGCCTTTATTTATCATTTGGATGAAAAGCAAAAGTTAACTTATAAAAATAAATCCAGTATTTAAGTAGAGAATATCTTTCGGAAAATTAGAAAATATCTATACAAAGAATATTTTGACATAAAGTAAACTAAAAAATGCTTGTGTGACAAATATAGACATTATCTGAATAATTGTTTAAAATAGATTATGTTAGTAGAATAATTTCCAAATGTCCGATGGGAGGATGTATCATGAATATCCATGAGTATCAAGGGAAAGAGATATTAAGACAATACGGTGTAGCAGTTCCAAGAGGAAGTGTAGCGTTTTCACCAGAAGAAGCAGTAAAAGCAGCAAAAGAGCTAGGTTCAAACGTAACAGTAGTAAAAGCACAAATTCATGCAGGGGGTCGCGGTAAAGCAGGGGGCGTTAAGATTGCCAAAAACCTTGATGAAGTTCGCTCTTTCTCTAAAGAATTATTAGGCAAAATTTTAGTAACTCACCAAACAGGTCCAGACGGTAAAGAAGTAAAACGTCTTTATATAGAAGAAGGTTCGGACATTAAAAAAGAGTATTACTTAAGTTTAGTATTAGATCGTGCAACTTCTAGAGTAGTAATGATGGGTTCTGAAGAAGGCGGAATGGATATTGAAGAGGTAGCGGAGACAAATCCGGAAAAAATCTTCAAAGAAATTATTGATCCGGTTACGGGATTAAATGCTTTCCAGGCACGTCGTATGGCATTCAATATGAATATTCCTGCTAAGCTAGTAAATAAAGCAGTAGGGTTAATGCTTGGTATTTACAAAGCATTTATCGATAAAGATGCATCAACAGTAGAAATCAACCCGCTAGTTGTAACTGGGGATGACCAGGTAGTGGCACTTGATGCAAAATTCAACTTTGATGCAAACGCTTTATATCGTCATAAAGATATCGTAGAATTACGCGATTTTGATGAAGAAGATGCAAAAGAAATTGAAGCATCTAAATATGATTTAAGTTATATTTCGTTAGACGGCAATATCGGCTGTATGGTAAATGGTGCAGGTCTTGCCATGGCAACGATGGATACGATTAGTTACTACGGCGGATCACCCGCTAACTTCCTTGATGTTGGGGGCGGTGCAACAGCCGAAAAAGTAACAGAGGCATTTAAAATCATTTTATCGGACAAAAATGTAAAAGGAATTTTCGTTAACATTTTTGGTGGAATCATGAAATGCGATATCATTGCAAAAGGGGTTATTACAGCTGCAAAAGAAGTCGGTTTAGAAGTTCCATTAGTAGTACGTTTAGAAGGAACAAACGTAGAACTAGGTAAAAAGTTGTTAAATGAATCTGGTTTAAACATTGTGGCAGCTGACTCAATGGCAGACGGCGCACAAAAAATCGTGAAATTAGTTGAAGCTGAAGGCGGGGTAACGGCATGAGTGTGTTCATTAATCAAGAGACAAAAGTAATCGTACAAGGGATTACTGGGGAAACAGCCCTTTTCCATACAAAACAAATGCTTGAATACGGAACGAAAATCGTTGCAGGTGTAACACCTGGTAAAGGCGGTCTTGAAATCGAAGGTGTTCCGGTTTTCAATACAGTACAAGAAGCAGTCGATGCGACAGGTGCAAACGTATCTGTTATTTATGTACCGGCACCATTTGCGGCGGATGCAATTATCGAAGCAGTTGATGCGGATCTGGATATGACAATCTGTATTACAGAACATATTCCGGTACTTGATATGGTAAAAGTTAAACGCTATATGGAAGGCAAGAAAACGCGTTTAGTTGGTCCAAACTGTCCAGGTGTTATTACAGCTGATGAGTGTAAAATCGGTATCATGCCAGGATACATCCATACAAAAGGACATGTAGGCGTCGTTTCACGTTCTGGTACATTAACGTATGAAGCGGTACACCAGCTGTCTCAAGCGGGAATCGGTCAAACAACAGCGGTTGGAATCGGTGGGGACCCGGTAAATGGGACAAACTTTATCGATTGCTTAAAAGCATTCAATGAAGATCCTGAAACTTATGCAGTTGTCATGATTGGTGAAATTGGTGGTACAGCTGAAGAAGAAGCTGCTGAATGGATTCAGGAAAACATGAACAAACCGGTAGTAGGCTTCATCGGTGGTCAAACAGCTCCTCCAGGAAAACGTATGGGTCACGCAGGTGCCATTATTTCCGGCGGTAAAGGAACAGCTGCAGAGAAAATCAAAGCAATGAATGCAGCGGGTATTGAAGTAGCTCCGACGCCTTCTGTAATCGGTGAAACACTGATTAAAGTAATCAAAGAAAAAGGCTTGTACGAAGCTTGTAAAACACATTAAAATGAAAGATGTAGCGGTCGCCTCGCTACATCTTTTTCGTATGTCTCCATCGTTGGGACCGATGAACGAATAAGAGCCCGAATTCATCGGCCATACTATGTTTTACACAATGCTTACCTCACAAATAAAACTGCGGTCATCTGAATTTCTTCTATTAAAAAGGAGTGTAGTAATGACCAACCCAACAAATGAACAATTAATGAAACTGCATTATATTCTACCTCTCTCCTGGAAAAAAGTCCGGAATTTAATGAAAATCACAGATGATTTCGACGAAATATTGCATATTTCGCCAAAATTTTTAGCCGTTCAGCTAAATATAAAAGAAGAAAAAGCCTCACAGCTCATCAAACAATATAAAGAGCTCATACCAAGGTCGATGACTGCTTATTATGACCAACATAATATTATCGCTATCCCCTACACGAATCCTTTATATCCACAACGCTTAAAAGAGTTGTACGATGCACCTGCTGTTCTCTATGCAAAAGGCGATATTCAGTTACTGAACAGACCGAAAATGATTGCGGTCATCGGTTCAAGGGCGGCAACCAGCTATAGTGAGCATGTGTTGAATATCCTTCTACCACCGCTAATACGCGAGCATTATGTCATAGTGAGCGGACTTGCGAAAGGTGCGGACCGACTTGCACATGAAGCAACAATCCGATATGGTGGAAAGACAATAGGTGTTTTAGGTCATGGCCTTTTTCATAGTTATCCGCCTCAAAATAAAGAGCTGAATGCATATATGGCAAAGGAACATTTACTCGTAACTGAATATCCACCATATGTAAGTGTGCAAAAATGGCATTTCCCTGCACGAAACCGTATTATCAGCGGTTTAAGCGAAGCGCTCGTCGTAACAGAAGCCGCACTGAAAAGCGGGACACTCATCACAACAGAGCTTGCGCTTGAACAAGGAAAAGATGTTTTTGCGGTACCGGGAAATATTTTTAGCGAGCAGTCACGAGGGACAAATAAATTAATAAAAGAAGGCGCGATTCCAGTGTGGGACGGCTTTCAAATCTTAGAGGAAATCCAGTTGTTTTCAAAATTGCGTTGAAAAAAAGTTGCAATATTAGCCAATCTGTTATACATTTTGCAACAGGAAAAGCTTTGACATACATGGATAGCTTCATGTGAGTAAATATAAGAAAAATAACTATACCTCTATAAGGAGGACAACAGATGGCAGATTATTTAGTAATTGTTGAATCACCTGCAAAGGCGAAAACAATTGAACGATATTTAGGAAAAAAATATAAAGTAAAAGCTTCGATTGGACATGTACGTGATTTACCGCGTAGTCAAATGGGAATCGATACCGAAAATAACTATGATCCAAAATATATTACGATTCGCGGTAAAGGTCCTGTACTACAGGAACTGAAAACAGCGGCTAAAAAAGTGAAAAAGATTTATCTCGCAGCCGATCCAGACCGCGAAGGGGAAGCAATTGCCTGGCATTTAGCCACTGCTTTAAATATTGATATTAATTCGGATTGTCGTGTCGTATTTAACGAGATTACGAAAGAAGCAATTTTAGAGAGCTTCAAGCACCCGCGGCCAATTAATATGGATTTAGTCGATGCACAGCAAGCACGTCGTATTTTAGACCGTCTAGTAGGCTATAATATTAGTCCGATTCTTTGGAAAAAGGTTAAGAAGGGCTTATCGGCAGGACGTGTACAATCCGTTTCACTGCGTCTGATCATTGACCGTGAAAATGAAATTAAAAACTTCGAGCCGGAAGAATACTGGTCAATCGAAGGAAGCTTTGAAAAAAATAAAAAACAATTCGATGCCTTATATTATGGAAACGGCAAAGAAAAAATTAAATTAACAAATGAACAGCAAGTAAAAGAGATATTAAAAGGTGTAAAAGGCTCGGAATTTGAAGTAATGAATGTTGTAAAAAAGGAACGGAAGCGTAATGCTTCACCAGCCTTTACGACTTCTTCACTTCAACAGGAAGCCGCACGTAAATTAAATTTCCGTGCCAAGAAAACAATGATGCTTGCACAGCAGCTTTATGAAGGTATTGAGCTCAGCAAAAAAGAGGGCGCTGTCGGATTAATCACGTATATGCGTACCGATTCAACACGTATTTCCGATACGGCGAAAGCAGAGGCTAAGTCATATATCGAAACGAAATACGGCAAAGATTTCATTGCCGGTGAACAAAAACAGGCGAAAGCAAAAGCAAATGCACAGGATGCCCATGAAGCGATCCGTCCAACGAGTGCAATGCGCACACCTGAAGAGCTTAAAGCCATTTTAAGCCGTGATCAGCTGCGATTGTACCGTCTGATTTGGGAGCGCTTTATCGCAAGTCAAATGGCACCAGCTGTACTCGATACCGTGACAGTAGATCTGCAAAACAATGATGTACTGTTCCGCGCAAACGGGTCTCAAGTGAAATTTGCCGGATTTATGAAGCTTTATATTGAAGGCACAGACGATCAGGAAGAAGAAACGAATAAACTTTTACCTGAAATGGAAATCGGCGATAAAGTAAAATCGCTTGAAATCGAACCGAAGCAGCATTTCACTCAGCCACCTCCACGCTATTCAGAGGCGCGTCTAGTAAAGACATTGGAAGAGCTAGGTATAGGCCGTCCATCGACATATGCCCCAACACTGGATACTATCCAAAAGCGCGGTTATGTGCAACTTGATGCGAAGCGCTTTGTGCCGACTGAACTTGGAGAAATCGTTCATCAGGCAACATTGGAATTTTTCCCGGAAATCATCAACATTGAATTTACCGCACAGATGGAGCATAATCTTGATGAAATCGAAGAAGGCATTACACAATGGGTAAATGTCATCGATGAATTTTACAAAGACTTTGAGCCGCGGGTGAAATATGCGGATGAAGTAATGGAAAAAATCGAAATTAAAGATGAGCCTGCAGGCGAAGACTGTGAAAAGTGCGGTGCGCCAATGGTATTCAAGCTAGGACGATACGGGAAATTTATGGCATGTTCAAACTTCCCGGATTGCCGAAATACAAAAGCGATTGTAAAACCGATTGACGTTAAATGTCTTTCATGTGAGACAGGGGAAATTGTCGAACGTAAATCCAAAACAAAGCGCATTTTTTACGGATGCAACCAATATCCGGAATGTGACTTCGTATCATGGGATAAGCCAATTAGTAGACCTTGTCCGAAATGTAGTGCATTATTAGTAGAGAAGAAATTGAAAAAAGGTGTTCAAATTCAGTGTACAAACAGTGAATGTGATTATGAAGAAACACCGTCACAATAAAATGAAGAGGTAACAAAAATGACACAACAAGTAGTAAATGTAATTGGTGCAGGATTAGCCGGTTCAGAAGCAGCTTGGCAAATTGCGAAGCGCGGTGTGAACGTACGTTTATATGAAATGCGCCCAGTAAAACAAACACCGGCACATCATACAGATAAATTTGCAGAGCTTGTATGCTCAAACTCATTACGTGCAAACGGACTGACAAATGCTGTCGGTGTAATTAAAGAAGAAATGCGTAGATTGGACTCAGTTATTATTGCAGCGGCAGACAACAGCTCTGTACCTGCCGGTGGTGCTTTGGCAGTAGACCGTCACGAATTTGCTGGTATTGTAACAGAAAAAGTGAAAAACCACCCGTTAATCGAAGTAATCAATGAAGAGGTAACTGAAATTCCGGAAGGCATTACAGTAATCGCAACAGGTCCTTTAACTTCTGAAGCTTTGGCAAAGCAAATTCAGGGCCTTACAGGAGAAGACTATTTGTACTTCTATGATGCGGCAGCACCGATCATCGAAAAAGATTCAATCAATATGGATAAAGTATATTTGAAATCACGCTATGATAAAGGTGAAGCAGCATACTTGAACTGTCCAATGACGAAAGAAGAATTCGATGCTTTCCGTGAAGCGCTTATTACAGCAGAATGTGCACCGCTAAAAGAATTCGAAAAAGAAAAGTATTTCGAAGGATGTATGCCAATTGAAGTAATGGCTGCACGCGGAGAAAAAACAATGACATTTGGACCGATGAAACCGGTTGGTCTGGAAGATCCGAAAACGGATAAACGTCCATATGCTGTTGTTCAGTTACGACAAGATGATGCAGCGGGAACACTATATAATTTAGTTGGTTTCCAGACACATTTAAAATGGCCGGAACAAAAGCGTGTCTTCTCGATGATTCCTGGTTTAGAGAACTTGGAAATTGTGCGCTATGGTGTAATGCACCGTAATACGTTCATCAATTCACCAAAAGTGCTGACACAGACATATCAGTTGAAAGCACGTCCAAACCTGTTCTTCGCGGGTCAAATGACAGGTGTTGAAGGTTATGTAGAATCTGCCGGCAGTGGTCTGATTGCAGGGATTAATGCGGCACGCATGGCTTTAGGCCAAGAGTTGCTTTACTTCCCGCATGAAACAGCATTAGGTGCAATGGCTCGATACATTACACATACAGATGCGAAAAACTTCCAGCCGATGAACGTAAACTTCGGGATTTTCCCGGAACTTGGCGAGCGCATCAAATCTAAGCCGGAGCGGGCTGAACGCCACGCTAACCGCGCATTGGAAGCGATTCAGAATTTTGTTAATAATCAGGCAATTTAATTGCGAAAAGCCCTTAAAGACTGTTATACTTTAGGGGCTTTTAATTTTGCGTTAATTAATAATATTCGACTATAATTTAAGTATTACTTGACATCATATTGCGAAATTTGTCGAATAATACAAAGAAGTTGAATAACTCCAGTAAATTTTACTTGAAAAGTATCCATAATAGGTATAGTGTCAATATGTGTGTTTTTTTAGTAGGAAAATAAACATATTTATTCATACAACATCATTTCTCTTTTGTAATCACAGGGGGTATATACGATGGATGAAAATTTGCAAAACCAGCTAGATCAATTTATTCGCTACGTGCATCTAGAAAAAAACTTTTCCCTACATACTGTTCGCGAATATACTTCTGACTTAGAAGAATTTTTTGCATTTTTGCATGCTGAAGGTATACAAAAAATTACAGAAGTTGAATATATCCATGCACGTCTATATGTAACAAAGCTTTATGATGAACAAAAAGCAAGAACTTCAATCTCCAGGAAAATCTCATCGATACGTTCTTTTTTTCGGTTTTTAAATCGAGAACAGAATATTGATGATGCTCCGTTTCGTTCACTTTATCATCCGAAAAAGGAAGAGCGATTACCGAGCTTTTTTTATGAGGAAGAATTGAAGGAACTATTCGAGAAAAATGAAGGCGATGAGCCGATTCAGATTCGTAATATGGCGCTGTTGGAACTTCTTTATGCAACTGGAATGCGTGTAAGCGAGTGTGTCAGTCTTGAACTGACGGATATCGATTTTCATTACAATATCGTCCGTGTAATGGGGAAAGGCCGAAAAGAGCGGATTATTCCGTTTGGCCAATATGCGCATGATGCACTTAAACGTTATATAGATCAAGTACGTCCGATTTTAATGAAGAAGGAAAATCATCAGAAAGTTTTTGTCAATATGCGCGGTGGCGAACTTACTGCCCGTGGTGTGCGTTATATATTAAGTGAGATGATCGACAATGCCAGTATGCATACGAAAATTTATCCACATATGTTGCGACACACATTTGCTACGCATTTATTGAATAATGGGGCAGATATGCGTACAGTCCAGGAACTTCTTGGGCACGCTAATTTATCTTCAACTCAAATTTATACTCATGTAACGAAGGAAGCTTTAAGAAAGACATATATGAATAGTCATCCGCGAGCATAGTTAAGGAGGAAATAAAGAATGGGTCAAATTCATGCGACAACGATTTTCGCTGTTCACCACAATGGTGAATGTGCAATGGCCGGGGATGGTCAGGTAACATTGGGAAATGCAGTTGTAATGAAGCATACGGCACGTAAGGTCAGACGTCTGTTTAATGGGAAAGTATTGGCAGGTTTCGCAGGGTCTGTTGCGGATGCTTTTACATTATTCGAAATGTTTGAGGCAAAACTGAATGAATATAATGGTAACCTGCAAAGAGCAGCAGTAGAAGTAGCAAAGCAATGGCGCGGTGATAAAATGCTCCGTCAATTGGAAGCGATGCTGCTTGTTATGGATAAATCAACATTGCTTCTAGTTTCAGGGACAGGTGAAGTAATTGAACCGGACGATGGTATTTTAGCAATAGGTTCAGGTGGGAATTACGCATTGTCAGCTGGAAGAGCATTAAAAAAACATGCGGGCGATCATTTATCGGCAAAAGAAATCGCAGAGGCTGCGCTGACGACCGCTGCGGATATTTGTGTGTTTACAAACCATAATATTATCTTGGAGGTATTGTAATGACTGCGATCAATTTAACACCAAGACAAATTACGGAACAATTAAACCGTCATATTGTTGGCCAGGAAACAGCGAAACGTGCAGTTGCAGTTGCGCTGCGTAACCGGTACCGCCGCTCTTTATTAAGCGAAGAATTAAAAACAGAAGTAATTCCGAAAAATATTTTAATGATTGGGCCTACTGGGGTAGGTAAAACAGAAATTGCCCGCAGAATCGCAAAACTGACGAATGCTCCGTTTATTAAAGTCGAAGCGACAAAGTTCACGGAAGTTGGCTATGTTGGTCGTGATGTCGAGTCAATGGTACGCGATCTGGTAGAAGCATCACGTCGTCTAGTGAAGGACGAAATGTTCGAAAAGGTAAAGGATCAGGCGGAACGGAATGCAAATGATGTACTCGTTAAATTACTTGTACCTTCAAAAGTGAAGGAAAAGCTTACGCAAAATCCTTTTGAAATGCTATTCGGTCAAAAAGATTCATCTCAGGAAGAAACATCAAACCAGGATGAACCGGAAATTCGTACACGACGTGCGCAAATAGCCCAGGATTTAAAAGACGGAAAGTTAGAAGAACAATGGGTAACTATCGAAGTAACAGAAAATGCGCCATCACTATTTGATGCAATGCCTGGTATGAATATGGATAATGCAAATGGTATGCAGGATATGCTATCTAATTTAATGCCGAAAAAGACAAAAAAACGCAAAGTCCAAGTGAAGGATGCGCGTCGTTTATTAACACAGGAAGAAGCCAATAAGCTGATCGATACAGATGCGTTGTCAAGTGAAGCAATTCAGCGTGCAGAACAGGCGGGCATTATTTTTATTGATGAAATCGATAAAATTGCAAGCAAAGGTTCATCTTCGGCAGAAGTATCACGTGAAGGCGTTCAGCGTGACATATTACCAATTGTGGAAGGGTCCACAGTTACGACAAAATACGGCACTGTAAAAACGGACTATATGCTCTTTATTGCAGCAGGAGCTTTCCATATATCAAAACCGAGCGATCTTATTCCGGAATTGCAGGGACGATTCCCGATTCGTGTTGAACTTGAAAAATTAACGAAAGACGATTTTGTTCGTATTTTGAAAGAACCGGACCAATCGTTAATATTGCAATATAAAGCATTGCTTGAAACAGAAGGTGTTACGCTGAACTTTACAGATGAAGCGATTGAACGAATTGCGGAAATTGCGACGGAAGTAAACCAGGAGACAGATAACATCGGTGCACGCCGACTGCACACGATTTTAGAGCGTTTGCTTGAGGAACTTTCTTTTGAAGCTTCGGAAATCGCTCCGGCTCATATCGACATTACACCAAACTATGTCGATCAAAAATTGTCGAATATAGTAAAAAACAAAGATTTATCGCAATTTATTCTTTAAGTATAAGTTGAATTAGTATCTTTAAATTGTAAAAACCTTTAGAATATTAAGTGAATTAAAACGTTCCGTAGGAGGAAACAGAAATGAATTTATTAACAAAAACACGAAAAATCAATGCATTGTTACAAGCATCTGCTGGTAAACCAGTTAACTTTAAAGAAATGGCAAATACTTTAGGCGATATTATCGAAAGTAATGTATTTATCGTAAGCCGTAAAGGTAAATTACTTGGTATTTCAATTCACCAACAAATCGAGAATGAGCGTATTAAGAAAATGTTTGAACAGCGCCAATTCCCTGAAGAATATACACAAAACTTATTCAATATTACTGAAACTTCTTCAAATTTAGATATTAACAATGAACACACTGCATTCCCAATTGAAAATAAAGATCTATTTGCATCTGGTTTAACGACAATTGTACCGATTATCGGTGGCGGTGAGCGTTTAGGTACATTAATGTTAGCGCGTATCAGCGATCAGTTTGAAGATGACGATTTAATTTTAGCTGAATACGGTGCAACAGTAGTAGGTATGGAAATCTTACGTGAAAAATCAGAAGAGATTGAAGAAGAAGCACGTTCTAAAGCGGTAGTTCAAATGGCGATCAATTCATTATCTTATTCTGAGCTTGAAGCAATCGAGCATATTTTTGAAGAGTTAGATGGCAATGAAGGATTACTAGTTGCTTCTAAAATCGCTGACCGCGTAGGGATTACACGTTCAGTTATCGTAAACGCATTACGTAAACTAGAATCTGCCGGTGTTATTGAATCGCGTTCTTTAGGTATGAAAGGAACATATATTAAAGTATTAAACGATAAGTTCCTGAACGCATTAGCGGAAATTAAAATGAAATAAGAGACTTACAGGTAAAGGGGCTGGGACAGAATTAGTTCCAGTTCACGCAAAAAGAGAAATTGCACAATGCAATTTCTCTTTTTGCGTTTTATAAAGAAAATATTGGAAGAGGTGTTATCCTCTTACCGCATATTTCCTTAAATTTGTGGCCATTAATGCCAAGCCTATTTCGTTAGTAACCTTCGATTTTCCACGAACTGAAAATCGGCGGAAACACAAATTAGCCTTCAAGAATCCAAAAACTGGTTCCACGTCAATTTTACGTCGACGATAAATGGCAGCCGTTTTTTCTTCTGAAAGCTTCGCTCTTACTTCTTCTTTTTGTTGTTCCCAATTCTCGTTAATCATGAGTCTACGGTTTTTCCCTTCCGCAGCTTTCGTACATTTTGTACGGAAAGGACATCCTGTACATTCCTCACACTCATAGATTTTAAATTCTCGTTGGAAACCTACTTTATCCGTACGAACAGAATTGTATTGGAATCTTAATCTCTTTTCATTTGGACAAATGTAGACATCGTTTTCTTTCTCATACACCCAATTACTTGTCTTAAAAGGGTCATTTTTATATTTTCGCTTCTGTTCGTTCAAGTATTGATTAAATGTAATGAGTGGAGTTCGTTTGCGTTTGTTAAGAATATCATGGTAATTCTGTTCACTGCCGTATCCGGCATCCGCTACAATATGTTTTGGTAACTCAAAATAATTTTCTTCAATTTGATTAAGAAATGGAATAAGTGTTTTCGTGTCTGTTGGATTTGGAAATACATCATAAGCGAGTGTGTATTGACCTTCAGTAGCGATTTGTACATTATAACCTGGCTTCAATTGACCGTTTTGCATATAGTCATCTTTCATCCGCATGAATGTTGCTTCGTGATCTGTCTTTGAATAACTATTGCGTGTACCAAACACTTCAAAATCCTTTTCATATTTCTGTTTTCTTATAATCCAATCATATACTTGTTTGAGGATTTGCTTTGGTGTTTTTCGTTCGCTACGTAATCTTTTTCGCTCAATGACATCTTCAGAATGTTCTATTTTGCTTGTATAGTCGTCGACTACTTCTTCTAGGTGATGTGCTACTTGAGTTAACTCTTCTATTGATAACTGCTCATCACTTTCACGTTTGATTTCAGGAATAATTTGATGTTCCAATAACTCATCGTAAAGTTTATTTGATTTTTCTACGAGGTTGGTATGATGTTTTTCCACTGATTTTTTCCACTGATTTTTTCCAAACAAATGTGAACTTATTGGCATTTGCCTCAATCTTTGTGCCATCGATAAAAATCGCTTCTTGATCGATGAGTTTTTCTTCAACTAGCTGACAACGAAATTGTACAAAACATTGGCGAATGAGTTCCTTCATATTGGGATGTACACGAAAACGGTTAATAGTGCGATAACTTGGTTCATATCCTTGGGCAAGCCACATCATACGGATACTGTCTCTTGTCAGATCCTCTATTTTTCTTCCTGAAAAAGTGGATTGTGTGTAACCGCATAAAATCAGCTTTAGCATCATACGTGGATGATATGATGGACAACCAGTATGGTGAATAAAAGGAGCGAAAGCTTCGTTCGGAATGCTTTCGACCAAATGATGGATAGAAAAGGCAATATCATTTTTATGTAACTTTACTTCTAAATCTAGCGGTAATATAATTTGATTCATGTTATAATCTTTAAACATAGGGACACTTCTTTCGTTTGAAATTTGGTTGTAGGATACTTAAATTTTAACAGAGAATGTCCTTTTTTCATGCCTGAAATTATGCAGAGATTTACTTGATATAGAAGAAAAATTAGTTGTTCGGAGTGAAGGCGGCGACTCCCAGGGGACAAGCACGTGGGAGAGACTACAGGCTCGAGCCGTGCCCCCAGGAAAGCGTCCGCCGTAACGGAGAACAATGACTACATAGTAGACACATAATAATAAAGCCGTTCAAACTTTACTCATCGTAAAATTTGAACGGCTTTTGATTTTGAGGCGGGTTTTGTCCCACCCCCTTTTTTTTCTTTTTTTAAGAAAATGCAGAAAAATGTCGAATAACAATACCCTAAACGAGAAATTATATAGAATTTGAATGTATAATTAGGTATATCGTCGGTATTGTTCTGGAAAATTAAATATCTTTTATACCTAAATGATGATAAAATTGATATGACAAATGATTTGTTACAATTTTATGAAATGTAGTTATATGAATACTAATACACAAGGATTTAATGTATGATGTATAAGGTAATAAATAGTGTTTCGTTAAATCTGTAAATCTTAATTTCAGATTTATATAATAACTTTTTGTTGTTTAAATTGCTCATGTAGGTCTTTGTAGTCTTTAAAAAAATAAAATGTCGAAAAATGTTTGTACTGATTTTTAATTAACTGGTCCTATTACATACAAAAATAGTCCTATGTAACTATTCGAAAGGGACTAAAGTCGATAGACACTAAGATTTAATCTAATTACAATTGTATTATTGAGTTTTGGGCGCAAATTTTAGCGAATTATGAACGAGGTGAGAAATTTGGATTTATTTGGCGGGACAATAAGTAGCCTTGAAAAAGGACTTTCTTATGCAACATTGAAAAATAAAACAATTGCACAAAATATAGCGAATGTTGACACACCGAACTACAAAACAAAAGAAGTAAGCTTCAAAGATGTATTAAATGATGCTAAGCAAGCAACGATTCCTGCATATCGCACAGATGCGAGACATTATGATTTCAAGATTAATATTGGGGGCAGCGGTGTGTATTCGAATGAAAACTTCCGCAGCAGAGCAAATGGTAATGCGGTAAATATGGATGCTGAACAAGCAAAGTTAGCTGAAAATACAATTTATTATAATGCGCTTATAGATCGTGTCAGCAGTAAATTTTCAACATTGAATAATGTTGTTAAGGGAGGAAGATAGTGATGTCGATTTTTCACAGCATGAATACAACGGCTTCTGCATTAACATCACAGCGTTTACGCATGGATGTCATCTCCTCCAATATTGCCAATGTTGATACAACGAGAGCGAAACAGGTAAATGGAGAATGGGAGCCATACCGAAAAAAATCTGTTACTTTAAAAGAACAGCAAGGTCAATTTTCAAACTTTTTAAATATGGCGATCGGAAAAACGGAAAAAAACGGTGTTGGGAACGGGGTTAAAGTAAGTTCTATTAAAGAAGATACGGAAACTCCTTTTAAACTAGTTTTTGATCCATCACATCCCGATGCGAATGCAGAAGGCTATGTTCAAATGTCAAATGTTGACGTACTAAAGGAAATGGTTGATCTCATTTCGGCGAGCCGCTCTTATGAAGCGAATATAACTGCTTTTAATGCAAACAAGAACATGTTAACAAAAGCATTAGAAATCGGGAAAGGGTGATATTTAAATGGCGATTAATCCTGTAACATTCATGTCTCCTGCACAATCTGTGAATGAAGTAAATGTTCAGAATCAACTGACTCCTGCAAATGCCCAACAGCAATTTGCAGATACATTAAAAGAAGCGATTGCAAGTGTCAATGAACATCAAAAGACATCAGATACAATGACTCAAAAATTAATTAACGGTGGAGATGTTGATCTTTTTGAAGTAATGGTTGCTGCACAAAAAGCAAGTGTTACTCTAAACACAACAATTGAAGTTCGTAATAAAGCTGTGGAAGCTTATCAAGAAATTATGCGTATGAGTGTGTAATGGTTTGGAAAACGACTGACAAATTGTTGGGCATTCACTTTAAGCGGAGGATTCATAATGAATGAACGACTTACAAAAATTAAAAGCGACTCGACCGGTTTCTGGAAAAGTCGCACCAAAAATCAAAAAGGTGCATTAATCGGTGCGTTAGTAGCTGTCATTGCAATTGCAGCGGTAATTACGTATTTCTCAACGCGTACGACAATGGCTCCGTTATTTCCGGAGATGTCACAGTCTGAAGTAGGGAGAATTACAGAGGTACTTGCCTCACAAGGCGTAAAGTACGAAGTAACAAACGGCGGGACAGTAATATTAGTGCCGGAAAATCAAGTACAGGACTTACAAGTGTCATTAGCAGCCCAAGGTTATCCAGATTCTGGGGAAATTGACACGTCTTTTTTTACATCTAATGCAGGCTTTGGGATGACGGATAATGAATTTAACGTAATTAAGCAAGCGACGATTGAAACGGATCTGGCGAATTTAGTTCGAAAATTCGAAGGTGTCAAAGATGCAAGTGTAATGATTTCTTTACCTGAAGAAGGTGTGTTCCTTAAAGATGCAAAAGGTGAAGCACAGGCGGCAATTGTATTAAATACAGCACCTGGGCACAAATTTTCAGACGATCAAATTAAAGGATTATTTAATTTAGTATCGATGAGTATTCCAAATTTACCTAAAGAAAATATTACAATCATGAACCAGTATTCTGAGTATTACGATCTCGCATCTGCGGAAAGCGGTGGAAACGGAATCGATTCAGTTACTGGCCAAATGGAAGTAAAGAAAACGATTGAGCGTGATTTGCAGCGTCAAGTGCAGCAAATGCTCGGTACGTTAATCGGTCAGGATAAAGTCGTAGTAAATGTTTCGGCTGATATTGACTTTAAAAAAGAAAATCGCGAAGAAAATTTAATCCGACCTGTTGATGAGGAAAATATGGAAGGTATTGAAATAAGTGCTCAACGTATTACGGAAACATATTCAGGCGGTGCTGCAGGAGCGGCAGAAGGTACAACTGAAGCTGGTAGTGTAACAGATAACTTTGTAGATTATGTGGAAGGAACAAACGGTGACGGCGATTACGAACGAGTGGAAGAGACGATTAACAATGATGTAAATCGGATTCGCCGTGAGATTCAGGAAAGTCCTTACAAAATCCGTAATTTAGGTATTCAAGTAATGGTAGACCCTCCAAATGCAGAAGAGGGATTCGATCAAGGTGTTCGTACAGATATTGAACAAATTTTATCGACAATTGTTCGTACATCAATTGATCAAGAAGCTGCAGGAAATCTGACAGACGAAGATATTGCAAACCGTATCGTCGTATCTGTACAGCAATTCCAAGGAAATGATTCGGCGGAAGATCAGCCGCAATCGGTTATTCCTTGGTGGGTATGGGTAATTGGCGGTATATTAGTTGTTGCAATTATATTACTTGTCATTAATGTGCTCCGTGCACGTCGACGTAAGCAAGATGAAGAAGAACTGGAGATTTTAGAAGAACAGCAGCAGTTAATAGAAATAGAAGATATTTCCGAAGAAAAAGAAACTGAAGCGACTGTACGCCGCAAGCAATTAGAGAAAATGGCGAAAGATAAGCCTGAAGATTTTGCGAAATTATTGCGTAGCTGGATTGCTGAAGATTAATAGGAGGTTCCGCTGTGTCCAAGAAAGATAAAGACCTATCAGGAAAGCAGAAAGCTGCTTTACTGTTAATTTCTCTAGGACCGGAAGTTTCGGCTTCTGTATATAAGCATTTAAGTGAAGAGGAAATTGAACGTCTGACACTGGAAATTTCTAGTGTTAAAAGAGTGGAGTCAACTGTTAAAGAAGAAATTATTGAAGAATTTCACCAAATAGCACTCGCGCAGGACTATATTACACAAGGTGGTATAGGATATGCGAAAACCGTACTGGAAAAGGCATTGGGTTCTGAACAGGCACAGGCGATATTAAATCGTTTAACTTCTTCATTACAAGTAAGACCATTCGATTTTGCCAGAAAAGCAGATCCGTCACAAATTTTCAATTTTATCCAAAATGAACATCCTCAAACAATTGCACTTATTCTCTCTTATTTAGAACCAGGGCAAGCAGGGGTTATTCTATCTTCATTACCACAGGAAGTACAAGCGGATATTGCGAAGCGTATTGCCATTATGGAATCGACGTCACCGGAAGTTATAAGTGAGATTGAATCGGTATTAGAGCGAAAACTATCATCTACTGTAACACAGGACTATACAGAAACTGGTGGCGTAGATGCAGTCGTGGAAGTATTGAATGGTGTGGACCGTCAAACAGAGAAAACAATTCTTGATGCACTTGAAATTCAAGATCCTGAACTTGCCGAAGAAATTAAAAAGCGCATGTTTGTATTTGAAGATATCGTTACACTCGATAATCGTTCAATTCAGCGTGTTATTCGTGACTGTGAAAACGAAGACTTGTTGTTATCGATGAAAGTATCTTCAGAAGAAGTAAAAGAAATTATTTTCCGCAATATGTCTCAACGTATGGCAGAAACATTCCGTGAAGAAATGGATATTATGGGCCCTGTTCGTTTACGTGATGTAGAAGAAGCACAGTCTCGAATTGTAGGAATTATCCGACGTTTGGAAGATGCAGGTGAAATTATTATCGCACGTGGCGGAGGAGATGATGTAATTGTCTAAAATCATCCGTTCAACAAATGCACAGCAACCCGAAGAGTCATCAGTTGTAGAAATTAAACTCCAAAATTTCTTCGAGCCGATTCATTTTGGGAAAACGGAAGATGAACGCATAGAGGAATTGTCCCAGCAAAGCTCGATTGACATTGAAGCAGAACGTCAGCAAATGCTGGAACAGGCCAATTATGAAATCGAGCAGCAAAAAGCTCATTTTGAACAGTACCGAACAGAGCAGCTTGAGGCAATTGAAGCATTAAAACAATCATGGGAAGAGGAAAAACTCGTTCTTCAACAGGAAGCGTATGACGTCGGTTTTGCGCAAGGATATGAGGATGGCATACAAAAGGCAAATGCAACGATGCAACAGTCAATACATGCGGCCAATGAAACGATGACAAATGCGCAAAAAAATGCAGCATCGTATATTGAGTCACAGGAGTCCATCCTTTTGGATCTTGCTTTAACAGCTGCAGAACGCATTATTCATACATCACTTGACCGTGACGATGAAATATTCGTATCCATTGTGCGACGTGGTCTAAAAGAAGCCCGTGAAATGAAAGAAGTTAAATTATATGTATCACCGAAATACCATCCGATTGTGACAGAACAGCAAGAGGAACTAGCGGAAATGTTCCCGGTAAATGTTCCGTTTATGATATTTGTCAATGAAGATCTGCTGGATACAGAAAGCTATATCGAAACAAATCATGGACGTATCGTCATATCAATTGACGAACAATTGCAGGAGCTCCGCAGACAGTTATACGAACTAATCGAAAGTAAGGAATGATAAGGATGAAAATGGCTCAATTAGTTGAACAAATTCCTAATCTTAATACATTTAAAAAGTATGGTAGAGTGACGAGAGTTGTCGGCTTGATGATTGAGTCCCAAGGTCCTGAAAGTTCCATCGGGGACGTTTGTAAAATCCATATCCAAACATCGAAAAATGGACCGCAGGTGATGCTGGCGGAAGTAGTTGGATTTAAAGATGAAATTGTTATTTTAATGCCGTACTCTTCATTGAAGGAAATCTCCATTGGCTGTCTTGTCGAGGGGACAGGTTCGCCGCTGGAAGTGAAAGTAGGTCCGGAACTGATCGGGAAAGTGCTTGATGCGATGGGCAACCCGTTTGATGGGCAGCCATTGCCAAAAGGATTAATAACAGTCCCAACTGAAAAAGAGCCGCCCAATCCTTTAAGCCGTCCGCCGATTAACGACCAGCTGGAAGTAGGGGTAAAGGCGATTGACGGAATGCTAACGGTCGGCAGCGGTCAGCGTGTAGGTATATTTGCAGGATCGGGTGTCGGAAAAAGTACATTGCTTGGGATGATTGCCCGGAACACGGAAGCGGATATTAATGTGATTGCCCTTGTAGGAGAACGTGGACGTGAAGTGCGGGAGTTTATCGAACGCGATTTGGGTCCGGAAGGTTTACAACGGTCGGTTGTCGTAGCAGCTACTAGTGACCAGCCTGCATTAATGCGGATTAAAGCGGCATTTACCGCAACCGCTATCGCTGAATATTTCAGGGACCGTGGCAAGAACGTGATGTTAATGATGGATTCCGTAACACGTGTTGCGATGGCACAGCGTGAAGTTGGACTGGCAATTGGTGAACCGCCTGCAACAAGAGGTTACACACCCTCCGTTTTTGCAATATTACCAACATTGCTGGAACGGTCAGGGACGAATATTAATGGAACGATTACCGCATTTTATACAGTGCTTGTAGACGGTGATGATATGAACGAACCAATTGCGGATGCAGTACGGGGGATTTTAGACGGTCATATTGTACTGGACCGGAATCTTGCCAACAAAGGACAATATCCGGCAATTAATGTATTAAAAAGCGTTAGTCGTCTAATGAATCATATTGCACAGCCTGAACATGTTCAGGCAGCAAGCCGCTTGCGGGAATTATACTACAGCTACTCTAAATCAGAGGATTTGATTAATATTGGAGCATATAAGCGCGGGACATCGAAGGAAATTGATGAGGCGATTATGTACGAGCCGCTTATTACACAATTCTTAAAGCAAGGGTATAAAGATAAAGTTTCGATCGATCAAACTGTCAAAGAAATTATCGCATTATCGAATGGTGGTGCCCGTTAACTATGAAATACAATTATCGATTCGAAAAAATTCTTATTGTTAAAGATCAAGAAAAAACACAATCGGAACTTGCTTTTAAAGAATCGGTGCAAGTATTTGAAGAAATTGCTACAAAGCTTTATGACCTGTTAAAGAAAAAGGAAGATTTGATCGAATATCAGCAGGAACGTTTAAAAGTTGGTTCTTCGATCGATGAAATCAACCATTATTCAAAATTTATCGATAGTATGGAAAAAACAATAGAAGATGCACAGCAAAAAGTAATGCAGGCACGGGCCAAGATGAATTGGTATGAGGAAAAATTATTGGAAAAAAGTTTGGAAGTACGTAAATATGAAAAAATGCGTGAAAGAGATCAAGAAAGATTCATAGAAGATCAACTTCATATAGAAGCAATTCAGCTGGATGAGCTTTCAACAATTGCGTATTACAAGAAGGAAATCAGGTGATTCCGTGGCAAAAAAAATAAAAAGTACGATGGAACAAGTGGAAGAAATGGAATTGGAAAGCCAATCTCCAAGTTTTTTCAAAAAGTTTTTCTACCTATTTTTAATCCCGTTCATGTTTCTCATCGCAATTTTATTGGTTATTACAACTATGACGGAATATAACGTGTTTAAAATGGCAGATGAGGCGATTGATAAGATTCCATTTATCAGCTCTGATGAAAAAGAGGGAGTAGTAGAAAACAGCACATTAAGTGAACAAAAAGTTGTGGAGCTGCAAGCGGAAATTCAAGAAAAAGAAGCGCAAATTTCACAGCTCCAATCACAAATCGATGCATCAGCGACTGAAAAGGAAGAACTTCTAATTGAGCAGGAACGATTAATGTTTGAAATTGAGAAACTTCAGCGAGATCAGGAAGAGTCGAAAAAAGAGTTCAAAGAAATTTTGTCTACTTTCGAAAAAATGTCTGCAAGAAAAGCGGCACCTATATTAGTTGAAATGAGTGACACAGAAAGTGTGCGTATTATGTCGGAAATGAAACCCGATACATTGTCAGCTATTTTCGCAAAAATGGAGCCTGCAGATGCAGCACGCTTTACAGAGCTTTTATCACAGCAATAGTCCTTGAATGGAGGGAGGTGTAGTAAATGAATATAGCAATGTTACAAACGGTAAAAATGCCGAAGCAGGATTTACAACCGAACACGGTGAAAACAGCCAATCCAGACGCTAAAGGATTTGGAAGTGTGTTTAATTCGATGATCACAAAATCATCTGCTCCAGCCACTAAGCAAACGGAAATGTCAGAAACGCCGCTAGCCGAAAGTGTTGCCGGGATTTTAGAGGAAAGCTCACTGGAAAGTTTACTTGAACAATTAGGTGTTGAGGTGGATGAGTCGGGGCTATTTGCCTTAATAGGTGAAGAAAGTACGCCAATCGCAATAGATGATTTAATGACTGTGGATAACCTTACAGAAATATTAGGAATAACTAAAACGGAGTTGGACGAAATTGTTCAAAAGTTATTAGGTGATGCAAAACAAGATATAACGGATATTTGGTCCCTGATCGAACAAGCGCCACAAATTTTAAGTGAAGTACTAGCAGTTATTGAAAAGCCTGAGCAAAACAATGTACAACCAAAAGAATTACAGCAACTTGTCCAGCTATTAAAGTTAGCTCAACTAGCTGGAAGTAAAGTCGATACGGTCTATCGACAGGAAGTTCAGTTAAACAGCTTAAAAGATGCATTGCTGGCATTGGCGAATGAAACTCAAAAGTTAGCGGGAACAGAGCAGAGCACTACGAAAACATCGACTTTCCAACAAGTAGTACAGCAAGGACAGACTGCTCAAACACAACAGACGACTGTAAAAGTTGAAACTGATACGCAAACAACGGGTCATATTCAGCAGCAAGTAACACAGACTAAAACAGTGACCGTTACATTACCTGCAGAAAAGCCGGCACAGTCGGAGGCATTATTAAAAGAAATTCAAAACTTGATCAATCGCAGCCAGCTTTCAGGACAGCCGGGCAATATGAAATTATTCCTGAAACTGTTCCCGGAAAACCTTGGTCAAATTCGAATTGAATTAGTTCAAAAAGACGGGGTCATGACAGCACGATTATTGGCAACGACAGCAATGGGGAAAGAGTTACTGGAAAATAATATTAATCAATTAAAAGCAGGTTTTGTCTCTCAAAATATTCAAATGGAACGAATCGATGTTGCCCAGTCTTTACAGGATGCGGATCGAAATGCGCGTGATCAAAACTTCTTTAATAACTTCTTCCGCAAAAATGATGAAGAAGAGCGGGACAATAACGAAGATACATCAGAAGAAGAAAATGTTTCGTTTAAAGATCTATTAAGTGAGGAGGTAGAATAAGTGGCAAACTCAATTTCAAATGATTATTATTTACCGGCGAACAATCCGAATTTCAAAGTGACGGATAAACAAGATAACGGGGCGCTCGGAAAAGATGCGTTTCTAAAAATATTGATTACACAATTGCAAAACCAGGATCCGACTAGCCCGATGGATGATAAGGAATTTATTTCACAGATGGCACAATTTTCTTCGCTTGAACAAATGCAAAATATGACAAAGGCGATGGAAAATTTACTTGAATCACAGGAACAGTCACAGTTAATGAACTATTCAACATTTGTCGGCAAAGAAGTAAAATGGCATGAAATTACAGACGAAGTGGATGCAGACAACAAGCCAATCTACAACGAAGGAACAGGCGCGATTCAGGAACTGAAGTTTGTTGAGGGTGAGGCCGTGTTTGTACTGGCTGACGGCAAGGAAATTAAACCAGGCAATATTTCATCGATTCTTGGAAGTACGAGTACAACAGAGCCGGCAGTTCCAGCAGGCAATCCATTAGCGGAAGCGAGCCAGCTGATCGGACAGACAGTTCAATATACAAATGGTGACCAGGTTATTGAGGCAATTATTGAAGCGATTAAAACAAATAATGTGAACATCGAATACATTTTAAATGATGGTTCCCGTTTAACGAAAGACCAATTTACAGTGAGTTCTCAAACAACCCAAAATGAAAATGTAACAGAATAAGAGGTGGGGCTGATGAACCGAGTCAATATTCAACATATCCCTTACCACCCACCGATAAAGCCGCTAATAAAGCAAAATACTGAGCAAGTTTCAAAGCAGTCCTTTATGGACCATTTAAAACAGGCGACCGGTGATGAATTAAAAATAAGCAAGCATGCGTCAGAACGGTTGAATGAACGAAATATTTCGATATCCGATCGTGAATGGCAGCAAATTTCCGAAAAAGTGTTTGAGGCAAAAAATAAAGGTGTGAAGCAGCCGTTAGTCCTGTTAGATCAGGCGGCGTTAATTGTAAGTGCAAAAAATGCGACGGTAATTACGGCATTGGATCGTAATGAAGCAAAACAGCAACTATTTACCAATATTGATGGAACAATCCTTTTATAGGCCGGACCTTCAGAAGTAAGGATGCCTACAGTCGTTGAATGATCGATACGACTGAACTAAAAAACAGATTTGAGAAACGAAGGGAGAACGACATTTTATGTTACGTTCAATGTATTCAGGTATTTCAGGCTTAAAAAACTTTCAGACAAAATTAGACGTTATTGGGAATAATATTGCGAATGTTAATACGTACGGCTACAAAAAAGAAAGAACAATTTTTAAAGATTTAATTTCGCAAACACAATCAGGTGCTTCAGGTCCATCAGCAACACGCGGTGGTACGAATGCAATTCAAGTAGGTTTAGGGTCTCAGTTAGCAGCGATTGATACAATTCATAATGCAGGCTCTATGCAAACGACAGGTCGTACACTGGATTTAGCAATTTCAGGTGATGGATTCTTTATGGTGGCAGACTCTGTAGAGGTGAATGAAGGACTAGATGGTGCAGTTGATGAGGTTACAGGCTTGACAAATACTGCCTATACACGTGCTGGTAACTTCTATATGGATAAAAATGGGTATTTAGTAAATGGAGACGGGAAATATTTAGTAGGATTTGCGAATGAAAATATTGCTGAATACGATTCAATTGATGACCCGGAAGGATGGCTTTCTAACTTTGATGATGAAAAAGCTGATACGGTGGGAGATATTGAAGCAGGTGCAAACTTGTTAGAAGCGGGTGCTTTACCAGATGGCACAAATCCTATCCGTATCCCAACTACTGCTCAATCTATGAGTATATCTCAAGATGGAACTATTTCATTTGTAGACGCGGCTGGTAAATTACAATATGCAGGTACTTTGATTTTATCTAAATTCCCAAATGCAAGTGGCTTAGAAAAAACTGGGTCAAACTATTTCCAAGTTACACAAAACTCTGGTGAAGCTTATGCACATTTTGGTACGGTGGATGGCTTGGGTTCAATTAACTCCGGCTTCATGGAAATGTCTAACGTAGATCTTTCGGAAGAATTCACGGAAATGATTGTTGCACAACGTGGTTTCCAGGCGAACTCTCGAATAATTACAACTTCTGATGAAATATTACAAGAGCTTGTAAATTTAAAACGATAGTCTTAATATAGTAGAAATTCATTGAAAATTCATTATAGAAGGGGGGCGGGCCGGCTCTCAACTGCAGGTCCGGCCCTATTTCAATGATTGAGGTGACTCGCCTTAATGGTAAAGCATTTACTTTAAATGCTTTATACATAGAAACAGTTGAAGCATTTCCGGACACCCAAATTACGCTGACGACTGGACGTAAATTCATTGTGTTAGAGACTGAAAAACAGGTACGGGAAAAAGTGAAGACATTCTATCAGCATGTCCAAGTTTTATCGAACCCGCATCTTAGAGGTGAAGAAGATGAAGAATAATAAATTATTGACAATTATGCTAATTATATTAGTGACGATTACTTTATTCGGTGTTATTGTAGTTGTGTTATTGACACAGATGGACAAAGAGAAGCCGGATGGACCAACGATTGATGAAATTATCGAGTCATCGGTAGACATTCCCGAGATTACAACGAACTTGGCAGATGGAAGTTTCGTCCGCATTACTTTGAAAATTCAGGCTTCGGATAAAAAAGCTGGCGAAGAATTGTTTAAACGAGATTTCCAAGTGAAAAACATCGTAATTCAAGAACTTTCTGAAATGGAAGAAAAAGCTTTAGAAGGCAAACAAGGTAAAATTACATTCCAGGATGCAATTAAAGCTCAATTAAATGAGTTAATGCAAGAAGGGGAAGTTACGCAAGTGTATATTACTTCATACGTACTTCAGTAATCATCAGTACTACACAATTTTAATTTTTGAAATGGAGGTGGGCAAATGGCAGGAGATATAATGTCGCAATCCGAAATCGATGCGCTCTTATCGGCAATATCGACCGGAGAAATGTCTGCAGAAGACATAAAAAAAGAAGACGAGACACGAAAAGTTAAAGTATATGACTTTAAACGGGCTCTGCGCTTCTCAAAAGACCAAATCCGAAGTTTGACCCGTATACATGAAAACTTTGCGCGACTGTTAACAACATTCTTTTCGGCACAGTTAAGAAGCTATGTCCAAATAACAGTTGCATCTGTGGACCAAATTCCGTTTGAAGAATTTGTTCGTTCCATCCCAAACATGACATTGATCAATGTATTTGAGGTTCCGCCTTTGGATGGCAATATTTTAATGGAGATCAACCCGAACATTGCCTATTCGATGCTCGATCGACTGATGGGAGGAGCAGGCGGAAGTCATAGTAATGTTGACAATTTAACCGAAATCGAAACGAAAATTATGACGAATCTATTCGAACGTTCTTTTGATAACTTGCGTGAAGCGTGGGAAAACGTTGCAGAAATCGATCCGATGCTTGTGGAATTGGAAGTGAATCCGCAGTTTTTACAAATGATTTCGCCAAATGAAACGGTTGTTGTCATTTCGTTCAATACAGTTATCGGAGAAACGACAGGGATGATCAATATTTGTATTCCGCATGTCGTATTGGAGCCGATCGTTCCGAATTTATCTGTCCGCTACTGGATGCAGACAAATACGAAGGAAATTTCACCGGAACAAACGAAAATGCTTGAAACTCGTGTGAAACAGGCAAAACTGCCGGTTATTGCAGAGTTAGGAACGGCCGACATTACAATTGAAGATTTCCTGACGATGGCTGTCGGTGATGTCATTCCGTTAAATCAAAAAATTGAAAATCCGTTAACAATGAAAGTCGGCAGTTTACCGAAATTTACCGTTCAGCCAGGGAAATTAAATAATAAAATGGCTATACAAATTATCGACCCTGTGAAAGGAGGAGACGAAGATGAGTGATGAAATGCTCTCCCAAGAAGAAATTGAGGCTCTATTAAGGGGCGAAACGCTGGAGGATTTTTCTGCAAATACAGTAAATCCGGAAGAAGAAATTAAAGTTGAGGATCACTTAACTCCAATAGAAATTGATGCATTAGGTGAGGTAGGTAATATCTCGTTCGGCAGTTCGGCAACTGCATTATCTTCATTACTAGGTCAAAAAGTAGATATTACAACACCTAGTATTACAATGATAAATCGTAATCGTCTGGAACAGGAATTCCCGCATCCATATGTTGCCGTTCAAGTAGAGTATACAACTGGACTTTCAGGAATGAATCTTCTTGTTATCAAACAATCGGATGCTGCAATTATTGCAGATCTGATGCTGGGCGGCGATGGTGTAAATCCAAGACCTGAACTAAGTGAAATCCAGTTGAGTGCTGTGCAGGAAGCGATGAATCAAATGATGGGTTCAGCTGCGACTTCGATGTCAACGGTGTTTAACCAAAAGGTTGATATTTCACCACCGACAATTGACTTACTAAATATTTCACAAAATGAGGGTACAGATAATATACCAGTTGATGAATTATTAGTGAAAATTTCGTTTAGATTACGTATTGGAGAATTGATAGATTCAAATTTAATGCAATTACTCCCTTTAAAGTTTAGTAAAAAAATAGTAAAGTCATTAATGGGAGAAACTGACGAACCTCTTACTGCTGCAACAACTACAGTTGAGCCGGCGCCAGTTCAGCCGCCACAACAACAGCCAATGCAACAACCGACTGGAGGACAGCCTTCAATATTTGAACAACCAGTTCAGCAGCAAGCGCAACAGCAATCTGTATATGAGCAGCCGCAGCCGGTTTACCAACAGCCTGCTTATACACCACCACCGGCAAATGTACAGCAAGCTCAATTCGCAAGCTTTGAATCGGCAAATATTACACAAGCTGAGTCTCGCAACTTAAATATGTTGCTTGACATTCCATTACAAGTAACTGTTGAGCTTGGACGTACAAACCGTTCAGTCAAAGAAATACTTGAACTATCAAGCGGTTCGATTATTGAGTTGGATAAGCTTGCAGGTGAACCTGTGGATATTTTAGTAAACAGTCGTTTAATCGCTAAAGGCGAAGTTGTAGTAATTGATGAGAACTTCGGTGTTCGCATCACAGATATTTTAAGTCAGGCAGATCGCTTGAACAATATAAGATAGTTTTAATTGGAGGAATCAGATTATGTCTAAAAGGATTTTAATTGTTGACGATGCAGCATTCATGCGCATGATGATCAAGGACATTTTAACAAAGAATGGTTTTGAAGTAGTAGGAGAAGCTGCTGATGGAATTCAGGCGGTTGAAAAGTACAATGAATTACGTCCGGATTTAGTAACAATGGATATTACAATGCCTGAAATGGATGGTATTGCAGCATTAAAAGAAATTAAAGGCACGGATCCAAATGCGGTAGTGATTATGTGTTCAGCAATGGGCCAACAAGCTATGGTCATCGATGCGATTCAAGCAGGTGCAAAAGACTTTATCGTAAAGCCTTTCCAAGCAGATCGCGTAATCGAAGCGATTCAAAAAGCTTTAGGTTGATCTGATGAAAGCAAAAAAATCATTTCGATTTTGGATCGCTGTTGGAATTGTATTGATGACGGCATTATTTGCACCAATCTCAAATGGAACTTTTGCGATGGTAAGTAACGTATACGAAAACTGTAATGAAAACCCTGAAGTATGTTCAGAAGAGAAAAATTCAGATCAGAGTACTCCGGATGTCGACGCAGAACAAACTGACTCGGCATCCGTTAGTGTTGGATTTTGGGAATATCTGAAAGTATTAATAGCACTTGTCTTCGTCATAGGGCTATTATTGTTCATTTTAAAGTATTTAAACAAGCGTAACTTTAACTATCAACAAAACGCCGTTATAAAAAATATCGGTGGATTGTCTTTAGGACAGCAAAAGTCTGTACAATTATTACTAATTGGTAAACGAGTTTATGTAGTTGGTGTCGGCGATAACATTCAGCTTCTGAAGGAAATCGAATCCGAAGAAGAAATCGACCATTTATTAAATCAAATTGAAAATAAACAGAGTATGGTGAATACTTCACCATATATAGCTCAATTAATTAATAGATTTTCACAAAAAAAACGCAATCAGGATATTTCGGAAAGTCCTAAATTCAATGATTTGTTCAATGAAAAAATCGGCAAAATCAAGCAGCAACGAAGTGAAGAGCTTGATCGTTGGAAGGAACAGGAGCGTGATGATCGATGAACGACCTTCTTTCCGTGTTTTCTGAAAGTGATCCGGGAAATGTATCCACATCAGTTACACTGTTATTCCTGTTAACTGTTCTATCTTTAGCGCCGAGTCTATTAATCTTAATGACGTCATTTGCGCGTATCGTTATCGTTCTGTCATTTACTAGGACAGCCCTTGCCACGAACCAGATGCCCCCTAACCAGGTAATTATCGGGTTGGCACTGTTTCTGACATTCTTTATTATGGCTCCTACATTACAGCAAGTAAACGAGCAGGCATTACAGCCACTCTTCGATGAAGAAATTAATTTGGAAGAGGCATATGAACGGGCGACGATTCCGTTCAAACAATTTATGTCTCAGCATACAAGGCAAAAGGATTTAGAACTTTTTATCGAATATAATCAGGCAGAGTATCCGGATTCCATTGAGGAAATTCCGATGACGCTGCTCGTACCCGCATTTGCGTTAAGTGAAATTAAAACAGCTTTTCAAATGGGCTTTATGATATTCATTCCGTTTTTAGTTATTGATATGGTAGTCGCAAGTACACTGATGTCAATGGGGATGATGATGTTGCCTCCAGTAATGATTTCACTGCCATTTAAAATCTTATTATTTGTACTCGTCGATGGTTGGTATTTAGTGATGAAATCTTTACTTCAAAGTTTTTAGGGGATGATATAAAGTGACACAGGAAATGGTCATTGCAATTGCAGAAAATGCAGTATTCACGATATTGATAGTTTCGGGACCTTTACTATTAATCGCACTTATCAGCGGTTTAATAGTCAGTATTTTTCAGGCAACAACTTCCATTCAAGAACAGACATTGGCGTTCGTACCTAAAATCGTAGCGGTATTAGTGGCGATTATTTTTTTTGGTCCGTTCATGATCAGCAAAATGACGGACTACTTTCATGACATTTTAAATAACCTAGTTCGGTATATTGGGTGAGAAGATGACGGAATTACTACCGAACTTATCAATACTGCTATTAATTTTAGTACGTGTTTCTGCATTTTTTGTCTCCGTCCCTTTATTTTCATATCGTACAATACCACAGCAAGTGCGCATAATTTTGGCTGTCGCTTTAGCATGGATGATGTATTATACGTTTAATATTGAACCGTTTGAAATTAATGCTTTCTACTTGCTGCTCGTTTTAAAAGAAGCCATTATCGGTCTTATGCTGGGATTGGCAGCAATGATTATCGTTTCCGCTGTTCAAATAGCCGGGGGATTTATCGATTTCCAGATGGGTTTTGCGATGGCGAATATTATTGATCCGCAAACAGGCGCACAGTCGCCGTTAATGGGTCAGTTTTTAAACTTTTTAATGCTTTTAGTATTGCTTTCAATTAACGGTCATCATCTAATTTTAGATGGGATTTTTTATAGTTATCAGTTTATGCCGATGGACCAGTTTTTCCCGAATTTCGGTGAAGAAGGGACCGCATTGTTTATTATAAAAATATTTGTTTCTGTTTTTGCCATTGCATTTCAAATGTCAGCTCCAATAGTTGCAACATTATTTTTAGTAACGTTAGCGTTAGGAATTACAGGGAAAACGGTGCCGCAAATGAATATATTTGTAATCGGATTCCCAATCAAAATTGCAGTAGGGTTTCTTGTATTGATGGTGACAATGGCTGTATTAGTAGGAGTTATGAAGGAGCTAATTGAATTTATGATTATTTCTTTACGTGACTTAATGGTTATTTTAGGTGGTGGCTAACATGGACATAAAATTATTGATCAACGTTGACCTACAGTTTTTTGCTGGTGAAAAAACGGAAAAAGCAACACCGAAAAAACGTCAGGATTCACGAAAAAAAGGACAAGTATTAAAAAGTCAGGACGTCACTGCCGCCGTATTACTGTTATTGTCATTTTTCTTTTTACTTTTCTTTGCGCCATTCATGTACGAAGGAATGAAAGGTTTTTTACTGCAAGCACTTAACCGCAATATGTTAATTGAAACGCTGAACGCTGAAACCGTAATGGATATGTATGTTGAATCCATTAAAGAAATGGCTATTATCGTTCTGCCGATTATGGTCATTGCCATTATTGCAGGTATTGGAGCTAACTTTTTTCAGTTTGGCTTACTTTTTACAACAGAAACATTAAAAATAGATTTAAAAAAAATGGATCCGATCAAAGGGATCAAAAAGATAATTTCTGTTAGAGCAATCGTCAACTTAATTAAATCATTATTGAAAGTTACGTTGATCGGGACTGTGACAACTGTTGTCATTATTGTCTATTTAGAAGATGTATTGTCGCTTGCTTTACATAGTCCAGCGCAAATTTTGGCCACCGTAGCATACTTGTCGGCCATCATGGGAATTGCTGCATCGATTATGCTCATATTCATTGCATTGTTTGACTATATTTATGAACGGTATGAATATGAAAAGCAATTAAAGATGTCAAAACAGGATCTTAAAGATGAACATAAAAATGCAGAGGGCGACCCGCTGATCAAGTCGAAAATTAAACAGCGTCAACGTGAAATGGCAATGCGCAGAATGATGCAGGATGTACCTGCTGCAGATGTGGTCATCACAAACCCGACCCATTTCGCCATTGCGCTGAAATATGATGAAGATATGATGGATGCGCCAAAAGTTGTTGCAAAAGGCACCGATTTTGTTGCACAGAAGATTAAACTTATTGCAAAAGAACATGATGTCATTATGGTAGAAAATCGTCCGCTTGCCCGTGCGATGTATGACCAGGTTGAAATCGGACAGGCTGTACCGGAAGAGTTTTTCAAAGCAGTTGCCGAAGTTCTTGCATATGTATACCGGATTAAACGCAAAATTTGACATAGATTTCAGGAGGGACAACAATGCAAATACGCGACATAGGGGTTTTAGCTGCAGTGATCATGGTTGTAGCGATGCTCATTATCCCTCTTCCACATTGGCTGCTCAGTTTTTTAATTATTATAAATATTACATTTGCGCTGCTCGTGTTATTAACTTCAATGAATATGAAGGAAGCGCTCGATTTCTCGATATTCCCAACTGTCATTCTATTATTAACGTTATTCCGTCTGGCATTGTCTGTATCTACGACACGTGCGATTTTAGCGGAAGGTGACGCAGGTAAAGTAGTAGAGACATTTGGTAATTTCGTAACAGGCGGTAATATTTTAGTAGGTTTAGTTATTTTCCTATTATTAGTTATTATCCAGTTCATCGTTATTACAAAAGGTTCGGAGCGTGTTGCGGAAGTTGCTGCACGTTTTACTTTGGATGCGATGCCTGGTAAGCAAATGAGTATCGATGCAGATTTAAACGCCGGAATGATTTCGGAAAAGGAAGCGCGCGAACGTCGTGAAAAAGTATCCGGAGAAGCAGACTTTTATGGAGCGATGGATGGTGCGACGAAATTCGTTAAAGGGGATGCGATTGCCTCTATCATTATGGTCGGCATTAACTTACTGTTCGGTATGATAATCGGTATGGTTCAGATGGAGCTGAGTTTCGGTGAAGCGGCATCGAAGTATTCAATGCTGACAGTCGGTGATGGACTAGTATCGCAAATCCCGGCATTACTAATTTCCACTGCAACAGGGATTGTTGTAACACGTGCCGCTTCTAAAGGAAATCTTGGTTCAGATATTACAGCACAATTATTTGCTCAATCAAAACTCCTTTATGTCGCTGCAGGTACAATTCTTCTGCTTGGATTATTCACACCGATTCCGGACTGGATTACCATTCCGATTGCGATAGCATTAGCGGCTGGTGCCTTCTTGATGGATCGTAAAAAAGAAGAAACACCGGAAGAAATTATGGAAATCGAAGAGGAAGTTGCTTCTGATACGATGAAAAGTCCGGAAAATGTTATTAATCTATTAAATGTCGATCCGATCGAGTTCGAATTTGGCTATGGATTAATTCCGTTAGTGGATGCTGCGCAGGGCGGGGATTTACTGGACCGCGTAGTAATGATCCGCCGTCAGCTTGCACTCGAGCTTGGGATTGTTATACCGATTGTCCGTATCCGTGACAATATCCAGCTGCAGCCAAATGAGTACCGGATTAAAATAAAGGGAAATGAAATGGCAAGAGGCGAATTACTGCTCGATCATTATTTGGCAATGAGTCCGGGGGATGATAATTCAATCGATGGGATCGATACAATCGAGCCGTCATTTGGATTGCCTGCAAAATGGATTACAGAAGCAGTAAAAGAGGATGCCGAAATGTTCGGTTATACAGTAGTCGATCCGCCAAGCGTTGTTTCTACCCATTTAACGGAAATTATCCGTGCGAATGCCCACGATCTGCTTGGACGTCAAGAGACGAAGCAATTGATCGATCATTTACGCGAAACTCATGCGATTTTAGTGGACGATTTAATTCCGGCACCATTATCGATAGGGGAAGTCCAAAAAGTATTGGCAAAACTATTGCGTGAAAATGTTTCGATACGGAATTTGCCGATTATTTTCGAAACATTGGCAGATTATGCAAAGCTTACTAGCGATCCTGATATTTTAACGGAATATGTGAGACAGGCATTGGCTAGACAAATAACATCACAATTCATTAACGGCCAACAAGCATTGAAAGTTATTACAGTATCTGCGAAAGTGGAAAAACTCGTGGCTGACAGCATTCAGCAAACAGACCACGGTAACTATTTGGCAATGGATCCACAGCAGTCGCAGTTCGTATTGGAAGCTATTGCAAAAGAAGTGGAGCGTGTTTCCTATACGGAGCAGTCGCCAATTATTTTATGTTCGCCAGCTGTGCGCCTGTATGTTAGACAATTAACAGAACGTTATTTCCCGCAAGTACCGATTCTTTCGTATAACGAATTGGATGCAGCTGTTGAAATTCAAAGTGTAGGGGTGGTGAATGTAGAGTGAAGATGAAAAAATACAATGCACCTTCCATTGCTGAGGCGATGAAACTAATTCGCGCCGATTTAGGGGAAGATGCAGTTATTCTGAATTCAAAGGTCGTCGTGACGAAAAAGTTTTTCGGATTAGTAAAAAATAAAAGCTATGAAGTCGTGGCAGGTTATGACCAGGTGGAAAAGAAACCTTCATTACCGTCTTTTGAAGACATGCCAACATTTGCACCGCAATTGAAAGGGGAAGGGATTACCGAAACAGCTTCGTCTATGGAACCGTACAAAAAAGTTCCGCAAGACGATGCTGGCGTCATGCCTGAAAGCCTGGCAAAAGAGATTGCCGATTTAAAATCAATGATGCAAGCGATGCAGCGTATGTCGACACAATCTCAATATCCTGATGAACTCTTACCATTTATCGACTTTCTACGTGAGCAGGAACTTGGAGAGGAGCTTATCACACAAATCAGTGATGAGCTTTTTATGTATTATAACGGCCATGGCAAGCAAATCACGTGGAACGAAATGCAGGAAGTGGCCAAAGACTATTTAAGAAAAGAATTGTATGACTTGCCGATCAGCGGTATTTCATATGAGAAAAAATACATTAATGTGCTAGGACCAACAGGAGTCGGGAAAACGACAACGATTGCCAAAATGGCAGCACGTGCAGTCCTTGAAAAGAAAAAGAAGATCGGTTTTATTACGACGGACACATATCGTATCGCCGCGATTGAACAATTGAAGACGTATGCCGCGTTACTGCAGGCACCTGTGGAAGTTGTTTATAATGCAACAGATTATGCAGAAGCGATTAAAAAGTTTGACCATTTGGATTTAATTTTTATAGATACGGCCGGAAGAAACTATAAAGAAGCGAAATATGTAGAAGATTTAAAGTCATTAATACAATTTAGTGAACAAGTAGAATCCTACCTCGTTTTATCTTTAACATCTAAGCAAAAAGACTTAGAATCAATTATTGAACAATTTTCGAACATGCATATTGAAAAATTTATCTTTACGAAGCTTGATGAAACAAATTCTATTGGCACTATGTTTAATTTAATGATTAAATATAATAAAGGACTAGCTTATTATACGAATGGTCAAGAAGTACCAGAAGATATCGAACAGCCAAATAGTGATAATTTACTAGAACTTTTCTTCAAGGTGAACTCGGATGAAAGATCAAGCTGAAAAGTTGCGTCAGAAAATGCTTGGAAGCGAACATAGGTCAGGGCGGTCAATTGCTGTTGTTAGTGGAAAAGGCGGTGTAGGTAAAAGTAACTTTACGACAAACTTCGCAACTCTATTATCAAAAAAAGGAAAAAAAGTAGTTGTTTTAGATATGGACATCGGTATGGGGAATGTACACATTCTCATAGGGAGTTCTGTAAAATACAATTTAAAGGATTACCTGGATGGCCAAGTACCGCTTGAAGAAGTACTGTGCGAAACGAATGAAGGAGTAAGCTATATTTCCGGCGGGTCCGGAATGTCGTCTTTAATGGAATGGTCTCCTGAAGTTTTTGCCCGTCTTGTCTCGGCTTTTGAAACATTACAGAAAGAATTCGATTTTGTTTTATTCGATATGGGAGCGGGTGTTGTTGATTGGTCTTTAGATCTATTAACATCTATTGAAGAAATTATTGTTATTTCTACCGCGGAACCGACGTCTATTATGGATGCTTATTCTATGATGAAATTTATTCATATGAGAGACCCGATGAAGAAATTTTATCTTTTAGGCAATCGGGCGTATACAGTCGAGGAAGGGCAAGATACGACACAACGCCTAAAAACAGTGATGCAGCGTTTTTTGGAGAAAGAAGTAACGATTTTAGGCTCACTGCCGGAAGATTCTGTTGTGCGTCAAGCAGTACGTCAGCAAGCGTTATTTACACTCGTGTATCCTGATGCCCCGGTTTCTAAAACGTTGTTAAAGATTGTTGATCAATTTTTAACAGCGCAGGCCGAATTGAAAGAAGTGCATGCAACGAACGAATCTATAAAATTTATAGCAAAATTAAAAAACATCTTTTCGAGAGGGCGTGAGTAAATGAGCAACTTACAGAAAACTAAACTGCTAGTTGTTGATGATTCCGCCTTTATGCGGAAGCTAATAAGCGATTTTTTTTCGGATCATCCGAATATTGAAGTCATCGGGGCTGCCCGTAATGGGAAAGACGCCATTAAAAAGATCGAGCAGCTGAAGCCCGATGTCGTGACGATGGATGTTGAAATGCCGGAAATGAATGGGATGGAAGCGTTAAAAGAGATTATGCAAAAGTATCCATTGCCTGTCATCATGCTTTCCAGTACGACAAAGCGCGGAGCAGAAAATACGTTAATGGCAATGGAATACGGTGCAGTAGATTTTGTTGCAAAACCAAGCGGCTCCATTTCATTGGATTTACATAAAATTAAGGATGAGCTCGTACGAAAAGTGGAAGAGGCATCTAAAGTAACGGTTTCAAAACTGAGAAAACCATTGCTTAAATCGACAGCTGCAAGTCAAGTGCCCCGTCATCCTTTCAACAATGAAGAACCAAAACTGAAAAATATGACAAAGCCACCCGTCAACATTGATGTACCGATTAAAAAGACGGAGTGGAGCAAAACTTCGAAGAAAATCATTTTGATCGGGACTTCTACAGGTGGTCCAAGAGCTTTACAGGAAGTGATCACTAAAATTCCCGCAAATGTGGGTGCACCGATTTTAATCGTGCAGCATATGCCTGCCGGTTTTACAAAATCGCTGGCAGCCAGACTTGATCAATTGAGTGAAATTCATGTGAAAGAAGCAGAACAAGGCGACCTGTTGCAAAAAGGGACTGCCTATATTGCGCCGGGTGGCTATCATCTTAAATTAAGAAAAATCGGATCGTCATTTGCAGTCGTACTCGACGATCAGGAACCGCCAAGAGCAGGCCATCGCCCGTCTGTAGATGTCATGTTTGAAGATGTCAGCAAGTATTCGGATTTCGATAAAATTGCCGTCATTATGACCGGAATGGGCTATGACGGATCAAAAGGTCTAGTGTCGCTCAAAAAAACAGGGAATGTCACGGCTATTGCCGAGTCAGCAGAAACATGTATCGTATATGGAATGCCAAAAGCTGCCGTGGAAACGCAGCTTGTAGATGAAGTGGCGGATGTTGATGATATTGCCCGAACAATTATGAAATATATGCCTTAAAAAGGGGTGCCCTCTAAATGGAATTAAATCAATATTTGGAAATGTTCATTGAAGAAAGTAAAGAGCATTTACAAGCATGCAGTGAACACTTATTGGAACTGGAAAAAAATCCGGAAGACTTAACGATTGTCGGAGAAATTTTCCGTTCGGCACATACTTTAAAAGGTATGGCAGCAACCATGGGCTTTGAAGATTTAGCCGACTTAACACATAAAATGGAAAATATTTTAGATGCGATCCGTAACAGTAAAATTAAAGTGAACGCAGAAATTTTGGATGTCGTTTTCGAATCTGTCGATCATTTAGAAGAAATGGTATTCGACATTGCAGATGGCGGCGACGGTAAACACGATGTGCAGGCAACAGTGGAAAAGCTTAAGCGCATAGAAGCAGGCGAACCGGCAACGGCAGCTTCAGAACCAATGCCTGGCCAGGAAGTTGCAGCAGCAATGGTAGTAAATGAATCTGAACAGCCGGCTGAAGCACCCGAATTGAAATTGTCCTATGATGATTTTGAAAAAACGGTCATTCTGCAATCATCTGAACAAGAATTCAATGCATACGAAATTACAGTAGCTTTGCGAGAAGACTGTTTATTGAAAGCAGCTCGTGTGTTCATGGTATTCGAAATACTGGAGAAAAACGGGGATGTCATCAAATCTACTCCGACGGTAGATAAACTGGAAGAAGAACAGTTTGATAGTGTATTCCATGTAGCCTTTATTTCGAAAGAGCCAGCGGAAGACTTGCAAAAGATGCTGATGAAAGTATCGGAAGTTGATCGCGTTGTTGTCAACAAAATCGAACGTGATGTATTTGTTACGAAAACTGCCGCAATCGAAGTACCTGCTGAAGAAGTACAGCCACAGCCTGCAATACAGGAAACTGTAACTGCTGTCTCTGAAGAACAGCCTAAAAAAGCAGCTTCTGCTAAAAATAACAATAGTAAATCAGGGCATGCATCGAGTAAAACGATTCGTGTAAATATCGAACGTCTTGATATTTTAATGAACTTGTTTGAAGAACTTGCAATCGATCGCGGCCGCCTTTTATCGATCGCCGGTGATGTAAATCATGGGGAGTTGAATGAAACGGTTGAACGAATGAGCCGTACAATGGGAGATCTGCAAAATATCGTTTTAACGATGCGAATGGTTCCGGTAGATACAGTATTTAACCGTTTCCCGAAAATGGTACGCCAATTGTCCCGTGATTTGAATAAAAAAATCGAACTTAAAATTGTCGGTGCAGAAACAGAGCTTGACCGCACAGTTATTGATGAAATTGGAGATCCGTTAGTTCACTTGATCCGCAACTCTGTTGATCATGGAATTGAAAGTCCGGAAGTGCGCCGTGCAAAAGGCAAACCGGAAGAAGGAACGGTGGAACTTCGTGCTTATCATAGCGGGAACTATGTATTCATCGAAATTGAAGATGACGGAGCAGGGATCAACCGCGATAAAGTATTGGCAAAAGCATTGTCTAAAGGAATTGTTACACATGAACAATCATTGACGATGACAGACAAGCAGATCAACGAGTTAATTATGGCATCCGGTTTCTCAACAGCCGACGTCATTTCGGATGTGTCGGGCCGTGGTGTCGGTCTGGATGTTGTGAAAACAACGATCGAATCATTAGGCGGCAACATTTCGATTGAATCGACTCAAAATGTAGGTTCGGTCTTCTCTATTCAATTACCGCTGACACTGTCGATTATTTCAGTCATGCTTGTAGAAATTGAACAAGAAATTTATGCCATTCCGTTATCATCTATTATTGAAACATCGATTATCCGTCATTCAGATATTTTGAACGCACATAATCAAAAAGTAATCGATTTCCGTGGTAAAGTTGTGCCGCTTGTATTCCTGGAAGAAATTTTTGAAGTACCGCGTGCCGAACAAAAAAATGATGGCTTCCATTCAGTCGTAATCGTCCGCAAAGGCGATAAATTAGCTGGTTTAGTAGTCGATTCATTTATCGGCCAACAGGAAATTGTGCTGAAATCATTAGGTAACTACTTAACGAATATTTTTGCGATCTCGGGTGCAACGATTTTAGGAAACGGAAAAGTGGCGTTAATTGTAGACTGTAACGCACTGATGAAGTAAAAGGATAAGAGGTGTGAAGAATGACGAATGCAACAGAGCAAAAAAACTTGAAAGTAATTGTTTTTCAATTAGCAGATAAAGAATATGCCATTCCTGTTTCGCACGTAAAGGGAATCGAAAAATTAATGCATATTACACGTGTACCGAAAACAGAACGTTATGTAAAAGGAGTCATCAATCTTCGGGGTGTCGTAACGCCTGTCATTGATTTACGTGAACGTTTTGACTTGCCGGTTTCAGGTAACGAAGAAACAACCCGAATTATTATTATTACACTGGAAACGATGGAAGTCGGTTTTATTGTCGACTCGGCAAATGATGTGTTGGACATTGATGCATCTTCCATTGGACAGCAACCGGAAGTGGTCGGCTCATTAGAGGAAGATTTTATCGCAGGTGTTGCCAAATTGGAAAACCGCCTGTTAATTTTACTTCACTTAGATAAAGTGTTAAATCCGATCGATTAATTTCAATGAATAATTTTCCGGGTGAGCCCCGCTTGCCTGGAATCTATTAAAGTAGGGATTGAAAATGAACTTTAGTGAAAAAATTACGTTGCTGCATTTGGATGTTTTAAAGGAAATCGGAAATATTGGTGCTGCACATGCGGCTACGGCATTATCGAATTTACTGGGAAAGAAAATCGATATGCGTGTACCCGACGTGAAAATGGCCTCGTTCAATGAAATGATGGAGCTCGCTGGCGGCTCGGAAAATGCTGTCGTCGGTATTTATCTTCGGTTAGAAGGGGATGCCCAAGGAAGCATGTTTTTCATTTTGCCGATTGAGCAGGCAAACCGATTTATTCGAAGTCTCATCCATGACGAATCTTTTGATTTTCACACACCGCCGTATTCGGAAATGGGCTTATCGGCGATGCAGGAAATGGGCAATATTTTATCCGGCTCTTATTTATCGGCCTTATCCGATTTTACGGGTCTTAAAATCTATCCGACAGTACCGGGACTAAGTGTTGATATGTTTGGCGCGATTATTAGCATCGGACTGATTGAACTATCACAAGTAAGTGATACGGTCATCGTCATTAACACATCTATATATGAAGAAGTGATGTCTGATGATGAAGCGGTAAAAGGACAGTTCTTCCTGTTGCCTGAACCCGATTCATTTGAAGCGATTTTCAAAGCATTAGGAGTGCCTACGACATATGATAGTTATTAATTCAAACGAAGTGATTAAAGTAGGCATTGCACAAATGGATATCGTGAAAATTCCTAAAACGATTCGTACGTCTGGATTAGGTTCCTGTGTCGGTGCAGTCATTTACGACGACTCCAAAAAAGTTGCCGGTATGGTCCATGTCATGCTACCGGATTCCAGCTTAAATCGAACGGCCACAATGAATGCCGCAAAATTTGCCGATACGGGAATTGCCGCTTTAGTCGATCTTTTAAAACAAGAGGGAGTGCAGCCCTTTAAGTTAAAGGCAAAGATTGCGGGCGGCGCACAAATGTTCCAGTTTACGTCAGATAAAGATTCCATGAGGATCGGACCTAGAAATGTGGAAGCTGTAAAAGCGAAGTTGAAAGAGCTGGGCATACGGCTTGTCGCTGAAGACACGGGCGGAAACAGCGGTCGTACAATCGAATTTAACCCTGAAACGAGCATGCTTCAAGTTCGTACTGTCAATAAAGGAGTGAGTGAAATTTAATGTTTGGTTCAATATATTATAATTTTTGGGCAGCACTACTTTCATTCGCTGTATATTTTATCGCTGCAATTCAAAATCCTTATGCGATACCGCTGCCGACGATCGGTGCAGCTTTTGTCGCAGCTGTCATTGCATTTAGTTTAATGTTTCTGATCCGCTATTTCATCGGCTATGTATTTTATACACCCGAAGTACCTGTTATGTTACCGACAGAAGAGGAACTGGCTGTAGTTGCGAAAGAGACGGAAAAAACAGAAACCGATCCGCAAGATGGACATACGGCAATGGAAGTTGAAGAGGAGAATACGGAAGAAATTGCACAAGTCGTTCGTTCGATGCTTCAAAGCGATGAATCCCTTTCACGGTAAAAGAGTCGTAAATCCGACTCTTTTTTATTTAGTGAAATATAAGGAAATACTGTGTCGAAATACTGGATTAGATGTATATTAAAAGGCTTTTTGATATAATGAACACAAATAATGTTACTTTTCAAATAAAGGGGTGGGTATGTTTGACAGAACAAAGGCATAGAGACGAACAATCATTATGGGTTCGTTGGACAAAGAACCGTGATCCCGAAGCTGGCGATTTATTAATAAAAAAGTTTAAACCACTCGTATCATATCATGTACAGCGTATTGCTGTAGGGCTTCCGAAGAATATTTCCAGAGACGACCTGATGAGTCTTGGGATGATGGGGCTGTTTGATGCGTTGAATAAATTTGATATAAACCGAGATTTGAAATTTGATACGTATGCCTCATTCCGTGTGCGCGGTGCTATTCTCGACGGTTTACGTAAAGAGGACTGGCTCCCAAGATCGGCGCGGGAAAAAGCAAAAAAGCTGGAATCGCAAATCGAATCACTAGAGCAGAAGCTGATGCGCCATGCGACACCGGAAGAAGTTGCAGCACATATGAATTTGCCGGTCGAAGAAGTGTACCAAACGTTCCAGGAGTATTTTTTCTCGAATGTGCTGTCCATCAATGAGCAGCTGGACCAGGAAGAATCGGAAGGCAAGTCCTTTGTTATCCGTGATGACAATACGAAAACACCTGAGCAGCAAACAGTTCATGTAGAGCTATTGGGCGATTTGGCTGAAAATATTAAAAAGCTGAATGAAAAAGAACAGCTTGTTATCAGTCTGTTCTACTCGGAAGAATTAACATTAACCGAAATCGGTGAAATACTGGAACTGTCGACATCAAGAATTTCGCAAATCCACTCAAAAGCATTGTTTAAATTACGTAAATTATTGTCTTCGGAAATGATCAATACGTAAGGAGGCGGCGTTATGAGCTTGAAAGGTCTGGAGTTGCAGATTGCGATTCCGAAAACATTTGAAGCAGGGAAAATGGCGGATCAGCGTCAACAAAACACGATCCTGCAGCAAATGCATGCAAACGAAGCACTGAACAGGGAATTGGAACGCAAACTATTATCCGTCAATGAAACAGAACATTTGAACACAGTCAATGATGACGAGCAGGAAACTGCTTCCCAAAGCGAGGAAGAGCAAATGCAGGACAACAAGAAAAATAAGGAACAGCTAGATCAGAAAGTGCAGCACCCGTTTAAAGGGAATCTTTTTGATTATAGTGGCTAGGAGCAGTCAACATGATCGCAGTTATAATTACGTTGTTTCTTATCCAAATGATTACGATTTTTGCAATTGTTCTTTTATATAGTAAACTTTCTAAATTTAAGAATTTGGAAAAGCGCCAAAATGAACTGATTAATGAAATGGACAATGCGATAAGTGTATATTTAATGGAAATGAAAGAAGAAAACGACCGGCTAATCAGCGAGTTGAAAAAAACGGATGTCCCTCAGAAAAAGGCAACATCCCGTAAAGAGGAGTCTTCACTCGCTTTAAAAGAGCAGCCGGTAAAAGAACAGGAAATAGAACCGCGCAAATTCGTTCCGGTCAAGCAAGCAGCTAGTGCCTATCAAAAACAGAAAACACAGCAGCATGTTGAGGAGAAAAACGATGAACCAACAGTAATAGCGGAACCGCTTTCTGAAGAAAATGATGTTCAAGAAGAGAAAATGACGTTCGAGCAGGAAGTCATCCATCATTACCGCAATGGAAAAACAATTGAAGAAATTGCAAAAATGATGGAACGCGGGAAAACAGAAATTGAACTCCTCGTAAAGTTTCATGCGTAAAGTAGTTGCACTTGAAAGTCTATTATGATATATTTACAAATGGTGTTAACAATACACACGTATTTTGATGTAGTAAGTGGTGCTCGTAAGTCTATGGGTAGCTTGTTGCAGATGAAAAATACGGAGGAAAAAAACCAAACATATTAGGAGGAAACACTCATGTCAGTAATTTCAATGAAACAATTACTAGAAGCTGGTGTACATTTCGGTCACCAAACTCGCCGTTGGAACCCAAAAATGAAGAAATATATCTTCGTAGAGCGTAACGGTATTTACATTATCGATTTACAAAAAACGGTTAAAAAATTAGAAGAAGCATACGATTTCATGCGTCAAGTTGGTCAAGACGGTGGTAAAGTTTTATTCGTAGGTACGAAAAAACAAGCACAAGAAGCGATCAAAGAAGAAGCTGAACGTTCAGGTAACTACTACATCAACCAACGTTGGTTAGGTGGTACTTTAACTAACTTCGGTACTATTCAAAAACGTGTACAACGTATGAAAGATATCGAAAAAATGGAAGAAGACGGCACTTTCGCTGTACTTCCTAAAAAAGAAGTAATCCAACTTAAAAAAGAGCACGAGCGCTTAGTCAAATTCTTAGGCGGTATCCGTGATATGAAAGCTATTCCGGACGTAATGTTCGTTGTAGACCCTCGTAAAGAGCGTATCGCAGTTGCAGAAGCAATCAAATTAAACATCCCTCTAGTTGGTATCGTAGACACTAACTGTGATCCAGATGAAATTGATTACGTAATCCCTGCAAACGACGATGCTATCCGCGCGGTTAAATTATTAACTGCTAAAATGGCTGACGCTTTATTAGAAGCTAAACAAGGTGAAGAAGAAGCTCCTGCAGTAGAAGAAGCTACAGCTGAGTAATTCACTGTTAGAAAAGGTGATAAGTGGATGAACCCCTTATCACCTTTTTTTGAGAAATGAATTTGAAGATGTATGAATCGTTGAAAAATAGCGGTTTATCGCTTAAAGTATGAAATAGTGTAAATAAATTTTTTCATTATATTTAGGAGGAAACTCAATATGGCAAACATTACTGCACAATTAGTAAAAGAATTACGCGAAAAAACAGGCGCAGGTATGATGGACTGTAAAAAAGCATTAGTATCAACAGAAGGTGACATCGACGCTGCAATCGATTTCCTACGTGAAAAAGGTTTAGCTGCTGCTGGCAAAAAAGCTGACCGTATCGCTGCTGAAGGTACAACTTACATTTTAGAAAACGGTAATGAAGCGATTCTTTTAGAAGTAAACGCTGAAACAGACTTCGTTGCGAAAAACGACAAGTTCCAAATTTTAGTTTCTTCTTTAGCAGAGCAATTATTAACTGCGAAACCAGAATCAGTAGAAGCTGCTTTAGAATTAGAAAAAGACGGCGTGAAAATCGCTGACCAAATTTCTACAGCTACTGCTACAATCGGTGAAAAAATCTCATTACGTCGTTTCGAAATCAAAACAAAAACTGATGCAGATGCATTCGGTTCTTACTTACACATGGGCGGACGTATTGGTGTATTAGTAGTTCTTGAAGGTTCTACTGACGCTGCTGCTGCAAAAGATATCGCTATGCATATCGCTGCAATCAACCCAACTTACATTTCTCGTGACGAAGTTTCTGCTGACGAAGTAGAACGTGAGCGCAAAGTATTAACTGAGCAAGCGTTAAACGAAGGTAAACCAGAAAACATCGTAGCGAAAATGGTAGAAGGCCGTCTTGGTAAATACTTCGAAGACGTATGTTTATTAGACCAAGCTTTCGTTAAAAACTCAGATCAAAAAGTACGCGACTTCGTAAACTCATTAAATGCTACTGTAACAAGCTTCACTCGTTATGCAGTTGGTGAAGGTATCGAAAAGCGTGAAGATAACTTCGCTGAAGAAGTAATGAGCCAAGTTAAAGGTAACTAATTAAATTACAACTTAAATTAACACTAATTTAAGCAAACAGTAGGGAGCACCATTTGCGTGTTCCCTATTTTTAAAGAAATCTATTTTTGAATGAAGTGAAGTACGATACATAAAAATTACGTCGTATTTCCTTTTAAATAAATGAGTAACGGAGGTCTACTATGGGTGTGTCAGAGTACAAACGAGTAGTTATTAAACTTAGCGGGGAAGCATTAGCTGGAGAATTAGGCTTCGGTTTCTCACCGGATGTTATTAAATCGATCGCTGCAGAAATTAAAGAAGTTATCGACTTAGGTGTAGAGGTCGCATTAGTTGTCGGCGGAGGCAACATTTGGCGCGGTAAAATCGGCGCTGAAATGGGTATGGAACGTGCCAATGCAGATTATATGGGGATGTTGGGAACAGTGATGAATGCACTTGCATTACAGGATTCATTGGAAAATCTGGGTGTTCCTACACGTGTTCAATCATCAATCGTTATGACACAAGTTGCAGAGCCATATATTCGACGTAAAGCAGTTCGCCATCTGGAAAAAGCGCGTGTTGTAATCTTTGCTGCGGGAACAGGTAACCCATACTTCTCGACAGATACTACAGCAGCTTTACGTGCCGCAGAAATTAATGCAGATGCAATTTTAATGGCGAAAAATAATGTGGATGGCGTTTATTCTGCAGATCCAAAATTAGATTCTGAAGCAGTTAAGTATGACACACTTACGTATTTAGACGTTATTCAGCAAGGTTTACAAGTAATGGATTCTACAGCTTCGACATTATGTATGGATAATGATATCAAGCTGGTCGTTTTCAACTTATCAGAACCAGGTAATATTAAACGTGCCGCATTAGGCGAAAATATTGGAACAGTTGTTAGGAGAGATGCGTAATGACACAACAAGTATTAAATCAGGCAAAAGAAAAAATGACAAAATCAATTAATGCTTTCTCACGTGAATTAGCTTCAATTCGTGCAGGTGTAGCAAATGCTTCACTATTGGATCGTATTATGGTGGACTACTATGGTTCTCCAACACCGATCAACCAAATGGCAGGTATTTCTGTACCGGAAGCACGCCTTTTAGTTATTCAGCCTTATGATAAATCAATCTTAGGTGAAATCGAAAAAGCGATTATGCGTTCAGATATCGGGATTACACCGACAAATGACGGTAATGTCATTCGTTTAGCTGTACCGGCATTAACTGAAGAGCGTCGTAAAGAATTAGTAAAACAGGTGAAAAAAGAAGCGGAAGACGCAAAAGTTGCTGTACGTAACGTGCGCCGTGATGCAAACGACGACCTGAAAAAATTAGAAAAGAACGGTGAAATCACAGAAGACGAATTACGCGGCTTCAACGATGACATCCAAAAACTAACAGACAACTCAATCGTTAAAATCGAAGAGTTAGTGAAAGAAAAAGAAAAAGAAATTTTAACAGTTTAATTTTAGGGATATTTTATGAAATGGGTCGATTGGAATGAAGGGGAGGCGAGTTGTTTATGCCTTCTCATTCATTAAGGTGTTGCTTCTGCGGTGGCCGCAATAAATTGCCGCCATCCTCGGCGCAAAGAATTAGAGACAAAAAAATTTGACTCTAATTCTTGCCCGCGGAAAGCGTCTGACCCGCAATGGATGTTAACCCGAATGTTAATAAGATAATTCTAGATTTAATAATTTTTCTTCGCGCTGGTGGATCACATTAGCGCGAAATCTTTTTCTGGCGATGTATGAACTTTACATGGATTAAAACGTCCTGCTAATGAGGACGTTTTTTTACAATAATAGATAAATCTTAAGTTTGTTAGGGAAGTATAGCTGTAGCAAAAAAGCGCATTAACCCATTTCCCCTAATTGAAAGTATAAATTGTAGAAAAAATACATATGAAAGTTAAAGGAAGAACAATTTATTCTTTAAGATACTAAAGAAGTTCATTATATAAAAAGGACAGGTAATCCCTTTTTTGATATGATAAAAAGGGAAACGGTCCGAACTGTGCAGTTGGGGGTATTAACTATGTTTAAAAAACTTTTTGGGAAAAATACAAATAAAGAACAATCATTCAGTAGTGAAAATGTGGACTTAGTTAAGGGAGAGGATATCCCGACCCATATTGCAATTATTATGGACGGAAATGGACGTTGGGCAAAAAAACGTTCAATGCCTCGAGTTGCAGGGCATCATGAAGGAATGAAAACAGTTCGAAAAATAACACGTTGCGCTTGTGATTTAGGAGTAGAAGTATTGACGCTCTATGCGTTTTCAACGGAAAACTGGAAGCGTCCTAAATCAGAAGTGGAATTTTTAATGCGTTTACCAGAGCAATTTTTAAATTCCTTTTTACCAGAGCTGATGGAGCGAAATATTAAAGTAGAAATGATCGGTGTGATGGATTCATTGCCGGAATATACCCAATCTGCTTTAAAAAAGGCTATGGAGGCGACTGCAGGGAATACAGGGTTAGTCTTAAACTTTGCGATGAATTACGGTGGGCGTGCTGAAATTGTAATGGCGATGCAAAAGCTTCTGAAAGAGGTAGAAGCAGGAAACCTTACAATTGACGAATTAAATGAACAACATATTTCCCAGTATGTAATGACGGCTCATTTACCTGAACCCGATTTATTAATTCGCACGAGTGGTGAAGTGCGCATAAGTAACTTTATGCTATGGCAGCTTGCCTATACGGAATTTTGGTTCACTGATACGCATTGGCCGGATTTTGACGAAGCTTGCTTAAAAGAGGCAATCTCTGTGTATCAAAACCGTAACCGCCGTTATGGGGGGCTGAAAGGAGAAGGAACAAATTGAAACAACGCATCATTACCGGAGTAATTGCTGCAGCCTTATTTATTCCATTCGTAATTTATGGAGGAACGCCATTTGCGATTTTAATGAGTATTATCGCAGCCATTGGTTTCTATGAATTGCTGAAAATGAAAGGAATTTCAATTGCATCTGTTCCAGGTATTATTGGTACACTTGCATTATTCGTATTGGTTGTACCAAATGAATGGTCACTGAAAATCGTTGAATTTTTCCAATATGATTCATTATTAATGATCGTATATGGAATCGCGATATTACTGCTGATTTATATTGTACTTGTAAAAAATAAAATGACGTTTGATGAAATTGGTTTCATCGTGCTAGGGGCATTATATGTCGGCCTTGGTTTCCATTATTTTATCGAAACACGTTTTATCGGTTTGGAATATGTCGTGTTTGTGCTATTAGTCGTATGGACAACAGATTCCGGTGCCTATTTTGTTGGACGTAAATTAGGGAAAAATAAATTATGGCCGGAAATTTCGCCGAAAAAAACAGTGGAAGGTTTTATTGGCGGGATTGTTATTGCAGTTATTTTCGCGATTGCGATGCAGCTTACGTATCCTTTTGCATCAAGCTGGCTGCAATTAATCGTTGTAACAATTATTGCATCGATTATTGGTCAAATGGGCGATTTAGTCGAATCGGCTATTAAACGACATTATGGTGTCAAAGATTCGGGTAATATTCTTCCAGGACACGGCGGTATTTTGGACCGCTTTGACAGTTTACTGTTTGTCGTACCATTACTGCATTTTTTGCATTTCTTTTCCTAGGACATAGAAGGGACGTATCATTGTGAAAAAAATTAGTTTATTAGGTGCAACAGGTTCCATCGGATGGCAGACTTTTGATATTTTACTTGCAAATCCGAACGAATTTAAGCTTGTTGCATTTTCAGCCGGACAAAATATTGAAAAGTCCCGCGAAATTATAGAAAAACTTCAACCAGAATTAGTTTCAATGCAAACGGAGGAAGCGGCAGGCATTTTACAAAAAGAGTTCCCGCATGTTTCCTTTACATATGGCGAAAAAGGATTGGTCGAAGTTGCGACACATCCGGATTCGACAGTGCTTATCAATGCAGTATTAGGCAGCGTTGGACTGGAATCGACACTCGCTGCAATCCGTATGGGGAAAACAATTGCCATTGCGAATAAAGAAACACTTGTAACAGCCGGCCATCTTGTCATGGCGGAAGCAAAAAAATATAATGCCCCGATCTTACCGGTAGACAGTGAGCATTCCGCTATTTTCCAATCGATGAACGGCGAAAATAAAAAACGTATCGAGCGTATTATTTTAACGGCATCGGGTGGTTCATTCCGTGATAAAACAAGGGATGAGCTGGTAGGAGTAACCGTTAAAGATGCACTGAATCATCCGAACTGGTCAATGGGAGCGAAAATTACAATTGATTCAGCAACAATGATGAATAAAGGACTTGAAGTAATTGAGGCACATGTACTGTTTGATATGCCTTATGACAATATCGATGTATTGCTGCACCGTGAAAGCATTATTCACTCGATGGTGGAATATGAGGATACAAGTGTCATCGCACAGCTAGGAACACCGGATATGCGTGTACCGATCCAATATGCGCTTAGCTACCCGGACCGTTTACCGCTTTCAAACGGCCAACGTTTAAATTTGGCCCAAATTGGACAGCTTCATTTTAAGGAAGTGGATTTTGACCGTTTCCGCGCATTAAAACTTGCATATGATGCAGGGCGAATGGGCGGTACAATTTTAACGGCAATGAACGCGGCGAATGAGGCAGCTGTTGCATTGTTTTTACAGGAAAAAATTACTTTTTTACAAATTGAAGAATGTATTGAGCGTATTATGAATAGTCATAACAATATCGCTTTGCCAGATTTAGCAACTATTTTACATGTAGACAGTGAAACGAGAAAAACAGTCGCAAGCATGGTAAAATAGTAAAGTATGAAAAACGGACGTGAAAAACGAAAAGGTGGACATCCCCTCTTTGTACAAGCGGTGCCTTTTTCAAGAGCTTGATTGCTAGAAAAGATTGAGCGAAATAATACTCGGCTCAGTTCCAATGAAGGTGGGAGATTATGCAAACAGTTATAGCCTTTATTTTAATTTTTGGCTCACTCGTATTTTTCCATGAGCTAGGTCACTTCTTATTTGCAAAGAAAGCGGGCATTATGGTGCGTGAATTTGCGATTGGTATGGGACCGAAGATTTTTGGGATGACGAAAGGTGAAACAGTCTATACGCTACGATTATTGCCGATTGGCGGTTATGTAAGAATGGCCGGAGAAGATACCGATACGGTAGAATTGCAGCCTGGTTACCGCGTAGCTTTAATAACGAACGAAGAAAATATTGTAGAAAAAATCATACTCAACCAAAAAACACATTACCAGAACGTCATCTTTTTAGAAGTGGAGCGTGCGGATTTAGAACGCGAACTTTGGATTGAAGGTTATGATGAGGATGATCAGTTCATCCGCTACAATGTATCACGTACAGCAAGCATCGTTGAAAATGGTACGGACCAGATGATTGCACCGCTTGATCGCCAATTCAATTCAAAATCCGTTGGTGCTCGTGCGATGGCCATTTTTGCAGGTCCATTATTCAACTTTATTTTAGCGTTTTTCATCTTCCTGATTATCGGGCTGATTCAAGGGATTCCATCCGATGAACCGATTATTGCCGAAGTTGTGGACGACTCTGTTGCGAGCAGTGCCGGTTTGGTTGATGGGGATAAGGTTGTCAAAGTAAACGGTCAGCCGATTTCAACTTGGGAACAATTATCCACGCAAATTTTCAATAACCCGAACAAAACTGTGACATTCGAAGTTGAACGTCCAGCGGGCAATGAAATCATTGAACTTACACCGAAAGCTGTGGAACAAGAAGGCGGCCAACCGTATGGCCAAATCGGTGTTATGCGTTCCATTGAAAAAAATCCATTACAAGCCGTAGTGTATGGTGTGGAAGAAACGTATAACATGATTATTACAATCGGAAAACTTGTCGGCAAACTGGTTACCGGCCAATTCTCAATTGACGCTTTATCAGGACCGGTAGGAATTTATAAAACAACTGAAACGGTCGTAACTTTCGGTTTATATAATATTCTATACTTTGCGGCAATGCTGAGCGTCAACTTAGGAATTATGAACTTATTACCATTACCAGCACTTGATGGTGGCCGTTTACTATTCTTCGCTGTTGAAGCAGTAAGAGGAAAACCGATCGACCGTCAAAAAGAAGGTATGGTTCACTTCGTCGGAATCCTCCTCCTGATGATCTTAATGGTCGTCGTGACATGGAATGATATCCAGCGATTCTTCTTCTAAAAACAATTAAGATGATTTAACTAGGTGGCGAGCAGGTTGATTGACCCTCAATGGAAATCAACCCTATGTCAGAGGTAGAATCTCTTTTAAACAAAATACGTTTTAAAATGGCAGCTTTGAGCGTTTTGTATGAATAATACTAGCGTTCAAAGCTAAATTTGATTAGTATTATAGAAGTAGCAATTTAAATAAAAAAGGTGGCACTATTTATGAAACAGACCAAAACGTTTATCCCTACATTAAGGGAAAACCCATCCGATGCAGACGTGAAATCGCATCGCATGCTATTGCGTGCCGGATTTATCCGTCAAAATGCAGCAGGAGTATATTCATACTTACCATTAGCGCGCAAAGTATTATCAAAAATTGAACAAATTATTCGTGAAGAAATGGAAGCGATCAATTCAATCGAGCTATTAATGCCTGCATTGCAACCAGCAGAGCTATGGCAGGAATCAGGTCGCTGGGAAGCATACGGTCCGGAGCTTATGCGTTTAAGAGACCGTCATGACCGTGACTTCGCTCTAGGTGCTACACATGAAGAAGTAATTACAACTTTAGTGCGTGATGAAATTAAATCATACAAAAAATTACCGTTAACACTTTTCCAAATCCAAAGTAAATTCCGTGATGAAAAACGCCCACGCTTCGGTTTGCTGCGCGGACGTGAATTCATTATGAAAGATGCGTATTCTTTCCACTCATCACGTGAATCACTTGATGCAACATACGATGATATGTACCAAGCATATTCAAATATCTTCACACGTCTTGGCCTGAACTTCCGTGCTGTAATTGCCGATGCAGGGACAATTGGCGGTAAAGGTACACATGAATTCATGGTACTTTCTGAAATCGGGGAAGATACAATCGCTTATTCTGATACATCGGATTATGCGGCAAATATCGAAATGGCAGAGGTTGTTGTAGAATATACAGCACCGACTACACCGATGAAAGACATCGAAAAGATTGAAACACCAGACCAAAAAACAATTGAAGAAGTATCGGCATTTTTAAATGTGGAACCTTCAAATGTAATCAAATCACTAGTTTTTGATATTGATGGTGAATTGGTTGTTGTTTTAGCACGTGGTGACCACGAAATTAACGATATTAAACTGAAAAATGCATTAGGTGCTACATCTGTTGAATTGGCAGAAGACGCAGCTATTAAAGAATTACTAGGCTGTGCACCAGGTTCAATTGGTCCTGTGAAATTACCGGTAAATGTGAAGGTTATTGCGGATAACGCAATCAAATCAATCCGTAACGGTGTTGCAGGTGCAAACGAAGATGGATTCCATTTATTGAATGTCAATCCGGAGCGCGACTTCGCAATCAGCTCTTATGAAGACATCCGTTTCATCCAACAAGGTGACCCATCACCGGACGGTCAAGGGATCATTAAGTTTGCTGAAGGTATTGAAGTTGGACATATTTTCAAATTAGGTACAACATATTCAGAAAAACTAAATGCAACATTCCTTGATGAGCAAGGTAAAGCACAACCATATATTATGGGATGCTACGGTATCGGGGTTTCTCGTATACTTGCTGCAGTTGCAGAACATTTCCAAGATGAAAACGGATTTGTATGGCCTGCACAATTAGCACCATATGATTTGCAACTGGTACCAGTTAATACGAAAGACGAAGCACAAGTTCAATTAGCGGACGAGCTTTATGGTGTACTGAAATCATACCGCTACGAAGTGTTATATGATGACCGTGCAGAACGTGCCGGCGTAAAATTTGCGGATGCAGATTTAATCGGTTTACCGGTTCGAATTACAGTAGGTAAAAAAGCTTCAGAAGGTCTTGTGGAAGTGAAATTCCGTTCAACAGGCGAATCTGCAGAATGGGCGAAAGAAGAAGTAGTCGATCGCTTAAACGAATATTTCCGCCAAAACTAGTAAGATTAAGATAGAGAGAACGGGAAAGTACAATTTTTACTGTACTTTCTTTTCTTTTTCATTGGAAGTGAAGGAACCGCTTATTTTAAATAAAGCGGAGCATTTTTCTATGCCCATCGATCCCTTCGCCTTACAATGGAAACAGCAAGATGAAAGGGTGAAACAATTGTCAAAACAGGAAGGAAGACAAAAATTCCTACTATTGTTACAGCAGCTTGAATTGACTGACGATGTCTATATGTCCTTTTTTGAAAATGGAACACTCGAACGTGTAACGGTTCATAAAAAGAAACGTATTTGGGACTTTAAAATAAAAATAGAAAATATATTGCCGTACCAAGTGTATCAGTTACTGCGAATGCGGATGGTCGAGAAATTCTCGCCTATAGCCAATGTGTTACTGACGATTGAATCACATAATCCGGTTGTCAATGAGCAGCATATTTTAGATTACTGGCAAGTTGTAGTTGAGCAATTGGATGAAATGTCGCCATTACTGCGTGCCAATTTATCGAAACAGACACCGAAATGGACAGGGCATAAGCTGATTGTGACATCGATGCTCGAAGTCGAGTATTTATCATTAAAAGCGAAGTATACAGATAAAATTGCCGAGTCGTACAAAACATTCGGTTTCCCTCATATTCCGCTTGAATTCCAGCTTGTAGAGGAAAATGATGAATTTATCGCCCAGCAAGAAGCATTTTATCAACAACGCCAAGAAGAGGAAGAGCGACTGTCCAAACAGGCGATGGCCGATTTTGCGTCGCGTGAAAAAGAGAAGGCGGCCAATCCTGGTGCTGTTTCCAATGGAGATACACCGTTCCAGATTGGTTCACTTATTAAAAATCCGGATCCAGTCGAAATCCGTACAGTACTGGAAGAAGAACGTTCGATTGTACTGGAAGGGTTTATTTTTGCATGTGACATTAAAGAACTGCGAAGCGGACGATCATTGCTTGAATTTAAAATTTCCGACTACACCGATTCGCTAATGGTCAAAATGTTCTCAAACGGGGACGAGGATGTCGTGAAGATGAAGCAGATGAGCAAAGGAATGTGGGTACGTGTACGCGGATCCATTCAGCTTGATACATTTGCCCGCGATTTAGTCATGATGGTAAAAGACATCAATGAAATCAAGCGTGAACCTAAAAAAGACCATGCTCCGGAAGGCGAAAAGCGTGTTGAGCTCCACCTGCATACACCGATGAGTCAAATGGATGCAATGACATCTATCGATAAGCTTGTCGCTCAAGCAGCCAAATGGGGTCATCCTGCGATTGCGGTAACTGACCACGCTGTTGTTCAGGCATTCCCTGAAGCATATGCTGCCGGTAAGAAAAATGGCATTAAAGTCATTTACGGCGTGGAAGCAAACTTGGTTGATGATGGGAAGCCAATTGTTTATGATCCGATTGATGTGGATCTTGAAGATGCTACGTATGTCGTATTTGACGTAGAGACAACCGGCTTTTCAAATGTGTATGACACAATTATCGAGCTGGCGGCCGTAAAAATAAAAAATGGTCAAGTTATTGATACATTTGAACGTTTCTCAAACCCGCATCGTAAATTGACAGCAAAGATTATCGAGCTGACACATATTACCGATGATATGCTCGTCAATGCACCAGAGCTGAATGATGTTATTCGCGAATTCCATGACTTTATCGGCGATGGCGTTGTTGTTGCGCATAATGCATCGTTTGACTTAGGCTTCCTATATGTTGCCTATAAAAATGCCGGCATAGAAGTTCGCCACCCGGGTATCGATACGGTCGAATTATCCCGACTTGTGAACCCAGGGCAAAAAACACATAACTTAAAAACATTAACGAAAAAATACAATATCGAACTAACCCAGCATCACCGTGCCATCTATGATACGGAAGCAACGGGTGAGCTATTCCTGCATCTATTGAAACAGGCGGCCGATTTAGGTATTAAAAACCTGATTGAAATGAATGACCATGTCGGCGGTGAAGAAGGATATAAACAGTCACGCCCAAGTCACTGTACAATTTTGGCGGTAGATGACGCCGGACTAAAAAATCTGTTCAAGTTAATTTCGATTTCGCATACGGAAACATTTTACCGTGTACCACGTATTCGACGCTCCGATTTGCAGAAACTACGACAAGGTTTAATCGTTGGTTCAGGTTGCTCGAATGGCGAGCTGTTTGAAACAATGATGAATAAAACGCAGGAAGAAGCCGAGCGTATCGCAAAATTCTATGACTATTTGGAAGTAATGCCGAAACCGGTCTATTCGCCATTAGTAGACGGTGGTACGGTCCATGATGAATGGGCATTGGAAGACATTATCCGCCGTATCGTCAAGCTTGGCAAAAAGCTGAACTTACCGGTTGTAGCTACAGGAAATGTTCACTATCTGCATGAAACCGATGCGAAGTTCCGTCAAATTCTTGTTGGCTCAATGGGCGGGGCAAATCCATTAAACCGGAATCCTTTACCGAAAGTCCATTTCCGGACAACGGATGAAATGCTGAAGGAATTTGACTTTTTAGGTCCGGATTTGGCGAAGGAAATTGTTGTGACCAATTCACAGCTTGTCGCAGATATGATTGGCGATGTAAAACCGATCAAGGACGATTTATATACGCCAAAGATCGAAGGCTCGGATGATGAAGTAACGAATCTGACTTATGAAATGGCCCATAGCATTTACGGCGAAAATTTACCGGAAATTGTCCAGGCCCGTATTGATAAAGAACTAAAGTCTATTTTAGGGCACGGGTTCGGGGTAATTTATCTGATCTCTGCCAAGCTTGTAAAAAAATCGCTTGCTGATGGTTACTTGGTAGGTTCCCGTGGTTCCGTAGGGTCATCCCTCGTTGCAACATTTATGGAAATTACAGAAGTAAATCCGCTGCCGCCGCATTATGTTTGTCCTAAGTGCAAGCATTCCGAGTTTATCGCGGATGGTTCGGTTGCCTCAGGCTATGACTTACCGAACAAACAATGTCCGGAATGTGGTGCGCCGTATAAAAAAGACGGCCAGGATATCCCGTTCGAAACGTTCCTAGGGTTCAAAGGCGATAAGGTACCTGATATCGATTTGAACTTCTCCGGTGAATATCAGCCTCAGGCGCATAACTATACGAAGGTGCTGTTCGGTGAGGATTATGTATTCCGTGCAGGAACGATCGGTACGGTCGCTGAAAAGACAGCATACGGTTATGTAAAAGGATACGGAAGCGACAATGGCATCACTTACCGAAATGCGGAAGTGGACCGACTTGTGCAAGGATGTACAGGGGTAAAACGTACGACCGGACAACACCCGGGGGGCATTATCGTAGTACCGGATTATATGGATATATACGACTTCTCGCCAGTACAGTTCCCGGCGGATGCCCAGGATTCGGAATGGAAAACAACCCATTTCGACTTCCACTCGATTCACGATAATATTTTAAAGCTCGATATTCTTGGACACGATGATCCGACTGTAATTCGTATGCTGCAGGATTTATCCGGAATCGATCCGAAAACAATCCCGACAGACGACCCGATTGTTATGAAGATTTTCAGTACGCCGGAATCGCTCGGTGTAACGGAAAAGCAAATTGGTACGAAAACAGGAACGCTCGGAATTCCGGAGTTCGGGACAAAATTCGTACGTCAAATGCTTGAAGAAACGAAACCCTCGACATTCAGTGAACTTGTTCAGATTTCAGGACTGTCACATGGTACAGACGTATGGCTTGGAAATGCACAGGAACTGATTAAAGACGGCACTTGTGTATTAAAAGAAGTAATCGGCTGTCGTGACGATATTATGGTTTATTTAATTTATCAGGATTTGGACCCGTCGTTCGCCTTTAAAATTATGGAGTCTGTCCGTAAAGGTAAAGGGTTAACAGATGAGATGGAAGCGGAGATGCGTGCGAAGAAAGTGCCGGAATGGTATATCGATTCTTGTAAAAAAATTAAGTACATGTTCCCGAAAGCCCATGCCGCTGCCTATGTATTAATGGCTGTGCGTATCGCATGGTTCAAGGTACATCATCCGATTCTTTACTATGCAGCATACTTCACTGTGCGTGCATCGGACTTTGATCTGATCGCAATGACACAAGGTTCTGTCATGATCCGCAAAAAAATCGATGAGATCAACATGAAGGGGCTCGATGCAGCGCCGAAAGAGAAAAGTTTACTGACGGTTATGGAACTGGCACTTGAAATGTGTGAACGCGGGATGAGCTTCAAAAAGGTTGATTTATACCGTTCACAGGCAAGTGAATTCATCATCGAAGGAAACTCGTTGATTCCGCCATTTGATGCCATTCCAGGCCTTGGTACGAACGTAGCGAAACAAATTGTTGAAGCTCGTAAAAACGGCGAGTTTTTATCGAAGGAAGATCTGCAGCAGCGCGGCCGTGTATCGAAGACATTAATCGAGTATATGGATGAGCTTGGCTGTCTGGAAGGAATGCCGGATGCCAACCAGCTGTCATTATTCTAATGTTTGGATTGGCTAAAAGAGAGGAATTTGTAATTACGGGTGCATATTCTCTTAATTGTTGTTAATTCTATGTGTTAACAGGCAAAATTTGCATTAGGATAGCCTTTGTGCTATGCTGAATGTAATAATTTGTTGATAGTTCACCAGCAAAAGAGTGGGGTTTCCCGCTCTTTTCTGTTGTTTACACAACTATTTAATTTCGAAGAGCAAGTGTTCAGATCATTTGTTCAATGGAGTTGAACCTTTGGCGAATATCACAAATTTAAAATGAAAAAATAAAGTCTGTCTAAAACGTCGTATGTTACGGCAATGACTGGCTGACCCACGTCTGTGGGCCTCAAAAGAAATCTGGACGCAATTGCATGTAGATGTAAATGTCTCCATATTTTTCAATGAAAACTCGTCTTTTGTTTAACCAATACTAAGAAGATTTAAAACAAACAAAGACGTTAGGGAGGATACGATGAGCAAAGTTACGTCGATCATTGAAGAGCTAGTGACACCGATCGTGGAAGAGCTTGATTTGGAATTAGTTGATATCGAGTTCGTGAAAGAAGGACGCGACTGGTTCCTTCGTATTTATGTTGACACACCGGAAGGCGGCATTGATATTTTACAATGTGCCCAAGTGAGTGAACGTTTAAGCGAGAAATTGGATGAAAATGATCCAATCGAGCAAAACTATTACTTAGAAGTTTCTTCACCAGGAGCGGAACGTCCGTTAAAGAAACAACAGGACTTTGAAAAGGCAATCGGCAAATATATTTATGTAAAAACTTATGAACCAGTTAAGGATTTAAAAGAATTCTATGGTTATTTACGCGCATATACAGATGAATTTTTAGAAATCGAATTCCGTATTAAAACACGTAAAGTTACAGTACAAATTGAAAAAGAAAAAATTGCGCAAGCGCGTCTTGCTATCGATTTTTCAGATAAGCAAATTTAGGAGTGAAAACAAAAATGAGTAGTGAATTACTAGATGCCCTAACTGCCCTTGAAGAGCAGAAAGGTATTTCAAGAGATGTATTAATTGAGGCGATTGAGGCGGCTTTAGTAACGGCGTACAAACGTAACTTCAACCAAGCGCAAAATGTTCGCGTGGACCTTAACCTAGAAACAGGTTCAATGGTTGTTTATTCTCGTAAAGACGTAGTAGAAGAAGTAGAAGACGATCGTCTGGAAATCGCATTGGAAGATGCGAAATTCATTAATGCAGCTTATGAAATTGGTGACGTCGTAGAAGAAGAAGTAACACCACGTAACTTCGGACGTATCGCGGCACAGACTGCTAAGCAAGTTGTAACGCAACGTGTTCGTGAAGCAGAGCGCGGTTTAATCTATGAAGAGTATGTAGACCGTGAAGATGACATCGTAACAGGAGTCATCGAGCGTCAAGATGCACGTAATATTTATGTGTCAATCGGTAAAGTGGAAGCGGCATTACCTGTGAACGAACAAATTCAAGGTGAAGTTTATAAGCCAACATCACGCATCCGTGTTTACATTACAAAAGTTGAGCGCACAACACGTGGTCCACAAGTAATCGTATCTCGTACACATCCTGGATTATTGCGCCGTCTATTTGAGATGGAAGTTCCGGAAATTTATGATGGCACAGTTGAGATCAAATCAATTGCGCGTGAAGCGGGAGACCGTTCAAAAATCTCTGTATATGCACATAATGAAGAAGTAGATCCTGTAGGTTCATGTGTTGGAGCTAAAGGTGCACGTGTGCAAACAATTGTAAACGAATTAAACGGTGAGAAAATTGATATCGTAGAATGGTCAGAAGATCCGGTTGTATTCGTTGCAAATGCATTAAGCCCTTCAAAAGTTCTGGACGTTCAAGTAAATGAAGAAGAAAAATCAACAACAGTTGTCGTACCGGATTACCAATTATCACTAGCGATTGGTAAGCGCGGACAAAATGCTCGTTTAGCAGCAAAATTAACGGGCTGGAAAATCGACATTAAGAGTGAAACAGATGCACGCGAATTAGGAATCTATCCTTCTGAAACGAGCACATTCGTTCCACGTGAAGAGGCAGAAGAAGTACAATTTGATTTATATGGTGATGACGAAGAGTAAGCCATCATCTGGAATGATTTTGCAAGGAGGGTAAGCAATATGGCAGTTAATAAAAAAATTCCTTTACGCAAATGTGTTGCAACAGGCGAGATGCTTCCGAAAAAATCAATGATTCGCGTCGTCCGCTCAAAAGAGGGCGAAGTAACTGTTGATGTTACAGGAAAAAAATCCGGTCGTGGAGCATATGTTTCTAAAACGGAAGATGCTGTTGAAATGGCGCGTAAAAAGAATATTTTAGATCGCCAGCTTGATGCAAAAGTGCCGGATGAGGTGTATGAAGAGTTGCTAACGCTAATCCGCCGGGAGTCGATTTTATGACAAACCCGGCATTGCTACAGCTATTAGGTTTAGCGGCACGTGCACGAAAAACAATATCCGGTGAAGAGCTTGTCGTAAAAGAAATTCGTAACGGCAATGCAAAGCTTGTCTTTTTAGCCTCGGACGCTTCGGCAAATACGAGTAAAAAGATTCAGGATAAATGTACGTTTTATAAAGTTGAGTATTATGTTTTCGGAGATCGTTATGATCTAGGACATGCTACCGGGAAGGAAGCCCGTGTAGCGATTGCTATTACAGATAGCGGATTTGCTAAAAAAATGTCTAGTCTACTCAACGAAAATTAATCGGGGGTGAGCAGATGAGCAAAGTAAGAGTTCATGAATATGCGAAAAAGGTAAATAAAACAAGTAAGGAAGTTATTGAGGTGCTTGCAAAACACAATCTGCCAGTGAAAAATCACATGGCGGTAATTGACGAGCAGGCAGTCTCAAAACTAAATTCTGTCTTTAAGCAAGCAGTGGAACCAACGAAAGATTCTCCTGCAAAGACACCTGCCAAAGCTGTAAATGTTACACCAAAACGCGGTGAACAAGGGCAGAAGAAAGTGCAGCAAGGTCAAAAGCAGGATCGTCCACAATCTGCTTCTAATAACCAACAACCGAACAAAGCTTCAAACGCCCAAGGGCAACCAAAATCGCAACAAGGCGAAAAAATAAGAAATGAAAAAGGTAACCAAAATCGAAATATGACACAAAATAACAATAATAACCGCAAAAGCGGCACAACTCAAAACACTAGTAATAATAAAGGCGGTAACACGCCAAACAGAGGCGGAAATACGCCGAACAAGGGTGGCAACACTCAAAACAAAGGCGGCTATCAACAACGTAGAAAACCAGGTATCAATGGTGGCAAACGTCGTACGCACCGCCCGGCACCACAACCAATGGTGCAAAAAGAATTACCGGAAAAAATTACTTTCTATGAAAGTTTATCCGTTGCAGAACTTGCAAAAAAATTACACCGTGAGCCATCGGAAATTATTAAAAAATTATTCATGCTTGGCGTAATGGCAACAATTAACCAAGAGCTTGATAAGGATGCAATTGAGTTAATCTGTGCAGACTACGGGGTAGAAGTAGAAGAAGAAATCCGTATCGACAAAACAGATTTAGATACGTACTTCGATGACACTATCGTGGAAGTTGACGAAAACGCATTAGAAGAGCGCCCACCGGTTGTAACAATCATGGGACACGTTGACCACGGTAAAACTTCATTGCTTGACTCAATCCGTAAAACGAAAGTTACAGCGGGTGAAGCAGGCGGTATTACTCAGCATATCGGTGCATACCAAGTAGAAGTAAACGGAAAGAAAATTTCATTCCTTGATACTCCTGGTCACGCGGCATTCACAACAATGCGTGCGCGTGGTGCATCAATTACAGATATCGCAATTATCGTAGTAGCAGCAGATGACGGTGTAATGCCTCAAACAGTTGAAGCAATCAACCACGCAAAAGCTGCAGAAGTACCAATTATCGTAGCAATCAACAAAATGGATAAACCAACTGCCAACCCGGACCGTGTACAACAAGAATTAACTGAGCACGGATTAGTTCCTGAAGCATGGGGTGGAGATACAATCTTCGTACCAATTTCAGCGCTAAAAGGTGAAGGTATTGACCAGCTTCTAGAAATGATTTTATTAGTTTCTGAAGTAGGCGAATTAAAAGCGAACCCGACTCGTTCAGCGATCGGTACAGTAATTGAAGCACAGCTTGATAAAGGCCGTGGTGCAGTTGCAACACTTTTAGTTCAAGATGGTACATTACGTGTTGGTGATCCGATCGTAGTCGGTCATGCATATGGTCGTGTACGTGCAATGGTTAACGATCTTGGCCGTCGTATTAAAACAGCTGGTCCTTCTATGCCGGTTGAGATTACAGGCTTAAACGAAGTACCACAAGCGGGTGACCGTTTCGTAGTATTCGAAGACGAAAAAACAGCTCGTCAAGTTGGTGAATCTCGTTCAATGACAGCTATCCAAGCTTCACGTTCTGAAAAACAACGTGTAACACTTGATAACTTATTCGAACAAATGAGCCAAGGCGAAATGAAAGAATTAAACTTAATCGTAAAAGCAGACGTACAAGGTACTGTGGAAGCAATGGCTTCTTCATTAATGAAAATTGATGTTGAAGGCGTTAACGTTAAAATCATCCACACTGGTGCGGGTGCAATTACAGAATCGGATATCTCTCTTGCTGCTGCATCAAATGCAATCGTTATCGGATTCAACGTTCGTCCAGATACAAATGCAAAACGTGCTGCAGATGAAGAAGGCGTAGATATTCGTCTACACCGTATCATCTACAAAGTAATCGAAGAAATCGAACACGCGATGAAAGGGATGCTTGATCCAGAGTTCGAAGAGAAAATCGTTGGTCAAGCGGAAGTTCGTCAAACAATTAAAGTATCTAAAGTGGGTACGATCGCAGGTTCATACGTTATCGAAGGTAAAATCGTTCGCGATGCCGGCGTACGTGTAATCCGTGAAAACGTTGTTGTGTTCGAAGGTGAACTTGATTCACTAAAACGCTTCAAAGATGATGCAAAAGAAGTTGCAAAAGGGTATGAGTGTGGTATTACGATCAAAAACTACAACGACATTAAAGAAGGCGACATTATCGAAGCCTTCGTAATGGAAGAAATCGTTCGTAAATAATGATTGTATACGCAGAAGTTGAATTCATGATTCAGACTGCCCACTCATTAAAAGAAAAGCGTGCCGTCCTTCAACGGATGGTGACGCGTACGAAACAAAAATTCAATGTTTCGGTTGCAGAAATTGACCATCAGGATGTATGGCAGCGTACAAAGCTTGCGCTTGTCGCAGTTGCTTCTTCCAAAGAAGCAGCTGAACGCGAGTTAATGCGCGCTGTCCATTATCTGCAGTCAAATCCGCAATGGGAACAGCTGGATTTTTACCGTGAATATTTATAACGTCCACATTTTGTGGCAAACTGTACTATTAATTACGCAATTTAAATGAGGTGACATTTATGTCTCTACGTTCTAATCGAGTTGCTGAGCAAATGAAGAAAGAAATTACTGAAATCATTGCGCGAAAAATCAAAGATCCGCGTGTAGGCTTCGTTACGGTTACTGATGTAGCGGTAACAGGAGACTTACAGCAAGCAACTGTTTATATTACATCGTTAGGCAATGAACGCGAACGCGCGGAAACATTGCAAGCGTTAGAAAAAGCATCCGGTTTCATCCGTTCGGAAGTCGGTTCACGTATCCGCTTACGACGTACGCCTGAACTTGCATTCGAATTCGATACAGCAATCGAATACGGAAACAAAATCGATGCATTACTACGTGGCCTACACGAAGATAAATAAAACTAAGAAGTCTGCACTGCATAACTATGCAGGCAGACTTTTTTGCTTATAAACCGAATTGTAGAATACTTAAGTTTCGTTAAGAAAAATACTTTATGCTAAGCTAGAGTGACGCGAAGCGAAGGGGGGCGAGTGTAGCTGACGGCTAACGCCTTTCGCTACAAGCAGGCTTCCTGCGGGAAAAGCACGAGGGAGAGACTACAGGCTCGAGCCGTGCCCGCGGAATATTAGAACGAATGCTAAAACCGTTACGTCGTGTAACAACGCATTCGTGACCAACGTCCTGTTGGCCTCCCGTAGCGAAGCAGAACGGATTGTATGAAAAGTACCAACTATAGCTAAAGCTTATATCAAAGAATCTATTAAATATCGAAATCCCTATTTCAAACAAAGGAGCAAAACAATGAACGGTATTTTGCCATTATGGAAAGAGCGCGGCATGACAAGTCATGACTGTGTCTTTAAATTACGAAAAATATTGAAGACGAAAAAAGTAGGGCATACCGGGACACTTGATCCGGGTGTAGAAGGCGTCCTGCCAATCTGTATCGGCCAGGCAACACGTATTGCAGAATACTTAACAGATGCCGGCAAAACGTATGAAGCAGTCGTTTCAATCGGACGTACGACAACTACAGAGGATGCGGAAGGCGAAACAGTCGAGCAAAATACAGATTTCAAATCATTTACTCGTGAAGAAATTTTACAAGCACTCCAAACGCTGACTGGCGAAATCGAGCAAACGCCTCCGATGTTTTCCGCAGTAAAAGTAAACGGGAAAAAGCTTTACGAATATGCAAGAGCAGGCCAAACAGTCGAACGCCCAACACGTAAAATCACAATTTATGAGCTGGAATTACTGGATGTTGCCGAAACATTTGAAGGGGAAGAAGTGAAATTCCGGGTCCGCATCAAATGTTCGAAAGGGACGTATATTCGTACACTAGCTGTGCAGATCGGTGAAGCATTAGGCTATCCTGCACATATGCACGAACTTGTCCGTACAGCATCAGGTACATTCACAAAAGACAATTGCTTTACATTGGCTGAAATCGCGGAAATGATGGAAGCAGGGGAGCAGGAGAAGTTTCTGTTGCCGGTTGAATATGCATTATCCGACTATCCATACATCGAAATTACGGAAGACATTGAAAAGCAAATTTTCAATGGGCAAGTTCTCCCAATGCATACTTTATTATCAGAACATGATAAAATTGTATTTGGTGTAGAGGGACGAGCATTTGCGGTTTACATTGCCCATCCAACAAAGAGCGGGCAAATGAAGCCGGATAAGATGTTTCCCGAAATTAATTAGGAGGCACGAGATGAACGTTATTCATTTGAAATACCCCCATCAATTAGCACAGGAAATAGAAAAAGAGTCGTACTCATTAGCAATCGGATTTTTTGATGGGGTACATAAAGGACATCAGGCGGTCATTGAAGCGGCAAAGCAAAAAGCAGAGCAACTTCATATCAAAAGCGCCGTTATGACTTTTGATCCACATCCATCGATTGTATTAGGAAGACGTAATGAAAAAGTGTTTTATATTACGCCTCTATCACAAAAATTAGATACATTAAAAAAATTGAATATCGATACAGTATTTGTTGTAAACTTTACATCAGATTTTGCAAAGCTTACACCTGAAGAATTCATTAAGTATTTTATCGTCGATTTAAATGTTCAGCATGTTACAGCTGGCTTTGACTTCTCATTCGGTCAATACGGCAAAGGCAATATGGAGCTGATGGAGCAGCTGTCTAACGGCCGTTACGGTGTGACCGTAATCGAAAAACAGCAGGATGTAGTCGAAAAAATCAGTTCCACACGCATTCGCAAAGCATTGCAGGACGGGGAAATGGAGCAGGCTCGTAATCTATTAGGCCGTGCATTTGAAGTGCCGGGAATTGTTGTGCACGGAGATAAACGCGGACGGACAATGGGCTTCCCGACAGCAAATGTCCAGGCGATGGAAGGCTGCTATATACCGGCAACTGGTGTGTATGCAGTGAAAATTTTAGTGCAAAATAAGTGGTATGACGGGGTGTGTAATGTAGGCTATAAACCGACATTCAACAACCCGGATGAAAAGCAGCTGTCGATTGAAGTGCATATTCTGAATTTCAATAAAAACATTTACGGTGAAGAGGTCGTTGTCGGCTGGTATAAACGGATTCGCAGTGAACGTAAATTTAACGGCATCGAAGCGCTTATTGAGCAAATTGAATTGGATAAGCAGCAAGCAATCGCCTATTTTGAACAACTACGCTAAATAGTTGCGCAATCATCAATAATTATGGTACTATTCATTAGTACGAAATTATCGTATGAACCTTAGCTCGGCTTTTCGCAACTCCAGCGACTGCTGTGCTATTGGGGATATTTTATTTAACAGGAGGTCATTTAAAATGGCAATTACACAAGAACGTAAAAACGAAATTATCGCTGAGTACCGCGTACACGAAACAGACACTGGTTCTCCAGAAGTACAAGTAGCTGTATTAACTGCAGAAATCAACGCTTTAAACGCTCACTTAGCTACTCACAAGAAAGATTTCCACTCTCAACGTGGTCTTCTTAAAATGGTAGGTAAACGTCGTCATTTATTAAAATATTTACGTGAAAACGACGTAGCTCGTTACCGTGAATTAATTACTAAACTTGGATTACGTCGCTAATACGTCGTTAGTCTGATAATAAAAGCGGGATTTTTCCCGCTTTTTATTATGTTTGAAAGATTCAGCTTTCCATTTCAATGGTGCGATGTTTAACTTCTTTGAGCAGGTGTCAATACGCCTGTTGAAAGAAGTTAAACCATTGCTGGAAAGTCAAAAATATTTTAAGAAATTTATCGGTAATTTTAATCAAAAAATTTAGCATAGAAAACGCTTTTTTGATACACTAACTATGGTACATAATATGATACGTAGAGTGTTTCAATAAGAAAGGGGTTCATTTAATGAACGAAAAAAAGGTCTTTTCGTATGAATGGGCAGGCCGTCCACTTGTAGTAGAAGTAGGACAGCTAGCAAAACAAGCAAATGGTGCTGCAATGATCCGCTACGGCGAAACAGCAGTTTTAGCTACGGCTACAATGTCAAAACAGCCAAAAGCATTAGATTTCTTCCCGTTAACAGTTAACTTTGAAGAACGTCTTTATGCAGCAGGTAAAATCCCGGGTGGCTTCATTAAACGTGAAGGACGTCCATCAGAAGCGGCAGTATTAACTTCTCGCTTAATCGACCGTCCAATCCGTCCAATGTTCCCGGATGGTTTCCGTAATGAAGTACAATCAATTTTAATGGTAATGTCAAATGATTCAGACTGCCCTGCAGATGTAGCAGCAATGTTTGGTTCTTCATTATCATTAGCAATTTCTGATATCCCATTCGACGGACCGATTGCAGGTGTACATGTAGGATATATCGACGGTGAATTCGTGGTGAACCCGACTGTAGAACAATCTGCAAAATCAACAGTTCACTTAACAGTAGCAGGTAACAAAGATGCGATTAACATGGTAGAAGCAGGCGCTTTAGAAGTACCTGAAGAAATTATGCTTGAAGCGATCATGTTCGGTCATGAAGAAATTAAAAAGTTAATTGCTTTCCAAGAGCAAATTGTTGCTGAAGTTGGGAAAGAAAAACTAGAAGTAACATTATATGAATTAGACGCAGACTTAACAGCAGCGATTAAAGCTGAATGTGAAGCTGATATGAATACAGCGATTCAAACAGTGGACAAGCAATTACGCCAAGAAAATATTACAGCGGTAAAAACACGTGTTATTGAATCTTATGAAGCGCAGGAAGCTGACGAAGATACAATGAAACAAGTGAATGCTATTTTAGATAAAATGGTAAAAGACGAAGTGCGTCGTTTAATTACAGAAGATAAAGTTCGTCCGGATGGTCGTAAGCAAGATGAAATCCGCCCACTTTCTTCTGAAGTAGATCTATTACCACGTGCACACGGTTCAGCATTATTCACACGTGGACAAACTCAAGCATTATCAATTTGTACTTTAGGTGCTCTAGGAGACGTTCAAATTATTGACGGCTTAGGTATTGAAGAGTCAAAACGCTGGATGCACCACTATAACTTCCCACAATTCTCAGTTGGGGAAACAGGTCGTTACGGTAGCCCAGGCCGTCGTGAAATCGGTCACGGTGCATTAGGTGAGCGTGCTATTTTAGCGGTAATGCCAACAGAAGAGGAATTCCCATATGCAATCCGTTGCGTATCGGAAGTATTGGAATCAAACGGTTCTACTTCTCAAGCATCAATCTGTGCATCAACAATGGCACTTATGGCTGCAGGTGTTCCGATTAAAGCACCAGTTGCAGGTATTGCAATGGGTCTTGTTAAAAAAGGCGAGCACTATACAGTATTATCAGATATCCAAGGTATGGAAGACCACCTTGGCGACATGGACTTTAAAGTGGCAGGTACAGCTAAAGGTGTAACAGCACTTCAAATGGACATTAAAATCGATGGTCTGTCTCGTGATATTTTAGAAGAAGCATTAACTCAGGCGAAAATCGGCCGTATGCACATTTTAGAGCATATGATGTCAACGATTTCAGAGTCACGCACTTCATTATCACAATACGCACCAAAAATTGTTTCAATCAAAATTAATCCTGACAAAATCCGCGACGTAATCGGACCGGGTGGTAAAGTAATCAATAAAATTATTGATGAAACAGGCGTTAAAATTGATACAGAACAAGATGGTACAATCTACATCGCTTCAGCTGATGAAGCAATGATTAACCGTGCGAAAGAAATGATCGAATCAATCGTACGCGAAGCTAAAGTAGGCGAGTACTACATGGCAACAGTAAAACGCATTGAAAAATTCGGTGCATTCTGTGAAATCTTCCCAGGTAAAGACGGCTTACTGCACATTTCTGAAATTCAGGAAGAACGTACGAAAGAAGTAGAAGACGTATTAAAACTAGGCGATGAGTTACTAGTGAAATGTATCGAGATCGACAAACAAGGTCGCGTAAACTTATCACGTAAAGTAGTAATCAAAGAAGAAAAAGAGCGTGCGGAACAAGCAAAATAATTGTTTTCAATCGTATCCAACAAGATAAAAAGGGAGGTTGTACACTATTGTACAGCCTCTTTTTTAAATAATATTATGTTGATGGAATAGCAATATCCATAACTTGATGAAGAATAGTAAGGGGAGGTATGCGTAATGGAGAGGCCGACTTCTAGGGGATTAAGCGTGCGCGGAAAATCTGGTTGCTCCTGCGGTTACTCGTCTCAAAGCTTTATTCAAAGCTTTGGAGCTACGCCCCCGGAAATAATGGAACGAATGCTAAGAGCGTCACATCGTGTGACAACGCATTCGTGACCAACATCCTGTTGGCCTCTCGGAATGAAGCATACCGGACTATATAAATAAGCCGCAAATTGGAATACTACTGATTTATACGTCATACTTATAATTTATTAGCCGAAATAAAGGAGAAATTTATGGTACAAGTAATTACAGCAAAAAATGGCGTGCGTATTGTCACAGAGCAAATGCCGCATGTCCGGTCATTATCGGTCGGCATTTGGGTCAATGCAGGCTCACGCTACGAAACAAAAGAAGAAAATGGGATTACCCATTTCATCGAACATATGCTTTTCAAAGGAACGAAAAACCGTACAGCCCGTCAGATCGCGGAAGAATTCGACCGCATCGGCGGAGAGATCAATGCCTTCACATCGAAGGAACATACATGCTATTACGCAAAAGTGCTCGACCATCATGGTGAGCTTGCCATCGATATTCTGGCTGATATGTTCTTTAACTCTTTATTTGCAAAAGAAGAAATTGAACGTGAACGCCAAGTTGTGCTTGAAGAAATCTATATGAGTGAAGATGATCCGGCAGATGATGTCCATGAAAAATTATGGGGTGTCATGTACCCGGATGATGCGCTGGGCCGTCCGATTTTAGGCACACCGGAAACGCTGGCAACATTCGATGAGAAGATGATCCGCACGTATATGGCGAAACATTACGGACCTCAAAATGTTGTCATCTCGATTGCAGGGAATATTGAAAATAGTTTACTGGAAAAAGTGGAAGCATTATTCGGAAACTATGAAGCAAGTGAAGAATCGGTAATTTCCAAACCGTCTTACCCGACATTTACAGCAGGGGAAGTCGAAAAGTTACGTGATACTGAACAGGCGCATATTGCCATTTCATTCCCGGCGATTGCGGTAAAAGATCCGAAAATGTACAGCTTTATTGCGTTGAATAATATTATCGGCGGCAATATGAGTTCACGCCTGTTCCAGGAAGTGCGGGAAGAGCGCGGCTTGGCATATTCGGTATTCAGCTACCAGTCGAGCTATGAAGATGTGGGAACATTTACGATTTATGCGTCGGCATCGAAACAAAACTTGGATGCATTAAAGCAGCAGATCGACCAGACGTTATTTGACCTTGTAGCAGGCGGGGTAACGGAAACCGAGCTTGAAAATGCGAAAGAGCAGTTAAAAGGCGGTTTTGTTTTAGGGCTTGAAGGAACGGAAGACTTTATGAACCGTAACGGGGTCAATGAACTCATCCACCAAAATCACCGTTCAGTCGATGAAGTACTGGCAAAAATCGATGCGATTTCGATGGAAACGATCGATGAGTTAATTACACAAATTTTACTATCCGAACCGGCCATTGCGATTATCGGACCGGAAAACGAATAACAAAAAGGACAGCGCGTGCTAGCAGTTAGCATACGCTGTCCTTTTAAAATTCTGCGGCCAAATATTTTGTTGCAGACGATTTGAAATATTGATAATAAATAATGAAACTAATAATTATAACAATCGGAGCTCCGATTTGTTTAATACCTATAACACTAAATAGAAGCATGCTCAGTAAATGAACAAACATAAAGAGAAGAAAGTAACCAATTAATATGCCAAATGAAATTCTTGTCGAGCCCTTTGTCGGATTGCTTAAATAGTTTTTTAACATAGAGCCGATGGAAGCAACTCCGGCAGCAAAGGCAATCGAAATTAAGGAAAACTGAAAGCCCCCGATTTGATCATTCAAATATAAATAAGTTTGATAAATCCCGATAGGAACGGCAATGATAAGCAAGAGCAGCAGACTGAAAATAAATAAACTTTTCACAAAATCTTTTGGGTCAATCGGCATTATCCGTAATCGTTTCATAAAGTGGTTTTCGAGTATGTAGCTCGAGCCTAATGATGGTGAGAACATCAATAAATAAAAAGCCAGAAAACCTATATTAATTTCGTTGCTTATTAGCCACTGAATTGCGATCATCATTGCAATAAATAAAAAAACAGTGATCAGTAGTTTTCTCGATAGATAAAAATGAACTTTCAGTAGTGCGATCAAACGATATCCCTCCTGTTTTCTCGTAAGTAAGAGATGCTTGCGGCGATGATTAAAAGTATGAATACACTTACAAATAAAATGAAGCTTTGAGATGTTGTTAAACTTTCTAAAAATATAAGTAATTGAGCTACACCTAATGGAATAAGAACTATAAATAAGTTAATAAACCGACCAAATTTACTACGGCGAAACAGGAGGAAAAAAGCGATAATAAAAAAGCTGATGCCAAAGCTAACGAATAGCTGTCTGACGGAAGGCAAAACAAGCTGCTTTTCCAGCAATGTTTGAATCGCGGTCGTTGCGACAATTGTATAAAGAATATAGTACAATGCGTAGCGCCCTAAAAAAGAGAGGTCTACAATGAAAAATGTCTTTCTGGGAATCGGAAACAGACTTGTCATGACAAGCTGGCTCTCCCGTTGATCCAGATAAACGGCACAGAGCGCTGTTATACTGATGGACAGTATAAAGTACGCCGCGAATTCGGCACCTTCGAATAATAAAGGGAGGCCGAAAATGGATGCCACAACCGGTGTAAACAAAATCCATGCAGACAATTGCTGACCGTAAAAACGAAAAAGCATCTGGTTCATTTTTTCCGCCCCTTTACGAAAAACAGCATCAGATCATCAATCGTCGGTTTTTGCAGTTCAATAACCGGATTCACAAATTCACGCATGACCAAGTACTCAACCCCAAATACATAATCCCGTTTGCCGATGATGGAATGGTTCGGTATAATTTTGGCGTCTTCATACGATCCTTTCCAAATCCCGTATCCGTACAGCAGGTCATCTTTATTTTCACTGAACAGAATTTCGCCATCATGGATAAATGTGATCGTATCGGCGATTTTCTCTAAATCCGATGTAATATGGGAAGAAAAGAGGATGGCATGATCTTCCTGTTCCATAAAGTTTTGCAGTATACCGAGCACTTCATCGCGCACGATCGGATCAAGACCGCTCGTTGGTTCATCGAGCAGCAAAAGTTTCGGCCGATGTCCTAGTGCAAGTGAAAGGGCGAGCTTCATTTTCGCTCCTTTGGACATCGTTTTGATTTTGTCGTACTTCGGCACATCCAACTGCTCCAGCAATTGATAAAAATAAGGGCGGTCCCACGTAGGATAAACATTTCCGTACAGAACATCGAGTTCTTTTGGTGTGAAATTTTCCGGTACATGCAGTTCATCGAATACAACCCCGATTTGCGCCTTCAACTCCACTTCATGTTCGATATGGTCTTTTCCGAATAAAAGAATATCGCCATCAATTTTTTTCAGCAAGTTTAAAATCAGTTTGATCGTTGTAGATTTTCCGGCACCGTTTTGCCCGATAAAGCCTGCAATCGTCCCGCTCTCCACCGTGAACGAAATATTATTTAAACGGAATTTTTTAAATTGCTTCGAAACATTTTTAACTTCAATTGCGTTCATCATCATTCCTCCAATAGTAAATCGAGTAGGTCGTGCAGTTCCTCTTTCGGCACATTGGCAGTTTTCGCGATGGATACCGCTTTTGTGAAATGCACTTCAATTTGACGAATCAGCTCTTCCCGCAGGAAATCCTGATTGCGTTCGGATACATAGCTTCCTTTACCGGCAATCGTGACGATAAAGCCATCCCGTTCCAAATCTGCATATGCCCGCTTTGTTGTCATCACACTGATTTTCAATTCTTTCGCCAATGCTCTGATAGAAGGTAAGGAGTCGCCTGTTACCAGTGTGCCTGTCAAAATAGCCTGTTTTAACTGGTCGGTAATCTGTTCATAAATAGGCTTTTCACTGTTATTGCTCAATTTGATAATCAATCATTTCACCTCACATGTTCAAACTGTGTATATACAGTATATACAGACATGGAATAATATGTCTACTGCAAATTTGAAAAATATAAATTTAAGCAATCTTTTTTCCGAACCCGTGCTGAGTGACTCACTGCCCACGAATAGGTCCTTCAAACTTAAATGATGAACCATTTCACTTCTGCCAAAGTTGATGCATATAGTAATGTAGGCTCTTACAAGAGGAGGGATGCAATGCTTTTATCAGAGCTCGCTGAAAAAGAACTGATCGAAATGGAAAACGGTGTTCGATATGGATTTTTAGCTGAGACGGAATGTATTTTTGATGCCAAAACAGGGAAGATTGCCGGATTTGAAATGCCCGCGCAAATGGTGAAGATGCCATTCCAAAAGAAAAAGACGGGGATGGTAAAATACATTCCTTGGAGTGAAATTATTTTAATCGGGGAAGACCGGGTATTATTTCAAAAAACAACATCGACATTAAAGCATGCCAATGATGACTGAACGCTGGCTTGTGATCGGTACAGATGAGCGGATGAAGTTTTTGGCGAAGCAATTATCGACAAATGATCGCACGGTGTATTACAAAAATACGACTGTTTGGGATGAAGCACTGAACAAAGTAGCATTGGAGCTGCACCCGACAGAAGTTGTGTTGCCGATCCACCCTTTATCGATTCAAGTGGAGGAGCTTTTAGGTATTCGTCAGGCACGATTTTTTGCGGGTAAATTAACAGATGAATGGAAACAGATTCTTGAAAACAAGCGCTTGCATTACTATTTGGAAGATGAAACGTTCATCTGGAAAAATGCTGCGCTTACTGCAGAGGGCTTTTTAGCGCATTTGTATAAAGAGAAAGTAAATGTGCAGTATAAAACAATTATGATTACAGGGTTTGGACGTGTAGCAAAGATGCTTGCCCTGTTTTTAACACGTCTCAATGCAAAGGTCATCATCGCCGTACGTTCGGAAACGCAAAAAGCCGAGGCCCTTGCATATGGCTACCAAGGTATTGAATTAAATGAGAAAAATAGGATGGAAGCGGATTTTCTGATTAATACGATTCCGACGAAATGGCTGACAAAGGATTTTGCATCATGGATGGTCCGTCCGATTTATGATGTCGCATCAAACCCGGGATGTTTGAACGATATCAAATTATCGCAATATGAGCTGCTACCTGCATTACCTGGGAAATACTTTCCGCAAGCTGCAGCAAACTTATTATATGAAACGATACTAGAATTACGAAAGGAGGAAGCAAATGCTTGAGGGAAAACGCATTGGTTTAGGAATTACCGCATCACATTGTACGTATGAAGAAGTCGTACCGAAAATTACCCAATTTCGTGAAGCCGGTGCAACCGTTGTACCGATTATAACGCCTTCTGTATTACATGCTGCTACACGATTTGGAACTGGTGAAGAATGGATTGAGAAAATCGAAGCGCTTGCGGGGGAAAAGGTTGTCAGCTCGATTGCGGAAGCGGAACCATTCGGACCGAGTAATCCGTTAGACTGTATGGTAATCGCACCGATGACAGGGAACTCGATCAGTAAATTCGCAAATGCTGCAACAGATAGTGCCGTACTCATGGCAGCAAAGGCGACACTTCGAAATGGTTCACCTGTTGTACTTGGTATTTCTACGAATGATGCGCTTGGGTTAAACGGAATGAATTTAATGAAATTAATGAATGCAAAAAACATTTTCTTCATTCCATTCGGTCAGGACGATCCAATTAAAAAACCGACGTCGCTCATAGCGGATTTCACAAAAATGCTCGATACTGTAGCATATACGCTCGCTCATAAAAAACAGATCCAGCCAATATTTATACAATATTTTAAATAATCAAATTATCTCACACAATTTTAATAATATATGATACAATATCCAACATTATATACATACCGATATTTTTAGGAGAGATGAGACATGACAAGAAGATTGAATGTTGCCGTAGTTGGGGCAACAGGAGCTGTAGGTACAAAAATGATGGAGAAGCTGATTGAGCGTAAATTTCCAATTGCATCGATCAAGTTTTTAGCTTCTGCTCGTTCAGCGGGAAAACAAGTTGAATTCAATGGTGAAAACTATACGATAGAAGAAGCGAAACCGGAAAGTTTTGAAGGGATCGATCTAGCATTATTTTCAGCAGGCGGGGCTGTATCAGAGGCACTTGCACCTGAAGCAGCAAAGCGTGGAGCGATTGTTATTGATAACACAAGCCATTTCCGTATGGATCCAGAGGTACCGCTTGTTGTACCGGAAGTAAATCGCCATGCATTAAAAACAGTTCCAAAAGGGATTATCGCAAACCCAAACTGTTCGACTATTCAAATGGTTGCAGCATTACAGCCAATCCGTGAAAAATTCGGTTTAACAAAAGTGGTTGTATCGACATATCAAGCGGTATCCGGTTCTGGTGTGGCAGCAATTGAAGAACTGCGTGAGCAAAGTGCACAGTGGGATGCAGGGAAAAATGTAGAAGCGAAAGTTTTACCGGTTAAATCAGATAAAAAACATTATCCTATCGCACGTAATGTCATTCCGCAAATCGATAAATTTACGGAAAATGGCTTTACATATGAAGAGATGAAAATGATCAACGAAACGAAAAAAATTATGGAATTACCTGAGCTGAAAGTCGCTGCAACATGTGTACGTGTTCCGGTTGTTTCAGGCCACTCAGAATCGGTTTATATCGAACTGGAGCAAGAAGCAACAGTACAGCAAATTTTTGACGCATTAACAGGTGCACCGGGTATTGTTTTGCAAGATGATATTCGCGAACAGCTTTACCCGATGCCGATTTTTGCGGAAAATGAAGAACCGACATATGTTGGACGTATTCGCCAAGATTTAGACAACAAAAAAGGATTCCACTTATGGATTGTGTCAGATAATTTATTAAAAGGGGCTGCACTCAACTCTATTCAAATTGCAGAAGCTATGCTAGAGGATCACTTACTATAAGGGGAGGATTATTAGTTATGGATTTCGGACGTATTGGTACAGCGATGATTACGCCGTTTAAAAAGGACGGTACGATTAATTATCCTGAGTTAGAACGTATTATTGACCATTTAATTGAAAATGGTACAGATTCAATTATTGCTTGTGGAACAACTTCTGAAAACCCGACGATGTCAACTGAGGAAAAAATCGAGGTCGTGCGTTTTACAGTCGAAAAAGTGGCTGGACGCATACCTGTTATTGCCGGTACAGGGGATAACGAAACAGCCTATTCGATTATGATGACTCACAAAGCAGAGGAAAATGGGGCAAACGGAATCATGCTAGTAACCCCATATTATAATAAACCTAACCAGCGCGGCATGTATGCCCACTTTAGTACGATCGCAAAAGAAACGAAACTCCCTGTCATGCTTTATAATGTCCCTGGACGTACGGGTGCCAATATTTTAGCGGAAACAACGATTGCGATCAGCAAAGATGTACCGAATATTACATGCATCAAAGAAGCGAGCGGTAACTTGGATCAAATGGGGGACATCATTGAAAATGTGGATCCGGATTTCCATGTGTATTCAGGGGATGACGGGTTAACATTGCCACTGCTTGCAATCGGTGGTCGCGGCATTATTTCTGTTGCTTCACATGTAGTAGGGAAAGATATGCAGCAAATGGTCCGTGCATTTGAAGAAGGCCGTCATCAGGAGGCTGCACAAATTCACCGTGCATTATTGCCGCTTGTCCGTGCGCTATTTGCACAACCGAATCCATCACCAATTAAATACGCGATGACTAAATTAGGCTTTGATACACTTGATGTACGGATGCCGATGATGGAAATGCTACCGGAAGAAAAGGCAGCATTCGATGAAATCTGGGATACGTATCAGGAAAAAGCAAAGAGTTTCCGCGCATTACAAGTAAACTAACAAAATTCACAGTCACTCCTTCCGATGAGAAGCGGGTGACTGTTTTTTTTATTTTTGGTCAGTTTGAGGATTATTGCGGATGAAGTGAGGATTAATGGTCAGAAACTGAGGATTATAAGACGAGTCTTGAGGATTACCCGCTGCCAACTGAGGATTATCCAGTTAAAAGAGAGGAATAAAATTTTGACATTATGCAAAACGGTTATGATTTTAATTTGCCCGCAGTTCCGTAAAAAAAGAAAATCACTTTTTTATTTGTACTAACGTCATTCTCACCGTATAATGAACTTTAAGTGGTTGCTGTTCGGAACAATTTAGGAGGAAATAAAGTGACAAAATCAAAAAATGAACTAATCCGTGTCATTCCATTAGGTGGAGTTGGCGAAATCGGAAAATCAATGTATGTAATAGAAATCGATGAAGAGCTTTTCGTAGTAGACAGTGGGCTCATGTTCCCAGAAGACGAAATGCTTGGAATTGATATCGTTATTCCAGATATCACGTATTTAGAGGAAAATAAAGAGCGCGTAAAAGGTATTTTCCTTACACATGGACATGAAGATGCAATTGGATCGATTGCGTATGTATTAAAGAAAATTAAAGCACCGGTGTACGGTTCAAAGTTAACGATCGCACTTGCGAAGGAGCATTTAAAAGAATTGCCTGCACCTTACCAAGTGAAATTCTTTGAAGTATCGAGCAATAGTCGAATGAACTTCAATTCTACTTATGTGACATTCTTCCATACGACACATAGTATTCCAGATTCATTAGGTATCGTGTTCCATACTTCTGAAGGTGCTATCGTTCACACAGGCGAATTCAAATTTGACCAGTCGGCAACAGGCAAGTTCAAGCCGGATCTGGCAAAAATGGCGATGCTTGGTGAAGAAGGCGTATTCATGCTTTTATCAGAATCAATGGAAGCAGAACGTCCTGGCTATACAACTAGTGAAGCCGTTATTGCGGAAGAATTGCAAAAAACGTTCCATTCGGCACCAGGTCGAATTATCGTAGCATTATATGCATCAAACTTTATTCGTATTCAGCAAGTGTTTAGACAAGCTGCCGCATCGTACCGTAAAGTCGCGGTTGTCGGGAAATCATTGGAGAAAATGGTCGATATCGGTGTAAACCTGGGCTATTTGGAAATCGATGAATCAACACTCGTACCAGTAAACGAAATTCATAAATATCATGATGACGAAATTATTATTATGGCAACGGGCAACAAAGGTGAACCACTTGATGCACTGGATAAAATTGTGCGTAAACACCACCGCGACATTAAAATCAGAAATACAGATACAGTGTTAATTACATTTACTCCGTCACCGAGCATGGAAGTGCAAATGTATAACACAATGAACCAATTGGCTAAAGCTGGCGCACATGTCATGACTTCGAACAAGAAAGTCCATGTTTCCGGCCACGGCAGCGCGGAAGATTTAAAGCTGATGCTGAATTTCATGAAGCCGAAATACTTTATTCCTGTTCAAGGGGAGTACCGCATGTTAATTGCGCACTCGAAACTTGCACAACAAGTAGGACTGCAAAAATCACAAATTTTCATCGCGGATAAAGGCGATATTGTCGAGTACAAAAACGGCAAAATGCGCATGACAGGACGTGTACAGGCAGGGAATGTATTAATCGATGGAATCGGTGTAGGCGATGTAGGGAATATCGTTTTACGCGACCGTAAACTGCTATCTCAAGATGGTATCTTCATCGTCGTTGTTACATTGAACCGTGCACAGAAAAAAATTGCTTCAGGTCCCGAAATTTTATCGCGCGGATTCGTTTACGTACGCGAATCAGAGCAGTTAATGGAAGAAGCTTCTGAAATCGCACGCGAAGTGATCGAAAAGTATGTCGGTAAAGAAACGTTCGAATGGACAAACATCAAGCAAGAAATTCGCGACACATTAAATCAGTATCTATTCCAAAAAACAAAACGTCGTCCAATGATTATTCCGATTATTATGGAGTACTAATTAGAGGGCGAGTCAACTATAGTTGCACTTTTATCTAATAATCAAAAAGGGTTTTCTTACATTAAGCGTGAGAAAGCCCTTTTTCTAACTGAAATTCCGGAGTGGCGCTGTGTTTTGGTGCTAGAATTTAAGAAGGCTGGATAAATGCGGTAAAGAACTGAATTTTATTTGAAAAAAACTGATTTTTCGGTACATAGCAGTAAAAGTAATTGTTAATTCAGCACAAACTAAGTCAATTGATCAAATCACGTATCCCTATCATCCGGAAGCCTATACAGCAACTTTGGCGTCTAACAATAAGGAACAATTTTTAAGTAGGTGAACAAAGATTGGAAAAAAAGAAAAGTACTAAAACAAAAGCAAAAGCAAAACCGACGCTGAAGCCAAAGACAAAAGAGGAGCTCCATCCGCTCGCATATGAAATTATCGGATTGCTGCTCATCGCATTGGCCATTATTGAATTTCTGGAGTTTGGACTTGTCGGCAGAATGCTTCATTCGATCGCCATGTTTTTCTTCGGCAATCTGCATTTTATCATCCCGTTAATCTGCTTTTTAGTGGCAGGGATGCTAATGGTCAAGCGCCGGGGTGTCCCATTTAATACACGTGTCGTATATGGTGTGCTGTTTGTCGGGGCCAGCTTGACGATTTTCAGTCATAGCTTGCTATTCGAGCAGATGGCTGCAACGAACACATTGTTGTCAAATTCAGTTCTAAAGGAAACATGGAGAATACTGATCAGTACAGATGGAATCGCCAACCGCAGCAATGCGCTCGGCGGTGGGATGATCGGCGGAATATTATTTAGCCTGTTCCATGTATTATTCGACGCATCCGGAGCAAAAATTGCTGCATTTGTATTATTGGCAATCGGGATCATTTTAATTACGGGAAAAGCACTCGTGCCCATTTTAGTGGAGAAAGCCCCGGTTATTAGGGGAAAGTTCAAAAGAACGAAACGCAGCACAAGAAGTAAGCCAAAACCTGAACCTCAAGAGAAGTTGCGTCGTTCTAAAATCGAACCAATCATTGAAGAGGAAGCGGCCGATTTGGAAGACCTGATTATTACAACAGCAACGCCGACACATCATGAGCCGATCATTTCAAACTTTGTGGAGCAAGTGAAACAGGAACAGCAAAAAGGTATCGAAATCGAAGTTGAGGAAAAAATAAGTGAGCCGATCATGGCCGTAACATCCGAAACGGACCAAACTTATATTTTGCCGTCAATGCAGCAGCTGAATCCACCACCAGAACATGATCAGAGCGGCGAATATTCGGTTATTCAAACAAATGCAAAGAAACTGGAACAAACATTTTTAAGCTTCGGTGTAAAAGCGAAAGTGACCCAAGTTCATTTAGGTCCTGCTGTGACAAAGTATGAAGTCATGCCGGACACAGGTGTAAAAGTAAGTAAAATTGTCAGCCTTCAAGATGATTTGGCACTTGCCCTTGCCGCAAAAGATATTCGTATTGAAGCACCGATTCCAGGTAAATCGGCAGTCGGCATCGAAGTACCGAACAGTGAAGTGGCGGTCGTAACATTACGCGAAGTACTCGAAGCGAACGAGCAGGTGAAAGTCGGAGCCAAATTGCTGGTTAGTTTGGGACGTGATGTAACAGGCCAGGCAATAGCGGCAGAGTTAAACAAAATGCCGCACTTATTAGTTGCCGGTTCAACAGGCAGCGGGAAAAGTGTATGTATCAATGGCATTATTGTGTCACTATTGATGCGCGCAAAACCAAGTGAAGTAAAAATGATGATGATCGATCCGAAAATGGTTGAGCTAAGTGTATATAACGGCATTCCGCATTTATTGGCGCCAGTTGTAACAGATCCGCGTAAAGCGGCACAGGCATTGCAGAAAGTTGTATCGGAAATGGAACGACGCTATGATCTGTTTTCACATTCCGGAACAAGGAATATTGAAGGATATAACGAATATATCGATATAAGCAATGAAGAAGCAATGGAAAAACAGCCGAAGCTTCCGTACATTGTTGTGATTGTCGATGAGTTGGCGGACTTAATGATGGTTGCATCAAGTGAAGTGGAAGATGCGATTACGCGACTTGCCCAAATGGCGCGAGCAGCAGGGATACACCTCATTATTGCAACACAAAGACCGTCAGTCGATGTTATCACCGGCATCATCAAAGCGAATATTCCTTCCCGAATTGCATTTGCCGTATCATCGGCTGTAGATTCCCGCACGATTTTAGATATGGGCGGTGCCGAGCGATTACTTGGCCGCGGAGATATGCTGTATTTACCGGCAGGGGCATCCAAACCAGTCCGTGTGCAAGGTGCATTTGTAAGTGATCATGAAGTGGAAAGAATTATTAACAGTGTCATTGAGCAGCAAAAAGCTCAATATGAGGAGGCGATGATTCCGACCGATGAACCGATCGTTGACGTAATGGACGAAACGGACGATTTATATGATGAAGCCGTACAACTCGTACTGGAAATGCAAACAGCTTCCGTATCTTTACTGCAGCGCCGATTCAGAATCGGGTATTCACGTGCAGCCCGAATTGTCGATCAGATGGAGCAGCGCGGGGTTGTCGGACCACCCGAAGGAAGTAAACCGCGACAAGTTCTCGGAAATCGATTTTAGCTAGTAAACCTTGACATTGTCGCACTTTTCGGAATATATTCTTTTCTATAAGTTTTGAAATAAATTCGCTAATTTTTCACATTAACGTGACACATTTAAAGAAATATGTTTTCTTTTTTCGTTTAAAGTGTTATATTATTCACGAATTAGTAGGAATGTTGTACATCAGATGTCTGATCTCTATGTTATGGTGGTGATACTAATTGACAATTAAAGCAGATCATCGTCATTTATACTTACAAGTTATTGATCGTTTGAAGTCAGATATAGATAAAGGGACCTATCGTGAGAACGAAAAATTACCCTCAGAATTCGAACTTTCAAAAACATTAGGTGTAAGTCGTGCAACGCTTCGTGAAGCACTGCGACTTTTGGAAGAAGAAAACATTATTGTCCGTCGTCATGGTGTCGGTACATTCGTTAATCCAAAGCCCGTCTTTACATCAGGCATTGAACATTTATCGAGTATATCGTCTATGATTGAAAACGCTGGTATGAATCCAGGCACAATCTTCATCAGTGCGAAGGAAGAAAAAGCCACGGAAGATGATGTGGAACGTTTCCAAGCTGACATTGATGACAATGTTATCACGATTGAACGTGTTAGAACGGCAGACAATGAACCGGTCGTCTACTGTGTGGACAAGGTACCGGCAAATTTACTGCCAAATGAATTTATAAGTAATCAAAACGTTTCGATTTTCTCGGCTTTAGAGCAAACCGGATCAATTCGTGTCGCATATGCCGTGACATATATCGATCCAGTAGGCTTCCACGATGAAGTATCACCGATATTGAAATGTGGGCCGGAAACTGCATTGCTTGTATTAAAGCAACTTCACTATGATGAAAATGATCGTGTTGTTCTTTATTCAAAAAATTATTTTAGAGCTGACAAATTCAGCTTCCATGTAGTACGTAAACGGGTGTAGAACAATAATTTCTATTATTTAATTCCTGCTAATATCAATTACCTTTGAGGGGGACTCATTAATGAAAAAGCGTAAATTTGGTTTATTAATTTCTTCTGTAGTAGCAACTGGTGCAATTTTGGCGGCATGTGGAACTGACGAAGAGTCAACTGATTCAAAAGACACTTCAAACAATGATTCTAATTCTGGTTCTGAAACAAGCACTGACGCAGGTTCTGGCGATTTCTCAATCGCAATGGTTACAGACGTTGGTGGCGTAGACGACAAATCATTCAACCAATCAGCTTGGGAAGGTGTTCAAAAGTTCGGTGCTGACAACGGCTTATCTAAAGGCGACGGTGGTTTCGACTACTTACAATCTCAATCAGACGCTGACTACAACACAAACTTAAACAACTTATTACGTCGTGACTTCGATTTAGTATTCGGTGTTGGTTTCATGATGGGTGATGCAATTGAAGAAATCGCTAATGACAATCCAGATGCAATGTTAGCATTAATCGATGCTGAAGTAGCAGCTGATAACGTAGCAAGCATCCTGTTCAAAGAGCAAGAAGGTGCTTTCTTAGCTGGTGTTGTTGCAGCTTCAATGTCTGAATCAGGCAAAATCGGTTTCGTAGGTGGTACAGATATCCCAGTAATTAACCGCTTCCACGCTGGTTTCGTAGAGGGTGCAAAAGCTGTTAACCCGGATATCGAAATCCAAGTAAACTACACAGGAGTATTCGATGATGCTTCTAAAGGTAAAATCGCTGCAAACTCAATGTACTCTTCTGGTGTAGATATTATTTTCCACGCTGCTGGTGGTACTGGTAACGGTGTATTCTCAGAAGCTAAAGAGCGTAAAGCAAAAGATAAAGACGCTAACGTATGGGTAATCGGTGTTGACGCTGACCAATATGCAGAAGGTCAAGTTGACGACTCTACAAACATCACATTAACTTCTATGTTAAAAGGTGTTAACAACGCAGTAGTGGATATTGCTACTAAAGCGAAAAACGGTGAATTCCCAGGTGGTACAACTACTGTTTACGGTTTAGCTGAAGATGGTGTTGGCTTAGCAGATTCTCGTGGTGCTATTCCTCAAGAAGTAATGGATAAAGTAGAAGAATATAAAGAGAAGATTGCTTCTGGCGAAATTAAAGTTTCAGAAGAAAAACCTAAAGATAATTAATAATTCTTAATGGAGTAATCATCATAGGGGGAATTATTCCCTATGATGATTTTCTAATTTGCAGGTCTGTTTTAAATATTCAGTAAATTTAGTATTGAGAGAAATGTAAGCGTTATATTTTCATAGAATTGTAAGATAAGTGACTTATTTAGTGTAGAATTCGTCTGAAAAATTAATAGATGAAAGATTTTACCAAAAATCTTTCATGTGTTAATTTTATAAAAATACTTTTAAAGATAAATAGCCTAAGGGAGTGAGTCTAGTGGAATACGTGATTGAAATGCTCGGGATCCGCAAAGAGTTCGGTAATTTCGTAGCAAACAACAATATCACCCTCCAGTTAAAAAAAGGCGAAGTTCATGCACTACTAGGAGAAAACGGTGCAGGTAAATCGACTTTAATGAATGTACTTTTCGGTCTATATCAACCAGAAGCCGGAGAAATTAAAGTACGCGGAGAATCAGTAAAAATTACAGATCCAAACAAAGCAAATGATTTAGGGATCGGAATGGTGCACCAGCACTTTATGCTTGTGGAAAACTTTACGGTTACGGAAAACATCATTTTAGGCAGCGAACCTACGAAACTGGGAGCTATCAACATTAAAGATGCTGCTAAAGATATCGCTGCATTGTCGAAGAAATACAACTTGGATGTGGATCCATATGCGAAAATTGAAGATATTTCTGTCGGAATGCAACAGCGTGTAGAAATTTTAAAAACGCTATACCGCGGTGCGGAAATCCTTATTTTTGACGAGCCGACTGCATCATTAACACCGCAGGAAATTACGGAATTGATGGCGATTTTAAAACTTCTGATCAAAGAAGGCAAGTCGATTATCATCATTACCCATAAGCTGAAAGAAATTATGGAAGTATCGGACCGTGTAACAATTATCCGTAAAGGTGAAGGGGTTGGAACAGTCGTAACAAACGAAACAAACCCGGATCAGCTTGCGGAATTAATGGTAGGCCGACAAGTAGAATTCAAAACAGAAAAAGGGGAAGCAAACCCTACTGAAGAAATCTTCAAAGTCGAAAACCTTGTTGTAACGGATTACCGGGATGTCGAAAAAGTAAAAGGTCTGAATTTATCGATTCGCCGCGGTGAGATCGTTGGTATTGCAGGGATTGACGGAAATGGTCAATCAGAATTAATCGAAGCAATTACAGGACTGCGCAAAATTAAGAGCGGTAAAGTAACTTTAGCCGGCAAAGATATTACAGGCTTAAAACCGCGTGAAATTACGGAAACAGGTGTAGGACATATTCCTCAGGACCGTCACAAACACGGGCTTGTCCTGGATTTCCCTATTGGGCACAATATCGCACTACAAACTTACTACAAATCGCCAATTTCAAAAGGCGCTATTATGGACTATAAGAAAATTAATGAAAAAGCACGCCAAATCATTGAAGAGTATGATGTTCGTACAGGTCAGGGCGAAATGACGCCAGCACGAGCACTTTCAGGCGGTAACCAGCAAAAGGCCATTATCGGACGTGAAGTCGACCGTGATCCGGAACTGCTGATTGCAGCACTTCCTACTCGTGGATTGGACGTAGGGGCAATTGAATTTATCCACTCTCGTTTAATCGAGCAACGTGATAAAGGAAAAGCCGTATTATTGATTTCGTTTGAATTAGATGAAGTTATGAATGTTTCTGACCGCATTGCCGTTATTTATGATGGGACAATCGTTGATACGGTATATCCGAAAGAAACATCTGAACAAGAGCTGGGCTTATTAATGGCCGGTGAAAAACGTAAAGCAAAGGCAGTTAAGGAGGGGAACGAATAATGTCAAATCGAGTTGTGAATCTGCTCGTTCCACTCATCTCGGTAGTTTTAGGATTACTCGTTGGCGGGATCATCATGGTTGTCAGCGGCTATGATGCAATTGATGGGTATACAGCACTATGGAATGGTATTTTCGGAGATTCTTATTCTATCGGTAATACAATCCGTCAAATTACACCGTATATTTTAGCAGGTCTAGCAGTAGCATTTGCCTTCCGTACTGGATTATTCAACATCGGTGTTGAAGGTCAGCTATTAATGGGGTGGCTTGCAGCGGCATATGTCGGTTATGCAATTGAAGGATTACCACGTATGATCCACTTGCCATTAGCATTACTAGCGGCTGCGGCAGCGGGTGCGTTCTGGGCATTTATCGTCGGTTTCCTGAAAGCAAGACTTCAAGTACACGAAGTAATTGCTTCGATCATGTTAAACTACACAGCATTATATTTAACAAATGCTGCGATTAAATCTTTATCAGACGGCGGATTCAAAACGCCGACGGTATTAGAATCAGCTACATTACGTAATCAGTGGTTACGCGAAATTACGGACAATTCAAGTCTTCACTTAGGGATTATCGTGGCACTGATCATGGTAGTTGTTATGTGGTTTATTTTAGAAAAAACAACGCGCGGTTATGAGTTGAAAGCAGTAGGGTTCAACAAAAACGCTGCTGAATATGCAGGTATGAATGTAAACCGCAACATCATTTTAGCAATGACAATTTCCGGTGTATTCGCCGGTCTGGGCGGTGCGATGGAAGCATTGGGAACATACCAGAACGCTTCGATTAAAGCAGCAGCTTCAGGTATCGGATTTGACGGGATCGCCGTAGCATTACTAGGTGCGAACAATCCGATCGGTGTATTCTTCGGAGCTTCATTATTCGGTTCCCTAAAATACGGTTCATTAAACATGCCGAACGAAGCAGGTATTCCGGAAGAAATCGTATCAATCATCATTGCAGTAATTATTTTATTCGTAGCTTCAGGCTATATTTTACGTGTTGGTTTACAGAAATTCGGAAAGAAAAAGGAGGGCAAGTAACATGAGCTTTTTAGAAGTGTTATACTTTATCGTCCCTTCTGCCCTTTTATACGCAACACCGCTTATTTTAACAGGTATCGGGGCTCTATTCTCGGAGCGTGCAGGGGTAATCGGTCTTGGTGTTGAAGGGTTAATGATTGTCGGTGCATTTACAGGTATTTATATCAACTTGGAATACTATGCTGACTTTGGGAAAAACGTCATTTGGCTGGCTTTATTGGCAGCGCTATTAGCAGGGGCAATTTTCTCGTTAATTATTGCCGTTGCAGCCGTAACATTCCGCGCAGACCAAACTGTTACAGGTGTAGCAGCAAACATGCTTGCTGCAGCGATTACAGTATTCCTGGTTAAATTAATTTACGGTAAAGGTCAAACAGACATGGTTTCTGCACCATTACAACGTTTTGAAATACCATTTTTATCAGATATACCGTTCTTGGGACCGCTGCTGTTCCAAAATGTATACTCCACAACGATCATCGCATTGGTTGTTGCGGTAGGCGCATGGTTTGTTCTTTATAAAATGCCATTCGGTCTACGTATTCGCTCTGTCGGAGAACATCCAATGGCAGCAGATACAATGGGAATTAACGTAGCGAAAATGCGTTATATCGGTGTAATGATTTCCGGTGCATTAGCAGGTGTCGGTGGTGCTTCATTGGCTATGACATCATCTGGTGATTTCTCTGGCTCTACAGTAGCCGGACAAGGATTCATCGCCATCGCCGCAATGATCTTCGGTAAATGGCATCCAATCGGAACATTAGGTGCCGCACTATTCTTCGGTTTAGCGCAAACATTAAGTATCGGTGGCGGGAACATCCCGTACATTCAAGATATCCCACCGGTAATCCTGCAAGTACTACCATATGTCCTAACAATCCTGGCATTAGCAGGCTTCGTAGGAAAAGCAGTAGCACCAAAAGCATCAGGCGTTCCTTATATCAAAGGAAAACGCTAATTATAGGACCGTCTGTACAAAGTGGATTTGTGCAGGCGGTTTTTTGGTGTTGATTGAGTGGGCGGGGCTTTGATTTATTAGCCGAGTTGTAGGGGAAAGTAGAACATCTTGGAGGTAAAGTAGAAATTTTTCAGGCTAAAGTGGAAACTATTCATGTAAAAGTAGAACGAATCGCCGGTAAAGTAGAAAGCGTGGAAATTATTAGCCAAGTTACGGGTGAAAGTAGAACCTTTTGAAGAGAAAGTAGAAAGTTTTCAGGCTAAAGTGGAAACTATTTATGTAAAAGTAGAACGATTCGCCGGTAAAGTAAAAAGCGTGGAAATTATTAGCCAAGTTACGGGTGAAAGTAGAACCTTTTGAAGAGAAAGTAGAAAGTTCTCCGGCTAATGTAGAAACTATTTAGGGAAAAGTAGAATGAAACGCCGGTAAAGTAGAAACACAAAATTTATTAGCCAAGTTGAGAGAGAAAGTAGAATTTATTTAAGAGAAGGTAGAAAGTATTGCGGCTAAAGTGGAAACTATTTAGGGTAAAGTAGAACAAATCTTCAGGTAAGTAGAAAGTGTTGAACTTATTAGCTTATTAGCTGGAGGAAAGTAGAAACTTCAAAGTTTAAGGTAGAAACTATTCAAGGAAAAGTAGAATAGGTAGACCGTAAAGTAGAAAACCCGTTTTTATTAACCAATTTGTGTTAAAGCGTGAACTCTGTATTTAAAGGGAATAAAATTCACCGAACCTTGCCTCAAATTAAATAAGCAGCCCAAACTTCATACAAAACCATAGTTGTGCGGAGTGGAGGGGCCGACTCATAGGGATTAAACGTGCCTCGAAATGAAACTTAGTTAGAATACGAAATTTAATACTAAAAGAGAAGTGCTTGGAATGGAGGGGAGGCGACTCCAGCGGGAATAGCGTGACGCCTGAGACTACAGGCTCAGGCCACGCCCGCGGAAAGCGTCCGACCCGGAATGGAAAGCACTGGACTATATTAAGAAATGTACACTTTATATTAATATAGTGTACTAGTGCTGTGCCCCGGAACGCAGCACATCGGACTTGAGTTAGAACGCAGAAGCGTATTGAACATTAAAAATTTATTTTTTTACACCTTCATACTTTTCATTCATAAATGTCACGAATTAGGGAACACTTAGTACGGATAATAACTTTGCACAAATCAAGGCAACACATGTATAGTAGAGAAGAAGCATTTATATTTATATTCACGAGGTAGTCAGGAGGAGTTTTTTTGTTTTTAACAACAGAAATTGCGAAAGGTGTTTCGCTTCATATACGACAAACCGCCCAATTCAAAACGGTTAACTTTTCGATCAAATGGAGAGCACCATTAAATGAAGAAACAGCGGCACAGCGTACAGTATTATCGAATGTCCTGCAGCACAGCAACGAAAAATTTCCAACATCGGCAAGTTACCGCAGCTATTTAGATGACCTGTTCGGCACAGTATTGTATTTTGACACAGCAAAGCGCGGTCAGGAACATACCGTACTCATGAATGTCGAAACAGTAAATGACCAATATTTATCGCATGGCAATGTTCTAAATGAAGTAATCGACCTGATCCAGGAAGCGATCTTCAAACCGAACTACGAAAACGGTGTATTTAAAGAATCAATTGTCAACCGTGAAAAAGAAATGGTCATCCAACGAATCCAATCAATTTTCGATGACAAATCACGCTACGCACAAAAACGTTTAACAGAAATTATCCGTCCAAACAGCGCAGCATCATTTTCTGCAAACGGTAATATTGAAGCCGTAAAAGCAATTACACCACAATCATTGACAAAAACATATGAAGATATGCTAGCAAATGATGTCATTGATATTTATGTTGTCGGTGATATTAATGTGGAAGAAATGACGCAAAAGTTGAAAGCAGCATTCCAATTTGCTGACCGCAATGCGCTGCCAAAAACACAAGAAGACAAAACGCCTGCAAACATTGAGCCATATACAAAAGAAACGCAGGAAATGAAACAAGGGAAACTGCATATCGGCTACTCGACACCTGTTCGATTTGGCGATAAAGATTTCCCGATCATGCAAATTTTCAACGGGATCTTTGGCGGTTATGCCCATTCAAAATTATTTATGAATGTCCGTGAAAAAGAAAGTTTAGCTTATTATGCATCAAGCTCTTACTCTTCACAATACGGATTACTGTTCGTCGTGTCTGGTATCGAGCCGGCAAATGAAGAAAAGGCACGCAAATTAATTGCCGAACAGTTAAAAGTAATGCAAAATGGTGAAATTACCGATTTGGAATTGGCGCAAACGAAGGCGATGCTCATTAACCAGTTAAAAGAAGCATTGGATTCACCTCGTGGCCAAATTGAAATTTTTGACCAATACAAAGTATTAGACGAACCGTTTACTATGGATACGTGGACTGCACGCTGGCAATCTGTGTCAAAAGAAGATGTGCAAAAAGTGGCACAGGATATTAAATTAGAAGCAACGTATTTCTTATGCGGTAAGGGGGAGTAATCCATGGAAACAATTGAATTCCAGCAACTAGATGAAACATTATATTACAAGAAACTAAACAATGGATTAGACGTATACATTTTGCCGAAAAAAGGTTTTTCAAAAACATTTGTGACATTTACAACGAAGTATGGTTCGATTGACCGTACATTCGTACCGATCGGAGAAACAGAGCCAATTACAGTTCCGGACGGGATTGCCCACTTTTTAGAGCATAAAATGTTCGAAAAAGAAGACGGGGATGTATTCCAAAAGTTCAGTGAAGTAGGGGCACAGGCAAATGCATTCACATCATTTACCCGCACAGCGTACCTGTTCTCTGCAACAGACCATATTTATAAAAGTACGGAAACATTACTGAATTTCGTACAGGAGCCGTACTTCACGGAAGAAACGGTCAATAAAGAAAAAGGCATTATCGGACAGGAAATTACGATGTACGATGATCAGCCGGATTGGCGTTTATATTTTGGTGCGATTGAAAATATGTACCATAACCACCCGGTGAAAATTGATATTGCCGGCACGATCGATTCTATTGACGGAATTACAGCCGAGCATTTATATACGTGCTACAACACGTTTTACCACCCATCAAACATGCTATTGTTCGTAATTGGTGCAGTAGATCCTGTTGAAATGATGGCATTTATTGAAGATAACCAAAACAAAAAGACATTCCAGGAGCCGACAGACTTAAAACGCTTATTTGATGAAGAACCAACAAATGTAGCGGAAAAAGAGCGTGTGCTTCATATGGATGTGCAAAAGCCAAAAGTGTATGTTGGATTAAAAGCGAAGCAAGTTGGTTTAAGCGGCGAAGAAATGCTGAAGCATGAGCTTGCTGTGCAAATCGGTGTTGAATGTTTATTCGGCCGCGCTTCATCGTTCTATACAGATGTCTATGAAAATGGCCTGATCGACGAATCGTACGGTTATGATTTTTCATTGGAAAATGGCTATGGGTTTGCGCTGATCGGCTCGGATTCCGAACAGCCGGAGCAGCTTGCCAAACTGATTAAAGACAAATTGGCAGAAACAGAGCAAGGAAACTTATTCACTTCTGAAGATGTAGAACGGATTAAACGTAAAAAAATCGGTTTCTTCCTGCGTGCACTGAATTCCATCGAATTTATCGCCAACCAGTTTACACGTTACAAATTCAATGATATGAATTTATTCGACGTTGTACCGGTACTGGAAACAATTACAGTGGAAGATATCGAAAAAGCATTTAAAACAATTCAAGGTGAAGAGCAACAAACGGTGTTTACAATCATGCCAGTAAGCGGGCGCGATCAAAAATGAAGAAGTTTGCATTAGTTTGCGGTGCTTCCGGTGCGATTGGGCAAGCAATTTCCCAGCAATTAGCACAGGATGGCTGGTCACTCTATCTGCATTATCACTCTGGGCATACTGTCATTGACAGTATGCTTCAGGCGTTTACCGAGAATTTTCCGGAACAGGAGTTTATCCCGGTAAAAGCGGATTTTAGCAGTGACACAGGGGCAGATCAGATTGCCGCTCAAATTTATTCATTGCAGGCGATCGTTTTTGCGAACGGCCATGCATTCTATGATTTACTTGAAAATACACCTGCAGAGGAAATGACCAAGCTTTGGCATGTCCATGTACAAAATCCGATGCGGACGACAGCACTGCTCGCAGGCAAATTGCGAGCGAACAAAGTCAGCTATGTGCTTGTCATCGGTTCGATCTGGGGTGAAGTCGGTGCAGCGGGCGAAGTAGCCTACTCAGCTGTAAAAGGCGCCCAGCACAGTTTTGTGAAAGCATACTCTCAGGAAGCGGCATTTAGCGGCATTCGCGTTAATGCGATAGCACCCGGAATCATTAATACGAAGATGAATGCAAAATTTGATGCCGAGGAACGCGAAATGATCGAAAGCCAAATTCCATTGCAATCATTCGGGGAAGCGCTCGATATTGCGAATATGGCGGCTTTTTATTTGAGCGGACGCGCTGATTATGTAACAGGACAAATAATTCGAGTTAATGGCGGCTGGTACATATAATTTCCCGATAACCGCACATACTATTTGTGCGAGAGGAGGGAAAGCACATGGGAATTTTACAAAACTGGGAACAGTGGACAAGCTTCTTAGGTAAACAAGTATCTGATGCAAAAGAAAACGGCATGCCTAACAAAATTATTGAGAAGGCGGCAGTTCAGATCGGCGAGTATCTTGCGAAAAACGTTGACCCACAAAATGAGCAAGAGCGCGTACTATCAGACTTGTGGTCCGTTGCAGAAAAGGACGAGAAGCAAGCGATTGCAAGCTGTATTATGAAGCTCGTTCAAAATAAAGCAACAAACTAATTCGTTCTACGGGAAAAATGCCACTCACTGTATGGTGAGCGGCATTTTTTCTATGTATGCGAAAGTTCTCTGAATTGACGAATAAATAGGGAATTGACGATTAACTACTCATGATTGGCGATTAACCAGTGTAAAGTGGCGAATAATCTACTAACGTTGACGATTAAAAGGTCAAAACTGACGAATATCTCTATATAAGTGGCGAATAAATTTCCCCCATATAAAAAGTGGCGATTATTCCATACATATTGGCGATTAACTTAATGAGAATGACTAATAAATCCCCCTTCTTATAAACAAAATCTCCTTGCATGATTTTCTATTAGTACCAATCTCCAACTGTAAATGCACGATTGTCCAACATTGATACTTCTAGAACGCGTTTTTTCAAAAATTATTTCAAGAAAACTAACAAAAACGTGGCTTTCTAACTTTTCAATAGGTAGAAAATCCGCTATGATGGAACTTGTAAGAAATAAATACGTTTCTATTATGAGGGGACAGATACGAAATGGGCGAATGGTATTTTGAATATGAAATTCAAGTGAATCGACCAGGTTTATTAGGAGATATTGCATCGTTGTTAGGTATGCTTCGCGTTAATATTGTCTCGATTAACGGTGTGGATGAGGAGCATCGAGGAATGTTGTTATCTACAGAGAATGAAGAATCTATCCAGCGTTTTATTTCAATCGTCTCAACAATGGAAAATATTAATGTAACAAGATTTCGTGAGCCAAAACTGCGTGACCGATTGGCAGTTCGGCATGGGCATTATATTCCGAAAGATGCGGATGAAAAAAATACATTCCGGTTCGTACGTGACGAATTAGGAATTTTAGTTGATTTTATGGCCGAATTATTTAAAAAGGAAGGGCATAAGTTAATTGGAATCCGCGGAATGCCTCGTGTCGGAAAAACAGAATCAATCGTTGCCGCAAGTGTGTGCGCGAATAAAAAATGGATTTTCATCTCTTCTACTATGATTAAACAAACCGTCCGGAGTACCTTAATGGGCGATGAGTTTAATGGAAATAATATTTTTATATTGGATGGTGCCGTGACACGCCGCTCGACGGATGAACGCCACCAGCAGTTAGTTCGGGAAATCATGGGTATGCCGACGATTAAAGTCATTGAGCATCCAGATCTGTTCGTACAGCATTCATCATATAAAATAGAAGATTTTGACTATATTATCGAATTGCGCCATGAGCCGGATGAAGAAATAACATATGAAATTATCGAAAAGAATAATATGTTATCGAGTACAGACCATTTTGGCGGATTTGATTTTTAGTAAATAAGAGGGCCTTGTGCCAACTTAATTTGAATATATTAAAAGTAGGTGTTTTTTTTGACGGAACTAGGAGCTCGCTTGAAGGAAGCGAGATTAGCTAGAGGTTATAGTTTAGATGATTTGCAAAATATCACTAAAATCCAAAAACGTTATCTAATAGGAATCGAAGAAGGCAACTATACGATTATGCCTGGTTCTTTCTATGTACGTGCCTTCATCAAGCAGTATGCCGAAGCAGTAGGATTAGATGCGGATGAAGTGTTGACAGAGTATCGCAAAGATATTCCGGAAATGCAAAAAGAAGAAGTTGCCCAATCATTCACACAAAGTCCGAGTCGCCGCAATATGAAAGCGACATCGAGCAATAAAATGATGGAAGCGATGCCGAAATTGATCGTCGCATTGTTTGCGATTGTCATTATTATTGTTATTACAACTCTATACTTCCAAAAAACGGGCAGTACGCCGGATGGAGGAGAAGAGGAGATTGAACCGATCGAATACGAACAAAATCCGAATTCAACTCCAACAAAACCTGTTGAAGACAACGAAGAAGACGCAGAAGAAGATGTTGAAGAAAACGTTGAGCCTGAAGAACCTGTTACAGATGAGCCTGAAGTAGCCCAAACAATTGGTGAAGGTGTTGTACAAGGCGAAAATACAACATTTGAAGTATCGGGAACAGACAGCTTAAATGTTCGTGTTGAAGTATCTGGTGAAACATGGGTAGGTATCCGAAACGAACAGCAGCAGGAACAAGTGAACGCTACGGTTTATAAAGCTGGAGATATCGTAGAAAATGATTCGACTGCTGACGGCTATGCAAGAATTCGTTTAGGGAATTCAAAAGTGGCGAAAGTATATGTAAATGATGTAGAATTGACATACGCTCAAGATCGTATGACGCAAAATATCATTTTAAAGTTAGTGAATGAAGGACAAGGAGAGTAGTCATCTTAAAAGATGGCTCTTTTCTTTAGACGAAAGGTGTTAACAAATGAACATTCCAAATAAGATTACAGTCTCGCGTATTTTATTAATCCCACTATTTGTGATTGTAATGATGTTTGATTTCGGTTGGGGAAATATGACGCTGTTTGGCGCGGAAATGCAAGTGAACTATTTTGTAGGGGCACTGATTTTTATTTTCGCATCAGCAACGGACTGGGTAGATGGCTACTATGCCCGCAAATATAATTTAGTGACGAACTTAGGGAAGTTTTTGGACCCGCTTGCAGATAAGCTGCTCGTTTCTGCTGCCTTTATTTTACTGGTGGAAATCGACCTGGCACCTGCATGGATTGTCATTATCATTATTTCGCGTGAGTTCGCGGTAACGGGACTTCGATTGATTTTAGCAGGACAAGGGGAAGTCGTAGCGGCAAACCAGCTTGGTAAAATTAAAACTTGGGCCCAAATCGTGGCGATTTCTGCATTAATTTTACACAATACGATTTTTACATTAATTGGAATACCTTTTGATATGATTATGCTTTATGTAGCATTATTCTTTACAGTATGGTCTGGATGGGATTATTTCTATTTAAACCGTCGTGCATTATTGGATTCAAAATAAATAAAATTTCTAAAACTAGGTTAGAATTTCTTTATGGATAGGTAAAGGTAATAAGTATCCGTAAAAGATAGAACAGGACTCGCTGATGCGAGGAATGTTTTTCTAATCTAGTTTTTTTTACAGCAGTTGCTAAAACAACTGCTGTAAAAAAAGCCTCTGGCAGATGTCACAGATTTTCTAAAAGTACTTTTGAGTATACGCTATAGCGTATACTCAAAAAATCTGGACTCAATTACGCCAAGGCGAAATTGATATATTTAGGGGGTTTTAGGAATGAATGCAGAAATAATAGCGGTAGGATCAGAATTATTATTAGGACAGATTGCCAATACGAATGCGAAGTTTATTTCGAGCCAGCTTTCGGAACTTGGCATTAATGTTTATTATCATACAGTTGTGGGGGATAACGAGGCGCGGCTTTTAGAAGCGATTAAAATTGCGGAACAGCGCGCGGATGTCATTATCTTCTCGGGTGGCTTAGGCCCGACAAAGGATGATTTAACGAAGGAAGCAATAGCGAAACATTTGAATCGCACATTAGTGTTTGATGAAACAGCACTGTTTGCAATTGAAGAATTCTTCTCGAAGCAAAGACGACCGATGACGGAAAACAATCGGAAACAGGCACTAGTACTGGATGGCTGTGATGTATTGCTGAACCAGCATGGGATGGCACCGGGTATGTTTTTAAAGGAAAATGACCGTATTTATATTTTACTGCCAGGTCCGCCAAAAGAGTTAGAGCCGATGTTCCAGTATGAAACGAAGCCAAAACTGGCGGCACTGCTGCATGACGGCGGCGTTATTTTATCACATGTATTGCGCTTTTATGGAATCGGTGAAGCAGATCTGGAAACACGTATACAGAACATTTTGGAAGAACAGACAAATCCAACAGTAGCTCCGCTTGCGTCAGACGGTGAAGTAACATTGCGCATAACGGCAAAAGCGCAAAACGAACCACAGGCATTCCGTTTGATTGAATTGAAGAAACGCGAAATTCTCGATATTGTCGGAGAATACTATTACGGTGTAAATGATGAGTCGTTAGGATTCAAGCTTGTGCAAATGCTTCTTGAAAATGAATTGACGGTTTCCGCTGCCGAAAGTTTAACGGCCGGTCTGTTCCAGTCGGAGCTGGCAGAAGTTCCGGGTGTCGGGTCCGCATTAATCGGCGGTATCGTAACGTATACGAAAGAAGCGAAAATCAAACATCTCGGAGTTTCGGGTGAACTGCTTGACGAATACGGGATTGTCAGCAGTGAATGTGCTGCGGCAATGGCGACACAAGTCCGTGAAAAGTTCGGTACAGATATCGGTGTCGGCCTGACAGGTGCTGCCGGACCGGGCGATCATGACGGACAGCCTGCAGGGTCGATCTGGGTTGGGATTAAGATCGGTGACACAGAGCCGTTGACGTATCGACTGCAATTATCCGGCTCAAGAAATACAAACCGTATCCGTGCAGTGAAGTTTACGTTCAGCTATTTAATGAGGGAACTGGCGAATAAAGGGTACAAAAAGCTGATTTAGTTGTCGGTTTCTGTTGAAAGAGACGGTTTGGTCCTTGATTTAATGGCATTTAGAAACATTCAAATAAAAAGCGAAAATATGTTCGCTTTTTTCTTGAATGTTATCTCATTAGCAAGTATAATAGAGACATAAGTTAAATAAAGCTTTTTCTTAAGGAGGAAATAGTTTGAGCGATCGTAAAGCAGCATTAGATATGGCGTTAAAACAAATAGAAAAACAATTCGGTAAAGGTTCTGTCATGAAGTTAGGTGAGAACTCGAATAACAAAATCGATACAACTTCATCAGGCTCTATCGCAATTGATGCAGCATTAGGTATAGGCGGATATCCGCGCGGACGTATTGTAGAAGTTTACGGACCGGAATCATCTGGTAAAACAACGGTTACATTACATGCCATCGCAGAAGTACAAGCTAACGGCGGTACAGCAGCATTTATCGATGCTGAGCACGCACTTGACCCAGTATATGCGCAAAAATTAGGCGTTAACATTGACGAATTATTACTATCTCAGCCGGATACAGGTGAACAAGCACTTGAAATCGCGGAAGCTTTAGTACGTTCTGGCGCGATCGATATTATTGTTATCGACTCTGTAGCAGCATTAGTACCAAAAGCAGAGATCGAAGGCGAAATGGGTGACTCGCACATGGGTCTTCAAGCGCGTTTAATGTCTCAGGCATTACGTAAATTATCAGGTGTTATCAACAAATCGAATACGCTTGCTATTTTCATCAACCAAGTACGTGAAAAAATCGGTGTTATGTTCGGTAACCCAGAAACTACTACAGGTGGACGTGCCCTTAAATTCTACTCTTCTATCCGTTTAGAAGTACGTCGCGGTGAAGCGATTAAGCAAGGTACTGAAATTATCGGTAACAAAACGAAAATTAAAGTCGTGAAAAACAAAGTAGCACCACCATTCCGTACAGCGGAAGTGGACATTATGTACGGTGAAGGGATTTCTAAAGAAGGCGAAATCGTCGACATCGGTGCAGAACTGGACATCATCCAAAAGAGCGGTTCTTGGTATTCTTACAACAGCGAACGAATCGGCCAAGGTCGTGAAAATGTAAAACAATTCTTCAAAGAAAACCCAGCGATCAAAGAAGAAGTAACAGAAAAAATCCGTCAACACTTCGGTATCGGTGAACTAGGCTACACAATCGGCGCCAATGATACAACAGACGAAGAAGAACTGGACGAACTAGAATTATTCGAAGACGAAAAAGAATAATGACTGGTACAGACCCAAGCGAAGAATTTTGCTTGGGTTTGTTTGTGTGGGTGGGGGTGTGGGCTTGCCTGGGTGGTGTGGGTGATTTTATTAGAAGAAATATGGAGGTTATTAGAAGATCTCTGGGTGATATTAGAAGGTTTGAGGGTTTTATTAGAAAATTGTGCTGATGGGGCAGATTTTGATGGGGTTAGCTTGAGAATAGCGGTGGAAAAGTGGTCACGGGAACTTTTATTAGAAGAAATTCCGCTTTATTAGAAAATCTCGGTCCGATATTAGAAGAACGGGAAGGGATATTAGACAATCGGGAGCACTTATTAGAAGAAGTGCGGGATATATTAGAAGTTCGAAAGTTTATTAGAACAAATAAAAATATATTAGAACATTTTAGGATTTATTAGAACTTTGAGGGGGCTATACTAGCCGGCAATTTTATTAGAAGAAATATGAGGGTTATTAGAAGAACTCAGGGTGATATTAGAAGGTTTGGAGCTTTTATTAGAAGATTGGACTGGATTGACCGATTTTGTTTGGAGTTAGTTTGAGAAAAGTGGTGAAAAAGTCCAGCAGGAACTTTTATTAGAAGAAATTTCGCTTTATTAGAAAATCTCGGTCCGATATTAGAAGAACGGGAAGGGATATTAGACAATCGGGAGCACTTATTAGAAGAAGTGCGAGATATATTAGAAGTACGAAAGTTTATTAGAACAAATAAAAATATATTAGAACTTTTTAAGATTTATTAGAACTTCCATCAGCCAGCCACCGAACCCCCACACACATGTATATAATGGAAAAATAAGGTTACACTAAAACCACAGGGCACACGCGCTCTCTACAACAACTCCCAACCCTATTTAGAAAATTTTAGGTTATACCAAATCCTATCAACACCGCAAAACCAACGCAACCAAAAAATATAAAAAACCCCTTAAACCATGGCTATTCTTGACATACCTTATTTTGAACTATACAATTAAAATGTATAATTTCTAAATTTTGAAATGAATAGGCGGTATGTTTGAATAATTCAGATATATTTAGCCGACTAAGAGAACATCAGACATATATAGGCATAGGAGGGAAACGATATTATGGAAATGATACTCCCTGCTTTGCTAGGATTCGCTGTCGGTGTCGCTGTTATCTATTTCTACATGAAAAACGTGAATGAATCAAAAGTGACTGGTGCAAAGCATGTTGCCGAGCAAATCGTGGAAGACGCGAAACGTGAAGCAGATGCACTTAAAAAGGAAGCACTGCTTGAAGCAAAGGATGAAACTCACAAATTTCGAACTGAAGCGGAAAACGACATTCGTGACCGTCGTGGAGAGCTTCAGAAACAAGAGAACCGTTTATTGCAAAGAGAAGAAAACCTTGACCGCAAAGATGAAACTCTGAACAAAAGAGAGATAAGCTTAGAGCGTAAGGAAGAAGCTCTAGCTAGCAGACAACAGCATATTGAACAGATGGAAAGCAAAGTAGAACAACTTGTTGCAAGTCAAAAAACTGAGCTTGAGCGCATTGCAGCTCTTACGCGCGAAGAAGCGAAAGAGGTTATCTTGAAGGAAGTTGAAAACGAACTTTCTACAGATATTGCTGTAATGACGAAAGAATCGGAATTGCGTGCAAAAGAAGAATCAGACAAAAAGGCTCGAGAAATTTTATCACTTGCATTACAACGCTTTGCAGCTGACCATGTTGCAGAAACAACAGTGTCCGTTGTAAATCTGCCGAATGATGAGATGAAAGGCCGTATTATTGGTCGTGAAGGCCGTAACATCCGTACATTAGAAACACTTACAGGTATCGATTTAATTATTGATGATACACCTGAAGCGGTTATTTTATCCGGCTTTGATCCGATCCGCCGTGAAACAGCTCGTCTTGCATTGGAAAAACTAGTTCAAGATGGTCGTATTCACCCAGCACGTATCGAAGAAATGGTTGAAAAATCTCGCCGTGAAGTGGATGAGCAAATCCGCGAAACAGGTGAGCAAACAACATTCGAAGTAGGTATCCATAACCTGCATCCGGATTTAATGAAAATTCTTGGTCGTATGAAATACCGTACAAGCTATGGTCAAAACGTATTGAAACACTCAATCGAAGTAGCCCATTTAGCAGGATTGCTTGCTGCTGAACTAGGCGAAGATGTGACATTAGCGCGTCGTGCAGGTTTACTGCATGATATCGGTAAAGCAATTGACCATGAAGTTGAAGGAAGCCACGTTGAAATCGGTGTGGAACTGGCAACGAAGTATAAAGAACACCCAGTTGTTATTAACTCAATTGCATCCCACCATGGTGACACAGAAGCAACTTCAGTTATCGCTGTACTTGTAGCAGCAGCCGATGCATTATCAGCAGCTCGTCCAGGTGCCCGCAGTGAAACATTAGAAAACTATATTCGCCGCCTTGAAAAGCTGGAAGAAATCTCTGAAAGCTATGACGGCGTTGAAAAATCATTTGCGATCCAAGCAGGTCGTGAAGTACGTATCATTGTACAACCTGAAAAAATCGATGATCTTGCATCACATCGTTTAGCGCGAGATATCCGCAAACGTATTGAAGAAGAACTCGATTACCCGGGTCACATCAAAGTGACAGTTATTCGTGAAACACGTTCAGTGGAGTATGCGAAATAATAACAGTATTTTATATTTTCAAAAACCCCCATTTCGTAGAGGCTAATCTATGAAATGGGGTTTTTTTATTATATAAACATTAATTTACTCATTATGTCTGCTTTGAAGTGAAAGGTCTTTTAATTGCTATTTTACATTTTATAGAAGAAAAGCTTCAATCAGAGGTATATATTAGAGATTTCAAGACTATACTAATAAAAAGATAATTATAGAGTAATTTTGTAATTAGACAATTGACTAACCAAGAAAATAATCTATTCAATACAACTACATTAATATTCTCACTCTATTATTCACAGCTAAAACCTCACTAATTAACTTAACCATCATCAATTAGTAATGTGAAAAAATAATAGAAGGAGCTGTGATTCGTTTATGCAAATTCCTGCACAGGCAAAACGCTATGCATTTACACAAGTCGTAAAGTTATCCCCAATTGCCGCAAGTAAATTATTATACTGGAACCGATTCAAAACCCGTCTGAACTTGGAAAATCCAAAAACCTTCAATGAAAAATTAATGTGGCTCAAACTATTTGAAGATGTTGAATTTAAAAGAAGATTTACAGATAAGGTGAGGGCCCGCGAATATATGATCACAGTCGGCTACAACTATTTACTGCCGCCACTGATCGGAATTTTTGACGAAGTAGAGGATATCATTTTCGAGCAACTGCCAAGGAAATTCGTACTGAAATGCTCACACGGCGATGGCATGACGATTGTTTGCGAAAATAAACGAGAAATGGATTACCGGGAAACTAGGCAGCAATTAGCGGAAATGATGGCAACGGACTATTCGCTTGCCTATGCGGAGCCTCACTATGCATCGATTCTTCCGAGAATTATTATTGAACGTTTTATCGAATCGACATCTGGCAATGCTGTACAAGACTACAACATTCATTGTTTCCATGGAGTGCCGAAGATTATCGAATCCACTTTCGACCGCAATACATCGAAAGAGCAAACACTCATGTTAACACCGGATTGGTTTAATACAAATTATATAAAGAAAAAGCATCCTTTCGATGAAGGGAAAGCTAGACCTGCGCAGCTGGACGAACTGCTTGCCATTGCGAAGAAGCTGAGCAAGCCGTTTACGTATGTGCGCATCGATTTAAAAGTAGTAGATGAGAAAGTTTACTTTAACAACTTTACCTTCACTCCGGACGCTTGTTTAAATAATCAAATTCAAGAAGACGACAGTTTGAAGCTGGGACAATGGCTTGATTTGGATATTGAGAAGTCGAGGCATCCGGTTACTGTAGCCCGTTCCAAATATTAATCACTTTTACTGTTTAGGAGGATTCCCATGATACCGATTGTGTCTATAATTGTGGCAACACATAATGTTGAATATTCGATTAGAGAATGTCTGAAAAGCCTGAAGCAGCAAACCTTGAAAGAAATCGAAGTGCTGATTATGAACAATGGTTCTTCTAAAGGAACGGCTCTTGTTTGTGAAGAATACGTCAGTGAAGATGAGCGTTTCAGTATATTTAATGCGCAAAGCCTGACGCTGAGTGAAGCGCGTAATTATGGAATGCAGGAAGCGGTTGGAAAATATATCGCCTTTGTGGATGGGCATGATTTTGTGGAGAGTACGATGTATGAGAAGCTTGTGCAGCGAGCTGAACAAAAGCATGCGGACCTCGTACTGTGCGGCTATTCGAAATACTGGCCGGAAACAGAGCGCAAAAAACAGGTGAAGGTTAATGAGGCCTTATTAACAAATCCAAACCCTGTTAATTATTATCTGACAAAGCATAATGAAACGTATATCGTCCCTTGGAATAAACTTTTTTTACGTTCGATCATTATGGGGGAGCGCTTATATTTCGATAATCATCCGTTTTTTGAGGATGTCGGTTTTATCGCACAGTACTTATCGTTTGCGAAAAAGATAGCCATAGTCAATGAACCGCAGTATAACTTTGTGCAATATGAGGATATGCTGATGAAAAACTCTACTCCGTCGATTGCCCATTCTCATGCGCAAACGTATGCACAATTGAAGCAGTTTTTTGATAAAAGGCAGTACCGCAATGTAATCGAAGGGTTAAATTTACGATTATATATTCATCGTTATCATCATGTGTTATTAACGACGTCAAACACACGACAAGTGAAATCGCTGGAGCGTCAAATTATCCGGGAAAGCAAAAACTTTTCACAGCTTCCGTGGAATCTGCGCATGATGAAACCGTTAGTGAAAATGAGGGTCTATCCGACATTTTTCCGGTTAATTCATAAAGTAAAGGCTTGAGTAAATAAACTTGCTACTATACAAGTAAAATTCGAAGCTCGATAAGGGGGAATATTTGTGATATTAGTCGTTGGTGGAGCGGGCTTTGTTGGAAGCCATGTCGTAAATTTATTACTGAAAAATGGGCCGGTCGTTGTGTATGATAATTTATCCACAGGACACCGCGGAGCAGTCGATGAACAAGCTATTTTTATCGAAGGCGAATTAACGGATCAGCAACGGTTAACGCAAATATTTACATTGTTTCCGATTCAGACAGTCATCCATTTTGCGGCATCGGACTCAGTCAACGAAGCAATGGGGAATCCCGAATATTACTATGAAAATAATGTCGGCGGCACATTGGCATTATTGAAAGTCATGCGGGCATGCAGAGTGAAAAATATCTTGCTTTCCTCAGCCGTTATAGCATGTTCTGAAGAAAATGAGCTTTTACAGGGGGAGAAATGTATGATTGAGCAGATGCTTGAAGCTTATGCGAATGCCTATGATATGAATGGGATTGTTCTCCGCTATTGTAAGAGCGCTTGGGCTAGTGGAAATCCGGAAGCTGCGATTGATGGGACAGGTAACCGGGGCAATATTACAGAGGTAGCGAATGCCCATGTTGTAGCACTTGAAGCGTTGGAGCGGGAGAAGTCGGCATTCAGGATGTTTGATCTGTCTGAGATTAGTTCTAAAAATATGCAATCGGGGCATGGCTGGCATGCAGAACGAAATGTACAGGAAATGATGGAAGATGCATGGAATTGGCAAGAAAACTCAAAATGTTAATGTACAACTCTGTTACAATTCAGTTTGTAGCAGTTTTTTTGCGTCCGATGTACAAAAAGTGATAAAATGATTAGATGTTGAAGAACAGAAAGAGTGGTTTTTAAAAATGAAAGTATTATTTATTGGTGACATCGTTGGTTCAATCGGTCGCGATGCGGTAGAGCAGTATTTGCCTCGATTGAAGAAAAAATATAATTTGGATGTTGTTATTGCAAACGGTGAAAACGCTGCAGCAGGGCGCGGTATTACACGTGCGATCTACAATGATTTACTGCAAATGGGTGTCGATGTCATTACGATGGGTAACCATACATGGGATAACAAAGACATTTTTGATTTTATCGATGATGCGGATTATTTAGTGCGTCCGGCAAACTTCTCGAAAGATGCACCGGGACGCGGTATGACACAAGTGTCGAAAAACGGTGTGACGATTTCGGTTATTAATTTACACGGTCGTGTATTTTTGCCGCCGCATGAAGATCCGTTTGCGATGGCAGTCGAAATGGTCGAAGAAGCGAAAAAAACGTCGCCAATCGTATTTGTCGATTTCCATGCTGAAGCAACGAGCGAAAAAATCGCATTAAGCTGGCATTTGGACGGGAAAGCATCGGTCGTTGTCGGTACACATACACATGTTCAAACAGCGGATAACCGTATTTACCCAGGCGGCACAGCTTATATTACGGACGTCGGTATGACAGGTCCGTACGATGAAATTTTAGGTATGGGGAAAGACAATGTCATTTATAAATTCCTGACAAATATGCCGGCACGCTATGAAGTACCGAAAAAAGGCCGCGCTGTGTTGAGTGCATTCTTCGTAGAAATTGATGATAAAACAGGTAAAGCAATTCGCCAGGAACGTGTTTTGATTAATGAAGATAACCCGTTTCAAGCATAAGTGAATATTAATTTTAAACACCTATTACTGAAAAAAGAAAGGTTATTACCTTTTTGATTTAGTGATAGGTGTTTTATTCATTTAAGAGGAATACTACTGTACAGCTCTCAGGACTTGATAAGACTAGAGGAGCATAATTAAAAGACATACCTTTTGGTACCCTAAATGCGTCTCTAATTAGTTTATTTAAAGGATGGCAAGTCCTGTTCAAAAGTAAGAGATAATTAATATGTATAGTTTCCCAACTTGTTGAATATGTTTAAATACTAAATAAAAAGATTAGTACACTAATAACAGAAAGAAGGGGACATGTGATGAAGGAGCGATGGAAATCAGGTATTATCATTGCTATTATTTTTTGTATTATATCGCTTGTCATCTCGCTTAATGCATAAAGTGACATTTACACACTGCTATTAGAAATGTAGAAGAGAGTAGAACTTTGTAAATAGCAAAGTCTACTCTCTTTTTTCAAGAAAAGGAACATAATACGTGTTGACAAAGTAATTGCTTGATTAAATAGATGGAATATGAGGTCGAAGAAATCTTGGTAAAAATAAAGGGTACTAACTGTAATAAAGTAAATGGTTTATATATTATTATGAAGATTACCGCTTAATTGAATAATCTGAATATTTTCTTGCGGTAGTTGTAAAAAACGGATTCTAATTGCTTCATAAAGCGCATACAATGACGTACAGGCAATAAAAATTGCCTAAAAAAAGATAAAGCAGTACTAGATGAGGAGGAAATAGCTGTGGATTCATTAAAAGTATCATCTCGTTCTAATCCTAATTCTGTTGCAGGAGCACTCGTTGCGGTTATACGAGAGCAAGGGTTTGCTGAAATGCAGGCGGTAGGTGCAGGTGCGTTAAACCAGGCAATTAAAGCAGTAGCAATCGCTCGAGGGTTTGTAGCCCCAAGCGGCACAGATCTGATTTGTGCGCCGGCTTTCGCGGACATCATCATTGCAGGAGAAGATCGGACGGCATTAAAACTACTCGTTGAAAAAAGAAATCGTTAATCCATGAAGACCCATACACTCGCTTAGCACCCATACTGGGCTAAGCGGGTGTATTTTTGTTTGCGGGGTAATCGGCTTTTTTTTGCCAATTCTGATGGTTTATTAGTCAAATGCCTTTACTTATTAGTCAGTTTCGTTTATATTTTCGCCACTTTGGAATACATAATAGCCAATAGTTAGTGGATATTAGTCACTTCCTCTTTTTAGAGAAAAATTCCCCTCCTATATACTGCGCTCCTTCTAAAACGCAACCATCCTACATAATCAATCGTCCTCCAATAAAAGATTTACCATATAAATTTTAGGGAATAGAAATCTTGTTTTAATTCAAAACAATTTGTGTACAGAACTTTCCGTCAAAGGTCTGATTTTTTGACTCGATATGACATTTGCAATAGAAGAGACGAAAACTTCATGTTAAACTAATGTAGGAAAAATAACTTCTTTCAGTAGAAGTCTTCTTATATTTATAAGATGCAGGATAGAAGCTAGTGTTTACTTTTTAAGTGGAGTCCTCATTCACTGAAAGAAGTTAAGCACCGGCGGATATCACGAATTCGGAAAGGAGTTTTTTTGTGCAAGCACAAAAACCGAATTCGGATGCAATTACGCATTCGCGTAATTGATTTCTACATGGCTGTGCTATACGACAGCTGCTCAGTAATAAAGCACGTAATGGCTTTATTCATTTATATAATACAGAACTTAAGGAGATGTTGATATGTTACATCAGCTTTCATGGAAAGTCGGTGGGCAGCAAGGTGAAGGGATTGAGAGTACAGGTGAAATCTTCTCAATGGCAATGAATCGTCTAGGGTATTTCCTATACGGTTACCGTCATTTCTCTTCTCGTATTAAAGGTGGCCATACGAATAATAAAATTACGGTTCGTCCGACAGAAGTACGCGCAATTGCGGACGACTTAGATATACTAGTGGCGTTTGACCAGGAAACGATCGACGTGAACTATAATGAATTAACACCGAGCAGTATCATTTTAGCGGATGCGAAATTTGATCCGAAAAACCCGGAAGACAGTGTTGCGCCATTATACGCGGTACCGTTTACGGAAATTGCGGCTGAACTTGGTACGTCTTTAATGAAAAACATGGTTGCGATTGGTGCAACGGCAGCACTTTTAAACTTGGATGAATCGGTTTTCCAAAGTGTTGTAAATGAAATTTTCGGACGTAAAGGTGAAGAGGTCGTTGCGAAGAATATTGAAGCGATCGAGCGTGGTCGTCAGGCGATTTCAGAGCAAATCGGTGATCGTGTAGGCACATGGGAAATTGCGCCTGCAGACGGAAAACGCCGTATGTTCATGATTGGTAACGATGCAGCGGCATTAGGTGCATTGGCTGCCGGCTCTCGTTTCATGGCGGCATATCCGATTACACCGGCATCTGAAATTATGGAATATATGATTAAAAAGCTTCCATTAGTAGGTGGAGCGGTTATTCAAACTGAAGATGAGATTGCTGCGGCAACAATGGCAATCGGTGCAAACTACGGTGGTGTGCGTGCATTCACAGCATCAGCTGGTCCTGGTCTTTCATTAATGATGGAAGCAATCGGTCTTTCAGGTATGACGGAACAGCCGCTTGTTATTTTCGATACACAACGTGGTGGTCCATCGACAGGTTTACCGACAAAGCAGGAGCAATCGGATTTAATGGCGATGCTCTACGGTACACACGGTGAAATTCCGAAAGTTGTAATTGCGCCTTCTACAATGGAAGAAGCGTTTTATGATACGATTCAGGCGTTTAACATTGCTGAAGAATTACAAATCCCGGTAATCGTTATGACAGACTTGCAGTTATCATTAGGTAAGCAGTCGGTTGATCCGTTCGATTACAGCAAAATTGAAATTCGTCGCGGTAAAATTGTGGAAGCGGTTGAAGATGTAGAATCAAAAGATTACTTCAAGCGTTATGAAAATACAGAAGACGGCGTTTCACCACGTGTCCTGCCAGGTACAAAAGGCGGTATTCACCACGTAACGGGTGTAGAGCACGATGAAACAGGTAAGCCATCTGAAGCAACGGGCAACCGTCGCACGCAAATGGATAAGCGTATGCGTAAATTACAGCATGTCCGCTTTGAAAACCCGGTATACGTGAACGCGCCACATGAAGAGGCAGACGTATTACTTGTAGGCTTCAACTCGACGCGCGGAGCAATCGAAGAAGTTCAGGAAAAGCTGAACTCTGAAGGCGTAAAAGTAAACCATGCACATATTAAGCTGATCCATCCATTCCCTTCAGAAGAAATGAGTGCATTGATGGATAAAGCGAAAAAAGTGATTGTCGTTGAAAACAATGCGACAGGTCAGCTAGCAAATATTATGAAAATGAATATCGGTGGTCACGCGAAGACGAAATCGATTTTAAAATACGATGGTACACCATTCCTACCACGTGAATTAACAAACTTAGTGAAGGAGGAAATTTAATCATGGCAACATTTAAAGATTTCCGAAATTCCGTAAAACCAAACTGGTGTCCAGGTTGTGGTGACTTCTCCGTACAAGCGGCGATTCAGCGTGCTGCAGCAAACGTGGGCTATGAACCAAGCGAACTAGCTGTTATTTCAGGTATCGGCTGTTCTGGCCGTATTTCAGGCTATATTAATTCATACGGCTTCCACGGTATCCATGGTCGTGCATTACCGATCGCACAAGGCCTTAAAATGGCAAACAAAGACCTGAAAGTTATCGCTTCAGGCGGTGACGGTGACGGCTTCGCGATCGGTATGGGTCACACAATCCATGCAATCCGCCGTAACATCGACATTACGTATGTAGTAATGGATAACCAAATTTACGGATTAACAAAAGGCCAAACGTCTCCACGTTCAGCTGCTGGTTTCATTACGAAATCAACACCGGGCGGAGCAATCGAGCCATCATTAAAACCGTTGGAAGTTGCGTTAACTGCAGGTGCGACATTTGTGGCACAAGGCTTCTCGACAGATATTAAAGAACTGACAGCGATGATTGAGGCCGGTCTGAACCATAAAGGCTTCTCGTTCATCAACGTATTCTCACCATGTGTAACGTACAACAAAGTAAACACGTACGACTGGTTCAAAGAGAATTTAACAAAGCTTGCTGACATCGAAGGCTATGATTCTTCAAACCGTGAACAAGCGATGCAAACAGTAATGCGCCATGAAGGTCTTGTAACGGGTATTATTTATCAGGATACTGAAACAACTTCGTATCAGGAGAAAATCAAAGGCTATTCAGAGCTACCGTTAACAGATATCGATATTAGCTTATCAGAAGAACAATTTGATCAGCTGACGAAGGAATTTATGTAATAAAGCTATACAGGCTGGAGTTTCCGGCTTGTATAGCTTTTTTGTTTTGGACGGGGATTGGCGATTAAATCAAACGGTTTGACTAATATCTGTTTCCAGTTGACGAATAAGTTTCTGAAATGGCGAATATGCATGAATAAGTGACGAATAAATTTAAATCAATTTATAGTAATTTTTTGATTTTAAAAATGAGGGGGAGTCGAGCAATCATACTAGGTTTAATAAAAACATCCGAATAATTGTAAAAAAATACATAATTTAATATAAGCAAAAAAGCGATTTAAATCTAATTTTGACGAGTTTTGTCGAAACCATTTTAAATTTTATTATAGTACTGTAACATCTATAAGTAATTGACAACAAAAGATAAAAATACATGAAAAATTGTAATTATTTTCTGAAAACTGATGAAATTTATCATGAAAACTGTTATCTTTAATCAAGAAGTCATATTAACGAACTATATGTAAAATTATTCCATAATGCAATCCGCCTATAGTCATTGATTTAATATTAAGAATATTTTTAAGAATGTAGCTTTTAATAAATTATTGACTGTAGTAGAATAGTGGTATAAAAATACGTATTTAATTTGTTAATACGAAATTATATAGAGAGAATAGTAGTAAATACTTGTTTTGCACCATTTCATTTCACCGCAGATTTCAGAATTCAGAATGTTTGCGAAAGTGTCGTTTTGTTTAACGTGACAAATACATAATAATTGCTGTGAACAATTAAATTTGTCATAAGATAAATATAATATTAAAGGGGATGTATTTTTTATGAACAGTCAAATTCAACTAATCGTACCAACGTGGTTTGTCCAGGATGAACTACATATTATCGAAACGATCGTTAGCAAAACGTCAGCGGATACAGGTATTGTCATTGCTGGGGAAAACTTTGACAAAACGAAGCGATGCCATCCAACTGTCCGCCTTTATATGACTCAGCTTATGAACGATCAATATGAAATTACAAAAGAATTGGATGCCTTCCAGTTCGATACAGCTGAAGAAGCGAAACAATTTTGTGCAAAGTTGCCAGAAATGACGGCAATTGATTTGGTTATGTTAATGAATAATGAAGAGCCTGTATTTTCTATTTAATAGATGATTCCAGCTTTGTTGAATGAATCTTCATTTAGCAAAGCTTTTTTTGTTGCCCTTTTTCCGAGGGTCCGTGGTTTGTATTTTAGTGGAGAAAGGCTACAATATAGGAGAACAACTAGAATAAGGAAGTGATTTAAATGGCTAGAGGTGTATATATTCACATTCCTTTTTGTCATCAAATTTGTAACTACTGCGATTTTAATAAAGTATTTTTTAAAAATCAGCCAGTTGATGAATATATTGAAGCGCTCGGACGGGAAATGGAAATGACGGTTGCCGCGATGCCGGAAGCGTTCACGAATATCGAAACGATTTTTCTCGGTGGCGGAACCCCGACTGCACTGTCCGCAGAGCAAATTGAAAAATTATTGTCGCTCATTACGAAACATATTCCAATGTCATCCGTAAAAGAGTTTAGCAGTGAAGCAAATCCGGATGAACTGACAATCGATAAATTGCAGGCACTATATAATGGAGGCGTCAATCGTTTAAGTATGGGCGTCCAATCATTCGACCAGTCACTACTGAAAAAAATCGGACGTACCCATTCGAATGAACATGTATATGAAACAATCCAAAACGCCAAAAACGTTGGATTTAAAAATATAAGCATCGATTTAATGTATGGTCTGCCTGGCCAGACGATGGAACAATGGCAGGAAACGCTTGAAAAAGCCTTGGCACTGAAGCTGCCGCATTATTCAGCGTACTCGCTTATTGTAGAGCCTAAAACGATCTTTTATATCCAGTATGCAAAAGGAAAGCTCCATTTGCCGACAGAAGATCTGGAAGCGGACATGTATGGTGTTTTGATGGACACGATGGAAGCGCATGGACTCCAGCAATACGAAATCAGTAATTTCGCGAATGAAGGCTATGAGTCAACACATAATAAAATCTATTGGGATAATGACGAATACGCAGGATTTGGCGCTGGTGCTCACGGTTACTTGGAAGGCGTACGCTATTCCAATGTCGCACCAATCAAAAAATATATTGAAACAGTGATGGCAGGAGAGCGTCCTTTATTGCATGAACATGAAGTGACGGGTGATGAGAAGCTGGAAGAGCAGATGTTTTTAGGTTTAAGAAAATCTGCCGGCGTGACACATGGAGAGTTTGAGAAGAAATTCGGTCAGCCGATGCTTACTATATATAAGGAAATAATCGATCAATTACAGGAAGAACATCTCATTGAAATTGACTCTGAAGGAATCCGTTTAACAAGAAAGGGCCGGTTTATCGGCAATGAAGTATTTCAACGGTTTTTAGTAGGGGAATAATCTTTTTGCGGCGGTACTTGAAAAAAGTTAAAAAAAACGGACGAATTCATTGACATCAATTTAGAGATTTGCTAATTTATAAATATATTAGCACTCCTCTTAATCGAGTGCTAACAGAGGTGAGAAAGATGTTAACAAATCGGCAGTTACAACTATTGCAAGTAATCGTAGACGAATTTGTGATGTCAGCACAGCCTGTTGGTTCGCGTCAACTATCCAAAAAAGAAGGTATTACGTATAGTGCTGCTACAATACGTAATGAAATGGCAGATTTGGAGGAACTGGGTTTTTTAGAAAAAACGCATACTTCTTCAGGAAGGGTCCCTTCTGAAAAAGGGTATCGCTTTTATGTCGACCATTTACTTCAGCCTCAAATCATTTCGAGTGGCGAAGTAGCGCAAATCCAGTCGCTCTTTAAAAAACAGATTGTTGAAGCAGAACAAATCATTAAAGAATCCGCAAATATATTATCGGAATTGACGACATACACGACCATTTTACTCGGTCCGGATGTTCAAAAGCACCGTGTCAAGAAATTCCAGATTGTACCGTTAACAGAACAAACAGCGGTGGCTATTATCATCACAGATAACGGTCATGTAGAAAATCGAACACTAACGTTACCACCGGGTTTTAACCCGCATGATATTGAAAAAATGGTTAACATTTTGAATGACCGTCTAGTCGGTGTGCCGTTATATGAACTTCCGGTAAAACTTCAAACTGAGGCAATTTCGGTATTGAAGTCTCATATTCATGCATCCGATTCGATTATCCGGTCATTGTTATCCATTACTTCAAACCATCACGAAAATAAAGTTTATTACGGTGGTAAATCCAATATGTTGAATCAGCCGGAGTTCCATGATCTAGAGAAAATGCGAATGCTGATGGATCTGATCGACAAGGAAAGCCAAGTTCAAACTTTATTCAATGAACAGAAAAATGGTATTCAAATCCGAATAGGTTCAGAAAACAATCATTTAGCAATGGAAAACTGCAGTGTCATCACCGCTTCCTTCCTTGTAGGGGAAGAACAGCAGGGGGCAATCGCAATTATCGGCCCGACGCGCATGGATTACCGACGTGTTGTGACATTATTGGATGTTATGACAAACAGTCTGTCCAGAGCGTTCTTCGATAATAAGAAGTAAAACCGTTGATTCAGCGGTCTTAGTAAACATAGCCGCTGAATTCTTGAATGATTGATACTCGAGGAGGAAAAGAAGTGTCAGAAACAAAAAACAATGAAGAATTGCAGCAGGAAGAAACTACGGAAGAAGTAGTGGAAACAGCTGAAACTACTGAAACAGAAGAAACTGCAGATGAAAAAGATCAGAAAATCACTGAACTTGAAGCGAAACTTGCTGAAGAGGATGCGCGCTATCTGCGTTTGCGTGCTGACTACGATAACTTAGCTCGCCGTACACGCTTAGATCGTGAAGCAGCCGAGAAATACCGTGCACAGAGCTTACTGACTGAACTTTTACCGGTGCTGGACAATTTAGACCGCGCACTGCAAGTAGAAGTAACAACAGAAGAAGCGGCTTCATTATATAAAGGTGTACAGATGGTATATGACCAGTTAGTTGCTGCTACGGAAAAAGAAGGTCTTACGATCATTCCGGCAGAGGGCGAAAGCTTCGATCCGAACTTCCACCAAGCTGTAATGCAGGAGCAGGACAGCGAAAAGGAAACTGGCGTCATTTTACGCGAACTGCAAAAAGGGTATCAGTTAAAGGACCGTGTACTGCGTCCGTCAATGGTATCTGTAAACGAGTAATTTAGTGCTTTTCGGTGCTATCTATATATTTTTTAAATTAACACATTTTGTTTTTTACTATTAGGAGGAAAATTAAATTATGAGTAAAATTATCGGTATTGACTTAGGAACAACAAACTCTTGTGTATCTGTATTAGAAGGCGGAGAACCAAAAGTAATTCCAAACCCGGAAGGTAACCGTACATCTCCATCTGTAGTAGCATTCAAAAATGGAGAAAAACAAGTTGGTGAAGTAGCAAAACGCCAAGCTGTAACAAACCCGAACACAATCATTTCTATCAAATCAAAAATGGGTACAAACGAAAAAGTGAAAGTGGAAGATACAGAGTACACGCCACAAGAAGTATCTGCAATGATTTTACAATACTTAAAAGGCTATGCTGAAGACTACTTAGGCGAAAAAGTAACAAAAGCTGTTATCACAGTTCCTGCTTACTTCAACGATGCGCAACGTCAAGCAACAAAAGACGCAGGTAAAATCGCTGGTTTAGAAGTTGAACGTATCATCAACGAACCAACAGCTGCAGCATTAGCATACGGTTTAGATCAACAAGACGTTGACCAAAAAATCCTAGTATTCGACTTAGGTGGCGGTACATTCGACGTATCGATCCTTGAATTAGCTGACGGCGTATTCGAAGTATTAGCAACTGCAGGTGACAACAAACTTGGTGGTGACAACTTCGACGACAAAATCATCGCTTATTTAGTAGAAGAGTTCAAAAAAGAAAATTCAGTAGACTTATCTAAAGACAAAATGGCAATGCAACGTTTAAAAGATGCAGCTGAAAAAGCGAAAAAAGACTTATCAGGTGTAACTTCAACTCAAATTTCATTACCATTCATCACAGCAGGTGCTGATGGCCCGCTTCACTTAGAAATGTCATTATCACGTGCAAAATTCGATGATTTAACAAAAGACTTAGTAGAGCGTACAATCGTTCCAACTCGTCAAGCATTATCAGATGCAGGTCTTTCTGCTTCAGAATTAGATAAAGTAATCTTAGTTGGTGGTTCTACTCGTATTCCTGCAGTAGTAGAAGCAATCAAAAAAGCAACTGGTCATGAGCCGCACAAAGGCGTAAACCCTGACGAAGTAGTAGCAATGGGTGCTGCTGTACAAGGTGGCGTATTAGCCGGTGACGTACAAGGCGTATTATTATTAGACGTAACACCATTATCATTAGGTATCGAAACAATGGGCGGCGTTATGACGAAATTAATCGATCGTAACACAACAATCCCAACATCTAAATCTCAAGTGTTCTCAACAGCTGCTGACAACCAGCCAGCAGTAGACATTCACGTATTACAAGGTGAACGTTCAATGGCAGCAGACAACAAAACACTTGGTCGCTTCCAATTATCTGATATTCCACCAGCACCACGTGGTATTCCACAAATCGAAGTAACATTCGATATTGATGCGAACGGTATCGTATCAGTTAAAGCGAAAGACTTAGGTACACAAAAAGAACAAACAATCGTGATCCAATCTGATTCAGGTTTATCAGAAGAAGAAATCGAGCGTATGGTTAAAGATGCAGAAGCAAACGCTGAAGCAGATGCGAAACGTAAAGAAGAAGCAGATCTTCGCAACGAAGCAGACCAATTAGTATTCCAAGTGGATAAAACAATCACAGACTTAGGCGAGCAAATCACAGAAGACGAAAAGAAATCTGTTGAAGATGCACGCGACGAGTTAAAAGCAGCTTTAGAAAAAGGCGAGCTTGAAGGCATCAAAGCTTCTAAAGAAAAATTAGAAGGCGTATTACAACCATTAGTAATGAAAGTTTACGAGCAAGCTGCAGCAGCTGCACAAGCACAAGGCGGTGCTGAAGGCTTCGAAGGCGCAGCAGACGCTGGCCAAAAAGACGACGGTATCGTAGACGCTGACTTTGAAGAAGTAAAAGACGACAAAGACAATAAATAATCCTTTCTGATTTTCACATAAAAGCCAAAGACCGCTTGCGGCTTTGGCTTTTATGCTTGTCGTGATATGTGCTGGGCTTATTAGCGGATTTTTGTGGGGAAGTAGAAATGTTCGGCCTTAAAGTAGAAAGTTCAAATTTATTAGCAAATCCTCGCGAGAAAGTAGAACTTATTGAAGCGAAAGTAGAAAGTTCAATGAGTAAAGTAGAAGTTATCTATGAGAAAGTAGAAATGTTCGGCCTTAAAGTAGAAAGTGCAAGTTTTATTAGCCGATTCCCGAGAGAAAGTAGAACTTATTGAAGCGAAAGTAGAAAGTTCAGCGACTAATGTGGAAGTTATCCATGGGAAAGTAGAAGTGTTCGGCTTTAAAGTAGAAAGTTCAAATTTATTAGCAAATCCCCGTGAGAAAGTAGAACTTTTTGAAGTGAAAGTAGAAAGTTCAGCGGCTAATGTGGAAGGTAACCATGGGAAAGTAGAAGCGTACGGCCTTAAAGTAGAAAGTGTAAGTTTTATTAGCGGATTCCCGCGAGAAAGTAGAACTTATTGAAGCGAAAGTAGAAAGTTCAGCGGCTAATGTGTACGTTATTCAAAGAAAAGTAGAAATGCACACTCATAAAGTAGAAGTTATGACGGGTAATAAATTTCACCAAACCTTGACTCTAATTAAATAGAAGTCCAACGCCCATACTACCCGGTAGTTGTGCGGAGTGGAGAGGCCGACTCCTAGGGGATTAGCGTGCGCGGAAAATCCACTTGATACTTGATGTATGCCGCCGTAGAGGCATACATCAAGTTAGTTGGAGCCACGCCCCCATGAGATAGGAACGAATGCTAAGAGCGTCACATCGTGTGACAACGCATTCGTGACCAACATCGTGTTGGCCTCCGCAACGCAGCACATCGGCCTATATGAAAGAAACTAAACTTTATAACTTCAGCCGGAGTGAAATCAACGGACTTTATGAACAAACCGAAACATTATTTAATTTCATATAAGATGAACTAAAGCAAAAGCTATACATCAATTTTTCAACATGATAAAATAGACGTTATGTAAAAAGAGCGGAGAGTGAACAATGAGTAAGCGCGATTACTATGAAGTACTTGGCCTGAGCAAAGGTGCAAGCAAAGATGAAATAAAAAAAGCGTATCGTAAATTATCAAAACAGTATCACCCTGATTTAAACAAAGAAGAGGGCGCAGACGTAAAGTTCAAAGAAGTCGCAGAAGCGTATGAAGTACTGTCAGACGACCAAAAACGCGCACGTTATGACCAATTCGGCCATGAAGATCCAAATGCCGGATTTGGTGGCGGCGGCTTCGGAGGCGGCGCTGGATTCGGCGGTTTCGAGGACATCTTCAGTTCGTTCTTCGGAGGCGGCCGACGTCAAGATCCAAACGCCCCACGTAAAGGTGACGATCTGCAGTTCCGTATGAACATTTCCTTCGAAGAAGCAGTATTCGGTAAAGAAACAGAAATAGAGATTCCAAAAGAAGAAACATGTGATACATGTCACGGTTCTGGTGCAAAACCAGGTACGCATCCACAAACATGTTCACAATGTAATGGCGCTGGTCAGATTAACCAGGCAGTCGACACACCGTTTGGCCGTATGGTAAACAAACGTTCTTGTCCATCATGTCGTGGTCAAGGTAAAATCATTGTGGAAAAATGTTCACCATGTCGCGGTACTGGTACAATTACGAAAAAGAAAAAAATCAAAATCACAATCCCGGCAGGTGTTGATGATGGTCAACAATTACGCGTAGCTGGTCAAGGTGAAGCAGGATACAACAATGGTCCGGCCGGCGATTTATACATTATCTTCAATGTTCGCAAGCACGAGTATTTCGAACGTGACGGCGATGATATTTTATATGAACTAAAATTAACATTCCCGCAAGCAGCGTTAGGTGATGAAATCGAAGTACCGACAATTCACGGGAAAGTGAAACTGAAAATTCCTGCAGGCACACAATCCGGTGCACAATTCCGCCTGAAAGATAAAGGCGTAAAAAATGTACACGGCTATGGCATGGGGAACCAGTATGTCATCGTAAATGTTGTCACACCGACGAAATTAACGGAAAAACAAAAACAATTGTTACGTGAATTTGCAGAAATCAGCGGAGACATTCCGGAAGAACACGGAAGCTCGCTGTTCGACAAAATTAAGAAAAAAATTAAAGGCGACTAAGGAGTGTATTGCAAGTGAAATGGACAGAACTTTCGATTTTAACAACGCATGAAGCTGTTGATGCAGTGACGAACATTTTACACGAAGCTGGCGCAAGCGGTGTAGTAATTGAAGATTCAAAGGAATTAGATAAAGAGAGAATCGATAAATTTGGTGAAATTTATGCACTGAATCCTGAAGATTTTCCGAAAACAGGTGTCATTGTAAAAGCATATTTATCGGCTTCAAGTTTTTTAGCGGAAACAATCGAAGAAATTAAGCTTGCAATCGCAAACCTTGTAAACTTTGATATTAATATTGGCGAAAATGTATTAACACTTTGTGAAGTTGATGAAGAAGATTGGTCAACAGCATGGAAACAGTACTACCATCCGGTGAAAATTTCGGAACGCTTCACGATTGTGCCGACTTGGGAAGACTACAAACCGGTATCGACGGATGAGCTGATCATTGAGCTGGATCCGGGAATGGCGTTCGGAACAGGAACACATCCTACAACAGTAATGTGTTTACAGGCGCTTGAAAAAGTTGTACAACATGACCACACAGTTGTCGATGTTGGTACAGGATCTGGTGTACTGTCAATTGGTGCTGCCATGCTTGGAGCGAAAAGCGTTCATGCATTGGACTTAGATGAAGTAGCGGTAAATGCAGCGCGTGAAAACGTTGAACTGAATAAAATGAGTGATATTGTTGAAGTATTCCACGGCAATCTTTTGGATACAGTAAAAGAACCAGCTGATATTGTGGTGGCGAATATTTTAGCGGAAATCATCATGTCATTTACAGATGATGCCTTTTCAATTGTAAAACCAGGCGGCATCTACGTGACATCAGGTATTATCGGAGCGAAAAAAGACGATGTCAAAGCCGCTCTTGAAAAAGCCGGATTTGTCATTGAAGAAGTATTAATGATGGAAGATTGGGTAGCGATTATTTCACGTCGTCCTTAATTAAATCGTTTAATCGAAAATCGAACATTTTGCTATCGGGCAAAATGTTCGATTTTTACGTTATCAACAAGGAGTGAAGACAATGCAAAGATATTTTGTAGATACAGTGGATAGTGATAAGGACCAATTTATCATTTCCGGAGAAAACGCACGCCATATTTTAAAAGTGATGCGTATGACGGTCGGGGAAGAGATCATCGTTGTACACGATAATGTAGCACATGTTTGTGAAATTATCGAACTTGACCAGGATGTCTGTGCGAAAAAAACAGGTACGACAATACCTTCACCGGAAATGCCGGTTAAAGTCGATATCGCATGCGGTCTGCCAAAAGGCGATAAACTGGAACTGATTGCACAAAAAGCGACGGAGCTCGGGATGCACGCACTGATTCCGTTTGCGGCAGAACGTTCGATTGTTAAATGGGATGATAAAAAAGCGAAGAAAAACCAGGAACGCCTGCAAAAAATTGCTCAGGAAGCGGCCGAGCAATCGCATCGTACATATGTACCGAATGTTGTACAACCAATCAGTTTCAAACAGCTTGTACAAACATTCTCAAACTATGATGCCGTATATATTGCAGACGAAGAAGACGCGAAGTTGGCGACACGTACGACTTTTAAACAAAAGCTGCAGTCGTTAAATACGGAAAAAACACTGCGCATCTTATGCATTTTCGGTCCTGAAGGCGGCATTTCCCGCAATGAATCGGCAATAATGCTTGAAGCCGGTGCACAGACAATGTCACTTGGACCACGTATTTTACGGGCAGAGACCGCGCCATTTTATGCGCTTGCGGCGATTTCGTATGAATTTGAATAATAAACCTATAAAAAGCCTTAATTTCTCACGAAAAGAGAAGTTAAGGCTTTTTATTTTGTTAACCATAGCCCCCTATTTGTAAATTATCTCAAATTAAATGCATTTCCCTCTTGTATAACAAAAAACAAGTATGTATAATGTTTGTATAACATATAACGAAGTCACTGGACAAATATTTATTTGAAACAGTTAATATATCAAAGTTTATTATTAGCAACGTTAGAAAGAACGAAGAATACCTCTAAACATTATACAAATCAAAATTAATAAGTGAAACATTGTACAATATCGAATCAGAATAGGGAGGAAATAGAAATGAAAAAAATTGCAGTGGTAGGGGCAGGACCCGGTGGATTAGCGGTTGCCATGTTATTGGCACATAAAGGGTATGAAGTAACGATTTATGAAAAGCAGGCATATGTAGGTGGGCGAACAAGCGAGATTAAGCTTGGTGATTATAAATTTGATATGGGCCCGACATTTTTAAATATGCTGTACATTGCCGAAGAAATTTTTGAGTTAACAGGCCGAAATATTCACGACTATGTGGATCTGATTGATTTGAATCCGATGTACCAACTGATTTACCATAATAAAAAAATTAATATGACGCGTGATGCCGATGAGATGATCCGTCAAATCAACGAGCTTTTCCCTGGGAATGAGGGTAGCTATGAGCGCTACATGGAGCAGACGCAAAAGAAACTTGAAGTGCTGGCACCAGTACTGCAGGCACCGATGAATAAGCTGACAGATCTGTTCAATCCGAAAGTGATGAAAGCGTTCAAAGAGTTGGAAATAGGAAATTCTCTAGTTGATACACTGTCGAAATTCTTTAACGAAGAAGAATTGCAGCTCGCTTTCACATTCCAGGCGAAATATTTAGGAATGTCACCTTGGGAAAGTCCTGGCGCATTTTCGATTCTTTCATATATTGAACATGCGTACGGCGTTTACCACATTAAAGGCGGCATCAATAAGCTGACACAAGCAATGGGCAGAGTTGTGCTAGAATCAGGCGGGAAAATCCTCCTCAATAACGGCGTGAAAAAATTAAAAACAAAAGGCAGAAAAGTGACGGGCTTACTGCTGGAAGATGGTCAGGAAATTGAAGCGGATGAGGTCATCATTAACGGAGATTTTGCCCATGCGATGACACATCTTGTGGAGCCGGGTCTACTGAAAAAATACACACCGGAAAAACTTGAGAAAAAACAATATTCTTGTTCAACATTCATGCTGTATTTAGGTGTCAATAAACAATTTGATTTACCGCACCATACAATTTGGTTTGCAAAAGACTACCGTAAAAATGTAGAGGAAATTACTAAGACAAAACTGATGTCCGAAGATCCGTCAATTTATATTCAAAATGCAGTCGTAACGGATGAAACGGTTGCTCCAAAAGGGAAGTCGACATTATATATTTTAGTACCGGTACCGAATAATATGAGCGGAATTGACTGGGCGGAAAAGGCGGGTCCTTTCCGCGATATGGTTTTAAATATGGTGGCAGATAAACTTGGCGTTAAGGACATTTGGGAGTATATCGAAGAAGAGCGTATGATTACACCTGCTGACTGGGAACGCGATATTCATGTTTATAAAGGGGCGACGTTCAATTTAGGTCACCAATTGTCTCAAATGCTTGTATTCCGTCCGCGCAATAAATTTGAAGAGCTGGATCAGTGCTGGTTAGTCGGCGGTGGTACACACCCGGGCAGTGGCTTGCCGATTATTCTGGAATCAGCCCGAATTACAGCAAACGGCATTTTACAGCAGGATAAACAGACATTACTTCCTGTTAAACCATTGCCGAAAGTAGAGCTGTATAAAAAGAAAGAAGCACAATTACACCATCAGCCGGCAGCAATTCAAACAAATGCTTAAAGAGTAGACATTGTAGTGAAACTTTTAATTGAATGGAAACGTATAATAACTATTCAATTAAAGGGGGCAATACAATGTTCAAAAAATTAGCATCAGACGCATTAGGTCTATCAGATATTGGGGTAGTTATTTCAAGACAGGACTTTGACAAAACAGATGCGGATGATTTCATTTTTAATGAAGCGGACGAAAAAATTTATTTCCTGATCAAAACAAAAGCGGATGAGTATTGCTTCACGAACTATGCATTAATACATGTTGACGGGGCTAATGCAATCAGTAAAAAACGTATGCTGCGTCGCTATGACTATGAGCATTTTGCGATTGAAGAAGTGCTGCTGGAAACAGCCGGAACAATTGATCTGGATGTAGAGATTAAATTTGTAATCGGAAATGTGCCATTAAGCATTGATATTCATAAAAAACACTTAACGGAAATTAAAGATTTATACAAAGCGCTTCATGCTATTTCACTTGAACAAAAAGCGAATGCATTCAGCATGGATGCTGCAAAACAAAGTCTGAATTTAGCGGCATCTGCAATCGGCCGCGCTGGCAATGAAGGGGTTTCACCAGCCGAAGCATTTAAGGAGATCACAACATTTTCACATAGCTGGCTTCTTGAACAAAAGAAAGCATTTGTGAAGAAAGATTTCGGCGATGTTTTTGAGAAATATATTAATAACTAACGGATGAAGCATGCGATATTTGTCGTATGCTTTATTTTTGTACATAATAAAGGAGACAAACTTTTTATTTACTTGGAGCCCATACTTGAAGATTTGGGACATTATGGTGGCATGATAATAAATTGGATGTGTAAACAGGAAGGAAAAAGGTGATATATTAGTTACTAACATGGAGAACAGATTGAAAGGGTCGCGATAATATGGAAATTGAAGAAATTTTAACAGGGATCTTAATTATCTGTAGTGTAATGCTTTTTATTCTATTATGTATTTATTTTTTAACAATCTACCGGAAGAACGAGAAGAAGCGCACTTTCAATAAAATAAATAACTATATCCAACAAAATGAGAGGGACTGGTACAATTATTTAGTTTTAAAAAAACCACTTCCAAAACACTTGGCTACAAAAAATGAGCTTGAGGCAATTGACAGTATTTTCGTTTCGTATGTTACATCGATGAATAAAGAAGAGATTCTGGAGAGAGCTTCAACATATGCTGCGTTAAATATGAAAAACTATTATACAAAGCAATTGACGAGTCGTGATCAAGCTGACCGTCTTCATGCTTTGCAACGCACATTGATTCTGGATCTGGAATTTTTAGTGCCGCTAATCGAACGCCGACTAAAAGACAATCGTACAGGGTCTATGGAAGAGTATTTGTTAATGCTAAAGGTTGCAGCGAAATATAATAGAAATTTATTTTTGGCGCATATGTACAAGCCTAGATTGACTTTTAATGATAATGAATACCATGTGTTGCTATCGAATATAGAGGATAGTTATTGTGACTACTTTAAAGATCATTTTGAAGAATTGCCGATGCAGCTGAAATTAGCGTTCCTGGAGTATTCATGCTTGAATAGGAACTTGGGCCCTTCATACCTTTCATTATTTGAACAGTTACTGACTTCCGAATGTGGGGGAATTCGTCTTCGTGCATTAAGAGCAATTTCATCGTATGGCGAAATTTCGCATGTGAAGCATTATGAAGAATTTATCCATTCAACACATTGGGAAGAGCGTCTATTGCTCGCCGAAATTTTACGCTTTGTTAAAGAGGACGATTCGTACACTTATCTGAAAAAGTTGATGCTTGATCCAAACAGCAATGTTCGAAAACAGGCGGCTTTATCGCTGATGGGTTTACCGGATGGACAGGCGATACTGCAACAGGTATCCGACAATGAAGAACATATCCGTTCTACACAGGCTTCAGTGAAAGAAAGTCTGTAATTTAACAAGTAGTTAAAAAAATAGGCTTTGTATAGCGTTTTGTGCTATTATAAAACACGTTGATATTTTTCTTCATTTAAGGAATGAAGATCGTGCTACCGGTCGACTTAAAAGAGGGAAATCGCCGGAGTAAAATAGATAAGTGCTAACCTTGAAAGGATGATATAAATTATGAGTTACGAACGTACGAAAACCGTATCTCTACATACATTAGGGTGTAAAGTAAACCACTATGAAACAGAAGCAATTTGGCAGCTATTTAAAGAACAAGGCTATGAACGTACTGAGTTCGATCATCAAGCGGACGTTTATGTAATCAATACTTGTACTGTAACGAACACGGGTGATAAAAAATCTCGCCAGGTAATCCGTCGTGCAATCCGTCAAAATCCGGATGCGGTTATTTGTGTAACAGGCTGTTATGCACAAACATCACCTGCTGAAATTATGGCCATTCCAGGGGTCGATATTGTTGTTGGTACACAGGACCGCGAAAAAATGCTTGGATATATCGATCAATACCGTAACGAGCGTCAGCCGATCAATGCGGTACGTAATATTATGAAAAACCGTGTATATGAGGAATTGGATGTACCGGCATTTACAGACCGTACTCGTGCTTCACTGAAAATCCAGGAAGGCTGCAATAACTTCTGTACATTCTGTATCATTCCTTGGGCGCGCGGCTTAATGCGTTCACGTGATCCGGAAGAAGTTATTCGTCAGGCTCAGCAACTTGTTGATGCGGGTTATTTGGAAATCGTCCTAACAGGTATCCACACAGGCGGATACGGACAAGACTTCAAAGACTATAACTTAGCGCAGCTGTTACGTGACTTGGAAGCACAAGTTAAAGGCTTGAAACGTTTACGTATTTCTTCAATCGAAGCATCTCAATTAACAGATGAAGTGATTGAAGTACTTCAAAACTCTGAAATTGTCGTGAACCACTTACACATTCCAATCCAATCGGGTTCAGATACAGTATTAAAACGTATGCGTCGTAAATATACAATGGAGTTTTTCGCAGAGCGTCTTGAAAAGCTGAAAATCGCTTTACCTGACTTGGCGGTTACTTCTGACGTAATCGTAGGTTTCCCGGGTGAAACGGAAGAAGAGTTTATGGAAACATACAACTTTATCCGCGACCACAAATTCTCTGAGCTTCATGTATTCCCGTACTCTCAACGTACTGGTACACCTGCAGCGAGAATGGAAGATCAAATTGATGAAGAAATTAAAAATGAACGCGTTCACCGTCTGATTGCACTGAATGATCAGCTTGCAAAAGAATATGCTTCCCGTTTTGAAGGGGAAGTTCTGGAAGTTATACCGGAAGAACGCTTCAAAGATGGCGACAATGAAAACTTATATGTCGGCTATACAACGAACTACCTGAAAGTAATATTCGAAGGCACAGAAGAAATGGTCGGCGAACTTGTAAAAGTTAAAATTACAAAAGCAGGCTACCCATACAACGAAGGACAATTCGTCCGCGTATTGGAAGGCCAAGCGATTTAAAAGTATTCTTTATAAAGAAAGAGGGATTGCACAGAGCAATCCCTCTTTTTGTGTTAGATGACATTACTTTGTACAAAAAGTTAATTAGTTGTTCTCCGTTACGGAGAACAACGTGTAAGGAGTGGATATTATATTAAACCTATTTTACTTCTAATAAAATCGGGTACAGAAAATAATGTGCACAAGTTTTCATAATCGGGGAACAACATGTACTTTTATGCAGCAAATTAATTTACCAAAAGTTAGTCGTAAACGGCTGGAAGTTTAAGTATATTATGAGGAAGACAAGCCGACACTATGATTCGGAAACATTGTGTTGATCCCGATTATAAGCAAAGAAGGTGAGCAATTTATATGAAGAAAATATGGATGTTTGCTGCAATTCTATTTATTTTATATGGTTGCACGGAAAAAAAAGAAGAACCAACAGTAGAAAGTGAATCGGCTATGCTGGAAGTCAGTATTCCTACTGAAGTAGCAAGACATTACGGCTCGCTTAATATTGAGTACAAAGCATCGGATGTTTATAAAAGTATTGAGCCGAATGGTGTCGTTTCTTTGGCGATGAATGAGCAACAGCTAACTGAAGTCACGCAACAAACAGAACAATTTCTAAAGCAGTATAAGAAAACAAGTGAGCAAAGTACAGAAGATGGAATTACGCATATCGCTGCAAATGAAAACTATTCAAACTGGGAAATTGTATTATCTGATGACTCTCTTATAGAGCAAGAGGCATTTGATTTGGCACAGGAGCATTTAATAAAAAATATTTTAACGTACCAGTTAGTCCATCGTCAGAATCCCGAGTTGAATATTCAATATGTCACAGATGACGGTGAGCCTTTGGACAGAAAAATAATTCGTACAAAATTCGCCTATTCAGATGAATAATTTAAGTTGTCTGATAATTTGCGTCAATTAAAATACATGCTAAACTATAGATGTACGGACAACTAATGTTGAATAAAAGGAGTAATGAAAAATGACTCAAAATTATGCAGTAATGATTGATCATACTTTATTAAAAGCTGATTCTACAAAAGGTCAAGTAGAAAAGATTTGTGCAGAAGCGAAACAATACGGATTTGCTTCAGTATGTGTAAATCCTACTTGGGTGAAGTACAGCGCAGAGCAATTAGCTGGTACAGAGGTTAAAGTATGTACAGTTATCGGTTTCCCATTAGGTGCTACAACATCTGCAGTAAAAGCATTCGAAACAAAAGATGCGATTGCAAACGGTGCCGGCGAAATTGATATGGTTATTAATATTGGTGCACTAAAAGACGGTAATTACGATTTAGTTCGTGATGACATCAAAGCAGTAGTAGATGCTGCAAATGGTACTTTAGTAAAAGTAATTATCGAAACTTGCCTATTAACAGATGAAGAAAAAGTAAAAGCTTGTGAACTTTCTGTTGAAGCAGGTGCAGATTTCGTGAAGACTTCTACTGGATTCTCAACAGGCGGAGCAACAGCTGAAGATATCGCATTAATGCGTAAAACAGTCGGTCCGGATCTTGGTGTGAAAGCTTCCGGCGGTGTTCGCAGCTTGGAAGATATGCAACTGATGATTGAAAATGGTGCTACTCGTATTGGTGCTTCATCTGGTGTTGCTATCATGAATGGTCTAAAATCAGATTCTAATTACTAATTCAATAGTTTTTGTTGACTCTTTTTTTAAGATACGCTATACTACTTTAGTACACATTAACTAACAAGTTAATGTATGTATGACGTGTGTTCGGAGGGAGGGAAAGAGAGATGTCAAAAACTGTCGTTCGCAAAAACGAATCGCTTGAAGATGCTCTTCGTCGCTTCAAACGTACTGTATCAAAATCAGGTACAATTCAGGAAGTTAGAAAGCGCGAGTTCTACGAAAAACCTAGCGTTAAACGTAAAAAGAAATCAGAAGCTGCACGTAAACGTAAGTGGTAATTTTCCCTGTAAAAACCCTACGTTCATAACACGCAATTTTCAGATTTAACTGAGCAGACAAATGATATACCCCGCAGTTATTAATTTAACTGCGGGGTATTTGTATTTCTTCTTAAAATCACCCATAATAGAAAAGAGAAAGAAAGCGTTTTCGGGGAAAGTTTTAATAATCTGCAACTAGTTCCGTATAATTGGAATATGTTAGCAAATCATAGTAAAGTAAGTTTTTTTAAGCTTTTTAAAAAAATTTGAAACTTTTCTTAATCTCATCCGTAGAATTAACTGTACATAACTTAGCTAAAGGGGTGATAAAATTGAGACGAACGAAAGGGATTAGTTGGATTTTTCTGATAGTCATGTCATTCGTATTAATGTTTCCTTCTTTAACAGCATTTGCAGATGGTAAAGTGTATGAAATATCCATCAATAACGAAATTGAAAAAGGTTTGGTGGAGCATTTAAAGCGTGGATTCGATGAAGCGAAAGAAAATAATGCAGAAGCAATCATTTTAAATATGCATACACCGGGCGGGTTTGTAACTGCCGCTTCGGAAATCGGCAAACTGATGGATGAAATGGATATACCGATAATTGCCTTCATCAATTCGGATGCACTGTCTGCTGGAGCGTTCATTGCTTTACATGCCGATGAAATCTATATGACGCCTAATGCTACTATGGGTGCTGCAGCGGTCACCGATTCTACCGGTAACACAGCAGGAGAAAAGGCAGAAAGTGACTGGCTTGCTAAAATGTCATCGGCTGCCGAAAACTCTGGCAGGGATCCTAAATATGCGAAGGCAATGGTCAGAAACGATGAGGATCTGCCTGAACTTAGAGCCCCTAAAGGAAAACTCCTAACACTAACTGCGAAAGATGCGGAAGAAGTTAAGTACTCGGAAGGCACTGTTGCATCGATAACAGAACTGCTGGAAAAAACCAACCTTGATGGCAGCGACGTTGTAAAAATCGAGCAAACATTTGCCGAAAAGCTGGCACGCTTTATTACCAATCCGGTTATTGTTCCTATTTTATTGTCGATTGCAAGTATTGGATTGGTCGTGGAACTGTATTCACCAGGATTCGGTGTGGCAGGATCAATGGGGCTTGCTTCGTTAGGTATGTTCTTCTTTGGACATACGATTGCAGGTTTTGCCGGATATGAAACCGTCATCATTTTTGTAATCGGACTTATTTTACTCATTGCCGAGCTATTTGTACCAGGTGGTATTATTGGTATTATCGGTGGCGCATTAATGATAGGAAGTTTGCTTTTTGCAGGGGAAAGCTTTGTTCATATGGCTTATTCGATTTTAATTGCAATGATAATTGCAGGTATAGGAATGGTGATACTTATGAAATTCTTCGGGAAAAAGTTGCATATGTTCAACCGTCTCGTGCTGAGAGATGCAACGACGACGGAAGAAGGTTATGTTTCAAACAAAAACCGAATTGAATTAATAGGCAAGACAGGGCAGGCTATCACGCCGTTGCGACCATCAGGGACCGTCATTGTTGATCAGGACCGTCTGGATGTTGTAACACAGGGCGGCTATATTGATGCTGGTAAAACAGTAGAAGTAGTGAAGGTAGAAGGCTCTCGTATTGTCGTAAGAGAATTTATTGGAAGAGGTGGAGAATAAGTATGAATATGTTAGCAGATGCAGGAACAATTACATTAATTGTCGGATTAGTCATTGCATTTATTATCCTGGCAGTATTTTTCACATTTGTTCCGGTTGCACTATGGATTAGTGCCCTAGCAGCAGGTGTAAGAGTAAGTATTTTCACATTAGTCGGAATGCGTTTACGTCGAGTTATTCCGTCACGTATCGTGAATCCGTTAATTAAGGCTCATAAGGCCGGTTTAGAAGTAACAATTAACCAATTGGAATCACACTATTTAGCAGGTGGTAACGTAGACCGTGTTGTCAATGCATTAATCGCGGCACACCGAGCAAATATCGAGTTAACATTTGAACGTGCTGCAGCAATCGACTTAGCTGGTCGTGACGTATTAGAAGCGGTACAAATGTCGGTTAACCCGAAAGTTATTGAAACACCATTTATCGCCGGTGTTGCGATGAACGGGATTGAAGTTAAAGCAAAAGCGCGTATTACAGTACGTGCAAACCTGGACCGCTTAGTCGGTGGTGCTGGTGAAGAAACAATCGTTGCCCGTGTTGGTGAAGGTATCGTATCGACATTAGGTTCTAGTGAATCACATTCAAAAGTACTGGAAAATCCGGATTTAATTTCTCAAACGGTTTTATCTAAAGGTTTAGACTCTGGTACAGCATTCGAAATTCTATCGATCGATATCGCGGACGTTGATATCGGTAAAAACATCGGTGCCGAGCTTCAAATCGAGCAAGCACAGGCAGATAAAAACATTGCTCAAGCAAAAGCCGAAGAGCGTCGTGCAATGGCCGTAGCAAGCGAGCAAGAGATGATTGCAAAAGTTCAGGAAATGAAAGCGAAAGTAGTAGAAGCAGAGGCAGAAGTTCCAATGGCTCTTGCAGAAGCGCTTCGTTCTGGCAACTTCGGTATTATGGATTACATGAACTACAAAAATATTCAGGCGGACACATCAATGCGTGATTCGATCTCAAAAGTTTCGAATGACGATAGCAAAGATCCGAAAAACAAATAATCGAGGAAAGGAGTGAGCACTAAATGGAAGGAATTATCATTATGATTATTGTCTTTATTGTCAGTTCTTTATTGGGTAAAGGTAAAGAACAGCAGCAAAAAAGAGAAAAGCAACAAATGCCGCCATTTAGCAGTCAACCTGCTCCTCGAAAACAGGAAGTTCAGCGTCGAACAGAGCAAAGCCGTCCAAAAACATTGGAGGATTTTGCGAACGAAGTATTCGGCCAGCTGAATGAAAAAGTAAAACCAGTAACGCAAAATATAGAACGGGAGCTTCCGAAACAAGTATCAAAACCTGTTGAAGCTGCTCCTTCTATAGTGGAACCGGTAACTGAAAAGATGAATAATGCCCGTTCATTAAAAGAGCGTCCGATCGTCGCAATGGCCAAAAAAGAAGCAGAAGCTTTTCAGGTCGTGCCATCGAGTCAACGTGATTTAATGCAGGCGATTATTATGACAGAAGTTCTCGGTCCACCTAAAGCGAGAAGAAAATAATACAAAACTACCTATTTCACCGTAACGTGGGAATAGGTAGTTTTTTTATATAAGATATATGAAAATGTAATGTTGACCTCGTATCCACGGAAAGCGTTCATCCGTAATGGAAAATCAACGGACTTTATGAAAACAAGCAATTAAATTTCCGCGGAACCGGGTATATCTATTATGAGAGGGGGAAACAGACATGAAAAAAAGATGGATATTAATGTTTGTGTTTATTTTAGTACTGGCTGCATGCGGTAAGGAAGTGGAAGAGGCGATTACTGAGACGGATGGATCGTCTACTGTTTTCGAGAGCGAGGAGCCACTGACACATCATATGGAAGGTGTCACATTAAATCTCGACTATAAAATTCAAAAGGTATCTGCCGAGCCGGGTGAATTGATTCTTGAAATTAGCGGAAATATTAAAAATGAGTTCAGCCAAATCGTTTATTATACGCCGGAATTTACTATTCAAACACCGGATCAGGAAGATATAGAACAGCTGTCGTCTTCTGTTGAGAACGAACAAATTATGGTGAATCCTCAAATGGAAACGACTTTTAATGTGTCATATTTGATTCCTCAGCACATATATGATGAAAATACATCGCTGAATCTCCTAGTTCCAGCTGCATTTAAGGAACCGGAAAGCGAAAGTTCCGGTGATGCATTAGGAGATACTGCGAACTGGGAAATTCCGATAAAGTAAAACCTCGATTAATAGGGCGATTAATACCCCATTGATTGTTAGTTAAAGTGGTATTAAATAATCTATACATGCCTTCTTTTTTCCGAGCATATAGTGACGTAAAAAGGAGGCTTTTATTGAAAAATTTATTTCCTAAAAACAATAAATTGCAAATCACCTCTTTTATGGATATCCGCTATGATGGTTCCTATACGATAGGTGATGTAACCCCGACCGAATATAATTGTACGACAAAGGATTTTACGATGTACGTTCATGCAGGGGAAGTGGAAGTCCAGCATTTATTCGAAGAAGGGTTTTTAATTCAATGTAAAAATCTGCAGAAGCTTACGATTGAGCGGAATGCAAAATGAGTAAATCCTATAAAAAGCTAATAACAATCAAACTAAAGCAATCAAAAGAAGCAAGTACTTTTATTATGCTGCTGAAAGAGCATAAAATCCGTGTTTTTAATTTGACTTTTAAACAGAGCGAAATAACTTTCCAAGTGGCGCATAGTAATTTGTCATTACTGCGCAGACTAAGAAAAAAAGCGAAAGTAAAAATTACAATCCGTTACAGCGAGCCGGAGAAAATTCTGCAAAAAGATATGGTTACGGCCATTGGTATCATCATGTTAATCATCCTGCCAATAATACTTTCACGCTTTGTATGGGAAGTCGAAGTTGAAGCCACCACGATTGAACTGGAAGATGAAGTGGCGCAGTATTTGCATAAGGAGATGGGCGTAAAGTTTCCTGTACCGAAAAAAACATTTTTATCCGATAATGAAATCCGACAGACGATGATGAAGGAGTTTCGGGAGTTTTCATGGGTACATATTATGAAAAACGGAAGTAAAATTACGATTAATCCGCAATTGGCGCCAAAGATTGAGCCGGTTCCAAAAGTGAACAAAAACCAGCATCTCGTTGCGAACAACAGCGGTGTCGTCACTCATTTCCAAATTGAACGCGGTGTTCGTCAAGTTGAGCAAAATATGACGGTCTACAAAGGAGATATTCTCGTTTCAGGTGTGCTGCAGCATGGTGAAAAGGAAATTGTTATCGGTGCTGAAGGCGAAGTGTTTGTGGATTACTGGCTTGAAACATCATTTTCCGTTCCTAAATCAATTGAAATCGAAGTATTGGATGACCATGGCTGGAAGTATGACGTGAATTGGGAGAAAATCGGAACAGCGATAGAACAGATGTCTATTGAACCTTTGAAGTCCGTTGTGACGTATAAACCTTATCGAATGTTCCATAAAAAAAAGGAAAAGATAAGTGAAAAGGATGTAGAAACAATTATCTTGCCATTACTGCATGAAAAGATGATTTCTTCATTACCGCTTGAAACCGCCATTAAAGCAGAAAAACTTTTGCACGTCTACAGTGATGATGATACAGTTAAAGGGAAAGTCTTGTATTTAATAAATGAAAATATCGCACAACCACATCCAATTCACCAAGGAGAATGAGTATGTCAGAAAAATATGTTGAGCTCCAAATCGACAATCCAAATGAAGCTGTAATGCTTTTAGGAATGTCAGATGCAAATATAACATTGATTGAAGAAACTTATAGCGTACAAATTATTACGCGTGGGGAAGTCATACAAATTGCAGGTGACGATTTAGAAAAGAAAAATCAGGCATATGCAGTTTTGGAAGCGTTATTGAAAGTTATTCGAAAAAATATTAATATCGATCAGCGTGATGTGTCAACAGCCATTGAGATGGCCAGTAAAGGCACAATTGAATATTATGCGGAGCTATATGATGAAGAAATTGCGCGCAATACAAAAGGCAAGCCCATCCGTGCAAAAACGATCGGGCAGCGTGAGTACATCCGGGCAATCCGTCATAAAGACCTGATATTCGGAATTGGACCAGCCGGAACCGGTAAAACATATTTAGCGGTTGTGATGGCTACACAGGCATTAAAAAATGGTCATGTAAAGCGTATTATTTTAACACGCCCTGCCGTTGAAGCAGGCGAGTCTTTAGGGTTTTTGCCGGGGGATTTGAAGGAAAAAGTCGATCCGTATTTACGTCCGCTCTATGACGCCTTGCATGATATTTATGGACAGGAACAGACGCAGCGCCTAATTGAGCGCGGGACGATTGAAATCGCGCCGTTAGCGTACATGCGTGGCCGTACATTGGATGATGCGTTTGTCATTTTAGACGAAGCCCAAAACACAACACATCAGCAAATGAAGATGTTCTTAACGCGTTTAGGCTTTGGTTCGAAAATGGTCATTACAGGCGATAAAACGCAAATTGATTTACCTAAAAATACGGAATCCGGTCTAATTATTGCGGAGCGCACATTACGCTATGTAAAAGACATTCATTTCCAAATACTTGAACAAGGTGATGTAGTCCGTCACCCATTAGTAGCGAGAGTCATCCAGGCTTACACAGAGCAGGAATTATAAAAAGGAAACTTTCAACTTTATTGTAAGGTTGAAAGTTTTTTTATTGGGAAAAATGGCATGAAACTTATTGGAAAAATTTACGTATATAAACTAAAAGGAGGAATTCGTGACAATGTTCATTGGTATAAAGACATTTATCCCGCATTAACGGGTAGTAATTTATCTGTTTGGGATAATTGTTTAGCGCTAGAAGTAAGACTTCCAGCTTTGGCATAAAACAGAGATTGTGGTCAACTACCCGTAAAAGCCCGATTGGTTTGGGCCAACACGATGTTGGTCACACAAGCGTTGTCACAGGACGTGACGTTTTTAGCTTGTGTTCCTTTTAATCAGTGGGGATAAAAAGAACCCCCACAGATTGAAGTTAAACTTTATTTGAAAAACATACGTACTTTTCGTAACACCAAACATATAATTTTGATAAAATGAACATAGAAACAAAGGGAGGTGCATGATCATAGAAAGATTTAACAAGCTCATCCAACTAGTCAGCTTTCGCGCACTGTTAATCATCGTACTTGCGGCTACTGCACTTCTGCAGTTTTTCCTGATGATTGATAATGTTCGTGGCGTTACATATGATATCCAGCTAACTGAATTATCACCGGAAACGATTCGTTCTTCCAAAACAGTGGAAGATACGGTAAAGACAGAAATAGAAAGGGCAAATGCGGAGAAAGCCGTAGATCCTGTATACATATATAAAGATGAGGTTCCAAGTCAGCGTGCAACTTTTGTGACGACCATTTTTGATATCGCATTGGACGTGAAAAATGAGATTGCAAAGGCGGAGGAGGAAGTACCGCAAGATGAACAGGTTAAAATTCTGCGTTCAGCGCTAAAAGATATATTGGACAACCAGCAAACCCTGATTTTATCGGATGCACAGTTGGTGAATGTCTTAAGTGCACCACAGGCAAATCTTGAATCTGCACGTGATGCATTGGCGACATTGGTAGAAGTAAACTTAAATTATCCGCTTCGTAAGGAGAGCTTGCTGCCATACCGAAACGAACTGGAAAGCAAGATTCGCCAGCAGCCCTCAATATCCGAGGGGTTAATGAGTGTGGCAATCGTCATTGGTCGTGCAGCTATTGTTGAAACTGAAGTGCTTGATAGTGAAAAAACGGAGATTGCCAGACAGCAGGCAAAGGAAGCGGTGGAGCCGACACGTATTTTGCAAGGACAGATTATTGTCCAGGAAGGCGAAGTTATTACCCGCGAAATATACCGCCAGCTTGATTTGTTAGGAATGCTGGACAGTGAGGAATCGATTAAACCGATTGCCGGACTGATTATTTTGATTTTACTGCAAATGTCATTCCTGTTTGTTTTGTTTGACCGTTCGGAAAAAGACATTGCTTCAAAACGCAATGAACTGCTCGTGACAATTATTGTGTATGCGATTGCGTTAATCATGATGAAACTGATCGCGCTCATTTCAACGAATTTTGATTTGATGATTGCCTTCATTTTCCCGTCAGCGTTAGCGACAATGCTTGTTCGCGTACTGGCCAATGACCGTACCGCGAGTATTGTGACAATCATTACGGCTGCATCTGCAGGGATCATCTTTCATGAAGGGTTATCCGGTATTTTACAGATGGATACAGCGCTTTACATTTTATTTGGCGGATTCGCATCGATTATATTCATGCGCAGTCTGGAAAAACGGACAGACATTTTACAGGCGGTTGGTATTGTAATCCTTGTGAACATTGTATTTATCGCATTTTATATTTTAATGGGACAATCAGGTTACGGAATGAAGGAAGTTGCATTTTACGTTGCTGCAGCAATTATTTCCGGGTTATTATCCGGTGCTTTAATGATGGGGCTGCTTCCTTACTTTGAATCGGCATTCGGACTTTTATCGGTCGTGCGTCTGATTGAATTATCGAATCCGAACCACCCGCTGCTGAAGAAAATTTTGACGGAAACACCTGGTACGTATCACCATAGTATAATGGTTGCGAATCTGGCTGAAGCGGCATGTGAAGCGATCGGGGCGGATGGCTTGCTGGCAAGGGTCGGCTGCTATTATCATGATGTAGGAAAAACGCGAAGACCTCTATTTTTCATTGAAAACCAAATGGGGACAAATCCTCATGATACGATGGCACCCGAAAGTAGTGCGGAAATTATTATTGCGCATACTACAGATGGGGCAGAGCTCTTGCGCAAGCATAAAATGCCGCAGGAAATCATAGATATTTGTCTACAGCATCACGGGACAAGCACATTGAAATTCTTTTTGTTTAAGGCGAAGGAAGAAGGGAAAGAATTGGACGAAAGTATATTCCGATACCCGGGTCCAAAGCCACAGACGAAAGAAGCGGCAATCATCAGTATTGCGGATAGTGTGGAAGCGGCAGTCCGTTCGATGCAGCAGCCGAATGCTGAGAAAATACAGAAGCTTGTGCAATCGATTATTCAGGATCGTGTACAGGATGACCAGTTTGATGAATGTGATATTTCATTAAAAGAACTGAAAAAGATTGAAGACGTATTATGTGAAACATTGAATGGAACGTTCCACTCGCGTATTGAATATCCAAAGGAATAGTAGGAGGGAACAACATGTTATTAATTGATTTTTTAGATGAAACAAATGAAGTGAAAGAAGACCACTTGGAACTAGTGGAAAAATTACTGCAGCATGCAGCGGAGCAGGAAGGAATCGAGGACGGCTCGGAAGTGTCGGTTACGTTTGTGACAAATGAAGCGATCCATGAAATTAACCGTGAATACCGTGATAAGGACCAGCCTACTGATGTTATTTCTTTTGCAATGGAAGAAATGGGTGAAGGGGAACTGCAAATTATCGGTGAAGGGATTCCGCGTGTTTTAGGGGATATTATCATCTCGACAGACCGCACACGTGAACAGGCAGCCGAATATGGCCATACGTTTGAGCGTGAACTTGGCTTCTTGGCTGTCCATGGCTTTTTGCACCTGCTAGGCTATGATCATATGACACCGGAAGATGAAAAAGTCATGTTCGGGAAGCAAGATACGATTTTACAGTCATACGGCCTAGGTCGTGATATGAATGAATGTCCGTAAATTTTTTCGTTCTTTTCGTTATGCAATGGAAGGACTGTTTACGGCTTTACATGAACAGAATTTCAGATTTCACATAGCGAGTGCCATTATTGTCATAATGGCAGGCTTGTTGACAGGGTTATCGATCGTCGAATGGTGCATCATCATTTTCGTCATCGCTTTTGTCATAGGAGCCGAAATGATCAACACAGCAATCGAGCGTGTAGTGGACCTGGCATCACCGGAAATTCATCCGCTCGCCAAGCAGGCAAAGGATGTCGCGGCAGGGGCCGTACTTGTTTTTGCGCTCGCAAGTGTTATAATCGGACTACTCATATTTTTACCAAAATGGTTTTAAAAATAATGTTTTGGGGGAACCAAATTATGAACATGGAACAATTAATGGAACAATCTAAAATTGCACGTGAATTTGCTTATGTACCTTACTCGAAATTTAAAGTAGGTGCGGCTTTACTAGCTGAAGATGGTACAGTATACAACGGCTGCAATATTGAGAATGCAGGCTACAGCATGACAAACTGCGCAGAACGTACGGCGTTTTTCAAAGCAGTGTCAGAAGGCAATATGAAATTTAAAGCGCTGGCGGTCGTAGCAGATACACCGGGTCCATGTTCCCCATGCGGAGCTTGTCGACAAGTAATGAGTGAATTTTGTGCTCCGGATATGCCCGTCTACTTAACGAATATGAATGGTGACGTTCAACAAACAACGGTAGGTGAGCTGATCCCGGGTGCATTTAATACGGAGGATATGAAAAATGCAGGAAAATAAAGGATACAAATCGGGCTTCGTCTCGATTGTAGGTCGTCCTAATGTGGGCAAATCGACATTTTTAAACCGAGTAATCGGCCAAAAAATTGCGATTATGTCAGACAAACCACAAACGACACGTAATAAAGTACAAGGTGTATTAACACAACAAAACTCTCAAACGATTTTCATCGATACACCGGGCATTCATAAGCCGAAACATAAATTAGGCGAATTTATGCTGAAAACTTCACGCAACGCTTTACGTGAAGTCGATGTAATCATGTTTATGGTGAATGCTGAACAAGCGATCGGAAAAGGTGACGAATTCATCATCGAACTGCTGGAAGGCAATAAAACACCGGTATTTTTAATCATCAACAAAATCGATTTAGTGCACCCGGATGAACTGGTAAAAATCATTGATTCGTATAAAGATAAGTTTGACTTTGCGGAAATTATTCCAATTTCAGCATTACAGGGCAACAACGTAGAAAACTTATTAACGACAATCGAAAAGTATTTACCGGAAGGGCCTCAATATTACCCGGCAGATCAAGTAACAGACCACCCGGAACGATTCATTATTTCTGAGTTGATCCGTGAAAAGGTATTGCACTTAACTCGTGAAGAAATTCCGCATTCAATTGCAGTTGTCATTGAGCGCATTAAGCCACATGAAGAAAAAGAAAATATGATTCATGTTCAGGCAACGATCATGGTAGAACGCGATTCACAAAAAGGGATTGTCATCGGCAAACGCGGTGCCCTTTTAAAAGAAGTCGGCTCCCGTGCCCGCCAAGATATTGAAATGCTATTAGGCTCAAAAGTATACTTAGAGCTTTGGGTAAAAGTTCAAAAAGATTGGCGTAACAAGCAAACACATTTACGCGACTTCGGATTTAGAGAAGACGAGTATTAAGATGTAGCGAAGCACCCATTTTCTTAAGGAAAATGGGTGTATTTTAATGTTCTACTTTTCGTGCGTCTCGTTTTCGTGCGAGGAGGTTCTACTTTCGCCATGAAATATTCTCCATTTCTCATTGAATTGGCGAATAAGGTAGGCGTGTTCTACATTCCATGCGTGTTGTTCCACATTAGGATGAAAAGGTTCTACTTTCGGGCAGGGAGGTTCTACTTTTGCCATGAAATATTCTACATTCCTCATTAAATTGGCGAATAAGGTAAGCGCGTTCCACATTCAGTGAGTATTGTTCCACATTAGGATGAAAAGGTTCTACTTTCGGGCAGGGAGGTTCTCCTTTCGCCATGAAATATTCTCCATTTTCTATTTGTTTGGCAAATAAGGTATGCGTGTTCTACATTTCGTGAGTATTGTTCCACATTACGGAGAAATAGTTCTACTTTTGGGCAGGGAGGTTCTACTTTCGCCATGAAATATTCTACATCGCTCATTGAATTGGCGAATAAAGAAAGCGCGTCCCACTTTCCAATGAAAAGATTCTACTTCCAAGCCAAAACCTTCTACTTTTACCACTAAACTTTCTCCAAACCTCAACAACGAGTCCAATAAATTCTCCCACCCGATAACAACATTATTCTTGATTATAGCGAATGTTCTGCTACCATTTAATAAGGGAATATTTAACAGAAGTTAGCAGGTGAAACATTGAATAAATTAAATAAATTTTTATTGGCACTATGGACGGTATCACTCGCTTTACTATTTATTGTCATTGCGACTGCGGATCAGGACCCACCAATATTAGTCGCAGAAGGTCAAATGACTACCGAGGAAAACAACCCACCTGAAATAAAGTCAGAGAATGATCTAAATGAAACTGACAAACCGATCAGCAAACCTAAGGAACAAGTCACCAAGGAATCGATTCGTCTTGCAATGACAGGTGATATTTTGCTGCATTTAAGGCTTGCGAAATATGATGATTATACTTCATCTTTTGCAGCGGTGGTGCCGAAGATGCAAAGCTATGATTTTCTGATTGCCAATCAGGAATCGCCACCTGTCGGCAATGAGTATCCATTAAGCGGCTATCCGCGCTTTTCGAGTCCAGCCCATATTATTCGCGATCTCCAGCATGCAGGGGTGGATTTGGTGACGATAGCCAATAATCATATCGTCGACCAAGGTGAAAGTGGTATACGTACGGTCTTCAATAACCTGGAAGACTATCATATGCCATATGTCGGAGCTTATAAAAATAAAGAGGATCAGTCAGCACAACGCATTATCGAAATCGGATCGATAAAAATTGGACTGCTTGCCTATACGTATGGAACAAATGGACTTTATTTACCGAAGGAATCACCATTGCTCATTAATTATATCGATGAAGCAAAGATCAAAGCGGATGTCGAGGAATTAAAAAAAACGGTCGACGTCGTAGCAGTCTCGATGCACTGGGGATCAGAATATGTGTATGCAGCGAATGACAATCAAAAATATTATGCGGATATATTAAATAAAGCAGGTGTTGATATTATATTCGGGACTCACCCGCATGTACTCCAGCCGTATGACAAGCTGACAAATGAACAGGGGCAGGAAACGCATATTTTTTATTCTCTCGGTAATTTCTTTTCTACTATCTTAACAATACCAAACACGATGATTGGCGGGATTGCAAGCCTTGATATTACAAAGGAAGGCGACCGGATTACAATAGATAAACCTGAGCTTTATGCCACGTCTGTATTAAAGGATGCAGACGGAATTTATCGGGTTTATCCGTTAAAAGATGTGGAACAGCGCTCTGTAAAAAATCTGCAATGGGTAAAGAAAATCATGGGACAATCTGTAACCGTTTATTAAACTTTTCTATTGATAGTGCGGTATAATAGAGATACGAAAGAAATAGAAGGATGTGCAACAGATGCTACATAAATGGGAAGGCATCGTTTTAAAGGCGCGTGCTTATGGTGAATCCAATAAAATCGTGACCCTTATGACACGTGAAGCCGGTAAAGTCGCGTGTATGGCACGTGGAGCGAAAAAGCCGACGAGTCGTCTGGCAGGTGTAACACAAACATTTATGCATGGCTCGTTCTTAGTCCAGCGAACATCAGGCATGGGGACATTGCAGCAAGGGGAACATTTCAATTCGATGCGTCATATACAAACGGATATTGTGGCAACAGCCTATGCAAGCTATATCGTGGAAATTGTGGATCGCCTCGTTGAAGAAGGACGACCGGAACCTTATGCTTTTGATATATTAATACAGGCATTGAATGCAATTGAAGAAGGGTATGATCCTGAAGCAATTACATTATTTGTGGATTGGAAAATGCTCCCGTTTGCAGGGATCCAGCCGATTTTGCATGCATGTGCAGGGTGTGGAGCCGTTGATGGGGAATTTGCATTTTCATTTACACAAGGCGGATTTATCTGCCATCGTTGTTTCCATTTGGATCCGTATATTATTCGGTTGTCACCAACGCAGCTTAAGCTGATTCGCATGTTTTATACAGTGCCGATTGAACAAGTCGGCAAGCTGGATTTAAAACCGCAAACGAAACAATTTATAAAAAAAATTGTCACGACAATCTATGAAGAGCAAACAGGAATCCGTCTGAAATCACGCAACTTCATTGAGCAATTGGAGCGTACACCGTTACTGCAGCGTGAAAAGAAGGAAGAAGAATAAAATTATTGCCTAGGAAATAAAGCGAGTCGAAATTGCGTAGAATTGCGCAGACTCGCTTTGTTCTATTGAGGAGGGGAAATATTGCGCCAATTTGAAAATGAGCAGCTAACCGTATTTCAAAGTGTGTTATATCAAACGACATCAGCGGTAGTTAAAACAAAGGATGCTTTAATTGTTACGGACCCTAACTGGTTGCCGAATGAAGTTGCCGAAATAAAAGCCTATATCGATTCGGTTATTGAAGATCGGAAATTATATATTATTTATACACATAGTGATTATGATCATATTATTGCTGCAGGGGCCTTCCCGAATGCGACTACTATCGCCAGTGAAGCCTTTGTCAATAAAATAAATAAAGAAGAGGTATTGGAACAAATTCGTCAGTTTGATGCGCAGTACTATATCGAAAGGGATTATCCAGTTATTTATCCTCATATCGATATCGTCATAAAAGAAGATAGCCAAACAGTTGAGCTGCAGGACGTGACGTGTAGCTTTTATCGATCGCCAGGACATACGGCAGATGGCTTATTTACAGTTGTGGAGCCGTCCGGGATTTTATTGGCAGGGGATTATTTATCGAATGTCGAGTTTCCTTTTATCGAAGATTACGAAGCGTATTTGGCGACAATTCAAAAGGTACAGACAATTATTTCGCACAAAAAAATTGAAGTTCTCGTGCCGGGACATGGGACAACGACGAATAACAAAAATGAAATTCAAAAACGTATTGATGAGTCTTTATTATATTTAAATAATTTATCAGCCGACTGTGTGGATGAAACAGAATTGCAAAAGCTTTATCCGTTTTATAAAGGTTTAAAAGACATGCATAAACTAAATAAAGAAACGGTAAAAAATAGCCAAGGATTTAGGTCAAACTAAAATCCTTGGCTATTTTTATGGAAAATTAGTTGTTTGCCAGTTCATTCATCCGTTCCAGCACTCTTCGCTTACGGTATAGCATCATGCCTGCCTCGGCAATATCTTCAATCAATGACTTATTGATAAAGGCACCGAAAATCATACCGGCTACAGGAATCATTTGAAAGAGCTTCTTCATACCGAAGTTATCGCGGTACGTAAAGAAGACTTCCTGCCAGCCTTGTAGCTGGGAAACCATATTTTCTGCAGCGTTAGGTTTTTCATAATGTTGTGCCAGCTCGTTTAGTATAGCTTCTTTGCCGACTACATCCGAAGAGGCAAACTGCAGACATTTTACGATGAAAATACGCTCGGCTTTTTCATTTGGATCATAGCCATGGATCATGGCGATTTCCTGCAATGTTTTTAACGCAATTCCAAGAATAACTGGGATATCGAGTGCCAATGTAAACACACCGCCAAAGCCGGTTGACGCCCCTTGTACAGTCGCTACTTTTGCACGGTTTTTCTGCAGTTTCTCACTCAGTTCCACCATATCTTCAATTGGCATCTGTCCAATATCCTCCAAAGTCGAAACCGAATGCAACGTATGTTTTTGAATATGACGCATCATTGACTTTTCGCTTACTAAATATTTTCCACCTGTTTGGACATAGCTCACCAGTTCGTCGATCAAGACGGAAAGTTTCTCCTGTATGAATTTCGGTGTTAATTTATCGAGTATTTTAAAAGGGATACGGCCAATTTTCTCCCAAAACCATAAACCGCTTTGATCTTTTTCCCATAGTTGGATTGCTAATAAGTGATTTTCCAGCTGCTGTTGCGTTTCCATAAATCTAATCGCCCTCCCAATGGACATGTTCCTTATTTTACGTTTCATATAGGAAAAGGTTTCAGCAAGTTACTCGAATTGTGTCAGCAATGGGATGATATCTTCTTTTAACCGTTCATAAAACTCTTCTTCAAGCTTTAAGTGCTGATGATGGTGCATCTGTTCGAAAAGAGTGAACATATCATCGATTTTTTCTTTGGAAAAGCGGAAGTGATGATTAAAATGATCACGTTTTTGATCGTCGCTTAAATGCATATAACCCCGGATGATTGTAAACAATTGATTGTATTTTTTATTTGCCAGTTCATAAGCTTCGCGGCTCAAACGATCAAGTGCATTGCTCGGATCATCAAACTTTCTGTAAAATAACTGTGCTTCACGGTAAGTTTCAAGCTTCATATTTGCGGTGTAAAGGATGTGGTGCTGTGCGCGGTGTTCCGGGCATTCATATTGGAGTATAGCTTTTACGAGATGTGAAATTTTATCAAACGTGTCTAAAGGTGTATTGGATTTATCCTTTACCTGAAAAAACATAAAATCCCCTCCATCTATTACTTTCTTAGATTATAACTTATTTTTACGTTTAATTATCTAAATAATCTAAAAATTAAAAGCGTTTTTGTATATTTTTACAGGAAGATAATATAAAAAGGGGTGCTTTTGCTTTAGTGAATTAATTTCCGGAATACTTAAAGCTTGTGAGGGGGGGAGACCCTGTAAAAAGAAAAAACACTTTCTGCTCGAAATCGAACAGAAAGTGCCTTGTGAAATTAGAATTGTAAATGTTTTTCGATATAAGCTTTTACTTCAGCGATCGGCATACGGATTTGTTCCATTGAATCGCGGTGACGTACTGTTACTTGACCGTCTTCTTTTGAATCGAAATCGTATGTGATACAGAATGGTGTACCGATTTCGTCTTGACGGCGGTAACGTTTACCGATCGATTGTGACTCATCGTAATCAACCGGGAATGCTTTACGTAAATCTGCCCATACGTCGCCAGCTTCTTCCGATAATTTTTTAGAAAGTGGCAATACCGCTGCTTTGAATGGAGCTAGTGCAGGGTGGAAGCGTAATACTGTACGAGTATCGTCGCCTTCTAATTGCTCTTCTTCAAAAGCGTCACATAAGAATGCCAATGTTACACGGTCAGCACCTAATGATGGCTCGATACAGTATGGTACATAGCGCTCATTTGAAACAGGATCGATGTAAGTGAAATCTTCACCAGAATGTTCCATATGCTGCTTCAAGTCGAAATCTGTACGGTCTGCGATACCCCATAGTTCGCCCCAGCCGAATGGGAAGCGGAATTCGATATCTGTTGTCGCATTTGAATAGTGTGAAAGCTCATCATCTTCATGATCGCGTAAACGCATTGAATCTTCTTTCATACCTAATCCAAGAAGCCAGTTTTTACAGAACTCTTTCCAGTAAGAGTGCCACTCAAGGTCTTCACCTGGCTTACAGAAGAATTCAAGTTCCATTTGTTCGAATTCACGAGTACGGAATGTGAAGTTACCAGGTGTGATTTCGTTACGGAAAGATTTACCGATTTGGGCGATACCGAATGGTGTCTTTTTACGCATTGAACGTTGAACGTTTTTAAAGTTTACGAAAATACCCTGTGCTGTTTCCGGACGAAGGTAAATTTCATTTGATGATGATTCAGTTACACCTTGGTGCGTTTTGAACATTAAGTTGAATTGGCGGATATCTGTGAAATCGATTTTTCCGCAGTCCGGACAAGCTACTTCAAGCTCTTCCATTTTTTCTTTCATTTGATCGAACGTCATACCATCAACGATAATTTCTTTGCCTGTTTTTGTTAATGAAGCATCTTCAATCAATTTATCTGCACGGTGACGCGCTTTACATGCTTTACAGTCGATCATCGGGTCATTGAAGTTACCTACGTGACCAGATGCAACCCAAGCTTTTGGGTTCATTAAAATCGCTGCATCTAAACCTACGTTATGTTCAGATTCCTGAACGAACTTCAGCCACCAAGCTTTTTTAACGTTGTTTTTAAGTTCTACACCTAGTGGACCGTAATCCCAAGTGTTTGCTAAACCACCGTAAATATCAGATCCCGGAAATACGAATCCGCGGTGTTTTGCTAATGATACAATTGTCTCCATTGATTTTTCTGCCATGAAAAAAAACCTCCTGTTCGGTAATGAAAAAATAAAAGCACCCGTCTCCGGGCACAAAATCTCTGCCCGGGGACGAGTGCATCAAGACGATATACCCGCGGTTCCACCCCGCTTGTTTTTAATAAATTAAAAACCTCTTTTATAAAAATAGCTCAGGGGTGCCGTTTCTCAATTCAATGTAGGCTTGCACTATCCCTACTCGCTTATGTTAGAATTGATACTTATTAATCCCATCATCGCTTACATATTAATAATCATGAAACAACAAGTGCGTTGTTCGCTAATATTGTAGCATGGGTTTGTTTTCTTCGCAATATAGAAGGAAATAGTATATAATAATTAAGGATAAAGTATAACATTATTTGAAGCGGGTGAGTCCAATCGAACTCAATAAACGTCAAGATGTAATCTTGCAAATTGTAAAAGAAAATGGCCCTATTACGGGCGAACATATCGCTGAGCGCCTTGGATTAACGCGCGCTACATTGAGACCGGATCTAGCTATACTAACGATGGCTGGATTTTTAGATGCGCGCCCACGTGTCGGCTACTTCTATGCTGGTAAAAAAACAACGGCAGCCTTTACGGAATCAATGCTGAACTTAAAAGTAAAAGATTTTCAGTCAATCCCGGTAGTTGTTCCGGATGATATGACCGTCTATGATGCGATTATCCATATGTTTTCCGAGGATGTCGGAACACTGTTCGTTATTGATAAAGATGAAATATTACAAGGTGTGCTGTCTCGAAAAGATTTACTTCGTTCGAGTATCGGAACACAGGATTTAAATAAAATGCCTGTGCATATAATTATGACGAGAATGCCGAATATCGCCTATTGTGTTAATTCGGATTCATTGATCGTCACGGCCAAAAAGTTAATAGAACGAGAGATCGATTCCATGCCGGTTGTTGAAGAAACAGAGAAGGGCTTGGTCATTACCGGTCGTTTAACAAAGACGAATATTACACGTGCGTTTATTTCGTTAGCTGAAACGCATGATTTATAGGTGACCTTATGAAAAAATTGACGATATTTGTTGTATCAGATTCGGTCGGTGAAACTGGAGAAGCTGCTGTGAAAGCGGTAGTAAGCCAGTTTCGGCCAAATTTTGAAAAAGTAAGGATTCGAAAATTTCCGCATATTGCTAATGTGGATGTGCTGGAGAAAATTGTCCAAATTGCGATTGCAAATGAAGCAACGATTGTTTTTACACTTGTTGAAAAGCAGATGAGACAAGCACTTCAAAAAATCGCAGCAGAATATAAGGTTCATGCAATCGACTTATTGGGATCGATGCTTGACCTGATTGAAACTTCATTTGATGAAATGCCGCTGCAAAAGCCGGGACTTGTCCATCAGTTGGATGATGATTATTTCAAAAAGATTGAAGCAATCGAATTTGCTGTTAAATTTGATGACGGGCAGGACCCGCGCGGCATATTGCTGGCGGACATCGTTTTAGTCGGAGTATCTAGAACATCCAAAACCCCGCTATCCCAATACTTGGCGCATAAACGGTATAAAGTGGCGAATGTGCCGCTCGTTCCGGAAGTGGAACCACCGGCTGAATTAATGCAGATTGATCCGAAAAAATGCTTCGGATTAGTCATAACACCGGAAAAGCTTAACAATATTCGAAAAGAGCGTCTAATAACGTTAGGATTAACGGAAAATGCATTTTATGCACAACATGCTAGAATTGAGCAGGAAATTAGCTATTTTTATAGTATTGTTGATAAAATAGGTTGTCGAACGATAGATGTTACAAATCGTGCAGTCGAAGAAACAGCACACAAAATAATCGATATGCTAGAGCTTGATTGTCGATAGCATCCATAGCCGCCTCTTCAAAAAGGAAGAGGAGGTTTTTTTGGTGGAATAATATTCGAGATTTTTTAGAAACTAAGTGAACTATACTTTTGCTCCAGAAAACTCTCGCATGTTTTGCTAAATTTCGACATTTTTAGTTATATTCTGATTATTTTTTTGAAATTATATAGCAACAATAGTCTTTTTGTTTTATAATAATAAAATTGTGGTAAAAATAATTATTATAGGGTAATTACAAATTTGTAATAAGAAATTTTGTCGTATTTTAGAGGATATTTGTAATTTATCTCGAATACTGTAGATGGTGATAATGTGGCTGGAAAAATACCCGAACATGTGATTGAACAAATTCGCTCGCAGTCCGATATAGTCGATGTCATTAGCGATTATATGCAGTTAACGAAAAGAGGGCGCAACTATTTTGGATTATGTCCATTTCATGGTGAGCAAACACCCTCTTTTTCCGTATCCAGCGATAAGCAGATATTTCACTGTTTTGGCTGTGGGGCAGGAGGAAACGCCATTACTTTTGTAATGGATATGGAACAACTGTCGTTTCCGGATGCACTCATTAAACTAAGTCAACGTGCGGGAATCCCGCTTGAAATGGAAATGTCGACAGATCAATCGGTGTCGAATTCGCCCATTTCAAAAAAAGAGCAGCAAATGCGAGAGGCTCATACGTTTGCAGTGGAGTTTTATCATCATATTTTAATGAACACAGAAGATGGCGAACCTGCATTAAATTATTTGCTTGAAAGAGGATTTACACGTGAGCAAATCGAAACACATCAGATAGGGTGGGCGTTGCCGAATTGGGACACGCTGTCAATCTTACTGGAGCGTAAAGGATTTGATCCTGAAGAAATGGCTGAAAGCGGTCTGATTATCCGTAAAGAAAGTGATGACAGCTACTTTGACCGTTTCCGGGGACGGATTATGTTTCCGATCCGGGATGAAAACGGGAAAACGATTGCATTTTCAGGCAGGATTTTAAATTCCGATGGCGAAGATGCTAAGTACTTAAATAGTCCTGAAACGCCGATCTTCCATAAAAGTCAAGTACTTTATAATTTGGATAAGGCGCGGGCATCTATTCGTAAATCAAGACAAGTAATTTTAATGGAAGGCTTTATTGATGTTTTAGCAGCAAACCAAGCAGGTATATACAATGCTGTAGCAACGATGGGTACGTCTCTGACACCCCAGCATATTACAAAGCTCAAACGCTTAGTTCAGCAAATTACGATTTGCTATGATGGTGATAATGCTGGTTTCGAGGCTGCCAAGCGCGCTGCACAGATGCTTCATCAAGAACAGATTAAAGTTGAGGTCGCTGTTTTACCAGATAAACTTGACCCGGACGAATACATTCGGACACACGGTCAAGAGGCATTTAAAAATCAAATAATAGAAAAGCCGCACGCTTATATTGCATTTATGATGATGCATGCGAAACGCGGCAAAAATTTTCAATTTGAAAATGACACACTTCAATACATTCAAGAAGTTCTGGAAACATTAAAAAATAATACTTCTCCAACTGAACGTGATTTATACATTCGTCAATTGGCAAATGAAACAAATATTTCCCAAGAGGCGATCAGTACCCAATTAAGAAAAATGGTCGCAGATAATGTAAAAGAGCAGAAACGCGATCAGAAAATGGTGGAAGAACCAACACCTCTTCTCCAAAGGGAGCGTAAAAAAGATGCGACAGACCGTGCGGAAAGTATACTTTTAGCACATATGTTGCATGATGTAAATATTGTGAATAAAGTTCTCAGAGAGGGAAATAACGAACCTTTCATTCATGAGGAATATTTATCGGTATTTGTTCGTTTAATTGGTTTTTACGAAGAATATGAAATGGCTGATTTCCATCGATTCGTCGAAGTGTTGGATGATCATGATTTACGAAAAATCGTGATGGATGCTGCGTTACTTGAACGTGACCCTGATAATGGTGAAGCGGAGATAATTGATTGTTTAAAACAAATCGAAAAACGCCGATTAGAACTAAAGATTGAACAATTAAAGCACGATCAAAAAGAAGCAGAAAAAATGCATGAGCATAGACGAGCACTTGAGATTGCCCAACAGATAATTGCATTGAATAGAAAGATAAAAATGGGCGTTTAACGCGATTTGTTTTTAGAAGGAGGAAGGTTTATGGCGGACAAGTCAAAACATTCAAAAGATACGGTAGTAAACGGGGTTTCATTAGAGCAGGTAAAAAAGCAACTTTTAGCTAAAGCAAAACAGGTTGGCGAAATGTCAATGAAGGAAATCTCTGAAACATTAGCATTTTTCGAACTGGAAAATGAAGAGATTTTCAACTTTGCCGATGAAATCGAAAAAAATGATGTAACAGTTGAAGGAAAAGAAGAATTTGAAGAAGAAGCGCTATCTAAGCAAGAATCAAGCGAAGAAGCTTTCGACTTAAATGATTTAAGTGTTCCTCCTGGCGTTAAAATTAATGACCCGGTACGTATGTATTTAAAAGAAATCGGACGTGTGGATTTACTTTCTGCAGATCAGGAAATCCGTTTAGCGGAACGTATCGAACAAGGTGACGAAGAAGCACGTAAACGCCTTGCCGAAGCAAACTTACGTCTTGTAGTATCGATTGCAAAACGTTATGTCGGCCGTGGCATGCTGTTCTTGGATCTTATTCAGGAAGGTAACATGGGTCTGATCAAAGCGGTTGAAAAATTTGATCACCGTAAAGGATTCAAATTCTCGACTTATGCAACTTGGTGGATCCGTCAGGCGATTACGCGTGCGATTGCTGACCAGGCACGTACAATCCGTATTCCGGTACACATGGTTGAAACAATCAACAAATTAATCCGTGTACAACGTCAGCTTCTTCAGGATTTAGGCCGTGAACCTTCTCCAGAGGAAATTGGAGAGGAAATGGATTTAACACCTGAAAAAGTTCGTGAAATTCTTAAAATCGCTCAAGAGCCTGTATCATTGGAAACACCAATCGGGGAAGAAGATGATTCTCATTTAGGTGATTTTATTGAAGACTCGGAAGCACAATCTCCTTCTGATCACGCAGCATATGAGCTATTGAAGGAACAGTTAGAGGACGTGCTGGATACATTAACAGACCGTGAAGAAAACGTATTACGTTTACGTTTCGGTTTAGATGATGGCCGTACACGCACTTTAGAAGAAGTAGGGAAAGTGTTTGGCGTTACACGTGAACGTATTCGTCAAATCGAGGCGAAAGCATTACGTAAATTGCGTCATCCATCTCGCTCAAAACGCTTAAAAGATTTCTTAGAATAAGCTAAACAGAGAAAAGATGAAGGAGTATATTACTCTTCATCTTTTTTTGTGTAAATATAGCAGGTAATTACTATTTTTCGAGAATAATGGTATAGCTTTTTACCGATGTTGTTCATCCGGGAATTATTTAAAATAGGATAGAGCATATAAATACAGATTTGGGGCGAAATGATGTCAAATCCTAAAAAACAAATTATTATGAATGAAATCAAGTTCTGGAAACAAAACAAAATGTTACCGGAACATTATTGCGATTTTTTAATGACCCTTTATTCGGAAGGGAACCAACAGGAAGAAATTGAAGGAAAATCAAAAAATGCAGTCATTAATGTCGAAAAACGTAAAAACCGCAGTATATCGATGTTCTTCCCGATTAGTGCAATTGTGATTATGTTGCTGCTGTTTACAATGCAGTTCGAATGGGTTGTCATTGCAGTAGCCGCTGTATTTGCGGCAGGCTGTCTGATCGGGGCGATTTATTTTGCAAAAAGAAATCATGTAATGGCTGTAATGCTGCAGCTGGCGACCGCCTTATCCATTTTAGGTGTGACATTGAAAGTGAGTACAACGTATTTTGCCGGCAATAATGAAATACTGTATATAATTCTTATTGTAAATTGTGTATTTTGGCTCGTAAGCGGTCTTATGCTGAAAATCATCTATTTTACGATTTCAGGCATTCTCGGGTTAATTGCGATCATTGCTGCATGGATTTATTTTCTATAGAAAATCCGAAGTAATACATATATTTATATTATTCTTCTAGGCTATGCGGAAGTTTTCGAACTTTCACGCATAGCTTTTTTGTGTCTATTTTACAAAATACTCTGCAAAATACATATATTTTCTGTAAAAATACATATTTTTAGATTACAATAGAGTGGAAATGAAATAGGCTGAGAGGATGAATGGTATGCATTTTGATTTAACAACAGAGCAAGCAATGTTACAAAAGATGATACGTGAGTTTTCGGATGAAGTAGTGGCACCAGGAGCAGTCGAGCGTGATAAAACGAAAGCCTTCCCAGTAGAAATTTTTAAAGAACTTTCCGATATGGGCATTATGGGACTGCCGTTTCCTGAACAATACGGTGGGGCTGGTGCAGATACAATCAGCTTTGCAATCGTGACAGAAGAGTTGAGCCGTACATGTGCTTCAACAGGTATTACATATTCGGCTCATATTTCCCTAGGCGGCGCACCACTGCATTTATTCGGTACGGAGGGGCAGAAGGAAAAATACTTAACGCCGATCTGTACAGGGGAATCATTCGGTGCTTTCGGTTTAACAGAGCCTAATGCCGGTTCTGATGCAGGTGGTACAGAAACTACTGCTGTGTTGGATAATGGCGAATTTGTCATTAACGGGTCGAAGGTTTTTATTACAAATGCAAGTTATGCCAAACATTTAGCGTTAACAGCAATCACAAATCGGGATGGAAACAAAAAAGAAATTAGCGCCATTATTGTCCCGACCGATGCCAAAGGTTTTACGATCAAATCGGAATACGAAAAGATGGGCTTGAATGCTTCGAATACAACAGAATTGATTTTAGAAAATGTTCACGTACCGGAAGAAAACTTGCTTGGGGTCCGGGGGAATGGCTTTAAGCAGTTTTTAACGACGCTGGACGGCGGTCGGATCGGTATTGCGGCAATGGCTGTCGGAATCGCCCAGGGCGCATTAAATAAAGCGGTTCAATACGCAAAAGAACGCAAGCAATTCGGGAAGGCGCTGGCGGATTTCCAGGCAACCCAGTTTAAATTAGCGGATATGGAGGTAAAAATACAATTAGCGCGGACATTCGTATACAAAGCGGCATGGCTGAAAGATCAGGGACGTCCTTTTGGAAAAGAAGCGGCGATCGCCAAATACTATGCTTCCGAAATGGCGATGGAAGTGTGCGATGAGGCCATTCAGATTCATGGCGGCTACGGCTATATGAAAGAATATGAAGTAGAACGTTATTTACGTGATGCAAAACTATTAGAAATCGGTGAAGGAACGTCCGAAGTACAGAAAATGGTAATTGCAAGACATATATTATGATAGAAATAGCAAATTGGTAAAATTGTTACAAAGCTAGTAAAACTTGTTCGTAAAGTCTTTCAGTTTTCTATAGAATCAAGTACAATTAATATTGTTTACTAGGCAAAAGTCTAGCATGAAATAGAATATTTAATGAGGGAGGGGAACGCAATGAGAAACAATCCACTTATTCCATACGTACTTATCATGGCATTCGGTATCGGACTAATTTTCTTCATGTCATTTGAGGGTGCAGCTGATAAAAACAGTGCGGACGGCGATCATTCAGGGGAAACTGCTGAATTAAATGGTGAAGATATTGCTCAAAATAACTGTATTTCGTGCCACGGTGGTGATTTAACTGGTGGTGGAGGTCCTTCAATCGTTGGATTAGATCCTGAGCATATTAAAGACTACGCATTAAACGGTTCGGAAAACGGCAATATGCCGCCAATTCTTAAAAACGAAGCGGAAGCAGATGCAGTAGCCGAGTATATTTCAGGTTTATAATGAATAGCCAAGTGCAGAAAATGGAGTGATCCTGTTCTGCACTTTTTTATATTCTGGAAAGAGACGTTTATGTAAAAGTTCTATATAATAGGGGTAGTTTGTGATATAGAAAAGAGGATATATAAATATGAACGCACAAAAACTTTCAAAACGACTTGAAACGGTCGCTTCATTTGTCCCGACAGGAGCAATTGTAGCGGATATCGGAAGTGACCATGCCTATTTACCATGTTATTTAGTGCATAAAGGAATTGCTGCGCGTGCAGTAGCGGGTGAAGTTGTAAAAGGACCTTATGAATCAGCTGTCAAACAAGTTCGCACAGAAGGCTTAACAGATAAAATTACAGTACGCATGGCAGATGGTCTGGCGGCTGTCGAAGAAGCGGATGAAATTACAGCTGTGACGATTGCAGGAATGGGCGGACCACTGATCGTATCCATTTTAGAAAAGCATCCACAAGCTTTAAAAACGGTAACCCGTTTAATTTTGCAGCCGAATATTCATGCAAAAGCGATCCGTGAATGGGCAATGGCAAATGGCTGGGCGATCCAGGATGAGGTCATTTTAGAAGAGGACGGTAAAATTTATGAAGTCCTAGTTTTACAGCGTGGGGAAATGAAATTAAACGAAGCGCAAACTTTGCTTGGGCCAAAGCTGATGGAAACGAAAGTACCGGTTTTCATCGAAAAATGGTCACGTGAAATCGCAAATTGGCAGCGTGTACAACAAGCGATTTCAGAAGCCGAAAAAACGCCTGAAAATCAGGAAAAGTATGACCAACTTACACACTACATTAAAATGGTACAGGAGGCGATTGCGTGAAATCCGTAAACGGCAACGAGATTATCCAACTATTTGAATCATGGTCACCCAAAAAATATGCATGCATGCCGAATGACCCGATTGGATTGGCCATTGGTACGTTAAATAAGCCGGTTACAAAAGTGCTTGTCACACTGGATGTGACAAATGAAGTCGTGGATGAGGCAATCGACAACGGCTGTGAGCTTATTATTGCACACCATCCGCCGATCTTCATGAAACTTTCGAACTTGCGTACAGACAATCCGAAAGGGGCATTGTATGAAAAGTGCCTGAAAAATGATATTGCAGTATATGCAGCACATACGAATCTCGATGTAGCACCGGGCGGAGTCAATGATTTACTGGCAGATGCACTAAAATTGGAAGAACGTAAAATACTGGATGTTACATTCGAAGAGAAAATGATGAAGCTAGCTGTATTCGTTCCTAACGATGATGCAGATGCTTTACGTGACGTGCTGGCTAAAGCCGGAGCGGGCCGTTTAGGGCACTATGAGGCGTGCAGCTATACATTGCAAGGCAAAGGCCGTTTCCGTGCCACAGAAGGAGCAGATCCGGCTGTAGGGGAGATCGGTGAGCTTCACATCGAGGAAGAGGAAAAGGTGGAAGTCGTGTTCCCGCAATCGATGAAAAATAAAATTTTAAAGGCAATGCTTAATAACCACCCGTACGAAGAACCTGCATATGACCTGTTTACAATGGATGTCGACACGAATGAACAAGGCCTTGGCCGTATCGGGAAGTTAAAAGAGCCGATGACATTACGGGAGTTTGCCGAGTTCGTGAAAGTGCAGCTGGACGTGCCTTGTCTGCGTGCAGTCGGACCGTTGGATCGTACTGTAAAGAAGGTAGCAGTAGTCGGTGGTGACGGCAATAAATATATTCGTGCTGCAAAATATGCCGGGGCGGATGTATTTGTAACAGGAGATATCGGCTTCCATATGGCACAGGATGCAGAGGTGGATGGTCTAAGCATTATTGATCCGGGTCACCACGTCGAAAAAGTCATGATTAAAGGTGTTGCTGAAAAAATGACTTCTCTATGTGATGATAAAAAATTGCCGGTTGAATTTATCCAGTCCAAAATTAATACGGAACCGTTCCAGTTTATTTAATCAGGAATAACAAAAATCTCAATTTTCTCCGGCAGAAGAAAATTGAGATTTTTTCTTTATTAGTAAGGCATGATCTTTTCAACTGGTTTTGGTGCTTTAATTTTCGGTAAAATTTTGTCCAATGTCACGGAACGTACGATTTCATGTGTTGAAGGATCGTTTTTATCAAACTTTTCAAGGAATGAAATAACTTCCTTAACGATTGGTGTCGGTGTTGAAGCACCTGCAGTTACTGCTACTGTTTCAACGTTTTCTAGCCATTCAATTTGCAGCTCTGAAACATCCGAGATGCGGTAAGATGGTGTTCCGGCAATTTCCACCGATACTTGTGTCAAACGGTTTGAGTTGTTTGATTTTGGATCGCCCACTACGATTAATAAGTCGGAAGCACCAGCCTGTTCAGCAACGGCTTCTTGGCGAACTTGTGTCGCTAGGCAAATTTCTTTATGCACTTCTACATGCGGGAATTTTTCTTTTAAACTATCCATCAGGAATGCAACGTCCCATTGACTCATTGTCGTTTGGTTTGTTACTAGAATTTTATCATTTTCAAAAGATAAATTATCGATATCTTTCATCGATTGAACTAAGTGAACGTGATCCGGTGCAACGCCGATTGCGCCTTCCGGTTCAGGATGTCCCTTTTTACCGATATAAATAATATCGTAGCCCTCTGCTGTTTTTTCGCGGATTAAGTCGTGTGTCACCGTAACGTCCGGGCAAGTCGCATCAATTGATACGAGTCCTTTACGTTTTGCGATTTCACGAATTTCAGGTGATACACCGTGTGCCGTGAAAATAACGGTACCTTGCTCTACTTGTTCGATTATTTCTTTACGGTTTTCGCCATCAAGCGTAATGATGCCATCTTGTTCAAATGCATCTGTAACATGTTTATTGTGTACAATCATACCTAAAATGTAGATTGGTCTTGGTAATGTCGGATCAAGTGCGGCATTGCGTGCAATGACCATAGCGTCAACTACCCCATAGCAGTACCCACGCGGATTAATTTTAACAACTTTCATTTATACGTAACTCCTTTCAAAGCCCTGTAATTTCATTATATAGGACGTGTATGCTTTATTCAAAGTTCGCTTACTGAAATCTCTATTAAATTCGGTCAAAAAAGCAGTATATATCAAATGATAGCGCAAGTACAGGAATTTGCGAACGTTTGCTATAATAGCAGAAATAAATAAAACGTAAAGTGGGGGAAATGGGATGGCGTTTTCTTTTTTTAAGAGGAACAAAACGGCAGCGTTAAAAAATCAGGTGGAGTTTTGCATGACGAATTTATCGCTCGGCGCAGCAGATGTATATGATGTGTTGCTGGAACGCGATGATATAGATATAACGGAATCCGGCTGTACATCAAACTGTGAAATTTGCGAATGTAATTTATTTGCGATTGTAAATGGTGAGCTTATAAAAGCGGAAAATGCCGATAAACTTTTACAACATGTTGAAAAAGAGCTGGAAGAAAATTCTGTCCATTATTAAAAACCAAAAGATAAAAATAAAGCTACTCCATCATACAAAGGAGAGGACTCGTAATAGTAAAAAACGAATCTGCACTCATTTGCATGGGGTAGCTTTTTATGGTGTTATTATTCAAAAGGCGGCTGAAATATTTTCGGTAAAGACGGTTTTGTTGTAATTTTCTCTTCAACTGGCTCTTGTTCTCGCCGGTTCCCTCGAGGATTCATTCTTTCTCTCATTCGTTCTCTTGGTCGCTCCTGTTCTTGCGGCATCGAAACAGTAGAAGATTCGAGCGGGTCCGATGTGTCTTTAAATCCTTTGTATAAACGCCATAAAGCGGGCAGATTTTTAAACATTGGTGCTGCCTGCTGAATATAAGGCGTGAACTTTTGGGCATTATTAAATAAAGAGTTTGCTCCTGATAAAAATCCTTCAAGTTTCGGTACACTCCCTGCTCCAGCTCCTGGTATAGGTGCTTGAGGAGGAATTGGCATATGGTTCATAAACTGGCCAGCTCCGGGAATTGGTCCTGCTCCAGGTATCGGACCTATCCCTGCTGCCGGACCTCGCATCATGTATGGTGCATACATTGGGAAGCGTGGTGCAACCGGCATTTGATTCATCATTGCTTGGGGTTGGAAGTAATAAGGTGGGCGCATAATTAACTCCTTTCTAAAAATCGACATGATATTACAATTTTCTTTCATAAATTCGTCCCAACTGTTTGACGTTGAAACTATTTACCGTTATGATATGCAGATGGTCACTTAAATGTACGAATTATAGTACAATAGGAAAGATGTAAGGAGGTACGTGAATGTCAAAATATACTGATTATCAATTCAAGCCATTTTTGCAGGACGCCATTGCAAAGCTTGGATTTACAGAACCGACACCCATTCAAAAAGAAATGATTCCACTCGTATTAAAAGGAAAGAGTGCAATCGGACAAGCTCATACAGGTACAGGGAAAACACATAGTTTTTTATTGCCAATCGTGGAGCGTATTGTAGAAGAAAAGCAAGAAGTACAGGCGGTTATTACATCGCCAACACGTGAGCTGGCGCAACAGATTTTTGATGCATTAAACCAGTTGGTTGAAGGAACAGAAATTTCAACTAAATTATTTATCGGTGGTACGGACAAACAACGTACAATCGACCGTTTAAAAACACAGCCGCAAATCGTTGTAGGTACACCTGGTCGTATTAAAGATTTAGTAAAAGAAAATGCATTGCTTGTTCACACTGCCCCGATTTTAGTTGTCGATGAAGCAGACTTGGCATTTGACATGGGCTTCATTGAAGATATCGACGGTTTTGCGTCGCATATGCCTGAAAAGCTTGAAATGTTCGTGTTCTCAGCGACAATTCCAGAAAAATTAAAACCATTCTTGAAGAAATACATGGATTCACCAGTCCATATTCATATGAATGACAAACGCCCGGTAGCGGAAGGTATTGATTTTGTATTGGTGCCTGTACGTTCGAAAGCGCGTAATACACGTTTACTTGAAGTAATTAAAGGAATCAATCCATTCCTTGCTGTTATTTTCTGTAACACACGTAAAAATGCAGAAGCTGTCGCAAGCTTTTTAGCAGAACAAGGGGTCCGTGCAGGACAAATCCACGGTGATTTAAGCCCGCGTGACCGTAAAAAAATGATGAAGCAAGTACGTGATCTTGAGTTCCAATATATCGTAGCAACAGATTTAGCTGCACGCGGTATTGATATTCAAGGAATTTCGCATGTCATCAACTATGAAATTCCTGAAGATCTTGAATTCTTCATTCACCGAGTTGGTCGTACAGCACGTGCCGGTTCTAAAGGTACAGCGATTACGTTATACCAGCCGGAAGATGAGGATGCAGTAGTACGCATCGAAAAAATGGGCATCCCATTTGTACAAAAAGATATTAAAAATGGCGAATGGTCAGATTTAAAAGACCGTCACCAACGTGCAAACCGTAAAGGTGAGCGTAAAGAAGATGAAATTGATGTGAAAGCCAAAGCCCTCGTACGTAAGCCGAAGAAAGTAAAACCAGGCTATAAACGTAATATGAAGTGGGAAATGGAAAAAGTGAAAAAACGCGAACGCCGTATTAAAGCGCGCCGCAACAATAGATAATTTTACAAGGGGCTGCTTAGAAAGATATTTCTACGCAGCCTGTTTGTTCGTTAAATGGAGGAAAGTTAAATGTTATTAGGTTCACATGTTTCAATGAGCGGAAAGAAAATGCTGCTAGGTGCCAGTGAAGAAGCATTAAGCTATGGTGCCAATACTTTTATGATCTATACAGGCGCACCTCAAAATACGCGCAGAAAGCCGATTGAAGAGCTGAATATTATGAAGGGCCTTCTTCATATGAAAGAAAACGGCCTTTCAAACATTGTTGTTCATGCACCTTATATTATTAATTTAGGGAATACGACAAAGCCGGAAACGTTTGAGCTGGGCGTAAACTTTTTGCAGGAAGAGATTAAACGTACCGCTGCACTTGAAGCGACACAAATCGTGCTGCATCCGGGTGCCCATGTCGGTGCGGGCGTTGATGCGGGTATTGAACGCATTGTAGAAGGTCTAAATGAAGTACTGACACAGGACTATCCGGTACAGATCGCACTCGAAACAATGGCGGGCAAAGGCACTGAAATCGGTCGTACATTTGAAGAATTGGCACGTATTATCGATGGCGTGACAAACAATGAGCGCCTGTCGATTTGTATGGACACTTGCCATATTCATGATGCGGGCTATGATGTTGTTAATGATTTTGACGGTGTGTTAAATGAATTCGACAAAACAATCGGGTTGGACCGTTTAAAAGTACTGCACATCAATGATTCGAAAAATGTGCGCGGTGCTGCAAAAGACCGTCATGAAAATATCGGTTTCGGCGAGATCGGTTTTGAGGCGATGCATTATATTGTGCATCATCCACAGTTAATGCATTTACCGAAAATATTGGAAACACCATTTGTCGGTCCGGATGCGAAAAACAAACAAGCGCCATATTTACACGAAATTGCGATGCTTCGCAACAGTGAATTCCAGCCGGCATTAATTGATGCTCTGCGCGAATAATAACAAAATGAAAACATACTTTGCATAAATTTGATGCAAAGTATGTTTTTTTGCGTTTTTTATGACATAATTTGTTATAATAAGTTAACTGTAAATTAGAAAAATTCAAAAGGAGGAATCAGTTGATGAAAAAAATATTCCAGCTCGTCATTTTATTTGCACTCTTCTTTTCATTGCCTATTCAAAGTTTCGCATCAGTCAATAGTGCGGTAACGACACATTTAGGGAAAAGTAATGCAGCGGTGACGATACGTGACGCGGAGAGCGGAAAAGTTGTCTATTCACAAAACGGGGACAAGCTGATGCGCCCGGCTTCGAATATGAAATTAGTATCCGGTGCGGCTGCATTGTCGATTTTAGGTGAGGACTACCGTTTTAAAACGGATTTATATATTGACGGCATTATTGTCAACGATACATTAAATGGAAATGTGTACATAAAGGGCAGTGGTGATCCGACATTGAAGAAGGACGACTTTTTGGAGTTTGCCCGAGTATTGAAGCGCAATGGTATTCGTACAATCAATGGTCACTTAATCGGTGATGATACCGCATTTTCCGGCAGTACATTACCGCCGGGTGTCTTGAAATCGGATGAGACGTATTACTTCGGGGCACGTACTTCCGCAATCACGATGTCACAAAACAATGATTTTGATGCGAGTACAGTGATCATTACTGCAAAGCCTGGTAAAGTCGGGGCCAAACCGAGCTATTCGATTGAACCGAATTTAAGCGGTATGGTCATTTCCAATCAGGCGAAAACAGTGAGTAAAGGAAGTCGAAATACGATCGCTATCAAGCGTGCCTACAACACGAACCGCATCATTATTTCAGGGAATCTTCCACAAGGGAGCAGCAAGAAGGAATGGGTAACATTGCAGGACCCGTCGAAAAATACGATGCAGGCAATTAAGCAGACGCTGCAAGGGACAGGTTTAAAATTTGTGAAGAGTTCGAAAGTGGAATTAGGGAAAGTTCCGAAAAAAGCTACGTTGCTCTATACAAATGAATCTCGTACATTGGCAGCCATTTTCCCGGCATTTATGAAGCTGAGCAATAACAGTATTGCCGATATTCTTGTAAAAGCGATGGGCAAGCAGCAGCTAGGGGAAGGCAGTACAAAGAAAGGTGTCACATTACTGAAGAAATACAGTGCATCATTGAATATTCCTGTGAACAACTGGCATTTTGCAGATGGCTCGGGACTATCGAATTCAAACCGTGTAACATCAAACGGTCTTTCACAGCTACTTTACAAAGTTCAAAAAGAACCGTATTTCGATACATTTTTTGATTCGTTGCCAATCGCCGGCAATAAAGACCGCATGGTAGGCGGAACATTAAAAAGTCGTTTAACAAGCAGTGCGTTGAAAAATAGAATTTACGCAAAAACGGGCTATATTCCGAATGTATATACTTTATCAGGATATATGAAAGGCCAAAGCGGCAAACAATATATTTTCTCAATTTTACTGGAAAACAAATCGAATGGCACTGTATATATTGACCGTACAATGGCAGCGCTTGTAAAAAACTTATAGAGGGGCAAAACAGATGGAGAAATTACTATTAACAGGATTTGAACCATTTTTATCAAATCCGATCAACCCTACAATGGAAGTCGTGCAGGCACTGAACGGAAAATCTATCGGTCAGTTTGAAATTGTCGGCCATGTATTATCTGTGGACTTTGCAAAAGCACCAGAACAGTTTATGGCACTGATTGAAGAAGTAAAGCCGACGATTATCATTTCATTGGGATTAGCTGCAGGAATTACAAAAATTTCTCCGGAACGAGTTGCATTGAATGTAAAAGATGGGGAAAAAGACAATGCGGGAAATGCATTTGAAGATGCACCGATAAAAGAAGACGGGGATGTTGCATATTTGTCGACATTGCCGATTCGTAAAATAGCCAACCGCTTAAATTCTGCAGGTTATCCGACAGCTATATCGAATTCAGCGGGAACGTATTTATGCAATAATATTATGTATGAAGGCTTGTACTATGCTGCGAAGAATGAAGCGATTCGAGCAGCAGGATTTATTCACATTCCTGCATCATTCGAGCTGGCGATTGAGCACGGCCGAATTCCCGGCTGGTCAATGCGGGATCTGACAGCAGCCATTGAACTGGCAATCGAAGTATGTGTAGAAAATTTAGAGATTCCGGGGAAAGTGCTTTAAAATAAATGAATGATCAATTATTAGAGGCTGGGACATAACCCAAAAATGCTATTTTTCTCTGAGAGAAAAATAGCATTTTTTTGCTGAGCGTTAAAAATTGATTTCCATTCCGGGACGCTTTCCACGGGCACGGCCTGAGCCTGTAGTCTCAGGCGTCGTGCTATTCCCGTAGGAGTCGCCCTTCATTCCAATCAATTTTATAAAATATCCGATTCTTAATAAGGATTTCCTTCTTATTCAACGGTACTTCTACATATGTCTCAGCCTCTTTGACTGGATTAATAGTTCTTATAATCCGACGAGCTTCATTAATTTTTTATACCGTCTATCCCCAAGCAGCTTCTGGATTTTTTGTAAAACTTCTTTTGGAATGCCGGTAAGAGCCCAGCTTATGTTGGCATGCCTAAGAATTTTTTGCAGCTTCTGAACTTCTTCAATACTCAATTCAAGTCCCTGCTGTTTGGCGAAATCCTGTAGTTGCCTGTCATTCATTCCTTTTAAATTTTCAAACCATTGTAGCATTTGAATTGTCTTCATCCTTTCAAGCTTATTCCCTTTACATGAACAAAAAACTACATTATACTAACATGATGTAAATCGTAATGATTTTGAATTAGAAAGAAGCGAACGAAATGAAAAAACCATTGATTGAATTGAAAGATGTCTCCTTTCAATATGAATACACACAAGCATTGAAAAATATTTCGCTACGTGTCAATGAAGGCGATTTTTTGGCGTTAATCGGTCAAAACGGTTCCGGAAAATCGACACTTTTGAAATTAATTTTAGGACTGTTAAAGCCCATGTCAGGGGAAATTAAATTATTCGGCGAACAAGCAAACCATTTTAAACACCGCGAATGGATTGGCTATGTTTCGCAAAAATCCAATGCCTTTAACTCGGGGTTTCCTGCAACGGTCGAAGAAGTCGTGAAGAGCGGTTTATCGCAAAAGGTCGGGCTCTTTAAACGCTATCCAAAAGATGCGGACTTTTTAGTGAAAGGTGCTTTAAAAGATGTCGGCATGGAAAAATTTCTGAAACGGAATATTGGTCAGCTTTCCGGCGGACAGCAGCAGCGTGTGTTCATCGCACGTGCATTAGTGTCCGATCCGAAGCTCCTTATTTTGGATGAACCGACAGTCGGCATTGACCGCGAAAATGTGCAGGCATTCTATGATATGCTCGCACATTTGAATAAGCATCACAATATGACAATGATTTTAGTTACACATGATGTGGACACGGTTTCGGATCGTGTCAGTCATGTCGCCTGCTTAAATCAGTCGATCCATTTCCACGGATATAAAAATGATTTTGATACGATTTCGGAAGAACAGATTGCTAGCTGGAACGGCCACTCTGTTCGAAAGATTCATTAAGAGGAGCAGGCCGTTATGATTGAAGCTATATTAAACTATGAATTTTTACAAAATGCCTTTTTCTCAGGGCTTGTTATTGGAATAATAGCACCACTATTAGGTGTATTTATCGTAGTCAGACGTTTATCGCTCATTGCGGATGCGCTGTCGCATGTTACACTGGCGGGGATTGCCGGAAGCCTGTACTTGAGTCAATCATTTGCAGCGCTGGCATTATTGAACCCGATTTATTTGGGGATTATCGCATCTGTAAGCGGTTCGATTTTAATTGAACGTTTACGCAGACTGTATAAACATTATGAAGAGCTTGCGATTCCGATTATTATGTCTGGCGGAATCGGTGTGAGTGCGATTTTAATTTCACTTGCAAGCGGATTTAATACCGATTTAATGAGCTATTTATTCGGCTCTGTATCTGCGGTATCACGCCAGGATTTATATGTTGTACTGGCAATTGCAGTCGTCGTCGTTTTATTTTTAGTGCTGTTTTTCAAAGAGCTTTTCGTATTGTCGTTCGATGAGGAATATGCGAAGGCGAGCGGTTTGCCGGCGAAATGGATTCATTTATTATTTATGATTGTTGTCGCACTCGTCATCGCAGCAAGTATGCGCATTGTCGGAATTCTGCTTGTTTCAAGCTTAATGACATTACCGGTAGCTGCAGCGATGCGATTGGCTCGCGGCTTTAAAGAAGCGATCATTTTAGCGATTGTATTTGGCGAGCTGGCCGTAGTGATCGGACTCGTTTCTGCCTTTTACCTGAACTTGGCACCGGGTGGAACAATTGTTGTCACATCCATTTTGATTTTGCTGTCAGTAATTTTAATTAAAAAACTTGTATTGAAATTTTCAATTAAAACGGAAGGGGAAGAAGTACTGTGAATGCAGCGCGCGCGTGGGAAATATTAAAGGATAATGGCTATAAAAAGACGGATAAACGAGAGTTGATTTTGGGTATGTTTGCAGCTACAGACAAATATTTGACTGCCCGTGATTTGCTGTCAGTATTGAAAAAAGATTTCCCTGGGATGAGTTTTGATACAATTTACCGTAACTTGGCCACTTTTGTGGAGCTTGATATTTTGGAAGAAACAGAATTAAACGGTGAGCGCAATTTCCGCATGCATTGCGAGTCGGATCACCATCATCATCATTTTATTTGCCGTGATTGCGGAAATGTAAAGGAACTGTCTGTCTGCCCGATGGAAATGCTCGGTGAAAAGCTGCCGGGTTATGCTGTTGAGGCCCATAAATTTGAGATTTACGGGAAATGTCCGGATTGTTTATAGGAAACTGAAAATATTTTATTTGCATAATTTTTTTTATATGCTAAAGTGATTAAGACAAATTGAATAAATTTGCAGGAAAAAGATGCATTATGCATAAATGGGAATTCGGTGCAAATCCGAAGCTATATCCGTAACTGTAAGCGTTGATGAAAATAAGTGTGATACCACTGCTAATATGGCGGGAAGGTACTTATGAGTAAAGTGAAACGCAGAGCCAGGAGACCAATCTTTTTCTTATCGTAACATCCCTCTTCGGAATTAAAGAGAATGTACGGCAGTCACGGATCGAATGAGCATTATTGTGCCCTTTTTTGATTTTTGAAGCCATCCATTTTCTTGGGTGGCTTTTTTTCGTACCCTTGATAATTTCGGTGAGGCACTACTTGAAGTGAGGAGAATTTTTATGAAAAAGGATATTCGTTTTTCCTGCTATCCGTTTATGCGGGAAAAATCAAGCTGTGTCGATTATGAAATCCGTACCGATTCTTTAACAACACGAATTGGTACAGTATTTCCGACATTAGTTGATGATGCATCCGGACATGTCGTTTTGAAGGACTTAAGGATGATTCAACCGTTAGCCTATCATGCGAATGGTTCGGTCCGCGGCAAATTGGCCATTACATCTGAGGATCTGCAATGGCTCAGTGATCGATACGATTATTATGTAGGTGAAGTCAGAGAGTCGATTCAGCAGTTTGTACTGCCACAAGGAATCGAAAGTGCCGCAAGACTGCATATTTGCCGCAGTGAGGCGAAAAAGTCTTACAGGGCATTACATAAAGTGAGCGAAGAACGGGAAGTGGATGAAATTCTGTTTGATTTTCTTGGATTGCTTGCCAATGTATTTTTTGTCATGGCAGTGTATATGAATCAGCAGCATCAGCAAGAGGAAATTCCATTTATCTCAAAATCCTATCCAACGAAAAAGAAAAAAGGAGTTACAACAAATGAAATTTAATAACAAATGGATCGTTGCTTTAGCGGCAACATTATTACTGGCAGCATGTAGTTCAGATGAGGAAAAAACTGATGGCAAAGTGGAAAAAGAAGAGCAGGCTACATCGAAAAATGATGGAGCACCGTATACAGTTGTTGATGATCGCGGAGTTGAAGTTACATTCGATGAAGTACCGGAAACAATTATTTCTCTACAGCCAAGCAATACAGAAATTTTATTTGAACTGGGCGTCGGGGAACAAATTATCGGTGCCACAGAATTTGATACATATCCGGAAGCCGCACAAGAAATTGAACGTGTGTCGACTTCTACTGTCATTAATGCAGAGCGAATTCTGGAATTAAATCCGGACGTTGTTGTTGCTTATACAATCGGAGAGGAAGCTCAAATTGCCCAATTGGAAGATGCGGGTCTTAAAGTGTTTGTAATTGCTTCGGCGGCGACATTTGATGATGTTTATTCGGATATTATCCAGCTGTCTGAAGTAATGGGTGTCGAAGAAAAAGGCGAAGAAGTTGTAGAAGACATTAAGGCGCAAATTGAAACAGTACAGGAAAAAACAGCAACACTTGATACGAAGAAAAAAGCATATTATGAAGTAACACCAGCTCCGAATCTTTGGACTACCGGCAGCAGTACATTCCAGCAGGAAATCATGGACCACGCCAATGTTGAAAATATTTTTGCAGATCAGACGAGCTGGATTAGTGTAACGGAAGAAGATGTTATTACACGTAATCCTGAAATTATTATTACACCAGCAACTTATATGGAAAATGCGGTTGATGAGATTCTAGGTCGTACAGGCTGGAATAAAATACAGGCAGTCACAGATCAGGCTATTTATTTAGTCGATGGGGATATTATGTCCCGTCCTGGACCGCGTATTGGTGAAGCGGTAGAAATTATGGCACAATCAGTATACCCGGAACTGTTTAAATAAGTATAGAATAGAAGGGCATGCCTTAGTTTAGGCATGTCTTTTTACAATGCATAAGGAGGAGGATACCATTGATTTTTATAACCGGTGGTGTGCGCAGCGGTAAAAGTGCTTTTGCAGAGAAGTATGCGAGGGAGTTAGGTGAGGAAAAGATATTCTACTATGTGGCGACAGGTGTATCTTTTGATGATGAAATGAAAAAACGCATTATCCGCCATCAGCAGGACCGTGACAATCAGAATATCAACTGGACTACAGTGGAAATGCAAGTGAAGGTTCCGGAAGCAATTGGGCAACTCTCAAACAATGCAGTAGTATTGTTTGAATGTGTGACAACATGGCTTTCGAATGTACTGTATACATATGAACAAAAAAATGAAAATAGCGAATATATCGATATTTGTATCGAATCGATGCAAAAGCAATTGCTAACTTGGCGGAAGCAAGGTGCTACAATAATAGTTGTATCAAATGAAGTGCTGGATGAACTGCCTTCACAATATGAGGAAGTAAATTTATATCGTAAATTGTTGGGAGAGTTTCACCAATGGATTGTCCAAAATAGTGATGAAGCGTATGAAGTACAATTTCAGCTTGTACAGCGGTGGAAGTAAGGAGGAAGCAAGTTGAAAAATAGCTGGAGCGGTTTTTTATTGGCGTGGCAGTTTTTTTCGGCAGTGCCGGTAAAAAAACAGCTGGATATGAATGCCAAGTCTGTTACATGGATGTATGGATTTCTGCCGATTGTCGGATTGCTGATGGGATCCATAATTAGTAGTGGCGTATTTATATTATCTCGCTATAGTGAGATTTCGGACCTGTTGTTGGCAATTTTGATTGTGATCGGGATGATCGTCCTGACAGGGGGGCTGCATTTAGACGGATGGATCGATATGAGCGATGCGTTCTTTTCCTATGGAGAAAAGGAGAAACGGTTGGAGATATTGGATGATCCGCATACAGGCGCTTTTGGGGTAATAAGTGTTTTTTGTTTACTAGTATTAAAAATCGGCGTTATTTATGAAATGCTGTTGCATGGTCAATTGGCGATTGTGCCGTTTTTAATCTTCATTCCTTTTATAGCGAGAATGGGGATGCTGTTATATTTTGTAACGATGCAGCCTGCAAAGGAAAAGGGACTCGCTGCCTATTTTAAAGGAATCGTCATTCAAAATAAGCTTGCTGTTTTAATCGGCGTTCAAAGTATTCTGGCATTTGTATGCTGGTTTTACGTTGGCGTTTTCAACTTATTTATTTTGGTCGTAATAATGCTGATTGCTGTTGTTATTTACCGGAATTGGTCAAAGAAACATTTTGGCGGTGTAACAGGTGATTTACTCGGAGCACTCGGTGAAGGGTTGGAGGTTGTCCTATGGCTAACGATATTACTGTGCATTTAATCAGACATGAAAAAACGAAAGCAAATATGGAGCGCAAATATATTGGCTGGACAGATGAGCCGATCCAAAAAAAAGTGGAAGCCGAGATCGATCTGCAGCCTGCTATCATTTATGGGAGCGATTTGCGGAGATGCCGAGAAACTGCCCAATGCTATTTTCCGAATGCCGAATTTATCGCATCAAGGGAATTGCGTGAGCTGCATTTTGGGGATTTTGAAATGTGTACATATGAACAATTACAGCATAATGAAACATACCGGGCCTGGATTGATGACCCGCTCGAAAATCCGATTCCGAACGGAGAAACCTTTATCCGATTCAAGCAGCGCGTATTGGACGGCTTTCATGGCATTGTAAAGGAAAAGAAGGAATATACGTTCATCGTACACGGAGGGGTCATTCGATTATTACTTGCCGTATACGGAATGAAGGAACAATCCTTTCAGCAAACAGTGGCCAATCATCGCACGATTTATACACTTGGCTGGGATTCGGCAGATGAACTTTTAGGAGGTGCGAGATGCACGTTATACTCGGAGGCGCACATAACGGTAAACGAAAATATACAGAACAACTGATTGAACAGTTACCAGCAAAAGAACTGATTGTTTGTGAAGGACACTTGCCAAAAGTAGAAAATATAAAAGAAAACGAGCGCTACATAATAAGTAATTTTGAACAAATGATTTTACCGTATCTTCATGAACCGGAAGAAAAGGCTGCGCAGCAAATTTTCGATCAGATTATTCAAATTGCCGAGCGAGCAGAACTGTTTTGTATTTGTACGGATACAAGCCGCGGTGTAGTACCACTGGAAAAAGAAGCACGGCAATTAAGAGATACATGCGGCCGGCTATACCAGTTGCTTTGTAATGAAGCACAGACAGTTGTTCGTGTATGGTACGGTATTCCACAAATTTTAAAGGGAGATTCTCATGGACAAAACTAAATTACGTTTCATTATTTTAACAGCACTCATTGCGGCAATTTGTGTGATTGGGAGTTTTATTAAAGTGCCGGTAGGGATAGTCGGAACAGCTGCACTCGATTCTGCCCCGGCTCTTATTAGCGCAATATTTCTCCCACCAGTTTTTGCAGGGGCGGCTGGAGCACTTGGTCATATCGCAACAGGTCTTACATCCGGTTTTCCGCTAGGCATTTTACATCTGTTAATTGCAGCGGAAATGTTTATTATTGTTGCGGTTTTTGCAATTATGCATCAAAAAGGCCTTCATATTTTAAAATGGATATTTGTAATAATTGCAAATGGTGTTATTGCACCGATTCCGTTTTATTTTATTATTTCTCCGGCATTTTACATCGGTTCCATTGCCTCACTAACAATTGCGACAGCTGTGAACTGTCTTATCGCAATACTTGTCATGCCTGTATTGAAGACGGTCGTGCAGCGAGTAGGGGTTAATGTATGAGAAATGCGATCGAAGTGAACGGGTTAGTCGTATCGATTGATAATTCGGGCTGTATCGGTACAAAAGAGCATGATATTGTACATGTGCCAAATGAAATTACCGCTTATTTTACAGCACGTACCGCTATTTTGGAACAGCTTTGCGCGGGTGCCATCCCTGTTCAGTTAGTAATGGCCAATTTTTCGGGTGATGATATTTGGACGGAATATGAGCATGGGTTTAAAAAGGCATTTTCCGAAATGGGGCTGGAGATGCCACCTTTAATGGGTTCGAGTGAAACGAATTTCCAGTCGCTACAATCAGCGGTTTCCCTCACGATGTTAGGAAAAAAGAAATTTGAGCGAAATACAAACAATTGCGAGTTTTATGTTGTCGGTGAACCGCTTGTCGGAAATGATGTGATGGAAAACCGAAAGAAAATCGCTCAGTTGGATGAGTTGTACGAAGGACTGAATAGCGGTTGGATCCAAGCAATATGGCCAACGGGTTCTAAAGGAATTGGGGCGGAAATAATCCGTTTTGCCGGTGAAAACTATACAACAGATGTGGATTTAACAAGTTCGGCAGGCCCGTCATGTGCAGTGCTGGTGGCTGTGAAGAAAGAGCAAGAAGAACTGTTCAAAACTAACATGACAGCACCTGTCAGAAAACTTCTGAAAATGGAAAAATGATTGCGTAGAAATTTGCTCGAAAACTAATGGAACTGCTAGAAAAAAATATTTTTTGTCTAAAATTAAAAAATACTAAATTTTCTAAAAATAACATGGTATGATAAAGTGTATCAACTTAAATTAGTTAAGGAGCATGAAATTATGACAACATACCAAATTACAACTGAGTTATCAACAAATAGAAAACAGAAAACACCTGCAGAACAGCTTGGTTTTGGTAAAATTTTTACTGACCATATGTTTGTTATGGATTATGAAGATGGAAAAGGATGGCATAATGCGACAATTACACCATATGCTCCGATTACATTAAGCCCTGCTGCGATGGTATTCCACTATGGACAAGCAGTATTTGAAGGTCTGAAAGCATATATGACAGAAGATGGGGAAGTCCAGTTATTCCGCCCGGACCGTAACTTCCAACGATTAAATACTTCCAATGCACGTCTTTGCATTCCACCGATTGATGAGGACTTTGCATTAGAAGCATTAAAAGAATTACTTCGAGTAGATCGTGAGTGGGTTCCGACGGCGCCAGGTACATCTCTATACATTCGACCATTTATTATTGCGACAGAAAGCTATTTAGGTGTAAATCCTGCGAATAGCTATAAATTTATGATTATCATGTCACCAGTTGGCTCTTATTATAAAGAAGGCATTAACCCGGTTAAAATTTTAGTAGAACAGCACTACGTACGTGCCGTAGTTGGCGGTACTGGTGAAGCAAAAACAGCCGGCAACTATGCATCGAGCTTAAAAGGCTCTGAAATTGCTGCACAACAAGGCTATTCTCAAACATTATGGCTGGACGGCAAGGAAAATAAATACGTAGAAGAAGTAGGCAGTATGAACATCTTCTTTAAAATTTCAGGAAAAGTAATTACTCCGGCATTAAACGGCAGTATTCTACCTGGGATTACTCGCGATTCAATGATTCAAGTATTAAAATCAAAAAACATTCCGATTGAAGAGCGTGCAATTGCTTTTGAGGAAATTGTAGAAGCGGCTAAAAACGGTACTTTGGAAGAGGCATTCGGTACAGGTACAGCAGCTGTCATTTCTCCGGTAGGGGAGCTGAAGTGGCTGGATGATATCATTACTGTCAACAACGGCCAAATCGGTGAAGTAACACAAATGCTTTACGATACATTAACAGGCATCCAATACGGTAAAGTTGAAGATCCGTTTGGCTGGACGGTTAAAATTTAATAAAAGAAAATACAGCACTTCCGTTATGGAGGCTGTATTTTTTATTGTATTAATTATTTTTCAAGTACTTCTTCAACGCGTGAAAAGTCTTCGCGAGGAATGATTGCCGATTTTTCAAATGCATTTTTTCCGACATATGTCTCAATTAATTCCTTCACATCAATACCGGAAGAAGCTTTTAATGTTTCCTGTAAACCGGCCATTAGATCAGTCGCATAACCCGTCACTTTACCGGCACCACCGTTTGCACCGCCACCTGTATCCACAACGGTAATCTTATCGATATTAGAAAGTGGGCTCGCAACTTGTTTTGCGTATTCCGGTAACATTTTCACAATCATATCAAGGACAGCTGCCTGACCGTATTGTTCAAACGCTTCTGCAATTTTCTCTTTCGCTTCTGCTTCCGCAAGACCGCGCAGACGGATAATTTCTGCCTCTGCCGTACCTTGTGCACGCTCTGCATCGGCTTTCGCCAGACCATCTAAACGAATACGTTCCGCTTCAGCTTGTGCCTGTGCTTCAATCCGGTATTTCTCGGCATCTGCCTGTGCAAGCTCTTTACGTTTTTGCGCTTCTGCGTTTTGTTCGATTGCATAACGATCCGCATCTGCTTTTTTCTTAACTTCCGAATCATATTGCTTCTCACGACGTAGAATTTCTTTTTCTTCTAATTCAATTTGCTTTTGACGTTCAATGATTCGTACTTGCATTTCCTGTTCCGTTACTTCCTGTTTCGCACGTGCAGATTCCAGTTCGTATGCCTGGTCGGCACGAGCTTTTGCGATATCCTGCTCGCGGCGGTATTCAGCCACTTTTAACTGATTATTTTTCTCGGCTTCCGCAATTTCAGTAGCACGCTCTAATTCAGCCTGTTGCGCTTCCTGAGCTGCCTGTGCACGTTTAATACGTGTTTCTTTGTCTGCTTCGGCAGTTGCGATATCTGCATCACGTTTCACTTGTGCGATTCGCGGCTTACCTAGAGAATCCAAATAGCCGTTTTTATCACGAACATCTTTAATTGTAAATGATACGATGACCAAGCCCATTTTCGCTAAATCTTGTGATGCGACACGCTGTACTTCCTGCGAGAACTTATCACGGTTTTTGTAAATCTCTTCAACAGTCATCGATCCTAAAATCGAACGTAAGTGACCTTCAAGTACTTCACGCGCTTCACTTTCGCGTTCCTGTTTATCTTTTCCTAAAAATTGCTCGGCAGCAGTGGCAATTTCCGAAATTGAACCACCGATTTTGATGATTGCTGTACCATCCGCCATAACCGGAACACCTTGCTCTGTATAAACTTCCGGAGTTGTTACTTCGAGTTTACTTGAAAGTAGACTAAGTGGTTTTGCCTGTTGGAAAACCGGGAATACAAATGTACCACCACCGCGAATAATCTTGATGCGGTTTCCTGAATCATCGGTATGTACATTTTTGCTTCCTAAATAGCTCCCAGTTACGATTAATGCTTCATCCGGACCAGCTGTGCGATATTTCATAATATAGACGGCTACAAGAGCGACAATTAGAAATACAACTACCCCCACTGTTAGTAAAATTCCTGATATTCCTGCCAAACCTGACATAAAATTTCCTCCCTGTTTCTAAAATTGAATTTCTTCTTTCTCATAAATCGCGACCATTGCTGTACCACTCTGCATCTCAATTATTAAAACTTGCGTGTCATACGGAATCTCTACTTGATGAAAACTTGCTGCACGCTTTGAAATAATACCGTTTGCCGTTTCAATCACTATTTCCCCAAAACCATCAAGAGGAACGGGCACAATCACTTTTCCGACCTGACCTTCAAGTGATTCTTCCGTATAGGCAAGGGACACCTCTGCTGAACGTAATGGAACGAGCAGGAAAAAATATATAAGTGCTGTCAATAAACTCGCAATTATAAGGGCGATGATGAATATGATGATACTCGTTAAGCCGGTAAACTGTTCCAGCAAATAGCCCGCAGCCGATGTGAACGTTATAAATGAAAGGATAACAGCCGGGTCAAAAAATGGTGTTCCATCGATGGACACATCCGCAACATCTGCAAAAAATAAGTAAAGAACAGTGCAACACCCAATAACGATTAAGATGATTAAATAAATGGTTTCAATGGAATAACCAAACAAGTTGCCACCTCCTTATTGCTATTTAATAAATTTACGGATGAAATGGAAAAAAGTTTCAAAAAAATTTATTATTTTCCGAAAAATATAAAATGTATGCCAATTCAAAGTGATTGACATACATCTTGGAGGAAGAGTGGTTTATTTCATTTGGAAATCGTTTTTGATGTGAACCGTTAGCGGACTGTTCTGTTCTATGTACTCCATCATCAAATCGGGAATGAATTGATCGGTTTTACGAATAGGCGGTTTTTTAAACATCTGCATGTTATGTGCACCTGTTGCACGGTAGCTATTGACCGCTACTTCAAAAATTTCATTATCCTGAATTGGATTTCCTTCAAAAGCTAGCTTCGTGACGCGTTGACCTGTTTGTTGACATAAGTCAATTATGTAATCAATGCCACCCCACAGATCATAAATATACGGCTGAGGCTCCGGATAGTAGACGTTCATGCTAAAATCGATTTTTCCCAGATCGTTGAGCGCAAAGACAGCGGCACTTTGTTCAATCGCCCGGCGGATTTCGGCTCCGGTCATTCGGATGACGAGCAGTCGGGTAGACCGGGGGAGGTTATGTAAAACATCTTCACGGGTTATTTTTTCCGGAAAGCCGCCTTTTGCATGGTACGGCAATTCGATGACCGAAATTTGAGCGCCCGTGTAATGGAGCTGCATATCGTAAAGCAACTGTGTATAAGTGGTCATTTTCATGCGGGGCGTATAAAAGTCGGAATAAGTCAATGCTTCACCAGCTGTTCCGATTTGTTGTTTTTTCCACGCATCAAAATCGGGAAAAGACTGCATTGTTAATGTTGAATCGACTTGAACGATAGAAGGATCAAAAGAAAATGAACCGTTTTCCACAGTGACATCGATTTGCGCGAAGCAATGTGCATTTGCTCCCGGTTGTACTATTGCGACACCATTTTGTACTGTGGCAATTTCCAAATGCTGATGGCCGGTAATGAAGAGATCAATTCCTTCTATTTCGTGAAGCATACGATAACCTTCATTTTCGCCTTGTTCCAGATCGATTAGGTGACCGTTATGAAGATCCCGTTCAAAACCGCCGTGATAGCTTAAAATGACAAGCCGTACCTGTTCAACTTCGCGAACATGCTTTACAGTGTTTTTTGCACTTTTAAAAGCATTCTCGAAATGCAGATGCTTTGTCGAATCACATTCATCCCAGTTTTTTGTGAAATGCGTCACGACCCCAATGACAGCAATGCGCAGCCCATTTATTTCTTTAATAAAATATGGTTCGGCAAACCCTGCAATATTGGCGGCGATCCACGGGAAATTAGTGGCGTTGCGGATCGATTGGATTTTCTCGGGAGAATAGTTGAATTCATGGTTCCCGAAAACGGCAACATCATAGCCAAGGGTGTTCGCAAGCTCAATTTGCGGGTGCTGTTCTTGAATAATATAATCGTAATAATAACTTAAATGACTGCCATGCAAAAAATCGCCATTATCGATTAACAGTTCTGGCTGTCTGGCAGAAATCATTTGCGCAAGCTGTGAAAAGCGTTCGGTATGTCCATGAATATCGCTCGTCGCAATAATAGTAAATTTCATCGAGAAAACTTCCTTTAATATTTCATTTTCCTTATTATAGCGTGAATTATTGCGCAACAGTTCTGAAAGTGATTAAATAAATAGAATAAACAGTTTATGCTAAATTATAGGAGTTGGTAATCATGATTACAGTAACTAACCGTATTCAAGTAAAAAAAGGCTTTGCCGAAAAAATGGCCCCAAAATTTGTACAACCAGGACCATTACAGGAATTTGAAGGTTTCCAGAAAGTAGAAGTACTAGTATCAACGCAATTTGAAGAATATGACGAAATGAGCGTTGTTATGTACTGGGACTCAAAAGAGAGCTTTGCTGTATGGCGTGAAAGTGATGCATTCAAACAATCACACAAACGTCCATCTGAAGGTGAAGGCGGAGGTCATCAAGGTGAATCACCAATGTTAGGTTCACAAATTGTAATCGCCGAAGTAGCAGGCACAATCTCAAAATAGTGTAAAGGGGGTGTCCTAATGTTTGGTTAGGACACCTTTGTGCTATACATACTTTTAAACGTAATACATATAACCGATACTTTCACAAATAGTGAATGAATAACAGAAAGGTGTTTTTAATGTCGAACATGGTGCAGTATTTTTATGACGGACAGTTTTTGAAATGCTATGAAGAAGCGAAACGCCAATTACAAGGCGGCGAAAATGAACAGGCAACGCAATTTTTAAAAATCTTTGAGAAATACGATTATGGGAAATTCCCGAAGCCGACAGCACGGATTTCGCAAAGTGTTGAACGTGCCAATGAAAGCTATCCGGAAAATGATGAGGTTGAACAACTGCGTGCGATTAAAGATGAACAACAGTTCTCGGAAAAAGTGAAACAGCTTGAACACGATGCCCGAACAGCGGATGCCGAACGGAAAGCACAGTCGTTTTATGTACAGGGACATCTTTTTTTAATGGCGCACCATTATGATGAAAGTGTGCACTGCTTTATGCAGGCGGTGAAGCATCATCCGGATAAGGCATTGTATTACGGGATTGCAGGACAGACGATGAACCGATTTAACTGGTCGCCGTTTGATGTAATGGTCTATATTGAGCGGGCGATCGACCTGGATCCGGATAACGCAAGATGGTACTGGAATAAAGCGCTCGTTTTAACACAGCTGTATAAAGATTTGAATGCCGAGCCGTTTTTGGAAAATGCTTTAATTGCTATTGAAAAAGCAATCGAGAATTGTCGCGAAGATCAAGTATCGCTGCGTTCAGGCATTGATTCAACATTGGAAAACTTGAAAGAATATCTTTTCAATTAACGAAGCACCGGCAGATGGGGGAACAAGCATGAAGTTTTTATCTTGGAAAGGTATTTCGATATACTTAACGATCATTCTATTTTTACTTATTTTTATTCAGATTCTTGATTGGAATAAAGGCAATGAAAAAGAGGCTCAATATGCGGTAGAGCTGGAAAAAGCGTATACGGATTTGGTGGATTTCCAAACGTATATATTGAACGATGAAGTGGAGATTGATGACAATAAGCATGTGCTGACAATGTACGAGAAAAACTTTCAATATCAGCTGAGCATGTTCATCGATATTTTCGGCAATAAAAAAGTGGATGATGCAAACCTGTTTGATTCCTATCAACAAATCGATGAGGCATTAGCTGCATTTTATGAGGCGGAAAGCGCGGAACAGCAGAGTGGGGCACATCAGCAATTGCTCGATGTTAAAAAACCGCTGTTTACGATTTTGAATGATTTGAAATAATAGGGGAAGGGCTCACGAACGCTTTGAGGAAGAAAGCGGTACGTGGGCTTTTTTGTGTGGGACGGAAATGTTCTAATATTCATGCTGGAAGTTCTAATAAAATCTGAAAAGTTCTAATATGTTATGGATCTTCTAATATAAGTTGTGGATTGTCTAATAAGTGTCTCCGATTTTCGAATATCGCGGTCAGATGTTCTAATAAGTCAGTCGGATTGTCTAATAAACAGGAAAAAGTTCTAATATAACTACCCCGGTGCACACCATAGCCTCTGTGGAACCGTATAAAGACCATTTCTTCGCCATAAACCGGCTGAACTTCTAATATAGTTCTAAAAAGCCAAAACAAATCTTCTAATATGTGGAGATGTGCACCCATTAGCATACCGAAGCCCAAAAAAGCGCTGAAAGTTCTAATATCCATGCTGGAAGTTCTAATAAAATCTGAAAAGTTCTAATATATAACGGAACTTCTAATATATCTCCCGAATCTTCTAATAAGTAGCTTCGATCTTCGAATAACGCGGTCAGAAGTTCTAATATGTCATTCAGATTGTCTAATAAAATCGAAAAAGTTCTAATATAACTACCCCGGTGCACACCATAGCCTCCGTGGAAACGTATTTAGACCGTTCTTCGCCCTAAACCGACTGAACTTCTAATATCCCTGTAAAAAGTTCTAATAAGCCACACAAATCTTCTAATAAACCCAAAAAAGTTCTAATAAATCCAACACCCCAACCCCCAAAAAAAGCTGCCCCAAAGTTATAGACATAACTTCAGGACAACCCCAGTCCAATCATCACTTCTTCTTTTTTCTATCCTTCACAAACGCAAACACGATCATCGCGACCCAAATCACAGCGATCACAATAAAAATGTAAAAGTTTTTTGATGAGCTAACTAAATTCAGCTCATCCGCCAAAATCCCACCAATCGACTGCAGTTGTGCACTTAATAAAATAATGAGTGCACCAATAAACAGTATGATTTTCGGATTGATCGCAAAGCGTAGCAGGACAATGATGAACAAAGCTGAGAAAATCAGCAACAGTGTGAAGAGGGGATCCAGTAATGTGAGCGTCCCGTCCTTTGCAAAGTTTTCGTACGTAAATGTCATAAAAAATTCTCCTTACTTTACTAAGCCATTTTGAAATGCATAGACGACAGCCTGTGTGCGGTCCTGCACTTCGAGTTTACTTAAAATGTTGCTAACATGGGTTTTTACCGTTTTTAATGCGATAAACAGTTCTTCCGCTATTTCCTGATTGGCAAGGCCGCGAGCCATACATAAGAGTACTTCCATTTCCCGGTCTGTTAAATGGTTATGCAGGGCAGGGGCTGTTCCGCGCATACGGGCCATTACCCGCGTCGTTGCTTCCGGTTCAAGAACGGTTTCCCCGGCCATCGTTTTCCGGATCGCTTCGGCAATCTGTTTGGCGTTGCTTGTTTTCAGTATATAGCTGACAGCACCTGCTTCAAGGGCCGGATATAATTTATCGTCATCGATAAAGCTCGTGACAATCATTACTTTAGCTTGCGGCCACAGTGCCAAAATTTCGGCAGTCGCTTCAGCACCCGTTTTGATCGGCATCACATTATCCATCAGTACAATATCCGGTTTTAGCGAGAGTACTGTTTCAATCGCTTCCTCGCCGTTCGTCGCCTCACCGATGACTTCGATATCGGGTTGTGCCGATAAATAGGCGGAAACCCCGATTCGAACCATCTCGTGATCATCTACTATGACAACTTTAATCATTCATTTGTTCCTCCTTTTTGAGCGGAACTTTCACTTCGACAATTGTTCCTTCATCCGGTACAGAGACAATTTTATACGTGCAGCCAATTTCGACAGCGCGTTCGGCAATATTGCGCAGGCCGTAAGAAGTCGTTTTATCTCCATCCATATTAAAGCCGAGACCATTATCCTGAATGCGCAAAATCGCCAGCTGGTCGCGTGCGATCAATAACAGTTCGACTTCTGTTGCTTTCGCGTGACGTAACGTATTCGACAAAGCTTCTTGAGCGATTCGGAAGAGATGATCTTCCTCTGCTTTCGATAAAGCGATTTCTTCGATTTGGTAGTCGATATTGAAATACACTTTTTCCTGTAATTCTACAATCAGATCTTCTAAACCTTCCGCCAAGCTTTTATTGTGCAGGGCAACTGGTCGCAGATGAAGTAGCAGTGCGCGCATTTCGAGCTGGGCCTGCTGGACGATTTTTTCCACCTGCCCGAGCTGCTTTTGTGCAAATTCATCTTGTCGCTGTTCTGTAAGTGCGGAGAGGAGCATGGAAGCAGCAAACAGCTGCTGGGATACAGAATCATGCAGTTCACGTGCAAGCCGCTGACGTTCTGCAAGAAGCCGCTCCTGAACAATGGCGTCATTCGTTTCCACTTTTTCATTTGAAAGCCGCTGTAGAGAGGTCCGCTGTGTTTCAATTAATTCATTCGTCTCACGCAATGCTTTTTTTAATGAGCCATTCGCTTTTTTGAATTTTTGTGCGAAATCAGGCTCCGCCACTTTTTTCACAATGCGGGTCATCTGATTTTCTTTCATTTTCAATGCGATTGAAATCCATAATGAAATAAAGAAGCTCGTCGTTGTTGCGATAATGGCAATCACGGCGACAATCGGTAATGAGTAATCATTGTTTTCCCATAAAAAGCGCCAAGTCTCTTCTTGCGGTTGGCCAAGCAGGAAAATGAAAATATTCATGGCAAAAGTTGCAAAAACCATCATCAGTATAAAAAAGCGTAAAATAAAGGCAATCATCCGCGCTGCACCTCCACATCGCCAATCCAAGATGTCACATAAATAACTAGGACACGTTTTGCATCCATTTCTCCATCCTCAAAACGAAGCTGTTCATTAATACATTGCTTTGGCGCATAGTCCAAGTATGTTGCTTCACCATATAAAGTGGAGTAATGCAGCTGAATCGTCACTTCATAAGGTACGATAACACGTACCTTTCCAAGAGATTGATGGATGACGATAATCGATTTTCCGTTTGGTAAAATCGTTTCGGTCGTATCGATTGTAATATCGCCGATAAAACGTTGAATATGAACGTCTTTCCAATGATAGCTTTCTGTCGGAGCACCCGTTGTGCCGATTAATTGATTGTGATTTGATGTATTGGCAAAGTGGCTTTTGATTTCCATCACTTGCTCTTTTTTCGTTAAGTATTGGTATAAAAGAAAGACTAGCACACCGATGATTAAAAGGCGCAGTGTCCAAATATTAATAATAGCAAAGAATAATAGAATGAGTCCCGTCCATAATAAGTACCGTTTCTTCTTTTTAAAGCTGAAAAATAGAAACAGTGCACCTAAAATCAGTAAAAACACAGTGCCATTATTGAAAAGAGTCAATTCAATCAATACGACAAGTGCCATACTAATCGCGATAATCGCAAGCTGATCTGATGTAATTTTCGGCATAGTGCCTCCCCCTATAACGTGCAAAATGGAGAAAGCACGATGCCTTCTCCTTTACGCATTATATCATTATTTTGGCTGTTCTATGAGCTTTTGTTCTTTTTCAAGCTGTGCCAAGCGAGCTTCAAAAGAGGTTACTTCATATTTACGCTCGATATTTTGAGATAATTCATCAATATACGTTGATAGTTCATCAAAATTACCGGCATTGTCCGATGTGAGAACTTTATCCATTTGATGGTTGGCACGCACGACATTTTCTTTGCCCATCAGCTGAAGCTGGCGCACTTTCATATCTTTGATTTTATGTTTCATCGTTTCGAATTTGCGTTCCAGTGCAAAATATTCCGTATTCGCTGCATCAATGCTTGAAAGAAGAGCGTGTTTTCGTGCAGTGTAAGCCGTTACTTCTTCCTGTGCAAACGCAATCAGTTCAGCTTCCCCAGTTGACTGAGCCAGTACTAGCTGTTTTTCACGTTTCTCAAGCATTTCAACTGTTTGTGAAAGTTGGATTTCCAGCTCTTTTTTTAGCTGAGCCTGACGTGCAAGCAATTTGCCCGTTTCTTCAGTTTGTTTTTCTGCTTCACGAATGTAGTGGTTCAGCATTTTAATCGGGTTTTTGTCGACCTTTTTGTCAAACATTTCATGTAAATCCGCCTGAATTGAATATTTAAATTTTGTAAATAAATTTCTCATTGTCCATCGCTCCTATTTGTTTAAATTTGCCCATTCGCGTTCAAAGTTTGTAAATGGATCTTCTTCCTCTTTTTTGCCTGGTAAAAATTCAATCTTTTCGTTTTTACGGTTTTTGTAAAGATAAAATAAGACACCGATTGCAGCTAAGCCGATAAAGCCTGGGATGTTTGATAAGGCACTTACTAAACCGGCTAAAGCGACAACCAGACTCATTACTTTTCCGAAAGTAGATTTACTTTCTGTGTAATAGTGCAGACCTGCTGCCAGAAGTGCTCCCGAGATTAATAACCCGGCTACTGGTGCGAGCAGGCAAAGTGCGATGATCGCTGTAATAAAAGCCGCTGAATATAAGAAAAACTTTTTCATTATGTGTTCCTCCTTGTCGTTGATAAGTTCATGTTACCGTGAATTTAAAAATTCGATAACGACCTGCTACCGTATTTTCATCTAGGTCTCGAGGCTGAGACGGTCTCAGACAGCTATTCTCATGACTTAACTTCTGCCAGGAGAGTGAAAATATATAGAAACGGAATAGCTTTTATTGTATAATGCTTGATGGAGAGTTTTTCTCGGTACATAAGTAGTGGAGGAGGTTGGACAAAATGGCTTTATGGTTAGGAATTACACTTATCGTCGTAGCTCTTATCGGGGGCGTGGCAATTGGTTTCTACGCAGCTCGTCAATATATGATGAAGTATTTAAAAGAAAACCCGCCAATTAATGAACAAATGATTCGCGTGATGATGGCACAAATGGGACGTAAACCGTCTGAAAAACAAGTGCGTCAAATGATGGCACAAATGAACAAATTCCAAGATAAATAATAATTGGACTACCTTTCGCATTCTATTGAGTGAAGAAGGTAGTTTTTATTTGACGTAAAATAAAATTCAGAATATTTTGTTTGAAAAGAAAAATAATCTAGTCTATTCTTATATAGATTGTAAGTATTGGAGGGGAAAAAAATGGCAACAGAAAAAACGAATGTTGAGAGCTTTGATTTAGACCATACGATAGTGGTCGCACCGTATGTACGTTTAGCGGGTACAAAAGAAGGGGCGAAGGGCGATGTCGTGACAAAATATGATATCCGCTTTAAGCAGCCGAATAAAGAGCATATGGAAATGCCGGCACTTCATTCACTGGAACATTTAATGGCAGACCGTATCCGCAATCATAGTGACGCGGTTGTCGATATCTCACCAATGGGATGTCAAACAGGCTTTTATGTCTCATTTATGAATTATGATGATTATGAAGGCGTGTTGGCGATTTTAGAAAAGACTATTCAGGATGTGTTGGCGGCGACTTCTGTTCCTGCCTGCAATGAAGTTCAATGCGGTTGGGCGGCAAGCCATAGTTTAGAAGGTGCGCAACAGCTGGCAAAAGAATTTTTAGCCAAACGCGATGAATGGCATATTGTTTTTAATGATTAATAGATGTAGGGCCTCCATTTAAATGGGGGCTTTTTTTATTCCTTCCGGCAAACGAAAAAGCACTTCCTGTTCAAACAACTGAACAGAAAGTGCTTATTACTTAAATTAAAGAATCGGTTATATTGCGGTATGCCGGTACGTGGTCATGGAGAAACTTCGCTACCGTTTGTTCATAGTCACCGGGATTGTCGTTGAATGATCTCGCATGCTCGCCTTTTTCAAACAGTTTCAGCATTTTCGGTTCGGGTTTTTGTTCGTACAGTTCTTCGGTCATGGAGGAGGGAATGAAATCATCAGGTGTACTGTGAATAAAGAGGACGGGCTTTTGAATTTGTTTTACAGCATCGATCGGCATCACTTCTTTTACGGAGTAGCCATCGCGGATACGCATGAAAAAGTCGGCGAAAGGAAGTGTGTATTTCGAATCGATCGGTACAACACTTTCGAAAATGCGTTTTAGAAGCTCGGGGAAATTTGAAAAGGCACAATCGGATACATAGAAATCCGCATTATCTTCTAATGTGCCTGCATAGAGCAGAGTCGTTGCCGCCCCCATTGATTCCCCGTGAATACCAAGTAGGGCATCTTCCCCGGCAATGTTGCGGATTGTCTCCACAACTGCCTGTAAATCGTATTTTTCATAATGGCCGTAACTTGTTGTTTTTCCTTGAGATTCTCCGTGACGGCGGTGATCGTATACAAATGCATTAAAACCAAGCCGTTCAAACATTCGGGCATAGCGCATCGAGTTAATTTTATTTTCAGTGACACCATGACAGATGATGACTGTATTTTTTGTTTCCACAGGTTTTAAATAGATGCCGCTTATTTTATAGCCATTTGGAGAGTCAATCAATAAAATTTCTTTCGGACAGCCTTCATACCAAGCTTCATCAAAGCGTTTTGCCGCAATTTCACGTTCGCGGATGAAAGCATCGTCCTTTTTCTTTATATACATAATGTGATTTGTCATCACGACACCAGTGATCGTTGTAGCAGCTGCCAGCAGTGTTGTTACAATACTGCCAGATAAAAACAGTGTACGTTTTTTCATGAAAACCACTCCTTAATTAATTTAATATTCGATGAATTATTAGGATAAATCAACTAATATGTATCTATTTATTATTGGAAACTTTTGTGTGAAAAATGCGGAATATTTGATAAAATCGGGTTAAGCAAGTTTAACTTTGCTCACAAAGGGACCATTCACACTAAGGGGGATATATTCATGACAGAAGTTGTAATAGTAAGTGCAGTACGTACGCCAATTGGTGCTTTTCAGGGGGCATTAAAAGATATTGCGGCTCCGACTTTAGGGAGTATCGTAATAAAAGAAGCATTGAATCGTATTGAATTAGATCCATCAACAGTTGATGAAGTTATTATGGGGAATGTTCTCGCAGCAGGTTTAGGTCAAAACCCGGCAAGACAGGCAAGTATCCAAGCTGGTTTACCATACACAGTTCCAGCGATGACAATTAACAAAGTATGTGGTTCAGGCTTAAAGGCCGTTCATTTAGCAGCACAGGCAATCATTGCCGGGGATGCGGAAGTTGTTGTCGCTGGAGGCTTTGAAAATATGAGTCAAGCACCATATATTATGCGAAATGCAAGAGAAGGTTTCCGCATGGGAGATCAAAAAATTATCGATACATTAATTCAAGACGGCTTATGGTGCGCATTTAATGATTACCATATGGGCGTAACTGCAGAAAACTTATGTGATCAGTATGACATTTCTCGTCAGGAACAGGATGAATTTGCAGCACGTTCCCAAGCCCGTGCATCGGAAGCCATTTCGACAAACAGATTCGCTGAAGAAATTGTTCCTGTAGAAATTCCTCAACGTAAAGGGGATCCGGTTATTTTTTCACAAGACGAATATGTAAAACATGGAACAACAACAGAAAAATTAAACGGATTACGTCCTGCATTCAAGAAAGACGGTTCGGTTACTGCAGGGAACGCTTCCGGTATTAATGACGGAGCGGCAGCGGTAGTCGTTATGTCAAAGCAGCGTGCTTTTGAATTAGGGCTTACACCACTTGCAACAATCGTCGCTAATGCGAGCGCGGGGGTCGATCCTTCTGTAATGGGAATCGGACCGGTAACGGCAGTGAAAAAAGCTTTATCGAAAGCGAATGTAACATTGGACGAAATGGACTTAATTGAAGCGAATGAAGCATTTGCCGCTCAGGCGATTGCAGTTGATCGCGAATTGGCGTTCAATCATGATAAACTAAATGTAAATGGCGGTGCAATTGCACTTGGACACCCAATCGGCGCAAGCGGAACGCGTATTTTAGTCACATTATTACATGAAATGCAAAAGCGCGATGCAAAGCTGGGTCTTGCAACATTATGTATTGGTGGCGGACAAGGTGTAGCGACAATTGTACAACGCTAATAATAAATGTAGGTGAAAACGATGGCAAAAAAGAAACAGCAAAGAACAACAAATGAATTCGAGCTTCCAAAAGACAAGGCGGCAACATTGGCCGATCAGTTAGGCGGCGATGTATTGGCCAAGCTGAAAGCAGCGAAGCAGGAAATGGTGGCTGACGAAAAGGCGAAAGAAGAAGAGCGCCTGGCGAAAGCGGCATTCGAACGCAAACAACGTGAAAAAAATATGAGCTTTGAAGACCTGTTAAATCAATACGGTGATAAAGGTTCGAAATTTTAAGGGTTATCCAAAACGGATTACAAAGAAGCTTAATAAATACGAATAGAGGCTGTGACATAAGTAGAATGACCGTTAAATAATAGGAAAGCATTTGTTAAGAAACGGATATTTTGCAAAATTGATTGGAATGCAGGGCGACTCCTGCGGGAATAGCGTGACGCCTGAGACTACAGGCTCAGGCCACGCCCGCGGAAAGCGTCCCGGAATGGAAATCAATTTAACGCTCAGCACAAAAAGCCATTTTTCTCTCGGAGAAAGATGGCTTTTTGATTATGTCCTGCTATCTTTTTTAAATACAACAACAATAAGTTTTGCAAACAGTAACAATGTCAACGCGCCGCATGCGTCGAGTACGACATCTGCTGCAAGGCCGCTGCGACCCGGAATCATACTTTGGCGGTATTCATCAAGGCTTGCGATTACTACAGCTGTAACAAAGGCGAGAACGATCGGAAAGTACCACTTCAGTTTCCGGTACAAAGTATAGAGTATGACCGCTAATAAACCGTATCCGAAGAAATGGGTAGCTTTTCGGATAAGAAACTCAAGAAATTGAAAATAGCCCCGTGTTTCAACCGATATAATTTTTCCCCAATAAGGAATTTCAAACTGGCTTAACCATGCTTCAAAAGGTTTGTCTTTTAACAAATCCTTAAGTGCTGGAACAATCGTTTGCTGTTCATAGCCCATGTTAGACATTACTACGACAACGATTATCCCGATGATGACGAGAACAATCCACTTTTTCATCTATGTTCAGTGTAACGGTCGGTTTTTGTCCAGCTGTCGATCTCCGAAATATTTTGCAGCGATTGCGCTTTTTCGTAAGCATCCAGATTTTGCTTCAGCTGAGCGAGTGTACGTGCCCCAATAACAGTTGAAGCAACAGTTGGATAGCGTAAATTGAATGCGATTGCAGCTGCATGTACATCCCCGAATTGCTGTTCAATTTTTTGCAGTACGTCTTTTGCTGCCGCTTCATCATAGCTCATATAGGATTTTAAACGTGTACGCCACTCATTTGTCAGCAAGCCTTTCGCGATTGATCCGCGCGTTACGACAGAAGCGCCTGTCTGTTGAATCGAATCGAAAAATTCGCTTGCGCGTTCATCAAAAATATTAAACTGCATCATATTGCTGATGGCATTACTATTTTGCAAAAATGGCATGAAGACATTCGGTCGTATGGAGGAAATGCCATATTCGCGAATTAATCCTTCTTTTTTCAAACCTTCCATTGTGTCGGTAATTTCTTCCCAATTATCTTCGGTCGTACCGCCATGTAACTGGTAAAGATCCAAGTAATCCGTCTGTAGTCGTTGCAGGCTGTCTCGTACCGCTTTATTAATATAGTTTGCGGATGTATCCCAGCCCCAGCCTTCCTTGCCTTCTTCCCAACGATTCCCGACTTTCGTTGCCAAATAAATATCGTGGCGGTGTTGCTTCAGCGCTGCGCCAACAACTTTTTCATTTTCGCCCTGGTTGTACAGGTCTGCGGTATCAAAATAATTAATGCCCGCATCAATTGCAGCATGGATGACCTCTTCTGCTTGTGCCTTGTTTGGAGGTAATGACATACAGCCTAAACTAATTTCAGAGATGTGAAGATTGCTTGTACCTAATTGTCGTTTTTTCATGTTAATTCCTCCCTGGTTCAATATTTTAGAAATAGCTCCTACTAATGGTACAATGAATATTAGGAAGAGAACAAGTGGAGGCATGGTCATGAAAAAATTTGAAGAAAAAACAATTCAATCCCAACCCATCTATTCAGGGAAGGTCATTTCATTAAAAGTAGACGATGTATCGCTTCCGAATGGTGAAACAGGGAAGCGTGAAATTATTAATCATCCAGGAGCAGTCGCGGTAATTGCCATCACAGAAAACAATAAAATTTTACTTGTTGAGCAGTACCGTAAAGCGCTTGAACGTTCAATTATAGAGATTCCTGCCGGCAAGCTGGAAAAAGGGGAAGAGCCTATTGTAACGGCCCGCCGCGAGTTGGAGGAAGAGACAGGCTATACATCGGATCATTTCGATTTTATACAGGCTTTTGCTACATCACCGGGATTTGCGGATGAAATTATCCATATTTACGTAGCAGAAAAGTTAAAAAAATTAGACATTCCGGTTGATTTAGACGAAGATGAATTTGTGGAGCTAATGGAAGTATCATTGGAAGAAGCAGAAGCGATGGTAGCGGACGGTCGTATTTACGATGCCAAAACCGCTTTTGCGATTTTATGGTTGAAATTAAAAATGAAATGAAATCAATAATTGTTTACGCATAAGGACAATTTATGTGCATAAGTTGTATGGACAAGGAGGCGTCCAAATGCGTAAATATCTATATATTCAATATACTTCGATGATTGTCGTATGTTTCATTTGTGGGGTAGTTTGTTATCAGTTATTCGATATTGGACAAGTACAGCAAATTATTAAATACAGTGATCGTAGACTGCTCCAAATGGATAAACCTGAATTGCTTTGGAGTGTAGTTCCTTTCATAGTTGCCTTAAGTATTGTATTATTCTTTTCGACACATAAATATTTGCCGCGTATAGGCCTTATTTTTATTGCAATAAAAGTAACGTTTTTAGGTTTCAGCTCGGTCTATTTACTAGTACAGCATGAATCTATTAAACTCTATGCATTTTGGTGGTTTCCATTTCAGTTAATATATTGTGTACTTTTAATTATGCTCTATCAAATTACTACTAAAACTTCGAGTAGACGAGCCTTGAAAACGGTCATGCCATGGAATAAGATCATTTTCCTGATCGTCGTAATGCTAATTGTTTTTGCAGTCGAAAATTTAGCAATTACTTATTTATTTAAATAATCATTGTCTTGTAATGAGATTTACTCATTTGGTATAATGAAAAGAGTTTAGGAGGGCGTCACATATGGAGAGCCGTATTGATCGAATTAAAAAGCAACTGCATAGTGCGAGCTATAAGCTGACGCCACAGCGAGAAGCAACAGTAGCGGTTTTACTGGAGCATGAGGAAGATCATTTAAGTGCTGAAGACGTTTACTTATTAGTGAAAGAAAAAGCACCCGAGATTGGACTGGCTACTGTATACCGTACATTGGAGCTTTTAACAGAGCTGAAAATTGTCGATAAAATTAACTTTGGTGATGGGGTGTCCCGTTATGATCTACGTCAAGAGGGCGCAAAGCATTTCCATCATCATCTAGTTTGTATCGAATGTGGCGCAGTAGATGAAATTCAAGAAGATTTACTAGAAGATGTAGAAGAAATTGTGGAGAAACGTTGGAACTTTATTATCAAAGATCACCGTCTTACATTCCATGGCATCTGCTGGCGTTGTCATGATAATAATGATAACTCTGGAGACAGCAATGCATAATCTATAATCAAAAAAAGAGCAGCAAAATTTGCTGCTCTTTTTTTTTGTATGATTTTTTGCATTTGTCTAATAATAATAAAAGACAGGCAGGCATCTACACTTACACAAAAAACTCTATTTCCCTCAAATGTGAGAAATAGAGTTTTGTAGTTTTAATTATTTTGCCGGATGATGGGCAACAATAAGAACCTTACCTGCATCCAGATCATTCTTTGCAGCTGCATGTTCATTTTCGCCTACACCAATATCAGCAAGCTGATGGTGAAGATCTTCCGGAGTACTTTGGAAGAAGTTTTTAATCGATGCGAAGAAGCCTTTGTCATTTTCCGTTGTGCCGGGAGTTTTGCTCGCATCCACATTGAAAAAGTCGGCAATGTCTTCCGCACGTTTATTGCTGTTTGCGAAGACATGAATATGATCGCGATCATAACCTTCTGTAATAAATGATTCGATTACTGATTTTGCCTGTACACCGTTTTCTACTGATTTTAAAATTGCCATTATATACACTCTCCTTTGTATGAATACTTATGTTATTCCCGAACTCTTACAATTAAAACGTTAAGAGATTCATAAAGGCATCATTCAGCTGACAGGATTAACGTGCATACAGATGGAAATTATATTGTTTTAACGGCTACTGTTCTATGAGATCATGCATTTTTTTTATCTCCAAAAATTGCAGCTGATGGCCATCAATTTCATGGATTTTAAATGCGTAGTTTTCATAAATAAATGTATCTTCAATATTCAGGTCCGGCATGTTTGTGAAGTACCAGCCTCCGATTGTATCAACATTCGGATCTTCAATATCAAGAAACAGCAGTTTAGAAACATCTTCAAGCAATACTTTTGAATAGACTAAATAATGGTCTTCACCGATTTTACGAATATCTGAAACTTCATCATCGTCAAACTCATCGCGTATCTCCCCGACAAGCTCTTCCAGAATATCTTCAACGGTAATCATACCGCTCGTTCCGCCATATTCATCAAGCAGGATCGCAATATGAATGCGCTTTTTCTGCATAATTTGAAGCAGACTTTGAATCGGTGTTGTTTCAATTGTGCGAACGACCGGATTAATATAGTCTTCCAATTTGAATGTCGCCGGTTTGATCCGATTGTTCATACCGAGTGTTAAAAAGTCTTTAATATTTAAAAAACCTAAAATATTATCGCGGTCCCCTTCGTATACCGGGTAGCGTGTATAGCGTTCCTCAGAAACTTGCGTTAACACCTCTTCGAACGTTGCAGTTACATCAAAGCCGACAATATCTGTACGGGGAACCATAATTTCACGTGCGATTTTATCATCGAATTCAAATACATTGTTTACATATTTCAATTCGTTTACATTGATCTCGCCGGATTTATAGCTCTCTGATAAAAGCAGGCGCAATTCCTCTTCCGTGTGGGAGAGTTCATGTTCGCTCGCTGGTCGCATCCCGAACAATTTTAATAATAAACGTGCTGAACCATTTAACAGCCAGATTAATGGGAACATAAGTTTATAGAATAATTGTATCGGTTTTGCGAAGGCCAGTGTAATCGCTTCCGCTTTTTGGATGGCAATTGTTTTAGGCGCAAGTTCGCCTACTACTACGTGGAAGAATGTCGCTAAAAAGAATGCACCACCTAATGTAAACCAATGAATAGATTCTGAACCGATACCGAATGATTCGAATAGAGGGTGAAGTATAAATTCAAATGTGGATTCACCGACCATACCGATCCCCAGCGCTGTTACCGTAATACCTAATTGACAGGCCGATAAATATTCATCAAGGTGGGATGTTACATTTTTAGCTGAAATGGAACCAGCTTTACCTTCAGCTACAAGTTGGTCAATACGAGATTGACGTACTTTTACGATCGCAAATTCCGTTGCAACGAAAAAGGCCGTAAAAGCGATTAAAACCGCGAAAATAGTTAAGTTAATGATTGTGGTCAAACGAGCGTTCTACTCACGAAGTAGAACGTTCACCTCCTAGTTATTTAAAATTAATAATAGTGATTGCATGAGTGCAACACTTTCAGGTGAAACTTTTTTACGGAGTTTCTGCCGCTCTTTGTCATCTAAATGCTCCATTAATACCGTTACATCATGTTCAAGTTTGCGCATTTGCAATCGAATATCCTGAACATCGATTTCTTCAGGTTCTTCTTTTGAAGGGCCAAGTAAGCGGTGAATTTCATCGAGGCATTTGCCAAGCTTCTTCTGCTCTTCAATCCAGTGAATACGTTCAATCATTTCTTTATCATAGTAGCGATAATTGGATGCCGAACGTTCTACTTTTAGAAGGCCCAAATTTGTATAATAATCAATAGTTCGTTTTGTCACGCCGGTTGCTGCGGCAAGCTCTCCGATTTTTAGTTTGTCGATCCCAAATTATCACCTCAATCTGTCACGTTTTACTTTCAAGAATACCGTAAATAGTACATTTTGTAAATGGGACGCAATTCAAATGAAAGGATATGCTGCACCGAAAAAACGAATGAATGAAGGATAAAACGTCACTTCAATTGTACGAAAATGGTAATATAAATGTATAGAATGCAAGAGGGGCGATTTATATGCAAGCTTTAAAAGATTCAATAGAAGATTATCTACATTTTATTAAAGTCGAACGTCAGCTATCTGATAATACATTACAATCCTATAAGCGTGATTTAGTCGCATATGCCCGTCACATTCATCATGAACAGCGAATCATGGAATTTGATAGCGTTATGCGCGAACATATTTTGCTTTATTTGGACAGCTTACGGTCAGTAGGAAAATCATCGAAGACGATCTCGAGACAAATTTCATCAATCCGTTCCTTTCATCAGTTTTTATTGAGGGAAAAGGTGACGAATCAGGATCCTACCGTTCATTTGGAAATGCCGAAAAAAGAACTGTCATTACCAAAAGTATTATCAATAGAAGAAATTGATGCACTTTTGACTGCACCATCCGAAGAAAAACCTCAGGGCACGCGGGATATTGCCATTTTGGAAATGATGTACGGTTCCGGTATGCGTATAAGCGAGCTGATTGAACTGAACTTGGAGGATGTGCATATGACAATGGGCTTCGTCCGTGTATTTGGTAAAGGCGGAAAAGAACGGATTATCCCGCTTGGGCGCAGTGCGATTTCGGCCTGTGTAAAGTATTTGGAAGAGGCAAGACCACAGCTTTTAGGTACTGCACCGAAAAATGATGCGTTTTTCATTACGCAGAGAGGGAAAAGATTCACGAGACAAGGCTGCTGGAAAATCATCAAGGAGCATGCGGCAGCAGCTGGCATTTCCAAAGAAATTACACCGCATGTGCTGCGCCATTCCTTTGCGACACATCTCATTGAAAATGGTGCCGATTTGCGCGCAGTGCAGGAGCTGTTAGGCCATGCGGATATATCAACGACCCAAATTTATACACATGTAAGTAAAACCCGTTTATCGGAAGTATATAAACAATTCCATCCTCGTGCTTAAAAATGGCCTAATCGCGTAACACTAATGGGGAGCTTGGCTTTTATCTTTTAAAAATAAATCTTGTGAAATCGGATGTCTGACCTTTACTTTGTTTAGACGTTTTATGTAAAATAGAATGGAAGAAGGGGAGTTGAAAGCATTATGCAACCGTTTAAGAAAGTACATGTAATTGTAATGGATTCTGTTGGTATCGGTGAAGCACCGGATGCCGATAAATTTGGCGATGCTGGCTCAAATACATTAGGACATATCGCAGAAAAAATGAATGGCTTAAATATGCCGAATATGGAGAAGTTAGGTTTATCGAATATTCGTGAACTTAAAGGCATTAATAAAACTGAAAACCCTGCTGCATTTTACGGCATGATGCAAGAAGCATCTGTTGGTAAAGATACAATGACAGGGCACTGGGAGATCATGGGGCTGAATATCGATACTCCGTTTAAAGTATACCCGGACGGCTTTCCTGCAGAACTGATTTCCAAGTTGGAGGAAGCAACTGGCCGCAAAGTTCTTTGTAATTTACCTTACAGTGGAACCGCTGTCATTGACGATTATGGTCCGGAACATATGGAAACAGGTGCCATTATTGTGTATACATCGGCAGACCCGGTTATGCAGATTGCAGCACATGAAGAAGTAATTCCAGTAGAAGAACTTTATAAAATTTGTGAAATTGCACGTGAATTGACATTGGATGCAGAATTTTTAGTAGGCCGTGTTATTGCCCGTCCGTTCGTTGGCGAACCAGGTAATTTTACACGTACATCAAACCGTCATGACTATGCATTGACACCATTTGGACGCACGACAATGGCTGAAATGAAGGATTCGAATCTTGATGTCATTGCGATCGGCAAAATTTCGGACATCTTTAATGGTGACGGGGTAACAGAAGCGATTCGTACAAAAAACAACACAGATGGCATGGACAAAATGGCGGAAGTTGTTCGTCGTGATTTCCATGGTATCAGCTTCCTGAACTTAGTGGACTTTGATGCGAACTTTGGACACCGACGTGATCCGATTGGTTATGGTCAGGCATTGGAAGAATTCGACCGACGTTTACCGGAAGTTATGGAAGCGTTATCAGAAGATGATCTGCTCATAATTACGGCAGACCACGGGAACGATCCGACATTCCCTGGTACAGACCATACACGTGAATATGTACCGTTGATTGTCTACTCACCACGCTTTACTGCAGGATCAGAACTGCAGTTACGTGAGACATTTGCGGATATTGCAGCAACAATTGCAGATAATTTTAATATTGCAGCACCGCAATTTGGCAAAAGCTTTTTATCAGAGCTGAAATAAGGGGGATTTTCCATATGAGAATGGTAGACATTATTGAAAAAAAACGTAACGGCGAAGAATTGACAACAGCTGAAATTCGTTTCTTTGTAGAAGGATATACAGATGGTACGATTCCTGATTATCAGGCAAGTGCATTATGTATGGCCATTTACTTTCAGGATATGACAGATCGCGAACGCGCGGATTTAACAATGGCAATGGTTGAGTCAGGTGATCAGATTGATCTATCTGCAATTGCCGGTATTAAAGTAGACAAGCACTCAACTGGCGGAGTTGGCGATACAACGACATTGCCATTAGCTGCAATGGTAGCTGCTGTCGGTGTTCCGGTAGCAAAAATGAGTGGCCGTGGTTTAGGTCATACAGGCGGTACGATTGACAAGCTTGAAGCGATTGAAGGATTCCATGTTGAATTAACAAGTGAAGAGTTTTCAAAACAAGTTAATGAAATCGGTATGGCGGTTATCGGTCAATCAGGTAACTTAACACCGGCGGATAAAAAGCTGTATGCGCTGCGTGATGTTACGGGAACGGTTTCAAGCATTCCGCTGATTGCCGGTTCAATTATGTCGAAGAAAATCGCTGCAGGTGCAGATGCAATTGTTCTTGATGTTAAAACAGGTGACGGCGCATTTATGAAAACCGTTGAAGATTCAGTTAAACTGGCTGAAGCTATGGTGAAAATCGGTAATAATGTCGGCCGCAAAACAATGGCGATCATTTCGGATATGAGTCAGCCTTTAGGCTATGCAATCGGGAACGCTCTTGAAGTCCAGGAAGCGATCGATACATTAAAAGGTAAAGGGCCAGCTGACTTAAATGAACTTTGCTATACATTAGGTTCTCAAATGGTTGTTGTTGGCGGAAAAGCAGAAACAATCGAAGAAGCTCGAAAAATGCTGGAGGAAGTTGTAGCTAACGGTGCAGCATTGGAAGTACTGAAAAAATTCATCGCCGCACAAGGCGGAGATGCTTCAGTAGTGGACGATCCATCCCGTTTACCTCAGGCAAAATTCAAATTCGATGTACCGGCAAAAGAAGCTGGCTATGTTTCAAAAATCGAAGCGGATGATATTGGAACGGCTGCAATGCTTCTTGGCGCTGGCCGTGCAACAAAGGAATCTGAAATTGATTTAGCGGTTGGGCTTGTCCTTCATAAAAAGGTGGGCGATCAAGTCGAAAAAGGCGAATCGCTTATGACAATCCATGCCAATACAGAAAATGTCGACGCAGTATTGGAAAAAATTTATGCACATGTATACATTTCTGCAGAAAAAGTCGAAGCACCAAAATTAATCGAAGCAATTATTACACAATAACAAAAAAATAAGAATCTTTCGCAGTCCGAATGGATTGCGGAAGATTTTTTTGTGCTTTAAATATTTTACAAATATGATAAAATTAGAAGTATATTGCTGCTTTAAGTAATAAAAATTCTGTTTTATGAATATTTATAAGAAGAAGGGATACTATGAAAGTTAAGTGGTCTGGAAGGTTTGAAGGTTATTCGTTTGCCCATTTCAAAAAGGATTTGTTATCTGGGACGATTGTCGGGATTATTGCTGTACCGTTAGCGATGAGTTTTGCCATTGCTTCCGGTGTCAAACCGGAATACGGGATTTACACAGCGATTATTGCAGGAATATTAATCTCCTTACTGGGGGGGTCGAAGTTCCAAATCGGCGGTCCGACAGGTGCATTTGTTCCGATTTTACTTGGGGTTGTGCTCGTATACGGGTATGAAAACTTGCTCATTGCAGGATTAATGGCGGGAATTATGCTGTTGCTGATGGGAATTTTCAGGCTGGGATCACTGATCAAATTTATCCCGAGGCCGGTAACTGTCGGCTTTACTGCAGGGATTGCCGTTATTATTTTTACCGGACAAATCGGAAATTTTTTAGGGTTAACCAATATGGAGCAGCATGAGAAGTTTCATATGAATGTTCTTGAAATTACTTCCAATATCGGAACCGTTAATTTTTATAGTTTACTCGTTGCCGTGATTAGTTTCGCGTTAATCCTAATCGCACCGAAAGTTTTACCGAAAGTGCCGGGTGCGCTGATCGGAATTATAGTTTCTTCCGTTGTGACGGTACTTTTTTTACAGGGCCATGTTGCAACTATCGGCTCCACATATGGTGCAATACCGAATACAATGCCGGAATTCCATATTCCTGAAATTACATTAGAGCGTGTTTTCATGCTAATCGGACCGGCATTTGTCATTGCAATGCTAGGCGGGATTGAATCATTGTTATCGGCAGTTGTAGCAGATGGTATGACAAACAGCAAGCATAACAGTAACCGGGAACTGATCGGGCAAGGGGTCGCCAATATTGTGACACCGTTTTTTGGAGGAATACCTGCAACAGGGGCGATTGCACGAACGGCTACAAATATTAAATCCGGTGCTGTTTCACCACTATCAGGGGTAATCCATGGGTTCTTCGTTTTATTCACACTCTTATTACTCGCACCATTCGCGGTACATATCCCACTTGCAAGTTTAGCTCCTGTACTCATGATGGTCGCATGGAATATGAGCGAACGCCATCATTTTCTGCACATACTCAAATTGAAATCCGGGGATTCGCTTGTTCTATGCATTACATTTTTATTGACCGTATTTATGAGCTTAACGGTTGCCGTGATGGTCGGACTCATTTTAGCGGTAATCCTATTTGCAAAAAGTATGAGCGATAGCCTGACTGTTTCCAAAGTACTGCCGAATTTGGAAAAAGGGAACGGTAAGTTGCAGTCCCAAATTGTATCGGATTTTCATGATTGTCCACAAATCAGTATTTATACGATCGAAGGTCCTCTATTTTTTGGCGCTGCCGAAAAGTTTGAACAGACTTTGCTGAATACGATACAGGAACGACCGAAAGTATTCATCCTGCGCATGCGGAAAGTGCCGTATATCGATTCGACAGGGGAAGAATATTTCCGCAATATCCTTCAAACGATTAAGTCATATGGCGGAAAAGTTTTTGTAACGAATGTTCAGCCGGGATTGGAACAAATGCTTAGACGAAGCGGGTTGTATGATTTGATGGAGGGGGAGCATTTTTATAATACGACAAGTGACGCGATTTCAGCGGCATGCCAGTATATCGAGTTAAGTAAATGTGTCGGCTGCACCCACTATGCGTTTAAAGAATGCCGATTGCTGTCTATTGGCATTCCACTATCAGAGCAGGAAGTGCAGGCACAAAACAAATTATCCGAAGCAACAATATAACATGTATAAATTATAGAAAAAGAACAAAGAATAAGAGACTGAATGGAAAAGTAATACTTTCTGTTCGGTCTCTTTTTTCATTTTAGCAATGATTAAAAATAGACCCAGCTACCTATACTGATTTTAGTTGTCGCAGGAGCACTACTTTTAACGAATGAACACTAGTTTTGTCAGCCAGATAGGATTATTTCTGAACTTGCCGAATTTGCATGCAAGAAGGAGGCGATGTAGGTGAACTTTAATTTAACGATGTATCCAAATGATGTATTGATTGTCCAACTATTTGGCGAACTGGATCATCATGAGACAGAAAAAGTGAGAACACATATATCGAAAGCTATTTTACAAGGAAATGTAAAACTACTCGTTTGGAATTTAGAGCATTTGCATTTTATGGACAGTTCCGGAATTGGGTTAGTGCTTGGCAGAATGCGAGAACTCCGAGCTGTCGATGGACAAACAATTTTGTTAAATCCATCAAAAACGATGCAGAAAATATTCCAGTATTCCGGTTTAGGAAATCTCATACAATTTGCATCTGAACAGCAAGTTATTTCACACAGCGAGGGGGATTGTCAATGGATAACGAAATGACGCTAACTTTTTTGGCGCGCAGTGAAAATGAAGGGTTGGCTCGTATTGCCGTTACAAGCTTTATGGCGCAACTCGATCCGACAATTGAAGAGCTATCGGAATGTAAAACAATCGTATCGGAAGCTGTATCGAATGCCATTATCCATGGTTATGCCGATAATCCGCATGGCATTATTACGGTTTATGCGGTTCGTTACGGCTCGGAAGTAAGTGTGACGATTAAAGATGAAGGTTGCGGAATTGAAGATATTGAACAGGCACGTGAGCCATTATTCACAACGAAACCGGAGCTTGAACGTTCCGGAATGGGCTTTACAATCATGGAAAGTTTTTCGGATTTCCTGCAAGTGGAATCCGTACTAGGAAAAGGCACAGTCGTAACATTCACAAAACAAATTTTGCCAATAGGGACACTCGTGACATAACGAAATAAGGGGATGGGGAACATCGAGCAGTCATCTGAAACGTTATTAACGCAAGCTTATATGCGTGAACTAATCGCAAAATCACAACAAGGCGATCAAGTTGCGAGAAAAACGATGATTGAAGGAAATACTAGACTTGTTTGGTCTATCGTTCAACGCTTTGCATCTAGGGGTGTTGAACTGGAAGATTTGTTTCAAATTGGCTGTATTGGCTTAATGAAATCTGTTGATAAATTCGACTTGTCCTATGATGTAAAATTTTCCACATATGCAGTGCCGATGATTATTGGGGAGATTCAACGTTTTTTAAGAGATGACGGTATGGTAAAGGTAAGTCGTTCTATCCGGGAATTGAATTACAAAATTCGTCATGCGACTGATGATTATTTGAAAACGAATGAAAAACCACCGTCTGTTGCACAGCTTGCTGAAATACTCCAAGTTTCACAAGAAGATATTTTACTCGCAACGGACGCGATGCGTGATCCGGCAAGTTTGCATGATCAGCTTTTTGAAAATGATGGAGATTCCATTACATTAATGGATCAGATGCGCGATGATAAATCTGAGCTTGCATTTGACTATGTTCCATTGAAAGACATGTTGAAAAGACTTGGGAAACGGGAACAATCGATCATATATTTCCGCTATTATCTGGACTTAACCCAAACGGAAATTGCCGACAGACTCGGTATTTCACAAGTACAAGTATCACGATTGGAAAAGAAAATACTAGCCCAATTGAAATCATGGATGGATCAGTCTACATTAAGCAGATAGGTTAAGTGACCGCAATTACTCCATGGTGTTTTAGACTAAATATGAATAAGCGGTGAAAAAATGACAAATCAGCTTTTTACATCACTGAAAATTGCAGAAGGCTTCTTAAATTCAAAATTTGAACCAGAGAAAAACTTTGATTTATGTATTAAAGAAATTACAATAAAAAACTTACCGACTTTAACGGTATATGTTAGTGGTCTCATCAATGGAGACAGTTTAACGGAAATATTGTCTGATTTACAGAGGGACAATGAGGAAGAAGAAATACTGGATGAAGAGGATTACTTTCACGCCCACTTCAACTTCTTCGGGGTCGATCTACCGAAATCGATAGATGAATTTATGATTGGAGTATTAAGTGGGCGAGTAGGGTTTATTACGAAAAGCGGTTACTGCTATTTGACGGAGTTCCGTAATTATCCGGGACGTAATCCGGAAGAACCGGATAATGAAAAAGTTATCCGTGGCTCGAGAGATGGTTTTGCCGAAAATATTATTTTGAATACTGCGTTGGTTCGTCGCAGGATTCGAAGTGAAAAGCTGCGATTCCATATGCACCACGTAACGACCTATGGCCAGACAGATATCGTACTTTCGTATTTGGATGATCTGGTAAACGAACGTCATTTAGAATGGATCCGTGAACGGCTTCAGCAAATTGATCATGATGGATTAACGATGAGTGACAAATCGTTGGAGGAATGGCTGTTTAAGCAAAAATATCATCCTTTGCCGTTTGTCCGTTATACGGAGCGGCCTGATATTGTAGCCGCCCATATTTTAGAGGGGCATATTGCGATAATGGTTGATACATCGCCTTCTGTCATGCTTGTCCCTGTTACCATGTTCCATTTGCTGCAGCATGCGGAAGAATATCGGCAGGCGCCGCTGGTCGGGACAATGATGCGGTTCCTTCGTTTTGGAGCGGTTACTTTAAGTTTTCTTTTACTTCCTTTCTGGTATTTACTCGTAACACATCCGGAATTGCTCCCCGATAAGTTAGCATTTATCGGGATAAATGAGAAAGGCGAAATCCCCATATTCCTGCAAATAATGATTGCGGATATCGGGATTGAATATTTGCGGATTGCGGCAATTCATACACCGACACCATTATCGACCGCAATGGGATTGATCGCCGGTATCATCATCGGGCAAATTGCAATCGATGTTGGACTATTTTCAAGTGAAATTGTCCTCTATACTGCGATTACCGCAATTTTTACATTTGCGATTCCAAACTACGAATTGAGTATTTCGGTGAAGGTATTCCGTTTGGTTCTATTAGGTGCAACAGCGCTATTTGGAGTTAACGGATTCTTTATTGGAGCGTTCCTGATTTTCACTTATCTATGTTCATTAAAACCGATGAATGTGCCGTATTTATGGCCGCTTGTGCCGTTTTTCCCGAAGGCGTTCGCTCGTGTTGTGATTCGAACACCAATGTCGGAAGATTCGCCAAGACCATTTATCGTGAACGCAAAAAAGAGAAAACGTGTATAATCATGAATTGCATCACTTTGACACCTATGTTAAAGTTCTCATATAATATTTTGTGATTTTTGAGAATATTAACGAGGATTAGCTAAGTCAGGGGAGAATACGATGCATTTATATGGAACACAGCAAATTAATGAACTCGGTCATTTAACAATCGGCGGGGTAGATACAATTGAATTGGCAAACCAATACGGGACACCGTTATTCGTTTATGATACTGCGTTAATTCGTAAACGTTCACGCGGCTTTATCGATACTTTTGAACAATTAGGTGTAAAAGCGCAAGTTGCCTATGCATCCAAAGCATTCGCCTGTGTTGCGGCATATCAGTTAGCTGCGCAGGAAAACCTGTCGCTGGATGTTGTGTCAGGCGGAGAGCTTTTTACAGCGATTAAAGCTGGATTCCCGGCAGACCGCATTCATTTCCATGGCAATAATAAATCGGTTGCCGAACTTGAATTGGCGTTTGAAACAGGAATCGGTTGTATTGTAGTCGATAACTTTTACGAGATTTCGTTAATTAAAGAAATCGCACAGCAGAAAAATAAGCAAATGAAAATTTTATTACGTGTGACACCAGGTGTTGAAGCACATACACATGATTTTATTACAACAGGTCAAGCGGATTCCAAATTCGGCTTTGACTTAAATAATGGACAAGCTGATGAGGCATTTAAACAAGTAGTAAATGATGAACATATCGAACTATTAGGTTTACATTGCCACATCGGCTCTCAAATTTTTGAAACAGAAGGCTTTAGTTTGGCAGCGGGTAAAGTAATGCAAAAAATGGGTGCATGGAAAGAACAGCACGGTTTTGTTGCACAAGTACTGAATCTGGGCGGTGGGTTCGGAATCCGTTATACAGAAGAGGATAAACCTTTGGAGCCTCATGAGTATGTTGCGGATATGATTCGCACAGTGCAGGATGAAAGTAAAAAACTTAATTTAGCGATGCCTGAAATTTGGATTGAGCCAGGCCGTTCTTTAGTTGGGGATGCAGGTACATCACTGTACACGATCGGTTCTCAGAAAACTGTACCAAATGTACGTGAATATATTGCGGTCGATGGCGGGATGAGCGATAATATACGTCCGGCACTTTATGACGCGAAATATGAAGCGATTATTGCCAATAAAGCAAATGATCCAAAAACAAATACATACACTGTTGCAGGTAAGCTATGTGAATCAGGAGATAAGTTAATTATTGATGCGTCATTACAAAATGCACATACCGGTGATATTTTAGCGATGTTCTGTACAGGGGCATACGGTTATTCAATGGCATCAAACTATAACCGTGTTCCAAGACCGGCAGTAGTATTCGTTGAAAATGGAGAGCACCAATTAGCGATAAAACGAGAAAGCTATGAAGATTTAGTGGTAAATGATCTGCCATTAACATTGACAAAGGGTGAATAATCGTTGAAATTATCAAAGCAAGCTAAATGGGGTTTTGGTCTATTAATTGGAATTGTGATTTGGTCGCTCTTGTTCATTTACATTATTAGTCCGCTAATTTACAAATTTTCAAACTGAACGTTGGAAAATTGTGTTATTGCATTTCGGTCGATCTTTTGATAGGATGTGCAATGTTAGAATTGAGGGAATGTAAAATGTTAGTTCGATATAAAAAAACACTTGAAAAAATTGCAATGGGATTAATTTCGTTAATGCCACAAGAAAAAGACATTAAACGTTTAATGGAAACCATTCAACAATATGAGCAAAAAGAAAATTGGACACTTTTCCTATGGAAAAACGGGGAAGAATATGTTGGGGCGATCGGGATTGCAGAAGAAGATGATGCTGTAGTCGTTCAGCATATTACAGTCATCCCGTCGTATCGCGGTGAAGGTGTCGCATTAGAAATGTTACAGGAGCTGCAGAATATGGGATATGAACATATTCAAGCGAATGAAGTTACAAATGCATTTGTCCAAAAATGTATACCTATATTAAAAGAAGTCGACTAATTTACTGTCGACTTCTTTTTTTAAATTCTCTTGCTTCCAGTATTTCTGACCGGTCCCGCAGCATATGTTTATTGAAAATAAAGTGTGATTCCATTGGAGGAACCGACTTTATTCTTTCTAGTGCCAATTCTTGCAGCTGCCGGTCTGTAATAGGAAGCGGAAATTGTGAAAATGGTTCGTTTTCCTGTATTTTCCGAAGCTTGTTTTTCATCAGGATTAGCAGTTGTCTCACATCAATATATTCGAAAAATTCACTTTCGTAGTTCAGCTCAAAATTAACAATCGCTTTTTCCAGAATGCGTGCAGCGCCAGTAACGTTTCCCCGCCGCCAATGGTACATACCTGTCGCAAGCTGGACATAGCCTACTAAAGGATGCAGCTTTTCTTTCGGTGCGATTTCCTTCCAATATTCTTCTAAAACTTCATGGCATTCAAAATAGTCATTATTGCCGTTAAAATAAGCGCAATAATCGATAAATAGTGGATGAAACAAAGGATGCATTGTTGTCCCCTTTCCTCTATACTAATTAGATAGGTTCTGCTATATTTTGTTGGATTTTGACGAATAAAGTATCTAGCAAAACGTAAAATTAATCATAGCGTGAATTAGATGCTAATGATAATTTCCGATTAACGATAGGTGGTATTTTATGTCTTACGAAGTGAAACTAGACGCCTTTAGCGGGCCGCTAGATTTATTATTGCATTTAATTCATCGTTTGGAAATTGATATATATGATATTCCAATGGCGGAATTAACAGAACAGTATATTGATCATATCCATGCGATGCAAACATTGGAATTGAATGAAGCAAGCGAATATTTAGTCATGGCCGCAACATTACTGGCGATTAAAAGCCGTATGCTCATTCCGATTAATGAAAATGAAATCGATGCTGAAGAGCTCGAAATCGATGAGGTCGATCCGCGGGAAGAGCTTGTTGCACGGTTAATCGAATATAAAAAGTATAAAGAAGCGGCTGTCCAGCTTCAGGAATTGGAAACAGAACGTGGGCAAGTATTCACGAAAGCGCCGGCAGATTTATCGGAATTTATGCCGGAAGAACAATTGGCGCTTTTTGATCAAAATGTAAATGTTTACGACATGTTAAGTGCATTTCAAAAACTAATGCGTCGTAAACAATTGAAAAAACCATTGTCAACGCGTATCGCAAGACAGGAAATTTCAGTGAAGGAACAAATGCGTTCCGTTGTAAACATTTTAAAAAATGCAGGCGGAAGAGTGATGTTCTCGCAATTATTTGAAGCAGAGGATAAGCCAATGCTTGTATTGACGTTTTTAACATTACTGGAATTGATGAAGCGCCAAGTGATTTTTGTCGAACAGCAAAATAACTTCGATGATTTATCCGTATTATTGACAAAGGAGGAAATTGGCGATGAATTCGAACAACTTACTGAGCCGAATTGAGGCACTATTATTCGTAGCAGGTGATGAAGGTATGACAGTTAAACAACTTGCACAATATATAGAAGTAGAACCAATGGATATTGAAGCGGGATTAAGCGAACTGCTGTCTCATTACAATGAGGAGGAAATGCGGGGGATTACATTAAAACAGATTGCCGGTACATATCAGTTAACGACAAAACCGGAAGTGACCGACACACTGAAAAAATTAATCGAAAACCCGACAAATCAAGTATTAACCGCAGCTTCATTAGAGGTTCTGGCAATTATAGCGTATAAGCAGCCGATCACGCGCGCGGAAGTGGAAGATCTGCGAGGGGTGAAAAGCGAACGCCCGATTGCGACACTCGTTTCAAGGGCACTTGTACAGGAAGTTGGCAGGGCGGAAGGAACAGGACGGGCAATCTTATATGGGACGACTAAAGAGTTCCTGAATTATTTTGGCTTAAAAAATATTAAAGAATTGCCGCCGTTACCGGAAGAAGTGGATCAGGAAGATGATCAGCCGACAGATTTATTTTTAACGAAGTTCCAGGAAACATTTAACCAAAATTAAAGGAGTGGCCTGTTGAAAAAGTGGTTTGTTTCTATTGTTGTATTGTTCGTGTTTTTGAGTGGTGCGTCACAAATCCAGGCAGCGTCGTACAATAGCTATGTTGTGATCGATGCGGAAAATGGACGGACGTTAATGGGTGTGAATGAACATGCACGCCTGCCGATCGCCAGCCTGACAAAAATCTGGACGGCCCTGGTTGTTTTGGAAAACAGTGAGCTTACCGATGAAGTTGTCGTTTCAAAGGAAGCCTCGCTTGTGGAAGGTTCATCCATTTATTTAATGGAAAACGAGACGTATACGATTGATTACTTGCTTCATGGTTTAATGATGCAATCGGGAAATGATGCTGCTACTGCGCTTGCGGAACATGTTGGCGGATCTGTAGAAGGCTTTGTTCAGCTTATGAATGAGAAGGCCGAGCTTTATCAGTTGAATGAAACAACCTTTACAAATCCTACAGGGCTGCACAATGAAGCCCATCTGTCCTCTGCCTATGACACGGCGAAAATGCTGCAAATTGCAATGATGAATCCCCAGTTCAGAAAAATTGCTTCTACACAAAACTTTTCGGATGGCAGACAGTGGAGAAATAAGCACCGACTGATGCATGAGAAGATAGGAGCCATCGCTGGGAAAACAGGCTATACAAAAGTTGCAGGTCGAACATTGGCAACATACTTTGAGCGGGAACAAAAATCATTTGTTGTCGTTACTATTAATGAAGGAAATGACTGGAATATCCACCGAAACTTGGCGGATTTCATCGACAACAATTTTGAAAAGCAAACGATTGTGAAAAAAGGAAAATACAATGCGAACGGACTGGCCATCGAATTGGATGAACCGTTCCAAATGCTGCTTCATAAGAAAGAACGACCGAACTTTGAACATATTGTTAAAGTTTCACGACTAAAAGGCTCGGATCGAGGGGTTTGGCTTTTATATGCAGATGAAGCGCTCGTATCATCAAAGCTTGTAACAGTAAAATAATCAAAAAGTGAATATCTTTCACTTCAGGATTGAAGTTAAGTCCCCGGCGGATGTCATGGATTCGAAAAGGAGTTCTAAACAAGGTAGTCAGCTTAAAAGCGTCGCTTCATGCGACAACAGCTGACTGTCCTACATCCTGTGGACTTCAAAGCCGTATCCGGATGCAATTACGCAAGGCGCAATTGATTAAGTGCTAAAAGTATGACATAATTTTTAATCGTTAAGGATTTATTTTCGCTCGTATTTGTGGATTACAGCAATAATATTTAAAATTAACAGAGCAGTAAACGAAAAGTGCAAAGGCGAATGCTGATGAAGTATGCGTCTTCGCAGTTTATCAATCAATGAGGTGAACTTATGGAAAGATTACAAAAAGTGATTGCCTATGCAGGCGTTGCATCAAGACGTAAAGCAGAGCAATTAATCGTAGAAGGTAAAGTAAAGGTAAACGGAGTCGTAGTGAAAGAGCTTGGTACAAAAGTATCCAACTCGGATACGATTGAAGTAGAAGGCGTAAAACTGGAAAAAGAAGATAAAGTCTATTTCCTACTATATAAACCACGTGCCTATATTTCGGCAGTTACGGATGATAAAGGTCGAAAAACAGTAACGGATATTTTTAAAAAGCATGTACATCAGCGTATTTTCCCTGTAGGGCGTTTAGATTATGATACGACTGGTTTATTGCTATTAACAAATGACGGCGAGTTTTCGAACTTGATGACACATCCGAAATTCAAAATCGACAAAACATATATTGCGCGTGTAAAAGGAATTCCGACTAAACAAGGTTTAATGAAACTTCAAAGCGGCATTAAGCTGGAAGACGGAAAAACGGCTCCGGCAAAAGTAAGTATGACAAGTTTTGATGAGAAAGCTGGGAAAGCTATTTGTGAGATTACCATTCATGAAGGGCGAAATCGTCAAGTCCGTCGTATGTTTGAAGCAATCGGTACACCTGTTGTGAAATTAAAGCGCGAGCGCTTTGCATTTTTAGATTTAACAGGACTTAGCCCGGGCGAATACCGTCAGCTGACAAAACATGAAGTAAAACTATTACGTGTCTTAGCTGAAACAGGAAAAATTGATTATAACAATTAACAGTTTAAGAGATTCATCAATCATTCTTAAATAAAAGAATTTAAATTTTGTAATAATTTGCTATAATAGGCAACAGTAGTTGCTGAAGTGGAAGGGGGTTTTTTATTTGGAAAAAAAGAAACAACGTTCTGTGACGCGCGGCATCATTTTAACCATTTTAGCAATCGCAATTGGATATACAGTTTATGCAGCCGTAACGAAAGATAAAATAAATATTGTACAAGCCGGGGCACAGGCGCCTGATTTTGAAGTAGTAGATTTGCACGGAGAAAAACATAGATTGAAAGACTACGAGGGAAAGGGCGTCGTACTGAATTTCTGGGGTACATGGTGTGAGCCGTGTGAGCGAGAATTCCCTGCAATGACGCGTCAATATGCGGAATTTAAGGACCAGGATGTTCAAATTATTGCCGTTAACTTCGCACAGTCTGAATTCGAAGTGAAAAAATATGTGGCGAATATGGGGATGACGTTCCCCGTTGCGATCGATAAAACGAAAAGTGTTTTCACTGCCTATAATATTGGACCCCTGCCTACATCAATTTTCATTGAACCCGACGGTACAATAGACCGTATTATTACTGGAGAAATGACCGAAGGAGAAATTGTGCAATATATGGAGTCAATAAAGCCGGAATAGGAGTTTTTACGCAATGAATAAACTACTTTGTGAATGCGGGCATGAAAATCCTGAAGGTACAACACTCTGCCAAAAATGCGGTTCTCCATTATCCGCAGAGGAAAAAAGTAAAAAAATTGCAGATATGCGGTACGAAGGGACAGCCATACGTTCAAAAACTTATAATAAGTCAATTATTGACAAGATTTGGAATTTTTTCTCGAGTGTGAAAGTCGGAATTACGCTTATTATTATCAATTTAATAGCAGCATCAATTGGTACAATCCTGCCTCAGGAGTTCTACATAAGCGTAGCGACTGACGCGGAAAAGGAAAAGTACTATTCAGATGTTTATGGATGGTTCGGTGAAATATACTACGCGTTAGGTTTATCGGATCTTTATTCATCCTTATGGTTCCAATTACTTGTATTAATGTTAGGTGTGTCCATTATTATTGCAAGTATAGATAGAGGTATTCCATTACATAAATCTTTAAAAAATCAACGAGTTAAACGACATACAAACTTTATGAAGCGTCAGCGAATTATTGGTGAGGGGAAACCAACTGAAACGCCGGAACAAACGCTTCAGCTCGTTGAACAATCTTTAAAAAAATTAAACTACAATGTCCGACGAGAAGATGATGCCATTTTAGCGGAACGAGGGCGTTTTTCGCGCTATGGTGCCTACGTGAACCATGTAGGATTAATTGTCTTTTTAATTGGGGTCATGCTCCATTTAGTACCGGGCATGTATGTGGACGAATCGATGTGGCTTCGTGAAGGCGAGACACGTGCCGTACCCGGTATGGACGGGTACTTCCTGAAGAATGACAAATTTATTTTGGAAACTTACGACAATGTTCCGCAAGGCGAGCAGATTAAACAAGGGGTCAATGTAGTCGCGAAAAATTTCCAGACAGACGTGACATTGTATAAACAGCAGGAAAACAGTGTGCCGGGACAGGCGGAAAACCTGGAAGAAGTGAAGCAATACGGAATTCAGGTAAACCATCCGCTCAAGCATGAGGGCTATGCATTTTATCAGATGGATTTCCGTTTAAATGAAATTAAAGCAATGGTTTTTGATTTAATCAATAAAGAAACAGAAGAATCGCTTGGCCAATTAAGCATTGATTTAACGAACCCGCAGGAAGTATATACACTCGAAAATGGGGCGCAGGTCGAATTAATGGGCTTTTATCCGGACTTTTCAGGTTTTAAAGAAGGTGTACCGCAAACTGCGACCCAAACACCGAATAATCCGGCATTTATTTTTAAAATGATCACCCCAGAAACACCGGAAGGGGAGACAAGCTTTGTCGCGATCCAGCAAACATTGGAGCCTGAAGGTGACAATATTTATAAAATGAAGTTTTCAAATGTGGAAACTCGTCATATGTCGGGTCTAACGATCCGTTATGACCGGACGATCCCTATTTTAATCGTAGGGGGGATTATCTTTATGATTGGTGTTGCAATCGGTTCCTATTGGAATCATCGCCGTATTTGGATTGAACAGTTGGCAGATGGAACAATACGCTTGGCAGCACATACGAATAAAAACTGGTTTAGTATGAAAAAGGATTTAGATGCATTAACGAAGCATGCTCATTTACCACAATACGTAGATCAACAGGAAATAGAAAACAATGAACATGTTGAAACAGAAAAGGATGGTAAAACCTTATGAGTTTAATCGATTTAAGCGGTTATTTACTGTATGCTGCATTCATTAGTTACTTAGTTGGTACATTTTTATTTGCAGGTGCAATTAAAGTGAAAAATGACACGGCAGCAGCACGGGCAGATAAGTACGGTAAAATCGCCCTTGTTGTTACAATTATCGGTTTTGTTGCACAGTTAGGTTATTTCATAACACGTTGGATGTATACAGGACATGCACCTGTTAGTAATATGTTTGAATTTACGACAGCATTCGGTATGTTCATCGTACTATCATTTATCGTTATTTACTTTACGTATAAAGTTGCGGCTTTAGGTGTAGTTGCTTTACCGATTGCATTATTGATTATTGCCTATGCCTCTATGTTCCCGACAGAGGTAAGTCCTTTAGTCCCGTCACTGCAAAGTCATTGGCTGACGATCCATGTTACGACTGCAGCGCTGGGACAATCGATTTTTGGGATTAGTGCGGTAGCCGGACTTATTTACTTGTTGGGAAATGTGAATATGGACGAACGTTCAAAAGAAAGTTTCTGGCTGGAAACAGTCATGTTCTGCTGTGTACTAGTTGTAGGTTTCGTTGCAGCAACGGTTACATTTAACGCCATGGACTATGAAGCGAAGTATGAGTACGTTGATACATTGGATCAGGTCAGTACTGCGACATATTTAATGCCAGCTATTTTTGGTATGAATGAATATAAAGAACTGTCAGAAGACCGTATGACACCGTTATTTGAATTACCGGCATTGATCGATGCACGGAAACTAACAACTGTTTTTTGGTCTGTTCTATTCGGTACAATGATTTATATACTCATTCGACTGATCTTTAGAAGAAAGATAGCGAAAATGTTCCAGCCGTTAGTGAAACGGGTGAACTCGACGCTAATGGATGAAATTGCCTACCGTTCGATTTTAATTGCTTTTCCGATTTTTACATTAGGCGCGCTTATTTTTGCAATGATATGGGCACAGGAAGCATGGGGACGATTTTGGGGCTGGGATCCGAAAGAAGTGTGGGCACTTATTACATTCCTGTTTTATGCGGCATTTTTGCACTTGCGCCTATCAAAAGGCTGGGAAGGAAGGAAGAGTGCCTGGCTTACGGTAATTGGTTTCCTTATTATTCTATTCAATTTAGTCGTTGTTAATCTAGTTATCGCAGGATTACACTCTTATGCATAATGTGACAAAATATTGCTTTTCATCCTATTGTTAAAGCAATTTAATCGTTTCCAATTCTATGCAAAATAATTAATAAACTGTCATAAAGTTAGAAAAGTTCAATCGGATTGATTGGGCTTTTCTTTTCAATCGATCACTAAAAAGGTACAATAGAGAAGAGAAATAGAGTTTTGAAAGGGGCAACACCAGTGTCTGAAAATATTTCTGTGTTAATTGTGGACGACGAGGATCGAATTCGTCGTTTGTTAAAAATGTATTTAGAGCGTGAGGGCTATACAGTAGAAGAAGCGGAAAATGGAGAACAAGCACTTTCGATGGCGCTTGAAAAAGATTATCATTGTATTTTGTTGGATATTATGATGCCTGAAAAAGATGGTTTGGAAGTTTGTGCTGAACTGCGTGAAAAGAAAACAACGCCTATTATATTGTTGACGGCAAAAGGTGAAGAAGCAAACCGTGTACAAGGATTTGAGCTTGGTGCGGATGATTATATTGTGAAACCTTTTAGTCCGCGTGAAGTCGTGCTGCGTGTGAAAGCAATATTGCGACGTTCAGCAGTGTTTGCACCTGTTTCAAATGCTTCATCATCGAAAGATTTAGTCGTGTTCCCGCATTTAACAATCGACCATGATGCACATCGTGTAACAGCAGATGGAACGGAAGTAAATTTAACACCGAAAGAATACGAACTATTATACTTTTTGGCGAAGTCACCTGATAAAGTATTCGACCGTGAGCAATTATTAAAAGAAGTTTGGCACTATGATTTCTTTGGTGACTTGCGCACAGTGGATACACATGTAAAGCGCCTGCGTGAAAAGCTGAACCGTGTCTCTGAAAATGCTGCGAAAATGATTGTTACGGTTTGGGGAGTAGGCTATAAATTCGAGGTTGTAAATGATTAGAATAGCAACAAGTATTGTCGGGAAGCTATGGGTAACCATTTTGCTTCTCGTTTCATTTGTCCTGTTTATTTTCACCATATTCATGTTGGAATTTCTTGAAAACTATCATAATGAGCAGTCAGAGGCATCATTAAGACAAACAGCTGCAGCCATCGCGAGCATTATCGATGAGGAAGAAATCGATGATAAACAGTTTGCGATCATTTCAGAGTTGTTAACGGAAACGACAAACGTACTTATCGCCAAAAGTTCAGATGAAATATTGTATGCAAGACAAGAAGGCATCAATAAAGAAGAAATACAGCAAAAAATCATAAGCAGTAAAGCATTTGAAGAAGTCTATGAATCATCAGAGCCAACTGTAAAGGAACTGACGCTGCCTTCAAATCGGGAAGAAGCGAAAAATTCCGATTATATAGTATTAGGTTTCCCGCTGAAAAGTGTTGAAGATTTACATGGGGCTGTTTTTATATATAAAAATCCAGATGCATTACACCAGACTAGTAATGAAACGACGAAAATTGTAGTTTTAGCTGCGGCTATTGCATTTATATTGACGACAATTTTCGCCTTTTTCCTTTCTTCTAAAATAACGCTTCCATTGCGTAAAATGAGAGAGCATGCATTTGAATTGGCGAAGGGGCGTTTCGATTCGAAAATTGAAACGAAGCAAAATGATGAAATCGGTCAGCTTGCCGTTGCGTTCAACCAGATGGGCCGCCAATTGAAGCATCATTTAGAAGTAATCAATCAGGAAAAGGAACAATTATCGAGTATTTTAACATCGATGACTGATTCCGTTATTACATTTAATCGTGATAAAACGATTTTAGTGAGCAATCCGCCTGCAGAGCGACTACTTCAAAAATGGTTCGTCGAAAAGGGATTGGATAGCTCAAAGCCGATACCGGATGAACTTTATCATATGCTTGATCATGTATTGAACTTTGAAGATCAGCTGGATGAAGAGTTAGAAATGGGCAAATCCTATTACAGTATTACAATTAGTCCCCTGTACAGCAGGGATACAATTCGTGGTGCAGTCGCTGTTATTCGTGATAAAACCGAAGAAACGAAATTGGAAAAGCTGAAATCAGATTTTATCGCCAATGTTTCACATGAGCTCCGGACACCAATTGCAATGCTTCAAGGCTATTCTGAAGCGATTATTGATGGAGTTGTGACAACAGAAGAAGAACGGACTGATATGATCAGGGTCATATACGATGAATCACAGCGTATGAGTCGCCTCGTAACAGATTTACTTGACCTGGCGCGGATGGAATCTGGGCATATGAGCTTGTATAAGGAAGACGTTCCATTAGTGGCGGTTATTGAACGCATGACTCATAAGTTTGACCAGACAGCGAAAGAAAAACATGTGCAGCTGCATATTGAAACGAACTTTTCGGACGAAACGCTTATTTCGATTGATGAGGACCGTATCGAGCAAGTGTTAACGAACTTGATTGACAATGCGATTCGCCATACACCTGCAGATGGATCCGTAACCGTTTCGATAGAAAATGAGCAAAACTACGCTAAAATTCAAATCAAGGATACGGGGCAGGGCATTCCGCAAGATGATTTACCGTATGTATTCGAACGATTCTACAAAGCGGATAAAGCGCGTACACGTTCAAAAGGCGGAACTGGCTTAGGTTTGGCCATTACAAAAAACATTGTGGAAGCGCATAACGGCAGAATATCGGTTGATAGCGTGGAACAGCAAGGAACAACCTTTACATTTTACTTGCCATTACCTTGATAAAAATAGGGTAATGGAATTATGTTAGTCTTAAAAAGTTTATCATTTTGAATTGTTCAAAGTGATAAACTTTTCTTTTTAACTGACTAGATCTTTTGGAAGCGGATGATTAGTTGTAACTTTTTTGATTCGAAAACGACAAATTACGTGAATGGAGGTGGGATGGGTGCAGCAATCCATTTTCCATCGATTATACGATACGTATCATCAGGATGTTTTTAATTTCTTATTTTACTTAGTAAAAAACCGTACCGCAGCTGAGGATCTTGCCCATGAAGTATACGTTCGTGTATTGAAATCATACGACCGTTTCGAAGGGAAAAGCTCGGAAAAGACTTGGTTGTTTTCTATAGCGAAAAATGTGGCGATCGACTATTTCAGAAAAAAGCAAGTTCGTGATAAGCATGCATTTACAGCGTTTGATTGGGAGACAGAGCAACTTGTAAGCCCAGTCCCTTCACCTGAACAATTTACCGAATTAAATGATCAGCTCCATCAATTACTGGTAGCGTTGGAGGAATGTTCAGGTGATCAGAAAATGGTTATTATCATGCGGTTCATTCAGGAACTTTCAATTCAGGAAACAGCGGAAATATTAGGGTGGACGACCGGAAAGGTTAAGACGACACAGCACCGTGCTTTAAAGAATTTGCGGCTGTTATTGGAAGCGCAAGAAGGAAGGGAGGCGAATCCATTATGAAAAAGGAGCATTGGGATGAAAAAGAGATTGAGCTTTTTCTGAAAAAAGCACCGAAAGTAACCGATCATCGTTCAAAAGATGAGGTATTCAATCGTTTAATGGATGAAGGAGCATTTAATGAAGATCCGCCTCAACTACAGCCAAACAATCAAAAAGGCATTCGATGGGCACCATTGTTCTTTTCCATTGCATCCATATTTATTATTGTTTTGATCAGTGCGCAATTTATAGGTAATAATGAGTCGGTCTCTATGCAAAATGAAACATTCGATCTTGCCGATCCGGAAACCGAAGAGAATATGACAATGAGCGCAAAAGAAGATGCATCTACCCAAACTGAACGCTCGATGATTAATAGTTTCTCAACGGAAGCACAGCCAGAGCGGACTTTAGTTTATGAAGACGAGCTGGAGGGCAACACATTATTTACAATTGGTCTTGCAGGGGACGATGCGGAAAGTGTACCTGTAAGCATATTGATTCCTAATGAAGTTGTTGCTGAAAAAACGGGTAAAGAGAATCCGACGTTGCTGGAACTTTATAACACATTCAGTCCTCTGCTGGATGAACAGTCACTTGGCTTTAATGAATACCATCCGTATAAAGGGGAATTGCGTGAGGAAGGGGATAAGCTTGTCCATATGTTGCCGGAAGATCACCAATATGATGCGGGAACAGCGTCCTTATCGAATTATCTAGGGTCCCTTATTGATACTTTCAGCGGTGCATATACGGAAGTGGAAATAGAAAATACGGCCGGAACACCAATTTACTTTGACCATATTGGTGATGTTAATGAGCCGTTTTTATTAAATGACGAGAATGCTCAATATAATTATTTTATGTATCAGATGCGGAATGGCGCTGTATATTTAAGTCCGAATTTCCGAATGAGCTTTACAGATGTGCAAGAAGCAATCAAAAATATGACGGTGGAAGCAAATGATATATACAGAACGGTCATCTTGCCTGGTGTTTATTTAAAAGTTGAAGAAGCAGATGCAATCGTTACGATCACATTCGAAGAACCTTTAAACCTGGAGAATTATGAACCTGCTCAAGCAATGCGAATGATTGAAGGATTAATCATGACAGCGGCAAGTTTTGATAAACAGGTAAAGTTTGAAAATATCGTACAGGAACAATGGGGCGGTTTTGACTTCTCAAAACCAGTAGAGAAGCCGGTTGCGGCAAACCGTATCCATTATGAATTTCAATAATTCAAATAATTTTACTAGGAATTGTAAGCAATAGGCTTTACAATTCCTTTTTTTTATATATAATAATAGTTATAGCAAGGTAATTGCTACATAATTTCATATTGATTCATCTTCGGGGCAGGGTGTAACTCCCGACCGGCGGTAATAAAAGTTGTAACCTCTGACCATTTACTTGGAGGAAGTTATGTCAAACTTTTCGAGCCCGCGAGCCACTTTTTGTGTGCAGGATTTGGTGCAATTCCAAAGCCGACAGTATAGTCTGGATGGGAGAAGGTGAAGGTACGGTCGTCATTTTTTGAAAATGCCGTGCTTTGCAGTATTTATTTCTAATTCCTTATTTGTTAACGGAATATTTTTCGTATACCAAAAAACAGGAATGGCTGCAGATGCACAGATAGACCCTTTATTTAAGTGTGCCTATTTCTCCCTTATGCTCTAGTTTAGCATAAGGGTTTTTTCATGAAATGATTTGATACGTCCTTTCTTCTTGCGAGATGGAATCAGCAAAGAGGAGAGATTTTTATGCAAAAAAGAAGTTTAAAGTTACGTTCATTCGTAACGATTGCAATGCTGAGTGGGGTTTCATTTGTATTAATGCTGTTAAACTTCCCACTACCATGGTTCCCGGTGTTTTTACAAATTGATTTCAGTGATGTGCCAGCATTGATTGCGGCAATTACGATGGGACCTGTTGCAGGTATCCTAGTTGAACTGGTTAAAAATGTGCTGGACTGGATTTACACAGGGGCTCCTGAAGGGATTCCGGTAGGTCATATGGCTAACTTCGCTACAGGTGTATTATTCATTTTACCAGCTTACTATATTTACAAAAAATTCCCTTCTGCTAAAGGGTTAATGACAGGTTTAGTAGTATCAACGGTTGTCATGTCACTTGGAATGGCGGCATTAAACTATGTGGCGTTCTTGCCGCTGTACACGTACTTACTAGGCTTCGAATATAATATGTACGAAACGATCGTATTAGGTATTTTACCGTTTAATATTGTTAAAGGGATTATGATGTTTGTAGTTGTGACGATGCTTTACCGTACAATGCGTGTATGGATTGAAAATCAGCGCAAACAATATTTAGCTTAAATTTTATAAGAAATTACGGAGCGATGTCGAAAAGTGTTAACTTTATGACATTGCTCCTTTTATATTTACTATTACTATTGTCATTCTGTTATCGTGCTGATATGATGTGGTACATTGTTAAGAAAATTTGGACGTTTCATTTATACACCATGAAATGACATCTTAGGAGAGAATATGATGGACAAGAAAATACCATTTTCAACCTATGCAGTAATCGGCACGATGCTGTTTGGGATGTTTTTTGGAGCAGGAAATTTAATATTTCCGATTCAAATGGGGCAATTAGCAGGGACAAATTATTGGCTTGCGCTAATTGGCTTTTTAGTTACGGCGATTGGTTTGCCGTTTTTAGGGATTTTGGCAATCGGATTGTCGGGAAGTAATGGCTTGCGTGATTTAGCAAGTAAAGTACATCCGATGTTTGGTTTGTTATTTGCATTGGCTTTATACTTAACGATCGGGCCATTTTTTGCAATTCCGCGTACAGCAACAGTACCGTTTGTCGTGGGATTTGAACCGTTTATCGATCCTTCACAGGCAGCATTGTGGCTGGCGGTATTCAGTTTTGTTTTCTTCGCGATCGTTTTTTACTTTTCGTTAAATCCGGCGAAAATAATGGATATTATCGGAAAGTACTTAACGCCGGCATTTTTGATTTTCTTATTTGTATTGATCGGAATTAGTCTGTTTTCTCCTATGGGGAAATTCGTTGAGCCTGCTGGAGCCTATATTAACGAGGCATTTATGACAGGGTTTAAAGAAGGTTATAATACGATGGATGCGCTTGCTTCACTTGCGTTCGGTATTGTAGTCATCCATGCGATTAAACGGACAGGTATTACAGATAAAAAAGAAATTGCAAAAGCGACTTGGAAATCGGGTATTTTTGCAATGGCATTAATGATGCTCATTTATGGTCTGATTGCTTACATGGGAGCATCGAGTGTAACGGCAATTGGTACATTTGAAAATGGCGGGCAAATTTTTGCGGCGGTTGCTGATCATTACTTCGGTTCGTACGGCGCGATTTTATTGGCGATTATTATTGTACTGGCATGTTTGAAAACAAGTATCGGGCTCATTACTTCGTGCAGTGAGTTTTTCCATGAGGTGTTTCCGAAAATCAGCTATAAAACATTTGTAGTCATGTTATGTGTTGTTTCGTTTATCATTGCAAACTTTGGGTTAACGAATATTATTACCTATGCGATTCCGGTGCTGATGTTCCTTTACCCGCTGGCAATTGTATTAATTATACTGGCGCTTTTAGGTCCGTTGTTTCAATACAAAAAGCCTGTATTTGCATGGGCGATTTTACTTGTCTTCTTTATAAGTATAATTGATGGCTACAATGCACTGATCGGAAGTGTGCCGGCATTTGAAATGAGTATGCTGACATCTGTTTCGACGGTCTACGCGGATTACTTGCCGCTGTATTCAATTGGGTTAGGTTGGATTGTTCCGGCTGTAGTGGGAGCGGTTATCGGATTATGTGTTCCGAACCGTAGTAATGATGTAAATAAAAATTAAAAAATGTGTGTGTAAAAGGAGAAAATCCTTTTACACACACATTTTCTGTTTAATGGATATTTTGTTTTTTGAAGCTGCCGCCTTTAACTTCAACCACTTCATATACAGTCACAAAGGCATTCGGATCGATTTCACGAATGATTAACTTTATTTTACTTTCTTCCATCCGGTTGATTACACATGTAATTTCTTGGAATTCCTGATTGGAGTAAGCACCGTATACCGTATTGAACGTCGCGCTTCGTCCTAAACGGTCGCGGATTGTTTCGACCATTTTAACAGGTTCTTTTGTAATGATTTTATACGTTTTGGAACCGCTTAGTCCCTCTTCAACGATTAAAATAACTTTTGATGCGATATAGTACGCAATCGCTGATAACAATGCACCTTTAAATCCGAAAACAAACGATACAACGATGAAAACGAAAAAGTTTAAAAATAGAATGAGGTCACTTGTACTGAAAGGCAGTTTTCTTGAAAGCAGCACAGCAAGCATGTCTATCCCATCCAACGCACCACCATTACGAAGTGCTAACCCCATACCGATACCTAAAATGATTCCCCCTACAACTGTAATGAGCAAGGCATCGCCCGAAATGATTGTCGGTACATGGTGCATAAGTGAAGTACCGATCGCTAATGATGCAATCCCGATAACAGAATTAATCGCGAAGGTTTTTCCGATTTGTTTATAGCCTAAATAAATAAACGGGATGTTTAATAAGGCAATCAGCATGCCTAATGTTAATGGTGTTAGTTGAGAAATAACGATACTAATCCCTGTGATTCCACCATCCGATACGTTATTTGGTATTAATACAGCTTCTAATCCGTAAGCGGCAATCAAACCGCCGATAATAACGATGATTTTTTGTCCGATTGACTTTGCGATGTCTTGCTTCGTCATATAATTCCTCCTCAATTTGCATGGTAACAATTATACATCAATTTTGGCTAGGTGACTTTTCAACGGGTAAATTAACCGATTTTTTTACGTAAAAAATGGAAATTAAGTTATGTACTAATGGATGCTAATAAAATTTTATTTTATTTTATTGTGAGATATGTCTTGAAATGTAACATGGGTTAAAAATCCATTTAAGGGAATGTTCGAATTATGCGATTAAATCGTTCTAAAAAACGTATGTTAGTTTTTATAACATTAGATTGACAGTGGATGTTACATTCGTTTAAAGTAAATGGTAAGAAGAGGGAGGCGAGATAATGAGTCGAGAATTTCGAAGAGCGATGCCGTTACTGCCGATTAGCATGGTAATGCAATTGACTGAATTAACGGCCAGACAAATTCGTTATTATGAAGAACATGAACTAATCGTCCCTGCTAGATCAGAAGGGAATCGAAGGATGTTTTCTCTTGATGATATTGATGCGTTGCTGGAAATAAGGGAGTTACTCGACCAGGGCATTAATATGGCGGGTGTCAAAAAAGTATTTGCGATGAGATCGAAAGAGTATGTAAAGAAACCTGACGTAGTTCGCGTGACAGATACAGAATTGCGGACGATATTGCGTGAAGAAATGCAGCAAGCGCAGCGCATGCAAAAGACATCACTACGTCAAGGCGATTTATCGCGTTTCTTTCAATATAAAACTGAGTAGGACCAACTAAAAAGGAGAGTGTTGAAGTATGGCAAATGTAATGGTGAATGGAACAAGCAAAGCGACGAAAGAAAGCATTAAAAAAATAGTGGCAGATAAAAATGTAAAATTTATTCGTCTGCAATTTACTGATATTTTAGGAACAATCAAAAACGTTGAAATTCCGGTAAGTCAGTTAGATAAAGCGCTGGATAACAAAATGATGTTTGACGGTTCTTCAATTGAAGGTTTCGTGCGTATTGAAGAATCTGACATGTATTTGCGTCCGGATTTAGATACTTTCATGATATTCCCATGGACTGCAGAAAAAGGGAAAGTTGCCCGATTAATTTGTGACATCGCACGTCCGGACGGCTCTCCTTTTGAAGGGGATCCACGCTCAAACTTAAAAAGAATGTTAAAAGAAATGGAAGACTTAGGTTTTACTAGCTTTAACTTAGGGCCTGAGCCAGAATTCTTCTTATTTAAATTAGATGAAAAAGGTAATCCGACATTAGAATTAAATGATGATGGTGGCTACTTCGACTTGGCACCAACTGATTTAGGGGAAAACTGCCGCCGCGATATCGTATTGGAACTTGAGGAAATGGGCTTTGAAATTGAAGCATCACACCATGAAGTAGCTCCAGGTCAACACGAAATCGACTTCAAATATGCCAACGCGGTGGAAGCGTGCGATAATATTCAAACGTTCAAGTTAGTAGTAAAAACAATTGCGCGTAAACATGGCTTACATGCAACATTTATGCCAAAACCATTATTCGGTGTGAACGGTTCAGGAATGCACTTCAACTTATCTTTATTCCAAGGAAGCAAAAATGCATTCTGGGATGAAGGGGAAGACTTACAGTTATCAAAAACAGCGAAACATTTCTTAGCAGGTGTATTAAAACACGTTCAAGGATTTACAGCGGTGACAAATCCGACTGTTAACTCATACAAACGTTTAGTACCTGGCTATGAAGCACCTTGTTATGTAGCATGGTCACCAAAGAACCGTTCACCATTAGTACGTATTCCGGAATCTCGCGGTCTATCGACTCGTATTGAATTACGTTCAGTTGACCCGTCTGCAAACCCGTACTTAGCGATGGCTGTTATTTTGGCTGCAGGATTGGATGGCGTGAAAAATGAAATCGAGCCACCAGCACCGGTTGACCGTAACATTTATGTGATGAATGCTGAAGAGCGTGCAGCTTACGGTATTGCAAGTTTACCAGGTTCATTGGATGCAGCATTAGCTACTTTAGCGAAAGATGAAGTAATCATCGATGCGTTAGGCGAACATATTTATGCAAACTTCAAAGAAGCAAAAGAAGTGGAGTTCGATATGTTCCGCACATCTGTGCACCAGTGGGAACGCGACCAATATATGAAGATGTACTAAGAGGAAAGCGTTGGGGCTGTAGGCTCCAACGCTTTTATCCTTTTTGTTGCCCACAAACTGATTTTTAATTGCCCACATTTTGCCCACAAACTTTTTTATTGCCCCAATTTTTCCATGTATTCATCAAAATTATGAAGGGTATTTTCTGCATGTTTATGCGATATATGCGCATAAGTATTAATTGTAGTAGTAGCAGATTCATGACCAAGACGATCAGCAATGGACTTCATATCCCATCCAGCCTCAATAAGCATTGCCACATGCGTATGACGGGTAGAGTGAATCGGAATTGGCTCAAGTTCTAAATATTCCTGAGAAGATTTAAAAGCATTCCAAAGTGTGGATTTTGAAATAGGGTTTCCATCATCACGAGCGAATACAAGATTTAATTCATGATTGTAAAGGCTACCGACAAGCATCTTCTGTTCGGTACGATACTTTACATATGTTTTGAGCTTTTGCATATATTTTGGACGCATTTTTATGATGCGGGTAGAGGAATAGGTTTTTGGATCACCCAGGAGATCGTCACCTTCTTCTGGTTGGAAATCTAATATTTGATCTACACGCAAAGTATTTTCACGCCAATCAATATCATCTAAACGAAGTGCAGCACATTCACCTTTACGCATCCCAGTCTCAAAAAGTGTCTCAAAAAATAAACCTAATGTATAATCACGGCGATAAAGGTATTCTAAAATTTGAGGGACGAGACTAGGTTCTATGAATTTTAGTTTTTTCACGGGCAGTTTTTTTATAACCACATTTTCACAAGGATTTTTAGTGATATATCCATTTAACACAGCACGTTTCATACATTGATAAATTGCATTATGAACACGACGAGCTGTAGAATGTGCTAATCCACCTTCAATAATGCTATCTATAAATTTTTGATAAGCCATTGGGCGAATTTCCTGTAGGTGCATATCTCCAAAAGCAGGGCCTGCATGATCGCGAATTGCATTACGGTATGTTTTGTAAGTGTTGGGCTTCAATTTATCTTTTACATAGTTTTCAAGCCACATTTCCCCAAAGACTTTAAAGAGCATTTTACCACCAAGATGCTCATTGTTTTTTAATTCGACTTCTCTTTCCATAGCTGCTTTTCTAGCTTCTGGTTTTGAATGAAAGCCACCTCCGGTATACTCTTTCCATTCATCATTGAATCCTTTTACACGAATACGATAGGTCCAATACTTGCCACGTTTTCGAAATGAGGCCATTAAATCATCTCCTTTACAAATTAACCTTATATGTAATTCATTCTTTAGAGAATCGATTTGGATATTCCAATTTGGAATACAATTTATGTTGAGTTAAGTAATGCTGCAGTCGTTCCAGTGCAAATTCATATTCCACATTAAAAAGCTTTTGCACTTCATAGACCGTCATAAAATCAAAATTATAAATTGATAATTGATCTAGCATAAAGGTAGGGATAGCTGCATGAGACATAAAAATGTTTGCTTTAGCTTCTTGATACTCCCGAAAGCTTGGAGGAATCTTACTTTGATTGCCAGCATGGAAGAGAACATGGGCAAGTTCATGACAAAATTCCTGCCATTGTTGCTGTGATGTCAGGTTTTCGTTTAATAATATAAATCCTTTATTGCCTGTAAAAAGCGCTTGGCTAGCATCTGACCAGTAAAACACATAAATGCCTAGTTGTTTCGGCTATCGTTTGAAAATTCAGCTCCTGGGGCTTTGTAATGCCGATTTTTTCATAGAAGTTTTTGACGTAATCTTCGGTGTGCGTGTAATGCTGTGTAGCCATCCAATCATCTCCATTATTAAAATGAGAACATTTGTTCTTTATATTGTATAGTAAATATTATATAATAATCAATATAAATGATGAAAACCATCCCCTATTGTATTAGAAATAATTGTATAATACATAGGTACATATTATTGAAGGTGGTTTTGTTATGAATAGGGTTAATTATTATGATGACATACAGCTTAAACTTACTAACCTGATTAGTAGAATAGAAATGAATGGCTCATTAAATTTATTACATTTAAATATTCATGCTGAAGCGTTTTTTAGAGATTTTTTAAACAAATTATTAAATTTGAAATTAGAAAATGCTAATAACTTAGAACAAAATATTGAAGCGATAGATCTTATAGACAATGAAAATAAAGTAATAGTACAAGTTACTTCAACATGTACACTTGAAAAAATAAATTCAACTTTAAAGAAAGATATATTAGATAAATTCCAAAAAGAAGGATATACTTTACGTTTTCTATTTTTAAAAATTTCTGCTACTAGTTTTACTAAAAGTAAAATTAAAAATATTCATAATATAAATTTTGATTCCGATAATGATATTTTAGATTTAAAAGGATTATGTAGAGTTTTAATTGATCTTCCAACAAATAAACTCATAGACATTAAAGAACTTATAGATTTAGACTTAAGTATTGATTACGAATCAACAAAAATCACTTCAAATTTAACTATGGTAATCAATTCTTTAGCAGAACAAAATTTAAGAGTAAAAGACACGAATTCAAATTTACATGAATTTAATATAGAAAATAAGGTAGAGTTTAATAACTTATTACATATGAAAAGGAGAATTAATAGATATAAAATTTATTATTCTCAAGTAGATTCAATTTATCGTGAATATGACCAATTAGGTTCGAATAGAAGTTTGTCTGTCTTTGATAAACTCAATTCATTTTATGAAGAAGCATTAATAGCATGTAATACTAGTGGGGAAGTATTTTTAAAAATCTTGAATGAAACTAAAATGTATATAATGCAAAGTGAAAATTATGTTAATATACCAGACGAAGAATTGGAAGTTTGTATTTCTATAATAGTTGTAGACGCATTTATAAGATGCGAAATTTTTGAAAATCCGGAGGGATATACTCATGTTATTACCTAAAAATATGCATCCCCTTGATAGTATATATTTCAACGGAGCAATTGTACTGGAAAAATTACAAGTTACGCAAGAGGATTTAGATATGATTCAGCTTTACAAGATTGTTAATAGCGAGAAGGCTATGACGTTTCCGGTTTTTATTCTTTGTTTAGACTGGTTATTTCTAATGAATTTAGCAGAAGTAGATGAAAAGGGAGCTGTACATTTATGTTTATAAAAGAGTTAGTGATTGAAGATAAATCAGGAATGATTAGAAAAGTCCCTTTTCACAAAGGGCTTAATTTAATAGTAGATGAAACACCTGTATTCCCTTCGGATGACATAGATAAAAATGGAATTACTAAAACCGGGAATAATGTTGGTAAAACTACTGTATTAAAATTAATTGATTTTTGTTTAGGTAACGATCCAAGGGACATATATCTTGATAATGAAAATAAAAAAGAAATTAAATATATTAAAGAGTTTTTGCAGAATAATCATGTGATAGTTACTTTAATTTTAAAAGAAGACTTGGAAGATGACATTAGCAAAGAAATTGTTATTAAAAGAAATTTCTTATTAAGAAACAAAAGGATTATGGAAATTAATGGATATAACTATATAGGAAATTCAGGACAGGATTTTTTAGATAAATTAGATGAATTGATTATAGGTGAGAGAAAATCCGAAAAGCCAACTTTTAGAGAAATAATTTCTCATAATATTAGATATTCTGAACAAAGAATCAGCAATACGTTAAAAGTACTTTCTAGTTACACCTCAGAACCTGAATACGAGACATTACACTTATATCTCTTTGGTGTTGAACAATCTGAACGTGCTCCTTATATTAGTAAAATAGCTGTAGAAAAAACGTATAAGGCACGATTAGAAAAGCCATTTGATAAAAATGCATTAGAATTTAAACTTTCTTTAACTAAAGAAGACATACTTAATCTGGAACGAAAAATTCAACAACTGAATATAAATCAGAATTATGAAACAGATTTAGGGTTATTGAACGAAGTAAAATATAAAATTACAAAAATTAGTTCAGAAATATCAAAGTTAACTTTAAGAAAAAAAATTATAACTGAAGCAATCGAAGATTTAAAAAGCCAAAGTGCAAAAATTAATATTCAACAATTAAGGATTATTTATGATCAAGCTTCACAATACGTAGAAAATCTTCAAAAAACATTTGAAGAGCTTGTAGAATATCATAATAAAATGATAATTGAGAAGGTGAATTTTGTAGGTCATGAATTACCCGATATAGATAAAGAAATAATTAATTTAAAAAAATTATTAGAACAAGAGTTGGAGAAGGAGAAAGACTTATCAAAAAAAATAGTTAAAAGTAATACTTTTAAGGATTTGGAAGATTTAATTAAAAAGTCAAACGAAGTTCATCAAGAAATGGGGGAAATAGAAAATACCATTAACCAAATTAACCAGGTAGAAGAAATTATTAACGATTTAGAAGAAGATTTGAAATTGATAGATGAACAGCAGTTTAGCGAAGAATTTCAAAATCAGATAAAAAAACAATTAACGAAATTTAATAAGTACTTCGCTGATGTAGCTACAAAACTTTATGGAGAAACTTATGCAATAACATTTGAAGTGAAAGAACATAAAAAATCAAAAAGGGATGTATATGTTTTTTATTCATTTAATGCAAATGCAAGTTCAGGTAAAAAGCAGGGAGAAATTCTTTGCTTTGATCTTGCTTACATTCAATTTGCAGATATTGAAAATATACCAGTATTGCACTTTATTCTAAATGATAAAAAGGAGCTAATGCATGGTAATCAATTAATAAATTTAAATAACTATATTAAGGATAAAAATATTCAGGTAATTTTGTCGATTTTAAGTGATAAAATTCCACAGGAATTAAATACAGATAATTTTGTAGTATTAAGATTATCTCAAGAAGATAAATTATTTAGAATAGAAAATAGATAAAAATAAATGGGGTTGGGACAAAACCCACCTCAAATTCAAAAGCCGTTCAAACTTTACGATGAGTAAAGTTTGAACGGCTTTATTATTGTTTCTACTATGTAGCCGTTGTTCTCCGTTACGGCGGACGCATTCCTGGGGGCACGGCTCGAGCCTGTAGTCTCTCCCACGTGCTTGTCCCCTGGGAGTCGCCGCCTTCACTCCGAACAACTAATTTTTCTTCTATATCAAGTAAATCTCTGCATAATTTCAGGCATGAAAAAAGGACATTCTCTGTTAAAATTTAAGTATCCTACAACCAAATTTCAAACGAAAGAAGTGTCCCTATGTTTAAAGATTATAACATGAATCAAATTATATTACCGCTAGATTTAGAAGTAAAGTTACATAAAAATGATATTGCCTTTTCTATCCATCATTTGGTCGAAAGCATTCCGAACGAAGCTTTCGCTCCTTTTATTCACCATACTGGTTGTCCATCATATCATCCACGTATGATGCTAAAGCTGATTTTATGCGGTTACACACAATCCACTTTTTCAGGAAGAAAAATAGAGGATCTGACAAGAGACAGTATCCGTATGATGTGGCTTGCCCAAGGATATGAACCAAGTTATCGCACTATTAACCGTTTTCGTGTACATCCCAATATGAAGGAACTCATTCGCCAATGTTTTGTACAATTTCGTTGTCAGCTAGTTGAAGAAAAACTCATCGATCAAGAAGCGATTTTTATCGATGGCACAAAGATTGAGGCAAATGCCAATAAGTTCACATTTGTTTGGAAAAAATCAGTGGAAAAACATCATACCAACCTCGTAGAAAAATCAAATAAACTTTACGATGAGTTATTGGAACATCAAATTATTCCTGAAATCAAACGTGAAAGTGATGAGCAGTTATCAATAGAAGAGTTAACTCAAGTAGCACATCACCTAGAAGAAGTAGTCGACGACTATACAAGCAAAATAGAACATTCTGAAGATGTCATTGAGCGAAAAAGATTACGTAGCGAACGAAAAACACCAAAGCAAATCCTCAAACAAGTATATGATTGGATTATAAGAAAACAGAAATATGAAAAGGATTTTGAAGTGTTTGGTACACGCAATAGTTATTCAAAGACAGATCACGAAGCAACATTCATGCGGATGAAAGATGACTATATGCAAAACGGTCAATTGAAGCCAGGTTATAATGTACAAATCGCTACTGAAGGTCAATACACACTCGCTTATGATGTATTTCCAAATCCAACAGACACGAAAACACTTATTCCATTTCTTAATCAAATTGAAGAAAATTATTTTGAGTTACCAAAACATATTGTAGCGGATGCCGGATACGGCAGTGAACAGAATTACCATGATATTCTTAACAAACGCAAACGAACTCCACTCATTACATTTAATCAATACTTGAACGAACAGAAGCGAAAATATAAAAATGACCCTTTTAAGACAAGTAATTGGGTGTATGAGAAAGAAAACGATGTCTACATTTGTCCAAATGAAAAGAGATTAAGATTCCAATACAATTCTGTTCGTACGGATAAAGCAGGTTTCCAACGAGAATTTAAAATCTATGAGTGTGAGGAATGTACAGGATGTCCTTTCCGTACAAAATGTACGAAAGCTGCGGAAGGGAAAAACCGTAGACTCATGATTAACGAGAATTGGGAACAACAAAAAGAAGAAGTAAGAGCGAAGCTTTCAGAAGAAAAAACGGCTGCCATTTATCGTCGACGTAAAATTGACGTGGAACCAGTTTTTGGATTCTTGAAGGCTAATTTGTGTTTCCGCCGATTTTCAGTTCGTGGAAAATCGAAGGTTACTAACGAAATAGGCTTGGCATTAATGGCCACAAATTTAAGGAAATATGCGGTAAGAGGATAACACCTCTTCCAATATTTTCTTTATAAAACGCAAAAAGAGAAATTGCATTGTGCAATTTCTCTTTTTGCGTGAACTGGAACTAATTCTGTCCCAGCCTCGTTTTTGGGTTATGTCCCAGCCTCATTTTTTTATGAAATTATTGAGACTAGAGGCTCTGTGGGAGCAGATGGAAATGTCGTGTCAATCCATGATTTTATTTGTTCAGTTTTAATATTTATATCTTCATTACCAACTTTTAAGTGTAATTCTAAATGTAATGGATTTAATAAGTATAAAAACATTAAAATATCTTTGGCAGTTTTAACTTTTTCATCTATTGAAAAATGTTCTTTAAATGTAGTGGAAAGAATTAATTTTGAGCGTTCATTTAAATGACTTTCAGTATTTAGAATTAACCTGTACATACTATTACTAAAATAATTTTTTTGTGCTTCAGTAAAATGTTCTAAAATGGCAGGGTCGCGAGTTAATTCTTCAATACCACATTTGTAATTAAATGTTGCATAAGCTTCGAGAACCCGTCTTAAATTATTCCCAATATTTAAGTCGTTACTAGAACTATCAATAACGAAATTGTAAATATTTTGGAGTAATTGAGAGTATTCATCGTAATTAGTATTATTAATTACTTCTAAATTTTTATTAAGTAAGTTAAATAATCCTATTTTTTTCTTATTAATATTTATATCGCTATATACTTTAGTCATATTATAAAGAACATCTAAATCATGAGTAAGAATTATTGATTTACTCTTTTCGTTACCGCAATGAAGTTCATTAAGAATATATCTTAAGAAAGAGTATACTCCAACTTTGTTTTCGAAATCGAAACTAGATAGCGGATCGTCTAAAATAAGAATACATTCTTTTTGAAATAATTGTTTAATATTCTCTTCCTTAAAAAGTGTAGAGAAAAAGTAACATAAGGAGATAATATTTTTTTCACCTATAGATAATGAACTAGGCTTAACAGGTTCATTTCTACTCATAACAGTATAAGTATTTTCAGAGGAAGTGAGATACAATCTATTTTCATCGTAGAAAATATACTGTAAATAACTATTGATTAATTCTAGAGCAATATGTATATTACTCAATGCGGCCTGTTCATTTTTAATTAAGCTATCTACATTATTGATAGCTGAGGCTTTATTATCTAAATCAATTTTTAGTTGATTAAAATTCTTTAATTTCCCTTTATATATTTTTACAAGGTCTTGGGTTTCTATAGATGCAATTTTTAGATTAAGAACTTTTAATTCCTCGAGCAATGTATTTTTCTGTTTAATTTCATCATTGAAAATTTCTATCTGTGCATTTACTTTATTTATAATATTATTCAATTCATCAAACGCATGTTTAATATTAAAGTGTAATTTTATTGATTTGTATGGGTTGTTTATTTTATTTTTTTTAGATTCATTGATATTTTTAATCTCATTATTAAAAAAATCTAATTTTGAAGAAAGTTCATTTTTTAAATCACTATCAATAATCTCTTCTAAGTATGTATAGTTAATGATTAGAGGAAGAATATTCAAATCGATGAGTGTATTTTTTAATGTATTTGCTTCTTCTGTGTTAAGAATTTTTTGAATACCATTTAAAACACTTAATTTATGTTGAGGTGAAACATCCTGTAAACAAGTATGACAAGTTGACTTTTCAGAGTTTAAAAATTCAAGTGTGTTTTTTGTGTCATTATCATTTAAAGAATTTAATATTTGAAGAATTTCTTTTTCTTTATTTGTTAGAATAGGTTCCTCAAGTTCAGTTTGTAGTAGATTAATAAGAGTATTTATGTTTTGAGGTAAATTAACTACTGGTAACTTATTTATCACGTTAGAGGATTTTAAAGTTTGATATTTATTTAACATATTATTAAAAGTCAAATTTACTTCTTCTAAAGTATTAGTAAAACTATTAGCATCAATAATAGTATTAATTAAATTTTCGTCAACTCTACCAGCAGTTTTATTGCCAGTAATAATTTGATGTCTATTTGCCCACGTATTTTTTAACTTATTTCTAATTTCTTCTTTGATATAGAGATGCGATTCTGTGTGAGTTAAAGAGTTTAAAGCAATATAATTAGTTTCTAAAAAACTATGTTCTTCTTTTAAACTAGTCAATGAATTTGTAAGATCATCAATTTTAGAAGTGATTTCAATTTGCTCACCAAACATGACGATTGTTTCCAGTCCATTCTCATTGAAGGAAACTTTATCTAAAGTAAATTCTTCATTATGGACAAAACATGGTGTATTGATACTTTCAATTGCTAATGGATCTAAGCCTTGTTTAGGGTGTTGTTGCAATTTTAAAAAATTTATTTCTGGAAATTCTGTTACTTCCATAGTGTTAAAAACTTCATTAAATGCTCTAGCAATACTAGATTTCCCACTGCCATTTTTACCGTATATAATTGAAGCTACTTGGTGTGAATTTGTGAATATTTTAAATTGCTTTTTTTCTTTATAATATCCGCCTTTAATTTCAATTGCACTAATCGACATATATACGCCTCCTTTTTAATAGTATCAATGTACTAGTTCTATATCTAATTCATTAATTCCTTCTATTTGTAGGAAATAAGAAAATAAAGTCGATTTATCATTTCAACTATGTGATTAAATCGCCTTTATTCTAATGAAATCACACCGAATATCGATATAAAAAAGACCAAAAGAAAAAGGTCAACCAGAAAAATCTGGATTACCTTATATTCCGAACAGGCGAGTTTCTCTTATAAGGATTAAAGCTCATTTTAAAGTGAACTTATATTAACAAGTGAATATGAAAATGATTAAAGCATCTTGAAATTTCAGGGTGCTTTTATTGTTTTTTAGGAAATGAGAAACATTTCACATTACTTTCACACTTTAGTGCGCGAATAACATTTACTCAATGTAATGTTGTAAAGCTCGAAAGGAATAAGTATCATAAAGAGTTGGTATAACTGAATTTATATAGACTTCTAGAGGTTAACAGAATATAAGTTATGTTAATGTCTATTTATTATGTAGTTCCAATTAAAAAGCATCAAATTATTAAAAGTTAAGCTAATCTATATGTTATTAAACAGAAAAGGGATATACTGTAAATATACTTTTGAAGGTAGGTGTAAATATGGGATTTTTAAATAAAGTCTTTGATTTTTTAAATCAAGGTAGTGGTGGAGAAAATGAACCTCCTCATTATTTCGAATTTAATTATGAGTATGAAAATAAGGCTTATGGTGATGATGGTTGGAAAAAATATAGAATAGATATTAAGGTAGAATTTAATTGGGATGAAAACAAGGGGATATACGAAATTAACTCATATGCTAGTTCTCCAGATGGATTTACAGATGTAGAAATCCCCGATTATAAACAGTTCGAAAATGATGTAAATATAGATTTGCAAAATATGAATATTCAACCGATTTATATTCCCGATATTGATGAGTGGAATTTTTATACTAATTAAATTGTACAGAGAAATAAATATGGCAGACTTGTGGCAGTAAGTTGGCAGTCTTTTTCGAAATGAACGTGCTATTATAGTAGTATGTAATATGTATAACAACATAACGACAGGCGATGTGGCTCATGCTGCGTCGTCTTTTTTTATTGCAATTATTATTTTATAAAAATAAAAGTGGGTCCTTCTGGCAATATTTGAAAAGCCTGCGGGTCTCGCGAACCCCAGAAACGATCTAGATATATGCCGGAAAATAACGTTCCTTCCACCCGGCTAGCAAAATCAAAGTTATATTTGAGAAATGAGGTGTGCAAATGTCGAGTACTGGAAAAACAAAATTAGATGAAAGAACCATAGTAAACACAAAAGCACTCGCCAAAATGTTTAATATGACGGAGAGAAATGTTCGCTATTTAGTTGAAGAGGGAATTATTGCTCGTGTAAATCATGGACGCTACGATCTAATCGATACAGTAAGCAGATACATCACATTTTTAAAAATGTCGAACGATGGTTTAGATGAGTCGAAGGTTCAGGAGTCTCTAGAATACGAAAAATGGTTGCATGAAAAAGCCAAGCGTGAAAAAGCAGAAATTGAGTTATCACATTTAAAGAAAGAAATGCACAAAGCAGATGAGATAGAGAAAGTTCTAAATCATATGCTTACCTCGTTTCGTTCTAAGATGCTTTCGCTCCCTTCAAAAACTGCTTTGCTTTTGGCTAGTAAAGATGATCCAAAAGAAATTGAAGCACTTCTTGAACGCGATATATATGAAGCATTAGCTGAACTAGCTGATTACGAGCCTTCCTTATTCTTTGAAGAGGATGACGTTGAAGATTTAGATATGGATATGGTAGGTGAGGACGATGGTACAGAAACAGACGTTGAACCTGTTTCGTAAAGTTGCTGGGGTTGTTGCTCCTCCACCAAAATTAACCGTTTCACAATGGGCAGATTCCCATCGTGTGCTTTCAAAAGAATCATCAGCAGAGCCAGGTAAATGGAATACAGATCGTGCACCATATCAACGAGAAATTATGGACTCAATTAGTGACCCTGATACAGATGAAATTGTTGTTATGTCTTCTGCTCAGGTCGGTAAATCAGAGCTTATAAATAATATCATTGGTTACTACATTGATTATGATCCTTCCCCAATGCTTTTAATGCAGCCAACATTGGAAATGGCTGAAGCATATTCGAAAGACCGAATTGCACCAATGATACGTGATACACCGACATTAACTAAAAAGGTAAATAGCCCGAAAGCAAAGGATGGCAATAATACTTTGCTACAAAAGAAATTTGCCGGCGGTCATTTAACATTAGTTGGTGCCAATTCTCCAGCGAGTTTAGCATCACGTCCAGTAAGGATTGTATTAGCGGATGAAGTTGACAGGTTCCCTTCCTCTGCAGGTACTGAAGGAGACCCATTTAATTGGGACGGAAACACTTGTCTATAGCGATAAAAATAGTGCCGTGGCAAAAAGTATTACAGATGCGATTGCAAAAGCAAGCGGTTTAAAGAATCGTGGGGTCAAGATTCGTAAGGATATTGGTATTCTTAAAGGTACAAACAAGCCCTGCTACTTAATTGAAGTATGCTTTGTTAATGATAGTGTAGATGTTGCGTTGTATAAAAAGAATTTTGCTGCCATTTGCCAAGCAATTGCAGAAGAATTAGCAAAAGCAGTGGGTAAAACATTATCGCCTTCCACAATTACTTCAAATGTCAAGGACAAGGAGACTCGTACATTGGATATTAACAGTCCAGCTTTAAATAACATTGTGAGTGATATTTTAGATAGCAAGGGACAACGTGAAACCATTGTGAATTGTGCCATTGCTGAGGGCGCACATAAGTCTTGGCTTGATAAGTTAAATGACCGTACTATTACAAACGATGAAATTTTAGCATTGGCTGCTATGTCTATTGTGAATGTTAAAAAAAATTAAAGCCCGTTTCTACTGTATCAATCAAGTAGTAGCGGACTTTTTATTTTGACAAAAATTAAATTGTTTTTAACTTAGTTCAACAATCGGTCCATATTGTGGAGCAACATTTTTTTGGGGGAGTGTAAAAAAAAGATGCAGATTTATAACGATAAAAGAATGGCTATACAAGTTTTTATGCAAATTAAAGATCATACCCAGTAAGCAAAAAGCCCTTATATCAAGGGTTTAGGAGACTTGCATAAAATAGCGTATAAACAATGTTCCATAAAAAAACAGACAAACGTTGATTTAATAACGTTTGTCTGTTTTTTTTGCGTCCCCAAACTTACATTTGGGAACGTTATTAGATATATTTTGGTATAGATTATAAATACACGTTAGTCCAATAATTTTTTAGTTTTGCTGTCTGTACCCCATAGAGAAATTGTAAAATACTTTTCTTCATTCAAAATTCCTTGAGTACAAAATTTCCAAAATATTAGCAAAGCCTTGAATTAAGATAGTATTTTTTCAAGTTCAATTTTTTTATCTACATATAAGTCGATACAGTATTCTAAAATTTCATCAAAATCCGCTAAATATTTTTTCCGTTTTGCCACAGGTTTTTTCTTTATCAACTCTTTTAAATTCGCTCTTAAGGTATGCTCTAACCCATTTTCGTATTTTTGGAGGTAACGAAGTGCATTCTCTAAATACTCAAGCGACATTTGTCTGTATAAAAGAGTTTTACCATCTAAGCCAATCCACTTCCCTTCTGATGCTGCTAAGAAGGGGAAAGAAGTTTCTAATAAAAGTTCCTCAATTTCTAAATCAGTTATTTCCATATTTCAGACCTCTTTTCCTTTATTATTTAACTGAAAAATTATGGAAGCTGTTTTTTCATCTTCCATATCTTGCAACAAGACCCTATAAATATTTCTCCCTAAATTACCAATAAAATCAATAGTATGTTTATTTAAGAAATATTCTTTTGGTAAATAAGACTTAAAACCCCACTTGTTAAATCAATAAGAAACGTCACCAAAGCGATTTGGGACATTTTTTGTATTTAGCACGGGTTAATTCCCCTCCCATTACGAAATTGTAAGGTTATAATCGTTTACTTTTGTAAAAAAGTATAATACTATAATTAATGTACTCAAATTAGAGTATATATAACAAAGAAATGGTAGGGATTATTCGTCTATGAATTTTAAAAAGTTTACAAGGCATCAAGGATTTGGTGCATCGATATTTATGGGTGTGTTTTATGCGGTGGCAATGCTTGTCATCTTTTTAATCGGCTACACGGCAATACCAGGGGAAATGGATCAATTAAAGATTGCGATTGTCAATGAAGACGCCGGAGAATCAGGTGCACAAATTAGCGAGCAGCTAAGTGAAAGCTTGCCGTTCAAAATCGAAACAGATTATTCACATGACAATGCTTTACAAAAATTAGAGGATAATGATATTTCATTATTAATTCATATTCCAGAAACATTTTCAGCGAATGCACAAAATGGTGAATCGGCTGAAATAAATTACACGGTCAATGAAGCATCTGCAACGATGGTCGCTTCGTCGATGAGTTCAATTGTGAATGAAGTAAACAAACAATTAAGTGCAAGTTTCTCAACACAAACTGCACAAGGCATTTTAATGAATATGAATGTGCCGGAAGAACAAGCTGCTGCGATGGCGGAGCAAATTGAAAATGCCTATGTCGGTAATTATGTCATCATGAATGATGTGCCAGATGGTATGCATAATACTATGCTACCAATGTTTTTAACGATGGTCAGCTATGTAGGGGCGATGATTGCAGCGATGCAACTTGTGCAAGTGTATAAACATCATCGTGGGAAAGAGTCACGCTTTAAGTTATTTGGTTATGTTCAATTATCAGCGTTGTTAATTGCGGTACTTTCAACAATTGCGGCTTTAATTACAGCGTATATTATTACAGATTTAGATACAGCTGTTATGCTGAAAGTAGCAGGTCAGCAAGTTTTATTATATATGGCAGCATTTAATGTATGTGCAATCTTTACGTTCTTAATTGGCGAAGCCGGTATGATTATAAATATCCCAATATTACTTTCACAAACGATTGCCAATGGTGCAACGATACCACGTGAAATGATGTATGGCTATTTCGAGGTTGCCAGCTACATCACACCGATGTATTATTCAGTTAATGCGTATTTAGCCACGATGTTTGGTTCGACTGATGCGTCACCATTTATTTGGGGACTGGCTGCAGTAGGTGTTGGTGCGTTACTTATCAACTTACTGATTGTGACTGTATTACACAAAAAAGAGCCAAAGCCACGTTCGATCATTCAATAATCAATCAAGCTGCAATCTACTCAGGTTGCAGCTTTTTTAGGAGGAGAAAAGGTTGACGATTCAAATTTATATTTTGAGCAAGCTAATGGAGGGAGATAGTTATCCATATCAGCTGAAAAAAGGGTTATCGGAGCCAGTACCGTTTGATAAAATGGCGAATATTTCGGAAAGCAAATTGTATTATCATTTTGAATCATTAGCAAAACAAGGGTTAATTGTTTCTAAGGAAATTATTAAAGAAGATAATCGACCGGATAAACAGGTTTATGCGATTACAGAAAAAGGGCGCGTAGCATTAGCGAAAAAAATTTATACTGTATTTGAAAAAGCGACAAAAATGTCAGAGGTCGTAATTGGCTTATTATTTGTGAAACATGTCGATGTAGAGCAAGTCATTAGTATTTTACAAGCTAAAAAGCGAAAGCTGGAACAAAATCATGAATTATTAGTGGACGTATTCAATCGAACAGTTGTCCCACAAGAACTTGAAGCGTCAGTTAATTTCGCGAATGAATACTTTATGGATTCGTTACAAAGAGAACTGGACTGGCATCAGCGTGTCATTGATTTAATTCAAAAAGAAAACTAGATAATATGGTCCCTTAGTCAAGGACAAATGAAAAAAAGGTTTAAGCTGATAAGAGATGGTTAGTCGGTGACCCGAAAGTGATTGAAAATATGTGGTATGAAGCGTATGTAGAATAAAGCCATTTGGGAGCAAGAGTATCCGAAAGGCACTGCGTTAGAGTCATTATTAGCACTCATGACAGAAAAATATAAACAATAACAAGCATGTATTTGAAATAATAGAACCCCTTATTGGTCGATAGCAGTGAATATAATCGTCACTTATCAATTACCGATAAGGGGTTTTATAATAAATTTGAAAGGATTGATGAACAATGAATATTGCACTCTAGATTGTACAAATCCTACTAGGGTTCATGTTTTTAACGGCAGGATTGATGAAGGCATTTAATTATGCGAAAGCAAAGGAAAGTCTTCCTTAGGTGAAAGATGTACCAAAAGGACTTGTAACGTCTGTATGGACTCCTGATAAAGCATATTCCATGTAGAATAATCAAAAGAAATGTTATTAGGGTTTATAAAGGTTCCTCCATGGTAGAAAGCGTTTTCTTAGTAGAAACCTTATATGGGGTGTATGTGTTTATTTTATAAATTTCTTCCGACAATTCTTCGAGAGTACAAGTAATTTCATTTTTAAGCCAAGCATTAATAATCCCTAGTAAGGATGACATGGCGTAATGACTATAAATGTGTTTATTAATTTGAACATTATTCTTAAAATGAAATTCAATATTTTCACGACTATGTTTAATTAATAAATCGTATAACCGTTTATTAAAATCATCAGCTAAATTAGAATTAATAAGCGCCTGTAAATAAAATTTATTGTAATCAACGTATTTTAATACGGTTACGACTGATGGATCTTTATCTTCAAAATTAATATTTGTTTCGCCGTTTTTAACAGGTAATAGTAATGCCCTCTCCATTTCTTCTAAAATAGTTTCCATAATTTCAATTAGTAGATGTTCTTTGTTCTCATAATGATCATAAAATGTAGACCGATTCACATCTGCTTCTGCAACGAGTTCCTTGATTGTAATCATGTCAAAAGATTTTTCATTTAATAGTCGAATAAAGGTATCTTTTAATATTTTTTTTGAACGCTTAATTCTTCGATCAATCATGCATACATCTCCTTCTTATAAATAACCGACAATTAACGAATAGCTGTCGGAAAACCGTCAAAATAGAAATTGTTACTGATTGTTGTTAATAATATTGCTCTATAAAATCAAATTATAAGCCACTGTTGCTTATCTAGTATAATCATTTATTTAATCATGTGGTATTTAATAAATTATTTCAAGGAGGACATTATCATGATGCAATTATCAGGGCGAAAAATTATTGTGACTGGTGGAGCTAGTGGCATGGGACAAACTCTTGTTGAAGAATTACCAAAACTAGGTGCGCAAGTTGTAAGCTTAGATTTGAATGAAGAGGCTGGTAGAGCAATTGCAGAAAAATCAGATGTGCAATTTGTTGCTTGTAATGTGACAGATGAAGCATCAGTAACCGATTCAATTCAAAAAGCAGTGGAATTATTAGGTGGCTTAGATGTTTTAGTGCATGCAGCTGGTATTGCACCGGCAAGCCCTGCTGAAAATATTACAGTAGATGGCTGGAACACAATGATGAATGTAAATGCTACAGGTACATTTTTATTAAATAAAGCTGTATTCCCGTATTTTAAAGAAAATGGTGGTGGCTCTATTTTAAATTTTGCAAGTGCATCAGGTGTAATTGGTTACCCAAATAAAGCACATTATGCGGCAAGTAAAGGAGCTGTTATTGCATGGAGCCGTTCTCTAGCGAGTGAATGGGGTAAATATAATATTCGTGTAAATATGATTGCGCCTACAATTTGGACGCCAATGTATGATCAAACACGTGCAGGTATGACGCCTGAACAGCTTGCTAAACATGATGAAATGACAAAATTTTCAATTCCGTTAGGTGGTAAATTAGGGGATCCTAAAAAAGATTTTTTACCGATTATGGCATTCTTATGCAGTGATGACGCACATTATATGACAGGGCAAATTTTCGCAATTGATGGCGGTGCATTAATGTTACGTTAAAATTATAAAATAATTGTTGATTAAAGCCTATGAATTACGTAATCTCATAGGCTTTATTTATTGTAATACTCAACAACTTCAATTGACTGATTATTCTAAAGTTTATATAATCATATAAAACATACATATGTATGTTTTGTGGATGGGAGGGATATAGTTATGACCGATTTTTCAAGTGTAAAAGAAAAGGTAGTCATTGTAACAGGAGCAGCAGATGGTTTAGGGAAAGCAATTGCTGAAACATATGCTGCGAATGGTATGAAAGTAGTCTTGTCAGATGTGAACGAGCAACAAGGGGAGCAAGTTGTAGAGAATATTATTGAATCGGGTGGACAGGCGGTATTTTATAAAGCCAATGTTGCCAATGAGGAAGATATTATTGCGTTAGTCCACTTTACAGTACAAACATACGGTAAACTGGATGGTATTGTAAACAATGCTGGAATGGCGGCACCGAATAAGGTACTTCATGAGTTATCGTTAGCTGAATTTGAAGCGGTGCAGAATGTCAATTTCAAAGGTGTATTTTTAGGGATGAAATACGGGATTGAAGCAATTTTAAAATCCAAGTCAACGGGTGGCTTCGTTGTAAATATTGCTTCATTAGCAGGGTTACAAGGAAATAGCGGGATGAGCTTATATACAGCATCTAAGCATGCCGTAGTGGGATTGACGAAAAATGCAGCCTTAGATTATGCCGCACATAACATTACAGTTAATGCGATTTGTCCAGGAACATTTAGAACGGCGATTTGGAACGATGCACCAGAAGAAGTCATTATAAGTCTTGCAAAGCAACTTTCACCGAATGGTCGTTTAGGAGATCCAACTGAAATTGCTAACTTAGCTTTATTTTTAGCCTCAGATTTATCACGCTTTACTAATGGTTCGATTATTAGTGTCGATGCCGGAGCTTCAGCGGGAAAAGCCTTGCCTATCGAATGGGAAAATCCAAGTATTTTGGACTGATTATTTGATGATACGTCGATAAGGGTGAAAGAATATGATAACAACGAAAGAAGAAATGAGTAAAACAGCAATTACATTATTTAAACAAAATGGGTTTGAACAAACGAGTATTAGTAAAATTTGCGAGACTTTGAAGGTTACACGAGGTTCGTTTTATCATCATTTTGAAAGTAAAAATGAATTATTACTATTTTGGTTTTTGCAAAATGCACAACAATTTGTCCAATTTGACCGTACGATTGGTTCGCCAAAAGCCATTTTAAAAAAGTTTATACTTGATTATGCATCGCTCATTACTTCAATTGGCAAAGACCTCATGTACTATATTTTTATGGCGGAACTCGAGTTGAAGGGTGAGCATTTTTATATTTATTATGGTGAACGGCAAGAATTTAAAACTTTTGTTGACCAGGCAAAACAAGCAGGTGAAATTACATCACTTATTGAGACAGAGCAATTGATGGATATGTTTTCAGCTGCTTTTTTAGGAACAGTCGTCTTATGGCGATTCCATCAGGATGAACTAACTATAATCGATAATGTCGAACAAATCTTTGAAACAATATACAAATAGGCGAAAGCATACTAGCTGAGTAACATTTACTACTAGTGTGCCGCAAATGAAAGAGGTTTTTCTATGGAAAAGGAAAATTTTGATATCATCATTGTTGGTGCTGGAATGGCTGGGGTATGTGCTGCTATTGAGGCAGCTGAAAACGGTTTAAATGTATGTATGCTCGATGTAAGTTATGGTGGTGGAGCTAGTGGGATCTCTGGTGGAGTTGTATATGCGGGTGGTGGAACTTCTACACAAAAAGAAGCTGGTGTAGAGGATAGTATCGATAATATGTATCGTTATTTAAAACAAGAAGTAGGAAATGTTGTTTCAGATGCCACGATTCGTAAGTTTTGTGAAGAAAGTCCAGGTTCAATTGAATGGTTGAAAGATAAAGGCATCAAGTTTGTTGGTACAGTATGTCCATATAAAACATCTTATCCAAATGATCAATTTTATTTATACTACTCTGGGAATGAAAAATCATATCCATATAAAGAAAAAGCTTCACCTGCTCCTCGAGGACATCGTACATTTGCAAAAGGACTTGATTCGGGGAAAGTCTTAATGGAAACGCTATTATCTTATGCGAAGAAATTACCAAATATTGATTTTCGTCCGTTAACGAGAGTGACTGATTTGTTAATCACAGACGGAAAAGTAACGGGTGTAAAATGCCGTGGGGTCAGAAACTTCAACAACCCCAAACATAAACGTTATGCGACAATTGGTACGAATTACGGGAAATATATTAAACCACTAGGCAAGAAAATGGATGAAAAAAGCCAACAAATATGGGAACAGCATGCAAAAGATTATGAAGTAACGGCAAAAGGAGTTCTTTTAAGTGCAGGCGGCTTTATTTTTAATGAAGAAATGTTGAAACAATATGGTGCAAAATCACAACATGTTATGCCGCTGGGTACGGTACACGATGATGGTTTTGGTATTCAATTAGGCATGAAAGCTGGCGGTGCTGTTGATCATATGGACGTATTGTCGATTTGGCGTTTCCTTTCACCACCGTCCGATTTTATTCGGGGAATCGCCGTGGATAAAAAAGGACAACGTATTTTAAATGAGGATTTATATGGTGCTACGTTTACGAAGAAAATGGTAAACGAGCATAACGGAGAAGGGTATTTAATTATGGACCGTGAAATTTGGCAGGATGCGAAAAAGAACGGCCCACGTGAATCTCTATCGTTCCAATCATTGATGATGCGATACCTATTTACTCTTGGCTTCTATAAGGCAAACTCTATTCCAGAATTAGCGAAAAAGGTCAAACTTCCAGTGGAAGAGGTGACGAAAACTGTGAATGAGTATAATAATGCGATTTTTACGGGACGTGATGAACCGATGCACAAAACACCAGAATCAGCTTCTCCAATTTTACGTCCACCATTTTATTTGATAAATGTCTCGATAAAAAATTCACCTGCTTTTCCAGCACCTGGCTTAACATTAGGTGGTTTGAAAGTGAACGAAGAAACAGGGCAAGTTGTGACAGCTTCTGGTGAATCAATAGAAGGGTTATATGCAGCGGGACGTTCAGCAGTTGGTATTTGTTCAAATAGTTATATTAGTGGACTTTCATTGGCCGATGCGATGTTTTCAGGGCGTCGAGCAGCAAGACATGTAAGCCAATTGTCAAATTGATTCAAATACGATAGAAAACTACTAGATATTGTAGTAGAAGGCGATATTGAAGAGTGAAGAAGACTTTCTATAAAATGAGTTGTTAAACTGTGTGAAAGTTAAAGAAACCAATCTATTTATTAACTTGTACTACCACTAGTACAATATTTATACATCGTAAAAACTGCTTCTATTGAAATAATCGATTAAGGAAGTAAATGAAAAGCAGGTGCAACCATATGTTATGGATATATCTGCTTTTTTTACGTGTATGCATTAGCTACGATCTTTTCTAAGTTAATATTTGTACTAGTATTCTATGTATTGCTTTGATATATTGATATTAAAATATAATACTCAAATTTGAGTGGTGTATTTTGAGTGAATGGGGTAAAAGGCGATTTTGGAATTTTGTTAAATCAATGGGGATAGGATGATTTGCATAGTTAAAATTGTAAAAAGAAGGAGTTATTTCAAATGTCAAAAAACGTATATGTTATCACAGGTGGTTCAGGCGGAATGGGGAAAGCAACTGCTGAATTAGTCGGGAAATATGGCACTGTGTTATTAGCAGATGTGTCTGAAGAACGTTTAGAAAATACAAAACAAGAATTAGCTACTAAAGGGATTACAGAAGTCTATATTCAACAGGTAGACATTACAATTAAAGAAAATGTTATGGAACTTGCAGAAAAAGCCAATGCATTAGGAACATTAAAAGGCTTAATTCATACAGCAGGTTTATCACCAACAATGGCTGACTCAAAACGAATTACGGAAGTAAATTTAGTAGGAACAGGGTTTATTCTGGATGCTTTCTTACCTTATGCCACTGAAGGAACGTCTGTAGTATTAGTATCTTCTATGAGCGGTTATATGCCACCTCGTCAAGGGCCATATGTGGAAGTACTAAAAAAACCATTAGCTGATAATGTAATTGAGACGATGGAACAATTTGCTCAAGGAAATCCAGGAGCAGCTTACTCTTTATCTAAATTAGGTGTGCAATTAATTGCTGCAGATCAAGCTTGGATTTGGGGACAAAAAGGAGCACGAATTAACTCGCTTTCACCCGGAACAATAAACACACCAATGGGGCGTCAAGAAGCGGAACAGCAGGAACAAATGGCACAAATGCTAGCCATTACACCACTTCAACGTGAGGGAGAACCTACTGAAATTGCGACAGCAATAGAGTTTTTACTTAGTGATGCAGCTAGCTACATTACAGGTATCGATTTACGAGTAGATGGCGGAACAATCGCGAACTTAAAGTAATGCTATTAAATTATTTTAATTTTTTGTAAGATAAAAAAATATGGGCGCTAGGTATACTGAAAATATGTTTGTTTTCAGTGTACCTTTTTTGATTTTGAAAAGTCTGTATAAGGTAACGGAGCTTTAAAAATCAAATTAATAAGGAACAATAAATACGTAATAATTTGTATGAAGAGAATGTTAGAAACCCTATAAATCTGACACAGCCTTTAAGGTTTGAAGTAAAAGGAATAATAACTACTCAAATTAGAATATTTTTAATTTGCTTTTCTATAAAAGTATTATAATATACTAAAAGTAATGTACTCAAATTATAGTGTATTGAATTACAGAAATGGTAGGGATAGTATTTAATGAAATTTAAGCAGTTTACGAGACATTAAGGTTTTGGAGCCTCAGTATTTATGGGGATTTTTTATGCTGTGGCAATGCTAGTTATCTTTTTAATTGGCTATACAGCAATACCAGGGTAAATGGATCAATTAAAGATTGCGCTTGTTAACGAGGACGCTGGAGAAACTGGCATACAAATCGCAAAACAGTTAAGCGAGAGCTTACCGTTTGAAATTGAATCAGATTACTCAAACGAAAAAGCATTACAAAAGTTAGAAGACAATAAAATTGCTCTTTTAATTCATATTCCAGAAAATTTTTCTGCAAGTGCACAAAAGGGTGAATCGGCTGAAATTAATTTCACAGTTAATGAAGCTTCAGCAACGATGGTATCATCATCAATGAGCACAATTGTAAAGGAAATTAATCAGCAGTTAAGTACAAGCTTTTCAACACAAACAGCACAAGGCATTTTAATGAATATGAATGTACCAGAAGAGCAAGCTGCCGCAATGGCACAGCAAATTGAAAATGCATATGTTGGAAATTATGTTATTATAAATGATGTACCAGACGGAATGCATAATAGTATGTTACCAATGTTTTTAACAATGGCATGTTATGTTGGGGCGATGATTGCATCGATGCAATTAGTACAAGTATATAAACATAACCGTGGTAAGGCATCACGCTTCAAGTTATTTGGTTATGTACAATTATCAGCGCTTATTATTGCGATTGTTTCAACAATTTTTGCATTAATTGTAGCATATTTGATTACAGATTTAGATACAGCTGTTATGCTGAAAGTAGCAGGTCAGCAAGTTTTATTATATATGGCAGCATTTAATGTATGTGCAATCTTTACGTTCTTAATTGGCGAAGCCGGTATGATTATAAATATCCCAATATTACTTTCACAAACGATTGCCAATGGTGCAACGATACCACGTGAAATGATGTATGGTTATTATGAAGTTGTCAGCTACATTACGCCGATGTACCATTCAGTTAATTCATATTTTGCCGTGATGTTTGGTTCTACAGATGCTTCACCATTTGTATGGGGGCTAGTCGCTGTAGGCGTAGGAGCGCTAATTATTAACTTATTGGTAGTGACTGTGTTGCACCGAAAAGAACCAGCGCCACGTTCAATTATTCAATAAAATGTTGAGTTGCAATCGATATTGGTTGCAGCTCTTTTTTTAGGGGGAGAAAAGTTGTCAATTCAAATTTATATTTTGAGCAAATTAATGGAGGGGGATAGCTACCCTTACCAATTAAAAAAAGGGTTATCGGAACCAGTAGCGTTTGATAAAATGGCGAATATTTCAGAAAGTAAGCTTTATTATCATTTCGAGTCATTATCAAAGCAAGGACTTATTGCACCAATTGAAATTATTAAAGAAGACAATCGTCCGGATAAGCATCTTTATTCGATTACAGATAAAGGGCGTACAGTATTACCGAAGAAAATTTACGAGGTCTTTGAAAAAGCAACAAAAATGTCAGAGGTTATTATAGGTCTAATGTTTGTGCGATATGTAGAAGTTGAAAAGGTAATTGCAATTATTCAAGTGAAAAAGCTATATTTAGAAAATAAGTACGAAAAGCTCGTGTCAATATACGATGATACGCACGTACCCAAACATATGGAAGCCCATGTAGATTTAGCGAACGATTATTTTACAGACATGTTAAAAAGGGAAATTGAGTGGTTTCAACGAGTAATTGAATCGTTACAAAATGAAAATAAATGAGTATATATAATATAAAAACTGCATTTCCATATGATAATTTGAAATGAATTAATATGGGAATGCAGTTTTTAATTGTTATTAGTAGAAATTTAATTTAGAAGAAAATTAATAAACGACTATTAATAAGCAGTCCAACCGCCATCAGCAACGATTACTTGACCCGTTATAAAGCTTGAATCATCCGAACCTAAGAATAACGCTAATTGTGCGACTTCTTCTGGTTCACCTAGACGAGGCATTGTATCTTTACCAGTCATTTGACGGCCAAATCCGAACTGTGAAACACCTGTCATAGAGTTTTGGATATTTGTTTTTACGCCACCTGGTGCGATTGCGTTACAACGAATACCTGAATTTGCGTACATATAACCAGTATTTTTTGTTAGACCAACAACTGCGTGTTTAGAAGCTGTATAAGCTGCTCCACCACGCGTACCACGTAAACCGGCAGCTGAAGTATTATTGACAATAACACCATGACCTTGTTCTAAGAAGATGTTCACAGCGATTTGCATTGCTTGCATTGTTCCTACAGTATTGACAGCGAAAATACGGTTCCATTTAGCAAAGTCGACTTCACCAACTGGCTCCATGCCGTCCATAATACCAGCGTTATTTACTAAAATATCTAATTGACCGAAAGCTGCTTTTGTTTCTTCAAACATACGCTCGATATCAGCAAGTTCTGCTACGTTCGCTTGGTTTGCGATTGCTTGGCCACCAGCTGCTATGATTGCGTCAGCTACAACTTTAGCGCCTTCACCATTGTAGTCAGAAACAACAACTTTTGCTCCTTCTTTTGCATATAATTCTGCGATTGCTTTTCCCATGCCAGATGCAGCGCCTGTTACAATAGCTACTTTATTTTCTAATTTCATTTGAAAATTACCTCCTAAGGAAAATTGTACAGTTGTACATTAAAAGTATAATCTAATAAAAGATTAATATTCAACTTACAAAGTAAGAGGATTTGTTAGATATTAAACAAATTATCTGTTTTTGTTAGATAAGGAGATAAAAAATGAATAAACATGATTTAAGAGTTATCAAAACAAAGAAAAATATTCATAATGTTTTATTAGATTTGTTGAAAAAAAAGTCTTTATCTCAAATCAGTATTACAGAGCTTTGTAATTTAGCTGAAATTAGCAGAGGGACCTTTTATTTTCATTATCAAGAAATTGGAGATATCTTAGACGAAATTTTTGAAAAGACCATGCAGGATTTAGAACTTTGGTATAGTGATCCTTTTAAAAATGGGTTTAATATTAATCAAAAAAACTTGGCACCAGGGATGATTAAAATTTTTAACCATGTAAAAAGAAATGAAGCGTTTTATCGAATTATTCTATCGTCTGACATATTTATTAAATATTATTATTTGCTTTATGAAAATATTATGAAGCTTCATAGAGATTTTGGGAGTGGGCAATTCGAACAAAATAAATATACTTTGTCATATTCGGCAAATGGCATTATTGGCCTTATTCTAGAATGGCATAAAGAAGATTTTAACAGTACTGAGGAAGAGATGAACAATCGGTTATATGAAATTCTTAAGTTTAATGATTTGTAGCTGAAAATTATTGGTAAATATTTTCCGGAGGGCAGGCTGAAGGCGTGCTGCTAGGAGGAATTATATACGTTCAACTTATTACAGGGCACTAAATACATGTCGAATACAGAGGATGTAATTCTTTTCATTGAAGATGATGGATTAATAATCCAGCGACTTTCACAAGGGATTTAAGGTCACTATTACAAGCGTTAGGAAACATAAAAGGCTTATTAATTGGTCGTTTCCAAAACGTGAGTAAAGTGACAGAGGAGCAGTTCCCATTCATTTTAAATAAGCATCCTTGGCTAAAACAAATCCTTGTTCTCTTTAATTTGGATTTTGGTCATACACAACCAATTTGCACGCTACCGATTGGTGGGAAGGTTCGCATTGATACAAGTAACGAGGGAATTCAAATAATCGAATTTTAATTGATGTATTCTATTTGGATACATACATAATTTACACAAAGCGTCTCTCTTCATTAGAGAGGGCGCTTTGTATGCTTATAACATTGTATTTTTATATTTGCGAAAATGATTCTCGACAAAACCTATAGGATTCAATTATTTCTGTTTCAACTGATTTAGCAACACTTCAGCCCCTTTAGGAGAAAGGGTGATGTGATTAAATAATGTGAAGTTATTTGGTGTAATTTCTCCTGTTACGATGCATGCAGCATTCGAAACGAATTTTCGTAGAATGATTTCCTCACCGTCTACGAAAATTTCAACAGGGTCTTTTTCGTTGATTTCAAGCGTTCTGCGTAGCTCCATTGGAATAACGATACGCCCTAATTCATCGACTTTGCGTACGATGCCCGTTGATTTCATGGTCGTGTCCTCCTAATACTTACTTCTTTTTCTCATTCGATTTCAAAAGCTCTTCTAAACGATTTTCATAAGACGCACGAATACGATCGTTTTCAGTCTGAAGCTCTTGTGTTCGCGTGTTGTATGTATCAAGCTGAGCCTGTAATTTCTCCTGGTATTCACGTTCAGCCTTCACAATGGCACGCTCTAATGCAAGCTCATGACGGTCTTGAAGAAGGGCAGTCGCCTGTTCAGCCTTCGCCTTTTCCTCTGCTAACGCTTTTTCAAGCTCAGTGGCTTTCGCTTCGTTCGCTTTTGCTTCATTTGTAGCAGCCGTTAATGCCTGTTCAAGTTGTTGCTTTTCAGTAGTAGCAGCAGTCAATTTGACAATCTATCAAATGGATTTAGCTAAAATTATAGTTACTTTCAAAAGATTAATTATGCCATCTCAAAATCCATCGTTAATAATATTCCTTATCGTTGTAAATTCGCGAAAATCTGGCTAGACTCCTAATAGCAAATAACATTCCCAACCGACATTGGGAACGTTATATTTTAATTAAATACTTGTAGTATATTTTTCAAGTTGCTTTTCTTTTTGACCTACTAACCCTGTTTTAGAAAACTTGTTGAACTGCTCTTTATCCAAAACCTTTGTTAATTGGTTCATCACCATTTCAGTAATCATATCTTTCATCTCACCCGTACCTTTTTCATTCTCTTTAGATTTAGGTAGCTTCGTTTCTTTAATCATTATTTTCTCGCCATTTACTTTCGTTACGTAATGACGTATATAGCCGTTTTCTTTTTTGATTTCATAGGTTGCTTTGGACTTTTTATTTATATCTAAAAACAAATCATCGGATAAACGATTAGAGCCATCTTTTTTTAAGGAGCTAAGATAATTACTATTTCCTAATTGAATATTCATTGTAACCTCCAATATGTAACATATTTCCTTTTATATCGTCTGTTGTTTACTTAGTTAAAGGGTAATAAAGTTCCTGATATTTGGGGAAATTATCTCGCCTTAACGTTGTAAATCCGCATAAATCTGACGAGACCCCGAATAGATGAACCTAAATTGTTAGTCTAAAACCTAACAATTTGGGTTCAATGCAGATTTGAGAATGTTAATCGAATAAATATCCTGCTAAATCATTAGCTATACGTTCATTGTATTTTGGTGAGTACGGGTCAGCGAAACCATGCGCAGCTTCAACGATATTTATCAATACATTAGGATAAGCTGCAAGACTTATTTTTAAATCGACTGGATTAAAGGATTTTTCTTGTTCACCAAATATTAGAATCGTTTCTGCATTTGGAATTACGTCTGTATATTGTCGAATTCGTGAACCATAAAAGCCAATTACTTTATGTACAGAACGGTTATTACTGCAAAGCCAAGCAATTGTCGCACCAATACTAAAGCCGATAATACGTATGTGGGCATATTCTTTTGATAAATCATTTATTAAAGCATTTATTTTACTCTTCGCTTTTTCAAATCCGATATTTTCCATGAAGTTTTTGTATGCTAGCTCTTCATCTTCATATGCGAATGCAGTGGTTCCTTGCAATAGGTTTGGGACATATACATCAAACCCCTTTTCATATAAAGCCTTTGCATAGTAATCCATATGCGAATTAATGCCATAAATTTCGTGAAGTAAAATAACACATTGACTTGAATTTTGTTTTAATTCCACCCAGACACGCCTCCCTTAACATTTAAGATATATTGTAAATGTTCTTGGATATTAAAGATATATTTTGGTTCCCAAACCGACGTTTGGTAACATAATTTTCTAGTCCTGTACTCAAAATCGTATTTGTGCTTCTTTTTTATGTAAGGTAGTAGACCACATGAATATGACGAACCCTTATTCCACAATCTGGGCGCGATTATTGAAGAAGAGTTCCTAGGGCAAACAGTGTGTATGACACTTACCAATATGCATATTTTCTTGTATAAAATTTGCCCACAAATTGCCCACAAACTTATAACTTTCTACAGTGTATTATAATGAACGAACTTCTCAAAACATTGATTTATCAACATTCCTAGTGAACTGAATTACCACCTATTATATAGGAACAGAATCCGCACATCTGTACACCAGTGGGAACGCGACCAATATATGAAGATGTACTAAGAGGAAAGCGTTGGGGCTATTGGCTCCAACGCGTTTTTCTGTATAAGCTTATGTTCTTTATTTCATCCGAATGTTGTAGAGTTTTTTCCTTCCTTTCCTTCTAAAATGAAAGAAGGAGGGGATGTATTTGAAAGAGTGGACTGAAACATTACATGTAGCGCAACTTCGTATCGCACGGCCGACCGATCAAATAGAACAGATAGAACGTTTTTATTGTGAAGGTCTCGGGCTTAAAAAACTTGGAGGCTTTAAAGGGCATGAAGGATACACGGGTATTATGATCGGCTTGCCGGATGCATCATATCATCTGGAGTTTACCGAACATATTGACGGAAGTCCATGTCCTGCACCAACGGAAGATAATTTGCTTGTATTTTATATGCCTAATGTTGAGCAAATTCAAGCAGTAAAGGCTCGACTCGCTAGTATGGGCTACTACGAGGTACCGCCTGAAAATCCGTATTGGGAAGAAAAAGGTGTGACGATTGCGGACCCCGACGGCTGGCGTATAGTATTGATGAATACAAATGGGATTTAAGCGTGGGCACACCACTAAATAAAAACAGATTAAAAAGAAAGCGTTGGGGCTGTATGCTCCAACGCTTTTTGTTAATAAAACATAAATATGGCAGGTTCATGTACGAACCTGAACAACATTATTTATGTATTCTCTCTATTTTATGCCGCAGTATCCGAATACTTATTAAGTAACTCATCTAATTCTTGGCTGCAATGTACTACTTCAGGGTGTGTGAATCCTAGATCATTTGCTTTTTTGTACATGTCTTTTCTTTTAGATTCAATTCTTATTCTCAATCTTAGCCTAAATATTTTTTTGAAAAATAAAAATCTCATTGCTAAATGTAAGTTCCTTTCTGAAGTATTACGCTGTTTTATTATTTACGAGTTAAATTAAACAGCGCCCATTCATCGTAACGTATTAAAAAAAAATAAAGTGTCGAAATGTGGTAGAAATAAAAAGTTCATAAATTTGTAAAAAATAGGTGTATTATACAAAAATAATTTCATCTCATCTTGACTTCAATTGTGAAACGAAATAATTAAAAAGAGTGTTGATTTAACAAAGGTTTGTTTTCCTTTTTTTTGAAAATTTACCTTTTAGTTTGTAAATTATTAATTGATAGATTATTCTAATAAAGTACCCGAAAAATCGAAATTTAGGTTTGTAACCGTTTTCAATGTCGATATATAGAAGGGGGAGGAGATTACACATGTTGCAGGCATTAAAAGTTGGATTACTAATCGAACGCTCCAACCGAAAAAATATTATTGCGTTACTCGCAGTGATCGTCATTGTGTTTGGATGTATGTTTTTTATTAAGGCGCAGTCCATAGGGGATCAGCTCAATGAAAAAAAGGGTGACTATTACAGTTCGCGTGCGGTATTAGCCAAGTTCCAAGTCCAGGATGCTTCCAGGGACGGGGATGGCAGTGATTTATTTAAAAATCTGACTCAGCAGAAAAGTGCTGTCGCATTACAAATTGCTTCATTAACTGTAGAAAACTATCCGATGTATTATGAGGCTTCCTACCGTATTGCGGAGCTGCGGCAACAAGCTTTTAATATGGAAGAGTACGAAAAAGTGAAGGATTTGCTGCCTTCCAAGTTCCAAAATTCAATGAATTACTTATATTTTAAAACGATGTACGAATCGGGTAAAAATACGATTAGCGATATCTCTCATTACATACCGTTTTTGTTGTATTTCTTTAGCTTAGTAGGTGTTGGCTGGTACATATTTATGAGTTTCTATACGAGTTCGATTTTACTGGATGATTTTGAGCATTCAAGCATTATAAAAGGCTACCCGGTCCGTTTTGACCAGTATGTGATATCGAAATGTATCATTGCCTTTTTGTATGTTGTCGCGTTTATTGCGCTCATTTTTATCAGTGCTACGCCATTGCTATTTAATGGGTTGGGAGACGGTTCCGAAAAAGTGACTGTGTATTTAGGGGACCCGGCATTAATTTCAAGTGTGCAATATATTGCGCTATGTATTGTCTACATGCTCGTCATTTCGATATTTGTCATGCTCTTATCGATTATTTTAAATGTACTGCTGAAAAATATGTATCTGACATTATTTGTCCATTTTATTCTATTCTTTTTACCTATTATTTTCCCTTCAATTATTAGTGTGCTTCCGTACAGTCCATTCCATTTCATGAATTTTAATGAAATTTTAAGTGGAATGCCGTTGGATTTAGTGCGTCCTGTGGATGTAACGATGAATATCGGGTTACTGATTATGAGTATTTGTATTTTAATCATGTTATTTGTCATCAAAACATTCTTCTCTACAGGAAAAATTAAAAGGGCCTAGGGGGGAAAGATATGTACGGATATTTTAAATTTGAACTGAAACAGTTTTTTACGAATAAGAAAAACTTGGCGATCTATTTTCTCTTGGCATTTGCTGCGCTATTTTATGCGTTTAAGATTGCACCTGCCTATGATCCGATTGAAAAGGTCGATCGCGAGGAAATAGAAGCCCGCTATTTAACGCGTCAGGAATTTATTGATGATTTAAGTAAGAGGAACTTAAGGGAAATACATCCGACATCAGTTAGAGCATATTATGATTTTGCTGATATCAACCCGCTGGATAAGGCAAGAATGGATGCCCTTGATGCAAATGATCTGAAAAAGTATGCGGAAGTGACAAGCGCCTGGTATCTTCAAATGAACTATTTGACTTTTTATAATGAGCACCTATTCTATAATGACCGTTATTATGTGGCAGACAGAGAACATGCAAATGTTGAAGGTGCTTTAAATGCAATGGATCAACATTACCGGTATGGTGCTTTTAATGAGGCGAATTACGAGCTGTCGATTGGCGTTTTTGAGCAACGTACGGCATTGCAGACGCTTGAACGACTTCTGAAAGGTCCGCTTCCGTTAATTTTAATTATATGTACCTTATTACTGGCGGTCGATATTGTGACGAAGGATCGCCGACACCCGTCTGTGCTGAAAGGTTTCCCGATTGCGGACTGGAAAAAGTTGCTCATGAAAATAGGTGTTGCTTTTATCGGCAGTATCGCTTTATTTGTACCTTTACTTATTGGTTTTATGATAATCGGGGCTCAATCAGGTTTCGGCCATCTTAAACTGCCATCACCTGAGTATGCTTTGAATTTCATGCAAATAGGGAATGAGAGTTTAGCTAATATGATGACATTGGGCATGTTTTTGGGTCGGTCTTTATCATTACTGATTGTATGGTTCATTGTCATTATCAATGTTGTGGTTTTATGCAGTGTACTGTTCCGCCAAGAAATGGTGAATTTGGCAGTCGGACTATTCGTCATTTTTGGCGAAAAGTTTTATATGAACCGCGGTATCGGGTATTTCTGGGAAGTGGAAAAAGTACCGACAACGTATATCCATGTCGGAAAAGTTGTGTCGAGTTATCAGAACTATTTTTTAGGAAGTGAAAATGTTGATTATCAACTTGGCCTGCTGTTATTGTCAATTTGCGCAGTTGTCCTATTGGTCATTGCACTGCTCATTTCACTTAATAAACGGTTCAAGCTTGTAAAATAGAGGGGGGACAACGAATGATTGCTATTGAAAATATTACCGTTCAGTTTGCGGATAAAAAAGTGCTTAATGATATTTCGATCAAGTTTGAACAGGGTGAGATGATCGGGTTAGTAGCACCGAACGGAACCGGAAAATCTACTTTGATGAATGTCATAATGAACTATTTGCAGCCAACAAGCGGGAAAGTATCGTTTAACGGTAATCTTAGCTATTCGAGTAAATCAAATGAAGTAAAAATTCACGAGTTTGTGTCGATGATGCCGGATCAAAGTGATTTATATAACCATTTAAGTGGACGTGCCCATTTAAAAATGTTCGCAACGATGTGGAAGTCCGACCCGAAGCTGATTGACGAAACGATAGAAGCGCTGAATATGGGGCATTATGTTAATAAAAAAACAGGTACCTATTCACTCGGCATGCGTCAGCGACTTTGTTTTGCAATGCAAATTGTAGCGAACACGGAAATTATGATGATGGATGAAGTCATGAACGGGCTCGACCCAAATAATATTGAAGTCATTTCGAAGATTTTAATGAAGAAAAAGGCCGAGGGGAAAATGATTATTATCGCTTCGCATTTGCTCGATAACTTGGAGAAGTATGCAGATCGGATTTTCCTTTTCAATGGAGGCAAATTGGTCGATACGAATGAAATTATTGAAGGATTCAGCCAGGCAAAAATTAAAACAGTACGGATAAAAAATATGGAAGAATCCGTTAAAGCACTGTTAAAAGAGAAATATCCGCTGATTGAGCAGCAAACACTCGTTACGGATATGACATTGCTGCATCTTCCTCATTCGGAACCGATGCTGTTAAGCGAGCTAACTGAATTTCTGGTAGATAACAATGTAATGGATTTTGCATTTGGTAAAGTGACATTGAATGATTTATATGCCCTTTACTATCATGAAGTTGTATAAAGAATACTAACGAAAAACGCCATTCTTTTTTAGAAATGGCGTTTTTCTCGTATGAATAAGGGGATGATGCGCATAGTAAAATGGGATTTGACTTAATTCATTAATGTAATGGATGGTGCAGATGCAATGGCGGAGGGATTAGCCAGCCTTTTGATTTGTTTAAGCGTAATAGCTTTGCTCCAAGCTGTGCCTTAGCTGTATGGAATTGACCATACATCATTCCGATATCTTCTCGCGTTGTCATACCCATCGCCTGGCTGCATGCAACTAAACCGGCAGCGACATCTACAGATAATGCTGCACTTATTTCAGGATCATTGAATCTTGCTCCTGGCGGGATGTTTTCGATTCGTGCTTCAGGACGTTCCGGTGGTGCAGGAGGAAGTCCAACGCCATTTAATTTAAGGATTTTTTCTAATTGTTTTACTTCTTCTCGAGCAAATTGAACAAAGTCTTCAATTATTTTTTTCAAGTCGTGGTCACCGGCATGATTATAAAAAGTCTGATACCCGGCAATCATACTGTACCCTGCAGCCAAACTTGACCAAATGTTAAAAACTTCTCCATAATGTAACGGTTCATCTTTTGGGTTACCCGTTAAAATTCCCATCATTACACTTCCTTTCAAAATTAGGTGAATCTCATACAACGGTAGTATGAGCAGTAAAAGTGTTTTCATTCATACTTAAATGAAAAACATCATACAAGTCACATAATAATAGAAGTTAAAATTCCTTTTTATTCACCAAAAAATAAGACGCCTGCTATTTAGTTGAATAGCAAACGCCTTATATAATTTTTTATGTATAAAGTGGCAAATCGCTCAGTAACGAACAGTGTTGAAGTAAAATGGATTACTTCAACTCGTTAAAGAAATCAACCTAATTTATAAATCAGTTAGTAGGTCCTTGAACTCTTTTAAAAATCTCTTTTTCAATAGCATCTTTTGGCTTTTTAAGCGCAATTTCCAAGACGTCATAAATAATCGTTGAGAGTTGCTGTAAAATTTGTGAATCTTGAGATGTAATTTTTTTCTCTTCTTTTTGTAATTCCAAGTCTTTTCGTAGGAGTGTATTCATTAATTGTGCCGCTTCTAGATGGTTATTCGCACTTAAGATTTCTGCGTGATTTCTTTGACGGTTTGTACTGCGGTCATTCCATTCACTTGGTTCATTCGAAAAACAATCCATAATTTGAACTGCTTCATCATAGCTCAAAAGTTTTTCAAGTTGTGAGTTCTTACTCTCTACTGGATGATATAGCGTTACTCCCGGTCTGATTTTTGACTGCATAACATAGTAAAGCATAGGCTCTCCTGTGAAGTTTTGTTCTATAATACCATCAATTTGACAAATACCATGGGATTTATAAAACGTTAAGTCACCAATTTTATACATATATACGCCTCCAAAAAAAGTTATACGTTTAATATTAATGTAATTTTGTATTTAAGTCAACTAAGTTGACTTAAATGTCCTATTAGTATCGTGAACTTGAATTAATATTTTTCCTTTAGTATGATGCTTGAGAATATTTAAGTATATGTTGAAAGAAAGAGGGGAGCCCCAATGATTGACTTTATAGAATTATTGTATCGCCAACATAAACAGTTACGCCAAAAGGCAGAAATTATGTGGAATGAAAATAATGACCTTCATATAACGAGTTCGGAATGGTTTGTACTGAAAAACATATTTGAGGGTTATGTAACGGTACCGGAACTAGTAAAAAAATTGGACATTTCAAAGCAGGGGGTTCATAAATTTGTGACTTCCTTACAAGAAAAGGAACTTATTACGACCGAATTAATAAAAGGCTCGAAAGTTCAAAAGAGGGCCCATTTGACTGCAAAAGGAATCGTTATTGTTAATGAAAGCAAAAAGATGGAGTTTAAAATAGAAAAGATGGTAAGGAACACGATCGGAGATAAGGAATATGAACTGTTATTGGAGATGCTTAAAAAGCCGCTTCTAAAAGTTTAAGTTCTATATTAATGGGGGCAACTGAAAAAAACCGCAAGAAAGAACATTTCCTTCATGCGGTTACCTCATCAATTTTAAACCTTATTTAAAAGAACCTTCAAATACAATTTCATTTAATGGACGGCGACCTGATGGCGTTTCACGTGCCTGTAATTCCGGAGACAGCATTTCTTTGTCGCCTTTGTAGCCGATTGCAATAGCTAAATGTACATCAAACGTATCCGGAATGTTAAATGCTTCTTTTGCCACATCCTTATATATACCGCTCATCGGATGTGTGATTAAACCTTCCTTTGCTGCCTGAAGTGACAGGAATCCCCATGCTGTTCCTGCATCAAACTCATGTGAGCCTTTTGTATTGTCAGAAATGACTAATACTAAAACAGGTGCACGGTTTGCCCATACTAAGTTACCTTCCATTAAAACAGGGTGGAACTTTGCTAAATCCTCTTCTGTTTTTGCCACGATAAAGCGCCAAGGCTGGTTGTTGCCTGCTGATGGTGCCCAGCGTGCTGCTTCAAATACACGGTTTAATACATCTTCGGCAACAGGTGTGTCTGCATAGGCACGTGGTGACCACCGATTTAAAAATACTTCAGAAATGTCATGCTCCGCTGTACGGAATTCTTTTGCTTGTAATACCATGAAAAAAATCCTCCTAGTTCTATGTAATACATTTCCTATATTAACCAATGCTAAAATGTAATTGCAAACAAAATGCTTACAAAAAGTAACTAAATAATTTTTAGTTAGTTATTGAGGTGTAAATCCTTTAATCGATAAATAATTGTTAAAGCAGATAAAATTGAATTTATAGTAGACAAATCCGATTATTTACTATATACTAAGGTCAATGAGATAGTTACAAGACATTAAATTCACCTATTACAAAAAGTATTTCGTGGTTTAGTTGGTACTTTTTGTAATATGTGAATTTTTTTCTTTTGGAAGAATTGCGATCTTATTAAATTTAATTAATTGGAGGTCATTTATTATGACACAAGGTACAGTAAAATGGTTTAACTCTGAAAAAGGTTTCGGTTTCATCGAAGTTGAAGGCGGTTCTGACGTATTCGCTCACTTCTCAGCTATTCAAGGTGAAGGTTTCAAAACTCTTGAAGAAGGTCAAAAAGTTGAGTTTTCAGTAGAAGACGGTCAACGTGGACCACAAGCTACAAACATCGTAAAACTTTAATTTTAATGATGTAACTATAGAAGAGGGGGCCTTTTATAAGGAACCCTCTTTTTTTGCGAACTTTTGCACAAAAAAATAAAGCAGTTCAAATTTATGGGGAAGTAAATTTGAACTGCTTTTAATTTTGCTTATTTTTAAGTGCTTATCCGACTAAGTTATGCTTAACTACTTCATAAGCTTGGCAAATATTTTTGTAAGCATCTTTATGTTCAGCAATCATTTCAACTGCAATTTCATATAAGTCAGAGGAGTCTGTTGTAACTAAATCGTTTAGTACTGCAGCCTCCATTTTTTCTACATATGATAAAATTTCTGTATTCATCATTTCATCTCCGAATCTGTTTGTTGTTACTCTTAATATACAGTAAACAGACGTCTGACTTCAAAAGGAATGAGGGTAAAAACGGGTAAAAATTTTAAAGTTTGACGATAAAATGAACTTAACAAAGTTTAGCTATTTGAAAGCGTTTTTCTAGTAATTGTCTAAATATTACATAAAAAAACTGCTGCAAAAGAATTCCTTCGAAACAGTTTTTTCTCATTTTTATAGGTTTACTACATCGGAAAAGATGGCTTCAATTCCAAGTGATTCGAGTTGGCGGGCTACTTTTGCATCATTCACTGTATAAGTTCTGACGGTCATTCCGTTCTTGATCGCTTGCTGAACAATGGAACGCATCCCGTAGTAATAGGGGATATGGATCGCATCCGCGCCAAGCGTCTTGACATAGTCCTCTAAGTTTACAATAAGCGAAGCAAATAGCAGCGCGGTTTTTACATTTGGCATGATTTGCTGAAAACGCGCAATACTTTCATGATTGAAGGAAGAAATAATGACACGGTCTTCTAAGTTAAAGGTATGAATTTCATTAGCAATGAGTGCTTCAATGCCGGGATACTCGAAAAATGTCCGACTTTATCTCGATATTGATTGGGAAGGGCGTTGATTTAAAAATGGCTAAAGTTTCCGCTAATGTAGGTATTGTTTGACCAGCAAACTCCGGAGCAAACCATGAGCCATAATCGAATGCTCGCAGCTCTTCCAGTGTCATATCCTTCACATAGCCTTTACCTGTAGATGTACGGTCAATTGATTCATCATGAATAACGACTAACTGGTTGTCCTTCGTTAAATGGACATCAAATTCAACTCCCCAAATAGCCATTTTTGCAGCTTCCTGAAAAGCGATCATCGTATTTTCGGGGTAGTTGGCACTGTAACCACGGTGAGCGAGAATCTTCATTTCATTCACTTCTCCTATTTTTCGCAAGCAATTCCGTCTTTATCGCGATCACTTTTTTCATTTAATTTGTAAAGCTCAGCTGATACGAAAGGTTTATATTTTGTTTTGCCGCCTTTGTTCGTTGTTTTTGCGTCTTTCGCAACGCCGCCCTTATAAACCTTATTTAATTCTGTGCAGTTTTTATAAGCGACTGCTTTTGTTTTTGTAGCTGCCTCTGCTTCTATTGCCGTAAACGAGAAACCGCTTATTAAGACAGCTCCCATTAATAATCCTGAAATATACTTTTTCATCGTAATGCTCCTTAATAAACAGTATTTTCCAGTATTTTAACATAAAAAAAAGCGAATTCACAAGGGAGGTAGTGAATTCGCTTTTGACTAACCCATAATATTATAACCGCTATCGATATAAATCGTTTCGCCTGTCACACCTCGGGAAAGGTGGCTTAACATCACGATTGTCATGTCAGCTACTTCTTCCTGGTTTGTGTTGCGTTTTAACGGAGAAGTTTCTTCGATTTTATGCAGGATCTGATTGAAACTTGGCACACCTTTTGCTGCCAATGTACGAATGGCACCTGCGGAAATGGCATTGACACGAATATTATCCGCACCGACATCCGCTGCCAAATAGCGCATTGATGCTTCCAGTGCTGCTTTCGCAACGCCCATTACATTGTAGCCGTCAAGAACACGCTGTGCACCTAAATAAGACATCGTTACGATAGAACCGCCTTCAGACATATAAGGTTTTGCAGCTTTTGTTACAGCAATCAGCGAATAGGCACTCGTATCTTGTGCAAAGGCATAGCCATCACGTGTTGTTTCGACGAATCGGTTGTGAAGGTCTTCGGCATGCGCGAAGGCAACAGAGTGGATAATGCCATGAATTACTTTAAATTGCTCGCCGATTTGATTGAATGCTTTTTCAATGCTTTCGTCGCTGTTTACGTCACATTCAATAACTGTTGCATTGTGCTCTTCATAATTTGTTAAAAGCTTTTCGATTTTTCCTTTTGAACGTTCTTTACGATATGTGAAAATGACATTTGCTCCGACATCAAATAGTCGTTTTGCGATGCCCCAAGCAATACTGCGCTCATTGGCAACACCCATTACAACAATATTTTTCCCTTTTAATTGCAATAAATCCATAACGACACCCCTAAAATGATTAGTTAATATTAGTACCTACTACTAATATTAACTATAACATCTCGATTATAGATGCGCAATGAGAAAAAAGGGCAAAATAAAAAACGACCCTTAATTAAGGAATCGTTTCGTATGTTTGTATCTATTCGAATTTTAATGAGTCGCCGTCAAATGTTTCATCTGCAACTTTAATAGAATCTGTTGGACAGCCTTCAAATGCATCTTGCATATCTTCTAGTAGATCTTCTGGAACTTCAGCAGTACCCATGTTATCATCTAAAATAACGAAAGCGATTCCTTCATCATCATAATCATAAATATCCGGTGCAGCAGCGCCACAAGCGCCACATGCGATACAAGTATCTTTATCTACGATAGTATATTTTGGCATTGTTACCTCTCCTTTATCCGTTCGTTTCCATAAAGCTCTTACTTATTCTAATGGTGTTTTCGGCACTTTTCAACCTAATACTACGAAAATGAGGGATTTGACATGCTAATCCAACAAATTCTTTTGAAAATTTTACATACTTTTCAGCAGGAACGCACTGTTTCAGCCGCCTATCACTTATTGAAAGGGAAGCGGTCAGGGCAGACAATTCATGATGTAGGCCTCTTTAATTTATATTCCTACTTTGGGCTGCTCCCAAAACTAGCTCGTCATAAATTCGATGAGCAAATTGATCTCATGTTCGCCAAGAGTATTATTATAATAGAGGAAAACGGTTTTTATACTATGACCGAGCAAGGAAAACAGCTTGCCTCAAAACCTGTGCGTCTTTCGTTTGATGGCTGGCATTACCGTGGCAATGAACATTTGTTTTTCGGCAGACTTTCGCTTATTATTCAAAGCCTGTCGCATCAGCTCCATCAGAAAAAAGCGTTTATCCCGATTGAAAAAAATGAACAAGTACAGCAATGGGTACGTCAATTTTTAGTGCGACACCAATATCAGAAAGGCATGCTGCAACAAGCAATTTACTCGGAAATGTCTGCAAGTTTATCCGAAAGTGCAATCGAAGAAAACATGAAAGACATCCTCATGTACCGATTGACCGGCTATAATGAACCGGGATTTACGTGGCAGCAACTGGCATTTGGCTATAATATGCAGGAAATGGATGTTCAACTGCACTACATTAGCGCATTGCATACTTGGTTGAATGAATTGTACCGTGAAAAAACACAATACCCGCTATTGAATGAAATTATGCAAAATATACGTGTGGAAGTCGTGCTGACTGCTTCGGCAAACGCAACCGCCCAGTTATACAGAACGGGAAGAACATTGGAAGAAATCAGTCATATCCGTCGATTAAAAATGAGTACGATTGAAGATCATATTGTCGAACTTGCGATGAATGAACCGAACTTTTCGATAGAGCCATTTGTATCAAATAAAGAACAGCAACAAATTTTAGGTGCGGTCGAAGCTTACGATACGAAACGATTAAAAACATTGAAAGAATTACTGCCGCAGCTAAGCTATTTTCAACTTCGGCTAACATTGGCGAAAGGAGCGACCCATATATGAATTTACAAAGTGCCTTAAAGCAACATTTCGGCTATGATTCATTCCGGCCAGGACAAGAAGAAATCATCAAAAATATAGTGGCGGGCAGAGATGTTGTGGCCATTTTGCCGACCGGAATGGGGAAATCCCTTTGTTACCAGCTGCCGGGCTATTTATTTCAAAAACCGGTGCTGATTGTGTCGCCGCTATTATCACTCATGCAAGACCAGGTCGATCAGCTAAAGCAAATGGGGGAAAAACGAGTTGTCGCATTGAATTCCTTTTTAACACCAGACCAGAAAAGGTATGCCCTACACTTTTTGGGAGAGTACCGGTTTATTTTCGTATCTCCGGAAATGCTGTTGCAGCCGCAAGTAAAGGCAAGAATTCAAGCGATGGAACTTTCGCTAATTGTTGCGGATGAAGCACATTGTATATCGCAATGGGGATTTGATTTTCGACCGGACTATTTACGGATTGGTGAAATATTATCGGAGTCGAATCGTCCGCCTATTCTTGCATTATCCGCCACAGCAACGGATACGGTTTTGGCGGATATCCAATCCTATTTAAAAATGAATGCACCTTTTCGCTATATGCACGCTGTAAACAGAGACAATATTCATTTAGTGAAAAAACTGTTTTCAGAGCGTGAGGAAAAGATTGAATGGATTATTGAACATGTTAAAAATACAGCCGGCCCGGGTATCATTTATACGCAATCCCGGTCAAAAGCAGAAGCGATCAGTTTACAGCTTCTACAGCAAAATATTTCGGCGGCCGCTTATCATGCCGGGAAGGAAGCGCAGGACCGACAATTTATACAGCAGCAATTTTTAGCAGGCCAGCTTGAATGGATAGTAGCGACAAATGCATTTGGTATGGGTGTCCATAAAGAAAATGTTCGTCAAGTTATTCATGAAACAATGCCTGCAACATTGTCGAACTATATGCAGGAAATTGGGCGGGCTGGTCGTGATGGCAAAAAAGCAGTTGCCTTTTTATTGTATTGTGACGGTGATGAGCAATTTGCAAAATTTATCGCGTCAGAAGATTTGCCGAAAAATATTCATGTGGACCGGTTCACAGAAGTGATGGCTGCTGGTGAACAGCCGCAGTCATTGCTTGCAAACGGGGAAATGTCGGAAGTCGTTTTCCGTGTGCTGAGTTATTGGCTGGCACGTGAATCTGCCGAGGAAGTAAAGAATCGGATGCTGAATTTACAGATTAAGAAATTTGAAGAAGTCCAGCTCGTTTTAAAGCTTATAGAAGGTACAGAATGTATGAGGAAGCAAGTCGTTCAGTACTTTGGTCAGCAATTGACTAAGCAGCAGGAAAATTGCTGTTCCAACTGTGGAATCGATGTGTCTGAACTGGTGGAAGAGAGAGATCCTTCAAAAACTATGATTAAAATGACCAATTGGCAACACCGTCTCAAGAAAATATTGTTAATAAACTCTTAATCTACTATCGAACCGTTTACTTTTATGTAGAAATTGGTCATAATAAAGTTATAATTTTTAGTAGTTGGAGGGGTGAAGGCCATGACAAAAGAAGATTACCGGGAGAAGGTAGAGGAGCATCGTCAAGAGATTGACCTACATAATGAGTCAGGTACAAAAATGTCACGTGTTAGCCGACATCGAAAGAAAAACGGAAAAAAACAAACAAACCCAATTATGACGGTGTTAACAGTTATCTTAATTTTTATCCCTTTAGTTATTCTAGCTTATGTGTGGCTAATCTATGAACCGAACACATCTGCAAGTGAAAATGTAAATGTGGATAAGAAGGATGACTTAGTAGTGGAGATTCAAAAACAGGATCCGAAAACACAGCCAGCTGCTACTAACGATGACGAAGATAAAGAAGAAAAAAATGATGATAATTCGGCCGAAGTGGATGAGGCTAAAGCGAAAGCGGAAAAAGAAAAGTTAGCTGCTGAAGAAGCGAAAAAGGCGGAAGCACAAATCGCAAAAGAAAAAGCTGAAAAAGAAGCGGCAGAAATAAAAAAAGCGGAAGAAGCACAGAAAGTAGCTGCTGCTAAAGCGAAAGAGCAGGAAGCACAGAAAAAAGCTGCTCAGGAAGCGGCTAAAGCACAGCAAAAAACACATACTGTACAATCGACTGACAATCTATACCGCATCGCATTAAAGTACTACGGTAATGGTAGTCCTGAATATGTTAATAAAATAAAAGCTGCCAACAATTTATCAACGGACAGTATTTCGACAGGGCAAGTTTTAGTAATTGTTCCATAATTTTTCTCACTTGTATAATGACTAGTAAAAAGACGAACCGTTCCGGCTCTCGTCTTTTTCTTTATGAAAGAAATTTGTTATTTTAAATACTTAGTAAACACTAGGTGAAATTAAAGGTTATGAAAGCATTACATCAGGCTATTGTGTTATTAGCATTTTTGAATTGGAGGACCGTGTATGGTCATAATAAGTTTTATCGGAATCGCCTGTATTTCAGTGCTTCTCTATATGTATAAAGAAGCACATGAAAATAACATCCGGTCACATGAAGTGAAAGCAATTGGCGATAATGAAACAATCCATCTTTATTTTATATCGGATACACATGCGCGCAAAATTAATGAAGCGATGATTGATTCGATTGATCAAAATATACAGGCTGTCCTCATAGGGGGAGATTTTGTCGATCGTCGGACTTCTGAAGATACAGTGCTCCATAATATACGCATGCTAAAAAAACTGGGCCCTATTTATTTTATATGGGGCAATAATGATATTGAATTCGGTGAACAAAAACTGCGTCAACTGCTGAAAGACCATCAAATCCATATTATTGAGAATGAATCAATCAGTCTCAAAAGCAAAAATAAGCTGTCTGTGAGCGCAGTTTCATATCGTCCGGAAGAACAGAACATCCAGCAGGCAATCGGGCAATGCGAAGAAAAGAACACCGTTTTCATTGCGCATAATCCGGAACTGTTCGGCAAAGTACATAAGCAGTTTCAGCCACTGCTCAGTATTGGGGCACATTTACATGGCGGGCAAATTCGTCTCGGTAAATTCGGACTGCAGCCACACGGATATTTTAAAAAAGTGAAAAACCGCTATGAACTTGTCAGTAACGGGTATGGTACGACGCTTGTCCCGCTGCGTCTCTGTGCAAAGCCGGAAAGTCATCTTATTACAATTAAATTTGAACAAGATGTAAAATGAGAGAAAAGCGATTTATAGGAATTGAATAAGGAGATGTTAGTATGCAAAAGGTAGATGCAATCATTGTTGGTGGAGGTCCATGTGGATTAGCTGCAGCGATTGAACTACAAAATATCGGATTGTCGCCAGTCATTATCGAAAAAGGTAATATTGTCAATGCGATTTACAATTATCCGACACATCAAACTTTTTTTAGTACGAGTGAAAAGCTGGCAATCGGGGATGTGCCGTTTATTATTGAACAACGAAAACCGAAACGCAATCAGGCACTTGTCTATTATCGCGAAGTCGTGAAGGCGAAAAACCTTCAAGTCAATCGTTTTGAAACAGTGGAAAGTGTTAAAAAAACGGATGGTTTATTTCATGTGCGCACTGATAAGGACAGTTATGAAACACCGTATGTAGTCATTGCAACGGGCTATTACGATCATCCGAACTATTTGAATATACCAGGCGAAAATCTTCCGAAAGTGCATCATTATTTTAAGGAAGGACACCCGTTTTTCGATTTGAATGTACTGGTAATCGGCGGGAAAAACTCTGCAATTGATGCAGCATTGGAGCTTAATAAAGCAGGCGCACATGTGACGGTCATCTATCGCGGCAATGATTATTCGCCGAGCATTAAGCCATGGGTATTGCCGGAATTTTTAGGTCTTGTACGAGAAGGCGAGATTTCAATGCACTTCAATACAGAAGTAAAAGAAATCAAAGAAAATGAAGTCATTGTCGAAATCGATGGACAACAAGAAACATTCGCTAATGATGTCGTATTCGCAATGACCGGTTATCACCCTGATCATCGTTTCATTCGTGAAATGGGCGTCGAGATTGATGAACAAACAGGAAGACCGACATTCGATCCTGAAACAATGGAAACAAATGTAGAAAATCTATTTATTGCCGGTGTCATTGCTGCGGGAAATAATGCCAATGAAATCTTTATAGAAAACGGCCGCTTTCATGGAAATATGATTGCTCAAAAAATTGCTCGTCAAACTACATAAGGGGTGAATGTTATGAAGAAAAAAGTAGTGCTGATTACAACAGGTGGAACGATTGCAAGTACACGCAACAAGAAAAATAAACTGGAGTCCGGCAAGCTGGATGGTCAAGCCATTTTATCGATGTGCCAGCTTGAAAATGAGATGGATATTGAACTGATTGATTTATACCAGATTCCATCGATGCATATGACATTCGAAAATTTAAATCTACTGAATCAAACGGTCAAAAATGTATTTGAAGATCAAACGGTGAGCGGGATTGTCATTACACATGGTACGGACAGTTTAGAGGAGACGGCCTACTTTTTAGAGCTGACAATTCATGATGAACGCCCGGTTATTGTAACGGGTTCGCAAAAATCACCAGGCGATATTGGTACAGATGTCTATTCAAATCTCCGGAATTCCTTATTGGTTGCTTCGAATGAAGAGGCGAAAAATATCGGGGTGTGCGTTGTCTTTAATGAAAAAATCATCCATTCCAAATACGTGAAAAAAATGCATTCCTCAAGCATTAACGGCTTTGGATCGATCGGCTATGGGATGCTTGGATTTATCGATAACGACGAGGTCATCATTTACCAGAAGCCAACACATAAAGAAGTATATGATATAAAAGAAAGCTACCCTGCTGTTGAAATTGTATTTGCTTATTTAGGTGCAAGTTCCATTATATTGGATGCCCTCTACGAAGCAGATGTTGAAGGTATTGTGCTGGTCGGAGCAGGTCGAGGTCAAGTTGCACCGAAAATGATGGGCGCAATAGAAAAACTTTGTCAAAAAGGAACGAAAGTTGTGTTAACGACATCGACTGAAGAAGGACGAGTATTCCCGACATATGATTATTACAGCAGTGCGAATTACTTGAAAGATGCCGGCGTTATTATGGGCGGGGACTTTGATCCGAAGAAAGCCCGTATGAAGCTCCTGTTGATGATTGCGAACGGCAATACGGATTTTGATACTTTTATGCATTAATGATAGGAACTCGGCATGGAAATAGCCGAGTTTTTATATTTTCTAGACAAATATTGGGTATGCTACACTGCTTAGAAAAAAATAGTGCTATACTATTTATGAGTCGAGAAACGAGAGGAGCCGGCATGATGTTTATACTATTATCAGCAGCGATTGCGCCGGGTTTAGCCCTTTTAAGCTACTTTTATTTACGCAATGAGATGGATACCGAGCCACGGCGTACATTAATGCATTCTTTCATATATGGCGGGGTTATAACCTTCCCTGTTTTATTTATACAATTTGTCATTAAAGAAGAACAGACATTTTCGAATCCTTATTTTATCAATGCAATATTCACCAGTTCGATAGAAGAATTCGTAAAATGGCTCATTATTTTAGCCGTAATTTTACGCCATATCGAGTTTGACGATCCGTATGACGGTATTTTGTACGGTGCCGCTGTTTCATTAGGATTTGCTACTGTGGAAAACGTCCTCTATTTATTATCTTTTGGGATTGATCAGGCATTTATGCGGGCGTTATTGCCGGTATCGAGTCATGCATTGTTCGGTGTAGTGATGGGTTACTATTACGGAAAAGGAAAATTTTCAAGTGACGAAATACAGAAGAGGTACATTGCGCTTGCCCTCTTTGCCCCAGTAGGTCTTCATATTATGTATAATTCAATTTTAATGTTAGAAGAATACTTTTTGTATGCAATGCTGCCGTTCATGTTATTTTTATGGACGTTTGCATTACGCAAAGTCAAGCAGGCACATGAACATCTAATTGAACACTTATCCCGCAGTAACCATTTCTAAAAGGTTTGCTACAAAAATATTTGTAGCAAACCTTTTTCTATGTAAAAAACGGATTTGCAAACTCAAAATAAGTGACGAAAAACCTCTCTATAAATTGAAAAAAGCAGCTTTCGAATGTATAAACTTTTCAAATTTCTACATCCTACTGAAAAAGGAGTGGAAATGTCAATGAAAAAAATCGTCTTGTTCGTAATCATTATATCAAGTAGTTTTGTAAGTCATACATTTGCATTTTCAGGTCAAGATGTGCAACGAGGTGCATTTGGTGACGATGTAATTGAGTTACAGGCACGACTTCAATATTTAAGTTTCTATCATGGGAAAATTGACGGGAAATTTGGTTACGGAACCTATTGGGCACTTCGTAATTTCCAGGAGCAATACGGGCTTCCTGTAGACGGGATTGCCGGACGTTCTACGAAGGAAAAACTCGAGAATAATTCGGATTTCGACAAAGCGTGGGTTCATAAACAGATTAATGCTGGGAACAGCTTCACGTATTATGGCGGTGTCGCTTTGGAAAATCAGGTGAAAAAAGGTGGAAATGGCGGAAAAAGCTCAAATAGTACAACCTCCATGCAGCTTCCACCAGGCTACACAGAGCAGGATCTTCAAATTTTAGCGAATGCCGTATACGGAGAAGCGCGAGGCGAGCCGTATGAAGGACAAGTTGCTGTTGCAGCCGTAATTTTGAACCGTCTGGAGTCTCCGGAATTTCCGGATACGATTTCGGAAATTATTTTCCAGCCATTAGCTTTCACAGCTGTTGCGGACGGCCAGATTTGGCTTACTCCAAATGAACGTGCCAAACAGGCTGTGTTGGATGCGATAAACGGCTGGGACCCATCCGAGAATGCTCTGTATTATTTTAATCCTGTAACAGCGACAAGTAATTGGATTTGGTCTAGACCTCAAATCAAACAAATTGGTGAGCATATTTTCTGCTTATAGGCGGGGGTAAAACATGAAAAAATTTGCATATTTATTAGGTTTATTTGTTGTCATATTAGCCTTTGTTTCCTTTGATCTATTTACACAAAATAAGGATTTGGAGCGAGCTGTTTATGCTACCCAATCGAGGGACCTTTCGGCAGCGACTGAAAAATTGTCGACATTGCATACAGCGGTGGAACAATCTTTACTCTTTCAGGACGAAAAAGCTTTAAATAATGAATTGGATTCCATCTGGCGGTTGAGCAGTGATTTAAGAAAAACGGTCGCCAATTTACCGATTCAGGCAGAAGTACAAAATGAATGGATGCGTTATTTAGGGAAGATCGGTGATAACGCAAAACAAGCGGCCGCAACGGGGGACTATGAAAACTGGCGCGGTAAAATGAGTACGGTTGCTTCCAATTTACATGCGTTTGCAGAAGAATGGAATATCGCGACTGTCGCTTTTTATGAAAATGACGGCGATTTAAAAAAATGGTCAACGAATCATACAACCGACCTTAAAGATTCACCGTTTATGAACGTGTCAAAACAATTAAAAACATATAATGAAACCGATTTTCCATTAACTGCAAGTGAATCGGATTATGAGAAAAAGCGGGAGTTACAGCATTTAAAAGATAAAAAAATAACGAAGAGCGAAGCCATTAAAAATTTTAAAAAGTTTTTCCCGAATATCGATGATTCCATCGTAACCGTGACAAAAAGCAGTGATAATGCACCATACCCGTTCTATCATATTCAATTTATCCATGGTTCGAAAATCGGCTATGCCGACATAACAGAAAATGGCGGCCATCTTCTGTCATTCCTGCTTGAACGTCCGGTGAAAAAGGATGCACTCTCACATGAAGAAATTTTGAATACCGCAAAAAGCTTTATGAATAAAGTAGGCTACACTGATGTGAAACTTTCCGAAACACGGGAAAATCATGAAGCATGGCATCTCGTATTTACGAGAGTGTATGGCGATGATGAAGCTTTAATTTATCCGGATAGTATTCAAGTAAAAATTGCGAAGGATAACGCGGAAATTTTAGGTGTCAACGCAATGGAATATATTCAGGAAGAAAAAATAAAAGAGCAAGGTGAGGTGCCGATCGACTGGGATAAGTTTTTTGCGGACCATGTAGGTGTCGAACAAGTGCAAAAGATTTATACTGGCAATGGAAATCTGGAGCTGCGTAAATGTTATGAAGTTATTGCAAGGCTCGACAATAAGACACAGGATACGTATCGCATAGTAATCGATACGGAAACACATGAAGTGATCAAAAACGAAAAAGTGTTTTAGCAGTATGTAGAAGGTGCTAGGTCCAGTAAAAATAATTGTAAAAATATAGCTATATTTACATTCCCGTGAGATAATAAAGTATCAATAATTTCTTATGGGGAGAGGCAAATGGAACTAAAAATTGGAACAAAACTAACGCTGGAGCCAACCTATACGGAAAGGGTCGAAAAATTTAAATGTCGTGTAGTTGATCGGCAGGACAATATGATTTTTATCGACTATCCAATTAATACGGCAACTAAAAAAATCGCTTTTTTAATAGATGGCGCACAATTCCGTGCAACTTTCAGTACGGAAAAAAAGGAAAGTTACTGCTTTAATACAGAAGTTTTAGGACGTAAAGGCGGCAATGTTCAAATGATACTGCTTGCGTGTCCACCACCTGAAGAGTTTATTAAAATTCAGCGCCGCGAATATGTTCGTGTAGAAACACCAGTAGATATTGCCGTAGAACATGACGAACAGAAATTTCAGTTTGCGGCCGAAGACATAAGCGCCGGGGGAACATTGGTTCATATTAAGTCACCGGTCAATTTTACTGAAGGGGATTCAGTTAAGGCATTTGTTGTCCTGCCATTTGTAAATGGCGAAATCCGCTATGTCGAAACAGATGCGAGAGTCGTGAACATGTTCGAACGCAATGACATGAAAATGGCAGCATTGAATTTCACGGATACGGATGATTATGATAAACAGCAGATTGTCCGATTCTGCTTCGAACGACAAGTAATGATCCGCAAAAAAGAAATGAATGAATTATAAGCAAAGGTCTAAAAAGTATTTTACTTTTTAGACCTTTTTAAATAACTGAAACGAATGTTATGGACGGGCAGTTTTTTTAAAAAAAATATAGCGTAAAGAAGGTAAAATTTTTTTCCGTTATGATACAATAGCAACGGAAAGTAGGGAGTTAATTATGATGAAAAAAATTCAAATTGCAATTGATGGTCCTGCAGGTGCAGGAAAAAGTACCATTGCAAAAATTGTAGCCGAAGCACTTCGATTTACATATATCGACACAGGTGCAATGTATCGGGCAGTGACGTATAAAGCGATGAAAGAAAACATACAATTACATGACGCAGAAGCGATTGAAAAAATGCTGCAGCAAACGGCGATTACATTAAAACCGTCGGAGCAGGGCCAACTCGTTTTTGTGGATGGACAAGATGTGTCACAGGCTATACGTTCAAATGAAGTTACGGCAAATGTATCAGAAGTTGCGGCACATGCCAATATTCGTGAAATTCTTGTAGCGATGCAGCAAAAGCTGGCTGCGGACGGCGGGGTTGTCATGGACGGGCGTGATATCGCAACACATGTTTTAAAAGATGCTGAGCTTAAAATCTTCATGTCTGCAACAGTTGAAGAACGTGCACATCGACGCTTCCTGGATAATGAACGCCGCGGTATTCCTTCTACAATTGAATCATTACAGAAGGAAATTGCATTGCGGGACAAGCTTGATAGTGAACGTGAAGCTTCACCGCTCATCCAAGCAGAAGATGCTTTATTTTTAGATACGACGCATTTATCAATTGATGAAGCGGCGCAGGAAATTTTGAAATTAGCGCAGCAAAAAATGCAGTAAACACTATTAAAAAATGAAGCTAACGTACGAAATTTCTGAAAATAAAGGGTTATTTTTTGTTTTTGTAGAACTTATCGAATAAAATAAAAGTGGAATACGCGAAGGAGGGCTACATATGTCTGAGGAAATGAATTTAGGGTCAAACCAAAAATTTCAAGAAGGAGATATTGTGAAAGGTGTTGCTGAACAGGTTGAAGAAAAGTCAGTAACGGTTTCGATCGAGGGGGCACCTTTCGACGGGATTATACCTATTAGCGAACTTTCAAGCTTACACATTGAAAAAGCTTCTGATATAGTTTCAGTTGGCGATCAGCTAGAGCTTATGATTACGAAAGTTGAAGAAGAGAATTTTGTATTATCGAAACGCAAAGTAGATGCTCTGCACGCGTGGGATGAATTAAAAGCGAAATTCGAATCTGGTGAAGTATTCGAAGCAGAAGTAAAAGATGTTGTGAAAGGCGGACTTGTCGTCGATCTAGGCGTGCGCGGTTTCGTTCCGGCTTCACTCGTTGAAGATTATTTTGTCGAAGATTTTGAGGATTACAAAGGCAAAACTTTACGTTTAAAAATTACAGAGTTAGATAAAGAAAAAGGCCGACTTATTTTATCTCATCGTGCAGTATTAGATGAAGAGAAAGCGTCGAAAAAGCAACAAGTGATTCAAAATATCCATCAAGGGGATATGCTGGAAGGTACAGTTCAGCGCTTGGCGAAATTCGGTGCGTTCATTGATTTGGGCGGCATTGATGGATTAGTCCACATTTCACAAGTGGCACATGAACATGTTGAAGATATTTCTACGGTATTACAGGAAGGACAATCTGTAACTGTAAAAGTGCTTTCAGTCGATATTCCAAATGAGCGTGTTTCATTATCGATCAAAGATACTTTGCCTGGTCCATGGACAGACATTGAAGAGAAAGCTTCTAAAGGCGCAATCTTAACAGGTACTGTAAAACGTCTTGTTACATTCGGTGCTTTTGTGGAAGTATTCCCTGGTGTTGAAGGTCTTGTCCATATTTCTCAAATTTCCCACAAGCATATTACAACACCGCATGAAGTCTTAAAAGACGGACAAGAGGTGGAAGTAAAAGTACTTGAGGTAAATGAAGCAGAAAAACGCCTTGCACTAAGCATTAAAGCATTGCAGGAAGATTCTGCGAGCGACGAGGACTACGATTACGAACTGCCTGAAGAAAATAAAGGTTTCTCTTTCAGCGATGTTATCGGTGATCAGCTAAAAGGATTCAAAAAATAATATTACGAAAACCGCCCATATAAGGATGCTTATGTGGGCGGTTTTTTGCTTTTTGGGAAGCTCATAGCATGAAATTATTAGAACAAATTTATAGTTTATTAGAAAAAGCGAGTGGGATTTTAGAAGAATTGCATGCAATATTTGAACATATGGCATTCATTTTAGAACTTTTGGGAAATATATTAGAAGACCGCCTACTTATTAGAACTAGTCACGTTATATTAGATAATTTCCCACTTTTTTAGAAAATTATAGCCTCCGAAAAGTTTGACGATAAATCGAAATCGATTTTGAATGTTATGAAAAAATGATATAATAGTCAAATTCGTGTATAATACGGAAAGACAAGAGTTTGGAAGGATGAAGTACAGATGACAAAACCAGTAATCGCCATCGTAGGACGTCCGAACGTAGGTAAATCGACAATTTTTAACCGAATTGTTGGAGAACGTGTATCGATCGTGGAAGATATTCCAGGTGTAACACGGGACCGTATTTATAGTTCGGCTGATTGGCTAGCACATGAATTTAATATTATCGACACTGGTGGTATTGAAATTGGGGACGAGCCATTTTTAGAACAGATCCGTCAGCAAGCGGAAATCGCAATTGATGAGGCGGACGTTATTATTTTCATGACTAATGGACGTGAAGGTGTTACGGCTGCAGATGAGCAAGTAGCAAAAATTTTATATAAAACAAAAAAACCGGTAGTACTTGCAATAAACAAAATTGATAACCCGGACATGCGTCATATGATTTATGACTTCTATTCATTGGGCTTCGGTGAGCCTTGGCCGATTTCAGGTTCACATGGTTTAGGCTTAGGGGATTTATTGGATGAGTGTGCGAAACACTTCCCGAACCCGGATGAAGAACAATATGATGATGATACGATTAAATTCTCGTTAATCGGACGCCCGAACGTAGGGAAATCATCACTTGTGAATGCCTTTTTAGGTCAGGACCGAGTTATTGTAAGTGAAATCCAAGGAACAACTCGTGATGCAATCGATTCTCCGTACTCATATGATGGACAAGATTACGTTATTATCGATACAGCGGGCATGCGTAAAAAAGGGAAAGTATACGAATCAACAGAAAAGTATTCGGTACTCCGTGCATTGCGCGCGATTGAACGCTCAGACGTTGTTTTAGTCGTTCTGAATGCGGATGAAGGTATTCAGGAACAGGACAAAAAAATTGCAGGCTATGCACATGAAGCCGGCAAAGCAATCATTATCGTTGTAAACAAATGGGATGCAATTGAAAAAGACGAGAAAACGATGAATATCTTTACAGAGCAAATTCGTGAACACTTCCTGTTTTTAGATTATGCACCGATCGTTTTCGTTTCGGCAAAAACGAAACAGCGTGTCCACAATATTTTACCGATTATCAAGCGTGTTAGTGAAAACCATGCGATGCGTATTCAATCATCAATTTTAAATGAAGTAATTGAAGATTCGATTGCACGTAATCCTGCACCAACAGATAAAGGTCGTCGTTTACGTATTTACTATGCAACACAAGTGGCGATTAAACCACCGACATTCGTTGTATTCGTAAATGAACCGGAAATGATGCACTTCTCATACGAGCGCTTCTTAGAAAACCGTATTCGTGAGACTTTCGATTTTGAAGGAACTCCAATACGCCTCATTACACGTGCTCGTGACTAAAATTCAATAAAAAGGGCGCTAGTTTATGCAAATGAACTAGCGTTTTTGTTCATAATAGGGTTTGACTTGAAGGATTAATTTTCAACAGACTTTAAGTGGAATTGGGGGTTTTTTAATGGAAAATGTAGTAGTTTTAGGAGCAGGTTCCTGGGGAACGGCACTGGCCATCGTTTTAGCGGAAAACGGTCATAATACGCTCGTTTGGTCGCATCGCGAAGATCAGGCAGCTGAAATTAATGAACAGCACACAAATAAAAAATATTTGCCGAATACGGTTTTGCCGAGTAATTTAAAGGCGACTTCAAATCTGGAAGAGGCTGCAAAACATGGTTCTACTATTGTGATGGCAGTACCGACAAAAGGAATCCGGGAAGTTTGCGGCAAAATTTCGGACTATATAACGGAGAAAGCGTTATTTGTCCATGTTTCGAAAGGAATTGAACCGGATACATTATTGCGTATTTCCGAACTGATGAAGGAAAGCCTTGCTGACAATGCGGTAAGTGATATCGTTGTGTTATCAGGTCCTTCCCACGCAGAGGAAGTTGTTTTAAAACATCCGACAACTGTAACGGCTGCTTGTGAAAATTTAGAGGCTGCAGAAAAAGTGCAGGATCTATTTATGAATCAATATTTGCGTGTCTACACAAATGATGATGTAATAGGCGTGGAAATTGGCGGTGCGCTGAAAAATGTCATTGCGCTTGCTGCAGGGCTGACGGATGGTCTGAACTTTGGCGATAACGCGAAAGCGGCCTTAATTACACGCGGTTTAGCCGAAATTACGCGTCTCGGTGTAAAAATGGGCGGCAACCCGTTTACGTTTGCCGGTCTGACAGGTATGGGTGACTTGATCGTTACATGTACAAGTGTCCATTCCCGAAACTGGCGCGCGGGCAATATGCTCGGCAAAGGAATGAAGCTTGAGCAAGTATTGGATGAGATGGGAATGGTAGTGGAAGGTGTACGTACAACAAAGGCTACATACCAGCTCTCAAAAAAATACGATGTTTCGATGCCGATAACATCAGCATTGTATGATGTGCTGTTTAATCATATGGAACCGAAAGCATTGGTTGAATCCTTAATGCTGCGCACGAAAAAAAGCGAAATTGATGAGATGAGCTGAACTAGTATATTTTGCATGATTTCCAATTAATTTAATAATTTGTCACAAAACAGGAGGGATACTAGTATGCCTCCTGTTTTTTTTTACCTGAAAAGGCTATAATTATTAGCGGTAACAACAATAAATAGAAAGGCGGTTTTAATAGTGCAACTTACTTTGCAGCTCATGAATCCACTATCAAATTTACTTTTAAATTCTGCACGTGGCCCATTAGCGAGCATGCATGCATTAGATGTTATGTGGGTTTCTTTTTATTCGATTGGTTTACTATTAATCTCAATTCTCATTATTACAGCAGTCCGTAAGTGGGTACATAATATGTTTTTGTCAATTTTATTGAAATTAGTAGCATATGTCATGTTTTTTATCGGCACATTATTAATGGTTCTTGTCGTACTTACATGGCCGAACTAATATAGGGGGAAATACATAATATGAAATCATCAAAATGGTTTGTTCTTTTGTCACTGGTCATTTTAGTGCTGACAGGCTGTGGCTCACCGACAAATTTTGACCAGTCCAGCTTAAGGCCTGATGTCGATATGCTTGCAGGTGTACAGCGTGCGGTCAATGAATATCGTGAAGATACGGGAGTCCTTCCGATTAAGACTCGTGACCAGGATACAGACATCTTCATTAAATACTTAATCGATTTTGAAAAGCTTATCCCGAAATATATCGGCTCACCGCCGGCAAACTCCTATGAGAAGGGCGGTATATTCCAATATATTATTTGGGATCCCGAAGAAAACCCTACTGTAAAGCTCGTCGATTTGCGAACACCTGAGCGAATTCGCGAAATTAATATCCGCTTTAAAGGGACAACTTATCCGCAATTCAAAGATAAAATAGTTGAACATGTTTATACGGTAAACTTCGAGAATATTGGCTATAAAGAAGATGTTACCGTACAAAGTCCTTATTCGAACAATCAACTGCCGATTGTCGTATCTGCTGAAGGGGATTTGTATGTCGATTATTCGATTGATTTATATACGTACATGAAAGACAACAATATTACAGCGGAACCGGGGGAGGATATCCGAGAGATTTTAGTGGAAAACTTCCCGGTTGTTCCTGCATACTCACTGCCATATACGGTAGATGAAAATAATGAGCCTGTCATTATGTATGATCCGACGAAAAAAGAAAATTAAACAAAACAAGGTGTGCAAAAAAGTTAAATCTTTCTGCACACCTTTTTCATATTTAAAAATCTCGGTACATATAGTGTTTTGATAATGAATACTTCTAATTGGAGAAGATTACGGTATATAAAGGAGGCAATACAATTAGCGAGCATATTTTTCAGCAATTGGCAGAACGTACGAATGGTGATCTTTATATCGGCGTTGTAGGACCTGTTAGGGTAGGGAAATCCACGTTTGTTAAGAAGGTAATGGAAGGCGTGATTTTACCTAATATCGAAAATGCCGAGGACCGTATGCGGGCGATGGATGAACTTCCTCAAAGCTCACCTGGGCCTACTATTATGACGGCTGAACCAAAGTTTGTCCCAGCACAGGGAACTACGGTTGCCTTTGGGGAAAGTGCAATACCGTTTCGTGTTAGATTAGTAGATTGTGTAGGTTATGTGATTGATGGAGCAAAAGGCTATGAGGATGAGTCAGGACCGAAGTTTGTGCAAACACCGTGGCATAATGAAGCGATAGCGTTTCAGGAGGCTGCAAAAATCGGTACCGATAAAGTAATTCGGGACCATGCCAATATCGGAATTGTTGTGACAACAGACGGAACAGTAAATGGGATGTTGCGAGCAGCAGTTGAAAAGGCGGAACAGCAAATTATCGATCAGCTTACAGAGATCGGAAAGCCGTTTGTCATTGTACTCAATAGTACGACACCGCATTCAGCTGAAACATTGCATTTACAAAATGCTCTTGCACAGAAATATGATGTTCCTGTAATTCCGACAGCTATTCAACATATGCAGTTGAACGATGTCATGCTCATTTTGCAAGAAGCGCTATTCGAGTTTAATGTAAATGAAATTCAAGTGGAAAAACCGGAATGGTTGGATGTTTTAGATGATACTCACCATTTAAATGAAACATTGGCATTTGCGACGGCGCAATTACAAGATGATTCAATGAAAATCCGTGACGTGGAAGCGGCGAGTCAACTGCTTCGCGAAATCGATTTTGTCGAAAGTTGCACCGTTGAAAATATTGATGCGGGACAGGGGATTGCAACATTACGTGTCAACATTCACAATGATTACTATAAGGAAACGTGTACCGAGTTTCTTGAAAAACCAATCGATACAAAGAAAGAGTGGCTCCTCTTTATTAAGGAAGCTTCAGAGGCAAAAGCGGCACAGCGTAGATTCCGCGATGCGATTGAACAGGCGAAGGAACACGGATATGGTGTCACATTGCCTGCGATGGATGAATTTGATCCGAGCGAGCCGGAGCTGATCGAACAAAATAATTTCTATGGTGTGCGTATGAAGGCGAAAGCTCCTTCTTACCACATTATCCGAATTGATATGGAAGCGGAATTCTCGCCACTGATCGGATCCGAATTTCACAGTCAGCACTTGCTGAAAGACTTGCAGCATGCTTATGAATTTGACCGCCAGGCATTATGGCAAACGCAATTATTTGGAACACCTCTTCACGAAGTACTTACGGAAAGTATCCGTTTCAAAATGAAGAGTGTTCCGACACATGCGAAAAACAGAATGCGCCTCATGCTGGAAAGATTAATTAATGAAGGTGAAAGAGGTTTAATCACATTTATTATTTAACATACTAACAGAATAGGAAGTACCTACGATTACAGGGCCGTTCACTTTTATAGGTGAATTGTCCTGTAATTTTAGTTTTTTTTCAAAAAATGACGAAATATATACAAAACATGGAGGAATTCAGTTGCGTAGCGGTTTTCTGTATGTTAATCTTTTTACAGGATTTAGATTCATGACCCTTTGAGAGGAGGTGAATGGTGTGAATAAAACAGAATTAGTAAACTCTGTTGCTGAAGCTGCAGGTCTTTCTAAAAAAGACGCTTCTAAAGCAGTTGAAGCTGTATTTGATACAATTCAAGATGCTCTTGCAAAGGGTGACAAAGTACAATTAATCGGTTTTGGTAACTTTGAAGTTCGTGAGCGTGCAGCACGTAAAGGTCGTAACCCACAAACGGGTAAGGAAATCGAAATTGCTGCTTCTAAAGTACCTGCTTTCAAGCCAGGTAAAGCACTTAAGGACGCTGTAAAATAATTCAGTTTCTCGAGGTACATAGAGCAGCTCTCAGTCTAACTGAGAGCTGCTCTTTTTTACGTCTTAGGCTTAAGCGTAAGCTTCTCACACTATCAGGAAGTGGCGTTTTGTCCAATCGGAGCTGAACGGAAACTTTGACGCTTTTGTTCATTTCAGTTGTTTTTACCTGACTATGCTAAAAATAGTATAACTGTTTTGAACTTATGAGATTTATGTGCTACGATTCAAGAGTGCATTTAACCTTTTTTGCTAACCTATAATCGGTTAGCGGGAAATTTAATATAGAATAAAAATTAATTAGATATAGATTTATACATAATAAACGTTTTGGTTTGTAGGAGGAATTTGTTTCATGTCGAATGTCGATTTAAAAAAGATAGAAGAAGCAGTAAAAATGATTTTGGAAGCAGTTGGGGAAGATGTGACGCGTGAAGGATTACTGGATACACCAAAACGTGTTTCAAAAATGTATGCGGAGATGTTCAGCGGCTTACAGGAAGATCCGCGTGATTATTTCAGCACGGTATTCCATGAAGATCATGAGGAACTAGTTTTAGTAAAAGATATTCCATTTTATTCAATGTGTGAACATCACTTAGTTCCATTTTACGGAACAGCCCATATCGCCTACATACCTAAAGACGGAAAAGTTGCCGGCTTAAGTAAACTCGGACGCTGCCTCGAATCAGTAGCGCGCCGCCCTCAGCTTCAAGAACGCATTACATCAACTGTAGCGGATACAATTATGGAAATGCTCAATCCTAAAGGAGTATATGTTGTTGTGGAAGCGGAACATATGTGTATGACAATGCGCGGATTGAAAAAACCGGGTTCTAAAACCGTGACAGCTGTTGCACGCGGCATTTATGAACAGGATGATATAAAGCGTAATGAAGTGAATACATTCATCCAAATGAAATAATAATAACAGTTATGGTATTATAGACAAAGAAATTAACACGTGGGGAGATTGTATAATGGGACAATCAGAGTATATTATTATCGAAGCAGAAGAAGATGGTGTACATGTTATTGGTTTAACACGCGGGACAGATACAAAATTTCACCATTCAGAAAAACTGGATGCGGGAGAAGTTATGATCGCCCAGTTTACTGAACATACATCTGCCATGAAAATCCGGGGGAAAGCTAAAATTCACTCTGCACATGGTGTCGTACAAAGTAAAAAGTAACATCTCGTAATTCTCATATAAATATTAAAATGTACGTAAGCTTTATCACATTGAAATGGAGTAATTTCTATGAATGCAACATCTATAACACAATCGGTTCAGAAGTTAAAATCTAATATTCTACAGCATGTTCATCATAGAGCATTACTTCAAAATGTTGGACAACCGACTCTACAGGAAGAACAGCTGTTTTTCATTCAGCTTCCTTTTTTAAATGGCGCTCCTATGACCGATGAACATCAGATCAGTGCGGTCACAGTGGGAATTGTGCATGCTTCACTGACAGAGCACGAAAAAGTGAAGGAAGTGGAAGCAACGAGTAAAGAGCAGCAATTGCTTGTCCTTTCCGGTGATTATTATAGTGGTCGGTATTATCAGTTACTTGCACAAACGGGCAATATTTTTTTGATTCATAAGTTATCGGAAGGAATCGTAAAGCGTTGTGAACATCAGATCCGCATTTACGAGGAACAAAAACGGTCACTTGAACAGTGGATTGAAAGTTTAATGACGATTGAAAGTGAACTGATTGCACAATATTATGATGTATACGGTTTCACGGCCTATACAGGGCTGATGCAGCAAACGTTAACCTATATTCGTTTGAAAAAAGAGCTCGATTTATTGAGCAAGGGGGAGCCGAGCTTTTTAAATAAGGCATTTTCAGCGGATTTGACTATGATGGATTCTATAATTGAAGCCTTTCGGGATCATTTATATGACATGGAGCGACAATTGAGAGAAAACTTGAGGATTATCGATTTAACGGATGAATTAAAACATTCCATTGAGCAATACATCACTTTTTAGTGAATTTAGAAAGGTCTTGAATAATAATGGCGAAATCGAAAGAACAACATGTTCATGAAGTGTTTGAAAGCATTTCAGAGAGCTACGATAAAATGAACTCGGTCATTAGTTTCCAAATGCATGTTGGATGGCGTGAAGATACGATGAAACGTATGGCCGTAAAAAAAGGTTCCAAATGCCTTGATGTATGCTGCGGTACAGCTGATTGGACAATCGCACTATCGAAAGCTGTCGGTGATGAAGGGGACGTAAAAGGGCTTGATTTCAGTGAAAATATGCTGAAAGTCGGCAAGCAGAAAACCGAGAATATCCCGAATATCGAACTGATTCACGGAAATGCAATGGAACTACCATTTGAAGATAATACATTTGATTATGTAACAATTGGCTTTGGCTTACGAAATGTACCCGATTATATGCAAGTATTGCGTGAAATGAATCGGGTCGTTAAACCAGGAGGAATGGTAGTATGTCTGGAAACTTCCCAATCCGAAATTCCGGTATATCGCCAGCTTTTCCGTTTTTACTTTAATCATATTATGCCGCTGTTCGGAAAGATTTTTGCGAAAAGCTACAAAGAGTATTCATGGCTGCAAAAGTCCGCGAATGATTTTCCCGGCATGAAAAAATTAGCGCAAATGTTCCGGGAAGCCGGATATGAGAATGTCACATATAAACCATATAGCGGTGGGGCAGCAGCTATGCACATGGGTTTTAAGAAGAAATAAAAGTGGGAGTAGGTTTTGACGCGTGGAAAAGATGAAAATCAAAATGCTATATGCCGATATTAAATCAGATATAGAAGTCATCGAAAACGAATTGGAACAAGCGTTGAATTCATCTTCACACTTATTGAATGATGCCTCAGTTCATTTACTACAAGCCGGCGGGAAACGTATTCGACCAGTATTTACGTTACTAAGTGCCAAGTTTGGTGACTATAATATTGACCGAATGAAAAACATTGCTGTCCCATTGGAGCTTATTCATATGGGTTCATTGGTGCATGATGATGTAATTGACAATTCGGATATGCGCCGTGGCCGGGAAACGGTGAAAGCCCAGTGGAACAACCGTGTGGCAATGTACACAGGTAATTTTATATTTGCACGTGCATTACAATATGTTACAAGCATAGAAAATCCGAGAGCCCATCAAATATTAGCGAAAACAATGGTTGAGCTGGTAAATGGTGAAGTCATTCAAATTGAGGATAAGTTTCGTTTAGATCAAAGTTTGAAAGATTACTTCCGACGTATTAAACGTAAAACAGCTTTACTGATTGAATCAAGTTGTGAACTTGGAGCGGTCGTAAGCGGTGCCGATGAAAAAACAGCTCGGCATTTAAAGCGCTACGGTTACTTTGTAGGAATGAGCTTTCAAATAGTAGATGATATATTAGATTTTACAGCGACAGACAAACAGCTCGGCAAACCGGCTGGCAGTGATTTACTGAACGGGAATGTTACATTGCCGATATTGTTGATGAAAGACGATCCGCAGCTTGCCCCTTATTTGTCGAAAGTGGCATCAGAAGGATTAACGGAAGAAGAGCGCCAAAGTATGCTGGCACTAGTTCGGAATTCGGAAGCAATAAAAGAAGCAACCCATATTAGTAATTTGTATTTAAAAAAGGCTTTAAAAGAGGTCGAGGCATTACCTAAGCACCCAATGAAGAAAAAATTGCGTGACATTGCGCTGTTCATGGGGAAGAGAAAGTCTTAAAATAATCTAGCCAATTTATGGTCAAATCTAATATTTGTTGCAGTATGAGTAGGATTTTGGTAATATTTATCGGTAGGTGTAAAACCTTTTACTCAAATTTAAGGAGTGTTTATAATGGCAATCGAAAAAACATTTTTAATGGTTAAACCAGATGGCGTTGAACGTCAAGTAATCGGAGATATCGTTGACCGTTTTGAGCGTCGCGGTTTCGTAATGCGCGGAGCAAAATTAATGGTACCAACTCGTGAATTAGCTGAAAAACACTATGCAGAGCACGCTGAGCGTCCTTTCTTCGGTGAATTAGTAGACTTCATCACTTCAGGCCCAGTATTCGGTATGGTTTGGGAAGGCGAAAACGTTATCCAATTATCTCGTATCATGATGGGTGCTACAAAACCAGAAGAATCAGCTCCTGGTACAATCCGCGGTGACTACGCTGTAACTTTATCACACAACGTAATCCACGGTTCTGACTCTTTAGCTTCTGCTGAGCGTGAAATCGGTTTATGGTTCCCAGAAGGAATCGCTGAATAATTAAACATACAGAAAAGCTATCACTTTTAAGTGGTAGCTTTTTTTATATGGAACAGGAAAAACCGGGACTATTAATGGTATAATAAATCGGAATAATGAAACTATTTTTGGAATACATACGTATAAAAAGTATCGATTTAAATTAGTAGAAAGGGTGACATCCATGTTCTGGGTAATGATTACAATAGTCGCTGTAGTAGGGATTTTGACAGATACTTACACGAAAAATAAAAATATTGAACTAAAGCGCCTTGATAAAGAAATCAAGCTGGAAAAACTAAGACTCGAAACTTATGATAAAGAAACAGCGAAGATGCAGCTTGAATTGGAACAGACTAAGCAATTACTGCTTGAATCACAACTAACAGACCGACCTGACAAAGTAAAATAATAATTAGAGGAGCGTAATGAAGCGTATGGAAGATATTATTATTTTGTGCATTATTTTTGGTTCGGGTGCTACGATTGCATTAACCGCAATACTGACAGCACACAAACGATCGAGTATGAAGCTGCAAATCAAAATGTTGGAGAAAGAGGCCGAGCTGGAACAGATTCGCTTACAGAGCTACCATTCCGAGACGGAAAAGATGAGGCTTGAACTAGAACAATCGAAACAACTTTTGCTGGAAAGACACATTGATTAATGTTTATGGACAAAATCTGTTTCGGGTTCTGAAGTTTTCGGCTATAATAGGCATACGTTAGATGAGGGGAAAGATGAATAATGTCAGATTATGTCCAATTTATTGATGGCATTAAGCGCAAAACGGGCATTGATTTAGCTCTATATAAAGAAGCGCAGATGAAACGTCGGTTAACATCATTATATGAGAAAAAGGGATATCGGAACTTCGTAGATTTTTATAGTGCATTGGAGAAAGACCGCGAACTGATGAACGAATTTTTAGATCGCATGACGATTAACGTTTCGGAGTTTTACCGCAACGGAAAACGGTGGGAAGTTTTGCAGAATAAAATTTTCCCTTTACTGCTCCAAACTAATAAACGTCCGAAAATATGGAGTGCGGCTTGTTCGACCGGAGAAGAGCCATACAGCTTGGCAATGGTATTGTCCCATCATTTACCTTTATCTCAAGTAAATATACTGGCAACAGATTTGGATGAAAATGTTATCCAAAAAGCAAAATTGGGTCTTTACCCGGAACGCTCACTTGCAGAAGTACCAAAACCGGTTCAGTCAAAGTATTTCATTCAAGAAGGCCAGTTTTACAAAGTTAAAGATGAAATTAAGCGCACGGTTAATTTTAAAAAACATAATTTACTAAAGGACCCTTATGAGTCGAATTTTGATCTGATTGTTTGCCGGAATGTCATGATCTATTTTACAGAAGAAGCGAAAGATCAGATCTATGCAAATTTCAGTAAAGCATTGCGACCAGGCGGCATTTTGTTTGTAGGGTCAACTGAGCAGATATTTAATCCTGCAAAATATGACTTTGAAGTAGAAGATACATTTTTTTACCGTAAAAAATAATAGTACAATTTATAGATGCTCTGTAGAACGTAGAAGCTTTAGTTGAGATATACTTTAAAAAGCTATATATGAATGCGCTTTTCGGATAATAGAGCGAAAAGCGTATTTTTGTTTCTTTTCGCTGACAAATGTGTCGTTTTCTAGTTGGAACGTTCAGAATATTCTAAAATAGATTATCGGCTGGCGGAAACAGTACTGTTATTTAATTTGAAATATGTTATAGTGAAAAATACATACTTTAGCGAGTTGAAGGGAGAAAGTGTTTAATGCGTTATTTAACAGCAGGTGAGTCACACGGACCACAATTAACAACAATTATTGAGGGGTTACCTTCTTTACTTCCGGTAACAGCAGAAAAAATTAATTATGATTTAAAACGTCGTCAAGGTGGTCATGGTCGTGGTCGTCGCATGCAGATTGAGACTGATACAGTGGAAATTGTATCGGGAGTCCGTCACGGAAAAACATTAGGCTCACCAGTCGCATTAGTCGTTACAAATGATGACTGGAAGCATTGGACGAAAATTATGGGTGCGGCAGAATTGCCGGAAGATATCGATCCATCTGAAATTAAACGCCAAATCTCACGTCCACGTCCAGGTCATGCGGACTTGGTCGGAGGGATGAAATACGGTCACCGCGATCTGCGTAACGTACTGGAGCGTTCAAGTGCACGTGAAACGACAGTACGTGTGGCAGTTGGCTCTGTCGCAAAAGCATTGTTGAACGAGCTTGGAATTTCCATTGTTTCACATGTTACGGAAATTGTAGGGATTAAAGCAGACAGCAGCTTGCTGGAAGGTAAATCCGCAGACGAAATCCGTACAATCATTGAAAACGACCCATGTTACTGTATCGATCCTGATGCTTCAGCAAAAATGGTGACAGCCATTGATGAAGCAAAACAGGCAGGGGACTCAATCGGCGGTGTCGTAGAAGTCATTGTAGAAGGTTTACCGGCGGGAATCGGCTCTTATGTGCATTACGACCGCAAATTGGATGCAAAACTGGCATCTGCAATGTTAAGCATCAATGCATTTAAAGGCGTTGAGTTTGGTATCGGGTTTGAAATGGCACGTAAAAAAGGTTCGGAAGTACATGACGAAATTTTATGGGATGACGAAAAGGGCTATACACGCGCAACAAATCGTTTAGGCGGTTTGGAAGGCGGTATGACGACAGGGATGCCGATTGTCGTACGAGGCGTGATGAAGCCAATCCCAACATTATATAAGCCGTTGCAAAGTGTTGACATTGAAACGAAAGAGCCTTTTAAAGCAAGTGTGGAGCGTTCTGACAGCTGTGCAGTACCTGCAGCATCCATCGTTGCAGAACATGTTATTGCCTGGGAAATCGCAAACGCTATCGTTGAGCAGTTCCATAGTGACCAATTACCACAATTAAAGGCGCAGTTGGATGAAATGCGTCAGTACACGAAGGAGTATTAATATGGAGATTCCGGTTCGCACTCCTTCGCACTCGTACGCAGTAACGATTGGGAATGGGATATTACGTGATGCATTGACAGCACAGCATGATTTGCTTACTAAAGCAGATAAAATCATTGTATTGACAGATGAAAATGTTTGGGCAGCACAGCAAAGCTATTTTGAAGGGAATTTCCCGTACACGTTTGAAGTACATGTTATGCCGGCAGGGGAAACATGTAAAACCTTTGAAAATTATAATGATGTGCAAACATATTTACTTAAGCAAAAGTGTACAAGAAAATCGCTTATTATCGCATTTGGCGGTGGTGCAGTCGGCGATTTGGCCGGGTTTGTTGCTGCAACATATATGCGGGGCATTCCGTTCATCCAAGTGCCGACAACAATTTTGGCACATGATTCAGCTGTTGGGGGAAAGACAGCCATCAATCACGAACTAGGAAAAAATATGATCGGTGCATTTTACCAGCCGGAAGCCGTTATTTTCGATACCGAATTTTTACATAGTCTTTCCGAAAAAGAAGTACGCTCAGGGATGGCAGAAGTAATTAAGCATGCGTTGATTTCCGATGCACAATGGGTGGAAGAGCTGCTTGAGGGAGATCATGTAACGGAACTTCCGGAAGAACTGTTGGCAAATTATTTGGCACATGGCATTCAAGTTAAAGCGACCATTGTCGAGCAGGATGAAACCGAACAGTCCGTCAGAAAGTATCTTAATCTAGGGCATACATACGGGCATGCAATTGAAGCAGCAGCAGGCTATGGACGTGTAGCGCATGGTGAAGCTGTGATGATTGGCCTTATTTATGCACTTCTATTGAGCGAAGAATACGGTAAAGTTAATCACCAATTTACGAAACGCTTTTTACATTTTGCAATGGAAAACGGCTATCCGTTTGAAGCTGTTCATGAATTTACATTCGATCAGCTGATTGAATATTTACTGAAAGATAAAAAAGCCGACTATGGACAACTGCAGTTCGTGCTGCTTGAAACGATCGGACAACCATTTGTCCAAAAGGTTGAACTTGAACAATGCCGAGAAATTGATCGTCAACTAAGAGCATTATTAGCGGAGGTGTAGCAATGATTCGTGGAATTCGCGGTGCAATTACGATTGCTGAAGATAAAGCCGAATATGTATGGGGAGAAACGGCAAGATTAGTGAAAGAAGTTGCGAAACAAAATAATATTGAACCGGAAGATATTGCCTCTGTGACAATTTCTACAACGCCGGATATTCATTCGGCTTTTCCTGCCAAGTCGGTACGTTCGATGCCGGGGTGGCAGTATGTACCGATTATGTGCATGCATGAAATGGATGTGCCTGGTGCATTGCCATTATGTATTCGTGTATTATTACATGTGAATACGGAAACGCCACAGGACAAAATCCAACATATATACTTAGAAGATGCGGTAAAATTAAGACCAGATTTAGTGAAATAATTGCGAGTTAGAGGAGACGTTAAGGATGAAATGGAAACAACAGTTATTTGGAATGAAAGCTTACAAACCGGGAAAACCAATTGAAGAGGTTAAGAAGCTTTTCGGGTTGGATGAAGTCGTAAAGCTCGCTTCAAATGAAAATCCTTTTGGCAGCTCACCAAAAGTAAAACAATTTTTACAAAAAGATGAATCCAATCATGCAATATATCCGGACGGTTATGCTCAAAACTTACGAACATCATTGGCGAATTTCTATGGTGTTGATGAAAATGAAATCATTTTAGGAAATGGTTCGGATGATTTAATCGCTATCATTACCCGTGCATTACTATATCCAGGTGTGAACACAGTCATGGCAGATTTATCATTTTCTCAATACTGGCATAATGCAGAGATTGAAGGGGCAGAAATTCGTAAAGTACCATTGAAAAATGGTGTCCATGATTTAGAAGCAATGCTGGAGGCAATTGATGAAAATACATCGGTTGTATGGGTATGTAATCCTAACAATCCGACAGGTACTATCGTATCGGATGAAGCATTAAGTGCTTTCTTGGCTAAAGTGCCTAAGGATGTTTTCATTGTATTGGACGAAGCTTATGTGGAATACATAAACGATGCCTCTTATAAAGATACATTGCATTATTTCCGTGACTATCCGAATTTAATTTTATTGCGTACATTCTCAAAAGCGTATGGACTGGCTTCTTTCCGCGTTGGTTACGGAATTGCCCAAGCAGATGTTATTGCGAAGCTTGACCCTGTGCGTGCGCCATTCAACAATACGATCCTAAGCCAGCAAGTTGCGCAAGTCGCACTACAGGACCAGGAATACATTGCCAGCTGCCGTGAAGCAAATGAAATTGGCAAAAAGCAGTTTGTAGAATTTTGCGAGCAGCACGGTTTAAATTATTTCCCATCCCAAACGAACTTTGTCATGTTTGAAGTGAAGGCTCCAAGTGATGTTGTATTTGAAGAGATGATGAAGCGCGGATTTATTATCCGAAGCGGCGCAGCATTAGGATTGGAAGGCTATATTCGTGTGACAATCGGTACAGAAGCTCAAAATGCGAGATTTTTACAGTTGCTTGAAGAAGTCTTAAATGAACAAGGAGTACTTGCATGACACGAAATGTCTTCGTAATCGGACTAGGGTTAATTGGTGGATCTGTAGCGATGGCTTTGCAGAAGGCACCACAAACAAAAGTGTTCGGCTATGATGCTCATGAACAAACACGACAATTAGCGGACACTTTACAGGTCGTTCATGAAGTTGTTAAAAATCCTGCTGAGTTTGCAAAAGAAGCGGATGTTATAATATTTGGTACACCTGTAAATGTGACACTCGACTTTATGGAACAGCTGAAGTCGTGGGAATTGAAGCGCAATGTCATTATTACAGATACAGGCAGTACAAAAGCGAAAATAATGGAAAAAGCAGTAGAGCTGCGGCAACTGGGTATTACATTTATCGGCGGGCATCCAATGGCGGGTTCCCATAAAAGCGGTATTACAGCAGCAAAGCCCTATTTACTGGAAAATGCCTATTATATGCTGACACCCCATGAAGGGGAAGAGCTTGAAAAACTTGCTGCACTGGATGATCTGCTGAAATTTACACTCGGGAAGATGGTCGTTGTCGATGCGAAGGTACATGACCATATGACAGCTGTTGTCAGCCATTTCCCGCATATTATCGCGGCATCTTTAGTACATCAGCTTAATAGTGAAAAACAGACATATCCAATGACCTCTTCATTAGCTGCAGGCGGTTTCCGTGATATTACACGTATTGCTTCCTCAAATCCTGCTTTGTGGCGTGATATTACAATGCAAAATAAGCAGGAATTGGTCGGACAGCTTGATAATTGGCTTAACGAAATGCAGCGTGTGCGTGATCTATTGGCTGAAGGTGATGCGAAAGCGATCGAGAACTACTTCAGTGAAGCGCGTGATGTCCGGGACAGTTTACCGGTTGCGAACGGTGCCTTGTATATCCCGTACGATCTTTATGTCGATATCCCGGATTATCCAGGGGTCATTTCAGAAGTCACAGGCTTATTGGCTGAAAATAATATAAGTATTACAAATATACGTATCGTAGAAACACGTGTCGATGTATTCGGGATTCTGGTCATCAGTTTCCAGACAAATGAAGACCGGGAACGTGCGGCACAATGTATTGAACACAAGGCGAAGTACGATACATATATTTCATAAAAGCAAAAGGGATTTTCTTAAAAGGGGGTTCATAAATGAGTACAACATTGCACTACAGTCAACCGTCATTGCAGGGCGATATTACCGTACCGGGTGACAAATCGGTTTCGCATCGCTCGGTTATGTTCGGCTCGATTGCAAAAGGAAAAACGACGGTCAGCGGCTTCTTATTAGGAGAAGACTGTCTGCGTACAATTGACTGTTTCCAAAAGCTTGGGGTAGACATTGAGGTTGACGGGACAGACGTAACGATAGACAGCCCGGGAATAGATGGGTGGACTGAACCGAAAGAAGTCCTTTATACAGGAAACTCAGGTACGACAACACGTTTAATGCTAGGGCTGTTATCCGGCACGAAATTACATACAATCATGACAGGTGACGCATCGATCGGTAAGCGTCCTATGCGTCGTGTGGCAGATCCATTACGTTTAATGGGTGCGCAAATTGCCGGACGAGAAAATGGACAATATACGCCACTCGCAATCCAAGGTGGACCGTTAAAAGCGATCGACTACAAAATGCCTGTTGCCAGTGCCCAGGTGAAATCAGCTATTCTGCTTGCCGGTATACGTGCTGAAGGTACAACAGTTGTCCGTGAGGAAGAAATTTCACGTGATCATACAGAACGTATGCTGCGCCAGTTCGGGGCAACGGTAACAGTTGAAGACGGTGTCGTGTCATTGCAAGGCGGTCAAACCCTGACTGGAACACATGTAAATGTACCCGGCGATATTTCATCGGCCGCATTTTTCCTAGTTGCCGGTGCTATTGCGAAAAACAGCAAAATTGTTCTGAATAACGTGGGGGTCAATGAAACACGTGACGGCATTTTAGAAGTACTTCAAAACATGGGTGCGAAAATGGCCATCACAATCGATGACGAGAACGCAGCAGAACCAACCGCTACGATTACGATTGAAACTTCCGATCTAAAAGGAACAACAGTGGAGGGCGCGATTATTCCCCGCCTAATCGATGAAATTCCGATTATTGCACTGCTTGCGACACAAGCTGCCGGTAAAACAATCATTAAAGATGCAGAAGAGCTAAAAGTAAAAGAAACAAACCGTATTGATGCGGTTGTAAATGAGTTAAAGAAACTAGGCGCAAAAATTGAAGCGACAGAAGACGGCATGGTCATTGAAGGCCCGACTCCTTTACATGGTGGAAGCTTGAAAACATATGGTGATCACCGTATTGGAATGATGGGTGCGATCGCAGCGCTAGTTGCGGATGGGGAAGTTGAATTGGATGATGCGGATTGTATCGCCGTTTCCTACCCGACTTTTTTTGAACATGTTAATAGTATAATAAAATAATAATTTACGGAGATGTAAAAAGAACTTCCTTTTTGCATCTCCTTTTTACTTTGTTCAAATGAATTTTAAAAACATCCGAATTCTTTTTCTTGTGATGCATTGCTTCGTCATGTAGCATAATATTGAGAACAAAAGAAAAAGGTGAAATACACATGGAACTATTACTACAAGCGATTCAAGAAGGAAATTTAGAGGAGATTAACCGACTTCTTGAATCTTTTTTAATGGATGCTGAACCCGCAGCACAATATGAAGTAGCCGAAGCACTTATGCATTACGGATTTTTAAATGAAGCAGACCGTGTATTTGAGCATCTTCAATTTTTATTTCCTGAAGAAGCGCAAATTTCAATCGACCGTGCAAGTGTTTTAATTGAGCTTGGCGAAGAGGATAATGCCCTCGATTTATTAATGGGGATTGCCGATGACGCGCCAGAATACCCTCAAGCGCTGTTAGTATTGGCCGACTATTATCAAATGCAGGGGTTATTTGAAGTGGCGGAACAACGGATTAATGATGCGTTGCAAATTTTACCTCATGAACCTTTACTTCAATTTGCCAAAGCAGAATTATTATTTGAAACAGGTCGTTTTACAGAGGCTGTTCGAATTTATGAAGAGCTGTATGCGATCGATAAAAAGTTTGCTGGTATAATTTTAGCCCAGCGTCTTGCAGAAGTTTACCGTGCTGGTGCAGGTTATGAAACGGCTCTGGATTATTATATGGAAGCACTTGAAGAAGAAGTTACAGCAGACTTGCTGTTTGGTTCGGCTTATGCAGCGTTCCAGACGGAAAAATATGAACTAGCTATAAAACAGCTGGAAGATTTAAAAGAGTTGGACCCTGATTATTTCTCAGCTTATTTACTGCTGGCTGAAAGTTATGCAATGCTCGAGGATAATGAACGTGCCTTAAAAGTTATTAAAGAAGGTCTTAAACGAGACGAATACGATAAATCCCTCTATTTATTTGCGGGGAAAATGGCGATTAAAAATGGCAAACAGCAGGAAGCGATAGAGTTTTTAAGTGAGGCCATTGCATTGGACCCTGAATATATGGAAGCGATTTTAGTATTGATGTCTGTTTACAATACCGAACAACGCTATGAAGAAATTATTTCACTATATGAACAATTGCATCAAAATGAATTCGAATGGGTCGCTTTATATCCATTTGTAGCCAATGCTTATAATGAAGAAGAACTGTTCGAAAAAGCATACGAAATTTACAAAGAGGCATATAATGAATTTAACGATGATGTTGAGTTTTTAGAGAAATATTTTGTGTTTTTAGTTGAGGACGGCAAGCGTGATGAAGCAAAGAAAATTGCCGAGCGACTTGTCCAATTACAGCCTTCTGAACAGCAATGGACTGATTTATTAGAACGCTTTGAGTAAAGGGAGGATTGCATGTTGACATATTCCGTACCACTGAATGACAAAAAGTTGTTTATCAGGTGGTTTTTGAAAAATTTCCAGTTAAAAAGACGTGAAGGTGTATGGATTTTAAATTACTTACTAAGTAATGACGATTTGCTGAAAAATGTTCATTTCGTTGATGAAGCACATTATTGCCCGCGTTCCATAGTAATGTCGACAATTGAAACAACAAGTATCCCATTCCGGTTTTATAAAGAAAATATTATGACATCCGATGCCGAAAAAGCATTTCATGATTTACGAATCAATGCCCACGAAGCAATTTATTTTCAGCTGAATTTCCCGAGCGTACCGCCTGATCCTCTGTATTTAGCGGTACTGGAGGAAAATCCTTACGTACCGGCTGATATCTTCATCAGTGAAAAAGACCGTCTAGCAGCCGAGCGTTTGCTGGAGAATAGTGTACTAGAATTCCAGGAACAGCAACTGCTAAAAGAAATTGATGAAGCACTGGATAGTGGAGATAAAGAACGTTTTTTCGAGTTATCTAATTTATTGCAAGCATTAAAGCATACGAAGTAATTTTATACTTTATTAAAAAAATTACTTCTTTCCTATTTTCAGAAGTTTAAAGGTACTAGGAGGAAAGAATATGAACTTTATAGTAAAAGATGTAGAACAGTTCCAGGCTCAGAAGCAATTTATAGATACGGCAATTGTCCCGCTCGTGCAATTGGATTTTTCGGATCAAGGAATGAAGCAGAGCAGTTCTGCTTCAGAATATTTAATGACGTTGACGAATTTTATAGAACAGCAGTTTAAAGGACGTCTTTTATTATTGCCCCCCTTTTCATATACAATGGGAACCAAGTCAGATAAAATGCCGGCAGCAATGGAAAAAGAATTGAAGGAAGCAGGTTTTAAAGCAGTGGTCTTTATTACCTGTGACCATTCTTGGACTGAATTGAAAGAATATTTAAATATTATTTGGCTTCCGGCTATCCCACTTGAGTCTATGGACCAGGGTGTTAAACAGAGAATATTGGAAGATCAGCTAAAACAAGTCATCCCGACTTTTACGAAAATTTGGGTTTAACGAGCATTTTTGTGCTACATTTGTTTCATTAAATGTTCACAAACTACACTTTTGGAAATGAATGCTATATTGACCAACTTATTCAGTTGATATATCATAGATATGTCCTAGTTATTTACTATTTTTAAAAGTATATGTCCGTTGGACTGACCTTTTAGTAAGAGGGGGGAAAAGGATGAGTAGGAATCGAGTTACAAGACGTCAATTTTTAACTTATACAATTACTGGTGTAGGTGGATTTATGGCGGCAGGAATGTTAATGCCAATGGTACGTTTTGCTATTGACCCAATTCTTCAGTCAAAAGAAGATGGTGATTTTGTACAGACAAGCAAAAAAATTGCCGAAATTACAGAAGTTCCGGTAAAAGTGGACTTCTCGTACGAACAGACGGATGGCTGGTACAAATCAGAAGTAGCAGATGCTGCTTGGGTTTACAAAGAAGGTGACGAAATCATCGCAATCTCACCTGTATGTAAGCATTTAGGGTGTACTGTAAACTGGGAAGGTAATCCAGAATACACAAATCAGTTCTTCTGTGCATGTCATGCGGGGCGTTATGAAAAATCAGGTGTTAACGTTAAAGGTACACCGCCTCTTGGACCGCTGGATATGTATGAAGTGTCAGAAAATGATGGTTTCTTATTGCTTGGGAAAAAAATCGCTAACACACACAGTAACTAAATAAGTTAGGGGGTACGACACAGTGCTAAATAAAATTTATGATTGGGTCGATGAACGTTTAGATATTACTCCTATTTGGCGTGATATTGCCGACCATGAAGTGCCAGAGCACGTTAACCCTGCCCATCACTTTTCAGCATTCGTTTACTGTTTCGGGGGATTAACATTCTTTATTACAGTAATCCAAATTCTATCAGGTATGTTCTTAACGATGTATTACGTACCGGATGTAGAGAATGCTTGGAAATCAGTTTACTATTTACAAAACGAAGTAGCATTCGGTGAAATCGTTCGTGGTATGCACCATTGGGGGGCATCTTTAGTAATTGTCATGATGTTCTTACATACACTTCGTGTATTCTTCACAGGTTCATATAAAAAACCGCGTGAATTAAACTGGTTAGTTGGTGTAGGTATCTTTGCCATTATGTTAGGTTTAGGTTTCACAGGTTATTTATTGCCATGGGATATGAAAGCGTTATTCGCTACTAAAGTAGGTATCGAGATTGCTGCATCTGTTCCGTTTTTAGGTGAAACAATAAAAGTATTATTAGCTGGGGATTCTACGATTATCGGGGCGCAAACTTTAACTCGTTTCTTTGCCATTCATGTATTCTTCTTACCAGCAGCATTATTTGCATTATTGGCAGTTCACTTTATTATGATCCGCCGCCAAGGTATTTCAGGACCTCTATGATCCGAAACTAATTGTACTATTTTTTAAGGAGGGGACACTATGCAACGCGGAAAAGGTATGAAGTTCGTAGGTGATTCACGTGTAAAAGCGAGTAACCGTATGCCGAACGTGCCAAAAGATTATTCCGAGTATCCGGGGAAAACAGAAGCTTTCTGGCCTGACTTCTTATTAAAAGAATGGATGGTTGGTGCAGTTTTTCTAATCGGTTATTTATTATTAACTGTCGCACATCCTTCACCACTTGAAGGCCCGGCAGATCCAACAAATGCATCGTATATACCGTTACCGGACTGGTACTTCCTGTCAATGTACCAACTATTAAAATACACTTATGCATCTGGTCCATATAACGTCATTGGCGCAATGGTTATTCCAGGTATTGCATTTGGTGCATTAGCATTGGTGCCATTTTTAGATCGAACACCTGAACGTCGACCATTTAAACGACCATTACCGACAGCATTTATGTTGTTGGCAGTAGCAGCACTTATATATACAACATGGGAATCTGTTCAGGCAACTGACTGGGAAGCAGTTGATGCACAAGGGGAAATTACGGATAAGCATTTAGGTTTACTGCCGGATGTAGAAGTAGATGAAACTTCCGAAGGGTATGAAATTTTCCAGGCTCAAGCTTCATGTATAGGATGTCATGGTGGAGACCTGGCAGGAGTATCCGGTCCAATGCTTCTTGGCAATGAGTTGACAGCCGAAGAAGTTCAGGACGTAATTGTGAATGGACGTGGCGGTATGCCGGCTGGTACATTTACAGGTACAGAGGAAGAACTTCAAGTTTTAGCTGAATTTATCGCAGGATTAAAAGAAGCTGAATAATAATTTTTAAACTGGAGAGTCAGAATATTGACTCTCTTTTTAATTTTCATTTAGTTGTAGTATGCATCATATACATTGTATGCTTGCGTAACGATTAAGAACATATATAATAAAAGACGTACAATAGTTGGTTTAGTTGCACACAATACATAATACAGAGTAAAGAAGAATGTAAAAGAAAAAGGTGAACAAATGAAAGCATATATGATGCAATTATGGTACGTATTAAACCATCGTGCCTTTTTAACCTTACTGCTTATTATTAACTTGCTAGGCACCGTGTACGGCTATTACTGGTACCGGGGACAGTTGGCAGTAACAGAACCGATTTACTATATATTCGTACCGGATTCGCCCACAGCAAGCTTATTTTTCTGTTTTGCTATTATCGGATGGCTTATCGGTAAAAATTTCAGGTTAATGGAAGTGCTTGCCTTTATTACCTTAATTAAATATGGCTTATGGGCAGTTGCGATGAACCTTCTGACGTTTGCAGAGAATGGACAGTTGGGAGCAGACGGATGGATGCTCGTTGCTTCCCATTTTTTAATGGCAGTACAGGCTGTTCTGTATTTACCGAAATACCGATTTAAAATGTGGCACGTGATGGTTGCTGCTATTTGGACATTGCATAACGATATAATCGACTATTTGTTTGGCCAAATGCCATTTTACAGAGTCATTTACCAGTATCCAAGCGAGATCGGGTACTTCACTTTTTGGCTTTCGATAGCATGTATAGTCTTTGCTTTTCTTGAAAGTCGTAAGCGGGAATATTTGCAACAAGACTAGAAAGCCTTTAAAATTAAAGTATAGAAAGAGATAGAAGGGGAGTTAGATAATAGTGATGTATATTATTTACTTTATCATCATTTTGCTGTTGCCAATTTACGCACAAATGAAGGTAAAAAGTACGTACAAAAAGTTTGCTAAAGTGTCTGCTGAAAAAGGAATGACAGGTGCTCAAGTAGCACGTTATATTTTAGATCAACATGGTTTAACAGATGTTCGTGTAGTACCGACTCAAGGTTTTTTGGCTGACCATTATAATCCTGCCACTAAAACGGTTGCTTTGTCTGAGGACAACTATTACAATTCTTCAATCGCCGGTACTGCTGTAGCAGCGCACGAAGTTGGTCACGCGATGCAGCATGCGGAGGCTTATTCGTTTTTAACATTGCGTTCGAAATTAGTGCCGGTCGCTAATATTTCATCGAATATGTCTTGGATTTTTGTGATTATTGGTATGCTTGGTTCAATTCCATCATTGTTATTGCTAGGTATTGTGTTATTAGCGGCAGGTGTTTTATTCCAAATCATCACATTGCCGGTAGAGTTCGATGCATCCAAACGTGCGATGAATGAAGTCGTATCGTTAGGTATTATCAACAATTCTGAAGAGCGCTCAGCAAGCAAAGTATTAAATGCGGCAGCAATGACATATGTTGCAGCAGCAGCTGTAGCAGTAATGGAGCTATTACGTTTAATCCTAATTTATACAGGCATGAATTCTGAAGATTAATATTTAATAGAAATTAGAAAAAGTCATTTTCCCATTGTGGAAAATGACTTTTTTGAATATTATTCAACCATTTACTAACTTATTAAGTTGTGTCCGCTTTGAATAAACGGGAGTTGATTGGAATGGAGGGCGGCAGACTCCTGCGGGAAAAGCGCGAGGGAGAGACTACAGGCTCGAGCCGCGCCCGCGGAAAGCGGCCGCCCGCAGTGGAAATCATCGGACAATATTTAAAAATGCAAATAAATATACTTCAAAAGACTAATTTATCGGCTGTTTTTTATCGTCCAGTGTGAAGCCTTCACCAGTTACATCGCGGACATCCATGATGGATACGAATGCGTGCGGATCGACACCATGAACGATATTTTTTAGACGGACAAGTTCGTTTCGGCCGATGACACAGTACAGAACATCCCGGTGTTCTTTTGTAAAGTGACCATGACCGTCAAAAACGGTTACGCCGCGGTCCATATTATTTGTAATTAAGTTTGCGATCTCATCGGACTTTACTGAAATAATAAATGCACCTTTTGCTGAATACGCACCTTCCTGCACTAAATCGATTACACGGCCGCCGACATACACAGCGACTAATGTATACATCATCGAACGGGCATCCAAAAACGTCATCCATGAGAAAAGAATGACAAAAAAGTCAAAGCCGAACATCGTTTTACCCATACTCCAACCAAGATATTTATTTGCGAGTCGGGCTAAAATATCGACCCCACCGGTTGTACCGCCGAATCGGAAAACAATTCCTAAACCGATCCCGACAAATACCCCTGCAAATAATGAGACAAGGAATAGATCATCCTTCAAGTTCATATCGACTTCATAAATTTGGAAGATTTTCAAAAATACCGATACACTAAGTGTACCGATGATCGTATAGATAAATGCTTTTTTCCCTAGTAAACGCCATCCAAGTATAAACATTGGAATATTTAATAACAAATTCATTAATGCTGGGTCCCAATTTAGTGTAAAATATAAAATAAGTGTAATACCACTAAATCCACCTTCACCCAGTTGGTTTTGCATATTGAAGTGGACAAAACCGAAACTGAATATTGCGGAACCTATAAGTATTCCGATGATATTCTGTATTTTTATTCCTTGCATAGTAAACCTCCTAAAATCGGTTGAGTAAGAATATATGTGTTGGAGCAGAAAAAAGGTTACATTGTTTATTATGTTTGATTTTTCCGCATTTGACAACAATATGAATGAACACAGGAATGTCACATTTTATTACTCAAAATTAATTAAACAGGGATAAAAAGCAACTAACAGTAAAAAGGAGTTTTTTCAGAATGACAATCAGAGTAGCAATTGCCGGGGCACGAGGCAAAATGGGAACAGAAGCAGTACATACAATCATGAATAATGACGGAATGGAACTTGTATCAGCTCTTGATTATAAAGAAGTCGGCACATCACTGGCATTGCTTGAAGAGTTCCCGAATCATTATAAAGTCCCGATTTATACAAATTTTGTTGAGCTTGTGCGTGAGACAAAACCGGACGTGCTTTTGGATTTAACAAATCCGCTTTGTGTTTATGAACGAACAAAACAGGCGTTATTACATAATATACGTCCAGTTGTAGGGACGACAGGTTTTACCGATGAACAGCTTGAAGAACTGCAGCAAATGGCAACAGAAAGACAATTAGGCTGTATTATTGCGCCGAACTTTGCGATCGGGGCAATTTTAATGATGAAGTTTGCCAAAGATGCCGCAAAATATTTCCCGGATGTGGAAATTATCGAAATGCACCATGACCAAAAGCTTGATGCGCCATCTGGTACGGGAATCAAAACGGCACAAATGATCAGTGAAGTACGTAAGGCTAAAACGCAAGGGCATCCGGAAGAAAAAGAAACACATACTGGTGCTAGAGGCGCAAACTATGACGGCATGCATATCCATTCAGTCAGACTTCCAGGTTTAGTTGCACATCAGCAAGTACTGTTTGGCAGCACGGGTGAATTATTAACGATACGTCATGATTCATTAAATCGCGGAAGCTTTATGAGCGGTGTTACATTTAGTATTGAAGAAGTAATGAAAACCAATACATTGATCTACGGATTAGAGAACATCATTTAGAAATGGGTTGATATTATGAAAATTGCTTTAATAGCACATGATCGGAAAAAAGATAATTTAATTCAGTTTGCGATAGCCTATTGCGATATTTTGAAAGAACATGACCTTTATGCGACAGGCACTACTGGCACAATGATTGAGGCCGAAACGGGACTTCCGATTACGAAATTCCGCTCGGGTCCATTAGGAGGAGACCAGCAAATTGGTGCGATGATCGCCAATAATGATATGGATATGGTATTTTTCTTCCGTGATCCATTGACAGCACAGCCGCATGAACCGGATGTCATGGCATTGGTACGGTTATGCGACTTGTATCATATACCGCTTGCGACAAATATGGGCACAGCGGAAATTTTATTAAAAGGGCTTCAGGAAGGTTTTGTTGACTGGCGCATTCTAGAAGAGCGCAGAAAATAAAATGTCGGTCAATTTTACTTTATAAATGTGTTTTATCATTTTAAATAAAGTTAAAATCGTATTGTTAAAAGGATGGGGAGCCGAATGAAAAAATTAAAAATTGGTATTACATGTTACCCGACAGTAGGAGGTTCGGGAGTCATTGCAACAGAGCTAGGCAAAATGTTGGCAGAACGAGGACATGAAATTCACTTTATTACATCAAGTGTGCCATTTCGACTTAATAAAATTTATTCAAATGTTTTTTTCCACGAGGTGGAAGTGAATAATTATTCGGTATTTCAATACCCACCATACGATATTGCATTAGCAAGCAAAATGGCTGATGTTGTTAAAGAGGAAAAACTGGATTTACTCCATGTTCATTATGCGATTCCTCATGCGGTTTGTGCTGTCTTGGCCCGTCATATGAGCGGCGAGAATTTTGGTATTGTTACAACACTTCACGGGACAGATATATCAGTTTTGGGCGAAGATTCTACATTGGCGCAGGCGATCAAGTATGGCATCGATTGTTCCGATGCAGTAACAACTGTTTCGGAATCGTTAAAACAGCAGACATATGCTTTAATCGATACGAAAAAACCGATTGAGACAATTTATAACTTTGTTGACGAGGATGTATTTAAGCCAGTGGATCCAGGCAATTTAAAAGAGCAATTTGGAATATTACCGCATGAAAAAGTAATTATCCATGTCTCGAATTTCCGTAAAATAAAGAATCTGCCGGATGTGGTCGATTCATTCCTGAAAATTCGTGAGCGTATGCCGGCCAAACTATTATTAGTCGGTGATGGTCCGGAAAAGCATCGTGTTACAGATATTGTGAAAGATTCACCTTATACGGATGATGTACTGTTTTTAGGTAAGCAGGAAAACATTACAGAACTTTTTGCGATCAGTGATTTAAAGTTATTGCTGTCCGAAAAAGAATCATTTGGGCTCGTATTACTGGAAGCGATGGCATGCGGTGTACCAGGCATCGGAACAGCGATCGGCGGAATTCCTGAAGTAATCGATCACGGTGTGAACGGCTATTTGGTTCCGCTTGGAGATACGCAATCTGTTGCGGATTATGCGGTCGAACTGCTGCAGGATGAAAAAAAACATCAGGCTTTCAGAGAAGCTGCACTAAAATCGGTACGGGAACAATTCCATGAATCAAAAATGGTTGAACAATATGAACGGATATATGAAAGTGTGGTTGAAAAAAAGAATGATTCCGCAACAATGGCAAGCGGCAAAGGAAGTCATTAAAAAGATTGAACATGCCGGTTATGAAGCTTTTATTGTAGGAGGAGCGGTGCGGGATTATTATTTACAGGAAGAAAATAATGATGTCGACATCGCAACGAGTGCATTGCCTGAAGAAATTCAAACAATCTTCTCCCAAACAATCGATGTCGGAATCGCTCACGGAACGGTCATTGTACTGGACTGCGGAGAACCGATCGAAGTAACAACTTACCGGACTGAGTCTACTTACAGTGACCATCGCCGTCCGGACGCAGTCGAGTTCGTTCGAAATCTACAAGAGGATTTGAAACGCCGGGATTTTACGATGAATGCGATGGCCCTTAGTCAAACGGGAGAATTTATCGATTATTATGATGGGCGCCAACATATCGACAGCAAAATGATTTGTGCTGTCGGGGAGCCGGGTCAGCGTTTTGAAGAAGATGCTCTCCGGATGCTGCGGGCTGTGCGATTTGCTGCCCAGCTTCACTTCTCAATCGAGGATAATACGTTCGAAGCGATTAGACAAAATGCCGCTTCGATTGAATATGTGGCAATCGAGCGTATTCAAGTGGAACTATCAAAGATTTTTATTTCTGCCCATTCGGCATTTGGTATTGAATACATGGAAAAAACGACACTGAGTCATTATTTATATGGCGAGTTTAACTCTTCGGATTGGACACATTTCGCTTCGGATGACCGGCAAGTTGGCTGGGCATATTTCTGTTTAATAAACGGCAGTGATTTGAACCTTCTTACAAAATATCGCTGTTCGAATAAGGATAGACTCTTTGTGAAAACAGTGATGGATGCTTATGAGAGTCTACTCGACGGAATAAGTCATGTTGATTTGATGCGTTTTGATTCAATGGTTCTTAAAACAGCCTGCCAGTTTGTTATTTGGCAAAATCATACGCTGGATGTGGTCTATGAAGAATTAGTCGCACGAAAAAGCACATTGCCACTTCAGCATGCACATGAACTGGCGATTACAGGAAAAGACTTGTTGGTATGGTCTTCAAAAAAACGCGGGAGCTGGATTAAACAGGCGCTCGATGCAGCAGTTGAAGCGGTCTTAAACGGGGAAGTACAAAATGATAAACAACAATTAAAGGAATGGTTTTATGCATTTCACGATGAAGGATGAAATTTTGAAGCGGTTTTTGACTGCGGATGGAGAACCAATCTCCGGGCAGGTGCTGGCAGATGAGCTCAACGTCTCCCGAACGGCAATATGGAAGCATATGCAGACATTGAAGCAGGAAGGCTATGAGTTTGAAACAGTAAAAAAACGTGGCTATAAACTGTTGTCTGTACCGGATAAGGTGGATATGGGTCAACTGCAGCAATTTTTGACGACGGAACGCTATGGCCGGCAAGTTCATTATTATGAAACGGTAGAGTCGACACAGCTTGTTGCGCATGAACTTGTCCGTAATGGTGCACCGGATGGCACAGTAGTAATTGCTGAGCATCAATCTGCAGGGCGAGGGCGCATGATGCGTGAATGGGAATCTACAGAAGGACAAGGTATTTGGATGACGGTCATTATACGTCCGGATGTTGCCCCTCATCAGGCACCTCAATTTACATTAGTTACTGCTGTGGCCATTGTTGAAGCAATGAAGTCGAGTTTTAAAAATTTCACTCCTGAAATCAAGTGGCCGAATGATATTTTAATCAACGGCAAAAAAACAACGGGCATTTTAACTGAAATGGTAGCTGAAGCGGATCGTATCCAGGCATTGCTCATTGGAATTGGCATCAATGTCAATCAGCAGAAGAGCGATTTCCCTGAACAGCTGCAATCGATTGCAACTTCGATTGCGATTGAAGAAGGAGAGCCAATTGAACGTGTGCATTTTGTCGCCAAAGTGCTTGAGTGTTTGGAAAAATACAGTGATGAATACGTGAAAAACGGCTTCGGTCAAATTAAAAAGCTATGGGAACAGGCTTCGGGAACAATCGGAAAACGGGTGAAGGCAACAACACTCCGTGAAGTCGTTGAAGGGGAAGCTGTCAGTATTACTGAGAGCGGTGTCCTGGAAATTCGTCAAGCAAACGGGGAAATTAAGGGCATTTATTCTGCCGACATTGAACTATTATCATAAAGCTCAAAAAAAGTTTTTACAGCAATTATTTATTCTGTACGTTTTCTTCCAAACTTGTTATAGTAGCTCTAGGACAGTATCTTAATAGAACTGTACCTGCAACTGCTAGTCAACATTAAAAAAATCTGCTTTGATCTACACAGGACAGAGACGGAAGAAAACACGCATAAATGAATTCATTTTATACTTTTCGTTCGATTTTCTTTCCACTTAAAGTATGAAATGTGTTGAATTTACGTATGGTACTACCCTTCTGTCTAATTTTAGATAGAAGGGTATTTTTGTTTTCTTTCCACTTAAGGAGGAAGAATATGAAAACAACAGCACAGTTTTTAAAAATGAAAGAGCAAGGCGAAAAAATTGTCATGATTACTGCTTATGATTATCCGGCAGCAAAATTTTCAGAGGCGGCAGGTGTCGATATGATACTTGTCGGAGATTCCCTCGGGATGGTCGTACTCGGTTATGAATCGACAATGCGTGTAACGGTGGAAGATATGATTCACCATAGTAAAGCGGTTCGCCGAGGTGCACCGGATACATTTATCGTCGTTGATATGCCGTTTGGTTCCTATCATGGAGATGTGAACGAAACACTGAAAACGGCTGTGAAAATGATGCAGGAAACGAATGCAAATGCCGTAAAAGTAGAAGGCGCAGATGATGTCGTACCTGTTATTAAGAAGTTAACTGATGCCGGTATCCCGGTAGTGGCACATTTAGGACTGCAGCCACAATCGGCAGGTGTACTCGGAGGTTATAAAGTACAAGGAAAAACAGCCGAACAAGCTGAAAAATTATTGAATGACGCGCGACTTGTAGAACAGGCAGGCGCATGTGCCGTCGTGCTGGAATGTATTCCACATCAATTGACAGAAGTTGTATCACATAACTTAACGATCCCGACAATTGGCATCGGTGCAGGTGTAAAAGCGGATGGGCAAGTGCTTGTCTACCATGATTTACTGCAGTACGGAAAGCACCACATCCCTAAATTTGTAGAAGCATTCGCCTATGTTGGTGATGAGGTGGAGAAGGGGATTACGGCTTATACAAACGCTGTAAAATCAGGTACATTCCCGACATTGCAACAAAGTTTCACAATGAAAGAGACAGAGCTAATTGAGCTCTACGGAGGCGTAAAATAATGAAAGTTTTAACGACAATAGCCGAATTGCGGGAAGTTGTGCAAATGGCAAAATACAACCGGCAGTCAATCGGTCTTGTCCCGACAATGGGCTATTTACATGAAGGGCATTTAACATTGGCCGCAAACGCACGCAAAGAAAATGAACTAGTTATTATGAGTATATTCGTCAATCCAACACAATTTGGTCCAAATGAAGATTTTGAATCGTACCCAAGAGATTTACCGCGTGATACAGAATTGGCAAAATCGGTAGGGGTAGACTATATATTTGCCCCGTCTGTAGAAGAAATGTATCCGCACAATGGCGGGATTTCCATTCGTGCAGGACGTCAGGCACATATTTTATGTGGTGCGAGTCGACCTGGTCATTTTGACGGGGTTTTGCAAGTTGTAGCGAAGCTCTTTAATTTAGTGCAGCCGGACCGCGCTTATTTCGGGCAAAAGGATGCCCAGCAAGTGGCAATCATTCAAACAATTGTACGAGACTACAATTTCCCGGTCACAATCCGAGTTGTGCCGGTTGTACGTGAAGAGGACGGATTGGCAAAATCAAGCCGCAATGTTTATTTAACTGCTGAAGAACGTTCACAGGCTCCTGCAATTCAGCAAGGGCTGCAGCTGGCAAAAAGAGAGCTGCTGGAATCCGGCAGTGTGGAATCGGCCATAGCACTTGCGAAAAAAATAATCCATGACAATACGTCAGGGAACATTGATTATTTGATGATTTTATCCTATCCGGATTTAAAGGAAGTCGATGATCAAACAGAGCAGATTGTTATTGCAGCTGCCGTTCATATTGGCAAAACACGTCTAATCGATAATTTAATTTTTTCGTTAAAAGGGGAAGTAATGTATGTTTAGAATGATGATGAACAGTAAAATCCACCGTGCCCAAGTGACCCAGGCAGATTTGAATTATGTTGGTTCAATTACAATTGATGAAGATATTTTGGATGCGGTTGGCATGCTGCCGAATGAAAAAGTCCATATTGTCAATAACAACAATGGAGCACGCTTTGAGACGTACATTATTGCGGGCGAGCGCGGTTCAGGAGTAATTTGTGTAAATGGGGCAGCAGCCCGCCTTGTTCAAAAAGGTGATATTGTCATCATTATTTCATACGTGTACGTGGACAATAAAGAAGTTGCGGAACATACACCGACTGTTGCGATTATGGGGGAAAGCAATACAATTAAAGAAATCATCGCATACGAACCTGAAGCAACAATTATGTAAAAACATTTTGAAAAGCTGTCATGAAGGAATATTCCTATATGACAGCTTTTTTTATATTACATTTTTGGTTTATAAAGGATAATATTGTAATTTTTATATCATCTTCTTGTAATCTTTTTGAAATATAAAATGTGTAGACTTGGATTTAGCTTTATTTTACAAAAAAGACAAAAGATACAGGGGGAAATAATTAATATGTTTCAAAATAAACTATTATTTAGCTTTGCCTTCTTTTTGGTCACTACCTTATTCTTCACAAGCGCGGCAATTGCAGCTACGCATACGGTGAAGAAAGGTGAAGAATTGGATGAAATTGCAGATCGTTATGACACATCAGTATATACATTGCTTGAATTAAATGAAGTGAACGACATAGAAGAAGTAACGGAAGGTTTCGTACTGAAATTACCGGATCATATTAAAAACAAGGTACCGGTAGAGAAAAAAGAGAAAAAAGAGAAAAAGGAAACGATTGATGACTTTGAAGTTGTCAAAACGTTAACGGTGGAAGCAAGCGCTTTTACTGCATACTGTAAAGGATGCTCCGGAAAAACGGCATCCGGAATCGACTTAAAGAAAAATCCGGATGTCAAACTGATTGCGGTTGATCCCAAGGTCATCCCGCTTGGAACGAAAGTATGGGTAGAGGGCTACGGAATTGCAGTTGCAGGTGATACAGGCGGTTCCATTAAAGGTAACCGGATTGATGTTTATGTTAAAACAAAGAAAATTGCACTCAACTGGGGCCGTAAAAATGTAGAAATTAAAGTATTGAAATAAAGGAAGAATAGACAGCGAAATGCGATTGGCAGTTCGCTGTTTTTATTGATTAAATATTAAGAATTAATAGTAAATTGACGGTCGATTTGTTGCATTCCCTACATCGTAATGCTAATGTGAAAATTGAGGTGGTATAGATGGAAAAATTTGGTTTAGCTGTCATTGGTGCAGGGCCTGGTGGATATGTTGCGGCAATCCATGCAGCAAAAAGCGGGTTGAAAGTAGCGCTTGTGGAAAAAGATAAAGTCGGTGGAGCCTGCTATAATGTCGGCTGTATTCCTTCAAAAATAATGCTTGAGCATAGCAAGCTAGTGCAGGAAATTCGGCGCGGTACCGATTGGGGTGTGACAGTCCCGACAATTAATATTGATTTTCCAAAGTTAATGCAGCGTAAAGACCAGGTAGTTGATGAACTGTTAGCTAATATTGAAACATTTATTGAAAATGCACAGATTACAATGTTTCGAGGGACGGCGACAGTTACCGCAGAACGAAAAGTGATTATCGGCAATGAGGCATTTACAGCAGATCATGTCATTTTGGCAACAGGCAGCCGCCCGTTCGTTCCGCCATTTAAAGGGCTTGAAAATGCACAATATCATACAACGGATACGTTTTTCTCGATCCAGGAGCTTCCGAAACAATTAACGATTATCGGAGGCGGGGTAATCGCAATTGAAATGGCATTTGCTTTAGCACCAATGGGAACAAAAGTAACCGTATTAAATCATAGTAAAGATATTTTGCAGACAGAAGAGCCGGATGCACGGCCGATTATTAAAGAAAAGATGAAGCAACTGGGAATCGAACTTGTGACAGACTTTACATTCGAAGAAATCCATGCGGACCATGTACAGACATCAATCGGGAATTACCCGTTCGAAAATTTATTGTTTGCGACAGGCCGCCGTCCGAACACTGAAATTGCTGAAGTGCTGGAGATGCAGATGGACGGGCGTTTAATCAAAGTTAATAATCACTATGAGACAAGTATTCCGGGCATTTTTGCGATTGGCGATTTAGTCGGCGGATTCCAGCTTGCCCACTCTGCAAGTGCAGAAGGAGTACATGCAGTCGATTATATTTTAGGGAAGCATCCGAAAGTGATCAATCAGCAGGAAATTCCGCGATGTGTCTATACACATCCAGAAATTGCGACATTTGGCATGCTGGAACACGAAGCACCTGCAGACAGCATTGTAACGAAGATGTATTTACCGACGAATCCTAAAGCCTTGCTTGAAGGAAATACACAGGGCTTTATGAAGTTTGTCGCGAGTCCTGAAGGGGATATTTACGGGGCATGTGTCGTTGGTGACGGCGCGACGGAAATGATCAATTCCATGCTGGCGGCAAAAGTATTAGGGGGATCCGTAAAAGATTTGGCAAGGCTTATTTTCCCGCATCCGACAGTAAGCGAGCATGTTGGCGATGCGGCTCGTTCCGTTTTCGGAAAAGCGATCCATGCAAAATAACTGGTTGCTACGGTGCAGATGAGATGCCCCGTAGCTTTTTCAATCCAATTTCTTTTTTATTGAGCTGAATTCTACTATACTTGTTGTATACAATTCCAACATGAGGTGACATATGGAAAATCAGTCAATGGAGCTTGTAGAAAAAGAAGTGGAAAATACGTTATATCAATGTATTGATTTTAATATAGAAGAAAACTATATTGCGATGGGACAACAGTTTGCTAAAGTGCTGGCACTACTGCAGGAACACGGGTTAATAAGTCCGGCTTTGAAAGTTATTACCGACCCGGCACAATGTATGACGGAGACGCGTATATTGCTCGAAAGTCTGCAGGAAGCGCAAAGAAGGCATGCGTCACGGAGAAAGCTGCTGACACATCGACATATTTTAAATGTATGGCTTAGGAAAAATCAGTATTTTCAGCGGGAAGTATTGCCGGGGTTTTTCTAATCTAACATTTGTTTGCTAATAAGAAATATTCAGATAACGGTAAAATTTTATTGCTTTTTCTTTTTTTATAATTTAAACTAAAGCTAATCTTATACGAAGTAAGGCATGGTGGAGTCAGTCAAATCTGGCACCCTCATGCCTTTTTGTATGGAAAAGGGGGATATTATGTTTATTTTTCAAATTGTTATCGTACTATTGGCTACTAAACTCGCAGGACATTTATCAGTACGTTTAGGCCAGCCATCTGTACTCGGAAAAATTCTGATTGGTATCATTATCGGTCCTGCAATGCTTGGCTGGATTACTGACAATGAAATTATGCAAACATTCAGTCAGATAGGGGTAATTTTATTAATGTTTTTAGCAGGTTTGGAAACAGATCTGGAAGATTTAAATGCAAATATGAAAGGGGCCATTTTCGTCGCAATTGGCGGTGTCATTTTACCGATTGCAATGAGTTATCCGTTAGCATTGGCATTTGGTCTTACTCAAGGTCAGGCAATTTTCATCGGATTAACATTAGCCGCTACATCCGTAAGTATTTCGGTTCAAACGTTAAGCGAGATCGGCTGGCTGAAAAGTAAGGAAGGTTCAACATTACTAGGTGCAGCTGTACTGGATGATATTATTGTCGTTGTGTTAATCGCAATTGCAATGAGTTTCCTAGTAGGGGATGATGTTTCAATTCCTGCGTTAATCGGTGGAAAAGTATTCTTCTTCGTTTTACTGGCTGTTGTAATGATATGGGTGATTCCGACATTCTTAAAGCTGTTTAGCCGCCTGAAAGTAACAGAGGCCCTGTTAAGTGGAGCACTTGTGGCATGTTTTGCATTAGCCTACATAGGTGAACATTATTTTGGTATTGCGACAATTATCGGAGCGTTCTTTATCGGAATTGCGATCGGACGTACTCCATTTAAAGATACAGTTGAACATAAAGTAGAACCGATTGCAAACGGGTTATTTGTACCATTCTTCTTCGTAAGTATCGGATTGTCCGTTACATTTGCGGGAATTACAGAAAATATTTGGTTCTTAGTGATTTTCTCGATCGTGGCAATCTTATCGAAGCTTATCGGTTCTGGTCTTGGAGCGAAATTGGCAGGTTTCAGCTGGAAATCTTCAACTGGTATCGGTGCGGGGATGATTTCACGTGGTGAAGTGGCACTGATTCTTGCGGGTATGGGTCTTTCTAGTGGGTTACTGCCGGCAGAAGATTATACACCGATGGTTATCGTTATTATTATCACAACGTTGGTTACTCCACCAATGTTAAAAGGAATTTTCGGAAACCGTTCAAATTTAATCGATTAATCTAGTTGAATGATTCTTTATATTATTGTATTCTATGTATTAGGTGCCAAAACCTCGGTGAAGATTTAGTCTTCACAACAAAAGCCTCCACCAACAGCACGGATTTGCTGGGAAGCTTTTGAATTGTGCAGGGAGATGAGCCCCTGCACACCTATACATAGTATATTAACCTAGTGTTGTCCCTTGTGGCGGCACTAGGTTTTTTTGACTTTAAATAGGGTAGTGGTCTGCCGGGATATATTAGAACATTTGAGGGGATATTAGAATATTTGCGTCGGATATTTGAAGAACTGGGAATGATATTAGAACAAGTTGGACTTTTATTAGAACAGTTGGCGGTTATATTAGAAAATCGCGATTTTATTCGAACAAATTAAATTTTATTAGAAGATATGTAAAATATATTAGAACTTCTAGAACGTTCATATACCGGCAAGGACTCAATATTTACGGTAGCAGCATTCCAGCGTGACATTGGAACAGCGCTATCCAATTACATGACCGCATTACCTCCAGTATGATAAAATGCCGTTATATTACTTGAACAGTGAGTTGAAGAAAATGAAGGAAAGTCAAAAATATGCAATAGTCGATATTGAAACAACAGGCCATTCTCCTGCAAGCGGCGACCGCATGATTCAAATCGCCATTGTCATTATGCAAGGCTGGGAAATCGTTAAAAAATATTCTACATTTATTAATCCGGGAAAACCGATTCCGTTATTTATACAGGATTTAACGAATATTACAGACGAAGATGTAAAAGATGCGCTGCCTTTTGAAGCGTATGCGGATTATATTTATGAGTTGCTGGAAGGGGCCGTATTCGTAGCCCATAATACAGATTTTGACTTGAACTTTTTACAGGCGGAGTTTAACCGTGCCGGTATATCGAAATGGCACGGGAAGAAAATCGACACAGTTGAACTGACAAAAATTTTATTCCCGATGTCGCTAAGTTACAAATTAGCGGATTTGGCGAATGAGTTTCATATCGAGCTGGAGAGTGCACACCGCGCGGATGATGATGCGCTCGCGACAGCGTATTTGTTGAAACATTGCTGGGAAGAGCTGTTAACATTGCCGCTCATTACTTTGGAGCAATTGCATAAACGTTCTTTCCGTTTGAGAACAGACCTGTCCCAGCTGTTTTTTGATGCACTTGTCATAAAACGCAGTAAAGCATTAACGGATGAGGGGCATGTTTTTTACCGTAAAATTGCCATCCGCAAAATGGCTCCAACACCAAAAAGTGATGGGGAACAACTTGTTTACCCGCAAACGACTGAAGAAAAAATGGCCTTATTATTGAAAGGGATTCCTAATTTTGAAGAGCGCCCGCAGCAGTTTCGAATGATGGACAGTATATGGCATGCATTCAATGAAAATGCGGAACATGTCATTGAAGCATCAACAGGAATCGGTAAAACGATGGGTTATTTAGTGCCATCGATTTATTATGCTAAGAAAACGAATAAGAAAATCGGAATCAGCACATATACTTCCCATTTGCTGGATCAGCTTATGCAAAATGACATTCCATTATTGGAACAGGCGCTTGGCCAGCCCGTTAAAATGGCTTTATTAAAAGGAATGAACCATTATATCGACATTGAAAAATTCGAAAAAGAGCTAAAGACACAGGATGTTTCCTATGATCAGACATTTACCGTTCTGCAAACGCTTATCTGGCTTGCGAAAACGGAGACGGGTGATTTAAGCGAGCTGAATGTTTCAGGCGGTGGCCAGCTGCTTATCGATAAAATTCGAAAGACTGCTTTGCCGAAAACAACAATGCCGCTTTACGATTTCTATTCACGGGCAATTCAAAACAGTCGCCAGGCAGATATAATCGTGACAAACCATGCGATGCTGCTAAGTGATCTCGTACGCAATGAACAGATTTTTAATTCATTAGGCGGCTGGGTAATCGATGAGGCCCATCAGTTTATTCAGGCTGCAATCAATCAGCACGAAAAAATATTCTCCTATATGAATTGGAAATATTTATTTGGACAAATTGGTATACAGGAAGATGAACAGCTATTTTATAAGATCCGTCGCGTAGCGATTAAAAAACATCTGTTGAATTATCAAACACTTGATCAGCTGGAAAAACGCTATATTCAAATGGTCAACGCGTTTGATACGGCAATGGCGGCATTGCTTCGAGGGGTGAAAGAAGCGCAACATCATCAGACGAAGCAACTTCAGAAAATCGAAGTTTTCATTTCGGAATTGCAGTTGGGCCGTGAAATTTTAATGAAAGTTTCGCTTACTGTACAGCAATGGGTGGATGAGGCGACCGAGCTAATCCGGAAGTTCACATCAAGTGTGGAAGAGCTTGCGCCGGAGCATGAATATTTAATTGAGCAATGGCAGTATATCGTCAATGAGTTTACGATAAAACTGTCAGAGTGGGATGATGTTTTTCTAAGTCAAGATCCTGACTATTCATGCTGGCTGGAATTGGATCAGCGAAGTGTACCGGGAAGTATCCAGCTCTATAAAAAACCGATAGAAGTAACATCAACAATCCGGAAGCTTTTTGATCCGATCCGTGAAAAGAGCGGCATTGTGTGGACATCCGGAACATTGACAGTACCAAGTAATGAGCGGTTTATAACAAACCAGCTTGGCATCAATCCGTCAATTCCGATTGAAAAGCTGCATGCGGACCCAAGTTATTACGACGGGGCAGAAGTGTATATTGTCAATGACATGCCGGACATTCAGGCTGTATCACAATCCGAGTATATCGAAGAGGTCGCACATGCCGTTACAAATACTGTGCGCATGACGAATGGACGATGCTTTGTTTTGTTCACGTCACAGGATATGCTCCGGAAAACGGTCAATCTTATTCAGGAAAGTGAATTGCTAAGCGACTATATGATTTTTGCGCAAGGTGTGACATCCGGAAGCCGTATGCGGTTATTAAAGTCTTTCCAGAAGTTTAATCATTCCGTATTATTCGGAACGAACAGCTTCTGGGAAGGGGTCGATGTACCGGGAGACGGTCTGTCTGCTGTCATCGTTGTGCGGCTGCCGTTTTCTTCACCGGAAGAACCGGCCTTTAAAGCGCGGGCCAATTATATAACACAGCAGGGACGCAATTCCTTTACAGAGCTTGCGCTGCCGGATGCCATTATCCGGTTCAAGCAAGGATTCGGGCGATTGATCCGTTCGAGCCATGATAAAGGGGTATTTATCGTTTTGGATCGCCGGATTGAAACGAAATCATACGGACAGCAGTTTATCGAGTCATTACCGCCAATTTCTATACAAAAACTGCCTCTACACAGTATGGTGCAAAGCTTAGGAAATTGGTATAATGAAAAACGATGAGGAAGGAAAGCAGGTTGACAAAAATGAAACAAAACTTTAAACAACAAACAAATACATCGGATTGTAAGGTGCAGTTATGAAAAACTGGATTATCTTTTCGGTTGTCTTTATTTTATCTTTGTCGCTTGTTATTTCAGTGTTTGTATTTTGGAAGGCCAATGCACCGTTTAGTGAAATAGAACAAAAGGCGGAAAGTTTTGCGCTGGAAACGAAAGCACTTGCTGTTGTTGATGATTCCTATGTTTACAATGGGAATAAGCCATATGTCACTGTTTTCGGAGTGGATGAGTATGGGAAGGAAAAGGCAGTCTTCGTCCCGATGAGTTTAGATGAGAATTCAATGCAGGAAGTATTTTTAGCAGATGGCATCACCGAAGATCAGGCGTTGTCTGTTTTTCAGGAAGATACTGCTGCGAAAGAGATTCTTCATATGAAGTTAGGATTCGAGGAGCCGGGTCCAGTATGGGAAATTACCTATAAAAGTGAATCCGGCAGCTTGAATTATGTCTATCTTCTATTTGAAGACGGGCAATGGTGGAAACGCATATTGAATTTGTAGAGGAGAGAGCAACATGAAACAATTGTTGGCAAATCGTGTAAAGACTTTAACACCATCTTCAACTTTGGCAATCACAGCTAAAGCGAAAGAGTTAAAGGAGCAAGGTATTGATGTTATTGGTTTAGGTGCGGGGGAGCCGGACTTTAATACGCCGGAAAATATTTTAAATGCAGCAAAACAATCGATGGATGCTGGTCTGACAAAATATACACCTGCTGGAGGGTTACCTGCTTTAAAGAAAGCGATCATTGATAAATTGGCTCGTGACAATAATCTTACATACAAAGCAAATGAGATAATCGTTGGTGTCGGAGCAAAGCACGTTCTGTATACATTGTTCCAAGTTATTTTAAATGAGGGCGATGAAGTAATTATCCCAATTCCATACTGGGTATCTTATCCTGAGCAAGTGAAGCTTGCTGGCGGTGTTCCTGTATATGTGGAAGGAACACAGGAACAGAACTTTAAAATTACAGCGCAGCAACTACGTGATGCCGTTACTGAGAAAACAAAAGCGGTAATTATCAACTCGCCGTCGAATCCTTCTGGTATGATTTATTCGAAGGAAGAATTGGCTGAGCTTGCACAAGTTGCAGAAGAAAAGGATATTTTAATCGTTTCAGATGAAATTTATGAAAAGCTTGTTTACAATGGTATAGAGCATTATTCAATTGCGGAAGTTTCAGACGCAGTGAAAGCACGTACAATTGTTGTAAACGGTGTTGCAAAATCTCACTCTATGACAGGTTGGCGCATTGGCTATGCAGCTGGTGACGCGACAATCATTAAAGCGATGACGGATTTAGCATCTCACTCTACTTCAAATGCAACAACAACAGCGCAATATGCAACGATCGAAGCATATAACGGCTCGCAGGATGCAGTAGAAAAGATGAGACAAGCGTTTGAATCACGTTTAGAAGCTATCTTCCCGAAACTTGCAGCAATTCCAGGTGTGAAAGTATTAAAGCCACAAGGTGCTTTCTACTTATTACCGGATGTTTCGGAAACAGCGGAGAAAACAGGCTACACTTCAGTGGATGATTTTGTATCGGCACTATTAACAGAAGCAAATGTTGCGGTCATTCCAGGTTCAGGATTTGGTGCACCAGCGACAATACGTTTATCGTATGCGACATCTTTAGAATTATTAGAAGAAGCAGTTCGCCGAATCGATGCCTTTGTTAAATCAAAATGGCAAGATTAAGCGTCCTTGCAACATAAGCTTTGGAGGACTTGGACTTTATGAAAAAAATTATGATTAAAGATATGCCAAATCATATTGGCGAAACAGTAAAAATTGGTACGTGGTTGGCTAACAAACGTTCTAGCGGTAAATTAGCTTTCCTTCAATTACGTGATGGCTCAGGCTTCGCACAAGGCGTAGTTGTAAAAGCAGAAGTAGGCGAAGAACTTTTCGCAGTAGCTAAAGGCATGACACAGGAAACTTCAATGTATGTTATTGGTGAAGTGAAAGCGGACGAGCGTTCTTCTTTCGGAGCTGAATTAAATGTTACTGGTATCGAAGTAATCAGTCCTGCGAAAGATTATCCAATTACACCAAAAGAGCATGGTACAGAATTTTTAATGGACAACCGTCACTTATGGTTACGTTCTCGTAAACAACATGCAATCATGAAAGTACGTAACGAAATCATTCGTGCAACATATGAATTCTTCAATGAGAATGGCTTTACAAAAATGGATCCGCCAATCTTAACAGGTTCTTCACCTGAAGGTACGTCAGAGCTGTTCCACACAAAATATTTCGATGAAGATGCATTCCTGTCTCAATCAGGTCAGCTTTACATGGAAGCTGCTGCAATGGCATTAGGAAAAGTATTCTCGTTCGGTCCTACATTCCGAGCAGAAAAATCTAAAACACGTCGTCACTTAATCGAATTCTGGATGATCGAGCCTGAAATGGCATTCGTTGAGCATGATGAGAGCTTGGAAGTACAAGAGCAATACGTATCACATATCGTACAATCTGTTCTGAAAAACTGTAAGCTTGATCTAGAGCGTCTAGGCCGAGATACTTCAAAACTTGAAAACGTGAAAGCACCATTCCCGCGTATTTCTTACGATGAAGCAATCGAGTTTTTACATGAGCAAGGCTTTGATGATATTCAATGGGGCGATGACTTCGGTGCGCCACACGAAACAGCAATTGCCAACCATTTCGACAAACCAGTATTTATCACATGCTACCCGATCGGTATTAAACCGTTCTACATGCAGCCACACCCAGAGCGCGATGATGTCGTTTTATGTGCAGACTTAATCGCTCCTGAAGGATATGGTGAGATTATCGGTGGTTCTGAACGTATTTATGATTATGAGCTAATGAAATCACGTTTAGAACAACATAACTTATCAATGGATGCATATGCATGGTATTTAGATCTTTGTAAACAAGGTGCAGTACCTCACTCAGGCTTCGGCTTAGGGTTAGAGCGTACAGTTGCATGGATTTCCGGAACAGAACATATCCGTGAGTCCATCCCATTCCCACGTTTATTAAACCGTTTATATCCATAATTAATGGTCATCCATCAAACGTTGATTGGAATGAAGGGGAAGCGACTCCGAGGGGCCAAGCACGTTGCCTGAGACTAGGAACAAAAGCTAAAAACGCCACGTCCTATGGCAACGCTTTTGTAACCAACATCGTGTTGGCCTCGTGCCCCTGGAAAGCGTCCGACCCGGAATGGAAATCAACGTTATACTTTGGTGAAGAACTTAATCTATACAACGAGAAAACGTCCGGAATTTTGCCGGGCGTTTTGTCGTTACGAGCGCACAAAGGGGGATTCAACGATGTCTAAAAATTTTAATCGAATCCGCGTTTGGACGGAGCAATTACAAATTACTATTCCACAATTATTCTTTAAACATTATAGCGAATTGAACATACAAGATGACGAAGCATTGATTATTCTACATTTATTAACGTTCGAACAGGAAGGAATCGACTTTCCGACACCAAATGATTTAATGCAGCGGACAAATTTCCAATTGACCGCTATTTCTCAAATCATACAACGCCTGATGCAAAAAGGGTTTGTCGAAATATCTCAAAGCACTGATGATTCCGGGCGTCTTGCCGAGAAATATTCAATTTATCCGCTATGGGAAAGACTGCTCGATCTGCTGCAATCAAAAGCACAACAGCAGGTTTCAACTGCCAACAAATTGGACGAGGCGAAAATTTTCCAGCTATTTGAACAAGAGCTGGGACGCCTGCTATCCCCAATGGAAATTGAAACAATCGGCATGTGGATGGACTTGGATCAACATAGTCCTGAAATTATAAAAGCCGCCTTAAAAGAAGCAGTACTTGCTGATAAAGTAAACTTACGCTACATCGATCGAATTTTAATCGAGTGGAAGAAGCGCAACATAAAAACAATTGCACAAATTGAAAAACATAGTGAGCAATACCGTAAAAATACAATGACCGCTGCACCGGTTCAACCGGTACATCAGCAAAAAGCAGTCCAGAAAACGGAAAAAGTTTCTTTCTATAATTGGTTAGAGGAGCGAGAATAGGAGGACACCAAAACTTTTATGTTAACAAAAGCAAAATGGAATCACTTTTTAGATGAGATGGATCGGATGTTTCCGGATGCACATTGTGAATTAGTGCATGACAATCCGTTTGAGTTGACGATTGCGACATTATTATCTGCGCAATGTACGGATGTCCTCGTCAATAAAGTGACGAAAGAATTATTTCAAAAATATAAAACACCTCAGGATTATTTAAATGTATCACTTGAGGAACTGCAAAATGATATTCGTTCAATTGGCCTTTACCGAAACAAAGCGAAAAATATTCAATTATTATGTGCCCGTCTTATAAATGAATATGGCGGGGAGGTTCCGGCATCGCGTGAAGAGCTTGTAACATTGCCAGGTGTCGGCCGTAAAACAGCCAATGTTGTCTTGTCGGTTGCCTTTGATGTTCCTGCGATGGCTGTCGATACGCATGTAGAGCGTGTCTCGAAACGATTAGGACTTTGTCGGTGGAAAGACAGTGTGCTGGAAGTAGAAGAAACGATCATGAAAAAGACGCCGATAGAACGATGGAGCCGGGCCCATCATCAAATTATTTTCTTCGGTCGTTATCATTGTAAAGCTCAAAATCCCGGCTGCGGGTCATGTCCGTTATTGGATGACTGTCGGGAAGGGCAAAAACGTTTGAAAAAAGGTTTGGTAAAAATATGATGATTTCAGTTCAACAAGAGGCAATTTCAAAAGAAGTGGTGGACGCTTGGTACGGTGAATGGGAAGTTTTGCGTGAAACGATTCATGCAGCCCATGAACGACGTGACGGATCAGCCCAGCAATTCATGGTAGAAGGAATCGAACATTTTGAGCAGTTTATTGTGAGTGGTTCTATGACTGAGACACCGTTTTCTGTGCAAAGTGAGTACGAGCTCATGCCAATTAACGGAATGGAGCGTCTGCAGTTTATAAAAGCACGTCCCGGACAATATGCATGCTATCGTCAATTGGACGAACTTTATAAAGAAACGAAAAAGCGCTGTGCACGACTGAGAATAAAAAAGTAAATACGGCTTTTCATAAAGAAAAAACATCAATTTTTCCCTCTAAGAGAAAAATTGATGTTTTTTAGTTTAATCGTCTTCCGAGTCTTCAGGTCTTGTTTCACCACCAGAAGTCGGTGGGCTTGGCTGGTTTGGTTGTGATGGCTCAGGGTCTGGCTCATCTGGCTCTTCGGTATTACCGCTGCCATTGCCGTTCCCGTTATTGCCATTGCCATTGCCATTCCCGTTGTTACCATTTCCGTTATTGCCGTTTCCGTTATTCCCATTGTTATTCCCGTTACCCGGCTGTTCCGGTTGTTCTGCATCATTCGGATCTTCAATGGAGTCATTCGGATCTTCAGGCTCTGGTGTTGTATTTCCGTCTACGTATAGTCCAACGCTAGCCGGATCACTTCGTAAATCACCCGAAATGGCTGTAACTGTAAATGTATATTCTTTCCCTCGTTCAATGTTCGGTACTTGAATAGCGGTTGCGCTTGTCGTCGAAATGACTGTTGCCGGACCGCCATCTACTTTCATTGAAACTTCAAATGTGACAGGATCTGTATCTTCACCAGAACCGTTAAGTGAAGAATGAGACCAGGAAATATCTGCAAGTTGTGCTGCATCATTAAATGATGCCTGTAAACCAGTAGGTGCATCTAAATTTTGAGGAACAAATTCCTCTGTATACTCAGTTGGCTCCGTTCCTTTAACAAATAGTTCTGTCGCTTTTTGTGTAGCTGGTGTATATTCATTCGCCAGCTTTAATGGATTTGATCCAACGACAATCGAAGCCGATACGACACTGCTTGGCTGTTTAAATGATGACGACGGGTTATGCTGATTTAAATCCGTCATGATCGATTTGAACAATTGTTGCGGCAACCAGCGCTCTTCCCAAGTTGTAATGGCATCTTTACGCTGTGAATACCCGCCCCAAATCGCGATCGAGTAGTTTGTTGTATAACCGGCAAACCATGTATCCGGTACTGAGCCATTCTTTAAATTGAACTTTTCAAATTCATCTGATCCATAGTTAGTTGTACCGGTTTTACCTGCAATATCAACGCCTGCTACTGCTGCACGCGGCGCAGAGGCATTGCGTTTGTTACTAACTGTATCACGTAAAATATCCGTTACCATATAAGCAGTATAATCACTCATCGCTTTTTTGGATTCCGGTTTAAATGATTTTGACGTTTTTCCATCACGGAAAACAATTTTCGTAATGGCATGCGGACTATTATAAGTACCGTTGTTGCCGAATGCTGCATAGGAAGCGGCCATTTGGACAGGAGAAATATTGACGCGTCCTCCACCAAGTGCTTCCGATTCTGTCAATCCGCTTGATTTAATCCCTAAGTTGCCTAAAAACTCTTTCGCACGTTCAGGACCGACTTCGCGGAAAGTTTTCACAGCCGGAATATTTCGTGATGTATAAAGCGCTTCACGCACTGTCATCGCGCCTAAATAGCGGCCGTCCCAGTTACCGATTACCTGATCAGAACCGGAATACGTAATCTTTTCATCGACCGTAGTCTGACCAGTCGACCATTTTAAATATTCAATGGCTGGCCCGTAATCAATTAAAGGTTTTAAAGTTGAACCAGGCTGGCGTGTTGTCATATCGTAGGCAAAGTTATAGTTAAATTCACCTGTATAATTTCGTCCGCCGCCAATTGCACGAATTTCACCTGTTGGTGTATCGATGACTGCAACACCGGCTTGGATCTCTTCGGTAGGGAAGTTGCTGTCATTGTTCATTAAATTTTCTACAGTCGTCTGTGCTTTTGGATCTAGCGTTGTATAAACTTTGATCCCTTCAGAAGTCAGTTCGCTGTCACCATTTTTTTCAAGTTCTGCTAAAACGACATCCAAAAAGGCCGGGTATTTCGTTGTACTGTTAGCTACACGCTCTTCTTCAGGAATGAGTCCGCCAGTAATAGGTTCCTTTTTCGCTTTTTCCGCTTCCGCTTCGCTAATTTTCCCGTGCTGAACCATTAAACCTAAAACGATATTACGACGTTTTTTAGCACGGTCCGGCTTTTTGTACGGGTTATAATTGTTTGGACTTTGCGGCATCCCTGCTAATTGAGCATATTCAGCCAATGACAGTTCACTTAATTCTTTTCCGTAAAATTCTTTGGCTGCTGTACCAAAGCCATGAATTCTACCTGACATTAAGATTTTATTAAAGTACATTTCGAAAATTTCTTCTTTACTATATTCACGTTCCAGCTTGATTGCGAGCCAAGCTTCCTGTGCTTTACGCTCCAGCTTTTTCTCATTGGTAAAGAATGAGTTCTTTACAACTTGCTGAGTAATGGTACTCGCACCCTGTGCACCAAATCCATCACGGAAGTTGGCAAGTACGGCACCGCCAAGACGCCACAAGTCTACACCGAAGTGATCGAAAAATCGTGCATCTTCTGTTGCAATAATCGCATCAATCATCTGCTGTGGAATATCTTCATATTTAACATAATTTCGTTTTTCTGCACCAATTGTTGCAAAAAGTTCGCCATTTATATCATAAAATTCCGATGAAATCGGATCCTTTAATGCATCCTCATCCAGTTCCGGTGCTTTGCTCACATAGTAGCCAAATAATGCAGCACCACTTAAGAAACCAATTACCCCAATTAAAACGATTGCTAAAACAATGCGCTTAATCCATTTCCCAGCAGAAGTTTTCGGTTTTCTGGATTTTTTGTTTTGTTGTTGACGTTCGCGTTTAATCTGTTCGCGTGTTTTTCTATTCTCCGTCACGTTGTTTCTCCTCACTTTCACAAACATTGTTGTTTGCGATTAACTTTTTTACCGCTTGCAAATAGTCGAGCCTCGGTAAATAACCTTCGGAAATTTCGAAGGCATCCTGCTCGAATACGGCGATTGGTATAGATTTTCTTCCCCCTTCATCCATTGCTGAAAACCATTTTGCCACAATATCATAAGAAATAACAAAATTCCGGTTTAGCATGCTGAATCGTACAATGAAAAACGCAACGCCTCGTTGATTTGTCACGGAATGCATATGATCCATTTGATGGGGGTGAATGTTTTTTAATGGAAAGGATGTTTTACTATCCGTTTCTTTTGCTTCAAAATCAATGTAGTATCCATTCCATACGCCATTATAATCCGTCGTTGAAGGTGTGCGGAAATAAGCCTCTTTAATGACAGCAGCACTTCTAGCCGGATAATCTACTTTGACGATTTGTATAGGAACAGGTTTCTTGTGTATATTTGCCATATTCCTATGTAAATAAAACATATTTGTTTCATTTAGGTCATCTTCTAAGCTTTTTCCACGGTTACTGTAATTGACGGCTCTTTTATTTTTTTCTTTAGCACTCGATTGAAACTTGGCAGATTCTTTATTTTTCTCAACCTTTGGGGCATTTTCATAGAGTTTACCGTTTGGATAACGAATCACCATGGAATCACCTTCTTTCCTGGAAGAAATAATACGTTAATAGTGTATCACAAACAATGTACCCGTTAATAATTTTGTAAAAGCTATGCAAAATATAACTTCTTTTAGCGAATGGACACTATTTTTGCCACATGACAAGGATTCCGTAAAAAAAGAAAGAATCATTGTGGAAAAGGGGGCATTATATGTCGAAATTATCACGCTTAATCGAACAAGTTGAAATGGCACAAACATTATTATCACTGCAAATGGAACGCGAGCAATTAAGAATGAAAGTGGAGCATTTAACCAATCTACTCACTGTTTATCAAAAAGTTAGCTTAGCAGAAACAAAGAGTCAAGTAAAGAATGCCTGTTCGCATATAAGTAGTACAAACGAGGAGAATTTGATACACTTAAGAACAAATATACTTTAGCCTGAATGGGCAAAGATCAATAAAAAGTAACTTTTGCAGTGAAATACGGTAATTTGCGCTGCAAGGTTAAAACAGATGAAATTACTCGAGGTGCACTTTATGCAATTGATAGATGAAACATACAAATTAATAGAAGAATGTGATGCGTGTTTACACCGTTTTCAGGAAATGCGACGTTTAGACAGGGAGCCCGATTTTTTCAATGAGGTCAAGCCGCATGTCGATGACGTCCATACACGTATTCACGAATGGCAGCAGCATGCGACAAATTGGATAAAAAGCCAGCACCCAAAAAATTTATACGTACAGCAAATTGACCACGCAGCCGATGCGATGGAACAATTTGTTGTACAGTCTTTCTTTAAAGGAACGAGCAAAAAACGGTTTATTCAATCGATCCAATCTGCCCAATACACATTGAAGCTACTCGCAACAAAGATTGAGGAAGGTGAAGACGGTGCTTAGTAAGAAAAGAACGATTTCGCAGCTTGTCGACGAGTGGCAATACGAGGAAGAAATGAAACAGAATATTGTCGCTATGCATACGATTGATGAAAAGCAGGCACAGTATGCAGATTTCCCATCCAATTTACACCCATCGATTGTTAAAGCATTGCATGGACGCGGAATTGAACAGCTTTATATCCATCAGCGCAAAGCGTTCGACTATGCACAACAGCAAAAACATTTTACTGCGATTACACCGACAGCTTCGGGAAAATCGTATTGCTACCATCTGCCGGTATTACAGCAAATTTTAGAAGACCGCTCAAGTCGCGCCATTTATTTGTTTCCTACAAAGGCGCTTGCACAGGACCAGAAATCAGATCTTAATGAGTTGATTGAACTGATGGATGAGGATATTTTAAGTTACACATATGATGGAGATACTGCGCCAGGCATCCGCCAAAAAATCCGGAAAGCGGGCCATATCGTCATGACCAATCCCGATATGCTGCATTCAGGGATTTTACCGCACCATACAAAATGGGTATCCCTTTTTGAAAACTTGAAGTACATCGTCATTGATGAGTTACATACGTATAAAGGTGTGTTCGGTTCACATGTCGCACATGTTATAAGAAGACTTCAGCGTATTTGCGAATTTTATGGAAGCAATCCGATTTTTATTTGTACGAGTGCCACAATCAAAAACCCTAAAGAACTGGCGGAAAGCCTGACAAACAGTAAGCATGAGCTGATCGAGCAATCAGGGGCGCCTGTTGGGAAGAAAACATTTATTTTTTACAATCCGCCGATCGTCCACCCGACATTTGGTGTAAGACGAAGTGCAGTGCTCGAAGTGCGCGATATTTCGAAGCGCTTGTTTGAAGCGGGTATTCAGACGATTATTTTCGCGAAATCAAGAGTCCGTGTGGAAATGCTTGTGACGTATTTAAAGTCGTTAACAGCGAAAAAAATTATGGACGAATCGATTCAAGGGTATCGCGGCGGTTATTTGCCGAGTGAACGGCGGGAGATTGAAAAAGGTTTACGGACAGGATCGATACAGATGGTCGTCAGTACGAACGCACTGGAATTGGGTGTCGATATCGGCCAATTGCAGGCATGTATTATGACCGGATACCCGGGGAATATCGCGAGTGCGTGGCAGCAGGCGGGCAGGGCAGGAAGACGTCAGGATGAGGCACTCATTGTATATGTTGCGCAATCTACGGCATTGGATCAATATGTTGTCCAAAATCCTAGTTATCTATTAGGAAGTTCACCAGAAGAAGCGCGTATTAATCCTGAAAATCTGTTAATTTTAATGGAGCATTTGAAGTGTGCGGCATTTGAACTGCCATTTTCGATGGAAGATACGTATGGGGAATATGAAGTTCAGGAACTGTTAGCGTATTTAGAAGAAGAGGGTGTACTTGTCCGAACGAGTACGAAATGGCACTGGATGAGCGACAGATTCCCGGCGCATGAAATTTCACTGCGCTCTGCAGCACAGGAAAATGTCGTCATTATTGATATTTCAACTCCTGCCAATACGAAAGTGATCGGCGAAATGGATACTTACAGTGCAATGACTCTTTTACATGAAGAAGCGATCTATTTACACCAAGGGATACAGTTCCAGGTCGAAAAACTCGACTGGGAAGAGAAAAAGGCTTTCGTCCGGGAAGTGGATGTCGACTACTTTACAGATGCGAATTTGGCGATCGAGCTGAAAGTGCTAAGTGAAGATAAATCGGCACCATTTAAAAATTCGACAGTAAGCTACGGCGATGTAAGCATTTTAGCTATTCCGACCATCTTTAAGAAAATCCGTTTTAATACACATGACAATATCGGTTCAGGCCCTATTTCAATTCCTCCAATGGAGATGCATACAAATGCCACGTGGATGAGCTTTGAGTTGCCGAATAAATGGACAGAAGAGCAACTGACCGACGCACTGACAGGGGCAGCCTATGCAATGGGAAGTTTTATCCCGTTATTCATCCACTGCGATCGGTCGGATGTGTCGGTTGTCCCGCAAGTAAAAGCGGTTCATAATGAAAAACCGACATTGTTTATTTATGACAGTTACCCTGGAGGTATCGGTTTAAGTGAACGTGTGTATGATGTTTTACTGTCACTGCTTGAAAGAACGGCACAGCATGTGGAAAACTGTCCATGTCAGCAAGGCTGCCCTTCATGCATCGGTGCGCAGGATAGTTTAGGAGAAAATAAAAAACAAGTGATGAAAGTATTGAATATTTTAATTAACGAAATGATGTGAGAGCATGTCGTACGAAAATAAGCTATTGCAAATGAAAAAACTGCTAGGCAAAAAAACGGAGCAAAAAAAAGAAAAACCAAAATTCATTAAACCGGAACCGCCATTTTACAGTGAACAATGGCAACAGGCAGGACTTGAACTGGTGGAAAATGAATTCGGCATGCTTTTTAAACGGGAAGTGCATTATCCGTTTGATTACAAGCATGGCGACTACAAGCTAGGGGAGTTTTTTCCTTCTTTAAAGCGTTGGAAGTCCCAAGCCGAAGATCATCCGTTTGCCATTAGCGGTGATGAAACAATCGTGTTTTTTGATACAGAAACAACCGGTTTGAAAGGCGCGGGTACCCATATTTTCCTCCTCGGCTTTTTGGAAGCGGATGATGAAGGTTTTACGCTCACACAGTATGTATTGGCGGACCCTTCGAATGAAGCGGCTCTTCTTTTTGAATCGAAACTATGGCAGCGGAATGTAACGGTTGTATCCTATAACGGAAAAAGTTTCGACTGGCCGCAGCTTCAAGTACGCTGGACGTTGAACCAGCAATTTTTGCCGCCGCTGAAGTCACAGCGTCAAATTGACTTGCTGCATAGTACGAAACGACTTTGGAAAGATGATTTATCACGTATGAAGCTTACGCAAGTAGAACAGGATAAGCTCGGTTTTCACCGGGTTGGGGATATACCGGGTCATTTAGCTCCGATTATTTACTTTGATGCTGTTAAGAGCGGGAATGCGGAAACGTTGATGAAAGTACTGCTGCACAATGAATGGGATTTACTGTCCTTAATTACATTGTATATTCACTCGACGAACTTATTGTTTGATGATATATCAACAGAGTCGGCTACAACGTATACGAATATCGGGAAATGGTTCGGCGACTTGAAGAAGCGGCAAACAAGTACCGAAATCTTGCAGGCTGTGACAGCACATTTCGAAACAAAAGATACCGGCTATGCCCATTATTATTTAGCGTATGAATTAAAGCGGATTGGTGAAACGGATTTAGCGATTCAATCATTCCAGACAGCACTTCCAGCCATCCCTGTCAGAAAACAGCTGCAGGCATATGAACAATTGGCCATGCTTTTTGAACATAAAGTAAAGGACTATGAGCAGGCGTATATTTATACGGAAATAGGGAATAATTTACTTCCTGAAATCCCATTTCAAAAAGAAACACAGCTTCAAAATCAGCGGAAAAATTGGCAGAAAAGGCTAAGCCGTTTAGATATTAAAAGAAATAAGAATTTTTTCGACATCTAGAAGATATGTAGTCGTCCCATTTGTCAGACCTATGCTATAATAAACCAAAGAAGTAGCGTGATGGGAGGACGAGGAATAATGGATATTAAATTAACAGCTGACCATATATTGGAAAAAGAATTCAAGAAGAGCATGAAAGGTTATAACATTGACGAAGTAGATCAGTTTTTGGATCTGATTCGTGAAGATTATGACACATTTACTGCAAAAATCGCTTCCCTGGAAGAAGAGAATGAGCGCTTAAAGCAAGAGCTGGCAAACTCAAGCCGCAAATCGGCGGTTGCTCCTGCTCCAACAGCAAATAGTACAAACTTCGATATTTTAAAGCGACTTTCAAACTTGGAGAAGCATGTTTTTGGGAGTAAGCTTTACGAATAGTTAAACTATTCATGGGAATATTGTTTTTTTTCTATTATTGCAGTATACTTTATTCATACATCAATATTCGAGTAATCGCTGCGACTTTTAGGTCGTAGAGGAAAGTCCATGCTCACACGGTGCTGCGATGCCCGTAGTGTTCGTGCTTACTGAAAAAATAAGGTAAGGCAAGAGAATTTCTCTTGACGGCGGAAGGAACTCCTAAGTCTTTTAGATATGGACGAAACTTCCTGAAAGTGCCACAGTGACGGAGCTTATAGTGAAAACTATGAGGTGGAACGAGGTAAACCCCATGAGTGAGAAACCCAAATTATGGTAGGGGCACTCTCCTGAAGGAATTGAACGGATGGAGGGACGGTCAGCTTGGCCGTAGATAGATGATTACTACCTAATCGTACGAGGCGCAAGCTGCTTGAGTACTTAGGAACAAAACATGGCTTATTGATTATTGATGCTTTTTTTGAACATATAAAAGGGCTCTCCATTCTTTTGTGGAGAGCCTTTCTTAGTAGGGAAAATTATAATAACTATAAAATAAAGGTTCATATCGGGGAATAAGGGAACAAAATCAATAAAACAGCACCTGCTTCTCTCGGAGTGAATATATAAAAACTGTTCTTTATATAAGGGTGATATGTCTTGAGCGAATTGAAGTCTAATAAATCCAACTTGCAAGAACTGGCATTGTCTCAGTTTCCAAAAGAATTAATCGAAAGAGTTTTTGAAAATATTGCGGAAGGTATTATGATTACCGACTCGAATAGAAGAATTTTATCGATTAATGTTGCTTTTGAATTTGTAACAGGCTTTAAATTGGAAGAGGTACAAGGAAAAAAACCGTCTATTTTGCAGTCTGGCGTACATGACAGAGCGTTTTATATTGATATGTGGAAACAAATCGGTAAAACAGGCATGTGGCAAGGTGAAATTTGGAATAGGCGCAAGACGGGTGAATTATACCCTGAATGGCTGACAATACTGGCTATTAAAGATGAAGCAGGTAAGATTACAAATTACTGTGGCATTTTTACGGATTTGTCGGAACGAAAAATCGTGGAAGATGAACTTGAAAAAAGGGCGCTCCATGATTCATTAACAGAAGTGTGCAATCGTTTCGCCTATATCGAACGAATGAATGCACTGCTGGAAATGACCGAGAATAAGGTAATGCCGATCCAGCATGCCGTTCTTTTTATGGATTTAGACCGCTTCAAGCAAGTGAATGATTTGCTTGGCCATGCCATTGGTGATCAGTTACTGGTTGAAGTATCCAAACGTGTCAAAACTTTGGTAAGAAACAAGGATATTTTAGCGCGCTTTGGCGGGGATGAATTTGTCATTACATTAGCAAATATTCAACATCCAAGAGAAGCCGCAAAATTCGCTGAGCATGTGCTCCGTGTATTCGAAGCGCCGATTAAAGTTCATGATCAGGATGTCTATATATCAACGAGTATGGGGATCAGTATTTATCCTGCGGACGGTACGACAACAGAACAGCTTTTGAATCGTGCCGATCGTGCTATGTCATTTTCGAAAGAGAATGGACGTAATTGCTACTCATTTTACTTTGATGAGTTGGAAACGGATTCGAATCGAGTGCTGACACTGGACAGCGAGCTCCGTAAAGCGATTGAAAACAAAGAATTTACGCTTGCTTACCAGCCGAAAATTAGTACAGAGAACAGCGATCTTGTCGGAATTGAAGCATTAGTACGTTGGAACAGTGAGAAACTAGGCTTTGTGTCACCAGCTGAATTTATCGAACATGCCGAAGAGTCGGGTTTAATTATCCCACTCAGCGAGATGATTTTCGAGCTTGCATGTGAGGGTTACCATCAGCTTGTTTCTGCCGGTTACCCGAAAGTACCGATTGCCGTAAATGTTTCAAGCATTCACTTCCAGCAGCAAAGCTTCTTAGAATCGGTTCAAAGAATTTTAGAGCGGAATAATGCCTCTGCTCAAAATTTTGAAATCGAAGTAACGGAACGGACAGTAATGAACAGCGCGCAGGAAACAGTGAGTAAACTTGTTAAACTAAAGCAATTAGGATTTAAGCTATCGATTGATGATTTCGGGACCGGGTATTCTTCATTAAGTTACTTAGTGCGATTCCCGCTCGATGTGCTGAAAATTGACCGCAGCTTCATTCAGCATATTTGTTCGCTTGATGATAAGCAGGCAATTGTCGATGCGATTATACAAATGGCGCATCGTCTGCAAATGAAAGTAGTAGCTGAGGGCGTGGAAACAGGCCAGCAAGTCGATTTACTTAAATCGATGGGCTGTGATTATATTCAAGGGTATTACTACAGTAAACCTTTGCCTATGGAAGAATTAATCGACTTCATCCAATTTTGGGAAGTTGAGCATCAAGGAAGGATTTAAACGCATGACAAAATTTAATTTAGTTGCAACAGCTGCGATGGGCCTAGAGGCAATTGTAGCAGAAGAAGTACGTGATCTAGGATATGAAACACGTGTCGATAACGGGAAAGTATATTTTGAAGGCGATGAAATGGCGATTGCCCGCACGAATCTATGGTTGCGTGTAGCGGATCGTGTGAAAATCGTCGTTGCCCAATTCCCGGCAAGAACATTTGACCAGTTATTTGAAGGGGTAAAAGCAGTTCAATGGGAAAAATACTTACCGGTGGACGCCAATTTCCCTGTCGCAGGTAAATCAGTCAAATCAACATTATTCAGTGTACCGGATTGTCAGGCTATCACAAAAAAAGCAATTGTTGAACGAATGAAACTGGCTTACAAACGTTTAGGTTTTTTAGATGAGTCCGGTCCGACATTTAAGATCGAAATTTCCATTTTAAAAGATATGGCTACATTAACGATCGATACATCGGGTGTTGGCTTGCATAAACGCGGATACCGTACGACACAAGGTGAAGCGCCATTAAAAGAAACACTTGCAGCAGCATTGGTGAAAATTTCAAAATGGTCGCCAAGCCGTCCGTTCGTAGATCCATTCTGTGGTTCGGGAACGATTGCATTGGAAGCGGCAATGATCGGCCAAAATATCGCACCTGGCTATAACCGTGAATTTATTTCGGAATCATGGCCATGGATGAAGCAGGATATTTGGGATAAAGCGCGTGATGAGGCAGATTCATTAGCGAATTATGATCAGGAATTAACGATTATCGGTTCGGATATCGATCATAAAATGGTGGCAATTGCGCAAGAAAATGCACTTGAAGCAGGCTTTGGCGATTTATTGACATTCAAGCAAATGCAGGCGACAGATTTCACAACGAAACTGACAGACGGAGTTATTGTTACAAACCCGCCATATGGTGAACGTATCGGTGAAGTGGAAGAAATCGAGAAAATGCTGCGCCAGTTTGGTCAAGTAATGCAAAATTATCCAACGTGGTCAGTGTACATGCTGTCATCAATGGAAGATCTTGAAGTGCATTACGGTAAAAAAGCGACGAAAAAGCGTAAGTTATTCAACGGGTTCATCCGCACAGATTTGTACCAATATTGGGGTCAAAAATCTAAGCGCGAAAATTAATAATGAAGAGCGTGTCCGTGAAGACATTCCGGAGAACGCTCTTTTTGTTACATATTATTAGTCTTTTTTTAGTAACTCATTGTATAATGATGAGTACGGAATTTTTTAAATAAAATTGTAAATTGTTAGTATTTGCGGAAGGGATTGTAAATAATTCCTTCCGCCTTATATTGAGGGGGAACATCCATTTGAGAAAATCTTTACCTTTTGAATTATCGAGAGAGAAAACTTTCTTCGACTCTTTAGGAGATTGGTTAGGCGATGTCCTGTATGACGAATTGCCTGAACGAGGATTTGAATGCCGTGACGAACAAATTTTCATGGCTTACCAAATAGAGCAAGCATTAAAAGAAAAGAACGTGTTATTTGCGGAAGCTGGTGTAGGGACAGGGAAAACGATTGCCTACTTATTACCGGCTGTGTCCTATGCACGTTATACAGGAAAACCGGCACTTATTGCCTGTGCAGATGAAACGTTAATCGACCAGCTCGTAAAAGAGGGCGGCGATATTCATAAACTTCGTGATGTATTAGGACTGGATATTGATGTCCGTCTTGCAAAATCACGTGACCAATATTTATGTTTAAAGCGCTTTGAAGAAGCGGAAAAAACGGAAACAGAAGAGTGGATTGATGATATTGCCTTTTCAATTCCGGATGGGGTATATGCACAGGGCAGTATGATTTCCATACAGCCATACGGTGAACGCTCGGATTACCCGTTAGTAACGGATGAAGACTGGGAAAAAGTAAACTACAATTCAATCATGCAATGTGCGGTTTGTGATTTACGTAATCGTTGCGGCCAAACATTGCATCGTGCACATTACCGTAAATCGACGGATCTGATCATTTGTTCGCAAGATTTTTTAATGGAACATTTGGCGACAAAGGAATCACGCGAGCGTGAAGGGCAGTTACCGCTATTACCGGAAGTTTCGATGATGGTGCTTGATGAAGGCCATTTACTGGAATATGCAGCCCAAAAAGCATTAACATACAAAGTTCAGGCATATACGATTGTAGAGTTACTGGAACGATTAATGGTAGACGGTGTCCGTGAGCGTACATTATATGCAATGGAACATTTACAAGATCACCATGAACTTTTCTTTGATCAATTGCGTGAAGATGTCGTTCAATCAGAAGAAGACCGTAAACGTATTGTGAAATCAGAGCGACTGATCCAATTAGGCGAGCGTGTAATTGCATATGTCGATCAGCTGCTGGAAGAATTCGTTTTCGAATCGGAACTGTATATGATTCCGGAATATGAACTGAATATGGCGGAAGAATTTTTAGAGCATTATGTTGCGGCAATGCGTATTTTTGTTGCACAAGGCGATGCTGTTGACTGGCTGGAAGATACAGACGGGGAAGAGACGCTTGTCATTATGCCACGCCTCATTACCGATGTTCTTTCCGAAACATTATTCTCGAAAAAAATGCCGATCGTGTTCTCATCGGCTACACTATCGGTAAATAAGGATTTCAGCTATATCGCATCAAGCTTAGGCATTGAACAATACCAGAGTTTCAGTGTACCATCACCGTTTGATTACGAAGAAGTAATGAAAATCTATTTACATGACCTTTCGCAATCTGAAAAAACTGCAAAAGTAGAGCAGCTTTTGAAAGATGAGAAGCAAACATTGATTTTATTTAAGTCAAAACAGGCAATGAATCACTTTAAATCAAATGTAGGTTTAATGGAACGTTTAAATATTGCATTCGAAGGCGACCGGGAGCTTTCGGCAATTGTCCGTGAATTCCAAAACGGTGAAGTAAAAACGTTATGTTCGTATCATTTATGGGAAGGCTTGGATTTACCGGAAGAAGCGTTAACGCGCGTCATTATTTTCGATTTGCCATTCCCACCGCATGATCCGTTGTTTGATGCAAAGCGTTCATTTGCGCAAAATCCATTTGAAGAAGTGGAATTACCATTCATGCAGCTTCGTCTTCAGCAAGGAATGGGCCGCTTAATTCGTACATCGAATGACCATGGTGACATTCATATTTTATTAAATAACGAAGAAACAAGCGTGAAATCACACTTCACAGATATTTTAGCAGTAGAACCACAATAATGGTTAACCCCGTTCGAGAGGATCGAGCGGGGTTTTTAGTTAGATTGATTTGAAAAGTTCGCGGATTTTCTAATAAGTAACAATGATGTTCTAATAAAATGAAAAAGCGTCTAATAAAAAGCTGATTTTCTAATAAGCAAATCATATCTTCTAATATGAAGTTGAGAAGTTCAAATATAGTAGTGAATAATTCTAATAATTTATAGAGTTGTTCTAATATCCGTAAATATCTTCAAATAAAAAACCTTTCATTGAAATGGTCAATAAAAGGCAATCATAATTTATTCGTCTTCTTAAGTATCGATTGTATAGAGTATCACTAAATCCCCGATACCTTCTAACGTAGCTGGTATTTTGAATGCTTGCTTAAAGCCGTATAATTTCGTATGTCCAACCATTACGGTAGGTGGCGTAATATCAAGCTCCAAATCATGTTGGACCGTGTATGTACATAAATTACCAGCAATCATATTCCCAAGTTCACCTGTGAAAGATTCAAGCATAGCCCCTTCTAAAGGCATTCCGAACATCGCAGAACCGATTGCACTGAAACTTTCCGGTGTACCATCAATGATAATGCGGCCTTTAAAATCACCAACTAACCCGATAAGCACGCCCATTTCATGTTGTTCATACGGTTCATTAATGAGGGAAGGAGATTTCACATCTATGTTCATAGGCAAAATAGTTTTCAGTGAATTAATTGTCCCGTTTAAAATAGTTTGAATATGCGTCGAATTACTCATTATTTATTTCTCCTTCCTAGACTTTTAATTCATATTAACATGTTACTTTGGTATATGTATAGAAGAAAATTCAAAGTAACGATATTGACAGAAAATTTCAAAGCATTTATAATGAAAATGATAATTATTATCAGTATATAAGGCGGTGTTTGAAATGTTGTATGCTTTGGTAGGGGCAACAGTGATCGTTTATGTGGCAATTGGAAACTATGTGTTAAAAAATACAGCGAATTAATCTATAAAATAATGAAAACTATTCATCGCATTGTCCCATCGGCAATGCGATTTTTTATTTAGAGTAGATGTATATTTCTGAAATGAATGAAAGGTATATAGTAAAGGCTATTGCTTGAAGTGTTCAATAGCCTTTTGAATGTCGAAAAGCTTTCTTAATAGCTAAAGCCAATGTTCGATACACGTAATGGATTGGTTGATTGTATCCAGACGGATTTTTTTCCCGATAGCCAAAGGGAACATCGGGTGGGTATGGGCACAATCGACATCGGCGAGAATAGGAATTGTTTTTCCGTCAAGCTGTTCCAATAATAGATCAAGTGGCTGCTTGCCTGTCCCTTCATCATCAAAGAGCTCGTGTTTTCCAAGAATAATCCCGCCAACTCTATCGAAAATGCCGTGCAGTTTCAACATTGCAAAGTTCTTTTCTACAGTTGCCGCACTCTTTAACGAATCCTCAATCAGTAAAATATCACCTGAATTAATAACAGGGAAATAAGGTGTCCCGATAAAGCCGTACATTGTATTATTATTGCCGCCTATTAAACGCCCTTCTACAACACTTTCATGAATACCGATCCATTTATTTGAATAGAGTGCTTTCGGCTTTTCAAAATCGAGCCAGTTAATCATTTCATCTGACCAGACATGTGGCATAGGAACGGAGTACGGAATGCTCGGCTGACAGAAATAGTGTTCGAAATAATTATATGTTTCATGGACTAGCGGCTCAAATTCACCGAACGAGGGGATGAGTGCCGGCCCGTAATATGTAGGTATATTTGTTTTGGCAAAAAGAGCCAATAAAATTGCAGTAGTATCCGAGTAGCCGACCACAATTTTCGGGTTATTTCGAAACGCTTCGTAATCGATATAGGGGAGCAGGCTATTCGAATTTGTCCCGCCGATCGACGACATGATCATTTTAATCGATGGATCTCTTAGTAGCTGATTGAATTCTTCTGCACGTTCTTTTGGCGTTCCTGACCGATAGCCATCCTGTTTTCCTGTAAGTTTGCCCTCGATAATCTGAAATCCTTTTCCCTCCAGAAACTCTTTTCCACGATTGTAGCGTGGCTTTGCGGTAGCTGTTGCCGGTGCAGAAGAGGAGAAAATGCCGATCTTATCGCCACGTTGCAATGGTTGAAACATATTATCACCTGTCTTTGCAAATTTATAGTTTTGGCTATATGTTAAAATTATACAATATATTCAAGCGAAAAAAAGGAAATAGTAAATGGAGAGTAGGGTACATGATTGAAAAATGAGGAGGTGAAGAGCTAGTTACGGTAACTAGTGTCGAATGAGTAAATTACAAAAAATTTATGAACAGGCAAAGCAAATGACAGCAGGGGGTAAGGTCGCCTCGTATATACCAGCGCTTGCTGCAGCAAATAGTGATTTATTTGCGGTAAGTTTACTGAGCGCAGAACAGGAAATTGAATTAGGTGATTGTACAGAAACGTTTACCCTTCAAAGTGTCGTGAAAGTCATCAGTTTTATGGTTGCTGCCAATCATCACGGTATCGAGGAAATCATGAATTATGTTGATGTTGAGCCGACAGGGGATTCATTTAACTCCATTGTACGGTTGGAAGGCCATAATAATAAGCCATTCAATCCGATGATCAACGCAGGGGCGATAACGATTGCTTCGTTACTACCGGGTGAGACTATGTATGAAAAAGTGAAATCGGTTACGACTTATTTGGAAAAAATGATTGGAAAGAAAGTGCATATTAATAATGAAATCTATTTTTCGGAATACCAGTCAGCTGACTATAACCGGGCAATCGCCTATATATTACAGGCAAACGGTTTCCTGAAATCTGATGTAGAGGAAGCTCTTCAAGTCTATTTACAGCTTTGCTCGATTTCAGTAGACGTGTCGGATTTAGCAAAAATGGCCTATTATTTTGCGACTAATGGAAAAGACAGTGAAGCTTGCTGCAATAAAGAGGTGATTAATATTGCAAAAGCTTTAATGCTCACATGCGGAATGTACAATGCATCCGGAAAATTTGCCGCATTTGTAGGGTTGCCGGCAAAAAGCGGTGTATCCGGTGCTATCATTGCCGTTGTACGTAATGGGGAAATTGAACAACTGCAAGGCCCGATTGGAATCGGCATTTACGGACCAGCAATTGATCAAGTCGGCAATAGTGTAGCAGGCATCGATTTTTTGATGCACCTGTCAAAGGAATATGATTTGTTTTGTTTATAATAGGAAAAAGGAACATTCCCTCAAAAAAATGTAGGAATGTTCCTTTTTAAGTTTAACGATAAGGAAGAAGCTCAATAACTTTCGTTGCCGTGTTTTTTACGAATGTTGCGTCATGCTCCACAAATAACAAAGTTGGTTTAAATTGAGCGATCATTTTTTCGATCTGTTGCTGGTTAAAAACATCCAAATAGTTCAGCGGTTCATCCCAAATATAAAATTCTGCTTCGAGTCCGAGCGATTTTGAAAATTCGACTTTCTTTTGCTGACCCATGCTCATCTTTTCGATTGGTACTTGAAAAACATCACGGTTAAATCCGAAAATACGCAAATTATTTAAAAACAATGTGTAGTCGATTTGCTGCTCAAAGGCAAAGTCTTTTAACATCCCTCGATTATCCTCATAATTTTGGCGGATAACACTTGTGCTCAACCCCTGTGGCATGATCATTTCGCCGTCGACAGTACCAGGGAATGTACCCTGTAAATATTGAACAAGTGATGTTTTACCGCTTCCGTTCGGTCCGACAATGGCAACTTGCTCCCCTTGAAAAATTTCAAATGAAATGGGTTGGAACAGCGGTTGATCATTGTAGCTCAACGTAAGGTTTTTCACGCGAAGTACAGGGTTCCGATGTTTAAAATGACAGTTAATCGTCAAATCGCTTATTGTTTCAATATTTTTCAGCAGCTTCGTTTTATCCTCAATTTTTTCCTGTGTGCGTTTTTCGATTGCTTTTGCACGTTTATTCATACGCTTTGCAATGGCATTTCCGAACGGATCATTACCTGAAGGCTTTTCACGCTGCGCGGCCCAGTTAGACTTTTCGCGAGCCGTTTTTTGCAGTCGGTTGATTTCAGAGTTTAATGAGCGATTTTGTTCGAGTTCAAATTCGTCCTGCAGCTTCTTCTGCTGTTCATAGATTGAAAAATTTCCTTTGTACAGGCTAAGCTGGCTTTTTTCAATCGCCAAAATATGTGTAACCACTTCATCGATAAATTGTCGGTCATGACTGACGACGATAAAGCCTTTTTTCTTTTTCAAATAGTTCGCAACGATGGATCGGCCTTTCATATCGAGGTGATTCGTCGGTTCGTCGAGAAGCAGAAAACGGTTATCCTCACAGAAGACAGCAGCAAGCATTACTTTTGTTTGTTCGCCGCCTGACAATTGCTCAAAGGGCATCCATAACAACGATGGATCGAGCGACAAAAGCTGGCATTCCCGTTCGAGCTTCCATAGCTCAACTGACAGAACTTCATCGATCATATAATACGCACTTATTTTTGGATCGCGAATGGTAAGGGGGAAGTAATGAAATTCTTCATCACTCGTTACTGTTCCGCTGTACGGTAATTTGTTCTGCAGCAAATGGAGCAAAGTCGTTTTTCCGCGACCATTCCGGCCTATCAGACCAAGCTTCCAAGTATTATCGATCGTTATGTTAATGTTTTTAAATAATGGTTCTTCAAGTAAGTCATAGCTAAACGATACATTTTTCATTTCTATTGGCATATATGTATACCTCCAAATTTTAAATTGAAAGTATACGCATTCACACTGAATATATTAAATAAAAAATCCTTCTGAAAAAGTCAGAAGGATTAGTAATCATACGTAAATAAGCCTTTAAGTTCGCTAAAGGAATATAAATGGGCAGACTAATCCTATTTTATGTGAAAATGCGTATACATTTTTACGTGTAAAATAGAATTATTTAATCATCAGCCATTCATCTTCCCTTCCTGTAAATTATTAGTAGTATGCCATAGAATTTTTTAGAATTCAACCCTCTTCATAAGGGAGCTATAAACTTCAAAAAACCGAAATAGAAGGAAAATATTTTGAAGTAAACAAAAATTAAAAATGTTTACAAATAATATAACGTATATTATAAATGTTATAGAGGTGATATATTTGGAAATTCAAAATATTTCAACGGAAGTGCTTGTGAAGGGTTATGAGATGAAAGAGGAATGTTATGAATGTTTGTTTTGTGAACAGTCCTACCGTTCAGATGAAGTCTTTCCATATGACAATCGGTTTCTGACAGCGGAAGGCATGATGAAAATACATATGGAGCTCGCACATACATCACCATTTCACGCATTGCTTGCTTTAGATAAAAAAATAAGCGGGCTGTCAGATGTTCAAATTGAAATGATGCAGCATTTTTTCGAAGGGAAAACCGATCAGGAAATAGTGAATGCCAGCAATTTATCGAGTGTATCGACAGTTCGTCAGCACCGCTTTAAACTGCGCGAAAAGGAAAAACAGGCGAAAATTTTTGTTGCCCTCATGCAGCTAATGAAGAATCCTGATCAATATCAAATTCATAAAGGGGCGAGACAGGTGGACGAACGTTATAGTACAGAAGAGAAAGAACGGGAAAAAGTACTGACTACCTATTTTAAAAACGGGTTGGACGCGGGAATTGAAACGATTCCAAGTAAAGAAAAGAAAAAGCTCATTATCCTGCAGCATATTTTAAAGCGTTTTGATAAAGAAAAGCACTACCATGAAAAAGAAGTAAATGAAATTTTAAAGACTGTCCACGAAGATTTTGTCTCACTGCGACGTCATCTCATCGAGTACGGGTTTATGGAGCGCAGTGACGATGGTTCCGAGTACTGGGTGAAATAATAGGGGGATTTCAATGAAGGTAGAGCTGACACGATATCGGGTAAAAAAAGGTAAAACGTCTAAAGTAAAAGAATGGATGGATTTTTTAAATCATCATATGGAAGATGTGCTCATCACTCTTGAAGGTGAGAAAATGTATGTGGAAACAATTTTTCATGAACATTTGAACGGGGAAGAATATTTATACTGGTATTCTGTGCAAGGAAGCGGTGGGGTGGATGTAGAAGATTCCACACATTGGATTGATAAAAAGCATCTTGAATACTGGGATGAATGCATCGATGAAAGCTTTGGTTCCATTGATTTGAAAACAGAAGTCGTAATGATTCCTGAAAAAGTCCGGGCTAGTATGAACGACTAAATGGTTGATTAACAATACTGGAAAAATGATTTTATAGAAAAATGATTTTATTTTGTGGGTTTTTAATAAAATACATTGATTTTCGTCCTTTAAACGAGAAAACCAACTAAAATTATACGATTATCTTAATCTCAAACAAAACACTTGTATTATGGCAGTAAAATATTATATTATATCCCTATAGATAAACTTGGTTTTAAAAATAGGAGGAATTATTTTGTTGCAAATGGCAATTACGGGTATCCTATGTGGTGCTCTTTTAGGTTTTGTGATGCAACGTGGACGTTTCTGTTTAACAGGCGGTTTCCGTGACATGTACATCGCAAAAGATAATCGTATGTTTTATGCTTTACTAGTAGCCATTGCAGTTCAAGCGGTAGGGGTATTCCTACTAATTGAGGCAGGGGCGTTTGAATATACAGCAGGTCAGTTCCCATTATGGGCAACAATTGCTGGTGCATTTATTTTCGGTATTGGGATCATTTTTGCTGGGGGCTGTGCAACAGGTACTTGGTATCGTGCAGGTGAAGGCTTAATCGGAAGCTGGATCGCATTAGCATTTTACATGTTGATGGCAGCAATCATGAAATCAGGTCCATTAGCGCAATTCACAGTTGATGCACGTACTCCGGTAGTCGGTACGGATTCAATTGCCGATACATTTGGCATTAATGTCTGGTTTTTAGTCATTCCATTTGTGGCATTGGTGGCGTTCATTGTTTACCGTGAATTACGCAAACCACGTGTGAAAATTCCAGGCTTGAAACCTAAGAAAACAGGCTTGGCACATATTTTATTCGAAAAACGCTGGAACCCTTATGTGACAGCAACTTTAATCGGTTTAATCGCAACATTGGCTTGGCCGTTAAGTGCGGCATCTGGACGAATTTTCGGTTTAGGGATTACAACACCTTCAGCAAACATTCTTCAGTTTTTAGTAACTGGGGATTTAGATATCATCAACTGGGGCGTATTCCTTGTAATGGGTATTTTATTCGGTTCATACTTCGCTGCTAAAATGAGCGGTGAATTCCGATTACGTACACCAGATACAAAAACAGTTGTACGTAGCTCTGCCGGTGGTATTTTAATGGGGTTCGGCGCAAGTCTTGCAGGCGGCTGTTCAATCGGGAACGGTCTTGTAATGACATCTATGATGACTTGGTCAGGATGGGTTGCTTTACTATTCATGATTTTGGGTACTTGGACAGCATCGTATTTCGTATTCGTGCGTCCATCAAAAAAACGTGCAGTAGCGCGTGCTTAAGGAGAGAATTTACATGAAAAAAACATTAGAAGTATTAGGTATGGTTTGTCCGTTTCCGTTAATCGAAGCAAAAGAAGCGATTAAAGAGTTAAACACAGGCGATGAGCTGGAAGTACAGTTCGATTGTACTCAAGGTACAGAATCAATTCCACGCTGGGCAGCTGAAGACGGCCATGAAGTAACAAACTACGAACAATTAGGCGAAGCTTCTTGGACAATCACTATTAAGAAAAAATAATTTTTGAATTTAAGGCAGCATCTCGATTATGAGGTGCTGTTTTTTATTTGGATGATTGTGCATATTACCCGACACTAGGGTTAGGGAAAGGCATTTTGAGTGCGCTTTTAAGGCAACGTCAAGATTGAAAGCCATTTTATTAGAACAATTGCAGGAGTTATTAGAACAATTCAGTGGGATATTAGAAGATTCTACGTCGATATTAGAAGAAAGTGAACCGACCGCTGCTTTTGCCTGGAAATTTATATACCTAGTGCTTGGTTTGGAGTTTTATTAGAACAATTCAGCAGTTTATTAGACAAAGTGCGGGTGATATTAGAAGATTGGGAGATGATATTTGAACATCGCGGACACTTATTAGAACAACCAGAAGATATATTAGATAATCGGCATTTTATTAGAACAAATAAAATTATATTAGAACATTTCCGAATTTATTAGAAAATCTCATCCTCATCCACTAGCACAGCCTCACCGCTAAAAGGGACCCATTTTACCTCCTCTAGTGAATTCGCAAACTATGCTTGAATAGATTTTCCGTTTTATTCATAACGTGAATAATGAGGTGAATTTTTTGAAGTGGATTTCAACTATTTCCAAAAATAGATTAAGGTTAATCTTTTCAGCTTTTATTCTTTTTGGGGTTATTGTATTTATCAAACTGTTTTATGTGCAAATTATTCAGCACGATAAATTAACGGAACTTGCAAAATCGAATTGGGATCGTGAAATTCCGTTTTCTTCAGAGCGTGGGGAGATTACGGACCGAAACGGTAAACTTATTGTGACGAATGAATTAGCGCCGACGCTTTATTTTATGCCAACCCAGAATGATAATATTGAACAAGCGGCAAATCAGGTTGCAGAAGTACTTAATTTGGATGCGAAAAAATTATATGAAAAAATGAATTCCAAAAGTTATCTCGTCAAACTTGCACCGGAAGCAAAAAATATTTCATATGAACAAGCTGTTAAAATTCAGGAACTGAAAATTGACGGACTATATAGCGGTGTAGATTATGACAGGAGTTACCCGTACGGGAATCTGTTATCACGGCTGGTCGGATTTACGGGTTATGATTCGCAGGGGCTGGCAGGTATTGAATATCAATATGATAGACTTTTGACTTCCAAAGATGCAGCGATCAAATTGTTTACTGATGCAAAAGGCAAGCCATTACCACATGTAAATGATGAGTGGCGGGAAGGGAAGCAAGGAGCAACGGTAAATTTAACGATTGATGTGGAAGTTCAGAAAGTGATCGAACGAGAATTGTCTCAAGCGATGACAAAATATAATGCGGAACAGGCGCTGGCCATTGCGATGAACCCTAAAACTGGGGAGATATTGGCTCTTTCTTCATACCCTACATACGATCCTTCTAAGTTTGAAGAAGTTGATTCATCTATTTATAACCGGAATTTACCGGTATGGATGACATATGAGCCGGGTTCAACCTTTAAAATTATTACATTGAGTGCTGCTGTTGAAGAAAATGTAGTAGATCTTGAAAAAGATACTTTTTTTGATAAAGGCTATACGATGGTGGAAGGTGTAAGACTTCGCTGTTGGAAGCGGGAAGGTCATGGGGAAGAAACATTTTTACAAGTAGTTGAAAATTCCTGTAACCCTGGATTTATCGAACTGGGGCAGCGAGTTGGTGCTGACAAGTTAATGAAGTACATTAAAAACTTCGGGTTCGGGCAAACAACCGGTTCCAATATTGCCGGAGAGTCATCGGGTATATTATTTTCCGAAGAAGCGTTTGGACCAGTCGAGCATGCCACCACTTCTTTTGGGCAAGGGATATCGGTGACGCCGATTCAACAAGTTCAAGCGGTTTCTGCGGCTGTGAATGGTGGGAAACTCTTTACGCCGTATGTTGTGTCAAAAGTATATAATCCGGAAACGGGAGAAGTCGTCCTGGAAAATAAGCCGACCTTAAAACGCAATGTGGTCAGTGAGGAAACTTCTAAAATTGTAAGAGACGCGCTGGAGTCCGTTGTAGCAAATGGGTCAGGTCGCGCTGCATATCGGGATGGACTTCGCATTGGCGGGAAAACGGGTACTGCCCAAAAAGTAGAAAACGGACGCTATAAAGATGGGGACTATATCGTATCATTTATTGGTTTTGCACCAGCAAATGATCCTGAAGTTGTCGTATATGTAGCGGTTGACAGTCCAAAAGGGGAAACAGTGTTCGGCAGTACAATTGTCGCGCCGATTGTTGGGCAGATTATTGAAGATATCGCACCGATTCTGGGAATAGAAAAAGACCGTGAAGGCCAACTGGAAAAGCAATATCGCTGGGGAGATGAGTTGACGGAGCGCGTACCGAATTTAGTCGGTGTACCTGTCAATGAAATAATGGAGATGGAATATCCTTATCAAATTAAGGTACATGGAGAAGGCGAGACTGTAAAAGCGCAGTTACCGGAGCCGGAAAGTGTATTAGAACTAGATGGCACGATTCATCTTTATTTAGAAGAATAAAATAAAAAATATAGAAGAACAACCATTTCCTCAAGAGCAAATGGTTGTTTTTTTTGTACATTTTTTAATGTGCTATCATCTCGTGTGCAATCTCATGGCCATCCATATTTGAAGGATAATAGGTTGGCCAATTCGTTACTTCTTTTAATAAGGCTTCACGATCATCTCCCCAGTAGATGTGGTAATGCCCTGATTTTTGAGGTGCGATAATATGGTCACTGAACTGAACATAAGCGGGGACGCCTGTTTCATCGCCGACATGTTTGAAAATAAACCGGACACCGCGATTACCTTTTTCATAGGTTAAAATTTCATAACCATCATATGCGTATTCTCCTTTATGCGCGTGACCATGATCATAAAATGTAATAAAACGATCTTCAATGACAATTCGGTTCGTAGTAGTCTTATAGCCAGTTTCATAATAAGATTTAATATCCTCAAATGTTTGGTTTTCATGGGAAGCCTTATGTTCAAATACTTCATCCAAAGTGCCATCTTGCAAATAAGAGTAGACCGATTGCCAGTCGCCGCTCCAATCGCTTAATGGTCTGTCCTGTACTTCTTCGTCTTCAAAATAACCGTTATAAATTTTTTCCTGTTTCTCATTAATTTCATGTTGATGATCATGAGCCTTTTCTTCTGTTACATCATCCGCAGTTGCCTTGACCTCTTCTTTAGAATTTTCAGCACAACCAACGAGGATAAAGCCAAATGCTAACATAACTATCCAATTTAATTTCCTCTTCATACATTACCTCCTAAATAGTAACTATTACGATTTATAATATTATATAGTTGATACATACTTGTCAACATAAATCGTAGTTATTACTATTTGTGGAGTTAATTCCAACAAAAAAACTTCCCGTGTCCATCTGTATTTTGAAGTATCTTGATGGTTTTAGTAATACCTGCATCAATGAAATCGACATGTAAATCTTTATCCTCCATATTGTTGTAGACATGATAAATGCTTTGAATATGGCTTAGTTGCTGAAGAAGTGTCAATAATTCTGATTTTAATGTAGCGGAAAACTGATTTGCGACATGTGTGTGGAAAATAATTATCTGGCTATTTTTAAATTCATGAGATTCAAATAGAGAGGGAATAAGTTTTCTGAAATCCCCGGTCAGTAAAAGCTTGGGGTATTGCCGGTGAATCGCCTTTGCTTGATCTAAATTTTCTTTGCGTAAAATTTGTTCAGGCCAAATTAGACTTTTCAGCCATAAATATTCATCCGAATCTTGTAAATCAATAATATTTAAATCAATCCCGATGCGGTGTAATATGTTCAGGTTTTTCACTGAAGTTAGAGGAGTACCATAGTTTTTTGCAAAAAGAGTAAGCGGGCTATTTTCATTGCCAAATGAAATCGGCGGTTCTTGTTCTATTTCATACCGATACCCATCCAAATTAAGCAATAGTCCTGCACTTGTCCCGATTTCCATTAATGTTAACGGAAGTTTTGCTTCTTCCGCGATTTCCGAAAAGATCGGGTAAAGATAGCTGGCCCGCTGTACTTCATTTGTTTGAACGGATTTTGTCTGAAACAACTTTAACAGTTCATCGGAATGCTGTGTACAGAAGTCAGTGAGCAACTGAAAGCTTTCTTCCAAATCTACTACATTGGGATTTTCGAATAGTTGTTTTAACGGCGTTTCAGTTTGAGCTGATAAATACTGCACAGCCCCAAAAAATAAATTAGGCTTCGGCTGTAACTTCGGTATATGCATAATAAGATTTAACAGCTGCTCGTCTGTTTGAATCCTCATCGACCAATATTCGTAAAGCGGGCTATTGTTTTTGGTTTCATGGCTGGCGAAACGTGTGAAGGCGGTTACTAAATCTTTCACTTAAAACACCTCATTTCATGTAGTGTTTACAGTGTATAATAGACTTAAAATTAACGAAATTAATGAATTTTAATCGATTTAATTAATAATATTAATAAGAGGAGGACCGATATGGATATAAAATGGCTGAAATCGTTTATTGCGGTTGTTGAGGAAGGGAGTTTTCGAGCGGCTGCAGAAAAACTGTATATTTCCCAGCCGAGTATTACTGTACATATGAAATTATTAGAGGAGCATTTACAGGTCCAATTGTTTCGCCGAGAACATACAAAGGTAAAGGTATCGGCAATTGGCGAAAAATATTACCCGATGGCAAAAAAACTTGTGGCTCAAATAGAAGCAAGTACAAAAGAGATTCACCTGGAAGCCCTGCATCCGGCTGTACCATTAATAATTTCTGTCTCACCGGCGTTGCTTTATACGAATCTATTAGAACGAATACATGACTTTATTGAAGAAAATCAACAATATAATGTAGAAATTGTAATGGAAGATCAAATCCTTTTAAAGAGCGCGATTAAAGAACAGCGAATAGATGTAGCATTAGGTTTACATAAATTCATTTCTAAAGACTTTCATTCGGAGCGCATTGACCGTTCTCCATTAAAACTGGTCCATTCTTCTAAGTTACAGCTTACGGAAAAGCAGTTGGATTTACAGCTTAAAGCACTTTTTGCTGAGCATCCGCTTTATATAGGGTATTTAAATGAACATACCCCTGTAGTTGAATATTTAAATAGTGAGTACGTTATTAAGAAATTCCACAAAATAAAAGATGTTATTTTTGCTATTAAATTGATTAAGGAAGGTTTAGGCATCGGGCTATTGCCAGAAAGTTTGATTTCAGATGAGATTGAAGCGGATATGTTAAGGGTAGTGGATATAGGACCTATTGCAACGATTTATCCGGTAGATATTTATATGAGCCATTTAAGAAATTCGGCTAAAGTTAGTCCTTTAACGGGTTTTATACGACAAATGAGCCATTGAAAAATAGGTGAAGCATCATTACTGCTTCACTTATTCATTCAAAATGAGGTCAATGTTGTGCGAAGGTCATTTTCATCTGTAATGTATTCAATATTTTCGTATCCATTCTGAACCGCTTTTTTATAAATACAATCAATTACATGCTCATCTTTTGCATAGATTGTTACATAGGAACTATCAACGATTAACAGGACGATTTCACATTGACTCACTAGAAAATCTTCATATGTAAATATGTCCTGCACAGCTGTATGTTCTTTAAATGCTTTTAAGTCTGTAAATATTACATAATAGTCCTTTGCAGTGATTTGGTTGTAAAGGTCTTCACCGGTATATGTAAAAGGCTGCGGAAACATTGCAGCTCCTAGCTGATTGTTTTCAATATAATATGCCTCTCCGTCACCTGCCTTCCAAAAGTAAATTTCGATGTTGATGTCCTCTAAAATTTCATATAAATAACGGCCGTATTCGTTCGGTATTTCAAAAGACAAACCTCTCATGGTTCATCATCTCCTCTCACAATCATTTAAAAAATGGGCGATATATTGCTCCAATCTTTTTATTTTCTCATTATACTGATATTATGTTGGGTATTGACGTGATTTTATAAATCTATACAATACATTCATGAAAATGAATTCAAATGCGCATAATAAACTGGTTATTCCAAAATAGCAAATTAAGCAGAAAACAGCTAATATTTAATGGAAATATGCGGGGAACAATAATTTTAAAAAAATACTAGCCGATTTTCCGGGCTAAGCATGGTACTATAGAAATGTGACGAATTTAAGGCAAAAAGATATAAATTGATATAAAGGGGTAGTAATATGACGATGTTTGACGAGAAAATTCAGGGATTGTTACAGCAATCGGCATTACAATACATAATTTATAAAAAAAATGAAGATACAGAACGAATTGAAAAACTTCATTTATTTGCACGCAAGCTTTTACAAAAGGAATTTGTTATCGGGTTTGCCGGTCACTTTTCTGCAGGTAAATCGAGTATGATCAATGCGCTTTCTGGAGAAAACATTTTGGCGACAAGTCCAATTCCGACAAGTGCGAACATCGTAAAAGTGCATAAATCTGATGAAGATTTTGCGATTCTATATTTGCACAATGAAAAGCCGGTAAAATTTGAAGCGGGCTATGATATTAAGCAAGTAAAAGAACTGAGCAAAAACGGTGAATTGGTATCACAAATTGAAATTGGACACAGTACATCGAGCTTGCCTGAAGGGGTAACGGTGATGGATACTCCGGGTGTTGACTCAACAGACGATGCACATGCAATGAGTACTGAATCTGCATTGCATATTGCCGATATGGTATTTTACACAATGGACTACAACCATGTGCAATCAGAACTGAATTTCCAATTTACTAAGCAATTGATGAAATACAATCCAAATGTATATTTAATCGTCAATCAAATCGACAAACACCGCGAAGCTGAATTATCATTTGAAGATTTTAAACAATCTGTTCACAACTCGTTTGCAGCTTGGGGTGTTTACCCGAAAAATATTTTCTTCACTTCACTGCGTGAAAAAGAGCTTCCGAACAACGATTTTGATCAAGTAAAGAAAATCGTCATGGATTCGATGAACGACTGGCAGGAACAATTAATTTCAACTGCAGAAAATACGCTAACAAAGCTTCAGCATGAGCATGAAGCGTATTTGGAAGAAGAAAAGCAGGATCGCTTCACTACATATGCTGAATTCGTTTCTGAAGACGACTGGCAGCATCGTGAAGATATTTTAGAGCAATATGAAAAGCTGACACGTCAAACAGAACTATTCTCGTTTGATGTATTTGATAAGCAGTTCGATGAAAAACGTAAAGACTTGCTTGCCAATGCGGCGATTATGCCGGCGGATGTACGTGATAAATTACGTGCTTATTTAGAAAGTCAGCAAGAGGACTTCAAAGTTGGCGGACTGTTTACAGCGAAAAAGAAAACAGCAGAAGAGAAATCACGACGTCAGGAAGAAGCATATGCAAGCTTTAATCATGTTGTCCAATCTCAAATTAGCGGTCATATTAAAGCAATGATGAAACAAGCATTAAAAGATGTTGGTGCATTGAACGACGAGCGTGCCGCAAGTATTGACAATAAGGAATTTAATTTCCCATTCTCGATTATTGAAGATCAAGTACAAAAGAGCGCGGTCATAACGGGCGATGCGGTATTAAATTTTGCAAATCGTGTATCGGATGCGACAAAGCGTTACTTTATTCAAACAACGGATGCGTGGAAGCTAGAGCAAAAAGATACATTGGAACAGGTTGCGCGTGAAGCGGCAGCACCAGTTAAGCTTAAAATTAATGCTATGTCTGAAAAGGTGCATGCACTTCAGCATATTATGCAAATCGAGAAATTCCAGGCATTCAGCAGCACATTGATGAAACAAGTTTCCAATGAAATTCGTGCGGAATCCAAAATTTATTTGGAAAACTGGAAGCGTGAACATGAGCAGGCATTGAAAGATATCCGTCCATTTGATGAGTCGATGTTACAATTGAAAGACCAGGAAACAGAACTTGCTGCTGAACAGACGCAGGAAAAAGCAGGTTCAGGTTTGAATGTTGATAAAGTAACGGAAAAAGCATTGAAGACGGCGCATATTATTAAAGATGTACAAGGCTTCAAAGAAGTGTCCAGCTTCCTGACAAAAAAAGTGGAACGTCTGCAAAAACGCGACTTTACGATTGCCTTATTCGGTGCGTTCAGTGCGGGTAAATCAAGCTTTTCAAATGCCTTGATGGGTGAGCGTGTTTTACCAGTATCACCAAACCCGACGACAGCAGCGATTAACAAAATTCGTCCTGTCACACCGGAACATCCCCATGAAACAGCCGATGTTCATCTGAAGAATGAAGCGCAGCTGCTGGAAGATATTCAAGGCTCGTATGCAGCGATTGGCCTTCAAGTATCATCACTGAAAGAAGCGTATGATCGTGCAGAAGAAGGGCTGGCAGTTCCATTAACAGATGAGCGTCTGAATGTCCATAAATCATTTATCCGTGCATATTCGGAAGGTTATGAAACATTTATCACTAAACTAGGCACAACATTACGTGTTAACCGTCATGATTTTGAAAAATACGTAGCCCAGGAAAACCGCTCTTGTTTCGTGGACAATATCGATTTCTACTTTGATTCACCACTAACACGTATGGGCGTAACATTAGTAGACACACCGGGTGCCGATTCGATCAACGCGCGTCACACTGGTGTAGCATTCGATTATATTCGAAATGCCGACGCCATTCTTTTCATTACGTACTACAACCATGCATTCGCAAAAGCGGACCGTGAGTTCTTAATCCAGCTAGGACGTGTAAAAGATGCATTTGAACTGGATAAAATGTTCTTTATCGTAAATGCGATTGACTTGGCTTCTACAATGGAAGAAGAGGAAGAAGTAAAAGGTTATGTTCGTTCAGAACTTCAGAGATTCGGTATTCGTTTCCCAAGACTGTACGGAGTATCGAGCTTACTGGCCTTAAAAGAAAAGCAGGATCAGCTTGAACATCAGTCAGGTATGGCACCATTTGAAGATGCATTCCATCACTTCCTGAATGATGAACTGATGGGCATTGCGGTACAGGCACTTCAAGAAGAAGTGGATAAAACAGAAGCACGCCTGAATGATTTAATTACACAAACCGAAGAAAACCTGAAGCGTAAAGATGAGCGTCTTGATGAATTGGCTCATTTGGAAAAGCTTGTGCGTTCCAAATTCCAATCAACGCAGACAGCCATGCTTGAAAGTGAAACAAAACAGGAACTGGATGAACTGTTATACTATGTACTGCAACGGGTGTACTACCGCTATCCGGACTTCTACCGTGAAAGCTATAATCCGTCCACTTTCGCGCAAATGCCTGCTCAGCAAGCATTGCAAACAGCTTTAAAAGAAGTGCTTCAAGCATTGAGCTTTGACTTCGCACAGGAATTGCGTGTAACGAATTTCCGCTTAGCTCAATTTGTTGAGAAGAAAATGAAGGAATTGTTCAAAGATGAGGCACGTGAATTAAAAGAATTGAACCCAAGCTTTGCATTTTTAAGCTATGAATCAAAAGAGCCGGAGATTTTAGATTTCACTGGTCCATTTACGGATTCTACACCATATGAAGGCGTAAAATCACACTTTAAAAATGTGAAGGCATTCTTTGAAAAGAATGAAAAAGAGCAATTGCGTGATGCCTTGGAAAAATTAACAAAACCAGATGCACAAAGTTATCTGGATGTGGAAAAGGCTAAAATTATGGAGTGGGCCGGCAGCTATATCGCCATTGAGGCAGAAGGATTGCGCCAGCATATGCTTGAACAGGCAGTCGAGCAAATTGAAACAGAACGTTTGTTACTTCAAGAAGAAAATCGCTTAGCTGTTTGGAAAGATATTTACGCGCAACTACAAGCGTAAGGAGGATCTTTTTAATGACGAATATTTTTGTGACCGCAAATCGAATGGAAAGAACAGGTCGTTTGATCGATACTAGATTTGATATGAGCAATTTAGAGTCAGGCAGAAAGATGTATGAAGAGGGCCATATTGAAGGGGCGGTATACTGGGATTTAAATACCGATCTGTCGGATTTAACAAAAGAAGAAGGCAGACACCCGCTTCCGGAAAAGAAGCAGCTTCAGGCTTTGTTTGAAAAGCATGGATTGAATTACAATGATGCCATCTATATTTATGATCAAGGTGCAGCAGCATACGCAACACGTGCATGGTGGATATTGCATTATGCAGGCTTCAAGCATGCCTATGTTGTAAATGGCGGCTTTGAAGCACTGAAGGATGCAGGATTCCCTGTAACGACAGAAATCCCTGAATTTAAGGAAAGTAAGCTTGATTTACAATGGAATGACGATATTTTACTAAAGCGTCAGGACATTATGCACATTATTGAAGGAAAACGAAAAGCGACATTAATCGATGCCCGCGCACCGGAACGTTACCGTGGTGAGACAGAACCGTTTGATAAAGTGGCAGGACATATACCGACAGCTAAAAACTATGATTGGGAACAGCTGCGCAATGGCTCGGAACTCGTTATTACTTCATCTCTTCTTCAACAAGTTCCAAAAGATGAGGAAGTAGTTGTCTATTGCGGATCAGGTGTTACAGCGACACCGGTATATACTGTGTTGAAGGAAGCAGGCTATCAAAATATAAAAATCTATATGGCAGGCTATAGTGATTGGGTAAATCATCATTCTGTCGAGAAATAAAATGGACCTGCTGAACAGGCCGTTATGTAAATTATTTTTACATAGCGGCTTTTTGCCGTTCAGAAAATTAGGGTTGATTTCCAATATTTATGATAAAGTGATAGTGTAGAAAATACTGGTCAAAGGAGTGAGAAAAATGTTATTTAAGAAAAAAACGGAGCTGAGTGAAAAGAACGGAGTAAAAATGATGAATGGATCTGTTCAATTTCAAGCTATTCACTTGAATGTTCATTGCTTTGAAGTGGACGGTATACTCATCGATACAGGTTCTGCCTCACTTCTTAAACAGTTTAAGCCTTTTTTCGAACAGATGGACGTTGATCAGATTATGTTGACCCATTATCATGAAGATCACTCCGGAGGCGCGCATTTTTTGCAGAAAACTTATGATCTGCCAATATTTATGCATCCGCTCAATATAGAAGAAAGTGCTAAGAAAGCAAACTATCCTTTATACCGCAAACTGTTCTGGGGGGCAAGACGGCCGTTTCTAGCACAGCCTGTTGGCGATTCTTTTTCATCAAGAACTGCTGAGTGGAAAGTGATTGAAACTCCCGGACATACAGAGGACCATGTAGCCTATTTAAATGAATCGACAGGTCAACTTTTTACAGGAGATCTGTATGTAACACCGAAAACAAAAGTCGTTTTGCGTGAAGAGAGCATTCCACAAATTATCCGATCGCTGGAGAAAGTATTAACATACGACTTTCTAGAAATCTATTGTAATCATGCAGGATATATTGAAAATGGGAGAGACGTTTTACTACGAAAACTTTATTACTTAAAAGAGCTAAGTGCTAAAATCGAAATGATGAACGAAGAGGGTTTGACAACGGATGAAATAACAGCGCAGCTTTTCAATAAAAAGTATCCGATTACTAAACTGTCTTTAGGCGAATGGGATGCGGCACATATTGTTTCTTCTGTGCTGAACAAATAAATATGAGAATTATGGTCTAGTAAGTTGTAACTTGCTAGGCTTTTTTAGTAGAAATTGCTGCTGAAAAAAATAACTATTACGAAACTTAAAATTTACATTGGCTTTACAATTAACATTGCTTAATAAAGGGTATGGAAGAAGAAACATTAATATTTGTAGAGATTACTGCCAAAATGGCTGTTTAAAAGCATTAAATCAACAAATTTCTGTTAATTTCAGAATATTTCATCAAAAATCGGCTAAAATTAACAGGATAAGTACTGGGAGCTATGTTTCACGATTGTAAAGCTTTTGTAAATAACATAGATTAATGTTGAAGATATTGAAAAATCGGTGTTATGATTACCTAGGTTTTAATATACAAACTTCATTTTAGGAGGATTTATTCGATGTTTAATTCTAAAAAACCGGATCCATTTTTTGAAGGATTATTAAATATTGCAAAAAATGTACAACAAGGTGCCAACTATGCTAAAGAATCGACAATTACTACTGTATCAGAACTAAAACAAATTCAAATTAAAATGAAGTCCTATGAAACAGCAGGGGACAAGCTGATCCATGAATTAATCGTGAAATTAAACGATTCGTTTATGACACCAATTGAACGAGAAGATATTTTATCATTGGCTATTAAACTGGACGATATTCTGGATGGCATTGAAAATACAATTGCCCACTTCGAAATGTACTCTTTTACAGAAGTGAACCAGTACATGCGTGACTTTGTAGATTATATTGCCAAATCATCAGATGAAGCAGTAAAAGCAATGGAGTTATTGAATAAAAAAGATTTAATCGGAATGCGTCAACATGCAATTCTGATCAAAGATTATGAGCGTGAATGTGATGAAATTTTCCGTAAATCCATTACTGAACTATTCCAGACTGAAAAAGATCCAATTCGCTTAATCATCTTTAAAGATTTATATGAGCAGTTAGAAGAAATTGCGGACTACTGCCAAAATGTAGCGAATACAATCGAATCAATTATTATGCGAAATGCATAATGAAAAAGGAGTAAATTATGGATACGTTATTAATCATTACCGTACTCGTTGTCATCTTTGCGCTGGCATTCGATTTTATTAACGGTTTCCATGATACAGCGAATGCGATCGCAACATCTGTTTCGACGCGAGCACTAAAACCTCGAGTAGCTGTTCTGTTAGCGGCATTTATGAACTTTATAGGTGCAATGACGTTTGTAGGTGTAGCAAAAGCTGTAGCATCTGGAATTGTGGATCCATTCTCTTTAAACGCATTTGAAGGGGATACAACAGGATCTGTCGTAATTTTGGCAGCATTATGTTCTGCCATCACATGGAACTTATTAACTTGGTATTTCGGTATTCCATCAAGTTCTTCACATACTTTAATCGGTTCAATTGCTGGTGCAGCAGTGGCATCTGCAGGTATGAATATTTTAAACTATGAAGGCTTCTTTAAAATTTTGCAGGCGTTAATCATTTCGCCGATCTTAGCATTAACTCTTGGTTTTATCGTAATGAAATTATTCAAATTTATTTTCCACCGTTCACCATTGTACGGAACAACGAAAGCATTCCGTTTAACGCAAATCGGTACAGCGGCATTACAATCGTTTACACATGGTACGAATGATGCGCAAAAAGCGATGGGTATTATTACAATGGCTCTAATCGCGGCAAACTTGCAATCAACTGATGAAGTACAAAACTGGGTACGTTTTGCCTGTGCACTGGCGATGGGTCTTGGGACATCGGTAGGCGGATATAAAATCATTAAAACAGTCGGCGGTAAGATCATGAAAATCCGACCGGTCAACGGGGTAGCTGCTGACTTAACTTCGGCATCGATCATTTTTGGTGCCACAGTCATCGCACTACCGGTTTCGACAACACATGTAATTTCTTCTGCAATTATGGGTGTCGGTGCAGCACAACGTGTGAAAGGCGTTAAATGGGGGATGGCACGTAAAATTGTAGTGACGTGGTTTATCACATTGCCAATTTCCGCATTAATGGCCGGATTATTCTACTTCTTAATTAGCCTTATTTTCTAATTTTAAAACGGCGCTCAATCATTAATATTGAGCAGCCGTTTTTTGTGGGTGTGGTGGTGGTGAGATTTTCTAATATAGTTGCTGGTTGTTCTAATATAATTTGAAAAGTTCTAATAAAACCAGGGAAGTTCTAATAAAATATTAAATGTTCTAATATATCGCGGAACTTCTAATAAAGTGTACGTTTGTTCTAATATGACTACGCGATTTTCAAATAAACATTATGAAAGTTCTAATATATCCCTCAGCTCTTCTAATATCAGTCACAAAAGTTCTAATATATTACGCAGATTGCAACCACATAAACCATAATGACGTCCCAAATAACTCCGGAACAGTTCATGCAACGGTTCTTCTAATATGAGCACGCGATCTTCAAATAAACTCTATGAAAGTTCTAATATATCCCTCAACTTTTCTAATATCAATCACAAAAGTTCTAATATATTACGACGCTTGCAACCACATAAACCGTCCCATATCACTTCAAATAACCCTGAAACAGTTCATGCACATTTTCTACCGGGATAAACAACCCGACTTTACCGTGCCCTTCACGATTTCCTGTCGCAAATACAACACCGATTACGTCTCCATTTTCGTTAATAACGGGGCTACCGCTATTTCCGCGATACACGGGTGCATCTATCATAATGATATCCGGCTCAATATCAGCGGCCGTAGTATAGCCGATAATCGTTCCTTTATTGGCAATCCCGCTAAATGCAAGCGGATTTCCGATAAAATAAATCGGCTCATTTTTACGGAATTCACTCGCCCGGGCAAGTGGCAGGAATGGCAAGTTTTCCGCATCCACTTTCAACAGTGCCAAATCATAATCTTCATATGATTCCACTACCTCAGCTTTATAAAGTGTATCATCCGGAAAAACGACGGTGATTGTCAGCGCATCGTCAATGACATGATCATTCGTAATTATGTAGCCGTTGTCTGATATTGCAAATCCTGTCCCTTTTCCTGAATCGGTATTAATCGTGACAACAGATTGTTTATATGTTTGAATATTTTCCTGATTTGATAATTGTGTCGATACTTTTAAAAATTCGATGGCTGGAATGGAATACACATTGAAAATCACGGCAAACGTGCTGAAAGCTAATGTTAATGCCATCAGCCATACTACAATTCGAACAAATGGTTTTTGTTTTTTCAATTTTTTCGGCTGTGGGTTTAAACGTTCTTCCCGCTCTTTTGCAAGCGCCTTTTCCTGTTCTTCCAAAACAAGTTCCAAAAATTCTTCTTCTGTCAGTTCTTCAGTATTCGGTTTCTCTGTCATTGCGTTCCCTCCGATATGTATAAGTGTAACAAAAGTACACTGAATTTGAGACAAAAACAGCTGGTCGAAAAAAAATTTTTTAGAAGTTTGTGAATTATTTCATATTACTAAATTAAAAATACTTCGTGCAATCCATCACATACTTTAGCTTGATAAAGCAGGGTTTTGAAAATGATAGCCCTTACATTGATTTTTGTGGAATAATAGATTGTGTTTAAATTCACAAGTGAAACAAGCGGTTGAAAAACCTCATAAACCTTTATATATCAATGTTTATAGGGATATTCATGTAATTAAAATAAGTTTTCAATGCTATTGTTGACAAGATAAAAACTAAAAGTTAACATTCATAATTACAAAGGATTTCAAAAATTAGAAGGGGATGGTAATTATGGATTTAATGAAAAAATCACTGGAAATGCACGAACATTTTGGCGGGAAAATGGAGATCCGTGCAAAAGTTCCGGTTCAGGATAAATATGATTTGAGTTTAGCGTATTCTCCGGGTGTCGCGGCCCCTTGTCTGGCAATTGAACAGAATCCTTCGACGGTTTATGACTATACGATGAAAGGGAATTTAGTAGCGGTTATTACAGATGGAACTGCGGTTTTAGGTTTAGGGGATATCGGTCCGGAAGCAGCGTTGCCGGTAATGGAAGGGAAGGCATTATTATTAAAGCGCTTTGCAAATGTCGATGCGGTGCCTGTATGTTTAAACACTAAAGACGTAGACGAAATTGTCAGCGTCGTAAAAGCAATTTCCCCAACTTATGGGGCAATTAATCTGGAAGACATTTCAGCGCCTCGCTGTTTTGAAATTGAAGACCGACTACGTGCTGAATGTTCAATCCCTGTATTTCATGATGACCAGCATGGAACGGCGATTGTTGTAGGAGCAGGTTTAATCAATGCAGTAAAACTAGTGAAAAAAGATGTGGCGAAAATGAAAGTTGTCATCAACGGTGCAGGGGCGGCAGGTATTGCGATTCTCCGTATTTTAATTCAAATGGGTTACACGAATGTCATTATGTGTGACACGAAAGGCATTATTTATGAAGGGCGTCCTGAAGGGATGAATCCTGTAAAAGAACAGGTTGCTCATTTATCGAATCCGGAGCAGTTACGCGGTACATTGGATGATGCATTAGTAGGTGCGGATGTGTTTATCGGGGTGTCTGCAGCGAATATTTTAACGGAAAAGCATATTAAATCGATGGCTATAGATCCGATTGTATTTGCTTTAGCAAATCCGGATCCTGAAATAACACCGGAAAATGCAAAAAAGTGGGGCGTAAAAATTATCGGTACCGGCCGTTCTGATCATGCAAACCAAGTTAATAATATGCTGGCCTTCCCGGGGATTTTCCGTGGTGCACTTGACGTAAGAGCGACAGATATCAATGAATCGATGAAGCTGGCGGCGGTTGAAGCTATTGCATCGCTCGTAACAGATGAAGAGCTCAATGAAGACTTCATTATTCCAAGTTCAATGGATGAACGTGTTGCAGGTGTTGTGGCGAAAGCGGTGGGATCTGCTGCAATCGAATCAGGGGTATCTGAATTGTTCCAGCAAGTAGATCTAATCAATACTTCGGTAGCCATTTAAAAAGGATGTGTCTGAAAGTAAATTCAGCACATCCTCTAAAATAGTGAAGACGGTCAATCAGTGGGAATAAAAAATCTCCACTGATTGCAGTGTCACTTAAACTGTTTGCAGCTCTGCAGTCAGTTGTTCCAATTGTGTAATTAAATCGCCGATAAATGCGATTGTGTCACGTAATGGCTGTTCAGTCGTAATGTCGACTCCTGCCATTTGAGCTAGTTCAACAGGTGTTTTTGTACCGCCTGATTTTAATACATCAATCCATTGCTCAACAGCTGCTTCGTCACCGTTTAAAATGCGTTGTGAAACTTGTGTTGAGATCGTTAAACCAGCAGAATACGTATATGGATATAAGCCCATATAGTAGTGCGGCTGACGCATCCAAGTCAATTCTGCACCTTCAGTTACTTCAACTGTATCTCCCCAGAATTGCTCAAGCACTTCACGTTTTAATTCATTCAGTTTCGGTGCATTGACGCTTCCGCCTGCATCGATAATTTCGTATACTTTGCGCTGGTATGCTGCTTCAAGTAAATGCGTAACGAAATTGTGATAGTACGTACGGCTGATGATTGTTGAGATGACCCAACGTTTAAAGCGCGCATCTGTAGAATTTTTCAGTAAGTGGTTAGCCATCAGCATTTCATTCATTGTTGATGGTGCTTCAATGAAGTAAAGTGATGGTCGAGCATTGAAGATGTTTTGCGCATCGTTTGCCAAGTAGAAATGACCGGCATGACCAAGTTCGTGAGCTAATACGAATACTTCATTCATTCGGCTCGTCCATGAAATCAATACATACGGATGTACACCATATGGGCTTGAACAGAATGCACCAGTAAATTTTCCTGCATTTTGTGCAAAATCAATCCATCGCTCATCAAAAGAACGATCGATCATGTTCGTATAATGCTCACCCATAATCGATAAGCCGTCTTTCATATATTGACGGGATTCTTCCACCGTAATAGTTGGCTCATATGAAGGATCTAATGAAATTTTAAGATCCGCAAACGTCATTTTGTCCAACTGATGTGTTTTTTGCAGCAGTTTTGCATAACGGCGCATATGTGGAGCAAGCTCATTCATAATTAAGTCGATTTGACGGTTATACATTGAGCGGTCTACTTGCTGTGACTCTAATAAAGAATCAAAAATATTGTCGTAGCCACGAAGGTCCGCCTCCGTTTTTTCAATCGTCAAGTGTGTATTATATGTTTTGGCAGTCGTATGCTGATAATCACGCAGTTTTTTTGAAAAGGCTTCAAATGCAGCACGACGTTTATTCGTGTCTGTTTCCAGCTCCCAGTCACCTTCAAACAAGTTGTAGCTAAGCGGGAATGATTCACCATCTACTTCAAAGTTAGGAAACTTCATATCTACCAATTTTGTAGTATTGTACAGTTCATATGGCGCGTTGAATGTGGCACCGAATGCTGCCAATGCTTTTTCCGCTTCCGGATGTAATTGATGCGGTTTTTGTACGAGCAGTTTATCAATATAATTAGCGTATTCTGGTTTTACAGATTGTGCTTCTTTTAATACAGCTTCGTCCAACGCAAGTAAATCACTTTTTACAAAAGATAGCTTAGTAGCAAGTTTTGCGGCAAATGAACCAAAGCTTGCGGCACGCATTTGATTATCTGTGCTTGTTTGGTCAACGCTATGTGAAAGGCTCGCATATGTGCCGACAACAACCATTTTCTCCTGAATTTTTTCTGTTGCTTCAATGGCATTAATGGCGCCTTGTACATCAGTAATTGTCCCTGCAAGCCCCTCTGCAGTTTCTTCTGCAAGTTGTCTTATTTCTTCGATTGCCGTTGTGTAGGCTTGTTCTGTAGCAAATAAATCTTCCAAATTCCAAGTTTCTTCAACCGGTACATCACTACGATTCAACATTGACATAATTAGCCTCCTAATATTACGATATTCGAAATAAATAATACCATATTTCTGAAAATTTAGGAAGTAGTGAAAATTTGGTTGATAAATATTTTTAATATTATTTACAGGACATATAGTAAAATAGAGAAACGATGGAAATAGGGAAAGAGTGTGATGATATGCAGGAAGTGAAGGATTGTAGTCTAATACTTGAAGGCGGGACATTTCGAACAGTTTTTACAGCGGGAGTGTTGGATGCCCTCATGGAAGAACAGATAAAAATGCCGTATATTGCGGCAATTTCAGCAGGTGCCATCAACGCGGTGTCCTATATGTCAAATCAGCCGGAACGAACGATGCGTGTTTTGACAACATACCGCAATGATCCCCGCTATATGGGCATGCGGAATTTTTTAAAGGAAAAAAGCCTGTTCGGATTGGACTTTGCTTATAATATTGTGCCAAATCAGCTTGATTTATTTGATTGGGATGCCTATTACAATTACCGGGGCGAGGTGGAGTTCGGGCTGACGAATGCATATACCGGAAAAGTGGAGTATAAAAGTGCGCATACTATGACAAAAACATGTGATATTTTGCAGGCAACATGTGCCATTCCAATATTATTCCCTGAAATTAAAATTGACAATGTGCCTTATTATGATGGGGGATTATCGGATTCGATTCCAATCAAACGAGCGATTGAAAAAGGATATAACAAGCATCTGCTCATTTTGACGAGGGAACCGGGCTATATAAAAAGTGCTTCAAGAACAAATCAGTGGGCAACAAAGCTTTTCCAAAAACGCTATCCTAGACTCGCAGCTGCGATGAGACATCGTGCGGATATGTATAATGAAACAATTCAATATATTGCGCAAAAAGAAATTGATCAGGAAGCATTCATTTTTAAACCGGATCGGCCAATCAAAAGCTTTGAAAGCAAAATCGATCAAATGAAAGCGAATTATGAAGTCGGCTATGAGCAGGCACAAAAGCAAATGGCGGAGTTGAAAGGTTTTTTAGGTATTCATTAAGTGTATTTAAGAATGCGAAGGTAGATTCATATAGAATATACTTGCAAAATCGAGTGTAATTATATTAAAATAGAGCTAAGAACATTAAATTAAATAACAAGTGCAAGACAAGGTGGAGCCATAGTCAACTATGGCACTGCCTTGTCTTTTTTTGCATTGAAAGGGGAAATTTATGTTTATTTTACAAATTGTGCTAGTTTTATTTGCTACAAAACTTGCTGGCCATCTTGCTGCAAGATTAGGGCAACCATCTGTACTCGGGAAAATTATCGTAGGTATTATTCTGGGTCCTGCATTACTTGGTTGGGTACATGATACTGAACTTTTAACTGTATTCAGCCAAATAGGTGTTTTACTGTTAATGTTTTTAGCGGGGCTTGAAACCGACCTTCAGGAAATGAATAGAAACAAAAAAGCGGCAATTTATGTTGCTTTAGGTGGTATTCTCCTGCCTATTATTTTGGGTTATGCAGGATCGCAATATTATGGGTTGTCTGTAGGGGAATCCATCTTTATTGGGTTATTACTTTCTGCAACTTCTGTCAGTATTTCGGTACAGGCATTAAGGGAGCTTGGCTGGCTGAATAGTAAAGAAGGTTCAACATTACTTGGAGCTGCGGTATTGGATGATATTGTAGTTGTCATTTTAATCGCAATTGCGATGAGTTTCTTTGCCGGGTCAGATACGAATATCGGTTTATTAATAGGTAAGAAAGTATTATTCTTTGCGATATTAATTGTACTGGCAAAATGGTTTATCCCACACTTTATAAGAACATTCAAGAAATTTAGAGTTACTGAATCGATATTGAGTGCAGGGTTGATTATTTGTTTTGGTTTATCATATTTTGCAGAATTCCTGGGTATCGCTGGTATTATCGGTGCTTTCTTTGCGGGTATTGCCATTGCACAGACAGAATATAAAGAAGAAATTGAGCATAAGGTTGAGCCGATTGCATACGGGATTTTTGTTCCGTTCTTCTTTGTTAGTATCGGATTAGCAGTTTCATTTGATGGAATCGGAGAACAAATCGGGTTTATTATCGTATTTTCAATCATTGCGGTTGTATCCAAATTCGTTGGTTCCGGATTCGGTGCGAAATTAGCCGGATTCAATACGAAATCCTCGATGGGTGTTGGAGCTGGAATGGTTTCCCGAGGCGAAGTTGCCCTAATATTAGCTGCAATGGGGCTTGAAGGAGGACTTCTTCCAGGTAATTATTATACATCGATAATTATTGTAATTATCGTAACAACAATTGTGACACCGCCTCTGCTTAAAGCAATTTTCGGGAAGAGAATAGCCGTTTAGATAGATTTTAATTCAAATATAATACGAAAAAACCTGCTCGTTCTAAAATGAGCAGGTTTTTAATTAATTCTTGCTGATTTTTGTAATCGTAATATTCAACCAGCCAAATAAAATCGTTATGATGGGACTTAACAGACAAAAGAAAGCGAATGGTAAATAGTCAATAACAGGAACATTCAATGTCGAGGCAATGAACAGACCGCACACACTCCAAGGAACAAGCGGGTTGATGACAGTACCTGCATCCTCAATTGTACGTGCCATATTTTTCGGATGGAGGTGAAGTGCTCTGAATTTATCCTTAAAAGCCTCACCGGTTAATAACAGCGATAAATACTGCTCGCCGATCGTTACGTTAATACCGATTGCGGTAAAAGCTGTTCCCGTAATAACCGAACCAACCGATTTCAACTGATTTTGCAGTGTCTGCAGCAATGTTTGAATGATTCCTAGTGCAAACAGGAGTCCGCCCATTGAAAGAGACAGGACAATTAAAATAATCGTAAACAGCATACTGTTCATTCCGCCACGTGACAATAATGAATCAATTGCTTCGACACCGGTATTCATTGAATAGCCGTTATACAAAATCCCGAACAATTCGTTCAATGGGATCGAGCTGTGGAAGTATGATAGCAAGATGCCTGATATCGCACTAATTGCCAGTGTAGCAAGACTCGGCAATTTAAAAATCGTGCAGACAATTAAAACGACGAGCGGAATAATCGCATACCAATGTATTAAATTTGTCGCAAGTAATGTTTCTTTAAAACTTGTAATAAGCTTTGTGTTCATATTTTGACTGCTCGGTGAAATCCAAGCATAGACAACGAGCGAAATGGTAAATGCAGGTATTGTCGTGTACATCATATTTCGAATATGCGTAAATAAGTCGATACCGGCAACAGTCGCAGCCAAGTTTGTTGTATCGGATAACGGGGACATTTTATCCCCAAAAAAGGCTCCTGAAACAATTGCACCTGCTGTAATAGCAAGTGAAGCATCTATAGAATTGCCGACACCCAGCATTGCAATACCAACTGTTGCAACGGTAGTAAGCGAACTGCCGATCGCTGTGCCGATAATGCTCGTAATAATGAACACCACAGCATAAAAAAAGCTAGCAGAAATAATGGATAAACCTATATAGAGTAAGGTAGGAATTGTACCGCTTATTAACCAGCTACTAATTAAAACACCGATTAACAGAAAAATATAAATCGCGCCGATACTAGTTGTAACAGAAGTAATCATACTTTGTTCCATAACTCGGTAAGGTAATTTTCGCATGAAACCATAAATAAATAGAACAAAGATGGCTATTAATATCGGAATATGCGGTACACTCCCGAGTTTCATAATGCTATAGGAGATGAGTGCAATAATAAATAAAATTAAAATAAGTGCTTCAATAAAATGTGGTTTTACATGTTGTTTTGCATTCATGATGATTAGACCTCGCTCTACAGTTTCGCGCTTCAACGCGTTGAAGTACAAAAGTAAGTGTAGCATTTTATTAAGAAAAAAGGAAGAGGAAAAAGTGAAAGGGACATACCGGATAACCCGAAATGTCCCTCTACAGCTGGATAATAAGCAAAAAAATATTTAAATTATTCAGCAAGCATAATCTTTTCTAATTGTAATGGTTCAATATATGTATCGCCTTGATATGCACGCATATTACCGCCTGAAATTTCATCAATAAGTAAAATTTCACCTGTTTTTGCATCGCGGCCAAATTCCAACTTTATATCATAAAGTGTTAATCCTTTTTTCTCTAACTCTGCTGCAACAAACTTTGAAATTTCGATTGTACGTTGTTTCAAAATTGCATACTCTTCATGAGTCAAAATATCAAGCATTGCAAGTGCATCTTCAGAAATAGGAGGATCCAGGCGTTCATCGTCCTTAATCGTCACTTCCACAAACGAATCCAAATCCTGACCTTCTGTTGCATAAGCGCCATAGCGACGTAAAAATGAACCGACTGCTTTAAATCGGCAAATTACTTCCAAACCTTTACCAAAAACTGTTGCCGGTTTAACCGTCATTGTCGCTTCATCAAAATTTGCCTCAACATAATGTGTCGGTACATTTAATTCATTTAATTTAGAGTAAAAGAAAGAAGTTAGTTTCAAACCTGCAAGGCCAGCCCCATCAATTGTTAAGCCGACTGTGTTTGCACCCGGATCAAAAACCCCGTTTTCACCTGTTACGTCATCTTTGAATTTCAGTAAATATAATTCGTTTTCAAGCTTGAATACATCCTTTGTTTTACCTGTATAAATTAATTCCACGTGAGATACCTCCAATAGTAATTTCAAATTCATTATAACACGAATGATTTTATATTAATAACATAAAAATGTTCGTATTCTGAAGAAAGACGTCTAACCTTAAGGGGATTGTGCCCTTTGTTTACAATGTAATGGTAACATTTGTTATAATAATTTTAGACAAGGAGTGATTTAGATGCTAAAAACGTATAAAAATATTGTTGTGGCAATAGACTTTTCGGAAAAAGCAAAAGTAGCTTTTGAGCGTGGCATGAACGTTGCGCGATTGACGGATGCGACATTGAATCTAGTGAGTGTAATTGATACACATTCATTCGGCTCAGTGGAAGCATATGATTTAAAGTATGCAAAGGCCCTCAAGGAAAAAACTCTTGATCAGTTAAAGGAATACAAGGTTATAGCGGAACAGGCCGGCGTTAAGCATGTACAAGTATACGTTGAAGAAGGATCGCCGAAAGCGGTATTGACGAGCTTGACAGATGCCGATTTAATCATTATCGGAGCAACCGGTTTAAACCGTGCAGAACGCTTCTTACTCGGCTCTGTATCGGAGAATGTAGTTCGCAGTGCCAATTGTGATGTTCTCGTAGTACGTTAAAAAAATAAACCCGCAATACTCCTTGTTCAAAGGGGATTGCGGGTTTTGTTAATTAATATACGCCTTCTACAAGCATACCGTTTGCTACTTTAATGAAGCCGGCAATGTTTGAGCCGACAACTAAATTGCCTTCATAGCCATATTTTTTCGCCGCATCCGAACTTTCTTTGAAAATTGATTTCATAATACCGTGAAGTTTTTCATCAACTTCCTGGAAAGACCAGTAGTTACGGCCGGAATTTTGAGCCATTTCAAGTGCAGATACAGCAACACCGCCTGCATTTGCTGCTTTACCAGGGCCGAATAAAACATCGCTTGCTAAAAACTCATTGATTGCATCTAAATTCGATGGCATATTTGCACCTTCTGCAACGACTTTCACGCCATTTGCAATTAAAGTACGGGCCTGTTCACCGTTAATTTCATTTTGAGTTGCACATGGAAGAGCGATATCACATGGAATTGTCCAGATGCCGTCACAGCCTTCTGTATAAATAGCATTTGGACGATAATTTACATATTCTTTAATACGCTTCCCTTCAACTTCTTTTAACTGTTTTACAATTTTTAAGTTAATGCCTTCCGGGTCGTAAATGTAGCCTGCAGAGTCGGAGCAGGCAACAACTTTTGCTCCAAAGTGCTGAGCTTTTTCAATTGCATAAATCGCAACATTACCAGAACCTGAAACGACAACCGTTTTTTCGTTAATTGAAAGTTTTGCGTCACGTAGCATCTCTTCGACAAAGTATACTAAACCGTATCCTGTTGCTTCTGTACGTGCCAATGAACCGCCATAGCCAGGTTTTTTACCAGTTAAAACACCTGCTTCATATGCACCGCGGATGCGCTTGTATTGGCCCCATAAATAGCCGACTTCGCGTGAACCTACACCAATATCTCCGGCCGGAACATCGACATCCGGACCAACATAACGGTATAATTCTGTCATGAATGCTTGGCAGAAGCGCATAATCTCTGCATTTGATTTACCTTTTGGATTAAAGTCGGAACCGCCTTTACCGCCGCCGATCGGTTGACCAGTTAAAGCATTTTTGAAAATTTGTTCAAAGGCTAAAAATTTCATAATCGATTCGTTTACAGTAGGATGGAAGCGTAAACCACCTTTATATGGCCCGATAACGTTATTATATTGAACACGGTACCCGCGGTTTACTTGTACTTGGTTTTGATCATCTTGCCAAGCTACACGGAAAGAAATAATTCTGTCCGGCTCAACGATACGTTCTAAAATATTATGTTGAATGTATTCAGGATGTTGTTCGAATACAGGTACTAAAGAAAGGAAAATTTCTTCTGCTGCTTGCAGGAATTCCAATTGATTTGAGTTTTTTGCTTTTAATTTTTCAAACACACCATCAACATATTGCTGTGCGTTACTCGTTGTTGTCATTGTCGTCATGTTAATACCCCCAAATGGATTAATAAGTATACATTAGTATGAATTATCAAACAATTCAATTATATTTTATGTAACATCACTATGTAAAATCGGTGTTAAAAAAGAGAAAACGTTTTCATATATTATATTGATATATTAATTTGGAGTTGCTTTTGGAAAGGATGATGAACTATTTTACAACTATTAATTGATGCAGATGCATGCCCAGTTGTTGATTTAGCGCTGTTTATTTCATCTCGATATGAGATAAGACCAATCTTATTCTGCGATACATCACATCGTATCGAACGAGATGGTGCAAAAACAATTATTGTCGACAAGGGACCAGATTCGGTCGATTTTAAGCTTCTAAGTGTATTAAACCGAGGAGATATTGTTATAACAGGTGATTATGGCCTTGCTGCGATGTGTATAGCAAAAGGTGGAATTGTAGTCAATCACAATGGGAAAGAACTGACGTCTGACAATATAGATCAGCTGTTGGCTTTTCGATTTGAAAGTGCGAAAATAAGACGTGCAGGGGGACGTACAAAAGGCCCCAAAAAACGCACGGAAGAAAATAATTTGGCTTTTGAAACAAAATTTCGACAAATTTGTGAACGTGCGATTTTTGAGAAGGAGGAATCATAAATGAATCAGCAAATCTTGAATTTAGATGCATTAAAAGAGCGCTTTCCGTTAATTGAAAAGCTGCAATCCGAACAATATGTGTTTTGGGAAAATGAAAATGTAGCAAAGGAAAGGCAAGTATCAGAACTCGTAACACCTGAAATGATTCAAGACGCCGAAAGCAGATTGAAGCGTTTTTCTTCTTATATAAAGGTCGCATTTCCGATTACGAAATTTTCAGACGGCATTATTGAATCGGAACTAAGAGAAATTGCCGCGATGAAAAAACTTATCGAAGGACGACGCGGTTTTAACATTCCCGGAAAGTTAATGCTTAAATGTGATCATGCATTACCGATTGCCGGTTCGATTAAAGCGCGAGGCGGTATATATGAAGTGTTGAGCCATGCCGAAAAGCTGGCAATTAATGCAGGTATGATAACAGAGCAGGATGATTACGCTAAATTCCATAGTGAAGAATTCCGGAAATTTTTCAGCCAATATAAAATTGCGGTCGGGTCAACCGGCAATTTGGGGCTAAGTATCGGTATTATTAGCGCACAGCTTGGTTTTCAGGTAACTGTCCATATGTCAATCGAAGCAAAAGAGTGGAAAAAGAAACTGCTGCGTGAAAAAGGGGTGGAAGTTATCGAATACGAATCCGATTATACTTCTGCCGTGGAACACGGGCGCCAAGTAGCGGAACAAGATCCTGCTTGCCACTTTGTTGATGACGAAAATTCAATCGATCTGTTTTTAGGGTATGCGGTAGCGGGTTCACGCCTGAAAGATCAGCTTCAGCAAGCGAAAATTAAAGTCGATGCAAATCATCCGTTATTTGTTTATCTGCCTTGCGGGGTAGGGGGTGCCCCTGGAGGGATTGCCTACGCTTTAAAGCAAATTTACGGCGAACATATTCATATTTTCTTTGCGGAGCCATTTGCATCACCGTGTATGCTGCTAGGTTTGATGACGGGGATGCATGATAAAATCAGCGTGAGTGATATTGGTTTGTCCAATAAGACGGAAGCTGACGGATTGGCGGTAGGGCGTCCATCACGTTTTGTCGGAACATTGATGGAATCCGTAATAAGCGGATGCTATACTGTGGATGACAGCTTCTTATTCAGAAGTTTAAAAGGTATGTATGAGACGGAAAACATTTTTATGGAACCTTCAGCACATGCAGGTGTTTATGGGCCGATTGAATTAATGATGCAGGGGACTTCATATATACAAAAGCATGGGCTTCAAGATAAAATGAAAAACGCCACACATATTATTTGGTCGACAGGCGGCGATTTAGTGCCTGAAGAATTACGACAGCAGTATTTACAATCAGAGATATAGAAGGGAAGTAGCTTGTGTTAATTGTAATCGTCATCATCGCTTTTTTTGGAGCAGGTTTACTCGATTTAAACCTGCGTAAAAAATATAACATCCCAAAAAACGAAAAATTTATGGATCAGTATGTGGGGATTTGGCATTTATTCCTGGAAATCATCCTATGTTTCATGTTTTTATCGTATGTAACTATGAATCTATTTGACCAAAAAACATTATATTCTGTATTGTTTGCGTTCATTATGATTTTGTTTATAATCCGTGGGCTATTGGAATTTTGGTTAAGAAGAGAAAAGCGTCGTCATATAATTTCATTTACTTATGTCGTGCTTTGTGCCATCTGCAGTATCGCAATCGGCGTTATTATGTAAAAAAGAAGTGTGTCGGGGGAAAACCCCCAACGCACTTCTTTTAGTCTACCTGGATTTCTTCTACTGTTGCTTCCACTTCTGAGCGGGACATTTTTTCCCGTCCTTCTCGCATTGCCTGTAATGTTTTATGGGCCAATGCTAATGGCAGTTTGCAGAACAGTTTGATTGTCCGTTTATCTAAATCCTTCATATAAAGGTCGGCTTTTGCCAAGTTTTCCTCGGCATATGCAAATAGTTCAGCACGTGTCCAGCCATCAGGAACGAAGCTGACACCACGCTCATCCAAATCTTCCTGTTCATTTCGTAAAATGTTTACTGCCTGCAAGCCACGACCATAGCCAATTGCCAGTTCACGGTCGGTTTTCGTGCCGGCACTCCATTCCCAAAGCTCCGAAAGCATGACTCCGACCAAACCAGCCACATAGTATGTATAGTCGTCCAAGTCTTCCTTCGTATGCACCTGCCAATTTGCAAGGGCCCATTTTGCCATACCTTCCGCCATTTCGCTCGTCGCAGAAGTGACAATCGGAAACGCCCCTTGAGGACAAACTTCCAGCCAGTCAGCAAGTCGCAGTGTCACTTCAGGCATTTTGTCCTTTACAGGTGCCAGCGCTTCAAGATAAGCAGTATTATCAAAGGCAGGAGCTTTCAGTAATTCCGCAACTTTTAATAATATCACATTTTTTATTTCATTGGAAACATCTTCATGATCTTCAATTTCATCAATTGCCCGCATCGCTAAATAGGCAGCAGCAACCGTTAATTTTAATTCTTTATCTAAAAAAGTAATGGGGATATAAAATGTACGGCTCGTCTCTTTTAAAACGCGCATCGCATCTTTTTGTAAAGCTTTGTTCGACATAAGGAAAACTTCCTCCATTCTAAATTGCATCCACTACCTATCGTATCGCAAATTCGTGAAAAGGGAAAATAAAAGTTCCGGCTTTTAAGAATTTGAGGTGGGGAATGAAAAGGGATGAAAAGAGGGGTATTAGAACAACCTGGGCTAAAAAGTGGAACAGGTAGAGCGAAAGGTAGAATGTTCGAGTGTGAAAGTGGAATTTTGCACACAGAAAGTAGAACGAATTCATAATAAAGTAGAAAGTGCATGGAGAAATAGAGCATCGAGTATCAAAAATGGAACAATGCGAAAAGCAGAACACCACCCAAAAAACACACGCATTTCCATTATGTACACATTTATTGAAATATGGTAATATTAGAACAATTCAAATGGACGGAGGTGAAAGGAATGAAAAAGTTAGCGATCGCGACAGGTGTAAAGGTGGATACAGCTATGTATTTTGCACGTGTCATTACTTTTAAATTTGGGTCTAACGGGATAGGTGTGTCCTTTTTTAGACAATTTAAAAATAATGCGTAGCTAATTAACTTCATTCTTTTCACCAATACTGAAAAGGCTGCTCTTGTTAATGAGCAGTCTTTTTGTTTTTTAGCTGCGCCGGTGGAGGCGTAGAAATATGCAGTTGAAAGCAGAAAACATAACGAAAATTATCGGTGGCAACACCATTTTTAAGGAACTTTCTTTTGAAGTGAATGCCGGTGAACGGATCGCGATTGTCGGTCGTAACGGCAGCGGGAAAACGACATTATTTAAAGTGCTGGCAGGTATTGAACAGCCGGATGAAGGCCGAATTATCATATCGAAAGGTCAAACTGTCGGCTATTTGCATCAGATTCCTCAATATACGGATATATCGGTTTTTGATGTACTGTCAAAAGCATTTGCTGAACTACATGATATTAAAGAGCGGCTGACTCAGTTGGAAACGAGGATGGCAACTGAGTTATCCGACAAAATTTTAAATCAATACGGCGAGCTGCAGGAGCACTATTTAGCAAAAGGTGGCTACGAAATTGAAGCGAAAATTGCATCGATTGCCAATGGACTTGAAATTACAAAATTATTGGAACAACCTTTCCATGCGCTTAGCGGCGGGGAAAAAACTAAAGTAATGCTCGCTCAAATTTTACTGCAGCAGCCGGATATTCTGCTGCTGGATGAACCGACAAATCACTTGGATCTTGCTGCAACACAATGGCTGGAAGACTACTTGCAATACTTTAAAGGTACCGTTGTTGTGATTTCTCATGACAGGATGTTTTTAAATAAAACGGTTCAGTATGTGGCTGAAATTGAAGACGGTCAGATCTGGAAGAGCAAGGGAAACTATGATCAGTACATTAAAAATAAAGAGGCAAAAATAGCCCAGCAGTTTGCGGCATATGAAGAGCAGCAAAAAAAGATTCAGAAGATAAAAGAGGCGATTCGCCGATTACGGCAGTGGGCGAATGAAGCATCTCCTCCGAATCCCGATCTATACCGCAAAGCGAAAGTAATGGAAAAGATGCTGGCTCGAATGGAAATTGTCAAAAAGCCGAAAACCGAGCGCCAGATGAATTTGCAGCTCAAGACGCAAGACCGGACAGGAAAAGAAGTATTTATGCTGAAAAACATTTCCCACGGATTTGAACAGGACTTCTTATTTATGGATGTTCAGTTATCGGTACAGTTTCAAGATCGGATTGCGATTGTCGGGAATAACGGAACAGGAAAATCGACGTTATTAAAAATTCTATTGGGGGAACTGACACCGGTTGATGGCGATGCTAAACAGGGCAGCAATTTAAAAATCGGTTATCTTGCACAGCAGTTTGACCAATTTAACGGCAAGCAGCGTCTTATTGATGCATTCCGGGAGCAGGCATCGTTAACGGAATACGATGCGCGGCATATGCTCGCCCAATTTTTATTTTACGGACATGATGTATTTAAAAGAGTGGACCAACTAAGCGGCGGGGAAAAAATGCGACTTCGACTGGCTCAATTAATGGTTCAAAAATGCAATGTACTTGTATTGGATGAGCCGACGAACCATCTTGATATTGAATCGAGAGAAGCGCTTGAAGAAGCATTGGAGAACTTTGAAGGAACTATTCTCGCGATTAGCCATGACCGTTATTTTCTGCAAAAGCTATTTACGAGAACGGCATGGCTGGAAAATCAGCAGCTTACCGTTCATGAAGGTCCATTTGAATGGGCACAGTCGAAACAAAGGGAGTTAGGCAAATGAATCAAATCGAAGCATATTGGCGGTATTTTTGTGTTTCTGAAGGTATGAAAAATATTCGTTATAAGGAAGCGTTTCAATTCGGTGAAAAGGCGGATTGGCTTGCAGGACTTGTTGTAGACGGTACTAAAACAGCAACTTGTTCAAGCTATCCGTTATATGAACTCGAAGGAGAAAATTTACCGGAAGTCGGGGATTACCAAATTGTATTAAATAGTCTCGATGTACCAGTTGCGATTATCCAGTCCTATTCTATTGATATTTACCCGTTCAATGAAGTGCCAATAGATTTTGCACTTGCAGAAGGAGAAGGTACTTATGAGCAGTGGAAGGAAGCGCATATTGCATTTTTTAGTAAAGAACTTTCTAAACAAGGCCTGGAATTTACCGAACAAATGCTAACAGTGTGTGACCGCTTTAAAAAAGTTTTTCCTAAATAAAGATTAGTAAACTAAAGCATGAATAGCTAGACTTATACAAAATGGAGAAATTTGCTTACGCAAACCTCCATTTTTTCACTGTTTTCGTTCAATATCAACAGTCCTTGGCAACAATTGCTATCGAAATTCGTTACATAATAGTTGCATAGGTTAATGTTTTTTTGATATATTGATTCTTGTTTTTCTAAATAAAAAAAGGAAAACGTCATGAATAGAAAGAGTGATTACAAGGTGAAAAACTTAGTAAAAAATAAAAGCTTAGTAAACAATTTTCTCGGGATTTTCGTTCTTGCTGTTTTAATGCTTTGGGCGAAAACCTACATTACACAAGTAACGCAGTTTAAGTTGGGCGTAGAAGGACCACTCCAGCAGTTTCTTTTATTAATTAACCCATTAGGTTCTGCGGTACTATTTTTAGCAGTTGCTTTCCTGTTTAAAGGAAAAAGAAAGCTGACTGCATTGATCATCATCTATACTTTGATGACATTTCTATTATTTGCAAATGCTGTATATTATCGTTTCTTCAGCGATTTTATTACGCTTCCAACAGTTTCTCAAACACAAAACTTTGGGGATTTGGGCGGCAGTGTATTAACATTATTAAAACCAACTGATTTATTATTTTTTGTAGATATTTTTGTATTGATTTATATTCGTTTTTCAAAGAAAATTAATTTCCAATCCGGTAAAATCGGATTCAAAATGCCTGCAGCAGTTATAGCGGCGGCAATTGTATTATCTATTGTCAACTTGCAATTAGCGGAAGCGGACCGCCCGGATTTATTGAGCCGTGGCTTTGACCGCAGTTATATTGTGAAATACTTAGGTATGTACAATTATACAATCTATGATTCAGTTAAAACGTATGAGGCATCTGCAGAACGTGCTTCGGCAGACAGCAGTGATATTGCGGAAATTATTAACTATACTAATTCATTTTCTGCTCAGCCAAACGAGAATTACTTCGGTAAAGCAAAAGATATGAACGTGATTTATTTGCATCTGGAATCTATGCAGTCATTTTTAATCGATTATGAACTTGATGGCGAACAAGTAACACCGTTTTTAAACTCATTAGTTAATAACGAAAACACGATGTATTTCGATAACTTTTATCATCAAACAGCACAGGGTAAAACATCCGATGCTGAATTTATGCTAGAAAATTCATTGTTCGGTTTACCACAAGGTTCTGCCTTTATTACAAAAGGTCAAAATACGTTTGAAGCCGCACCGTCATTATTAAAAGACTATGGCTATACGTCTGCTGTGTTCCACGGGAATAACGGCAGCTTCTGGAACCGAAATATTATTTACAACCAATTTGGCTATGACGAGTTTTTTGACGAAGGTTCTTATGATACAACCGATTCTAAAAACATGGCAGAGTACGGTTTAATGGATAAGCCATTCTTCGAGCAATCGGAAAGCTTGCTTGAAACATTGCCAGAGCCGTTCTATACAAAATTCATTACGGTTGCCCATCACTTCCCGTACAAGATCGACCAGGATTTAACGACGATCGGTAAGGCGACAACTGGCGATACAAGTGTCGATAATTATTTCCAGACAGCTCGATACGCCGATGAAGCGATTGAAGAGTTCTTTGCGTACTTAAAAGAATCCGGTCTTTATGAAAATACAATGATCGTGATGTACGGTGACCATTACGGTATTTCCGATAACCACAATAAAGCGATGGAACAAATTATTGGTGAAGAAGTTACACCTGTTGTGAACGCTGATTTACAGCGTGTACCGTTGTTTATTCATGTACCAGGCATGGAAGAAGGTGGCGTAAACCATACGTATGGCGGCCAAATTGACCTTCTTCCGACAGTACTGCATTTACTTGGTGTAGAAACGAAAAATAATATTCATTTTGGGACAGACCTTCTTTCTGAAGAACATAGCGAAATCGTTCCGTTCAGAAACGGTAATTTTGTCAGCCCGACGATTTATTCATTGGACGGCAAATATTACGATCCGAAAACAGGCGAAGCGCTTGATGAATCAAAACTAGAGACAGCAGATAAATTAAAAGCGATGGTAGAGGAAAAACTTCACTATTCCGACAAAGTCGTAAATGGGGATTTATTGCGCTTCCATTCCACAGACGGAAGTATAAATGATTAATTAAAACTGTATAAAATTAGATATATATTCACAGGCATCATCTTATTTGATTAATTCAAATGGATGATGCCTTTTTATTATTATTTGAAAAATATTTATAAAAAATTTAGATGAAAAAAATACTTTTCAAATTAAAAGGAAATAGGGAGGGAACTCTATCTGATTCATAATAAATTACTGTCATATAAGAAGGTCGGTTTACATATGAAACCATATATTTAACCTGTTAAATATCCGCCTTAATGATATGTTAACTTATACTGAAATTTTAAGTGAAATTGAAAATTGTTATTAGAACAATAACAATTTATGGAGTAAGGTCGAATTTTACTATTTGAAAGTACTAATACGTTGAGAATATTTTCACTCCATTATCTATATAAATTAAAAGACAGATTATTAATTGCTTAATAGGTTGTAATCTTTTTGTACAAGCAACATATAGTGATTTTTGGGGAAGCGAAATGGTTTAGAGGTTTTACGAGGCAATCTAAATGATTTGCCGACACCCAATTTATTTTAAGGGGGAATGTGTGAATGAGAGAAGCCGTAATCGTCGCTGCAACACGAACACCGGTAGGCAGAAGAAATGGTGTGTTGGCAGAAGTACGGGCAGATGATCTAGCTGCAGATGTACTGGAGGATGTAGTAAAGCGTGCGGGAATCGAAAAGGAACTCGTGGAGGACATTATTTTTGGCTGTGTTACCCAAACATTGGAGCAAGGCGGAAATATTGCACGAATTGCCGCATTGATGGCAGGCTTTCCGATTGAAGTGCCCGGTGTCACGATTGACCGGCAATGCGGCTCGAGTTTACAGGCAGTGCATTTTGCGGCGCAAGCGATTATCGCAGGGGATATGGATATTGTAATCGCGGGTGGGATCGAAAGCATGAGCCGTGTACCGATGGGGTCGAATATGGAGGGCACGCGGAAAAGTGACCGTATTAAAAAATATGAGCTGATTCACCAAGGGTTATCCGCTGAGCGTATTGCTGAACAATGGCAGTTATCAGAGCAGGAGATTAATGAATATTCTGTGCTGAGCCAGCAGCGGGCCATTCAAGCAATTGAATCCGGTTATTTTGATGATGAGATTGTAGCGATCGGTAATGTAGCTACTGATGAGGGCCCAAGACCGGGAACGACTGTCGAAGTTCTGGAAGGTTTAAGAAAGCTGTTTAAAGAAGACGGAGTGATTTCTGCAGGAACTTCATCACAAATGAGTGATGGTGCATCAGCTGTACTCATTATGTCGAGTGAAAAAGCGCAGGAACTTGGTGTGAAACCAATGGCGAAAATCATTGCACGTACGGTTGTAGGATCTGACCCGACACTGATGCTGACAGGTCCAATAGAAGCGACAAAACGTGTCCTGGAAAAAGCAAACTTAACGATAGCGGATATGGATACGTATGAAGTGAATGAAGCTTTTGCCCCGGTACCGATTGTTTGGGCAAAAGAGCTTGGCGCGGATTTGGAAAAACTGAATCCCGACGGTGGTGCAATTGCGTTAGGTCATCCACTTGGTGCAACAGGTACAAAATTATTGACGACGATGCTTTACCGCATGGAGCGTAATAACCAGCGCTACGGTTTGCTTGCAATTTGTGAAGGTATGGGCATGGCCAATGCAACAATTATTGAGAGAATTTAAATAATAACGCTATCCTATTTTATAAAACTACGAAAAGATATGTAATCGCTTTCAATTGTAAGAAGTTAAAAATATAACGAAGAGAGAGTGAAATATATGAATAAAACATTGGCGAAAACTAGAAAAGCTTCCCGTGCGTTTTTTAATAATGATCATATTATGTTCCGTGAATCTCTAAGAAAATTTGTGGAAAAAGAGATTGATCCATATTTTACACAATGGGAGCATGATCGCATCGTTCCGCGTGAACTTTGGACAAAGTTGGGGAGTCAGGGGTTCTTATGTCCAAGCGTCGAGGAAAAGTACGGCGGAATGGGCTTGGATTTTATTTTTGATATTGTGTTATCTGAAGAATTGTCAAAAGTCGGTGGCGGTTTAAGCGGCATTGGTTTGCACAGTAATGTCGTAACGCCATATATCACTTCTTTTGGAACAGAAGAACAGAAGATGAAGTATCTTCCGAAGTTTGTAAGCGGTGAATGGATTTCAGCCATTGCCATGACAGAGCCTGGTGCGGGTTCGGACTTACAAAAAATGACGACAACGGCCGTTAAAGATGGCGACGACTATATTGTGAACGGTCAAAAAACGTTTATTACGAACGGAATACTTTCCGATGTCATCATCATCGCTTGTAAAACAGATCCAAAAGCGGTACCTGCACATAACGGAGTAAGCTTATTAATTATTGAAAGAGGGATGGAAGGTTTCTCGCGCGGCAGAAAATTAGACAAGGTTGGCATGCATAGCCAGGATACAGCAGAGCTTATTTTTGAAAACGTACGGGTTCCGGCGGAAAACCTTCTTGGTGAAGAAGGAAAAGGATTCTTGTATTTAATGCAAAAATTACAGCAAGAGCGTCTTCTGACAGCAGTAGGGGCGATTACTGCAGCAAAAGATATGCTCGACTTGACGCTGCAATATGTTAAAGAGCGTGAGGCGTTTGGCAAACCGATTGGTAAATTCCAAAATACACAATTTACACTGGCTGAAATTGCAACACAAGTACAAATCGGCCAAACATTTGTGGATGATTTAATCATCCGACACATGGAAGGTCAGGATATCGTGACAGAAGTATCAATGGCCAAATGGTGGATAACGGATATGGCCCGGAAAATTTCCGTAGAGTGCATGCAATTACATGGCGGCTACGGATATATGGAAGAATACAAGATTGCGAGACGATTCCGTGATATTGCGGTTACACCAATTTTCGCCGGTTCCAACGAAATTATGAAGGTCATTATTGCCAAAAATCTAGGACTGTAATTAATCCGAAACGACTTCATCAAGTTTAAGCACATGATTCGTACTATGATTTTATGAGGTGGGATGAAATGAAAAATGCCGTAATAATAGACTCTGTACGTACAGCGGTCGGTCGCATGGGCGAGACATTGAAAGATGTGGAAGTAGATTATCTCGCGGCAAAAGTGTTGGACGAAATTACAGTTCGTACCGGAATCGACAAAAGTAAAGTCGATGAAGTCATTATCGGACAAGCGAAGCAAAGTACAGACTCACCCAATCTGGCACGCTTAGCCCTATTACGTGCAGGCTTTCCTATTGAAATTACAGGTTATACCGTTCACCGGCAGTGCGGATCAGGTCTGCAGGCGATGAATAGCGGTGCCCAGCAAATAATGTGTGGACTGTCCGATATTATTATCGCTGGTGGCGCTGAAAGCATGAGCACTGCGCCGTACTATTTGCGGAATGTTCGCTATGGGTACGGGGCAGGAAACGGCGAAATTCTTGATTCCAATACGGAAAGTCAGCCTCGTGCTCAACCGATTGAAACATATGGCGCCTTAACGATGGGGATGACTGCCGAGAACTTGGCTGTAAAATATTCGATTTCCCGAAGCGAACAAGATGAGTTCGCCTTAAGAAGCCAGGAAAATGCGAAAAGAGCGATCGAATCGGGACTGTTCGCGGATCAGATTGTCCCATTTGAAGTGAAGACGAAAAAGGGATCGGTTGAATTTAAAGTAGATGAGCATCCGAGGGAAACAACATTTGAAAAATTGTCCCAGTTAAAACCTGTTTTTAAAGAAAACGGCACAGTAACGGCCGGTAACACAAGTGGCCGTAATGATGGGGCAGGTGTGATCATCCTGATGTCGGAAGAAGCTGCTGCACAGTATGATAAAAAGCCGAAAGCAAAAATTATTGCACAGGCTGTAGCGGGGGTTTCGCCTGAAATTATGGGAATCGGCCCTGCACCTGCAACTCGAAAAGCATTGAAAATGGCGAATTTAACACTCGATCAAATCGGGTTGATTGAATTGAATGAAGCCTTTGCAGCGCAATCTTTAGCTGTCATTAAAGAACTTGGCATGGACGTAAACCGTGTCAATGTGAATGGCGGGGCAATCGCACTGGGTCATCCAATAGGCGGCACAGGCGGTGTATTAATGACAAAGCTGCTTCATGAAATGGAAAGGCGCGGAGAAAAATACGGTTTAGTTACATTCTGTATCGGCGGCGGACTTGGTATTACGACAATTGTTGAAAACATGCAATTGTAATATGTACTGGAGCTGATCAAATGAACTTGATTAATACCGATTGGAAATCCCACTATACAAAAAAATGTACCACTGCAAAAAAAGCAATCCAGCTTATTGAATCCTCTCAAACAATATTTTTGGCACCGATGTGTAATGAACCTCAAGAACTTGTTGAAGAATTAATTCGTCAAAGGGCGCGTTTACAAGAGATTTTATTATATACCATCGTTTTAGGTAGTCCGTGCAAATATGCGGATCTATCATGTCAACCACACTTTACAATCCGAACATTTTTAAATTCATCCTTATTGAAAAAAGCACACCAAAATAATCATTGTGATTACATTCCTATGAATTTCTCAGACATCCCAAGATGGACCAAAGAAGAGAAAATTGATGTTGCACTAATCCAGGTTTCCAAGCCAAATGCAGACGGTTTTTGTAATCTCGGTCTTTCGGTAGATGTTGTGCAGACTTTAATAAAGGAAGCGACGGTTGTCATCGCGGAAGAAAACAGCCATCTTCCTTGGACATCCGGTGAAACGCTGGTCCATGTATCACAGATTGACTGTTTTGTTCCGTCTGACCGTCCGCTACTTACGATTCCAAACAGTCCACCAGCTGACGAAGATATAGCGATCGGCAATTACGTAGCTGCGCTGGTTCCCGATTATGCGACGATACAGGTCGGGGTTGGCAAGCTTGCTGGCAGTATTGTCCGGTCACTTCGGTCAAAAGTCGGGTTAGGAGTGCATTCGGGTTCGATTTCTGATGATATTATGGAGCTCATCAATCTAGGAGTCATTACAAACGAACGTAAAGAAATTAATCGTCACAAAACCGTATGTACAACACTTACCGGAACAAACGTTTTATATGACTTCTGTCATCACAATAAAAGCGTTGAACTGTATCCGGTCAGTTACACACATAATGCGGCAATAATTTCGAAAACAAGCAATTTCAATTCAATTAACTCGGCGCTGGAAATAAGTCTGTCAGGACAAATCAATGCCGAGCAAGTTGAGGACTCCTATGTTGTGGCGGGAGTTGGCGGTCAAATGGATTTCATTCACGGTTCCAAACTTTCCCCTGGCGGAAGAGCGATTATTGCCCTGCCATCCACGGCGAAAAATGGTACGGAATCCCGGATAAAAGTTCACACAAAATACGTGACATCATTGAAGTCTGAAATCGACTATGTTGTCACAGAGTACGGTGTTGCCAAACTGTTCGGAAAGTCTTTAAGAGAACGGGCGGAAAGCTTGATTGCCATTGCGCATCCGAAGTTCCGGGCAGCTCTAACTGAACAATACAATCAATTCGTATAAAAAGAAAATCAGCCAAATAAGAAAGGGTGTTAACTGTGTCGAATTTAAAGGATAAAGTTGCAATCGTTACAGGTTCCGGTCGAGGCATTGGACGAGATATTGCCTTACTTTTAGCAAAAGAAGGGGCAAAAGTTGTTGTCAATGATTTGGGCGGAGGATCAGACGGGCTAGGGAATGATACAAAAATTGCCGATGAAGTAGTACAGGAAATACAGGAACTTGGCGGAGAAGCTGTAGCCAACTATGATTCCGTTGCAGATTATGACTCCGCTTCCAATATTGTAGACACAGCGCTCTCAAGATTCGGACGCTTGGATATCGTCGTGAATAATGCAGGTATTTTACGTGACCGTATGCTATTTAAAATGAGCGAGGAAGAATGGGATGCCGTGATTGCGGTTCATTTAAAAGGTTCCTTCAATATGACGCGGGCAGCATCAACGATCTTTAAGGAGCAAAAAAGTGGACGCTTTATTCATTTCACTTCCACTTCAGGGTTAATCGGGAATGTGGGGCAAGCCAATTATTCTGCGGCCAAATTAGGAATTGTCGGGTTAAGTAAAAGCACGGCGCTGGATATGGCCAGATATAATGTCACATCGAATGCGATTGCCCCATTTGCATGGAGCCGATTAATCGGGACAATTCCTGCAGAGACAGAAGATGAAAAAGAGCGCGTGGAAAGACTGAAACAGCTTTCACCGGCTCATATTGCGCCATTAGTTGCTTTTTTGGCATCGGATGAAGCTGCCGATATTTCGGGTCAAATATTTGGTGTGCGAGGAAAAGAAATTATGGTATTTTCTCAGCCGCGCCCGATTCGCTCGGTATTCAATGCAAAAGGCTGGTCTGTTGATAGCTTAAGTGCAATTAAAGGATCGCTTCAATCAAGTTTTACACCGCTTGAAGGTAGTGCCCAAGTCTTTCCGTATGCTCCGTTAGTGTAATTTTCTGGACTGCTAAATGGAAGGGAGAAAAAAATATGGACTTTCAGCTGCCACCCGATTTACTTGAAATGAAAAAATCGATCCGGGATTTTATAGACAATGTAGTGGATCCACTTGCAGACCAGATTGACCGTGAAGACCGCATTCCAGAACATCTTATGAAAATGTCGAAAGAGATGGGGTTATTCGGTCTAAGCATCCCTGCTGAATATGGCGGTACGGGTATTGATATGGTCGGGAAATGTAGTCTCTTTGAAGAAATCGGGCGCACATCGAATGGTTATATGACGGTAATTGGTGCCCACACCGGCATTGGGTCTGTCGGGATTGTGGAATTGGGGACAGAAGAGCAGAAGCGGAAATATTTACCGCGCTTGGCTTCAGGTGACATCATTGGTGCGTTTGCTTTAACCGAAACGACTGCCGGTTCCCATGCGGCGGCGCTAAAAACAACTGCTGTTCGTAAAGGGGACAAATATATACTAAATGGTGCAAAGCAATATATTACAAATGCCCCGATTGCAGGAGTTTTTACAGTGATGGCTGCGACCGATCCATCGAAAGGTGCAAAGGGGATCACTTCATTTCTCGTAGATAAAAGCGCTCCCGGTTTAATCATCGGTAAAACAGAAGAAAAAATGGGACTTCGCGGATCCCATTCTTCTGAAATTTTCTTTGAGGATTGTGAAGTTCCGGTCGAAAATGTGCTTGGTGAAGAAGGATTAGGTTACGTTAATGCTTTAACCATTTTGGCAAATGGACGTGCAGGCCTCGCAGCGAGAAACTTAGGTTCGTCCCAAAAGCTATTTGAGTTATCCGTCAAATATGCGCATGAGCGTGAACAGTTCGGTAAACCAATTTTTGAACAGCAAATCATTCAGCATTACTTGGCGGAAATGGCTTTGGATATCGAGACATTACGATCCTTTACGTACCGAGTAGCATGGATGGTGGACCAGGGGTTGAATGTCATGAAAGAGGCAGCGATGGCAAAGCTTTTAGGTTCGGAAATTTATAATCGCATTGCGGATAAAGCTGTTCAAATCCATGGTGGTCTCGGCTATATGAAAGATTTTCCTGTTGAAAGATTCTACCGGGATGCCCGTATTACAAAAATATATGAAGGTACATCCGAAATTCAAAAAAACATCATTGCTGCTCAAATTCATAAAGACTATATGAAGAAAGCACCGTCAGCAACGATGAATTAACATATTTTAAATTATCTGAAAATATAGATAAATGAAGTTGAAGGAGGTGATTTTTTTGAGTACAGGGCTTAAGGAAAAAGTTGGCCTGAAATTAGAATCCTACACCTTTCGAGTTGAAAAAGGAAAAATCAGAGAATTGGCACAAGCGATTGGCGATTTAAAAGAGGAGTATTTGAACGGAGAAGCAGTACCACCGACATTCCCAACAGTGATCGACTTCTGGGGTGGGGGTGCCTCTTCGTCCGAACTATTGAATTTAAATATGAAAAAAGTTCTCCATGGTGAGCAGGAGTATGAATATTTCAGGGAAATCGTTCCAGATGAAGAAATTACCGTACATGGTGTAATTGAAAAAGCGTATACAAAAGCGGCGATGAACTTCTTTGTTATACGCAAGGACTACATGGACAAACAAGGTGAAACGATTTTAATCAGCCGATCTACGATTATCGAAAGGCATTAGGGGGGTCATTTTATGGAAGTTGGCCAGACACTGGAACCTTTACAGAAGGATGAAATAACACATACACAACTCGTTCGATATGCGGGTGCATCCGGCGATTTCAACCCGATCCATACCGTTGTCCCATTTGCTGATGCAGCAGATTTAGGCGGGGTCATTGCACATGGCATGCTGGTGATGGGTTTTGTCGGACAGGCAATTGGACAATGGTTTGAAGTGAAGGATTTGAAGAAATTCACAACGAGATTCAAAGCAATGACAAGGCCGGGAGAAAGAATAACGGTTCAAGGCCGAATTGTTGATGAAAATGAAGCTTGCTGGATTTGTGAGGCGGAAGCGGTCAATGAAGATGTGGAAGTAAAAGTGAAGGCGTTTTTTGAGGTGAAAAAATAATTACTTTTACGTTTGTTCTATGGAGATGTTTCGTTACGTAAAATTTGTGATGTTGACTGCAATTTTACAGGAGAATCTCTTTCATACTCAAGCAGTTATGGATGAAGCGAACAAAAATTAAGGGGGAACTAGCAATGAGAGAATATGTAACGACGAAACAGGAAATCAACAAAAATTCACTACCTTATAACTTGTACCAGAAAGCAAAAAAATTCGGAATCTGGAATCCGGTAGATATCGATTTTACACAGGATAAAGAAGACTGGAAGAAATTAAGTGATGAGCAACAATTAGAAGTACTTACACAGTTTGCTCAATTTATCGGCGGTGAAGAAGCGGTCACACAAGATATTTTACCGATGATTATGGCGGTTTCCAAAAAAGGGTGGTTCGAAGAGGAATCGTATTTAACAACATTCCTTTTTGAAGAAGCGAAGCATGCTGAATTTTTCAGTCTGTTCCTGGAAGAAATCGGCGTAACGGAAGATTTGACGCATTTACTTTCACCAGGCTACCGGAAGCTATTTGATGAAAAATTGCCTGCAGTGATGGGCAAATTGATTGATGATCAATCACCGGAAGCGATGATCGATGCAGCGGTTACTTACAATATTTTCGCGGAAGGTGTTTTGGCTGAAACAGGATACTGGTTCTTCCATGAAGCACTCTCAAAATCAAATCTGTTCCCGGGATTTATTTCCGGAATTCGAAATGTAAAGCGTGACGAGGGACGTCATATTGGTTTCGGCACATTCCTTATTCAGCGCCTCATCAGTGAAAATCCTGAACTTGAGCTGTTTGAACGCGTGCAACAAAGACTGCAGGAGCTGTTACCGATTGCAATGATGTTAACGGAAAGAAAAGAAGAAGTAACAAGTCTTGGAATCGAACGAGGAAAGTCGATGGAATTTGCAATGAAACAATTGCAGGCACGTCTGACAGTTCTTTCACGGGCAAAAGGAAAGACATTGGAAGAAATCTACAATACGGATATTGCTTTAGAGGAAGTATAGGAAATAATCATTCAGACGCTGTAAAGAGACAGTTTGCTATTTAAAGGGGGATGAAAGATGACGACAGACGTACAAGTAAAGGTCTTTCCGCAATTTATCAATGGTGAATGGACACCACCTGCTTCAGGTGAATTTTTTGATGTGATCAATCCGGCTACATCAGAAGTTGTGGCGAAAGTTTCAAAAGGGAATCAGGATGATGTGAACAAGGCGGTTCAAAATGCGAAAGAAGTATTTGAATCAGGTGTATGGTCTGGAAAAACGCAGGCTGAACGTGCACAGATCATGCTGCAATTCGCGGGGAAAATCAGGGAGCATGCCCAGGAGATTATTTTCCTGGAGGGGATTAGTACGGGGGCGACACTGCGAAAATTAGGTGGCGCGGATATTCGACAGTTAATCCTTTCACTTACTCAAACAGCGGATTTATCGTTGAAATATGAAGCTGTAACAGCGCTTCCTGTTAATGAGCAGCTCGGTCCGAACCGAAGCCTGCTTGTTCGTGAACCACTCGGTGTAGTAGCGGCAATCACGCCATTTAACTTCCCGTTAGTTTTAGCGATGTGGAAAATCGCACCGGCAATCGCGATGGGGAACTCGATCATTATTAAGCCGGCTTCCAATACACCATTAGGTACATTGAAGCTTGCACAATTAGCAGTTGAAGCCGGTATTCCACCAGGGGTAATCAATGTCATCACTGGTCCGGGAGCTGAAGTAGGGGATGCCCTTGTCACGCATCCGGATGTATCGAAAGTGGCGTTCACTGGATCCACTGAAGTAGGCAGAAAAATTATGGCGCAAGCTGCAGGCACGGTAAAGAAAGTGACGCTTGAACTTGGGGGAAAAGCGCCTGCAATCGTACTTCCGGATGTAGATCTTGAAGTGGCAATTCCGGGAATTCTGCTCGGTGTGTTTTTCCATTCAGGGCAAGTGTGTGAAGCGAGTACACGCCTTATCGTCCATGAATCCATTTATGATATCGTCGTGCAACAACTAGTTGAAACATCGAAGAAAATTAAACTCGGTCAGCCACTAGATATGACAACGGGAATGGGGCCGGTTATCTCTGAATCACAGATGAATAAAATCCTCGATTATATTCAGTCTGGCATTGATGAAGGGGCAAGACTTGTATGCGGTGGTAATCGGGCAACAGGTCCAGGGCTGGAGAACGGATATTTCATCGAGCCGACGATCTTCGCAGATGTAACGAACGATATGAAGATTGCGAGAGAAGAAATCTTTGGTCCGGTATTATGCGTGCTTAAATACTCAACTGAAGAAGAGGCAATTGCCATCGCCAATGATACGGAATACGGGTTATCAGGCGGTGTCTGGGGTCGTGATGTGACGAAAGCAAATGAAATTGCGACAAAAATTAATGCGGGTACAGTCTGGATCAATGACTGGCATATTTTCCGTACGGATGCTCCATTCGGCGGCTATAAGCAAAGTGGTTTAGGTCGGGAGCAGGGAGCTCAAGTGTTTGATGACTACACGGAGCTTAAAAATATTTGCACGTCCTTAACAACAGAAAACGCGCAGCGCCCAGCTTTAGGTTTAATCTTTTAATCGAAAAACGAATGGAGAGATACGATGAAAACGACTTCCTATTTTGAGTTCACGCATCGCCCTGAAATCCGAAGTGGTGCAGGTTCACATATTTTAGTTCCGGATTTAATTCAAGGTTTAGGCGGAAAGCGCCCTGTTCTTTTTTCGGATAAAGGACTAACGGATGCTGGATTAACACAAAAAATCAAAAGCTTATTTGACATGGTGCCCGGTATAAAGCTTGCGGGTGTGTTTGATGATATTCAGCAAGATGCGAAATCAAGCAATATTAATAGAGGTCTGAAATATTTTAAAGAATGCAATGGCGACTCCATCATTGCGATTGGCGGAGGCAGTGTTTTAGATACTGCCAAAACAATTAAATGGGCTCTTTATAATGGTGTGAACCAAGTCGAATATACTTTAACCGGGAATGTTTTGGAAGTATGGCCTGAAGCTAAGCCATTCGGTATTCCGCATATTTCGATTCCGACAACAGCCGGAACAGGTGCTGAAATTTCCAGTATTTCTGTAGTGTTCAATGAATTGCTGAACTTGAAATGTAACTTGATGAATCCGTATTTAAGTTCCGACATCGCGGTTTTAGATCCTGATTTAACGGTCGGTTTACCGCCACGAGTAACAGCATTTACCGGTATGGATGCACTGACACATGCGGTAGAAGGATTCTTCTCAACAAAGGCCACGAATTTTTCCGATGCTTTTGCGCTGCATGCTGCAAAAATCATCGTCGAAAATTTAACTACAGCAGTGCATGATGGAAAGAATGTTGCAGCCCGTGCCAATATGCTTCAGGCAAGTGCGATGGCGATCACAAGCTTCCAGGCGGCGATGGCCAATATACCAATCCACAATATCGCCCATACGTATGGTGCGAAATACGGAATTCCACATGGTTTGGCAAATGCAGTTCTCATGCCGAGTGTAATGAAAAACATGCCGAACATGTACTTACCGAAAGTGAATGCATTTGCTTCAGCATTAGGGGTCATCCCGAATGCTGAGAATCCGCAAGAAACACTGGATGAGTGCATCAATGTAATTGTCGATTTAAGAAATGCAGTAAATCTGCCGCCAAGCTTTGACGAGTTTAATATTGATGCGGCGGATATTCCGCAACTTGTGCCTGCTGTACAAAACGATCCGTCGTCTTTAAGTTTCCGTATTCCGGATGACATCATTGTAAACGTTTCTAAAGAAGTAATCAGTTCAAAAGTAAGTATTTAATTTAAAGGAAGCGCTCTTGAGGAGAGGGGGAATCCTCCTTTCCTTTGATCGATAATTTGAAAGTAGGAGGTTACATTATGAATATTGTTGAATTGCTTACTTCAACAACGTCTCGTTTACCAGATCAACCTGTCATCCACTTCAAAGGGGCTCAGCTTACTTATAAAGAATTGCAAGATAAGGTTTACAAAGTCGCCGCAGGTTTAAAAGAACAAGGTGTCACAAAAGGTACAAATATAGCATTAATGATGACGAATCGCCCGGAATATATTATTACGTATTTTGCTATTTTAGCGAATGGAGGTACGGTCGTTCCGATCAACCCGACATTCAAAGAGCAGGAAGTTACGTATATCCTTAACGATTCTGAAGTTGAACTATTAATAATTGAAGATGTGTGTAAACCGGTTATCGAAAACGCAATGGCTCAATTGAAATCGGTCAAAGCAATTATTAATTACAGTGATACGGCTGATGAACAATTTCTATCTTGGCATCATCTGGACACATCCGCTTCTATTTCAGAAATTGTACCCCTCCATGAATCTGAAGTCGCACAAATTATTTATACTTCCGGAACGACCGGAAATCCGAAAGGCGCCATGATTACACACGGAAATCTAAACTGGATGGCCATAACAGCAGCCGTCTACAATCAGTTAGTTCCGAGTGACCGTGTACTATGTGTATTACCATTGTTCCATGCTTATGCAAAACTTCAGGGCTTCCTTGCACCGATTGCTCACGGTTGTGCAATTTATTTAGAGGAACGGTTCCATCCAGTAGAAACATTAAAAGCGATTGCCGAACATGAAATTACAATATTTTTAGGTGTACCGACAATGTATGCCTTTTTTGCCCAAGTTCCACATTTAGTCGAACAGCTGGATTTCTCGAAATTACGCACAGCCGGTTCAGGTGGTGCAAGCTTACCGGCAGAGCTATTGCATAAGACGAATGAATCGTTCGGTGTCAGTATTTCAGAAGGGTACGGTTTAACGGAAAGTACGGTCATGCTGTTGACAACACACCGCAGCTTACCGAAAAAAGTCAACTCTGTCGGCATGCCGTTACCGGGCATCGATTTAAAGCTGGTCGATCCGGAAGGAAATGAAGTAGCCGATCATGAAGTAGGAGAAATTTTATTTAGAGGGCCGAACATGATGAAAGGCTATTACAAAAAGCCTGACGAGACTGCAAATACAATCAGGGACGGCTGGTTGTATACAGGGGATATGGCGTACCGCGATGAAGAAGGCTATCACTTTATCGTAGACCGTAAAAAGGACATTATCATCCGCGGTGGATTTAATATTTACCCAAGGGAAATAGAGGAAATGCTGTACCAGCATCCTGCTATTGTAGAATGTTCTGTCATCGGCAGACCGGACCCGGTTTTTGGTGAAAAAACGGTTGCGTATGTCGTATCGAAAGATTCCGAGCTTACAGAAGAAGATATTCGGGACTACTGCAAAGTGAAACTTGCCGAATACAAAGTGCCGGATTATGTGAGTTTTATCGAAGAAATTCCGAAATCGGGAACAGGTAAAATTTTAAAGACGGCGCTGAAAAACTTGGACAAGAACGCATTGCCTAAATAAGAAGCGGTCGGTTGGTCGAAGTTCTTAAACTTCAGTACATGAACTAGAACGCAGATTCTGCTGTTATGGACGAGGCGCAAATGCGAATGCCCAGCAATGGCAAACAGGTTAACGATTGAACATGAATAGGGAGGGATTAATAAATGAATTTTGACCAAAAGGCAATTATCGTTACGGGTGGAGGATCCGGTTTAGGTGAAGCGACTGCACGAAAGATTGCAGCTGCTGGAGGCTATCCGGTCATACTGGATTTAAATGAAGAAAAGGGTCAGGCGGTAGCTGATGAAATAAATGGCCTGTTTTTTAAAACGAACGTTGTGAAGGAAGAAGATGTACAGACAGCAATCGACGGTGCTGTAGAAAAGTACGGTTCGATTCAAGGTGTTGTAAACTGTGCCGGTCTTGGTACATCGACACGTGTAGTAGGCAGAAAGGGTATTTTTCCATTAGATGAATTTAACTTTATTATTCAAGTAAATCTGGTTGGTACGTTTAATGTCATCCGTTTAGCGGCAGCTGCCATGATGACAAATGAACCGAATGAACACGGGGAGCGCGGGGTTATCGTGAATACAGCTTCTGTAGCGGCATTCGATGGGCAAATCGGCCAGGCTGCCTATTCTGCTTCTAAAAGCGGCATTGTAGGGATGACATTGCCGATTGCAAGGGATTTGGCAAGCCACGGTATTCGGGTTATGACGATTGCTCCGGGTATTTTCGATACACCTTTAATGAACAGTGCACCTGAAGCCCTTAAGGAAGCGTTAGGAAAACAAATTCCTTTCCCACCGCGTTTAGGTGAAGCGGATGAATATGCACATTTAGTAAAGGCCATTTTTGAAAACCCGATGTTAAACGGTGAAACGATTCGACTCGACGGTGCGATTCGCATGGCCCCAAGATAAGGAGGATAACGGATGAACCTTGAAACAATGACGATAGAGAAATTAGATTATGGCGTCCATGTCGTAACAATTAATAACCCGCCAGCCAATACATTAAATGCAGGAATTCAACAGGATTTATTGCAACTAATTGAAGAAGTCGAGAAAAATCCGGAAATCCGGGCCATTGTATTCAAATCGGCCAACCCGAAGATTTTCATAGCAGGTGCTGACCTGGGGGCAATGGGCAGCTCTAATGTAAACGTGGATTTTGCCGAAAGCTCAAAACATGTGCAGGATATTTTCAATCGGCTCGAAGCCTTAAAGGTGCCGACCATTGCTGCAATCAATGGCCATGCATTAGGCGGCGGGTGTGAATTCGTACTTGCATGCGATTTCCGGATTATGGGTGCCGGAACAATAGGGTTAACAGAAGCATCATTGGGCTTGTTGCCGGGTGCCGGCGGGACACAGCGCATGACAAGATTAATAGGCGGAGCAAAAGCACGCGAGTTGATGTATTTAAGCAAACGTTTAAAAGCTGAAGAAGCTGCGACAATCGGCTTAATTACAGAAGCGGTTGCCCCGGAAGAGCTGGAAGAAAAGGCAATTGCATTCGCAAATAAGCTTGCTCAAAGTGCAGTAGGAGCGATCGGCCTCATTAAAGAGAGTATTTTGGCTGCAGAAGAATTGCCGTTGGAACAAGGGTTATTAGTGGAACGGAAAGCCTTTGCGAAAACATTTACTACAGGGGAAGTAAATGAAGGGATCCGTGCGTTCTTTGAGAAACGCCCTCCGAATTTTTTAAAGCCAGTTACAAATCAATAAATAGGACAATTGGGGGCCGTGTTGAAAGTTCAGCTTTCAGTACGGCCTTAATTTATTTTTGGAAGGATGAGGGTTATGTTGTTAAAAGGATTAAAAGTATTGGATTTCTCCACATTATTGCCAGGTCCGTTTGCGACAATGATGCTTGCAGATCTCGGAGCAGAAGTGGTACACGTCACAAAACCGGTAGAAGATGGTAAGGAGTGGGGACCGGACGAGTATTTGCAGCGTTCTAAAAAATCGCTGGCGGTCGATTTAAAATCTCCGGAAGTTGTCGCTTCTATAAAGGAACTATTAAAGGAACAGGAATACGATATTGTTGTTGAACAGTTCCGGCCCGGTGTGATGGCACGACTTGGTCTTGATTATGATTCATTAAAAGCGATCAATCCTGGCTTAATATACTGCTCCATTACTGGCTACGGACAGACTGGTCCTTACAGTGAACGTGGCGGGCATGATATTAACTATGTCGCGTTGGCGGGGCTGCAAGGTTATTCAGGAACAAAAGAAAGCGGACCAGCTAATATTGGTTTTCAGGTGGCAGATTTGGCGGGAGGTTCCATGCATGCGGTAATCGGTATTTTGTCGGCAGTCATTTACCGTGAAAAAACGGGAATCGGGCAGCATCTGGATATTAGTATGACAGATTGTGCTTTAACGCTAAATGCTTTATTTGCCCATGATCATTTAGGAGAAGGAAAACCGCTTGCACGTGAAGAGCTGATCTTAAACGGCGGATCATTCTATGGTTACTACGAAACGCTGGATGGCCGGTACCTTTCAGTCGGCAGCCTGGAACCGAAATTCAGGCAGCAGTTGTGTGAGGCAATCGGATCCCCGGATTTACTCCGATTAGCAATGAGTAGTAATCCGGCTGATTTGGCAATGCTGAAAGAACAGCTCGGAAGTACATTCCTGCAAAAGACATTGGAAGAGTGGCAATCTATTTTTTCTGAAGTCGATGCTTGTGTGGAGCCGGTATTATCTTTTGAAGAAACGGTTGCCCATCCACTTTTCAAGGCCCGGGAAATGTTTGTGGAAATTGAAAAGCCGGATGGAACTACACAAAAACAGATTGCTTGTCCGATTAAGTCCAATCTTTTCAAGGCATCTTACGGGACAATCGGGGTAAAAGCCGGGACACATAATGAAGATATATTGGGGAGCCTGTTAAAGAAGTCTTAGGGGAGAGTCATTTAGAAAAATGGATTTACGGTTTATAATTATGGTGGAACATGTAAATAATATTAAGTTTAATTACGTTCATATTAAAAAAACTTAACATTTATAAGAGTTATTACTGTTCATTTATCGAAAAATATTTTAAGATATAGACGAATTACAAGATTGTTGAGCAGGTGAACTATGAAAAACTTAAAACTTAGTGTTTTCCTTCTAACTGTTCCACTTTTACTGGCAGGCTGTGAAAGTGTTGAAAACAAAGAAGGCTTCTTCTATTCAACATTTGTACGTCCAATGGATTGGACGTTAAACACATTTGGTGAATTATTTAACGGCAGCTATGGATTGGCTATTATTGCTATTATATTAATTATTCGTCTCGTATTAATGCCGTTTATGCTTAAAACTTACCGCAGTCAAGCTACTATGAAAGTGAAAATGGATACGGTCCGTCCACAAATGGAAGATATCCAGGCACGTTTAAAAGCAGCAAAAACTCCGGAAGAAAGAATGACTGTTCAGCAGGAAATGATGTCGCTCTACAAAGAACATAATATTAATCCGCTAAATATGGGCTGCCTGCCAGCGCTTATACAAATGCCGATTATTATGGGCTTATACTATGCGATTTTATATTCGGCCGAAATTAAAACCCATTCATTCCTATGGTTTGACCTTGGCTCTACAGATATTTGGATGACTGCCATTGCAGGTATCGTTTATTTTATACAAGCAAAAGTATCGCTTCAAACCGTACCAGAAGCTCAGAAGAACCAAATGAAACTGATGATTTACGTATCACCGATTATGATTGTCATTATTTCATTATCTTCGATGGCTGCACTCCCACTGTACTGGGCAGTCGGAGGGTTATTCTTAATTGTCCAAACATTCATTGGACGCAAGTTTTTCTCAAACATCCCTGAAACTAAGGGAAATGAATCAAAATAAGTTATGCCGCTGCTAAAGGCTTACTGAATTAAACTACTGAGACAATGTTTTCAGTAGTTTTTTTGATTTCTGCTTAGTGTGGTAAGTGGTGTGGTGTGGTGCAATCTTCTAATAAGCTAGCGGATTGTTCTAATATATTTTAAAAAGTTCTAATAAAATCCTGATCTTCTAATATAATGGCCAGTTGTTCAAATAAGTGGTCGAGATCTTCCAATAAAGCATTCAGTTGTTCTAATATGTCCCAAGCATTTTCTAATATCTGTCTCATTTGTTCTAATAAAGACTATATGAGTTAAACGAACACCCTTAAACTAAAGGAAAACATGAGTTGCCTGCATTTATTTCCCCAGATTTTCTAAAATAAAGTCTGTATTGTCTAATAAAGGCCACAGATTATCTAATAAACACTGTTGACAATAATACCCTTTAATGGATATAATTCAGTAAATTTAAATTCGATGAAAAAGACAGTAGTTTACAGATATTTTGGAAAGCGAGCCGGGGATTGGTGTAAGCCTGGTGCAAAATATGTAAATGAAGCGCACTTTGGAGAAGCGGTCTGAACATAAGTAGGATCTGCCGGGGAGTCACCTCGTTAATAATGGAAAGTGGTCACGTTTGTGGCAACTAGAGTGGTACCACGGGAATTCGAAGCTCTCGTCTCTATTTGGAGACGGGGGCTTTTTTATATTGGGAGGGGATAACATGTATAAAAGTATTGCATCAATAATTCAAGACGCTTTGCCTCAAAATATTATAACGACAGATGAAATTGAACAACTACTGGAAAAGCCAAAGTATGAGCATTTAGGGGATGTAGCTTTTCCATGCTTTACGCTTGCCAAAATATTAAAGAAAGCCCCGAATATGATCGCTCGGGAAATAGGCGACAGAATTAAAAATGAACTTATACAGGAAGTGCAAGTAGTTGGCGGCTATATAAATCTATTTTTAAATAAGCTGCAAGTGACAAGAAGCGTCATTACCAAGATTATGTCAGCTCCAGAAGCATACGGCCAACAACAATCAAAACATAAAAACATTGTAATCGATTTTTCATCACCGAATATTGCAAAACCATTCTCCATGGGGCATCTTCGTTCTACAGTTATTGGCAATGCCCTTGCAAATATTGCAGAAAAAAACGGGTACAACGTTGTCCGGGTAAATCATCTTGGCGACTGGGGTACCCAATTTGGTAAATTGATTGTGGCATTTCGGCTATGGGGAGAAAAAGAGTGTGTTGAACAAGCACCTATCGAAGCGCTTTTAAAACTTTACGTGAAGTTCCATGATGAAGCGGAATCAAATGACAATCTAAATGAGCAAGCGAGATCTGCTTTTAAAGCGCTCGAAGATCAGGATCCGGAGGCATTGGAATTATGGAATTGGTTTAAAGGTGCTTCTTTACAAGAATTTAAGCAGATTTATGATCAGCTCCATATTGCGTTTGATTCTTATGAGGGGGAAGCTTTTTATAATGATAAAATGCAGCCTATTGTTGAGGAATTAAATAAGAAGCAATTACTTAAAGAGTCGCATGGCGCAAATGTTGTGGAGCTTGAAGACATGCCGCCTTGTTTAATAACTAAGCAGGACGGGGCAACATTATATGCGACACGTGACTTAGCCGCAGCATTTTATAGAAAGAAGCGTTATGAACCAGCCAAAGTTTTCTATGTAGTAGGGAATGAGCAAACACTGCATTTTAAACAAGTGTTTCAAGTCATTTCGAAAATGGGCTATCCATGGGCGGAAAATCTGAAGCATGTACCATTTGGAATGATACTGAAAGACGGAAAAAAGATGTCGACTCGTAAAGGTAGAGTCATTTTATTGAAGGGTGTATTAAAGGAAGCGGTGGATACAGCGTCAAGAAATATAGAGGAAAAAAATCCAACTTTAAATAATAAACAAAATGTAGCTGAGCAAGTAGGCATTGGCGCGGTAATATTTAATGATTTAAAAAACTTTCGCTTAAACGATATTGAATTTTCATTACCTCAAATGTTGAATTTCGAAGGCGAAACAGGGCCATATGTACAATATACTCATGCCCGGATTCATTCCATTTTAGATAAAGCAAAGTATAAAGCGGACAAGGAAATACCCGTAGAAGAATTAGAAGATTCGGCTTGGGCTGTCATTTTGCTGTTGCAACAATATCCTCAAGTAGTTATAGACAGTTTTGAACAAGTGGATCCATCCTTAATTGCGAAATATGTATTGCATTTAGCACGGATGTTCAACAAATATTATGCAAATACAAAAATATTAGTAGAAGATCAACAACGTGAAAACCGTTTACAGCTATGTTTTGCAGTAGCAACCGTATTAAAGGATGGTTTGAAATTACTAGGCATCCAATCACCTGAAAGAATGTAATTTAAACGGACTTAATGGTGATTTAAGTGCTTATAAATCCTCTAAAGATATAAATACTCATTGTATCCCCTCATTATCTATGCGAAAATTTATTAGAATATTGGAAAAATAAGGAGTGGGACTATGTGGGAACAGCAGCTAATTGAAACAACGCGAGGAGTTTTTGAAGTTTTTACAAAAGGCGAGGGGAAACCGCTCTGTGTGACACATTTATACAGCGAATTTAATGCAAATGGCAATCGGTTTGCGGAAATGTTTGTCCCGTATTATAAAGTGCATTTAGTGAATTTACGTGGCTGCGGAAAATCAACGGATGATGTGTCTGTCTCTAACTATGGCATGCAGGATAGTGTAGCGGATCTGGAGGCAATACGAACAGCATTGGATTATAATGCATGGGGCTTTGCGGGGCATTCAACAGGGGGAATGCTTGCATTAAATTATGCGATTTTGCATCCGGAAAGCGTGGAATTTATCGTAGCTGGCGGACTTTGTGCTTCTGCAGAATATATGCATCACCCTGCGAGCATCTACTGCAAGGAAAATCCTAACAATAAAAGGATTCTTGAGATTTTAGCGATGCTGCGCGATCCATCATCAACAATCGAGCAAAGAAGAGCGGGCTCTAAAGAATGGGCGCTTATGTCGCTATATAAAGAACAAAGCTATGAAAATATGATAAGCCGGCCAAGCAGCGGGAAAACCGTTTCAAAAAGACTGGATTATTTTTCGTATAAAGAGCTCCAAGACTTCGATTTGCGACCGCAATTACCGACAGTGAAAACGAAAGCCTATATATACGGCGGGTTATACGATGCGCAATGTCCATATGAATTTGCAGTGGAAGCGGCGGATTTGCTAGCGAATGCGACTTTGACGACCTTTGCAAAAAGTAACCATAACCCGTTTATTGAGGAAGAAGAAAAGTTCTCGGATTTTGTCCGGAATCTGTCCCAAGTTCATTCTTCACAATTATAAGGAAATAGCCAATTTGATATCGTGAAAAGGGAGAAATATATGGAAGAAATCATATTAGAAAATGAAATCGTCAAGTTAAGACCTGTACAAATAGATGATGTTGAAGCAATTACCGCTGCCGCGAATGATGAGCGGATTTGGGAGCATATGTCGGTAACATTGCTTTCTAAAGAAGCGGTACAAAACTATATTGAAAATGCGATTAAAGAGCGGAAGAAAGGGATTTCCAATATGTTTGCGGTTATCGATAAGAAAACGGACGCCATTGTAGGCTGTACCTCTTTTCTTGATATTTCATTTCCGCATAAAAGATTGGAAATAGGGTCTACTTGGTATAACCCGAGTGTTTGGCGCTCGGCGATTAATACAAATTGCAAGTTTTTATTGTTTCGATACTGCTTTGAAGAACTTCAATTAAATCGTGTTCAAATTAAAACAGGTCACGAAAACTACCGTTCGCAAAAAGCGATTGAACGGATTGGCGCAGTAAAAGAAGGGGTTCTGCGCAATCATATGATCCGAAAAGAAGGAATCATTCGCCATACCGTTATGTATAGTGTCATTCTGGAAGATTGGACACAACTTAAAGTCAAGTTCGTCGATCATTTATTAAAATATTGAAAATAAGTGGATTAATGAATGTTATTGATAAGATTTTATAAGAAATTCGCATTTTTTCAAGCTATTTAACACGAATTGTGTGGAATAAACGAACATTCTCGTGTCATATCCCATATTTTCATATACAATAAGATAGTTAAATCTTTAATGGGAATATCTTATCCTGTTAAATTTATATAGATTCGGTGTAGGTGAAAAATTTGGGACGAACGAAAACATATATAAGTATAGATATAGAAGCCGCCCTGATACGCGGTAAGCAGTATATTATTGAAATTGGCGCAGTGAAATGGCTTCCTGATGGTACGACAGAAACGTTTACACAGTTAATTCAGCCATATAAATTCAAAAAGTTGAATGCGCACATTCAAAAGCTGACAGGTATCACGACAGAACAGCTAGTTGATGCCCCTTCCTTTAAAGAAGCTTTTCATAAATTTAAGCGCTGGTGCAAGCAGGATTATGTATTTTTGACATTTGGAGAATTTGATCGGAAAGTGCTTGAAGAAGAGCTGTCACGAAATTATATAAAAAATGATTGCTTGTATCCGATGATCGATTTCCAGCAAAAATATATGATTGCCAATGGTTTAAAAGAGCAGCCTTCATTGGGAGGGTTAATGGCACAGCTTGGGTTGGAAAACGAAACACAGCACCGTGCATTAGCAGATGCGGCAAGTCTGCTATCAATCTTCGTTAAAGTTGATGGAGATCAGCTCATTGAACAGCAGCAAACGAATGATTTTATTTTATTGCTGACAAATTTCAGAATGCTCGAAACGACGTACGAACTTGTCATCTCAGTAACGAATTGTAAAATCGAGGATGATCGGATAACGGTCAATTCAATGAATACTTTCCGTGATGAGCTTCCTTTTACTGTACAAATAGTCGAACGTGTGGGGGAAGACGGAGAAAAAACGACATCGGAGAAAATATCGATTAAGCCGAATGCACAGGCAAAGCAGTTCTTGCAGCAAGTTTCGGAGAATATGGACGGCAAAATTTTAATTTCACGTACGGCATTACGATCAATGTCAAAAATATTGAAATTGCATCAAGTCACTTTGCCGAAAACTGAAGTGATGACATTAGCAAATTTATTGAAAAAAGAAGAGATAATTGCAAGATTTAATTTAGATGATGAACCTACCAATACATATGAAGCAAGAGTGTTAAGTTTGCTTAATAAGTATGAGCATATGTTTGTTGCTGAGTTTTATAAACGAGCATTAATCGAGAAAAATATAATACAAGTATAATAAATTCTCCATTTTTAGGAGAATTTTTTCTTTAATGCCGACTCCTATTACGTTATGATAGGGGGGTACGAATCACTCGTGGGATAATAAAGGAGATTAATTTATGTCAGCATGGATTGGAATTGATACAGGGGGTACGTTAACTAAGCTTGCCTATTTAGATGAACAACAGGAGCTGAAATTGACGGTCTTTCCATCTAACGAAATGCACTTAGTAAAAGAATGGTTGGAAAATCATCCTCAAGTTGAAGAAATCGGCTTAACCGGAGGACGGACTGAGCAATTGCGGGACGTTTTAAAGACGATGAAGTCGATTGAATATATAGTTGAATTTGAAGCAACTTTAAAAGGTGTGCGCTATTTGCTGGAAAAAGAAGGACACAGTATTGATCAAAGTATTATTACGAATATCGGTACAGGTACATCGATTCACTATATGGATGGCAATACACATGCCAGAGTAGGCGGTACAGGAGTAGGCGGCGGTACCTTAATCGGACTTTCTACTATTATGACCGGAATCTCAGACTTCGATGAAATAAAAGCAAACGCTTACAAAGGCAAGCGGGAAGGCATTGATCTGCTTGTAAAAGATATTTATCAAGGAATGGATACACCGATCGACGGCAATTTAACTGCCAGTAATTTTGGGAAGGTCGGTATTACCGATCAACGTGAATTTGAACAAAATAATCTCCTTGCAACAACACAGGGGCTGATCGGTGAAGTGATTTCCACATTAAGTATCCAGCTAGCCGTACAGTATAAGACGGAGCACATCGTCTATATCGGATCCACGCTGATCGATAATGAACAGCTTGTAAAAGTAATTGAACATTATACTATATTAAAAAAACATAAACCTGTTTTCTTGGAAGATTGCGGTTTTTCCGGTGCGATTGGTGCACTGTTAAATGTTCGTGAGCACAGCAGAAAATAAAGGACAGCATTTAGGCTAGCAATATAGTTTAAATGCTTCTTTTTTTCCATTTTTATCTTAATTGCTTTACATAGAATTTTAAGAAGCGTAAAATAGGAAAAGTGAATTATTTAGTTAGGTAAATAAGGAGAGATTGTGATGAATCCGTTATTTCATATACTTTTTCAGCAAAATCGTTATTTAGTAAAACAGTTAAATGATGTTTTAAAACAACATGGACTATTCAGCTCACAATGGACGGTTCTTTTTTTATTGCATCAAAACGGGAAGATGACACTTACTGAAATATGGAAGTACCTGGATGTGGAAGCACCGACTGTTACAAGAACAGTCACTCGTCTGGAAACACTGGGATGGGTGGAAAGGGTGCAAGGAGCGGATAAACGTGAAAAAATGATTGACTTAACGGCCAAAGCATTGGAACTGTTTCCTGAAATTGAGGAATCCGTCCTTTCATTCGAACGAAAAATGACGGAAAATCTATCTGAGGAAGAACAGGCGCACCTTATTCAATTATTAAAAAAGATGGAAGGTTAGAATATATGGAGCTTCAAGAACAAACAAATAAAATATTTACTAAGCGATTTATTAGTCTATTCTTTACGAATATGTCGATATTTCTAGTTTTTTACGGGTTGATCACGACATTGCCTTTATATGCAATCGGTGAATTAGGGAAATCGGATGACGATTCAGGACTGCTTGTAACCGTATTTTTAATTTCGGCTATAGTCGTTCGTCCGTTCAGCGGGAAGCTGCTGGATCTCTTTGGGAAAAAACGATTACTGATTATCAGTCTTATCCTTTACTTTGCATGCACGGTATTATATTTATTTTTTAAACCATTTTTACTTTTACTGGCGCTTCGTTTTTTCCAAGGGATATGGTTTAGTATCGCAACAACAGCTTCAGGCTCTTTAGCAGCCGATATCGTTCCAAAAAGACGTAAAGGGGCAGGGTTGGGCTACTTTGCGATGTCCACAAATTTAGCGGTTGTATACGGTCCATTTATCGGATTGCTTATTATCCAATATTCAAGTTTTGATATGCTGTTTATTGTCTTATCTGTCTTTGTGGCAATCGGCAGTTTGCTTGCCTTATCTATTCAGACGAATGATTTGCCGGAGCCGGTTATAGTAGACCGTAACTTTAAATTTTCATTTAATGATTTATTTGAACGAAGTGCATTACCGCTTGCCGCACTTGCCAGCTTAGTCGCATTTTCATATGCAAGTGTTCTATCGTTCTTATCGCTTTATGCGGAACAAAAGGATCTACTCAGTGTTGCCAGCTATTTCTTTGCGGTATTTGCTGTTGCGATGATTTCGATCCGTCCATTTACAGGGAAAATCTATGATACGATGGGTGCCAAATTCGTCATTATTCCGTCATTCTTTATATTCGCGTTAGGGCTGATAATCCTTGGCAATGCCAATCAGGAAATTCCGTTCCTATTATCGGCGATTTTTATCGGTGCAGGGTATGGTACGTTGACAACGAGTTTTCAGTCGCTTTGTATCCAGGCTACGACAATTCAGCGGAGCGGCTATGCAACAGCCACTTATTTTACGCTGTTTGACATAGGGATTGCGATTGGATCATATCTACTGGGGATGGTAGCAGTAAATCTTGGCTATGAATTTGTGTATTATATTGCGGCATTTATTATTATTGTCGTATTTGCACTGTATATGCTCTTGCTCAATCGTCAAAAACATAAAACAGAACAATAAGAAAAACGATTCATCGTTCCATTTGTGGAATAGATGGATCGTTTTTTGCCACTATTAATAGTAGGTTTTTATGTTTGAAAATGACTGTAATTAAGGGAAATACTTAATTATTTTTTAAAATCGCTTCGCGTGCTAGAACATCTGCTGCTTTATTTTCTTTATCGGGAATCCATTTTATGAAAAATAGCTCAAATTGTTCAATTAAAGTGAGTGCCCGCTCTAAATAAGGTTTGAATTCCTCGTTTTTCACATAAGCTTTGTCGATCGAACTGACGACAATCTTCGAATCGGAGCGCATGGAAACAAAAGATGAACCGATTTTTAAAGCTTCTTCCAAACCACGTAAAAGCGCAATAAATTCGGCCTGGTGATTGTTTGTAATCCCGATTGGTTCACTGATTTTTATCTGTTGTCCTTCACCTTTTATAAATACCCCAATCCCGCTAGGACCGGGATTTCCGGCACTGGCGCCATCTATATAGACTTCTAACATATTTTCGCTCCTTTAATGTTCTGTTCGTTTAAGTATAACAAATACATGTAAGTTGGAGAAAATAAAAAAATAGCGTACAATAGTAAAACAAATTATCGGGAGGTACATGACTTGAATAAAGTAGATGTTATGAAAGATATTGATGAATTAATGGATATGTACTGCGCTGATTGTCTTGTCATTCAGGACCTTCGTAAAGAACGAGGAAAACATGGTGCGCACCGTTTCTGCATTGAATCTTGTACAGTAGGGGAACAGCTTCAGTTTCTTGGTAAAGAAATAATGAAAGTTTCCGAAAAATAATAATTTTAGAACATTCTTCTTACTATTGAATAATAATGTTTTTTTGATATAATGATTAAGTATTTCTTATTTGCCTTGTTTAAATCTCTGGTACAGGTTTATTTTTTTATAGGTAAATGACTTCAGCGGAGTGGTTACCGTTGAAAAATTTCTTCATTTTTAATTCCTTTTTATAGCTGAAAAGGAGGAGGCAGCTTGTAATATGTAGCGCATAACTACTATATTACAAGTTGTTTTTTTGTGGTCATATTTAAAAATCAGCGCAAATGAAAAAGCTACTTTCGTCGTCTCGAAAGTAGCTTTTTTGCTTTTATTAATTTGTAACAAGTTGCTTTTCATTATAGAAAGCATTTAATTCCTGATAATATTTATTTAAAGAAGAAGGGGAAACACTGAAGCTTTCGCCGATTTCTTTAACAGTGAACTTTTGTTCGAATAAGTCATTATCCTGACCAAATCTTACTGCACCGGCAGCGATAGCCCCTGCTTTACGTGCTGTTGGCTGTTTTTCGACTAAGTAATCTTCAACCATTGCCACGAAGCTTTCGTTGTCGATTGCTTTTTCCGACATAAAGGCTTTTAACTGTTCCACGACTTCCTGCTCGAAAGGTGTAAACTCTTCCCCTTCATAGCCGTTTTCAACTAAGCCTTCCCATAATAATAAATGGTTTTCTTTTGTGAACTGCTCAACAGGTAAACGGCTTGCTTTATAAGCCTCTGTAAACTGTTCAAAAGAAATCGCATGTTCTTTATGGAAGAAGATTAGGGTAGAGACAGCTAATACGTGATTTTCCTTGTTTGAACCATCCGGTAATAAAAAGGCGAACACACGCATTCCTAGAGGGATTGATTTGTGGCTTTCACGTTGAATGTGATAAGTTCTGCCAGTTAATGCAGAGATAGCTGTAAAGTAATCATCTTTCACATCTTCGACAGTTCCGATGAAGAATATCGGCTGTTCCCATGATTTCAATAAGTCGATCATAGATGGGCGAAGCGCCTTTTTAGCTGTTTTTGCTAAGAAGTTCTGCCAAATATCAGGTCGTTGATGGAAGAAATATTCGTCCAATGCAACGGCTTCCACCAATTCTTTATGCAATTTTTTTTCTAATTTCGGTGCCCATTTACGAACTAATTCCATAAATTCACGGATATCTTTTCGTTCAGGGTAATTACTATAGAAAGTCTGTAATACGTTTTCGATCTCTTCCTGGAAAACGTTTTGTGAAGTTACTTGATTTTTTCCTTCACAACATTTTTTGTATTTTTTTCCACTACCGCATAGACATGGGTCATTACGTCCAATCATTGTAACACTTCCTTTAATACAACTTTTAAATACTAATGTCGCAGTATTGCTACTAATAATAATAACGTCAGATTGTTATTATGAAAACTGATTATGTTTTTAGAACTATCAGAAAAATTGTTGCATTTTACATTATATTAAACTTTACATAAAAATAGAACAATAATAGAGTTAATTCTTTCACTAATCTATAAAAAAAGAGACATGGCACGCTCGATGCGATGTCTCTTCCTATTATAACGTAGTTTCAGAGTGAGTAGGTGCTGGTATTTTTTTCATTGCTACAAATTGTTCGAGCTGGGCAACAGTATTCCCGATTAAAATAAATGCGCCACCAATCACAAGTTGCGCAGTTAATCCTTCTCCTAGGAAAATCATCGCAAATATAGCTGCAAAAATAGGCTCAAGCGAAAAGATCAGCCCTGTATGTGTAGGGGAAGTGTATTGTTGTACAACAGCTTGTGCAATAAAGCAAAACGCGGTACAAATAATACCTAATCCAAGTACAGCAATCCAACCGGAAGAATTGGACGGGAACATCGGTGATTCGAACATTATTGTGAACACTGCTCCGAACAAGCCGGCAACACCTAACTGATAAACACCATAAGAAATCGACTCGACATTTTTAGTAAATCGACTATTTAAGATTAAGTAGATTGAATAGCAAACTGCTGCAATAGCAACTAATATATCCCCGATTTGGAATGTCATAGATTCTCTCATAGTCAAAACGGTAATACCAATCATTGTAGCAACAACGGCGAAGCTGACTGCTCGAGAAGGGAGCCGTTTTTCAATAAAGCTTGTCATGATCGGCACTAAGACAACTGTTAAACTAAGTATAAATCCTGCATTTCCAGCAGAAGTCGTTTTTAGTCCCACCAATGATAAGGCGAAAATTGTAAACAATAAGAAGCCTTGTACAGATGCATATAAAATCGTTTTTATGTTTACGCGCAACATCTTCGGTAAAAAGATTAGCCCTGCAATGATAAATGCGATTAAGCATCGAAGTGCTACAACATTAAAAGCTTCCAAACTTTCCAGTCCCATGACCATGAACGTATAGGACAGCCCCCAAAACATTGTAACAATCACCATTAAAATATTTGCTTTACCTTGTAAACTCAAAGATGTCACCACATTTCTAAAAAGTAAGTTGTAAATAATAAGTAAAAATATGTATTAGAAGACAAATTCAACTATAAAATTTATAGAATTAAAATCTTTTATCTTCTACAAATCCGTTCTGTTATAAAACAGTATAAACAGGAAGTTGTGATTAGTAAAACGAATGTTTATAATGAATGATATGAAAATAATTCATGTTTAAAATTGAATAGTGGAGTGAATTATAATGAGCTTAGTCAAATATGAAATTTTAAATAAAGTGGCGGAAGTACATAGCTTTACTAAAGCGGCTTCTGTTTTAGGACTCACACAATCAGCTGTAAGTCATGCTGTTTCAAGTTTGGAAAAGGAATTTGGCTTTAATTTAATTCACCGGAACCGTACAGGTGTAACGTTGACTGAAGATGGGATGAAAATGCTTTATGAAATGCGCAAAGTATTATTGGCGGAGGAGCATCTTCAGCAGACGGCTTCAAATATTATAGGGGTAAGCCAAGGGACAGTAAGAATTGGTCTAATATCAACAATCTCTACACATTGGATGCCGAACATCATTCACATTATGGATTCAGAGTACCCGGGCATTCGCATTGAATTGCGCGAAGGGGATTATTATGAAATTGAACAATGGCTCCTGCAAGGGGAAGTTGACTGCGGATTTTTAAACCGGACAAGCTCCAAACAATTCGATTTTATGCCTTTAAAACGGGATCCTCTGTTATGTATTGTGTCGTCGCATAGTCCGCTATATGATAGAACAGAGATCGATTTATTTGAAATTGAAGAAACACCGATCATAATGCCTTCCTATAAAGGGACAAATGATGTGATGACGACATTTGAAAAATATGGTGTATTCCCGAATATACGTTTTGAACTTTATGACGAAAAGGCGATCGTATCAATGGTAGAACATAATCTAGGTATTAGTATACTGCCAGAAATGGCGATATCGATGTTGCCGGACACTGTAAAAGCACTGCCTCTTGTACAGGAAAGTTACCGGATCCTCGGATTATCGACGAAGCAGAAGCTTTCACCGGCATCGCAAAAATTTGTGGAAATATTAAAACAGTGGCTGGAAAACGAAGAACAGTAAAAGGGGAACAATCATGCTAACAGGAAAAAAAGTATTGATCACGAGTGGCGGGACATTCGAGAAATGGGATAACGTCCGCGGCCATACGAATTTATCAAAAGGAACAATGGGATGCTACTTGGCGGAAGGAGCACTTGAAAAAGGTGCGGATGTCATTTATATGCATGGTGTATTTACACAGCTGCCTGAACATCAAAATGAGATGAAGCTCATCCAATTTGAAGGGATTGAAGATTTAGGGAACAAATTAAAATCAGTTCTTGAATCCGAGCATATCGATTATGTCATTATGGCTGTGGCCGGCTCGGACTGGCTTATTGATAAAGTGTTCGATCAGCAGGGGAATGAACTGACGGAAAAAGGGAAAATGCCATCTGATGAGCCTCCGATTATCCATTTTAAAAAGGCGCCGAAAATATTGGCACAAATTAAAAACTGGTCACCGGATACGACTTTAATCGGCTTTAAACTGGAAGCAACGGAAGATGAATCATTTTTATTACAAAGAGCTTCTACAAGAATGGAAACGGCAAAAGCGGATTATATGGTAGCAAATAGCTCCAAATCATTGTATGGTGCAATGGAGCCCCATTATATTATTCATAAATCCGGGGAGACCGTTAAAGTTGATGGGAAAATGGCCGCTGCAACAGCATTAATAAATGCCATTTCTAAATAAAGAATTTTTTTACTACCTGTATAGGGTTTGATTTAAATTTTAAATCTACTTTTTAATGAAAAGAGGTTGTAGCATGTACCAGTTTGATCATCTCGTCCATTTTGTCCCATATCCAGAACAGACAATGTTAAAGCTCCAAGAAGAAGGTCTCCATGTTGTTCCGGGAGGAAGTCATGAAGCGTGGGGCACATATAATACACTGAGCTATTTTGATTTGGCTTATATTGAACTGATCGGCATTGAAAATGAGAAAAAGTTCCAGGAAGCTGCCAATAAGAGTTATTCATTACATGCGAGCTATAAAGAAAATCGCCGACGTGACGGATTGACGCGTTTTGCCGTTCGTACAACAACGATTGAAGAAGACGCGAAGTTATTCGCTAAAGCGGGTTTGGATGTAGTAGGACCTGAACGTTTTTCAAGAAAACGGGATGATGGTACTGAAGTAAGCTGGCAACTGCTTTATATTGGTCATCCTAAATCGAAAATTGAATTCCCTTTTTTCATTCAATGGGATGAAGCAGATTCACTTCGACGTAAGGAACTAACGGACCGTGGGATTATAGCGAAACATCCTTTAGGGGATTTAGCGATCCAAGCTGTCCATTTTGTTGTGCCGAATTTTGATGCAGTTGAGCAAATTGCCCAATTATGTGGTGCGACCATTTTAAAAAAGGTAAATCAGGAAGAAAACGTAGAGTATTCGATTATTCTGCTCGATGAAGTGAAGCTTATTTTTGTCAAGCCGATTGGTGAAGGAGCCGCTTGGAATTATATGCTCGAAAATGGCTATGGCATAAAAAAGGTTGTCCTTTCAGGTGCAAAAGAACAAAAGCAAATTACAATCGATGGGGCACAATATGAAATAAACAAGAAATAAAAAAAGGCTGTAAACGATCAACCCTTTTCGTTTACAGCTTTGTCTATTTTTTTATAACATTCGCTGCCTGCGGACCCCGGATGCCATCGACTAAATCGAATTCAACCACTTGTCCTTCATCCAGTGAACGAAATCCTTCTTCTTGTATGCCAGTAAAGTGTACAAAAACATCTTCACCATTCGCAGATTCTATAAATCCATAACCTTTTTCATTATCAAACCATTTTACAGTGCCTTGGTGCATCCGCTTTCTCCTCCGATACTGTCAAAATCAATTGATGAAACATAAAGATTCCAGAATATTACGAATAAACTATATACTATACATATGTTAACTGTCAATAATTTGTCGATTTATGCACTATATTTAAATTATTAATTCTGATAAAACAAACTATAATAAGGTGACTACATATTTAGAAAGCAGGGCGAAGCATGACAACTACTACGAAGAAACCATTAACAGATATTGAAATAGCCAATCAGGCAACTATGAAGCCGATTTTGGAAATTGCTGAAAATGCAAATATTCCGTTAGATGCAGTTGAACAATACGGTCGCTTTAAAGCAAAAATTGATACAAGTAAAATTAGTGGTGAAGCAACGGCGAATGTTGTACTTGTAACAGCGATTAGCCCTACACCAGCAGGAGAAGGAAAATCTACCGTAACAATCGGTTTGGCGGATGCACTGCATCAACTGGATAAGCGGGTAATGGTTGCTTTACGTGAGCCTTCATTAGGACCGGTTATGGGTGTGAAAGGCGGCGCTACTGGCGGCGGGTATGCACAAGTATTGCCGATGGAGCAGATCAACTTGCATTTCAATGGAGATTTCCATGCGATTACAACTGCAAACAATGCATTATCAGCCTTGATTGATAATCATCTCCATCAAGGGAATGCATTGAATATTGATCCGCGACGTATTGTCTGGAAACGTGTACTGGACTTAAATGACCGTGCACTGCGTCATGTGACAGTCGGTTTAGGTGGTCCAATGCAAGGTGTACCTCGTGAAGACGGGTTTGATATTACAGTCGCTTCAGAAATTATGGCCATTTTCTGTTTAGCAACAGGTATGAAAGATTTGAAACAGCGTCTTGCACGTATTGTAATCGGTTATACGTATGATCGTAACCCGGTAACTGTTGGTGATTTACAAGTAGAAGGAGCACTTGCGCTTATTTTAAAAGAAGCGATGAATCCCAACTTGGTTCAAACAATTGAAGGAACACCGGCATTAATCCATGGTGGACCTTTTGCTAATATAGCCCATGGATGCAACTCGATTACTGCAACTCAAACAGCACGTAAACTTGCGGATATCGTTGTAACAGAAGCAGGATTTGGTTCTGATTTAGGTGCTGAGAAGTTTTTAAATATTAAAGCCCGTGAAGCAGGATTTAAACCGAGTGCTGTCGTGATTGTAGCAACAATTCGCGCACTGAAAATGCATGGCGGTGTTGCAAAGGTAAACTTAGTGGAAGAAAATGTGGAAGCTTTAAAACAAGGTATTTCCAATCTGGCGCAACATGTGGCCAATGTTCGGAACTTTGGACTCGAGCCGGTAATTGCATTAAACCGATTTATTACAGATACCGAACAGGAACTGAAAGCTGTTTTACAATGGGCGGAAGCAAATGAAGTCCGGATTGCCCGTACGAATGTATGGGAAGAAGGCGGTAAGGGCGGTATTGAGCTTGCCGAAAAAGTTCTTGAAGTAATTGAACAGCCAAATACTTTCCATCATTTATATGATTTGCAGGAAACAGTAGAACAAAAATTGACGAAAATTGTACAGCAAGTATATGGTGGTGCAGGTGTACAATTAACGGATGCTGCAAAAAAACAGTTAGCAGTAATCGAAAAAAATGGTTGGGACACATTACCGATTTGTATGGCGAAAACACAATATTCATTGTCAGACCAGCCAAGTTTAGTTGGCCGACCAACTGATTTCATTGTAACGATTCGTGAAATTCTGCCGAAGCTGGGGGCAGGATTCCTCGTTTGCTTAACAGGAGATATTATGACGATGCCAGGCTTGCCAAAACAGCCTGCAGCTCTAAATATGGACGTGGCAGAAGACGGAAGTGCGCTTGGATTGTTTTAATCAAAATAAGAGATAACTGCCGGAGAAATTTATGTCAAAGGACATAGTAAAACCGCAGTGATAAATAAAAGTAAAAGAAACGTATTCGTTTGATAATTCATTCGAATACGTTTCTTTTATTTGCAGTGGAAGCTTTGTTCAAATTTACGTTCGTTCATTAAAACATAATTTGTAGAAGGTTAGTAGCAATCATAAAAGTTGCGCTTAATCCGTATGCAACCGATCCAATTAAAATTGGTGAAATAACAATTAGACCTTTGCGTTGGCTATCGTTCATATTTGGTGCTACAGCTTGCATCATTCTTTGCATAAATAACACTCCTTTTTTCTGTTTAATGTTTTCTTATTGCTATTATATGATGTAAATTTGTAAAATACAAGCATTTAGTTCACATTTTAGACAAAAATTATCTTCGAATAATTACTGATACTTGATTTTTTGAATGAAAGTTGCTATATCAAGGGGGTTTCCAAAAGAGTTGGAAAGACCGAATCATTTAACAATTATGGTGTTAAATAACTGAAGTCATCTTGCTTCTCATGGTAATATGATTATGTAAACTCTTAAAAGAAAATGGTGAATGGAAATGTCCGAAATAATCGTACGGTGTGAACAATTAGTAAAAGAAATTTATGAAACGATGGATGCAAGCCATGATTTTCAACATATTGAGCGTGTCTATCAAAACGCTATGACAATACTTAAATCTGAGCCTTCAGCAAATAAAAAAATTGTAAGTTTAGCCGTGCTGCTGCATGATGTCAGTGACGAAAAGTATGCAGCGGATAAACAGCAGGAACAGCGGATTTTGGATGAACTTGATTTAACGGAAGTAGAAAAAAAGCATATCCGTACAGTCATTGCGGAGGTTTCATTTAATGGGGGCAATGAACGGGATATTACAACAGTGGAATCAAAAATTGTTCGGGATGCAGACCGGCTGGATGCAATTGGTGCAGTAGGGATTGCGCGTACGTTTGCTTACGGTGGTGCAAAAGGACGCAAGTTGTATGATGATGCAGAAGAAGTTCGTGTCAATATGACGAAAGAACAATACCGCAGTCAATCCACAGCGTCTGTTACGCATTTTTATGAGAAACTTTTATTGTTGAAAGATTTAATGGTAACTGCAAAAGGGCGCGAAATGGCTGAAGAACGTCATGCCTTTATGGTACAATTTTTAGAGCAGTTAAAAAAAGAGAGAGACGGGATTTCATGAGTCATTTAATCGTATCAAATTTAACAAAAACAGTTGGCGATAAAACGCTATTTCAAAATATTGAATTTACCATTTATGAAGGGGAACGTGCAGGCTTAATCGGGATAAACGGAACAGGAAAATCCACATTATTATCGATTATTGCAAAAAAACAGGATGCCGATACAGTGGAATTCGACCATCCGAATAAGTACCGTATTGCTTATTTGGAACAAGATCCGCAATTTCCGCAGGATTTAACGGTTTTACAAGCGGTGTTTAGCGGAGATTCACCGATATTGCAGCTAAACCGTGCCTATGAAGAAGCGGTAGCCGCATTGTCACAAAATCCGCAATCTGAAAAACTGCAAAATGAATTATTCCGTTTACAGCAGCAAATGGATACAGAAAATGCCTGGGACGTCAATGCATTGGCAAAGCAAGCATTAACGAAGCTCGGAATCGACATGTTCGACCAGCAAGTCACAAGCCTATCGGGCGGACAGCAAAAACGTGTGGCATTGGCAAAAGTATTAATCGAACCGGCAGACTTATATTTACTGGACGAGCCAACAAACCATTTGGATGTTACATCGACAGAATGGCTGCAGGAAATGGTGTCACGCCTAAAAGGAGCGGTAATCTTTATTACCCATGACCGCTATTTCCTTGATGAAACCGCAACACATATATATGAATTGGCAGATAAAACGTTGTACCGCCATACAGGTTCGTATGGGGATTTCCTTGAAGCCCGGGCGATTCGTGAAGAAATGAATGCAGCATCACAGGCCAAATTACGAAATCGTTACCGCTCGGAATTAAAATGGATTCGTCGCGGGGCAAAAGCGCGAACTACAAAACAAAAGGCCCGTATTCAGCGTTTCGAAACGTTGGATGAATCCATCGATCGTTCGAATGACCAGTCCGATCTTGAACTGGGGCTTGCAACAACGCGTTTAGGAAAAAAAGTACTGGAATCAGATGGAATTTCCAAAGCTTACGGTGACCGGGTGATTATTCAGGATTTCGAATTTTTACTGCAGCATGGGGACCGTATTGGCATAATTGGAGCAAATGGTTATGGTAAATCGACACTTCTTAACATGCTCGCAGGTGAAATTGAACCGGATAAGGGCGAGGTAGTTGTGGGATCAACAGTAAAACGTCTTCATTTCAAGCAGGCACTGCCAGCAATGAATGAAAATGCACGAATGATCGATTATATTCGTGAAGCTTCAAATGACATTACCGATTCAGACGGTGTTCGTTACTCAGCATCACAAATGCTCGAACGTTTCTTATTCCCGCTGAATACACATGGTACGCCGATCAGCAAGCTTTCAGGCGGAGAGCGGAAAAGACTTCATCTGCTCCGTCTATTGATGGAACAGCCGAACGTATTACTTTTAGATGAGCCGACAAATGATTTGGATATCGAAACATTAGGTGTTCTGGAAGATTTTATCGAAAACTTCCCGGGTGTTGTCATTACAATTAGTCACGACCGTTTCTTCCTGGATCGCATTGCGAAAAAGCTATGGATTTTGGACGGAAAAGGCGGCGTATCGGAAAGCTTGGATGTGTATACCGACTATTTAGCAAAACGCGAGTCGGAACTGCAGCAGGAAGCGAAAGAGATGAAGCAGGAAAAGCCGAAAGTTGAAAAGCAGAAAACAGAAAAGAAAAAGCTATCATTCAAAGAGCAGAAAGAATGGGAAACGATTGCCGATACGATTGCTCAAGTTGAAGAAAAAATTATGTCGACAGAAGAGGAAATTTCATCAGCTGGTTCGGACTTTACAAAACTTCAGCAGCTGACGTCCGATTTAGAAAAACTAAATGAGGAATATGAACAATTAATCGAGCGCTGGAGCTATTTAGACGAAATCGCAAATGGATAGGAGCATAACAATGAAAATTTTATCAATTGAACCAACCCCAAGTCCAAATTCAATGAAAGTAATTATCGATCAGGATTTACCATTTGGTAAAAGTTTTAATTATACGAAAGACAACATCGGTGAAGCATCACCTGAGCTGCAGGCCATCTTTGCAGTAGAAGGTGTAAAAGGCATTTACCATGTATCGAATTTCCTGGCGATAGAACGTAATGCGAAATTTGCCTGGGAAAATATTTTGGCGGACATTCGCCGTGCAATTGGCGGAGAGGCAACTGAAACTACGGAATATGAGATGAATGAGCATTATGGGGAAGTAAATGTACATGTTCAAATGTACAAAGCGATTCCATTGCAAATTAAAGCTTTTGACGGTGAAGGGGAAGTACGAATTAGCGCAGGAGACCGTTTTACAACAGCTTTCAAACGTCTGCAGTTCAGTGTGACGGATGAAAATTATATTTTTGAACGAAAATGGGTCGATTTCGGTGTTCGCTATGGCGATAAAGAGCAAGTAGTACAAGAGGTACTAAAAGAGGTGGATGCACTTTATCCGCAAGACCGAGTTGAATCGATTGTCCAGTCTGCTAATGAACAGGTTGTAACAGCAGCACAAGAGCGGAAAGAAGTGTCATTGGAGCAATATGAGCAAGTGGAAGACTGGCAGCAGCGATTCCAGTTGTTAGATCAATTACCGGATCCGGAAGTAAAGGATATTCCGTTGTTTGAAAAAGCGCTGGAAGACGAGCAAATGTCTATTCGACGCCTTGCTACCGTTTATTTAGGAATGATCGAAGATGTTGCGGTTGTACCGGCATTAACGAAGGCATTGAATGATAAAAGTGCAGCAGTACGCCGTACAGCGGGCGACTGCATGAGTGATTTAGGGTTACCTGAATTTGAGCCGGCGATGATCGCTGCATTGGGTGACAAAAATAAACTTGTCCGCTGGCGTGCGGCAATGTACTTGTATGAAGTAGGGACAGAGCAGGCAATTGACGCCTTAAAAACAGCGAGTGAAGATAAAGAGTTTGAAGTAAAGCTTCAAGCAAAAATGGCACTTGCGCGTATTGAAGGCGGGGAAGAGGCAAAAGGTTCCGTCTGGAAACAAATGACGGAAAGCCGCAAAGCATAAAATTTAAGATGGCCTGATCATCAATCAAAAATGCTATTTTCTCCTGAGAAAATAGCATTTTTGATCGCTGTAAAAATTGTTTTCCATTTCTGAACACTAACCGCAGGCGTAGTGCCAACATATTGGTTAGTGTTTTAGTATTACTATATTCATAAAATAATATAGATTACCTACTACACAACTGTACTTCTAATAATTGGCAAATTCCTTTTTATTGTTAAACATTCTCACATTATCTATTAATAAATGGTATAATTTGAGAGAATGATATATATTTAGTAGTGTATAAAGAGAGGTGGGTCCATAATGGAGGAGCTATTGCTGAAAAATCCTAGTTCTTTAAGTGATGAACGTAAAGAAGCTTTATTAAATTTATTATACTCCGAACATTGTAATGACTCAATACTATTAAAAAGTGATGATTTTTATTTCATTTTTCATGATCTTTGGTCACTTTTTGAAATTGGGGAAGAGTACGAAAAAGAAATAATAGAAGAAGATATTAGACTGAAAGAATGGCGAATTTTCTTATTGGATTTTTTTTCAGCTAGAAATGCAAAAAAATTGCATTTTGAGTACTTAAAAGATTCCTCTGTAAAAAATTTTTTTATTGCACTATACATATGGAAAAAAATTAAAAAAGATTATTTTTATGATATGCGTAAAGCGTTGAAAATCAAAAAATTGAATACTGAATATGAAAAGGGCCTTGCTGAAAATCAAAAAAATAGTGATATCTATCATGAAATCCACTTGAAAGTTCAAAGCTATTGGTACATGAATTTATTTAAATTCAATTCCATTTACGACAGAATTCTTGAAGAAGTGCTGGAAGAAACGAAAGCGGTAGAGCTGCTTTTCGGCGACAAGATATGGGAAACAATCAGCAATGACAATTTAAGAAAATTTATGAGTTATATTGAATCAAGGCACTTTTCCGAAGTTTTGTTTTGGAAATCCAAATTTCAGACAGAACAATTCCTGAAAGTTGGACTTGATCCGAACAGTACATATGTATTTTGTGTTCAAAAAGATATATCGATGAAACGCAGCCTTACTTTACAGAACGGATTGGCATTGGCTGTTTCGGAATTTTCACAAAAACATGAACACAATTTTGTTTTTTTATCATTCATACAAGCAATTGACCAGGAAATGATTACACATAAAGAATCAATAGATTTTAATTATTACTTCGAGCTGGATAAATCGTTCGGACTTAAAACGGAACCGATTAATTATAAACGTATTATCAATTATGCTTTTACAATGCTAAAGTTAGAATTATCTCATAGCAGTAGCGGTAAAATCTATTTAATCTGCAATGAATTACTGTTTGATGATTTTCCGAATGAAGAAGAATGGATAACAGCTGTAACAGATTACAAAAAAGCGAAAAATATTGAAATTGTCGTCATCTATATGGGCGATAAAACGAAATTGCAGGCAATCTGGTTTGCAGATAAAATACTGGTACCACGACAACTGGCCCAGTTTGAATAAAAAATAAACTCTAAATCGCGCGCGAAATGATACCGCTGTGATTTAGAGTTTATTTCGTTATATCTATTTTATTGTGAACTACTTGTTTTTATCTTTTTTACGGTTTGTTCAGGGGAGAAGACGGTGTACAAAATACTTCCGAAAATCAGAACAATTCCGAGCACTTGCAATAAACTTGGTCGGAAGGAAAGCAATGCAGCATCCAATAATATCGCTACTACCGGATCGACAAATACGAGTACGGATACGATGACAGTTGGGAGGTCCCGGACACTGTCAAAAAACAAATAGTAAACAAATCCCGTATGAATAAAACCAGTACCTAGTATGTATAGCCAGTTCGTATTCGTTAAACCTTCAAATGCGGCAAAATCGCAAAAAGGGAGCAACATTACGATGCCTACGATTGTTTGGATAAACGTAAGAGCATAGGATGACATACCGTGAATCGTTTTACTCGTGAACATTGTCAGCGCATAGCAGATGGCCGAAAGAAGCGCCCATATAAATCCAGAGTTCATAAATTGAGAGACGCTTGTAAAGCTATCAATACCAATTATGAGGATACTACCGAAAAAGCAAATGACTGTTGCACAAATCGCACCGATCCCCATTTTTTCTGCCAAAAACACCGAACCTAATATCAATACAAAAATTGGCGCCAAATTGTATATGGAAATGGCGATAGAGATCGACATCACTTCAAACGCTTTAAATAAAAATACCCAGTTTAACACAAGAAATATACCGCAAATGACTGTTTTCATTATTTCGCTTTTATTCCAAACTTCTGTTTTTTTACCGCCTGTTATAAACCATAATCCGCCCAAAAAGAATGTGGCACAAATACAGCGAACAAAAACGAGTTCGACTGCAGGCAGGCCGGTTTGCGTAGTAAAGAAGCCGATAGAACCAAAAATAGCCATGGAGATAGTAAGTTTAAGTATCGAGTGTATATTCATATGGCAAACCTGCTTTCATAATCCCGTATTGACGGGGCGTAATTTAACTGACCCAAAAAGTCTAGATGCAGAGATTGAGTTCCGCTTCTAGACTTTACAGAGAGGAAAAAATAGGGAAGGAAAAATTCCCATAATAGCCCTAATTTCATTATAGAAGGTACATTTTATTCCCGAATTTGACCTGTACCATGGATGTAGTATTTCGTTGATGTTAATGCTGGTAACCCCATTGGTCCTCTAGCATGCAGCTTTTGAGTTGATATCCCGATTTCTGCACCATATCCGAATTCAAAGCCATCCGTAAAGCGCGTCGACGCATTATGGTACACAGCTGCCGCATCTACAGAATTTAAAAAGATTTCAGCATTTTGCATATTGTCGGTGATAATCGCTTCTGAATGGTTTGTTCCGAACTGATTAATGTGCTGTACCGCTTCCAATACGTCATCTACTACTTTTATGCTTAATGCCAGAGCCAAAAACTCTTCGGCATAATGTTCTTCTGTTGCCTCGATCGCTTCCGGCAACACTGCACATACATTTTCATCACCATAAATTTTTATATCAAGTTCATTTTGTAGATATTCCAAAAATTGCTTGCCATTAAATTGGAAAAAATTCTGGTGCATCAATAGGCTCTCCGCCGCATTACATACGGATAAACGCTGTGTTTTCGCATTTTTTACAATTGATTTCGCCATATCGAAATCAGCGAATTCATCCAAATAAATATGGCAGTTTCCGGCACCGGTTTCAAGAACAGGAACCGTCGATTCACGTACAACTAAATCGATTAGTTTTTTACCTCCGCGCGGAATGAGCACATCCAAGTATTCAGTAAGTGTAAATAAAGATTTCGCTGTTTCACGGCTTGTATCTTCGATTAACAAAACGGCATCTTCCGGATAATTAACAGCTTCTAGCGCACGGTGAATCGAGGCAACGAGTGCGATGTTGGAGTATTTTGCAGAAGAACTGCCACGCAGAAGTACCGCATTACCTGTTTTAATGGAAAGTGTTGCTGCATCAATCGTTACATTTGGTCGTGCTTCATAAATCATACCGATTACGCCTAATGGGACACGCTTTTTAGTAATTTGCAGCCCATTTTCTTTCGTCATTTCTTCGACTACTTCACCGACAGGATCCTCTAATTCAATCAGCTGCATAATGGCATCGCTCATCGCTTGAATGCGGTTTTCATTCAGTAAAATGCGGTCCAGTGTTGCTTGATCGAGTCCGTTTGCTTTTCCATCAGTAATATCTTTTGTATTTTCCGACAGCAGGAAGTCCATATCGGCAATTAGTTGTTGAGCAATACTTTTTAATGCTTCATTTTTTTCTGCTGTTGTTTTGATATTCGTTAAATAGCTCGCTTTTTTTGCACGCTTACCTTTTTCAACCACTTCATTTGCAATTGATTTCGTCATAAAGATAACCCCCTTAAATTTTGACCCATTGATTACGGTGTATGACTTCTATCGGATAATGCATGAGCTCTGTCGTACGTTTACCCATCGCATGCTCCAATTCAGCTGAAGAATAAAGAATTTCTCCACGACCGATACAAGTATGTCTATCATAAACTTCGACAACATCGCCTTTTTCAAATTGTCCTTCATAGGCATAAACACCGGCTGGCAGTAAACTTTTCCCTCCATATTGCAATGCTTGGACCGCACCTTCGTCAATAAAAATCTTTCCGGAAGATTTTGAAAGCTGTACCCATTGTTTATTTGTAGGTACGTACTTTTCATTGCGTTCAAAATACGTGCCGTCACCGTTGTTTTCAAGAATTTCGATTAGTTTTGTATGACCGGAACCTGTTCCGATAAAAACTTCGACTCCTGTATTAATTGCATGATTGGCTGCAGCAAGCTTTGACTGCATGCCACCGGTCCCGACTTTTGAGCCTGATCCTGTAGCAAAGAGAAGCATCTCTTCTGTAATTTTTTCTATGCGATCAATTCGAACGGCATCTGCGTTTGTTAATGGATTAGCCGTATAGAGCCCGTTGACATCCGTTAAAATAATTAACTGATCTGCATGGACAAGACCGCTTACTAAAGCGGAAAGCATGTCATTGTCGCCAAAAGTCAATTCAGCGACAGATACAGTATCGTTTTCATTGATAATCGGGATGATGGAACGTTCTAACAGTTCTGTTAATGTTTCATAAGCATTTCTGTAACGCTGTTTATCGTTGAAATCAGAGCGAGTCAGTAAAATTTGGGCAGACGTCTCGTTATATTTGGCAAATTCATCTGCATACGCTTGTATTAGTATGCTTTGACCAACTGCTGCAGCAGCTTGCTTCCCTTTGAGGGTAATCGGTCGAGAAGGATAGCCAAGCTTTCGGAAACCTGCTGCTACTGCGCCAGAAGATACTAGAATAACTTCATGACCTGCTTTTTTTAATGCAGCAATTGCAGCAACATGGTCATGAAATTTTTCATGATCAAGCTCACCTTTATTATTTGTTAAAGAACTGCTTCCGATTTTTATTACAATACGTTTTCTTTCCACCCGAAATCCTCCTCGATAAAAATATTAAATTATCCCGCTACACGATATTGGTCATAGATACGCTGTTACAGGATATGACAGTTTTAACTTATGTTTTTCTACTTTTTTAGGAATAGAAAAAAACCTTTGATGGACTTAAAAGCATAAAAAAGCACATTTCAATCCTATCGATTAGGACGAAATGTGCTGTTTCCGTGGTACCACCTAAATTGAATGCCAAGTTCTTGCATTCCACTTATCTCATAACGCTGAGTCTGCGCCTATTTTTGTAGGAGCTGTTGAAGTAGGTTCGGCAGGTTTTGCTATGCCATTCTTTCAGCCTGTGGAATGTGCTCTCTTGTATAGCCAATTGCTACGTACTCGTCTTCAATATGCCTTTATATTTTCTAATAGCATGCATGATAGCGCATTTTTTGTCAATATCGTTATATCTGATTTATTAGAAAACTATACGAAAAAGTTCTTTTTAGACCGATTTACCGTATAAAAGTGTGAATTTTATGACTATTTAACGTGCAAATGTAATTTTTCGTAATAAATCTGTTCTTTGTTTCATTTTCTACAATTCCTTAAATTTGTAGTACCTAGGAATAATCAGTTGTGCACAGCTTTAAGGAATTGGAAATATGCAGGATGTAGAAAAACTTATTTCTGAAAGTGAAACAATAATAAAAAAAGTGATCTATAAACTGAAAATTTATCGGGATTTTGATGAATACATGCAAATCGGAAGAATCGCCCTATGGCAGGCACTGCAGAAGTATGATGCAACAAAAGGGGATTTTGCGATGTTTGCCTATATGACTGTAAAATATGCTGTAATTCGAGCACTATCCAAAGCGAATCATATAACCGAGCATGAACTGGCGGTGGAGGAAGACGTGATAATCGTTAATTCGCAGCAACAGGATTTAATTACAACAGGTTTGGAATGGCCGGAATGGTTTGAGGAATTAAATAAGGATGAACAATTTCTGCTGATCGCATTGTTTGAAAAAGAGCTTTCGTTAAAAGAGATTGCTGACAAGTATAAGCTGAGTTATGAAACAATTAAGAAAAGACGTCAGCGATTATTGTCTAAGTTAAGGGGTTTGCTACTATAGATTTTTGGGATGGAAAAAAGTGGAAGCTTATGAAGTTTCCACTTTGTAATATCTTATTGAAGTGTATTCAAAAACTCTGTTCGCTGATCTTCGGATTGCTGTTCGCCATTTACAAGCATTGCGCCAATACGGTAATCTGTTTGTCCTTTTTCAACAATATATTGCAAATTAACAGGCTGTACTTTGTTGTCAATTTTGCACTTACCTTTAAATTCTACAACATGCTCCATCATTTTAGTCTGGAAGTATTCCCAGCGGCTCTCTTCACAATAGTTTTTGAATGCTTCTTCTGTTGTAATATTACTATTTTCCATAACGGGTGTCGCATGAATATATGTAATATAGTCATTATCTGTTACGGCTTTTTGTGGACCAAAAAAGTAAAAAAATATACCAATTACCCCGATTGGTATAATCCAAAATATCGTCCTCTTTCTTTTCTCCATAAAATAAATCCCCCCTATATTTGTATTATCAGTATAACATTTTAATGTTAATATTTTCTACATCGGCATAATAATTAGCTTGATAAAGGAGTACTTTCGATACGTAGGTCATGGAAACTAACAGGATCAGTCTAATAAGATTAAACGTTAACATAGTAAGATTTGTTACTATAAAGATAGGTTAAAGAGAACGAGAATTTATCAATACTTTGGAGGACACAATGTTTTTTATTTTTATGGCAGTATATGGTACACCGATTTTAGCCGTTTTATTTTGTTTAAACTTAGCAATCATCATTGATAAATCGCGAAATAATCAGGATTCCAAATTTAATGTGTATGTAATGACAGGTGCCTTCACGATTATGATGTCATGTATTACGATTGCGCTATTAACAGTTTTAGACGGGGTATAAGACAACAACTTATTTAATCGATTTATAAAAGAGCATTGTTCAAGTGACAATGCTCTTTTTGTGATTAACTCAAGGAGTATCGTGAACTTTGTAGAATATATTAATTAAGGTCAAAACATGGTGGCAAAATAAAATACTTTTGATTATTGAAAGGAGTACCGAAATGAAACAAATAATTGCGATGGGCGGCGGGGGCTTTTCAATGGAACCAGATAACCCGCTATTGGATCGATATATTCTGAAGCAGGCGAAAACGGCAAAACCGAAAATTTGTTTTCTTCCTACAGCAAGCGGCGATTCTGAACAATACATATCCAGGTTTTATCATTTTTTTAATACACAAAATTGTGATCCCTCACATTTATCTCTATATAACCCTTCATCACGGGATTTGGAAAGTTTTATTTTAGAGAAAGACATTTTATATGTTGGTGGGGGAAACACGAAAAACCTTTTAGCTTTGTGGAAGGATTGGGGATTAGACCATATTTTAAGAAAAGCTTGGGAGGAGGGGGTTATTTTAGCGGGGTTAAGTGCAGGGGCAATCTGTTGGTTTGAGCAGGGGGTGACAGATTCTTTTGGAGATGGACTTGAACCAATAGATTGCCTGGGATTATTAAATGGGAGTAATTGTCCGCATTACGATGGTGAAAAGGAAAGAAGACCTGCATATCATAAGCTGATCGAGTCCAATCAAATACAATCAGGAATTGCTGTTGATGATGGTGTTGCGGTTCATTATAAAGGCCGGGAAATTTATAAAGTGGTTAGTTCCAGACCTGATGCCAAAGCGTACAGTATGCTTTGGGAAAACGGCATAATTGAAAGGGAACTCCCAGTAGAGTATTTGGGTCAACAAAATTTTAAAAAGTGAGTTGTTAAATATGTTTTTTGTACAAATGTCCGGATTCCCGGGGTCTGGCAAGTCAACGCTTTCTCGACAAATTGCCAAGAGAACAGGGGCAGTCATAATAGATCATGACATTGTAAAATCTTCGCTATTAACGTCATTTGAGGAAATTTCAATTGAGAAAAAGCTTATTGGTAAGATTGCCTATAATGTTGATTGGTCTTTAGTGGAATTTCATTTATCACAAGGACAAAATGTCATTTTAGATAGTCCTTGCCTTTATCAGGAAATGGTGGAGCAAGGTATAAAATTGTCAAAAAAGTATAATGCCACTTACAAATACGTTGAGTGTTATCTGAACGATTTTCAAGAAATTAATAATAGATTAAAAAGTCGAAATAGAATGGTTAGTCAAATTGAAGCGGTCAGCTCAGAAGAAACATTTAAATTTACCATTGAAAATAGTAAGAAACCAAATAAAGGGTCATATATAGTTGTAGATACGAAGCAACCTTTAGTGAGATACATAGATCATGTGATTGGTTTTATCAAGGAGTAAGCCATACTGAGATCTGCAAATTGTGGAGGTGTTGTATTGAAACGCGTAAGTTCGAAAATAGGAATTTTAATTTTGTTTAGTGTTACTCTTTTAACTGCCTGCATACAAAAGGATTATGTGTTTTTTGGTGAAAGTGAAAATTGGAGAGTCCAATATACAGTGACAGATGATAGTGGCTGCAACGCTACTAAAGGCTATATAAAATATCTGGGTAATGATCCGATGCCAGAGCAATTGGAGTTTAGTGTTGATAATACAGAAGGAGCCTCCATTTCTTTAGATGAAAATGGTATGTTTTTTCTGCCATATGGCTGTTCGAATGCAACGGAAGGATCAGAACTTAAAGCGAATATAGAGTGGAACAATCAATCGGAAACAATCCAATTACCTTTAAAATGATAGTTGTAATAGATGCCTTTTCAAGTAACCACCCCGAAAGTTAAATGTTCGATTTAACTTTCGGGGTGTATCTTTTAAAGGAAGTTGATTACTTTGTATTGGTAAACTTGAAGCTTGTCTTTCGTTCCTTCTCATCCCAAATGAGATGGGCGTTGAAGATTTTACCGCCTTTTTTAAATCCTTTGATTAAATCGGTTTCGCCGGAAGCTAATAATTTTTTCAGGTTCGTTTGCGTTATCGTTTTTCCGAGAATTTTTTTGGAAACCGAGAATTTACAGTTGGCTTTTTTATAATTTGAACAACCGTAAAAAGTACCGTGGTCAACAATGGAGCCATCACAAAGTATGCATTTCCCGACAACTGTTTTTTCTTTCTTATATTTTTTAGTATAGGGATTGTTTTCAGTAATCTTCTCCACATCGTGTTGATTGAATGCCCATTCTTTTTCCCGCTCGCCGGCATCTGCTATCAATTTATCTGCCAGTTTTTTTACCTGTTCCATAAATACTTGGGGAGATGCGTTCCCTTCACCAATTTCAGAAAGTCGTTGCTCCCATTTCGCTGTCATGGACGCGGACGTTAAAATGCTTTCTCCCAGTGCCTCAATGAGCAGCATTCCTTTCGTCGTTGCAAACACCTGGTTTTTCCTCACTTCGATGTAGTTCCGGTCTTTCAGTGTGCCGATAATACCAGCGCGCGTAGCTTCCGTACCTAATCCTTCTGTTTTCGATAATACCTTCTCCAGTTCCACATCTTCCAAATGTTTGCCTGCGGTTTTCATGACTGTAATGAGATTACCTTCCGAATAGCGGTTTGGCGGCTGGGTTTCACCTTTCTTGACATTCGCTTTTACAACCGTCCCTTGTTCATTTTCCTGAAGAAGGGGGAGCAGTTCATCTTTGTCGGCATTATCTTTCGAATGATGAATTACTTTGCGCCAACCTTCCTCCAGCAGCACTTTCCCTTTGGAAATGAATTCCGCGCGCTGATCGACAATTGAGTGAATTGTCGTATAGGAGAATACGGCATTATTGTAATGAGCCGCAATCACCTGCCTTGCTACTAAATCATAAATTTTTGCTTCCTCCGCACTAAGCTTTGCCATATTCGGAACTTGCTCGGTAATGATAATAGCATGGTGATCGGTTACCTTTTTTTCATTGACAAATCTTTTGTTGTTCAGAAGGGAAGTTACCGGTGGCGGTAACAGATTTTTATATTGCTCCAACTTGCCTAACTGTCCAAGAATCGCCGGTAATGTTTTTGCTTCCTCGTTCGTCAGAAATTGTGAATCCGATCTTGGATAGGAAACGACGCCTTTCAAATAGAGCTTCTGTAAAATATCGAGCGTCATTTGCGGTGAAAATTTAAAAGCTTTGTTTGCTGTTGCCTGTAGCGCAGACAAATTGAACAAAAGGGGAGGTGCATATTCCTTCTTTTCTTTTTTAATATTTGTAATTTCCACGTTTTTATTGAGGCAAAAGTTGGCTGCAGCAATTGCCTGACGTTCCTCGAGAAGTCTTGTCACGTTGTTTTTATGCCATTTCGCTTTGAGTATTTTGCCGTTAAAATTAAATTCTGCTTCCACTTCCCAAAAAGGTTCAGGTTTAAAGTTCGCAATCTCATGCTCCCGTTTTACAATGAGCGCCAATGTCGGTGTTTGTACTCTTCCTATTGAGAAAACATCTTTTACTCCATTTCGTTTAAGCAGCACCGTGTACAATCTGGACGTATTAATACCGATCAGCCAATCGGCACAGGAGCGGCTCATTGCTTCAAAATAAATATTTCTCGTTTTCTCTTCCGGCAGTAAATTGGCAAAACCATTTTTCACCGCATTTTCCGTTAACGAAGAGATCCATAAACGTTTCATTGGTTTATTCACACCGCATACTTTTAAAATGGTGCGTATAATGAGTTCACCTTCACGCCCTGCATCCCCGCCGATGATAACTTCCCGAATATCCGGTCTTTTCACAAGTGATTTAATAATATTGAACTGCTTATATTTTGCCTTTGTAACCTTGTATTCGAAACGGTCCGGAATGATCGGCAATGTTTCCAATGTCCATTTCTTCCATGAGGCGTTGTATTCTTCCGGGGCCTTCAATTCACATAGATGACCGATCGCCCATGTAATGAGCGCACCTTCCGGAAAGTACGTGTTTGGCTTAACTTCAAAATACCCGGCCTTTTTAGTAAATGAAAATGGGGCAGCCAATTTTGCTGCCTGATCTGGTTTTTCTGCAATTACTATTTTCATATATCCTTCTCCTACTAATAATAATTACAAATCCTATAGTAATAATTATAGAGTAATTTACAGCAGAATGGGGGATGAAACAATTTTCGTTGCGAAGGATTGTGAGGGGAATTGTTTCACTATTTTGTCACTTCTTTAGCCTAACAGAGATAATTATTTTTTATTGTAAAAATGTTATAAATTTGAACAAATAAATATCATTTTTTATGAAAATCTCATATAATATATTGACAAAATGACGAATTATTCGTATTTTGACTAAATAGATTAATGAATTTACTGAATAGTCTTGACTGAAATAGGATAAATTTGTACACTGTGTAAAGTCAAATGTTTTTTCGGTGAGTACAAACATCAATTTTGAGAGTAAGGATATGATGAGATGATAGTATGTAAATTTGGCGGCACATCTGTCGCGAGTGCAGAACAAATCAAAAAAGTAGCAAGCATTGTGAAGTCTAATCCTGAAAGAAAGATTGTCGCTGTTTCGGCGCCTGGTAAGCGTTCAAGTGATGATATTAAAGTGACGGATTTATTAATAGATTTAGCAAACACCGTAATTAATAAAGGCGATGTTGAAGCAAAAATTAAAGCTGTAGTAGACCGTTACCGTAATATCGCTGAAGATCTTGGTTTAGACAATACAATTTCCGATATTATTGAACAGGATATACGCGGGCGTGTGACAGAAAATTGGTCAAACAAAGACTTATTCTTAGATAATATAAAAGCAAGCGGTGAAGATAACAACGCAAAACTGATTGCGTGTTATTTTAATGCAATTGGCATGCCTGCAAAATATATAAGTCCAAAAGATAAGCTGATTTTAAATGACTTTCCGGAACGTACGTATGCACTGCCGGAAGCATACGAAAACTTGAGTGTATTGAAAAATACAGAGGAGATTATCATTTTCCCTGGATTCTTCGGTTATACAAAGGCAGGCATTTTACGTACATTTGACCGTGGCGGATCTGATATTACTGGTTCCATTTTGGCATCTGCCGTTGGGGCAAAGCTATATGAAAACTTTACGGATGTGGACTGTGTATTCGCTGCAAACCCTAAAGTCGTAAATGATCCAGTCGATATTAAAGAAATTACGTATCGCGAAATGCGTGAATTATCGTACGCAGGTTTTTCCGTATTCCATGATGAGGCATTGATGCCGGTCTATAAACAAGGTATTCCGGTCAATATTAAAAACACAAATAACCCGTCTGCATCAGGCACGTTGATTTTACCAACGCGTCCTGCAACAAATCGCCCGGTTACAGGGATTTCGGCGGACAGCGGTTTTTCAATATTATATGTATCAAAATATTTAATGAATCGGGAAGTTGGCTTTGGCCGCAAGCTTCTTCAAATTATTGAAGAAGAAAATATTTCCTATGAGCATACACCATCTGGTTTAGACGATATTTCAGTTATTATGCGTTCAAGCCAGCTGACACCTGAAAATGAAGAACGTATTGTAAGACGCGTTAAAAATGAACTATGTGCAGATGATGTTCAGTTCAGCCATAACTTTTCAATGATTGTCATTGTCGGGGAAGGTATGCGCCATAATACAGGCTTGGCTGCTCGAGCTGCAACGGCAATCTCTGCAACAGGTGCGAATATTGAAATGATTAATCAAGGTTCTTCGGAAGTTAGTCTTGTGTTTGGTGTTCGTTCAGAATTTGAAGATCAAATTTTAAAGGGACTTTATGAAGAGTTTTTTGCAACAATTACTTCGTTTTAGATAATATTTAGTCGAATCCACATTGGGTTCGGCTTTTTTCTTTGGAATTTTGGGTAATGTAATAAAAAAGCCATAGAATAGAGGGATAAGTACATAAAAATGAGGGGGAGACAAAATGAAAATAGAAATTTTTTCTGATTTCGCTTGTCCGTTTTGTTATATTGCGAAAACGAAGTTATTCCAAGCTATTAAACAGTTAAATTTAGATGAGGAAACGGAAGTTGTTTACAGGGCATTCGAGCTAAATCCTAAAGCTTCAAAATCGGAAACAATATCATATGTCGATACGATCTTTAAAAAGAAAAATAATGATCTGCGTAAAACGGAAGAATTTATGGAAGCGTTGGAAATGCATGCAAAGGAGGCAGGTGTCCTATTCAACATTGATAAGGTAGTGCTGGCCAATACAAAAAATGCCCATCGCTTATGTAAGCTGGCTAAGCTTTATGAAAAAGAATTGGAGTTTGTAAATATTGTGATGGAAAAATTCTTTTCGGAAGGACTAAATTTAAACAACACGGAAGCACTGTTGGCCATTTGTGAACAAATTGGCATCGACCGGAACATGGCACAAAAAATAATAAAGGAACAACAATTCACGGAAGAGTTAATGTTGGATCGCTATGAGGCCCAGCAACTGCAAATATCAAGTGTTCCTTTTTTCGTATTTGAAGACCATTACGGAATCAGAGGGGTTGAACCAATAGAGGTATTTACCAATACATTGCTTCAAACGAAGGAATATATGAAAAAAAATCAAAAATAGAGATAGAGTTTACTAGTTGGAGGAAGTCTTGTGGAAAGAATAAAACGAGTTATTAAACTGATTTTCAGAAATTTATATTATTACCGAGTCGATTATATACGGACATTTGCGATTTTGCGTATTGTGCAGGCATTTATTTTACTGCCGCTCATCTGGCTCATAACAGCTATTGTCATGGATATTACAGGGGTGCAGGTCATAACGCAGGACAGTATCCTTTACTTACTGACAAATCCTTTTGCGTTATTTGGAATAGGAATTATTCTTTTTATTGGAATTGTATTCATTTATTATGAATTAGGATTTTTAATATTACTTGCCTACTATCAGCAGCGCGCGATTCCATATACATGGAAAGAACTATTAAAACGATTAAATCAGAAGGTTGTCTATTTTGTTAGTTTGCAGACATTACTGATTGTCGTTTATCTACTGTTATTAATTCCGCTTATTTCTTCCTTATTGCCAGTTTCATTGATTCAAAATATCAATGTACCAAGCTTTATTATAGATGAACTTTTAAATTCACGTAATGGCACGATTCTATATGTTGTGCTAATAATTATAATGAGTTTTATAAGCTTACGATTTATTTTTACATGGCCATTTTTTACGGTTTACCAAGAGCTTACAATTTTTAAGGCTTTAAAAATGAGCTGGCAGTTTTCGAAAAGAAAACTACTCGAGACAATCGGGATGATCGGCCTTATTGTTCTTGTTAATTTAACGCTTTTATTATTCGCGTTATTCATAATATTGACACCGTTATTTATCATCGAAAAAATTAAACCGGATTGGGGCCTTGTTACTGCAAGCTTTACATTGACACTTGCACAGGGCGTTATCATCCTGTTTTTCACTATATTGCAAGTGTTCTTTACCCAGTTACTTGTTATGGTAGCATTTCAGTTAACACGTCACAAACCATTAATCGTTCAGGAGGAACCATTTAGACAAACAATTCGTCAGTGGACCTTTATCATTGTCGTATTCGCTTTTTTCCTTGTGAGCGGTATTAATTTAATCAGTTTGGAAAAGACGATTTACGAACCGGATACAAACATCATTTCCCATCGAGGTTTTATGGATGGCGGTGTGGAGAACACCTTGAATGCGATTGAGGCGGCAAAAGAGGCCGAGGCAGATATGGTGGAAATCGATATTCAGCAAACGAAGGATGGGGATTTTGTCGTTCATCACGATAAAACTTTATCACGTTTGTCAGGTGAAGATGATATCATCTATGATTTAACACTGAATGAATTAGTCACAACAACTGTTTTGGCGGATGGTTTCAGCGACACGATTGCTTCTTTTGAGGAAGTGCTTGAAATGAGTCATGATTTAAATATAAAATTGCTTATTGAGTTGAAAACACATGGTTTTGAAACAGAAGACTTTCTACAGCGCTTTGTGGATCTGCTTGATGAATATGATGCCTTGGATTATCATTATGTTCAATCACCTGATATACCGACAATGGAAATGCTTGAAGACATGGAACCCCGGATTCATACCGGGCATATATACTCTATCGCATACGGTAAGTTACCGGAATCCAATGCGGACTTTATTTCAGTAGAGCAGTCCTTTGCGACGAAAAATATTCAGAAGCAGGTTGAGGATCGCGGCATGGAATTGTTCGTCTGGACGATAAATGATGAAGCGGATATGCAGAAATTTTATGAGAAAAATGTAAATGGCGTTATTACCGACCATCCGGATGAAGCACTTTCAAAACGTGAAAAATTTGATGAAAAGCAAAATTTTATACAAAGGATACTCAACAAAATTAAGATTATTTATTAAGGGGAAATCAATGCAGACTTATACGTACGAAGTATTAGGGGATATAAAATCTACGGAACAGCGGCCAGTTTACAATGAGTCCGGAGAGCAGGTCCTGAAAGTTCAACGCATATATGATAATGGGTTGAAAAAACTGCTGGACGGCTATTTCGATCACCGCTATTTTTTAAAATATGCGGTGCTTCGTAATGATGGACAACCAGTCTTCGAAGTGAAGAAGATTTTCAGACGTGGGAAAGTGTGGTTTGAAGGAAAAGATCTTGTTCTAAACGAAAAATATATTATTAATTATGAAAACTGGCGTATTGGTGTTCCGGAACTATTTATTTCAAACGAAAAATTTAAAATGAAAATCGATAAAGAAATGGAAGACTGGTCCAACTTTATTATTAATGATGAGGTTATCGCAAGGTGGCTTGCTGTTTATGATGAACAATCGGATTTGTTTTCGGTTAAGCTCGTTATTTGGGAAGAAGCGCCTGTACAGGACCCGGCATTTTACATTGCAATTGCGCAGGCGACACTATTTATTGGAGTATAGGAGAATAAAAGATGAATGTTGTATTTGTATTAACAGAAACGGCTGAAGAAGTATTGCAAATGGTCAGTCAAGATGTGGCGGGACTGCTTGCTGCCGTCAAGGGCGAAAGCGTTTCGTTTCCGTTTGGCAGCTACCAGTATGACAGCCACACACTGGATCATTATTTACTGGAAAATGGTACATACCAGCAAGAACTGGTCATTTATTTAAAGCCGGAGCAGAAAAAGAATGAGACGATTTTGCCGTTAACAAAAATGCAGGATGAACGTAGCTGATTGGCATCAATTTTGTATACGTTTCGCCTAAATAAAGGAAATTAAATTCACTTGTCGAATGTATTGATTGAATACATATTGGCAGGTGAATTTTTTGCGTCAGCTAAATTTATTTGATCTGGAGTTTGAACAGTATCAGCCGAAATTTCAAGTAATGGATACTGTGAAGATCATCTTAATCGATGAACATTTAGATAGTGAAACCTACCATTATCGCAAATTTTATGAAGCTCATATTATTGATAAGGTAGGGGAAGTTACGAACATTCACATAAGTACATCTGGTGTCATTACCTATGAAGTGGATCTATACGGAGCAAAATATTATTTGCTTGAAGAGGAACTTGTTTAAAAAGGAATTTAAAAAGGAGAAGAGGCCGGGATATAAGTAGAATTATTGCTAAATAAAAGGAAAGCCTTTATTAAGAAATGGATATATTGCAAAATTGATTGGAATGGAGGGCGAGTGTAGCTGACGGCTACGCCTTTCGCTACAAGCAAAGCTTCCTGCGGGAATAGCGTGACGCCTGAGACTTGGAACAAAAGCTAAGAACGCCACGTCCTGTGGCAACGCTTTTGTGACCAACATCCTGTTGGCCTCACGCCCGCGGAAAGCGTCCCGGAATGGAAATCAATTTTAACGCTCAGCCAAAAAAAAGCTATTTTTCTCTCAGAGAAAAATAGCTTTTTTGGATTATGTCCTGGCCTCTTCTTTATTTATTTTTCCGTTCTAGTTTCATACCGATAATACGGATGACGATGCCGAATAGGATAAATACCCATCCGATGCCGATAAATACATAATTTAATGTTTGGTTAGTATTAGGCAGGACGCCAAACAAACCTAAACAAACGACAATAATGCCGGAAAATGATATTAGCATTCCTGCTGTTACAATATTCACGAACTTCACCTCTGAAAGATTCTATCATGACTCACTTTCGAACACAATCTCTCCTAACTACTTGGGTAAAAAGGAATATTTTTATTTAAAAGACAATATATTGAAACTATTGCCAATATTTTGGCGTATAATAGAGAGAAAACAAAGGAGGAATTAAAATGAAAAAATGGACAACCACTCTAGGCATGTCGATTGTTTCTCTAGGATTGCTTGCCAGTCCTGCTCTTGCAGAGGCATCTATTAACCCGAAAGATGAAAGGGTGCCCATCTATGTTGCGATGACAGACGAAAGTGTCACAAAAGAACAGCTGATTCAGATTTTAAAGACGAAATTACCGGAGATGTTTGCTACATACTCTAACAGTGATTTCCAAATGACATCGATGAGCTATCATTATGCAGACGATTTGACGACACGTTATGAGCTAACATTCCAGAAAAAAGTTAACAAACAAATGGAGGGCGGTAGTGTATCATTCAGATCGGACAATCTTGAAATAGAGTACTTATATTTCAATCCTGCAAGTATGAAGGATGCATTATTCCCAGGGAAAATAACGGAAGAGCAAGGACGTAAAATTGCAGAAGATTTCGTTAAGAAAGTTGCGTCGTCTTCCAATTATGTATTATCAAATGAAACACCTAGTTATTACAGCCGTCTCATAACGGATCCAATTACGTATAACTACAGCTTCACTTCAACTGAAAAAGATATTCCAATTCAGGATCAGTCGATGGTAGTAAGTGTACTTGGCGATGGCAAAATCCAGTATTTCACACAAGTGAGTCCGGAACAAAAACGGATGTCATTTGAAGAGGCGACAAATGTAGTTTCTAAAGAAGCCGCTTTAGAAAAGATGAAGGATCAACTAAATTTAACTTTGCAATATTCGATTGATTATATGTCGATGTCTTCCAAACCTTCTGTAAAACTTGTATACTTGCCAGCGCCAAATGTCATTGGATTACATGCAACATCAAATAAATGGGCAACAACTACAGGTAAGATGGATTCTTTAAATAACAAGTTAGCGTTACAACCGCTTGCTCCAAAACAATTAAAAGAACCATCACCAATTACTATTGACGATGCTAAAGAAATCGCAAAACAGTTAGTAGAGAGCCAGGGGAATACAACTAAATTCACGATTGACCATGCCTATGAACATGAAATGAATGACCAGGCAGTAATCAGTGTTTCATATTCTTACCGCTACCGAAACGGTTCATTCGGTTCTTCGATCGAGTTCAATAAAAATACCGGGGAACTTATTTCATACTCTGATTTCTATAGTCCAATGCCGTTTGAAGATGATGAAACGGAAAACTCAGTACCAAGATTGGATAAGGATAAAGTTTTAGCAGCAGCTGAAAAGTATGTGAAGGAACTTGCTCCGACATCTGTACATGAATATGCTAAGGCAAATACAGAACCCGTTTATGATAAAGAATCGAAAGTGCATTATGTGAATTTCCCGCGAATTAAAAACGGACTGATTGTAAATGGTGACAGTCTTTCGGTAACAATCGATGATGAAGGGAAATTAAAATCATTCTACCGCTATCCATTAGAAATTGAGGAATGGCCGGATGCTGCTGCATCAGTTTCAAGTGAAGAGGCGAAAAAGCTGTTTGCTGATGCACTGGATGTTAAGCTTGTTTACCACAGACTGCAAAATGAAGACGGAAAATACGAACTCGTATATGTGCCGACAGTGAAGGGACAAGAGTACTATCAAATCGATGTGAACAGCGGTGAAGTTTTCAGTCCATATGCTCAAACTGAAAAAGCGAAAGTTACTCACCCGACTGCCGAAAAGGAACTGAACTATTTAATCCAGGCAGGTGCGATTGAGGTAAATGATCCGAAAAGTTTCAATGCGGATACAGCCATTTCTCAAGGGCAGGCATTACAAACAATAATAAAATCCATCACTTATTTCTATGAAGATTATTATGCATACCGTCAGGAGCAGCCACCTGTTTCATTTGAAGATATTAATCCGGAACATCCTTACTATAATGTAGTGGAAACGGCAACACGTCTAGGTATCTTAAATCCGCTTGAAGATGAATTGAACATCGACCAAAAAGTAACAAATGAACAATTAGCCGTTTGGTACATCCGTACACTTGGTCTTGAACAAGCAGCAAAGCATCCTGATATTTATCAGTTAAAGATTAAAGATGCAGCTGATGTGGATCCGGAAAAAATCGGCTATGTAGCGATTTCACACGTGTTAGGACTTCAAGGTACTGATCAATCAATGTTCCTGCCGAAAAAAGAAGTGACATATGCACAACTTGCAAAATCCATTATTGAGCTTGCATACGAAATTGCAGAAAAGCGAAACAGCGGCTCATATTACTACTAAGCACTTTTATACTTCTAAACTCGTGAAGTTTTTAAACACTTCACGGGTTTTTTAATATTTTTTAATAAAATAAGGAATATACGTTCTCTTTTGTGTAATCGTTAGTGGTTTAACTGTACCAACTTGTGATAAAATAATTTAAAGTGCTAAACTGAAAAAAATCGCGATAATTTTTTTGAAACGTTGTAAGATAGTACAAGTAACGAATCAATAATGGAAGTTGGGAAAAGAATGCAAAAAAATAAATACCGAATTCATAGTAATGTTCTTTTTGAAATTGCGCAAAGCCGTTCATTTACAGAAAAGGACAATATCGATGAACGCTTTGATGAAGAGGGAAAAATTAAATTACTAAGTGACCGTGCTGGAGCGGACTTATCACTTTCTATTGTAAAAACTGAAGATGGAATCGCCTATTCAGTGAAATGGGACGACTCTGAAGAAGTTTTCAAAGGTTGGAACATGGCATGGGAAGAATTTATTTGGTGCTTAGGTGTTGTCAATAAACCACTTGAAGAAGCGGCAAAGAAAGCAGCTGAAGAAGCAAAACGTCGTGCAGCTGAAGAAGCATTACTGGCAGAAGAAAATGCAGAACTTGAAGAAGCTGTAACTGAGGAAACTGTATCAGAAGAAGCTTCAACTGAAGAATCATCTAAATAATCAAAAACGCCTTCGCAATATAATTGCAGAAGGCGTTTTTGATTGTAATTCATTTGGTGAAAAAAACATCCACCCTCCATATAAGAGGAAGTGGATGTTTTACAATGCTTATTTATCTGAACTGACAATCGCATAGCGTTCCCATTTTCGGCTACGCCAGCGGAAAATAACGAGTATTGCACGGATCCATTCATCACATGCAATAGCCAGCCATACACCGACAAGACCTAAATCAAGAACAAAGACAAATAAATAACCTAGCGATAAGCCGATCAAAATCATGGAAACGAATCCAATACGCACAGGGTAAGCGGCATCCCCGGAAGCACGCAATGAATTGATGATTGTAATGTTAACCGTACGTCCTGTTTCCAGTAAAATACTTAATAGTAATACACTGGCCCCAATTTTAATAATTTCTTCATTACTAGTGAATAGGCCCATCAATGATTCTCTGAAGAGAATAATAATTGCAACCATTGATAATGTAAAAATCAGTGCCGATTTTACACCAAACCATACTTTATTATAGGCCAACTCTTTATCACCAGCTCCGACATACCGTCCAACTAAAATAGCAGTTGCCATCCCGATTGCCATGGCGAAAAGATAAGTAAACATCGATATATTCACGGCATACTGACGGGCAGACAATGCCTCGGCCCCTATAAAGGTTACATAATAGAGAAGGACAATTTGATTTGTCTGGTAAAGCACCTGTTCCAATGCTGAGGGTATCCCGATTTTTAATATTTTGGAAATATAGTTTTTAGACAATCGATAGTAATCCGCCCACTCGATACGAACTTCTAACGCCTGGTATAAGAGCCAGAAAAAAACAGCCGCAGCAAGCACACGACTAATAATAGAAGAAATCGCTGCACCTTCCACACCTAGTTCCGGCATCCCGAATTTCCCAAAAATTAAAATATAGTTTAAAACGACGTGCACAATATTCATTGCAAGCGAAACGTACATTGTTTGTTTCGTCCAGCCTTGTACACGAATAATGGAAGACATAGAAGTAATTAAAGCCTGAACGAATATAAATCCTCCGACAATGACTAAATAGCTTTGCGCTGCTTCCAATACAGCACCTTGCAGGTTCATCATCTTCATTAAAACATCTGAAAACAATAAAAATAACCCGCTGATGACTAAACCGACGAGCAAATTGAGTGTTACCGATAAAGCAGCAATTTGTGATGCTTCAGCAATTAGTCGTGATCCTAAATATTGTGAAACAACAATGGAAGCACCTGTACCGATAACCCCCAGTAATAAAATTGCAATTTGTATATATTGATTGGCTGTTCCTACACCGGCTACTGCATCATCCGACACAGCACTTAACATAAAAGTATCCGCTAATCCCATTAGCATAAATAGGAACAACTCTAAAAATAATGGCCATGTTAACTTAAATAAACTTAATTCTTTCGTGCCTTTTTCCAATCAGTTCACTCTTTCTATTGTTAAAATCAAAACAAAAAATATATTAGCATAAATTGTTACTATAGGATAGTTTTTTACTCATACGTTTAAAAAGGGTAAAAAGTCATTAGAAATTTGTTGAAATGAAGTTATATTTAGTCAAATAGTTAAGTTTATTCAGAAATTTGTAATATGTTATCGACACAATTCGACTTTTTGTTATCGAATTGTAATATAGGTGGTATGTAGTTGTCATGTTACTGAAATATAGAAAGGTTATGCTAGTTCATGTTGAATCAAAAAGATTTTTCACGACACTTTTTCTGGAGGGAAATATTCAAGTATGATCAAGAAAGTAGTAGCATTTATTGCGGTTATGGTCGCAAGCACATTTATTTTTGTAGGAACGTCAGAGGCAGCTTCACATACAATCAAAAAAGGCGAGAATTTAACAATGCTTGCGAAGAAATATGATACATCAGTAAAAGAACTCATGGCATTGAATGATTTAAAGACTTCAAAAGTACAAGTAAAACAAGTCCTTAAACTACCAAGCCATATTAAAAATAAACCAGCAGTAAAGAAAACAACAGTAAAAAAATCCGCTACACATCCAAGTAATGTGAAAAAAACAATTAAGATGTCAGCAACGGCCTATACGGCAAGTTGCAAAGGATGTTCAGGTATTACGAAAACAGGGTTAAATTTACGTAAAAACCCTAGTTTGAAGGTGATAGCCGTTGATCCGAAAATCATTCCACTTGGTTCGAAAGTATGGGTGGAAGGCTATGGAATAGCAGTTGCCGGTGATATTGGCAGTGCCATAAAAGGAAAAAAAATTGACGTCTTTATTAGTAAAAAGGCGACAGCTAAAAACTGGGGACGAAAAACTGTTACTGTAAAAATCCTAAAATCATAAAACAAAGCCTATTGCGAGGGAATGATACTTTCTCACAATAGGTTTTTTCATTTTACGTTATAATAAATAGAGATATTACGAAAGGAATGGAAATGTGAAATGTTCTTTTATGAGACTACTTGCCGGTATTGCCGGAAATCATTCAAATTGATGGAAGGCACTAAAAACTATCAGCAATTTAAAGTAAATCGACAAGCCAGCGTTAGTTGTGATGATTGTGAACGGCGGATCGAAGCAGATTCCAGGAAATATTTGTTCAACCGTGATTAGGGAGCACCCATCATTTTTCTTATTTGGCGAAGTTCCCGAATTAATTTATCGATTTCATTTTGCATTTGCTTAAAATCAGATTCATTACCTTTATCATTGGATGGTTGCTGTCCATTTTGTTCCTCAAGCAGCTTTAACGCGATACCGGCAGAAATCATACCCAATACATCGCCGATTGTAGTGACAGCAGCACCTGCATAGGCAAGTCTGGCAGCAATTATCTCCAAAGAGGGTGTAGCATCCATTTCACTTTTCAAATGTATTCCTCCTATTCTAAGGCAAATCCCTTACCTTATGTATATACGCTTGAAAAGTTTTCATTATATGTTTTATTGTGAGTTGATACAAAAAAGGAGTTGGTTAATTATGGAGGGCAAAAAAGTAGAAATAAAATGTAGAAACTGTCAGGAACAAATGACAATTGATTTTTCTTCCGATCGCTTTTCATCGCAAATACAAATATTTAACGGGAAAAAACAACAGAAAAGAACATATATTAAGGAATGCCCGCATTGCCATACAATCAACTCTGTCACGAGCGATAAAAAAGAGGAGTGGGGCAATCGAAAAGGCCCTAATTTTAAGCTGTTTATGTTTTCCGGGGTGTTTGGCTGCTTAGGATTTATCATAATTGGTCTCCTTTTTCTTTATTTTGCGTTTAAAGGATTCGGTTTTGTTGTAGATTGGTTATTTAATTAAGGAAAGAATCAACTTTCGTGCTATAATAAAGAGCTTGTGGAGGTGTAGTTAATGTCAAAAAAATGGACAATCCATTCAATTCGTGAATATGTTGAAAAGAATACAGATACAAAATTATTATCAACTGAATTTAAAGGTTTTTCACAAAAGTTAGATTTCCAATGTGCGTGCGGGAACACATTCCAAAAACCTTGGAAAAAATTCAAAGAAAATAAACAGCAAAAATGTGAAGTGTGCCAGCCACCAAAAGAATCACGCTAATCAAATATCTATGTAACATCAAAAAACGCTATTTTTCTCTGAGAGAAAAATAGCGTTTCTTTGCTGAGCGTTAAAATTGATTTCCATTCCGGGACGCTTTCCGCGGACGTGAGGCCAATAGGATGTTGGTCACAAAAGCGTTGCCACAGGACGTGGCGTTCTTAGCTTTTGTTCCTAGTCTCAGGCGTCACGCTATTCCCGCAGGAAGCTTTGCTTGTAGCGAAAGGCGTAGCCGTCAGCTACACTCGCCCTCCATTCCAATCAATTTTGCAAAAAATCCGTTTCTTAATAAAGGATTTCCTATTATTTAACGGTCTTTCTACCTATGTCCCAGCCACTTTGATCATATTGGCTTTAACTACGGCTAATAATGGATAAATTCAGTTCATTATACAGTTCGTAAAAACTTTTTTGTTCGGTATTTTCAGCAGAACCAATATACATTAAACTGCTTTTAAATTGTTTATTATTCAATAGTACATCCTGAAATTTATCGGTTGTAATCAGTAAAAACTTTTGTTCACTGTAAGGGTAAATAATAAGCTGATTGTTGGCTGATTCACTATCAATCAGATTAAATAACTTTGTGAAATTCATATGACTTTTTAGCTCTAATTTGTACATGGAAATAAGATTATTTTCATTGATGTGCTTTGCAAAAAAAGTGTCCGCAAGCTGATAAAACTGCTTAGAGTTATAAATCAGAACATTTTGAGAAGTATTCAGTTCAGCAGGTATATAGGATTTATGTCGTTCAATTACTTGCTCGCATAGGGTCATTAAATCGCCGTATAGCAAGCTCGCCTCAGGATGCTTCCTGATAATCCGATAGAAGTGTCTTGCTAAAAACGAAGTATACATAATTTCATTTGATTCGTTAAATTTTTTTAACAATGAAGACATTGCAAAAACGGCCATTTCGTAATTTTGCTTTAAGAAGTTTGTACTTGCCTGAATGGAATGGACAAAGACAACTTCCGCATCGTTTTTACAATGTTCAATATACCAGTTGAACTGGTCTATATATTTATGGGCTTCTTCAAAACTACCAATTTCCAAGAGGGCAGTAACGAGCTGTAGCTGTGCATTGCATTCGTAAAATAATCGGTCCTCTTTCATTTCCAAAGCATAGAAGTATGCACTCTTTGCATATTGAACCGCTTCCAGGTTGTTGTTATTTTCAAGTGCATGGATGCTTAATAAATAGTGGCACATAGACAAATTTTGAGGGAAAGAATCCGTATCGATCGTGTGAATGATCGAGTTGATCAGCATATCGCTTTGTGGAATGGAAGAAACGATCGAAGCAAAATTAACACAGCATACTAACGCTTCTGACAAATGTTCCGGGTTTTTAGATCGTTCTATGATGGCCAAAATAAATTGAAGCTGTTCAAATGCTTCATCAAACTGTTTGTTAGCATAGAAAGTTTTAAATTGCTTTATGCTCAGTGTTAATGAACGTTCGATCAATCGCAATTCGTTGTTTAAACTATGTTGTACTGATGTCTCGCAACTTGTATGCATTGTTAAAACTCCTTTTGATGGATTAAATAATACCGATTTGTGCGATCAATAGTATCTTTTATCAATTGACTGAAGTAAGAGCCAACAAAAATATGTTCTTTTAATCGTTTAAGAAATTGATTATGAATATAATTGATAGTCTGACTGGATGGGGATTCAATGTGATTGTTTTCGTAAAAGTTTATTAATTCCAATGGTAATTCGGGTTCGAAACCGCTTTCTTCAATAAGACTTTGGATTGTCTGCTTTAATTTACTTTTTAATAGAACAGAAAATAATAAACAGATTAAAGGATCATTGCTTTTTCTCTTTTTAAATCTTTGCAGCTCGTATTGCTTAATGATTATTTCATGAAGATATGACTGAAAAGGATAGTGAAAACGTATATTATCATCCGATATTAATTGGTCATCATCCATAGTTAAATATGTATACAGATTATAAACAAATTGGTAATAAAAATTATAATTTTGATTATAATCTTCTAATTGAATGTCCAGAGACGGGTTGTTTGACAAAAGTTGCTGAAATTCTGAATATTTACCTTCAGGAACAAAATAATAGTTGTGGAAATTCAATGAATATCAGCCTTTCTAATATGAAAATTATTACATTATAAATTGTACAGAAACTTTAACAGTATATCAAACTTATCTATCCGCTAATTACATAAAAAAAGAGCTAACATAGAAAATTAGCTCAAATTCGAAGAGAAATTTATTATTCAGTTATTGCTTCTGTTTCCAGCTTTACTTTTTTCAGTTCAGGGTGAGCCATTTCTAAAATCGAAGGGCGTAATAATAATAGAACAATACCAATTAAAATTAGTCCGCTGACGATTAAGATATACTGAGCCGGAATGAACTCGTATAAAATACCAAATACAAGTGTCCCGACAGGCATAGCACTCATTGCCATCATTTCGATAATCCCAAAAACACGCCCCCGGTACTCCTCTTCAATTGAAGTTTGCATCAACACACCAAGCGGCGTATTTGTGATGACACCCAATGCTCCGAATAAAAACATGATGATTAAATAATAGATGAAATTCATCATTGCCGAAAATGTGATCATAAGCGGCAGGGCCGATAAAATGACGACAACAGAAGAGGCAAAAACAGATCGTTTAACAGTAAGTAATGGGAATTTGACGGTTGCTCTTGATGCGAAATAAACGGATGTGATTAAAACGCCGATTGCACCACCAGCTTCTGTAAAACCGATATACTTTGGATCTAACTTCAAAATCGTCAATAAAATATAATCTCCGCCAACATTGATGGCAGTGAAAAATAAGTTTAGCCAAAGTGCAGTCCATAAAATGGCTTTAATAATCGGTTTTGAATTGACATAGCGAAAGCCGGCTATGAAGCTTTCAAACATTGATTCTTTTTCCGCATTTTCTTTAACGCTTACTTTCTTATAAAGAACAAAATTCATTGTAGATTCCAACATAAGTGTTATGACAGAAGCTGCGATAAAGATAATCAGGAACATTTCCATCGAAACAAAACCAAACAACATCCCACCGAAAATCGGTCCGCCAATACCTGAAATAGAATAGGACAACTGATTAAAACTCATTGCCTTCTGAAGTCGAGCTTCATCGACAAGATTGGCAATTGAAGCTGAAAATGCGACTCCTGAAAATGTACTGAAAATACTATTGAATACTGTAGCGATATATATGGCGATTAAAGATAATCCAAATTCATGTGTGTAGAGCAATAAGCCGCTAACTGTAAGTATTACGCCGGCTTGCCCGCTGAGTACAAGCCACTTCCTTGGTAAACGATCCCCTAATAGACCTGCAATCGGTGACATGATTGTGCGCGGCAAGTAGCTTAAAATAATATTTGTCGCAAAACTAAGCGAAGAACCTGTCATCGATAAAATATACATACTGATACCAAAGCTGTAGACATGTGACCCGAGCGCACCAATCATTTTGCTTATTAGAAACGTGTATAAATGATACGTTGCTCTTTTTAATTTCTGCTGTTCACTCATAAACAAAACCCCTTTGTTTAATTTAATTAAACTTATTATATGGTGTGGGATTTTGAAATACAATCCAAAAGTTTAATTTAATTAAAAATATTTTAAGGTGTTAGAATTTATTTTGTGTGAAATGTTTAATCAGGTTAAAATATTAGCCTTTTGTATGATTTTTGGTAAACTGTATTTAATGAGGTGACGACGTGTTGAATATTGGTGCCAAAATAAAAGAACTAAGAAAAGAGCGCAAGATGACGCTTGCCCAAGTAGCGGGAGATCGAATTACAAAAGGGATGCTCAGTCTGATTGAAAACGGAAAGGCACAGCCATCAATGGAAAGCCTTCAACATATTGCAAGTCAGCTCGGCATCGACGTATCCGAGCTCATGCAAACCGAAAATCATCAGCAAATAAAAGATTTATACCGGGATGTTGAAATAAAACGTTTAGCACTCAATAAAGAGCATGATGATAAAAAAGTAAATGAAAAAGTGCTCGAACTGTATCATTTAATCCATCCATTTTATGAGAATGGCAGCCTTAAAGGGGCAACTTTTGAGGAAGTGCGCATTTACGAAGTGTATTTAACAATGCGCTACTTTGCGAAAATGGATTTATCCGAAAAGCCATTTGCCAAGTTAATCAAAATGTATGAGCAAGTCCATGGCTATTCGAAAATATTGAAGATTTATGCCCGGATGGGGAATATTAAGTTTATGGAAAAAGATTATGCTGCAGGTCTGCACTATTTACATGAAGGGGAAAAGTATATCGAGAAATATGGGGATCTGATAGACGACCTTGAAAAACTGGATTTATACTATAATATTACGGTTTCCTATGCAGCGCTGAATGATGATGTTCAAATGGAAGTTTATTTGGAAAGAGCTTTAAAATTAGCAAAAGAAAAGAAAATCGTTTATAGGTTAAATGATTTTTACCGCTTTTTGTTTTTCATTCACTGTTCAAAAGAAGAAGGGGAGAAGGCTTCCTATTATTTAAAGAAAATCCGGGCATTTGCAGAAATTATGGAAGATCCGACTGAAACGCTCATGGAGCAGCTTGTAACGCTTCTCTATACAAATCAAATCGAAAAAGATTACAAAAAAACGGTTGCGACCCAATTTGAAACTAGTTTTGCACCAGAGGGCTTTTCATACAGCACGGACATTTTCTTTAGTGGGCAATATGGCTATGCCTATTACATGCTTGGGCAGTATGAAAAAGCATTGCAAACATTAAAGGACATCGAAATATTGGAATACAATCAACATCCGATTGATTTATCGATGATGTACCGTACATTTGCTGTTAGGGCTTTATGTTACTTCAAACTGGGAGATAAGGAAAATGCGAAACGTGATATTTTATATGCAATGGATGGTGTAAAAGGTTTAAAAGTCACAAGAGAAATCCAGTTCATTATCGATGCATATGAAGAAATCATATAATAATAAGAAGACACGGATAATCATAAAGATTTCCGTGTTTTTCTTTACTCTTAGTTAAAATTACTCCATTTGCTTCAAAATATATTCCACACCATATTCATCTACAAGAGTTCTAATCATTAAATTGAATGAATAAATTAGTAGAGTGAGTTCAATTTTTGTGAGATGGAGGAATGAAGATGATCAAACGAGTAAATCCAGAATTTTTAGCCGGTTTAGAAGCATTTACAGACTTTGATTTTAAAGTAGAGCACTTGGAAACGATGCGTGAAGGTATGGCTCAGGCGGTATTGCCGTTAACGAGCACTGATACAGTGAATATTATTAATAAAACCATAACTGGCATTGATGACAATGAAATTCGTGTTCGTATTTATAAACCAGCTCACCAGGAACAGGAATTACCTGTTTTATTGTGGATTCATGGCGGAGGTTACGTACTGGGCAGCATTGAAGACAATGATCACCTTTGTGTACAAGTTGTCGAGACAGCAAACTGTGTCGTTGTTTCCGTAGATTACCGTTTAGCCCCGGAATATCCATATCCTGCACCGCTTGAAGATTGCTACAGTGCGCTTGCATGGATTGCGGACAATGCTGCAGAACTGCAAGTGGACAAGAACCGTATCGGTGTAGCGGGTGCAAGTGCCGGTGGTGGTTTGACAGCTGGTTTAACTTTACTGGCACGTGATCGTGAATATCCTTCAATTTGTTTCCAGATGCCACTTTACCCGATGATTAACGATAGCAACGATACACCTTCTGCTAACGAAATTACGGAAGGCATGATTTGGAACCAAAAAACGAATGATTTTGGCTGGAAATGTTATTTAGGTGAATTACACGGTCACGATGAAGTACCGATTTATGCAGCACCGGCAAGGGCAGAAGATTATCGCAATCTTCCATATACGTATACATGTGTTGGTCAATTGGATCCTTTCCGTGACGAAACTATTACGTATGTAACTAAACTGGCACAGGCAGGGGTTGATGTGGAATTTCACTTATATCCCGGCGCATACCATGGCTTTGAATCACTGAACCCACAGTCCGAACTTGCTCAGAAAGTAATTAAAGAATATGTAAATGCGATTAAAGTAGGCTTTGACCGCGTGAAAGCGACTACTGACCAAGTGGAAGAAGTAAAATAAATTTATTAAGAATGATTTCCGCATCGGATTTCATTCTTTTTTATGTGGGTAAAGTGGGAATGTCTTTAAGTTGAAAATAATTGCATATATCTGCTGTACATATGTTTGTGATAAATGTATAAGCATGGTATAAGTGTAAATGAATTTTAATCCGGGGTTCCAAACATTAAAGGAAGTGAATGTATGTCAAAAATTTTAATTATAGAGGATACGGAAACGATAAGAGAAGAATTGAAAACCTTTTTAAACACATATGGATTTGATACAAAAGCACCGACAAACTTTGAACATATTATTCAGGAAACACTAAACGAAGCACCGGATCTTATATTGCTGGACATCAACCTTCCCATTTTTGATGGTTACTATATTTGCAGAGAAATAAGGAAGCAATCGGATGTGCCGATTATAGTCGTGACGAGCAGGGACAACGAGATGGATGAACTGATGAGTATGAATTTAGGCGCGGATGATTTTGTCACAAAACCATATAACACTCAAATTCTTTTGGCAAGAATCGAAACCATACTAAGAAGAGTCCAGGGGTCAAGCATACGGGATACCCTTGTTTATAATGATTTAAAGCTCAATTTATCCAACGGGTCTGTTACTTATCAAGGGGAGAAGGCAGAGCTCACGAAAAATGAGATTAAAATATTATCCTGCCTATATAAAAACAAAGGGAAAATCGTCTCAAGGGATGATCTTATGGATTTTATGTGGAACGCAGATGTTTTTGTAGATGATAATAATTTATCGGTCAATGTTACGAGATTAAGAAAAAAACTCGAAGCATTAGGTATGGAAAAAAACATTGAAACGAGACGCGGGTTAGGATATATACTTCCATGACACTTAAAGAATATGTTAAAGACAGAACAGTTTTCCTGCTCACTAATTTCGTATTATTTATCATTGTTGGCGGCATTATGATGCTTGTCGGGATAAATAGTCAAACAGTCTTTCTTATTTTCTGTATTTGGTTTTGTCCTCTTATCTTATATATGTTGATTGAATATTTTAAGCAAAAAGCTTTTTATGATGAGTTAACTAGTATTACAGAGAACTTAGATCAGAAATATTTGCTGCCGGAAGTCATGAAAGAGCCGGAAACTGTGGAAGGCAAGGCATTGTATGAGGTATTGCGTCAGGCAAATAAAGATATGCATGAGCATGTGAAAAGTTTTCGGGACCGGGAAAACGAGTATAGGGAATATATTGAAACTTGGATTCATGAAATTAAAACACCCATTGCCTCCACAAGGCTGATCATTGAAAATAATCAAAACGACGTGACACGAAATATTCAAGAGGAAATTAAGAAGATTGAAGAATATATCGAGCAGGTTCTCTATTATTCAAGAAGTAATAATGTGAGCAAGGATTATCTTATTAAAGAGGTACCTTTAGTTGACCTTGTAAGAAAAGTTATAAAGAGAAATTCAAGAGACTTTATTAGTAAAGGGATTTCAGTTAACCTTGAAAAAGTTGAAGGGACCGTTTTCAGTGATGCGAAATGGCTGGAATTTATCCTGAATCAGCTGATCGGGAATGCCATTAAGTATATCCGTGAACGAAATGGAAAGGTAAACATCCATACGGTCCGAAACGAACATAATATTGTTCTGACGATCGAGGACAACGGGATTGGCATTACAGAAAAGGATATCCACCGGGTTTTTGAAAAAGGGTTTACCGGGGAAAATGGAAGGCAATTCGGGAAGTCCACCGGTATCGGTCTTTATTTATGCAAAAAACTAGCAGATCAGCTTGGCTTAGGTCTTACGATCACATCAAAGGCGGGGGAAGGAACAAAGGTGAGTATTATTTTTCCTTTAACGAATGTAAACTTCATGCAGTAATGCAACATAGAATAGCGGATTTATAGCGATTGTACATTACAATCGCTATAAGTCCGTTTTTCAATTTTAGGCAACGGGTCCTCCAATGGCTGGCGGAGTTAATCGGGCGCTTTTGTTTATAATCTTGCAAAAATGTCACTTTAATAAAATATAAACCAATATGTCTTCCCATTACCTATTGATAAGATACAGTTAGAAATCAATTAGGGGGGAATAAAAAATGAAAAAAGCCATTGCAATATTAGGAATCTTTCTGTTAGGTTTTGGGATTTTCCTAGTGTATGAATATGTTTCAGAGCCAAAAATAGTAGAGGGCGTCATGGCAAAAACGATTGATGAAAAGGGGAAACCTGCTGATATAACAAATACGTTTACATCAGGTGAAAAAATATATTTTGCCGCGAAGAGAAATCGATTCTGGACTAATAAGGCAGAAGTTGTTTGGTATAAAGGTAAAATTAAAACAGCGAACCGATTTGTAGTGGAGGAAGAAGTAACTGTAAACGATGCGAAATATTTCATTGCCGAGCTATCTGTTCCGGAAGGTCTTGAAGAGGGGCATTACGGTGTCACGATATATGTAAAAGGGAAAAAAATTATGGAAACACAGGCCGAATTTGATGTGAAAAAATAGATCTATCTTGGAGGAAACGTATGCAACCGATATTAAGCGTAGAAAAAATCGAAAAATACTACGGAAACAAAGGCAATATTACAAAAGCGATCGATAATATTAGCTTTACCGTAAATGAAGGCGAGTTTTTAGGAATCATGGGACCTTCAGGGAGCGGAAAGACAACGCTTCTGAATTGTATTTCGACAATTGATCAGGTGACAACTGGCAAAATTATAATCAATAATCAGGATATTACAACATTAAAGAAGAAAGGGCTCGAAGCATTCCGATGTGACGAGTTAGGTTTTATCTTTCAGGATTTTAATCTGCTGGATACGCTGACAGCTTATGAAAACATTGCTTTGGCTTTGACGATTCAAAAAAGAGAGGCAATGGAAATCGATCAACTTATTAAAGATGTTGCGGAAAAGCTTGATATTACGGGCATCCTTAGTAAATTTCCATTTCAACTGTCAGGTGGGCAAAAACAAAGGGTCGCATGTGCCAGAGCGATTGTAACGGAGCCTTCCCTCATCTTAGCCGATGAACCAACAGGTGCACTCGATTCAAAATCATCACGATTATTGCTGGATTCTTTTGAAAAACTGAATAAAGAATACCAGTCAACAATTTTGATGGTTACCCACGACTCGTTTACTGCAAGTTATGCCAATAGAATATTGTTTATAAAAGATGGTCGGATCTTTAATGAGCTCGTGCGCGGAAATGATACGAGAAAGGAATTCTTCAATAAAATCATTGAAGTGGTGACTTTACTTGGAGGCGATGTCGGCAATGTTCTCTAAAATCGCATTCAATAATGTTAAAAGAAGCTTTAAAGATTATTCAATCTATTTTCTAACATTGACTTTAGGTGTTTGTATTTTTTACAGTTTCAACTCTCTTGACTCGCAACAAGCAATTCAGGAAATGAACAAAAATAGTGTGTTTCGTGAATCATTAGAATTGCTCATGTCTGGAACATCAGTATTTGTATCAGTTGTTCTTGGAGGTTTGATAGTATATGCCAATAATTTTTTGATCAAAAAAAGGAAAAGAGAGCTTGGCTTATACATGACATTAGGTATGTCAAAAGGGAAAATCTCGAGAATTTTAATTGTCGAAACGCTCCTGATCGGTGTCGTCTCTTTAGTTGCGGGAATTGGACTTGGGATAATTGTATCGCAAGGCTTATCTGTGCTGACGGCAAACATCCTATCTATGGATATTGAGAAATATACGTTTGTTTTTTCACTTGGCGCCATGATCAAATCAATTGTTTACTTTGGTATCATCTATTTACTCGTCATGATTTTCAACCAGTATACGATTTCCAAATACAAATTGATCGATATGTTAAATGCCTCTAAACGTAACGAAGAAGTAAAGCTGAAAAATTCTGTCGTATCCGTGCTAACATTTATTCTATCTTTGGCTTTTTTAGTATTTGCCTATAGTAGAATCCTGAAGACCGGTTTAAACGCTGCAAGTATGGAATTGATCATCACAGTTTTGGCTGGGGTGTTTGGAACACTTTTATTCTTTTTCAGCCTTTCGAGCTTCTTTATCCATATTGTGCAAAAGAATAAGAGATACTATTTGAAAGATATAAATATTTTTGTCCTAAGACAAATAAACAATAAGGTCAACACGAACTTCCTTTCCATGACAATTATCTGTCTCATGCTTTTCTTAACAATCTCCCTCATCTTTACTGCTTTTGATTTAAAAGGAACAATCGATAAAAACTCGGCTAAAACGTTTCCTTTTGATGCTTCGGCATTTCTTGTAGCTGATCAGGATGAAGGGGAATCTGAAGTGAATAATATCAAAGCATATTTGAATGATATTGACTTTACATTTGAACCGAATGAAAAACATGCCTTTTTTAATGAATACCTTTTGGATTTATCAATCGAGGATTTATTATCCAAGTATTTAAGTGAACAGGAACAGATTGCTATACAGGAAAATTACTTGTATGGTCCGGTATCTGCTATAAAAATATCGGATTATAATGCAATTCTTGATCTGAAGGGGCAAGAGCATTTTGATTTAAAGGATGATGAGGTTCTTGTTGTATCAAGCTATGGCGAGATCATTCAAGCTTTGCCAGAGTATATGAAAAATGAAGAAAATATTATAATTGAAAATAAAGCCTATACACTAAAGAATGATGTGGCTATTGATGAAAATATAAGAATTAACAAGGGCAGTAAGTTCTTTTATCTTATCATTCCTGATAATTTTAAGGGCAACCTTCAATTAGAATTCTCAAGTTTTAACGTAGTATATGAAGAGCGCTCCTTTGAAAAATCAGAAGAGAAATTTTCAAATCTATTTTATGAGCTTGAAGAAAATAAATATAGAAACATTCATCCCGGTTTAGTTATCGGAAGTACAATCGATCAAATAAAAGAGCGGGAAAATGGTTCTGCGGCATTATTTATATTCCTTGGTTTATTTTTAGGGCTCGTCTTTATTGTATCGAGCGCGGCTGTTATGGCATTGCAGCAGTTATCTGATGCAAGTGACAGTTTGGGACGCTATATAGCACTGAAGAAAATCGGTGTTACGGATAAAATGATAAACGGGGCGATATTAAAACAATGCCTCATCTATTTTTTACTCCCGCTTGGTCTGGCTGTCATTCATTCCATTATCGGTATTAAGGCGGTCAGCGGAATGTTCCATTTCAACTATGAAAGTATACTAGTCAGCTCAGTAATCCTTGTCATCATTTATGGCGGGTATTTCTATGCAACTTATATCGGTGTGAAGAACATTGTTAAAGGCAGTAATTAGGGAACGTGAATGGCTATAACTAAAAAAGAACGAATTTCCGAACAGGGAATTCGTTCTTTTCAAATTGTTCTCTACCGATTATGAATTAATATCGTGAATCACTTTTTCCAGAAATTCACCCATTCGTTTTACAGTTGACTCTGAAAAGTCAAAATCAACGCCGGTTTCTTTATAAATCGCTGCAATGGATTGATTGTAATCTGCACTTGCACCTTTTTTATAAAATTCGACAGCTTGCTTTGGATTCTGTTGATAATTTTCAAGTAATTGCAGTGCACCAAGCATCGACATCGAGTATTCAATATCATAGAAAGGATATTGAATAAAATGAAGTGTCCCGATCCAGCTCATGCCAATTTCTTCTTCAAACCCGGCAGTATCAACGGGGTTCAAGCCGTATCGTTTTAAAATCTCATAGTACTTTTCGTCACGTTCCTTAGCGGTATGCTGGGGATTTGTATACATCCAGTGCTGGAAAAGGTCGCCTGACAATGGGCCGAATAACATCGTAAATGCCCGTCTTAGTTCTTCACGTTGCGCACTTTTGAATTCCTCTTCTTCCGGATAAAACAGATTAAACTTATCCAATAACAATAATTCCATTCCGTGTGAATACAATTCAGCTACTTCCGCTCGCCACTGGAATTCTTCGATAGGGCCTCGTTCCGAAGCTTGAAGATAACCATTTACCGCGTGACCCATTTCATGAATGAGTGCAATAAGCGAGAAAAAGGATGGACTAAAGTTTGCAAAAACGAACGTATCTCCCGAAACTGGTAAAGGGACACAGAAACCACCAGGACTTTTACCTTTACGGTCCCCAAGATCAAGCAATCCATTTGCTCTCATGTACTCCAAACGGTCTGAAAAATACGGATCTGTTTTTCCCAACATTTCAGCAACGCCATCCACAAGCACGGATGTTTCGGTATATGGAGGATTTTTCAGCAGTTTAGCGGTGTTATCCCATGGGCGATATGAGTCGACACCAAGTTTGGACTTAAAAACATTTGCAAGTCGATTCCAGGCAGGAATGATATGCTTTTCAACATTTTCATGGAAGTCATAACAATCTTCAATACTATACTCACGGTTTTTTGCAACAAACATATAATCACGATAATTATTAAAACCCGCATTGACTGCAATCTGGTGACGCAGCTGAACGAGCTCATCCATGAGTGCATCCGTTTCGGGTTTAATTTGACGGTAGGCAGCTCTAATTAAATGATAGGCTTTTTCCCGAACACTTCTGTCTAAATTATCAAGCTGTGATTCGATAAACGGGAAAGGCTTTTCTTCTCCATCCCATTCAACTGTAAGTCCGCCCATGATTTCACTGTACTTTGTGCTTAGTTCTTGTTCCTTTACAAACAGTGGAATATTTTCTTCTCTAAACAGTTTTACTTTTGACTCTCTAAAATTGCGCATCAAACCGTAACGCTTATCATCTAATTCTTTGAAATAAGGAGATTCGCAGCATTTTTTATTTAGCTTTGCCTCGTATTTCATCATCAAAGGCTGAATGACTTGCTGATCGTGAAGGTATGTTGATTTAATATCCGGATCCTCTGTATTTCGGTAGAAGTCGACAAGGTGGCCTGTCAATGCTTCTTCAATTTCAAAGCGTAATGCCTTTTCTTCCTCAATCCAATTCTCCAGGTCAATTATGGAATCAATCGAAACATCGAGTAAATGTTGAAACCGTGCTTCAATTTGTTCGACTTTTTTTAAATCAATTAATTCTTTGTAGTAGTTAATACTTTTCGCTTGTGACATAAATAATTCTCCCTCTACCTTCAGATTATTTAGGCTAATGAATTAATTATATTATAGATTACTAGTCATTCATTCTTTTTTTGAAAAATAAATTACTAAATGTTAATAATGTATCGAGAACAGTTTGTAAATGAAGAAATAAAAGGAAAACATGTTCTTTTAAATTCGTATTGTTCCTCAATTTGTTTAGCGTGATAAGGAGAGAGAAAGCTCTTTACTGGCTATTGCTCCCAGGCTGATTTACAATTTTGAAAAGAAGGACCAAACTGCGCGTTTTGTGTAGTATAATCTTCATTACTATGTATTTTAAAGAGAAAAGGAGTTTTGGCATGAAAATCGAGGACTGGTTAAATAAAGAAACATCAACTATTGCAAATAAGTTAATCGACTATAATAAAAAACATATTGAAGTTGAAAAATCGATTGGATTCACGGGCCGTGATCAAATCCATCATATTTTGGATAGTTTTTATGAGATTTTCTTCCCGACAATCTATAATCAAGGTGTTGTCGATGAAACACGTACATTAATGAAATTAAATAATAATCTTCGTCAATCAGCATTGGATTTGCGTGATATTATCGAAAAAGTATTAGTCTACCAAAACTTTGATAATTGTGATGGCCAATGCCGAGAAAAAGCGGATCATGTTGTAATGAAGTTAATGGACCGTTTCCCGGAAATCCGTGAAACGATTCAAACAGATATTCAAGCTGCTTATAACGGAGATCCGGCTGCTACATCAACTGAAGAAATCATGTTAAGCTACCCGTCGATTCGTGCTGTATTTATCCATCGTATCGCACATGAACTTTATAAAATGGATGTAACAATCGTTCCGCGTATCATGTCTGAATATGCACACCAGTTAACAGGAATCGATATTCATCCAGGTGCAAAGATCGGCCATTCATTTTTCATTGACCATGGTACAGGTGTCGTAGTAGGAGAAACGTGCACAATCGGCAACAATGTTAAAATCTATCAAGGTGTAACGTTAGGCGCGTTAAGTTTCCCGCTCGATGAAAACGGAAACCCGATAAAAGGTGTAAAACGTCATCCGAATATTGAGGACAATGTTGTCATCTATGCCGGTGCTACAATTTTAGGCGGGAAAACTACAATTGGCCATGACACAGTGCTTGGCAGTAATATTTGGCTGACATATTCGGTGCCGCCATATTCACGTGTTTATAATTCTCAGCCATCACCGAATATCAGCAACAGTAAAGAAGTTGTAATCGAGTACGAAATTTAAAGTGAATAGGGCGAGGTGAAGTGATCAAAACTTCATCTCGCTTTTTTTATGGTGAAGTGGGGGAGGGTTTTTTTACGGAAGGTTATAAATTACGGTATAAACAGGACAAAAAAATAATTTTTAATTTGTTGTTGACCTTTATTAATACACATGATATATTTATCTCAAGTTCGAGATATCTAGTTTCGAAATTTTATTTTGAGTATATATCTTGAAATCGAGATAAATTGGAGGAGAATATAAAATGACAACATTTACAGTAGATCAAACACACTCAACAATCGGTTTTGAAGTAAAACACATGATGGTATCAAAAGTTAAAGGTCAATTCAATCAATATTCAGCAAACGTGGAAGCGGCAGACTTAACGGATTTAACTACTGCATCAATCAACTTTGAACTGGAAGTAGCAAGCATTAATACGAACAATGAAGATCGCGATAACCACTTGAAATCAGCGGACTTCTTCAGCACTGATGAATTTGGGAAAATCACGTTTACAGCAACAAACATTGAAAAAGATGGCGATGACTATAAAGTGACGGGTGACTTGACAATTAAAGATGTAACAAAACCGGTTACATTTGAAGTTGAATACGGTGGTAAAGGTACGAATCCATGGGGCGTAGAAGTATACGGTTTTGAAGCTGAAACTAAAATCAACCGTGAAGATTTCGGTTTAACATGGAATGCAGCTTTAGAAACAGGCGGCGTACTAGTAGGAAAAGATATCAAAATCAAAGTAGAGTTAGAATTAAACCCTGCTGCTTAATATTGAAAGAACTGCAAGGATAAATTGTCAGTAATAAGGCAATAATGATTTACGTTACTGATACGAATGCATAAAAGTACCAAATTAAGACTTGAGGCAAATACTTCAATTATTTGTATTCATGCCTATATCCATCTATAAAAGCCTCAAGTATTAGTTGATATCTTGAATTCAAGATAATTGAAGGAGTGTAAGAAATGGGATTCATCAGTAAACTATTTGGAACTAAGAAAGCGGAGGAAAACAAAGTGGAAAAACTAAACATCGGTATCATTTTAGGATCAACTCGTGAAGGTCGTGTAAGCCCTCAAGTCGGTGCATGGGTGAAAGAAATCGCAGATAAACGCGGCGATGCGAACTACACAATTATTGATATTGCGGATTTCAAATTGCCATTATTAGGAGAGCCGGGCGGGGATGCATCAGGTGCTGCAGGCTGGTCTGAAGCAATTGCAAAACAAGATGGTTTTGTATTCATTGTTCAAGAATATAACCATTCGATTACGGGCGCACTTAAAAATGCTTTAGACTACTTGCGTGAAGAGTGGAACAATAAAGCTGCAGGTATCGTATCTTACGGTTCTGTTGGTGGCGCACGTGCTACTGAGCATTTACGCGGTATTTTAGGTGAATTACTTGTTGCGGATGTACGTGTACACCCAGCATTATCATTATTCACTGATTTCGAAAATGGTACTACTTTCAAACCGAAAGATGTACAGGCTGATTCAGTAAACCAAATGCTGGACCAAGTAATTCCATGGTCAAAAGCATTAAAAACAATTCGTTAATCGATAATCAACAATCTGGCACATGTGACTGCATGTGCCAGATTTATTACATAAAAGTTGGACAGAGTGTTTTATCAAATGGAACGCTGTGTTCAGTTTTTACGAATGGAGGAAATGAATATGAAAAAACGTACATCGGGTATTCATCACATTACAGCAATCGTCGGTCATCCTCAGGAAAATGTCGATTTCTATGCGGGCGTTCTTGGATTACGTCTTGTAAAGAAAACAGTCAATTTTGATGACCCAGGAACATATCATTTATATTTCGGGAATGAAGGCGGAGAGCCGGGAACAATTATTACTTTCTTCCCTTGGCCTGCAGCATATAAAGGCAGCATCGGCGACGGTCAGGTTGGCGTGACGACATATGTTGTACCAGTGGGAGCATTGGGTTTCTGGAAAGATCGCTTAACAAAATTCAATATATTATATAATGAAGTAAGTAGATTTGGAGAGAGCTATTTACGTTTTGATGATCCACATGGTCTGCATCTCGAAATTGTCGAACGTGATGGAGGTTCTCCAAATGGCTGGACGTTTGGAGGAATACCTGCTGATGTCGCAATTAAAGGATTTGGCGGGGCAATTTTATATTCATCACAGCCGGAAGAAACAATCCGTACATTAGTTGACGTGATGGGACTTGAAGAGATTGGCCGCGAAGGAGATTTTGTGCGACTAAAAGCAACAGCATCTATCGGCAATATCGTGGACGTCAAAATGACAGTCGGTAATCGCGGAACGATGGGGGTAGGAACGGTACATCATATTGCATGGCGTGCTAATGATGATCAAGACCATAAAGAATGGCAGCAATACGCGATGGATAAAGGTCAGCATGTAACGGACATTAAAGACCGTAATTACTTCAATGCCATCTATTTCCGTGAGACAGGAGAAATTTTATTTGAAATTGCGACAGATCCACCAGGATTTGCACATGATGAAACGCCTGAAACAATGGGCGAGCAGCTAAAGTTGCCGGTACAATATGAAGACTACCGTGAACGATTGGAAAACTCACTGTTTCCGATTAAGGTTAGAGCGCTAGAGTAATAGTATCACAATGAAGAGGGGTTGCTCATATTTTGAGTAGCCCCATTTTAAATTAAAGCAATTTTGACATATACAGTTCATTAACATAATGACCGTCGATTAATAAAGAATTTCTTTTCACTCCTTCAACTTCAAACCCCATTTTCTTATAAAGGTGTACAGCTTGTTCATTATGCTCGATGACCGTTAACTCCAGGCGGTGGAGCTGTGACTCTTTGGCCCATTGAATCACATAGTCGAACAAAGCAGTACCAATTCCTTTACCACGACTTTTACTATGTACCCCGACAGCAATTTGTGCCCTATGAGAAGTACGGGATAACGTTTCCGCTTTTAATAAGAGATAACCTAATATTTCATCGTCATGCTCTGCGATAAAGAAGCCAGATGTAGGGGATTGGTTTATGGATTGAATTAACTTGCTCAAAGAAGCTGGTGCCAAGTTTCGTTCATCAGGTGCATAGAGCATATATCCCGACTGTTCCGCATCTTTCATCACTGCGAGTATTTGTGAAGCATCACTTTCATTCGCTTTTTTAATTGTCATTTTTTCGTCGACTGTATCCATCAAAGTCACCTCATTCTTATTCTAATAAAATTATATCATTTCCAGAATATTTAAATTAAACTAAAATTTATTAAGAAATAAAAAAGTAAAGGGGACTGGAAATGAAACTATTAAAAAACGGTTTTGTAGTAAATATGGAAACAGGGGATTTTACGAGACAGGATGTGTATATTGAAAATAATAAAATAGTAAAAGTAGCACCTAATCTTCAATTGGATCATGTTGAAGTAATGGATTGTACGGATAAATGGCTAATTCCGGGATTGATTGATATGCATGTCCATATCAAAAAGCACTTTGCCAACTACTTTACAGCAGCGGGTATTACAACGGTTCGCAATACTGCGGGGAGCATTATTGAACTAAAACCATTTATTGATGCGAATGGAAGCGAAATGGAACCGCGTGTTATTTCAGCAGATCGTATGATTGATGGTCCGCCGGGCTTGTGGGGAGATGATACGGCCTATAATATCAATGTCGATAATGCAGATCTTGCAAGACAGGAAGTAGCGCGGCAAATAGAACTGGGTACACATTTTATTAAAGTTTACGGCTGGCTTGATCCTGAATATATGAAAGTAGTAGTAGAAGAAGCGCGCAAACATAATCTAGAAGTAAGCAGTGATATTATCTATTCCAAAAAAGTGGATGCACTTCTTGCAGCGGATATAGGGATTGATTGGCTGGAACATTGCTCCGGTATTATTCAAGCGATGTACCCGCAGTGGACAATGGATGCACCGAAAGAAATCTGGGATACAATTCCGTGGGATCAGCCTGATGAGGAGTTGATAACAAACATATGTAAACAATTGTTGAAAAAAGATATAAAGCTTTGTCCGACAATCGTATTATACGATCAGATGCGATTAGCAGACCAATATTGGACAATTAATCATGAAATTGTTGATCATATGGAGAACAGTGACTACTTATTTAAACACTGGCCACAAGCTGCACATGCAAAACAAGGCCAGGCTACGTTAGGTATTCAAACGAAAACCATTCAAAAAATCGCTTATACCTATTATAAAATGGGTGGGACTGTCGTGACAGGCACAGATACGCCCGCAGGAATCTATACATATCCGGGCTTTGCATTGCACCGTGAGCTTCAGCTTTTTGTTGATGCCGGATTTACACCAGTAGAGGCACTTCAGCAAGCTACCATTAATGCAGCGAAAGCTTTGAAAATAGCGGACTTAGGCGATATAAAAGAAGGTTTTATAGCGGACTTATTAGTATTGAATGAAAATCCCCTTATCCATATAGAAAATACAATGAAAATTGATCAGATAGTCAAGGATGGGGAAATGTATACAATCCCTGAGCTGCTTGGAAATATCCCGACCGAGCAAGAAATGAATGATTATATAAGTGAATTGATTAAAACGTTCGAACAGCAAGGATTATATGCAGGAAATTAATAGCAATCAGGTTTAATCAATAAGGTAAGAGGGGAACTTCTATTATCGAATATGTTGTGTTGTATTTGGAGAGATTAAATGTAAGTTATTACACGTAAAGGGGCTCTGAATGTACATGAAAAATAACAACGAGATAGAAGTTTCGCGCCGGAACATGTGGTCAGGCATCTTGTTTGGCGTCGGTCTGATTGCTTTTATTGACGAAACTGTTTTCCATCAGCTGTTAAGGTGGCATCATTTCTACGACAAATCGACAACGGATATCGGGTTAATTTCCGATGGTATTTTTCATGCTTTTAGCTGGTTTGCTACAATAGCAGGATTGTTTTTATTTGCGGATCTGCGTCGGAGAAATGGCCTGATCTTTCAACGCTGGCTTGGTGGCGTATTATTAGGAATTGGTGTATTTCAATTGTATGACGGCATCATTCAACATAAATGGATGCGAATTCACCAAATCCGGTACGTTGACAATGTCATTGTATACGATATTGTATGGAATGTCGGTGCACTAATCATTTTACTCATCGGAATTTTTCTATTATTCCGCACATCAAAAAACAGTACTCTAAAAGAGAAGAATGCAAATGAATAGCCTATACTTACTGCACAACCATGGACAGAGTGCTATGAACCATTCAGTATCTGGAATAAATCCTCAATTATTGCTCGGGTTTTTCTTCATATTTTTGCTGGTAGCCTATATAACAGCTGTCATCATAACAAATCAGCGATATAAAAAATGGCCCATTTTCCGTACCGTTTGTTGGACAATCGGTATGGTTGTTGCACTTGTAGCAGTTGTCGGTCCGTTGGCAAACAGTGCACATTCCAACTTTACAGCACATATGGTGAGCCACTTACTATTAAGTATGGTTGCACCAATTTTTATGGCAGTTGCCAAACCGGTGACTTTGACGCTCAGAACTGCAAACACAACGTTCGCACGCAAGCTGACTTCCATTTTAAAAAGTCGCTTGCTACAATTCGTTTCGCATCCGATTACTGCCGCAATTTTAAATGTAGGAGGACTTTGGTTATTATACACAACGAATTTGTTTGTTTTAATGCATGAAAATGCGCTATTTGCTTTGTTTGTACATTTGCATTTTTTCATCGCAGGGTATGTGTTTACAATTTCCATTATTTATTTCGATCCGGTCTACCATCAATATTCTTACCGATTCCGTGCGGCAGTTTTAATCATCGCAATCGCCGGGCACGATATATTGTCGAAGTATATGTACGCCAATCCACCAGCGGGAATTTCGCAGCAAGAGGCGGAAATGGGAAGCATGGTCATGTATTATGCAGGGGATTGGATTGAAGTAGCGCTCATTATTATTTTCTGCTGGCAATGGTATAAATTCACGAAGCCACGCAAAAACAATACAGTAGATTTTGATAGGGACCAGGCAACTTTGTATGGGAAATAAGATAAGTTAAGCCCGACCAAATTTAAGTAACAGTTATAAACTCTTCCGTAAAAAAAGCGTCGCAAATTTGCGACGTTTTTTTATATGAAATATGTCATCCTTCCTTTTTGTGCGTATTTGAAGGTGGCTGTTTTTTGGGTCGGATGTAGAGACCTAATTTCTTACGCTCAGCCATTAAAGATTTATAGAGCGAAAGTATCATAAGTAAAATAATAAATGAGAATGGGAAGGCGACAATAATCGCGGCATTCTGCAGTGCGGTCAGACCGCCGGAGAATAATAAACTTGCCGCAATTGCAGCCTGTAGAATCCCCCAAATCAATTTTATTTTAAATGATGGATTCATCGAGCCGAATGTTGTTTGCATCCCCAATACAAATGTAGCAGAATCGGCTGAAGTGATGAAGAATACAGCGACAAGTAAGAGCGCGATAATCGATAAAATAAAGCCGAGTGGCATCTGATCAAATACACCGAATAAAAGCTGTTCTGTCGGTAAATCAACAAGCGCTTCATCTTTTGTCAAATATGTCTCAATCGCTGTCGTACCAAACGTCGCAAACCAGAAAATACTTACAAGTGTCGGTGCTAAAATCACACCCATTAAAAATTCACGGATTGTACGGCCTTTTGATATACGGGCAATGAATATGCCGACAAATGGAGACCAGGACATCCACCATGCCCAGTAGAAAATCGTCCATCCGTTAATCCACTCACGGCTGCCCGCATCCCCGGGTTCCATACGTAAACTCATTTGTACGAAATTTTGTAAATAATTCCCGAGACCTGACGTAAAGTCATTCATGATGGCAACAGTAGGTCCCATAAATACAGTTAAAACTAATAAGGCAGCTGCTAAATAGAGATTCCAATTACTTAAAATCTGAATTCCTTTATCAAGACCCGTTGATGCAGAAATGATAAATAATACCGTAACAATCACAATGATGATTAATTGAACAGTAAAGTTAATAGGAAGGTCAAATAAATAGGAAAGACCGCCATTTATTTGCTGTGCACCTAATCCGAGTGTTGTTGCAACACCGATGACGGTAGCGAAGACAGCGATAATATCAATTGTATATCCGATAGGACCCTTAGTTTTTTCACCAAAAAGAGGAAAAAGAGTGGAACTTATTAAACCGGGTGCTCCTTTACGGAAATTAGAATAGGCGAGTGCTAAAGCGACTACACCATAGATGGCCCAAGCGGAAATTCCCCAATGGAAGAATGTGTAACGAAATGAATCTTTCAATGCTTGCTGGGAACCTTCTGGAGCCTGTGGAGAACTAATGGCGAAATGTGACAACGGTTCCGCTGCTCCCCAGAATACTAACCCAATCCCCATACCCGCACTAAATAGCATCGCAAACCACGATGCATTGCTGTAGTCCGGCCGGTCAGTCGGCTTACCAAGACGAATTGCTCCAACAGGACTCAATATGAGGAAAACACAAAATGCAATAATAATTGCGACAACTAATAAATAATACCAGCCAAAATTATAAGTAAGTAAATTTTGTATGTTCTTGGTGACATTTTCTAAAGTTTGTGGAGCGAGTACACCAACTAGTACTGCCAGCATTACTAATGCAAATGAGCTCCAAAAAACAATGCCTACTTTTTTCATTTAATAACCTCCGTTCAGTGACATATAAATGTATTACCCAGTTTGAAAAAAATAAACATTTTTGATTATTCTTTTGTTGAGAAATTAGGTGTGACTAGTTCGAATGGGATAGTAATATCTAATCTCGCTATAAAGTTTTTAACTTAAGATAGCACCGCTTGTTTTTTATATTACCCAAATTTCCCGAATTTAACTAAAGTGAATAACTCTTTTATAAACTTCCTATACTGTGACAAAAGGGGGGAGTCGTCTTGACACAAACTATTGATATAAAGCAGGAAATTAAACGACTTAATAAGCAATTCCTCCATTCTTCAGACTTTATTGCAAAAGAAATTCAACTTGGACGAGAAGAAAATGTCATTTTATGCTACTATTCATCGCTTGTGAATAAAACCGATGTAGAACAGAACCTTGTAAATCTGAAAAAGTTGAGTGAATCCTCATCACAGAATAACCAAAATTCAAAGCAGAACTCTAATCAATCTGTTATAAATGAACCAGAAAAAAATAGTGAAAATAATCAGGATTCTAGTACGCAAAATCAACAGTTAGCTAATGAGGAAACTATCACAATTACTACAGAAAAATATGATGAGCAAAAACTTGTTGATTATGTATGTAATGGTGAGACTTTAATTATTCTATTACAGTCTAAACAGATGATTCGATTACAAAATGCGGAATTTGCACATAAATCACCTGAAGAACCTGAAAATGAACAAGTGTTGAGAGGTTCGCATGAAGGTTTGGTTGAAAATTTGGATGTAAATATTCAACTGATCCGAAAACGGATTAAGAACAATAAACTCGTTGTTAAAACAATTCAACTTGGAAATGAAACAAGAACAACGGTTTATTACTTTTATGTAGAAAATGTGGTGGACAGTGAGGCACTTAAAATCGTAGAGAATCGCTTGAATGCAATCGATATTGATATGTTATACAGCACGGGTCAGTTAGAGGAATATTTAGATGACCAAGTATGGTCCCCGTTTCCACAACTTTTGCTTACAGAACGTCCAGACCGTGTAGTAGCAAATATTTTGGAAGGTAAAATAGCGGTAATGAGTGATTTGTCGAATAACGCAATCATTGGGCCGGTTACATTTTTTTCGTTCTATCAAACTCCGGATGATTTCAACTCCCGTGTAATCGTCGGCACATTTTACCGGTTGACACGATTGTTCGGTTTCGTATCCGCTATTTTTTTGCCAGCTTTTTATATTGCGATTGTAAGTTTTCATTTTGAAGTGCTCCCGCTAGAACTTGCAAATAAGGTGAAATCGGATATAAACCAGATTCCATACAGACCACTTATTGAAGCGATGATCATGGAAATAACGATTGAATTGATTCGTGAAGCCAGTGTCCGCCTGCCGAAGTCAATTGGACAGACAATTGGTATTGTTGGAGGTCTTGTAATTGGTGATGCCATTGTAAGTGCGGGGCTCGTATCAAATTTAATGGTAATTGTTGTAGCGTTTACAGCGATATCGAGCTTTGTAGTACCTTCAATTGAACTTAATACGACGATACGGACGCTTCGTTTCCCGTTCATGTTCTTAGCATCGCTATTTGGATTTTTCGGAATTGTAATTGGCACATTTTTATTAGTTATTCATTTATTAAATTTGAGTTCATTAAAACGTCCTTATTTTTCACCGATTATCCCATTTGATCCAGTAGCAATGCGAAAGGTTTTCTTCCGTGGTCCATATTATGGAGCGAACAGACAGGCTCGAAGCTTTAAATCGAAAAGGAATGATCGAGAATGACAATCCAGTTAACAAAGGTGCAATTATTTCTATTAATGTTTGTAATGCAAACTGGATTTGTCTATACATCATTTCAAAATATGGTTATTGAACATAGCAAACGTGATGCTACGATTCAGTTTCTTGTTGTGGCGGTCATTTTTTTCCTGCAGTTATTGTTTTTTGAACGTATGCACAAATACTTTTTCTTGAATAAGTTTACAAAAGCATTGTACCTCATTTACTGGACAAGCTATATTGTTGTGTTTGTCGTCTACATTACGTATGTTTTAACGACTTGGGTTTTTCCAAACACACCAGAAAGTGTTCTGATTGCAATATTTTTATCCGTTTGCCTGTATGCAAGTATTAGCAGGCCAGAAACAGCAATCAATATTGGTGTCGTTTTAATTCCGATGTTATTACTTTTTTTATTTTTTATGTTTTTAACTGTGCCCAGTTTGCATGTGACAAATTTGCTGCCTTTTTTTTATGATCGATCTAACACATGGTGGATGGGATTTGTTTTTAGTACGTATGCATTTGGCGGGGCAGAGATGTATATTGTTCTGCGCAAATATTTATCTAAAAGTGTAAAAGTTTCAAAAAAAATGCTGACGGTTTATTTTACAGCATTAACAAGTTTTTACTTACTATCAATTACATTTACATTGATGTTTTTTTCTTTAGATGAAATAAAACTTATTCCAGAACCAATTTTGTATATATTACATTCGGCGGAAGTAACATTCATAAAAAGGCTCGATCTATTTTTTGTATATATTTGGCTTTCGTGGTGTTTAGTTACAATCGTCAATTATGTGCTTGTGATAAGAGTTGTTTATTTTGAAAACAAAATTAAATATCCGAAAATAAAACTGCTTATATTTTTTATCGTTGTTGGCGGTATAGCGGATTTCCTTATACGATTTTCAGTGCTGGAATTTTTCAAACATAATTTAGTATATGGAAATATTGCTTTTACTTTTTTATTGCCCATTCTCATCATACTTTTCAACAAGGTAAGGGGGCGGACTGTATCCGATTCGGCAAAATCTTCTTAATCGTTATACCTCTTGTTCTACTGGCAGGCTGTTGGGATGAGAGGCTTTATAAAAATTCCTCTGTTGTATCTTTAACAGGTTTTGAAGGGGAGATAGGGAAATTAACTGCCTATTATGCCTATCCGGAAGCTACAACTACCGAAATGAAAACCGTTATTATTACAGGTGAGGGTGTTTCACCACGTGACGTTCGTCAGGATGCAGAACTGAAAGTCGAACAAACATTGGATTTATCTGTTTTAGCAACGATTTTAATTTCTGAAAAGACTGCAGAACATGATATTTATAAATTTTGGGATGGTTATTTTCGTGATGCGCATAGTCCGGTAACTTCTAAATTAGCCATTGTACAAGGAGATTTGAAGCCATTTTTTGAAGTAAGTGAAGATAAGCAAAGTACGGCAGGGGATTTTTATGATCGCTTTATTACAAGCTTGGAAGATAATTCAATGGTAATCCCTTACACATTGCAGACAGCATCTTCTGTCATTTTTGAAAATGCTCAAGACCTGGCATTGCCTTATTTTAAAATGGGAGAAGAGAAAAATCCTAAGGCAGAAGGAATCGCACTCTTTTCCGGGCGCTCTTTCACTGGAAAAACATTGTCAATAGATGAAGCGGTTTTATTAAATATATTAAATAATTCCCTTGGATTTGCTACAAGGATTTCCTACTTATATGAAGACAGTCCATTAACAGTAAGACTTAATAAATTAAAACGTAAATTTGAAATTTCAGAAAATAAAATTGATATTCCTCTAAAACTGGAGTTTATTCTTTCTGAATTTCCAGACGATAACTTAGATGATACAAACACGAGATTAGAGCTTGAAAAATTTTTGGAAGATGAAATCGAAAAGGATATGAAGGAAGTAATCAAAAAATTACAGGAGGCAAAGTGCGATGCAATCGGAATTGGACGACAGGTAAGAGCATTTCATCCGAAATGGTTTAATGAAGATTGGGGTGAACATTTTTCAACGTTGGATATTTCCCCAAAAGTAGATGTAGAAATAGTTAAAACGGGTATATTGGAATAACTGTACAGTATTTCAATAATTTTATTGTGAAGGGGTGTCCATTTTGGATAAAAAAATGAATTACGGTGATGACTATAAATTTATACCTGCTACATCTGTTCATAGTGGTGTAAGTGAAGAGGTATTGTCCGATTTATACGTTCATACAATTCAAATTGCAAATATTGTTTTCTATAGCAGTCCGGATCAAAACGGGTTTGTATTAATTGATGCCGGGATGCCGAAGAGCGCCAAAGAAATAATAGATGTGGCGGAAAAAAGATATGGTAAAACAACAAAACCGGATGCCATTATTTTGACACACGGTCATTTTGATCATGTCGGAGCTATCATTGAACTTGTTGACTATTGGCAGGTACCGGTTTTCGCGCATAAGCTGGAACTGCCTTATTTAACAGGCTTAAAAGATTATCCAGAGCCTGATCCAAGTGTTGACAACGGGTTAGTTGCCAAAATGTCGCCGATGTTTCCGAATGAAGCAATCGACTTAGGAGAATCTGTCCAGGAGCTTCCACCTGATGAAACTGTACCTTTCATGGAAGGATTTAAGTGGATTCATACACCGGGTCATTCACCTGGCCATGTTTCGTTATTTAGAGAGCAAGATAGAGCACTTATTGCAGGGGATGCATTTGTTACAGTCAAACAGGAATCTTTATATAAAGTATTTACTCAGGAAAAAGAAGTGAACGGACCACCGAAGTATTTGACGCCGGACTGGACCGCCGCGTTTGATTCGGTAAAAAAGCTCGCGGCCTTAAATCCTTCTGTAGCGATTACAGGACATGGGGTGCCAATGAGCGGAGTTGAGCTAAGCGAGGGACTGCGTAAACTCGTCGATAATTTTGATCGAATCGCATTGCCAAAAAATAAGAAATAGGAAAATAAAAAAATCATCCGTTTACTCAGCCAAGAAGTAAACGGATGATTTTTGAATTGTCGAGGGTCGGTTTAAATACAGCTATTAATTATTTAAATCATATAATCCAGGGCTATGCTCATTAGGCATATCCGGCATTAATGGTACAGGGAAACCTTCCGGGGGCGGTGTCACTTGATATTGTCCGCCATTTCGGCTTGGGGATTGTCCATGTAAAATTTCACCGATTCTAGTCGGATCCAGGCGGAAGTTAAATTGACAGTTGTGGTAACCCATATCAATGAATTTCTGGCACTCAGGGTATTTGTTAATATCATAGTTCGGTACGGGGAATAGTTTGCCCCAATTCACACCTAATGTTTCAAGTGCTTTGGCAAAAGCATTTTGATGGGCGTTATCGCGAACGATTAAAAATGCGAGTGTTTCCCGGAACGTTTGGTTTGAACTCATCTCATAAATACGAGTCTTTTGCAGAACACCTGTAGATTCCAATACGAGGTTATTCAGTAAATCGGCAATGAGGTTACCATGTGAGTAGACCCAGGAACCGTTCCATGGATTGCCTGCTGCATCAACAGGCAATGATGCTTGTGCGCCCATAATAAAATGGTGGGGATTTGCATGGCGGACCGCTTCATCCAATGGCGATTGGTCCATTCCGTTATTACCGGGAGCAGAAGACTCTCCAGAACCGTTCAAAAGCTGATTAATTGTATTTTGAACAAGCTCGACATGGGCAATTTCTTCTAAGAAAATTCCGCGCAGCAAATCTCTAAATTGAGTTTCTTTCCCCCGGAAATTCGAGCTTTGGAAGAAAAATTGCATCATTGTTCGCATTTCTCCGTAATGCCCGCCTAAAATTTCCTGTAAAACGCGTGCAGCTGCCGGATCTGGCTTGTCCGGTTTAATAATATTGATCAGTTCTTCTTTGTAATAGTACATATTTTCCCTCATTCCTTTTGGTATTTCATAAAGAATGTATTTTTCACATCCTTTTGAAAGTATTATGTTCAATTCAAAGGAAGACATGCCAATTTTGTAATTATTAAATTGAGAAGGTACTAACTTTTAAGATTTAAATATTAAGATTATATTTTATAGGACTACTTTTCGGAAAACAGGGTAGAAAAGTATCAGAGATGGTTCAGTATAACTAATCTTGTGTAACTTGCTATTTTTGGTATGAGGAGGATGTAAATTGGAGAACAACAATAAGAAAGTCGAACAATTAAAACAGTTTACAACAAAGGATGAAGGACAGCCGCTAACAACGAATCATGGATTAAAGTTAACGAATGACGAACATTCATTAACGATAGGTGAACGTGGTCCAACCATAATGGAGGACTTTCATTTTCGTGAAAAAATGACCCATTTTGACCATGAGCGAATTCCGGAACGAGTTGTACATGCACGAGGTTCGGGGGCTCATGGGGTATTTGAAAGTTATGGTGATGCATCAGATATAACGATGGCGCATTTTTTAGGAGAGAAAGGTCGACAAACACCTGTCTTTGTTCGATTTTCAACAGTAGCAGGCTCACGAGGTTCAGCAGAAACAGTTCGTGATGTACGAGGATTTGCGACGAAGTTTTATACTGAAGAAGGGAATTACGATTTAGTAGGGAACAATATCCCGATTTTCTTCATTCAGGATGCAATTAAATTCCCGGATTTAATCCATGCCGTTAAACCGGAGCCCCACAATGAAATTCCTCAAGCGCAAAGTGCCCATGATACATTTTGGGATTTTGTCGTAAGCAATGAAGAGACGGCTCATATGACAATGTGGAAAATGTCTGATCGAGCGATTCCAAGAAGTTTCCGTACGATGGAAGGATTTGGGGTCAATACATTCCGTTTTGTAAACGCCAAAGGAGAAGCCCACTTCGTAAAATTCCATTGGAAACCTGTATTCGGTGCGCATTCTTTAGTATGGGATGAAGCTCAAAAAATTGCTGGTAAAGATCCCGACTTTAACCGCCGTGACCTTTACGATAATATTGAAGCCGGAAATTATCCAGAGTATGAACTTGCTGTGCAGTTAATTGCACAAGAAGATGAGTTCAAATTTGATTTCGATATTTTAGATCCGACAAAAATTTGGCCGGAAGAGTTGATTCCGCTTCGTAAACTCGGAAAAATGACATTGAATCGAAATACGGATAACTTCTTTGCAGAAACGGAACAGATCGCATTCCATGTAGGACATGTTGTACCTGGAATTGATTTTTCAAACGATCCTTTATTGCAAGGCCGTTTATTTTCATACACAGATACGCAACTAATTCGATTAGGCGGGCCAAACTTCCATGAACTGCCGATCAATCGCCCTGTTTGCCCATTCCATAATAACCAGCGTGATGGCTATGGTCGAATGACGATCAATAAAGGTCGTGTTGCATACGGGAAAAACAGTTTGCAAAACAATACCCCTCATGTAGTAACACAAAAAGAAGGCGGCTATGCACATTACCAGGAAAAAATCGAAGGACGAAAAGTACGTGCCCGAAGCTTATCATTTGAAGATCATTACAGCCAAGCGCGTCAATTCTGGTTAAGCCAAACTGATGTGGAAAAACAGCATATTATTAATGCTTTCAGTTTTGAACTGGGGAAAGTAGAAACAATCGAAATTCGCAAAGCAGCAGTCGATATGTTTGCTCGTGTCGACCGTGCAATGGCTGAGCAAATTGCACAAAATATCGGTGTTACGCCACCAGATGAATCGATCCAGCAAGTTGCCGATCAACAGCCTTCAGATGCCGTGAGTATCCTAAAAAATCAGGTACCATTCTTAAAATCAAAAAAAGTCGGTATTATTGTTAATACCCACAGTAATTTGGAAGAACTGGTAACGCCATTAGAAAATGAAGGAGTTACAGTTGAATTGATCAGCGAGAAGCAAGGAAGAATCGGTGAGCGTGAAATCGACCATACGCTGGAAACGGCAGATCCTGTACTTTATGATGGTTTGATTGTTGCCGCAACTTTCGATAGTGTTGTACCGAAACGTAAAGTACAACGATTTGCTGATGAAATTTTCAACCATTATAAAGCATTAGGGTATGCTTCAGCTGAACTTTTAGATAAAGACTATGCGCATGCACCTGGTGTCGCAGCAGGTATTACAGAATTTGTAGAAGCATTGAAAAAAGGTCGCCACTTTGATCGAACAGATGCAACGGGTTGATTTTTCAGAATCTGAGAAGGCATTTTATTAGAAAAGTCCGGGCACATATTAGAAAAATTGGGCAGGATATTCGAATATTCTCGTGCTTTATTTGAATAATTGAAGCACTTATTAGAATAAAGAGGCGTTTTATTAGAACATCACACTTTTACTAGAAGATTTTTGAGCATATTAGACAATGGAGCAACTTATTAGAAAATCAGCCTCATTGCAATGGAATCCTTATCACAATACAGAAAAAACATTTTTCTCATTTGAGAAAAATGTTTTTTTATGGAAATAAGTTTTAATCAATATCTCTATTTTCCTATACACTTTCTGAAAAATGAATATTTGGAATAATAAAATATCGTAATAATAGTATGATATAATATACAAATTGTAGTTAATTTAATAAAGGAAGGGGGACAACTAGGGAGAAATCGAAAAAAGGCTATAATAATCGAAAAATTCGATATGGGGAATATAGCTTTAGTAATTATTTTAAGAAAATACATAGTGATCGAAGGATTAAAAGAGGAGTTAGACGTGTGAAAAATATATTGAAAATTGCAAGCGCTTTTATTGGCGTGATTGTAGGGGCAGGGTTCGCATCAGGACAAGAAATACTGCAGTACTTTACAAGCTTTGGAATACTCGGGATATTCGGAGCTATTTTATCAACGGCCCTGTTTTCAGGCATTGGTATGCTGTTAGTATGGCTTGGCAGTTATACAAAAACGACATCACATAAAGACGCTATATACCGAATTAGTGGCCGATATATAGGAACTGTCATCGATTTCATTCTTATTTTTACATTGTTTGGTGTAGGTGTCGTAATGCTGGCTGGAGCCGGTTCGAACTTAAATCAGCAGTTCGACTTACCAGTCTTTGTGGGTACGACCCTTATGACAATACTCGTTTTATTAACAGGATTTTTGAAAGTAAATCGCGTTGTTGCCATTATAGGAAGCATTACGCCGGTTCTCATTATTTTTGTCGTATTTATTGCAATTTATAGTTTTATAACGATGAATGGCACTTTTACATCGTTAAACGATGTAGCACAAGCAACTCCAACTACACTGCCAAACTGGTTTATTTCCAGTATTAATTACGTCTCATTTAATGTCGCAGTTGGAGCTTCAATGTCAATAGTGATGGGCGGAGCAGAAAAAAATCCAAAAACAGCAGCAATAGGCGGATTGGTTGGAGGACTAATTTTAGGGGTTCTCATTCTATTAATTCATTTAGCCATTTTCTCGAAAATTGAAGAAGTTGGTGCATTGGACATGCCAATGCTAGGAATTGTTAGTAACTTATCGCCAATATTAGGTATTATCATGTCAATAGTTATTTTCTGTATGATTTATAATACAGCGGTTGGAATGTTCTTTTCTTTCTCAGCACGTTTCGCGGAATCCGAGACACAGAAATTTAAAACATTCTTTACAATTACAATGATTGTTGGTTATTTGGCAAGTTTCGTAGGCTTTACCGGCCTCGTTAGTTATTTCTATCCACTAATCGGTTATCTGGGGATTATTCTTATCCTTGCTTTAGTGGCAGCACCCTTTATTATTAAGAAACAAGAAGCAAAATAATTTAGAAGCATTATAAGTAAAGCTACCATCTTCTTATTTTAGAGATGGTAGCTTTTTGCAGTTTTAAATTGCGTAATATGTCATATATAATTGACTAAGTTAATATATATGTTACACTTTGATTGTAAGTAAATTTTTTCCTATTCGTATTTTGTCAGCAACTAAACCTCGTGACATCAAAATTTTTAGGGAGGAGGCCTTTCAAATTGAAAGATGTACAAATAAGTAACTGTGTGAAATTACGAAGAACTGAATTAGGCAATTTAACACAAAGTGATTTAGCTAAGCAAGTTGGTGTCACAAGACAGACGATGAATTTAATCGAAGCACAAAAGTATAATCCTACAATTAAAGTTTGCTTGCTGATTGCAAATGCATTGGATACTTCTATTGAAAAATTGTTTTGGATGGAGGAAGAACTATGAAAAAGACATTCACCTATATCCCGGTTCTTTGCTGTATTGTTGTAATTTTATTTATTGAAAGTACATTATTGAAATGGATTTTGCTAGTAGGAATCGGTTGCTTAATGGTTTTAGCAAAGTATAGGAGAAGTAAATTGATGAACGACGAATTCGAATTTGATGATCGTGTAAATGCAAATATTACTAAATGGTCATTACGAAGCATGTTCGTTTTAAATACATTGCTCATAATGATTTTAGTTATTGGCAGCCAAGGGGTTTTGGAATGGGCGATAAATATAGAATGGATTTTGATATATTTAATCATTACGCTTTGCATTCCTTTCTATATTGTTCCAGCTGTAATAAAAAACTTTTAGGGGGATCGGGAAATGGAAATGAACTTAGTTATAATTGGCGTAATATTTTTAGTGCTTGGTTATTTAGTCGGTGTTAAAAAGTTAACTTGGCTACTAGCAGGGTATAATGAAAAGCGGGTAAAAGACAAAAATAAATTGGCCGTACTTGTCGGTGGAACATTTGCTTTACTAGGTATAGGGATTGTCATAAGCGGATTTGCAGGTGTACAACAAGCAGAAACGGTTATGTTTGTGGCAATAGGTATCATTTTGCTTGAGTTGGTTTATGTTAACGCAAAAATGGTGGAATAAAATTAATACCCGGCTCCCTTTATGTATAGGGAAGCCGGGAATTTTTATTTTTTACGGATATGATAATCAATATGTAAAAACTTTATACCGAACAGTGTCATCTGATGCGTTGCTGTAAGAATGCCTTGCTGTTCCCTAATCACAAAATTCTCATGTAACGGAAGTTTGAATAGATAAGATCTGAACGTTAAATACGTACCAGCATCGCCTTGTCCGTCACTTGTTAAGTACAGTGCGCGGTCTTTTACGGAAAGCTGCAGTATTCCATGCATCGACGAGAAGGGCAAAGGCAATGCAATATTCATATAAGTATTGGCTGCATCACGATGCTGCGAATAAATCGCATTAAAAACGGGTTCCCCATTGATCGACCGTTGCCAGACACGCGGTTTTTCCCGACCATCTTGTTGGGAATCAACTTGCCAGATTTCACCGTCCATCACAATCATTTTTGAGGAATAGGGTAAATTCAGCTGTCCCATTTTCCTGCTAATGAATTGATATATATAAGCAAAAGGTTTAAACCATGCTGCCCATTGAACCGACGCTTTTAATTCAAATCGCTTAGTATGTTCATAAAACTCATGAACCAATTCAGAAATTTCCTCTTTATTAATATAGGATGACATATCATCGACAAGTCCAGGTGCCGGTTTGTTTGTTGGAGAAAATCTTCCGCGAATTTTGCTTATCGGGAATGTATAGTCGTGATGCTTTGTCGGTGGCAGCAATAGACTCCAGGCGATTACTACCGATATACCAAAACCTAAACAATTTAATAGCCCATGAAAATCCAGCATATCCGGAATATCAACAAGATTCGTACCTGTAAAATTGCTATACGCATATAAAAACGACCAAATAATTGTAAAGCATAATGTCAAAAATGCAAGGCGAATGAAGATGCGTTGAACACGAGGTAATGGCCACTTCATTACGAAAAAGCTAATGCTGAAAATGGCAATGACATACAAACTTACTGAAATGATTTCAACAATTCTTGAAAAAGTTATTCCGATCGCTACTAGCATTGGTCCTGCTGCGATGACGGCACAGCAAAATTTGAAATAACGGGTCATATGAAGACGTCCGATCAAACCGACTGTAATGCATAGCAGAAAGGCGGAGTAATGAAAGTGAATTGCTGTCAGCCATGTAATGATGGGACTGAAGCCTGTATCCAGTTGCAGATGGAATGCCATAAACCACAGTCCACCCATTACAATATAAATGAGACCGATATCGATCATTATTTCTGCTGTATTGACAAAGCCTCTTTTTAAAAACCGGTTAATACCTTGAGAGGCAATGAGAAGTGTACTTAGCAAGTAGATAAGTACACAAAGCAGGATGGAGAAATTGTTCTGTGTAAAGTAAAGCATTGTCACTGCAAATTGACCGCCAGCTATAATAAGTCTTTGCCAATTTTTCAGGGAAACCAACAGCTCTACCATGACTGGTACAAAGATAAGTTGGGCCAGCGTCAAATAATAATACATCGATGTTGGTTCGTTAAATAACAGAAGCGTGGCCATACATACCAGACCGATGATTGTTAAAGGTCTACTGAGCACATGGCGTAAATTGACCAGCATACATCATCATCCTTCCGATGAAATCATTATAAATGGAAACATGAATCGTATATACATCGAGCACATCATCGTAGCCTTCTGTTACAACAACGCGGCCCGTCAGTTTCTTTGGCAAACCCACTTCTTTACGCCCGAAGACGGCACGCTGTTCTGCAGAGCGGATCATTAATGAACCGTCCTTTGTAACATCCATTTTTAAGTCAGAGTAGAACAGTGAAGGATCCCCTAAATAATCTTTAACAATTTGTCTTTCCAAATCGACTGTCATCGTTGCATTGAACTTTCTTGTCGCCAGTGGAAAATAGAAGGTGCGCTCCCAATACACTTCAGCGTCCTTTTCGTTGTTCATTCGTGCGGTATTCGTTATTGTAAAAGGAATTTCCTCGCCGGACTCTGGAAAGAGGAAGTCTGTTTTAGTAAAGAATGTATACATTGGTCGTAATAAACGTGGTCCGGAATGAATAACTTGCATTGTTCCTTGTGCATGAAAAGGCTGACCTAATGGTAGGCGGTACCTTTCCTGCAGTTTTGGATGCAGTCTGTTAAAGTCTTCTGCCAGCAATGTTTCGTAAATCATATTAAGCACCTCTTTTTCGTTTGCAAAATTTTGCTGTCGGTAATTCTTTTGTCAGCAGTAAAGCAACTATTGAAGCAATCCATAATCCAACGTTAAAGGTAACAACATTAAATGGAGCCGTTGCTACTGAAGGTGCAGCGATAATTGCGCTTAATGTCAGCAATGGGAACAATAAAATCTGTGCTTTTAGCAGCAGCGGTTGCAATTTCGGTACCAAAAAGATGATCCCAATCACCATCTCCAACATACCTATCCAAACTATGGCTGTTGATGCTTGACCATAAGCTAGCGGGGACAGTTTCATCAGCATATCAATTTCAAGCGGATGCTTCATCAACACTTTCGGAACGAGACCTTGGTAGAGCCATATGAAACTAAACAGGAAGCAGAGTAAATAATAGCTGAAAAATCGCCGGTATTGGGTTGCCGGTTTTTCTCCGAGTTCAATCCATCTTGCCAACACATTAAAGCTTAGCGCAGTTGCCCAGCCGATAACAGGACGGAAAAGTAAATCAAACAATTGTCCGAATCGACCAAATCGGGCATCATAGTCATACTGGGTCAGAAAAGTAACGCGGTCGCCATTCGGTATATATTGCCAGTAGCCGCGTCCTTCTTTAATTGGGGAAATCATTTGCGGTGTTCCGAAATGCAGAGAAGAAGTTTTAACACCACTTGCTTTTTCATGTGTTCCTTTACTTTCACCCCAACCTGCAACTGACAGACCCGGCATTATTTTTGTTGTATATGTAAAAGTTTGAGGTGCGTCCTCATGCTGTTTTTCATTGTAGGTGATGGATGTGAAACGTAAATCCCATTGTTCATGCAGATCAGGCTGCTGTGTATATTGCCATACTTTTTCAATCGAGCTGTCTATTACAGTTTCCACATAAATCGGCTTTTTCTTCAAAATTTCAGCTCCTTTATCAAAATATATTCTACATAATCATCATACCTTAATATTCCTACTTTAAAGTGAATGAATTTGGATAATAAATGTTAATCTCTTACAATTTCAAGTATTATAAGAGTGTATAGTATTTAAGTAACCTATTTTAAGGGAGGAAGCAATGGACTTTATTTTGGATTATAAGTGGTTTTTCCTCATAACGGCAGAAGTTGTCTTTTGGGTATGTGCATTTGCCTTTTTGCTGTTGCGCTACTGGTTTCAGCTGAAAAAGCTGAGTATATTCGTATTTATTATTTTTATTGTGAATGATTTATGGATTGCACTTTTGGCTTATTTTGATTATCAGCGAACAGGTGAATTTTCGAGTTATCAAATTATTATCGTGATTCTTATTGTATATGCGATGACATTCGGGAAGTCAGACTTTAAAAAGCTCGATGCCTTTATTAAAAGGTGGGTGGCTAAAAGACGGGGAGAGCCAATCGATAATTCACTCCAACCTGTTAAACTGTATGGGAAGGCTTATGCGATACAAGAATGGAAGCAATTTGCGTTACATTTCGTCGTTTTTATCATTGTTCACATAGGATTTGTAATTGCAGTCGGTTTTTCAGACAGTTTGCAGCAAATACCACTGAGTGATTTTTTCGGAATGTGGTTTGATGACGAGAGCGGAAATTTCCCATTTAATAATGAAGGAATCAATAAATTCAGTCAGGTATGGCTAATTATTCTTGCCATTGATTTTGTGATAACACTTTCGTACACTTTATTTCCGAAAGAGAAATGATTGAAGTGATAAATTAAAATACGGCAAATTTAAGGTGTTAAATTTAACTAAATGCACTTGAATAAAACGAGACGAACCAAGGAAGGGGACGTAACTTGAAAAAATTAATATCATTCATGTTTATTACAGCCATACTTTTAGCTGCTTGCAACTCCTCGGAATTGAGTATTACCGAAGTGCAAAAGATTCCTCCAAAAGTACAGGAGAGTATTGATTTTATGGATCCCGATGACACATTGCAGCTTGTTAACGATAGCAAAAGCGATGTGAAGTATATTGTTTTTCAATCTGCAGGAACCGTAACAGCTGAACTTGAAGAGAGAGAAAACATATTGGATATAAAATTGGAAACTGAAAATGAAGAAAATAGCGAGTTAAAACAATACGTTTATAAAATTACTCGTGGTGATGCACAATATGATTCAATTAATGTAAAAATAAACGGACAAGATACACCTATAGATAGTTCCACAGGGTTTTAAAAGAAGGTTAGATTAGATGGAGGAAGTTTTGAAGAAATTTTTAGTAGTATTTGTTATTTTAATTTTATTTTTTATTGTAAGAGGATTTAATAGTAATTCGCCTAATCAAATTAAAGCAGATTACTTCGATATCGGTTATGGGCAGAGCATGTTTGAGGGCTATAACAAAGTGGATGAAAAAACGGTTCAGTCGCTTGTGAAGGAGTACAATCAAATTAAAGATATTGAACAGACAAACGAGGAAATTAATTATGATAAGGCGGTAACGATTCATTTTATCTATAATGATCAAATATCAGGTAGTTTAGTGATCGATAATAAAGGGGTTTTTCTACTGGGAAATCGTTCTGGAAATTTTCAAATCGACGAAAACAATGATATGTATGAAAAAGCTTTAAAGATTTATAAAGAAGTGAAAGAACAAAATTAAAATAGAGCTTTATAATTATGAAATTAAAATCCCTTTTGAAGCTAATCAATCAAAAGGGATTTTCTATATAGCGTCGGTATTATCGCTTGAATATTTCAGTCAATGCTCTGCCATCTGTATTTCCAAAGTCCAAATCTAAAATATGTGCAATGGTCGGACCGATGTCAACGACACAAGCTTCGCCAATTGTTGAGCCGGCTTTCACACCGTTGCCTGAAATAATCAGGTTGCTCGTATAATCGGGTTTATTAGGGGAGTAACCATGTGTCGCATACTTTTCGCCAAGTGCATGTAAGTCGACCACAACTTCCTGTAAATGGTCATCTTCAAAAGCAAAGCCTTCTTTCGCTTCAATCATATAATGGAATTTACTGGCCACATGAAGTTCCTGTAATTCCTCCGCACTTAAAATCGCTTCGATGCCGTAAGCCTCATTCCGTGCAGCATCCTGTAAAATTGTAAGCGCTATCTTTTCTGCTTCTACATCACCGGGCTGTACATGTAAATACGCGGCTCCACCAGCACTTTGAACATATGCACGCCAATGCCAGTTTCCATTCTCCTCATAAATCAGGCCTTCCTCGTATAAAATCCGGTTCAAATACACTTTATACTGAACATCGAGCTGACTATGATCTCCGACGATTATAAAAGTCGTTTCTTCATAAATATCCGCATCGATTGTCGCCTGGATGAGGTCTCCAATTCGGCGATCCATCCGTTCAATGACTTCTTCGATATGAGGCCCCTTTGTTCCATGTAAATGCTTCGTATCATCGAGATCAATTAAATGCATTAGAAGTAAATTCGGCTTTTTCTTTTTAATCGTATCTACTGCACATAGTGTTGTGAAATCATCCAAATACGGCTGCTGAATCCCTTGCCGAACTTTTCCGTACTTCAGTTCCATTTGCATCGTAAACAATTTACTGCCGCTTTTCAGTATTTTCAGTGCCTGGTTTTCATTTTTAATCGCTTTTATTTCGGGAATATTAAAGTGAATATCCGCTTTTCCTGATACTGGCCATAAAAGTCCTGCAGTTGTAAGTCCTTGTTTTCGAGCTGCCTCATATACAGTTGGAGCTTGGATATCACTTCGGAACCAGTGCCATTTCTGATCGTTTTCGGGCACGAATGGCTGAAATGGATTGTTATGAAAAACTCCGTGCCGGTCTGGGTAAACACCTGTCACATAGGAGCTGTGTATAACATAGGTGAGGGTAGGGTAGACACTTTTCATTAAATTTGTGGAGGCCCCTCGTTCAATCAGTTTTGCTAAATTCGGTTTCGATGCTGCACTTTCCCAATTATCTTTAGAAAAGGCATCATATGAAACAACGATTACATATTTATGATTTTTATTCATTTGATCACCCTGCTAATTTAGTTTGTTCATGCGCATCTTTTGGCAGCATTAAAAAGACAATGAGCCCGATTATGAATAAAGGAATAATAGATAAAATACTGTATCTCGCATCGCCGGTCATCGTTGTTGTCAGTGCCATTAAAAAAGGACCGATAATCGCGGCAAACTTCCCGAAAATATTATAGAAACCGAAAAATTCATTGGAGCGTTCTTTCGGAATAATTTTCCCGTAATAGGAACGGCTGAGTGCCTGAATACCGCCTTGTGCAGATCCTATCATTATTCCTAAAATAAAGATATGCCACAATTCTGAAATGAAAAATGCAGCGATACAGGCAATCATATAAGTCATAATGCCGACAATAATTAATGCCCTTGTCGAATATTTTTTTGCAAGTGAACCGTAAAGCAGAGCAAAAGGAAAGGCTACAATTTGAATAACAAGTAAAATGGCCAAAAGCATAAATGTATTCAGCCCGTCGGAGCCTAAAACACTTGTCGCGTACGGAACAACCATTTTTATAATTGTATCGACACCATCGATATAGCAGAAATAAGCGATTAAAAACATGAATACGATTTTATAGTCTTTAATATTTAAAAAGGTTTGACCTAATCGCTTGAAACTATTGCCGATCGGATTCGGCTCGGGTTCTATATAATGGCGCTGTTTGACGTCTTTAATCATCGGAATCGTCAGTAATCCCCACCATAGCGCGGTAATACAAAAGCCGATCTGATAACCGATCGCCGCACCCATCCCCATCACTAAGATGACGACTAAACTAATCCCAAATGGAATGACACTTGAAATGTAGCCGAAAGCAAAGCCGGATGATGATACTTTATCCATTTTCTCATCTGTTGTTACATCGACCAAGAAAGAATCATAGAAAATATTGGCGCCTGCAAAACCGATACATGAAAGAATGTACATGACGATTAATAGCTGCCATTGCCCACTATCCGGTGAAATAAATGTAAAGGAAAGAGTGGAAATAATTCCGACTAACGCAAAAAATGTGAAGAAACGTTTTTTCTTGTCCTTATAATCAGCAAAGGCTCCTAATATAGGACTAAGAACGGCGACAAGTATACTTGCGAGTGAATTGAAGTAACCTAAATCCATGTTGTTCACACCTTGAAACATCCCGAAAACAATGGGAAAAAGCGCGGTAGTGATTGCAATGGAATAAGCCGAATTCCCGCAGTCGTATAAAATCCAGGACTTTTCTTCTTTTGTCAGCTTCACTTACATAAAACCTCCTAACCTACTATTTTCAGTAATTATACCATTATCTTGAAATTGATAAGCGGAACCATACAGAAATTTCATATTAAAGAAATATTCTTTACGCAAACTCTGTATAATGGAAGTTATCTCTCAAAATTTTCAGGAGGCAGGCTATGGCAAGGATTTTTAATTATTTTCATCCGCTTGTATGGATTATATTAAGTGGCACGATATTTGTACGGACTGCGAGTTTCATGGCAATCCCGTTTTTAGCTTTATATTTACATAATGAACTACAGGCCTCACCTTTATTAATCGGCGTTACAATTGGAATTGCCCCTCTGTTTTCAACATTCGGCGGGTTAATCGGCGGTTATTTAACCGATCGATTCGGACGAAAAGCGGTTATTATAATTACAGTCTTTATATGGAGCCTTACATTCGTTGGGTTTGCGTTAGCTCCTTCAGCTGTTTACTTTGTCGTGTTGAATGCGGTGAACGGGCTATGCCGCTCATTTTTTGAACCGGGTACGCAAGCGCTGATGATTGATTTTACGGAAGATGCCAAAAAAAGAAGGCTATTTTCCGTACGGTATACGGCCATTAATATAGCGGCTGTTATGGGACCGTTGCTCGGTGTCTGGGTCGCAAGTTTATCAAGTCCGGCGACACCGTTTATGATTACCGGCATTATGTATGCGCTGTATGGCATCTTTTTACTTATCGTATTAAACCGTTATGAAATGAAGCAAAAAAGGCTTAAGTCAGATCATCAAATCCGGTCGGTATTACAAGCGGTGTTCCATGATCAGAAGCTGCTGCTGTTTATCGCAGGGGGCATTTTGATCACGGTTGGATATTCCCAGTTCAACTCGACACTCCCACAGTTCATTAATATGAATGTGGAGGATGGGGTGAAGCTATTTTCCTATGTGATTGTCGCAAACTCCATTACAGTACTGGCATTTCAGCTGCCTTTAACCGTATTAAGCGAGAGAATTTCAATATACAGTTCGCTGAAAATCGGTGTCGTCATTTTTGCGGTCGGATTATTTCTGTTTGGTGTTTCCGACAGTTCTTGGATGTTCATTGCGAGTATGATTGTGTTCTCGGTCGGTGAGATTTTCTGTTTTCCGATGATGAATGCAGTTATTGAGGAAATTGCACCTGAGGATCAGAAGGGGACGTATCTTGGTGCGTCACAGTTTAAAAATATAGGAGGTTTTCTCGGACCGATTATCGGTGGATGGCTGTTAACGGTTTATATCGATTATATGTTTGCGACGATTTCATTAATCATGCTTTGCAGTATTTTTATATATAACCGAGCGCAAAGGCTGACGTGAATTGTGAACGATCGGTAAGTAATAAACCGAAAGAGCTGCACATAAAGTGAAGCAGGCTTCATTAATGAAAAAACTTGATTAATAGAACTTCATTAAGTACAATGAACACTTTGAATACATATGAAGTGCGCGGTAATTTCCGCTAAAAGACTTTACAACAAAGAGGTGACATCATGAAAGGTCGAACGCATTTAACAATTGGTTTAGGAATCGGTGCAGTGGCATCTGTCAGCCAGGCACCTGAGATGATTCCGGTTGTTTTAGCTGTATCCGCGGTAGCTTCACTTGCGCCGGATTTGGATGGGAACAATCTGTTGAATAAACATGTAACAAAAACCGCGAAACAAATAAAAAAGGGCGGACAAATGGTCGGCGGAATTATAATGATTCTATCGTTGGCAGCCTACTTAAATCTTTTGCCTTTTCTGGATGGTGAATGGTTTACGCAGCAAAATAAGCTGCTGTTTTTAGCGTTGGGTGCTATTATTATCGCAATGTCCATGAGAAGTCAGGAAACGCTGAAAAATATTTTAATGACGGTTTTAAGTTTATTTCTTCTGTACTATGCAGTTACCGATGAACTATGGTGGCTCGTACTGTTTGCTGTATACATAGGGGCAGCTGGCTGGTTCCCGCACCGAGGTTTTACTCACACAATATGGGCTGTGGTGTTTTGGGCATATATGTCTCATCTGCTGGAAGTAAGTACAGGTGCGGAAAATTTAGCAATCATCTCCACTATGGCCTATTTATCTCATATATTAGGTGATATGATGACGAAAAAAGGGGTTAAATTTCTCGCACCGATTACGAATAAAGTATTTAAAATACGAATATAGATTTTAAGGGAAGGTCTTTCATCAGTTTCAATGAACTGTCGAAAGATCTTTTTTTAGTTGATTATTATTCACTGCATAGAATTCTGCCATAAGCTATAATAAAGTAAATGATTACAAGTTAAATAAACAATAATGCCCAATACAGATGTAGAGGAGGGTGAAGTATGATTGAAATGCATCGAAGAAATTCATTATTACTTCTATTAATAAGTGTATTTTATTTTACACAAATAATAATTAATATATCGATTGAAGGTATAGCGAGTATTTTTCCTCCAGCATTCTTCTTTGGAATCTTTGGGCTCATCATGATTTTGCTAATTCAAAAGAAAGTAAACGCCAAATTCACAATGTATGTCATGATCATCAGTATGTACTTATATTTTTATTATCTGCTTAATGATTCGCCGTATTTAGTAAATTATTTCTTCATGTGGCTCGCCCTTCCGCTAAGTGCCATATATCAGCAGATCAAAGCTGTTTTGCTGGCAGGGGCCGCTTCGATCATTCTTACATTCTATTCGTTTTTCTATCTTCACGATGAAATTTTTCCGAATGTCGTCAAGGAAGACTTTATTTATTTAATACTGTTTGGAATATTTATCACTATTTTTCTTATTGTTTTCATCCTTAAAGTGAGGGAAGCTAATGACAAGTTACAGGACTTGGCTTATCACGATCCTTTAACTGGTGCAGCAAACCGTTCATTGCTTAGGGAAAAGTTTGATTTAATGAAGCATGAAAATGTCGACTCAATAGCCTTATTGTTCCTTGATATGAACGGCTTTAAAAAGATTAATGATACATACGGCCATGAAATTGGGGATCAATTATTACAGATTATTGTTCTAAGGATCGATGGCGTATTAAGGGAAACCGATTTACTGTGCCGGTTAGGGGGAGATGAATTCGTCGTTCTAACGGCTAATGTGAATAATTCGATATTGAAAAAGATAATGAATCGAATCCAATCTGCTCTAGAGAAGCCAATGATTCTAGATCAGCATATTATCAATGTTTCGGCAAGCATTGGATGGCACTATACAACGGATGTTGCATATGCAGATCTGGACGATATGATTAAAGCATCGGACCGAGCAATGTACATAGAGAAAGAATTGAAAAAACGGCAGGAAGATGCGATTAAATAATGAGGGGGGACATAACTCAAAAACGCTATTTTTCTTTGGAAAAATAGCGTTTTTTTGCTGAGCGTTAAAATTGATTTCCATTCCGGGACGCTTTCCGCGGGCGTGGCCTGAGCCTGTAGTCTCAGGCGTCACGCTATTCCCGCAGGAGTCGCCCTCCATTCCAATCAATTTTGCAATATATCCATTTCTTAATAAAGGCTTTCCTTTTATTTTGCAATAATTCTAATTATGTCCCGGCCTCTTATTTTTATTGTCTTCATCGACGGCTGCTTTTAGTAGATAAACGGCAATAACACTAGCCATCTTCAATACACCAAGAATCTCGTATTGCACATCTATTTTTTTATATTAATTGGAGCATTTATCGATTTCTGTTTCTAATATGGAAAGCAATTCGATTTCGTCTAAAACTTCCAACATATTCATCCCTTTAGTTTGCCAATATAATCCGCAATGACCCAAATTATTTAAACAAATCCCTTTACGTATATAACATATAGACAGATTTATAAAAAGTTTCTCTATTTTACATAGTTCAATAGAGTTTTCTAATTGTTTTAAAGCCATATGATAATCGTGATTTTTTAAATATAACAAAGAGAGATTAATTAAAAAATTTATTTTAATCCGGTTTATATTCTGGAAGTTTTTGTATTTTTCAATATGTCGAAAAGCGAATTTTTTCATTTCGACAGCGGTTTCAATCGGAAAAATATAAAGTATGGAATTTAGTAAAAAGATATCGGACAAGTACAAGTCGTCTCTACGCGATAGTTCTGTCCAAATGGGCTCGGCAAGTAATTTCGCACTATGAAAATCGTTCGTATTAGCCAATATTGTTAAACTTTTTATAATGATAAATATTTTATTAATTAAATTATCATCAGGAAATTCCTTTAAAAATGAAATACAACTTCTCTGTAATTGCAATAAATTTTCCGAATTATTATATGTTTGATTATAGAAATTCGTAATAATTTCATCCCTTAACGGCATGATATACCCATTATCAATATATCTAAATTCTTCATAGGATGTTTCAATTCGTACTAAAAATTCACTTAAAGTTGAATGCTTAATATCTTTATTTTCACCTAGTTCAAATTTGGAGAAATTCCCTTGAGTACAAATATTGTTGGATACATATTTCTGTGAAAATCCTTTGCCGACTCTAATTTTTTTTAATGTTTTTCCGTAATTATTCATAATACCCTCCAAATATTCATTTACTAATATTATAAGTTTGTGAAGTGTAATTTATGTAAAATTAGTAAAAAAAGGGGGGGTGAGAAAGTGGTTGAGTTTATTATTATCGCGCTGGAATTATGGATTGTAGGAATTGGCGGGGGATAAAAAGACATTTTCAGTAAAATGATGGCACCAGTCGTAATAGATTCCCAACTCGTACGCCTGGTGCATCTTCTTCTGAAATATTTCAATAAAACGTAATGTTTTGGTTGTATTATTCTTAGGGAAATCCCCTTTATATAATAAGGGATAAGCATTCTATTCAGTCTTTTTAATTAAAAACGAACAGAAGTTCAGGTTTTAAGACTAAAAAGATAAGGGGAATGACGAATGAAGATATTGAATCCTGATGTCGTGAATAGTAATGTGTTTAAAAGTTTTTTAGAGATTGAAGACTACAACAAACTGTATAATGCATACTTGCAGGATCCGACAAGTTCGAATGCGGATGCTTTAAATGAACAATTTAAATACTTTGAAAAACTGATTATACGTATCGCCTATATAAAAAAAGCAATTATATATGAATCAAAAAAATTTGATTCAAAGCTAAGAGAGTACAATAAAAAATACGAATTAAATTTGGTTGCACCTATAAATGAAAGCCTGACAATGGTAGACACCGTTCAAGATGAAAATTCTTCTGTACAATTCGAAAGCATTTTTGAGAATGACTTAGAGAGCTTGTTGAGTGATGAAATGTTAATAACTTTGTTAAAACGTTTAAATACAAAGCAAAAGCAAGTATTGTATTACCGGTATGTAAACGAGTTAACTGAGAAGGAAATTGCGAAGATTTACAATGTTTCACAACAAGCCATTTCTAAGATGATTCATAAAGCAATTAGAATTTTGAGAGAAGGGAGGGAGGAAAATGATTGAGGGGCAGCTGTTTCAAATATTAGGGAATTTCGGATTTCCCATTACGATAGCAATTTATTTATTAATGCGATTTGAAGGCAAAATCGATTCTTTACGAAATTCAATTGACGTATTATCGAATGACCTCACAAAGACAAATCATGAAAGGAGTAAAAAATAGAGGGGAGGTTAACTATGGTCGAGCAATTTGATCAAATTGAAATTGTTCAAGTATTAAAAAGATTGGAACCGATCATCTCATATTCTTCGCTGCAAACGAGAATGGAAAATCGGGATGACCTTAAGCAACATCTTTATGAAGTTACCATTAAAACTTTAAAAAATACGGTTTTCGTACAACCAAAAGGATTGTTTAAATGAATAGAATAGTTGGCGAGGCATTTTGATATCTAAGGAGCTACTTACATCTTTGGATTATTAAAATGCCTTTTTAATTTATAGTAATTTATAAATTCCTGTTATTACAAGGATGCTGAAATGCATGATACATAATAAATAAGGTGTTTTTACGGAAATTCTTACCTAGTTGAGCCTATTATGATTTTAATTGGTAATAATGTGCTGAGAAATGTCTTATTAGTTTAGATAATTATTACTGTCCCGTGATATATGTAAAATGTTTTCACCAAATTATTAAGTAAGGGAAATTTTTAAGATTACTAACAGAACAAATGTGGAAGCGTATTCATTATATAAAAACGGATTGATTTTATCAGTATATTTTATTTCGTATATTGCAAAATTCGAAAGATTCGTAATGGGGAAATCAACTCTTTTAATATGAGTAAAACAATATCGTAATATAATTTTGCTATATTTTATGCAGGCAGTAGATGGTGCTGCCAAATAAATTGAGGAATCATTTTACTCGGTTCAATCAGAGGTGAAACGATTAATGCCGAGGTTAATGAAAAATCCATCCTATCAGTACAAAATACGAATTAGGAGAGATCAAGTAATGAACAAAAAACAAATGGACTCTAAAACAGCAAATAAGAATTTTTCTAAGAAAGTAGCGCCACTAGTGATGTCAACATCATTTATCGCTGCATCATTTTTAGCGGCAGGTGCACCTATCTCAGCAGCGGAATTGGATGCAAAAGATGTTAATCAGGAAGTTATTGAACACGCAAAAAATCACGGGCAGAAAGTGTCTGAATTTGCAAAGAGCCTGCCAGGTTCTCCTGAAAAAGGGAAGCTTGTCAGCCAAGTTGCCCAGCAAAAAAACGAAACGACAGATGAATTAGAAGATAATGATAATTTGGATAATACAACGGATGATGGTCTTGCAGATGAACTAGAGACACCGGTAAATGAAGATGAAGTAGCAATTGATGCTCCAGCAGAAGATCAAGCGGAAGAAGAGTTAAGTGATGAGACAGAAACTCCGGTAGCCGAAGAGGAACCAGTAGAAGATATTACTGAAGAACCAGTAGCACCAGTTTCTGAAGAGGATCAATCAGAAGAAGAGGTAACTGATGAAACAGAAACACCGGTAGCAGAAGAAAAACCACAAGAAGATGTAACGGAAGAACCGACAGTACCGGTTTCTGAAGAGGACCAACCAGAAGAAGACGGAACGGATGAAACAGAAACACCGGTAGCAGAAGAAGAACCAGTAGAAGAAGATGTAACGGAAGAACCGACAGCTCCAGTGTCAGAAGATGACGAAGCGGGAGAAGAGGGAACGGATGAAACAGAAACACCGGTAGCGGAAGAGGAACCAGTAGAAGAAGATGTAACGGAAGAACCAGCAGCACCAGTTTCTGAAGAACAACCAGTAGTAGAAGAGGGAACTGATGAAACAGAAACACCGGTAGCAGAAGAAGAGCCGGTGGAAGAAGATGTAACGGAAGAACCCGCAGTACCGGTGACTGAAGATGATCTAACAGAAGTAATTACACCAGAAGATGACTTTACTACATGGGTAGAAGAATCTTATCAATTTATCGATAATAGCTACCAAAGCTTAATTAACTACTACCAAACTCATATTGAACAATATTTAAGTAATTTCGATTCTGACCAATCTACTGAATTAACTGAAACTCCAGTATTTGACGAATCAACGGATATTGTTGAAACAGTACCAACAACTGTAAAGGAAGATTATGTACAAGATATACCGGTTGAAAATACAGCTTTGCCAGCAGAGACTGATGAAAACCTGGAAATTCCAGTAGATGTAGAAACAGAAAATACACTAGTAACTGATGAAGCAACTGATATTATTGAAACAGTATCAACAACTGGAGAGGAAAATTCTTCACAAGATATCCCGATTGAAAATAAAGGGTCTCAGCCAGCTGAAACTGATGAAAACCTGGAAGTACCAGTAGATGCAGCAACTGAAGAGTTATCTTCTACTGTAGAAACACCAGAGCAATTTAGTGAAGAAGTGGAAAACACTGTTTCAGAGCCGGAAGAAGAACCAGTCCAAACAGATACGGAAGAAATTAGTGTAGATCCTGAAGAAGAACAAAATCAAAGTGAAAAAATCGCACTAAAAGATAAAGTCATTGGTTACTACCAAGATCTTGTAGCATCATTCTCTAACTTTTTAAGCTTCCTAAAATAAGAGGGGCAAAGTGAAAAAAATTAAATAGCAATGAATATAAGCTTGGAAAGCCTTAATTAGTAAGGTTTTTCCAAGCTTTTTATTTTGGAATTGTAAATGTAAAACCTAATATGCAATAAATAAATCACGAAATTAGATATATATTTATTGATTTACGATAAATCATATATTAAAATCAAAATTGAAAATAAATAAATGAGGTGCGAATTATGGAAAAAGTAACTACGTTGTTTTTAAAAGTTGCTGTTGTTTTTTTAGGAATTCCTATTTTGGCGTTATGCATCTTTTTAGTACCTGAGTTGGCAAATGTAGCATCAAAAATGCTTCCGGAGTTTGCATTCGTAAAATATTTTGTTTACATCGTTTTCGATGCTTCGGCAATTCCTTATTTCTTTGCTTTGTATCAGGCTTTCCTACTTTTACGCTTTATCGACAATAATAAAGCGTTCTCTGAGCTAGCTGTGAAACCTTTAAAGAAAATAAAATATTGTGCCATCACAATTAGTATTTTGCATCTATTCGTTTTACCGCTGTTTTATGTATTTGCAGAATTGGATGACGCACCGGGTGTTATCTTTGTCGGATTAGTTGTTCCTTTTGCTTCATTGGTAATTGCAGTCTTCGCAGCGGTTCTTCAAAAACTTTTACAGGAAGCAATTCATATTAAATCTGAAAATGATTTAACGGTCTGAGGTGAATAACTATGGCAATTATTATTAATATTGATGTGATGCTGGCAAAAAGGAAAATGAGTGTAACAGAACTTTCGGAAAAGGTTGGAATTACGATGGCTAACCTTTCCATATTGAAAAATGGAAAGGCAAAAGCCATCCGAATAACAACTTTAGAGGCGATTTGTAAGGCGTTGGATTGTCAGCCTGGAGATATTTTAGAATACAAAAGTGATGAGGAAATTTAGGTGGAACATAATTGAGGGAGGGAAAGCAATGGAGAGTAATAATTTGGTTATTGAAAATATTACTAAACCCGATGTACTGGAGAAAATGTATCGAAAAGACCCGAAAGCTTTTACTAAGTCATTTAATCAGGCATGGGAACAAAACTCTGATTCCCCGATTTTGAGTGTTTGGTATGAAAGATTGAATTTCAATGAAATGGATAGTAAAAAAAGGTCTGCGTCATTACAAAGTGGATTTATTTTCATGGGAATATTAGCGATCATGGCAGGGGTATGCACAAGAATTATATTCCATTTTGTCGAGCAGGAATCGATCGCTCCGATTAATCTGGCATTTGGTATTATTCCGTTTATTGCTGCCTACTTCGTTTACAAGCATAAACCTAAAAGAAGTATCATTTATTCGTTAGTGGCAATGTTCTTAGTTTCAGGAATTTATTTGAATATGCTGCCATTGAATTTCAATGACGATAGCATAATTTTAGCATATTTACATTTCCCCATTTTCTTGTGGGTATTATTAGGGCTAGCATATACAGGAAATGATTATTTAAATAGCAGTATAAGATTAGCTTATATCAAATTTAATTTAGAATTTGGCATTCTTTACGCCAGCATGGCAGTTAGCGGGATGTTTCTCGCATTATTAACGTTGCAGTTATTCAGCTTTATTGGCTTAGATATTGAGAACTTCTATTTTAGTAATATCGTTTTATTTGGGGCAGCGGCACTTGCTGTTGTAGGTGTTCACCTCGTTTCTATGAATTTAAAGTTGGCCAAAAATATAACTCCATTTATCGCAAAAATATTTAGCCCGTTAGTATTTATTACTTTAATTGTATACCTTGTAACAGTCCTATCGGTCGGTAAAAACCCGTTTTTGGACCGTGATTTCCTGATCGCTTTCAACGGAATACTACTTGGCGTACTGGCTGTTACAATCTTCTCTATTACCGAGAAGGATTCGGACGATAAAAAGACCATCTTCGACTATGTCAATTTCGCTTTAATCGTTGTTGCGCTTATTATTGACAGTGTCGCATTATCAGCCATCATGTTCAGAGTGACTTCTTACGGTATTACACCAAATCGGCTTGCTGTTTTAGGGGTGAATATACTAATCTTTGCAAACCTACTTTGGATAATGATTTCCTATTTACATTATCTTCAAAATAAATCCGGACCTGAAGCGATTCAAGATGCCATTACGAAGTATTTGCCGGTATACGGATTGTGGGCAGCTTTCGTTATATTTACTTTTCCGATTATTTTTTAGATAAAAGAGATAGAGGATATCACATTAAAGCAGATGACGAAGTGAGTTCGTACATCTGCTTTCAAAATATAGCATCATTATTACTGCCAATAAAAATTATTTCTCGCCCCCTCTATATTATCCATATAGATGAACCAATAAGAGTATTACATTTTAATAATTTATTAAACGAAGCTATCTCTATACAAAATGTAATTTTTCTAATATTCTTAATATAATATAGTTGATGGGGTGAAGTTATTGAAAGCAATACGTATCAATCAATTTGGAACATCTGAAAATTTAGTTGTGGAGCAAGCGGAAGTATCGACACCGGCAGAAAATGAGGTACTGATAAACATTCATGCGGCAGGTGTAAATCCTAGCGATGTTTATACTTCCACAGGTACATATGCGGTTAAACCGAATCTGCCATATACGCCAGGGTTAGACGGGGCGGGGGTTGTTGAACAAGTTGGAGCACAAGTGACTAACGTAAAAGCAGGGGACCGAGTATTTATCGCGAGCTTGCCGAGTGGTAAGTCGACAGGTACATTGGCACAAAAGATTGTTTGTGAAAGCCGCTTTGTTCATCCGATTCCGGAGCATATTTCGTTTGAGCAGGGATCCGCATTAGGAATTCCGGCACTGACTGCTTACAGAGCATTGGTTGGAAGAGCGAAAGTGAAATCAGGGCAAACGGTTTTCATTCACGGAGCGAGTGGTGCGGTAGGTTTGCAGGCTGTTCAAATTGCAAAAGCTTTAGGAGCAAAAGTAATAGGAACGGCAAGCCGTGATTCCGGGAAACAACTTGTAAAAGAAGCGGGCGCGGATGTTGTGCTTGATCATATTAAAGAAGAAACGATTGAGACTGTGCTTGATGCCAATGATGGCAAAGGTCCGGATGTCATAATTGAATTTCTGGCGAATGAAAATCTGCAAACTGACTTGCAGATGGTTGCTAAAAACGGTGTCATTGTCATTGTCGGAAACCGTGGGGAAATTGAAATTAATCCACGACTAGTTATGCAAAAAGAATGTGATGTACGTGGGATGGTACTGTTTAATGTATCGGCAGAAGAACACCAGGAACTAATATACGGTGTAGCAAAGCTGCTGGAAACAGAACAGCTAAAACCTGTCGTAGGTTACAGTTATCCAATAGAAGAGGCTGGTAAGGCATTTGATGCAGTAATTAATGGGGAGCATAACGGGAAAGTAGTTGTTAAAACTCAATAATTTATTTTTAGGACTAGTATATTTACTAGTCCTTTTTATCTGACAATTCCCAAAAATTAAGTAAATACTTGTGATATTATTTCGCTTTTTTGCAACTATTTAACAAATAGTTAATAAAAATTGTTATGATAGTTGTATAGAAACGAGAGGGATAGGTAGCAAGTAAATGGGATTTAAAGAAGAAATGAAGCGTGAAATACGTAATGCCAAAAATGACATTGCAAAAGAAGTGGAAAAGCAATGGATCTTGGAGTATGAAGGTCATCAAATAGAAGTTAGGAATGGCATGATGGAAGAAGTTTTAAAGGTAGATGGCCAAACGATTGCACAAAATGTACGGAAATCAATCTGGTCGCATCTAATACCATTTTCAACAATGAAAGGGACGTTCCAATCCAAAAGCGGTAAAACACATAGAGTATATGTGAAAATAGGCGGCTTTGTTAAATTGAATATAAAGGTGAAAGTAGATGGAAAGCAGTTGCTCCATGAGGCTATGAAACTGCAATTTTTACCATGGGCAAATAAGGTGTATATCGTACCTTTGCTTGAAGAGCAATATGAGCAAAATCAACAGGTAATAACAAAAGATTTGCCGGATGACGATTTTTTATATGATGAACATCATCCGAAATTTGCGCCAGGGTTTGCAGACCAGCTGCATCAAGAGGCAGTAACACCATTTTATACGAAAAAGCTGATTAAGCTATTTTTAGAACAGGTTACTAATCCGAATGAGCAAACACGTAAATCAACCTACGAAAAAATTAAAGATGAGAAGGTCATCAGCTATTTCCATGAATTTTTGGAGCGGTTTTCTGAAGCTGAAAAAGATGAAGACCGAGTGAAAGAAGAGGCAATTTGGCTGCTAGAACATGCGGCACATCGCGAAGTAGTGAAATTTGCGCTTCTTGTATTGGGAACAGTAAAATGTGAAGAGTATAAAGAACGATTAAAAGTGATTGCATTGCATGAAGAGTTTACCGGAGTGGCTTTATTCGCAATAACTAACGGCACAACTAACAGTAATGAGATCGTATGGTATATTGCGAAAAATGTTTCAGACTGGGGTAAACTTGAAGCATTAAATTTCCTGGATGCCTCAAATGAAGATATCCGACAGTGGATATTGCTGGAAGGTCTAAAAAATACTGTACCTGGGAATGCCTCGGCATTAATGTGTGCTGAAAAAGGGAAGCTTGATATTGAACTGCACGAAAAAATTATTTCCGGGAAAATATTTGACAGTGCGGGAACAATTATATTAGCGCTTTTATATGAAGGGGCTTATCAAACGATGGATGAATATCAGTATGCAGGTCAAGTACTGATGCGCTATACACATCATGCGAAAACACATTGCCTGACATTCAGCCAGTTTTTTATTTTGACACAAATTCATGAGTATTTACAATATGATGAAGAAACATGGGATGATCGCTTTTCATCTAACTGGAAACCGCATGAAAAGCGTACAGTAGAAGAAAACATCAACGTGATTGCTCAAAATCCATTATGGCTGCAGGAAGCATTGGAAATTCTGCAATATGACCAGGAAAATGAGGATATGGCGTTAGCGGTAGCCAAATATTATAAAGCAGATATAACGGACATCGTATTTGAAAAGTTAAAGAGTCACCCTGAAAATGTGCAATATTATTATTCATTATTTGCCGCGAAGGATCCGCAAGTTATCGAACGTCTAATTGGAATTACGGCGTGTTTTGGTGATTTCAATGAACTGACGAACGACCAGAAAGTTGTAGTTTTATCACTTATTGAAGAATTGGATCAGTATGATGGGATTGGTATGGATTTTATTAGGCAAGCTTTAAAAACGACTGACGACCATTTGCAGTATATGGCGATTCAAACATTACTTTCATATGATCGTGTGCATTGGCAAGGTACTGAAATCGAAGAACATATAGTGCGTTTTACAAAAGAATCAAAAGATCCGGATGTGAAGGAAATCGCTAAGCAATTGCTTGCGATAAATGAATAGGTTAACACTGATTAAAAATTCGAAGCGCTACTACAGGCTTCGAATTTTTTTGCTTTATGAGAAAGTTTCAAATGTTTACTGACAAGCACAAAGGGAATATTTTTTATAAGTCGATTTATAAAGGAGTTTGATTATGCTAAATCATACAAAACAATACATCAATGGGGAATGGGTTGATTCTACTGGATCAGATACAATCGAAGTAATTAACCCTGCGACAGAGGAAGTAGTAGGTAAGATTAGCAGCGGGACGAAAGAAGATGTGAATCGAGCGGTCCAGGCAGCGAATGAGGCTTTCCCTTCCTTTTCAAAAATGTCGGTGGATGATCGAATTAAGCTGTTGGAAGCGATTGCTGAAGAATATGAAAATCGTAAAGATGATTTAGTGAAAATAATGACCGCTGAGTTAGGTGCACCTATTACCAAATCGGAGGAAATCCATTTTAAGATGGGGCTAACGCACTTTAAAGAAGCGGCAGAACAATTGAAGACATTTAAATTTACCGAAAAAAGAGAGAAATCATATATTCAAAAAGAACCGATTGGAGTAGCCGGGCTGATTACACCGTGGAATTTCCCGACAAATCAGCTTTCCACAAAGCTTGCAAGTGCACTGGCGGCCGGTTGTACGATGGTAGTAAAACCTGCTTCCCAAACACCGTTTGCAGCGGTCATTCTGGCAGAAATTTTGGATAAAGCGGGTGTTCCAAAAGGAGTCTTTAATCTTGTAAACGGTTCAGGTTCAACAGTAGGTGAAGCAATCAGTACACATCCGGATGTGGACATTGTATCGTTTACCGGATCAGGTGAAGTTGGCAGCGGATTAATGAAAAATGCTGCTGAAGATATTAAAAATATTTCATTGGAACTTGGCGGCAAATCACCATTTGTTATTTTAAAAGATGCGGATGTAAAGGAAGCAGCAAAAGCGGCATTAGGACAAATTGCTATGAATACAGGGCAAGTTTGTTCCGCGGCAACCCGCATGATTGTACCGGAAGAAATGCATGATGAATTCATTGAAGCAATGAAAGAATTTGTTACGGAATTTCCAGTAGGGGATCCACAGGATAAAAATACATTTATGGGTCCTCAAGTTTCCAAAGATCAGTGGGAGACCGTTCAGTCCTACATTAAAAAAGGTGAAGAAGAAGGTGCAACCATTGCAATCGGTGGGCCAGGCAGACCAGATGGAATTAATAAAGGTTTCTTCTCACAAATTACGGTATTTACGAATGTGAAAAACGATATGACCATTGCACAGGAGGAAATCTTTGGTCCGGTTATGTCGGTCATCAAGTACAAAGATTTAGACGAAGCCATTGATATTGCTAATGATACGATTTATGGACTTGCCGGATATGTATTCGGTAATGATAAAGAAGACCTGAAGAAAGTCGCATTCTCCATTCGAGCAGGGCAAATTCGTATTAACGATAGTGAAACGGATCGTTCAGCACCATTCGGCGGATTTAAACAATCTGGTATTGGCCGTGAATGGGGCGATTATGGTATCGAGGAGTTTCTTGAGCCAAAAGCGATTATGGGAATGCCGTTCTAATTGGAAAGCTGTCCAAGTGTTTGTAACTTGGGCAGTTTTTTTGTCTTGAAGAAATTGAGGGAGATTTTATTAGAACAGTTGGGGAGGATATTAGAAGAAATGCGCTGGTTATTTGAAGAACGGTAGAACATATTAGAAGAGTTGCCGGCCTTATTAGAACAAACATTAAATAAATTAGAACTTCGAATTTTTATTAGAACAAATAAAAATATATTAGCAGATCTCAAAATTTATTAGAAAATCATTGACGGAAATTCCTTTAGGCACCCTTCAAATTAAAGTTATCCACAAGTAACTAAATTATTGCGCGGGAAATTTTTGAATTATCTGATATTAGATGGAGTGTTCTCAATATTTGTAAAGCTACATTCTTTCAAAATAAAAAGCATCGGAAATAAATTTCCCGATGCTATTGTATGACTATTTTTTTGGAGCTAAATCTTCAATCGAATCAATATCCATATATGCTGGAACAACAAAGCCAAGTCGTGCCCCTTTTAAATTTTCGCCTAAATCAATAAAGTCATCTTTGTGCTTTTCGTAAAAGGATTCATGGGTAATCGGCAGCCATGGAGCTAATGAAATATCCCCATTTCCCGTTGAAATCGCCTGGAACATAATTGCTGGGTCAACTGGAGTGATTTCGGTATCAAAGCCATGCTGTTCCAATATAGCTGCGATGACATGTGATGAAGCATCTTCAGTATCCCAAGGAGTTGAAATAATACTAATTTTTTCACCGTTTCCTTTTTCAACGCCATCAGTCCATTCTGCAATCGTATCCGAATTTTCCTCTACCCACTTATTTGCAGCATCCTCAAAGTTTGAATCTTGGGCATCGGTCATGACCGTTTCCATATCTTCCGGCTCCCAATAAAAGCGATCCACTATTGTATAAGCGTTCGGTAAATCTTCTTTAAAGCCTTTTCGTACAATCGTATTAATATTTTCAATTTCACCTAATGATTTTTTAGGATCCTCCAAATATTTCAGATCATATTTTGCGAACATCCAGTGAGGGTTCCAGCCTGTAAATATAATGGGTTCTTCATTTTTATAAGCTTTATCCAGTTCGCCCAGCATACCTGCCGTAGAACTTTCTGTAAGGTTCCAGTTATTTAGATTTTCATAATCTTGTAAAGCATTATTTGCTAATTCCATTGTTCCGCTTCCTGGTTCAATGCCATTAATCGTGTAGTTTAATTTTTCTTCAATTGTAGCACTGCTATCATCCTGATTATTACAACCAGCTAAAAGCAGACCCGATAATGCTACTGAAAATAATCCTAATTTTTTAAAATGCATAATACGCTCCCTTTATTCCTTTTATAATGTAACAACCTTAAACATTTTACGAATTGTTACTTGGTTTATAATTATTAACTTAAACTTTATTTTTGTCAATTCGAAATCGTAAAAAAATACTATATAGAAATAAAAAAGTCGGATGGAAACCGTTAAATATTACAAAATTTTATTGGAGATTACGTAATAAACTATAAAATTACAATATTGCAATTTAAATGTCTCCATTGTTACGTTTCTGAAAAGCGGGGTTTATAAATAAAGTATTTTATCAAAATAGGATTACGATAAATGGGAAAAGGAATGAGCTCTATGCTACATATCGAAAACTTACGCAAAGTATACCGTGGTGGGAAAGTGACCGTTGATAACTTAACTCTAGATATTAAAAAGAGGAGTTTATCGCATTTATTGGGACGAGCGGTAGTGGTAAAACGACAGCTCTTCGTATGCTGAACCGCATGGTAGAACCTATTAGCGGAACAATTTCAATAAACAGGAAAGAGATTACGAAGATGAATCCGGTTACTCAATAACCGAACTTTAACACCTATTTTCAAAATAGGTGTTTTTTTATTCTTTTGGGAATAATTTGAACTATTGATCTTGATAACTGGTAATGTTTTGAAAAGAGGTAAGAGGGAGGAATTAATTTTTATGGTATTGATCAAACGGTTAGATATATGGCTTATCGGCTTTAACATTTCATAATAATTAGTTGAATATTAACAAAAGTGAAACTATTTTGAATTTAAGTTCGTAATATATAAGTGTAAACAGATGTTTACGAGAAAGAGATAGGGGGATGAAGAGTGGTAACTTTTAAAAAGGCGGGTGCCATGCTAACTGCAACAGCGCTATCTGTTGGGTTATTAGCACCGATTGCTAGTGCTTCAACATTAGGGAATGAACGAATGGAGACATTACCGATTCAGGTCGCACAAGCAAATACTACAGTAACAAAAGCAGATTTAATAAAGCGTTTCCGAGAATTATTTCCAAATGAGTTCCTGCATGTATCGGAAAAAGACTTTCATAGCGGGGCTGGATACTCACATCATTCAGACACTACGGTGCGTTATGAACTTTATTTCTCAAAGAATATTAATGATCAATATGAACATGGGAGCTTTGTTTTCGTAGGGGATACGTTAGAGTTGGAGCAATTCTATTATCAACCTGTATACACAAAGGATGTATTATTCCCGGCAAAATATTCAAAAGAAGAAGTGAAAAAATCAGCGGATAAATTTATGGAAAAGTTCAGTAAAGGCGAAGGGTATGAGCTTGTGCCGAACCCATACGATTATTACTCTCCATCTATATTAACGCAGCCTGTTGAATACTCATTTAATTATGAGAAGAAAAATTCAGGAATTCCAATTTCAGATCAAACTATCAATATTCGTGTACTAGGAGATGGAACAGTATCATCTTTTTATAGAACAACCTCTTCAAAAAATAATTTCACATATGATGACCCATCAAAAAAACAAGATGAATCATCCGTTGCTAACCGCGTTCAAGATGCTTTAAAAGCACAATTGTCTTATACAATTATACCGGATTATTCAACAGGAAATCATAAAGTGAAGTTAGTTTATGAACCGAATAGCCAGGTTATTTCAGGTATCCATGCGCTAACAGGGGAATGGTTCACTATGGACGGACTCTCATCAACAATATCTGCTAAACCAATTACACCAATTGTATCAGCGCCATTAGCGTCAAAACAGCCGAACATGACAGCAGCTCAGGCACGAGCATTGGCTGAAAAATTGCTTGCAACAGATATAAAAGGTGTTCAACTGGAGATTGGAGCGGTTGATGAAACAACTTCGGAGTCGGGTAAAGAAGTATTCAACATTCAATATATGTATAACTATCGTAATGGTGGAACAGGGACTGTACTAACAATTGATAAAGCAACAGGGGAATTCATTAATTACAGTGATATAAAAAGTAGTCTCGAAGTAGATAATGATGACAGCAAAGATGAAGTGAAATTAACACAAAAACAGGCATTGGATAAAGCGATCGCTCTTGTAAAAGAATGGATCCCTTCATCTGCTCACAAGTATGCATTGCCGGTAAATGAAGGCTACCATGAGACCTACAATAATAGTTATAACTTTACATTCCCGCGCATCGAGAATGGCTTAACGGTAATGGGGGATAGTGTCTCAGTAAGTGTCGATGCCAAAACAGGTGATTTAGTCAACTTATACATGAGCGACTATGGTGATTTGGAGTACCCGGCAGTAACGGATATTTTAGCTGAACAGGAAGCAACAAAAATGTTGAAGGATGAGTTGAAACTGAAACTGCAATATGTGAATCATCCAAAAGTAGGGAATGAGCAGCATTACAGTTTAGCATACCAACCAGTCTTCAAAGAACGGTCTGCTGGCATTGATGCCAAAACAGGTGAATGGTTAGATGCATCTGGAATGGCCAATGCGGACAAGCCGAAAATCGAGCATCCAAAAGCTGCCGAAGAATTAAATTATTTAATTCATGCAGGTATTTTAGAAGTTAACGAAAAGTTTAACCCGGATGCCGCTATTACAAAAGAGGAAGCATTAAAAGTATTACTGAAATCCGTAACATACATGTATTACAGCTCTAGATACAATGATTTTGAAATGGCGGACGAATCATTTACTGATATAACGCCAGACGATCCTTCATATGCATTTGTCTCTCGTGCATTAAAGATGGGAATGCTCGATGCATCTACTAAAACCTTTAATCCTCAGACAGCTCTTACTAATCAGGAGCTGGCAAAATGGGTAATTGGAACACTGAAACTAAATAAACCTGCACAACTGAGTGATATATATGAATTGAAATACAGTGATGCCGCACTAGTAGATAAGGAATTACGTGGTCACGTGGCATTAGCGTATGCAATGGGATTACTTGAAGCTGAAAATAATCAGTTGAAGCCAACTAGTGAAGTTACGTATGCACAATTAGCTCAAGTGACAATTCGTTTAGCACATAAAATGAACGAATATCAGATTAATAACTATTAAAAGCAGGTTTAGTTTAAATGAAACATCCCTTGCCATTTAAAACGGCAAGGGTTTTCATATGTAAATTACGGAGCTAAGAACGATTATTGCGTTGCGAAAATCAGAATGGTGGGATGATTAATGGTTATTAATCGAAATGAAATTTACTTCCGAAAGTTGAAATTAGAAGATTTCAATGCTGTAGTTGATTGGAGCAGGGATGAGCATTTTTGTGAAGCAAATGGTTGGCAAAAAAATAGAGATCATATGGAAGTGTTTAAATGGTGGGAACGTTGTGTAGCCAATCAACAAAAAGATATGATTCGTCTGGGAATTGAATATAAAAATAGACTTATCGGTCATGCCGATTTAACCGAGATTAATGAAAATTGTGCTGAAATTGGTATTGCTATAGGTGACAGTACGCTCTGGAATATTGGCATTGGTACACGAATGATAGAGGAATTAATCAATTATGCAAATGAACAATTTGGAATTACCACATTTTACGGAGAAACGCATGAAACAAATCATCGCTCCAGAAAATTGATGAAGAAAATTGGATTTAAAGAGGAAAGCCGTGTGGGAACAGATTTATACATAGGGAAAGAAGTTAAGTTAGTACAATATAAGTTGGTTTTGAAAGAATGATAAGGTCTTTTAATGAAGAAGGAAAGGTATACATATTTGAATGCATTTAAGCCCATTAATACATATGAACGAAAAAGAAGAGGTACAAATCATTATGAATTCGTACCTCTTTTTTGTGTTATTACTATTTGCTGTTTTCCTTTTTATTCGCTTTTGAACCCCAATAGGTAGCAAGAATCGGTCCGGAAATATTGTGCCAGAAACTGAAGATCGCACTCGGAACTGCCGATACGGGATCGAAGTGCGCCATCGCTAACTGTGCTCCTAAACCTGAATTTTGCATCCCAACTTCAATCGATACCGCTTTTTGATCATCGTATTTTAGTTTAAATAGTTTCGCTACCAAGTATCCAATTAAGTAGCCCAACCCGTTATGTAAAATAACAATGGCAAAAATGATTAATCCAGTTTCCAAAATTTTATCGCGGCTTCCGCTTACTACGGCTGCAACGATCATTACGATCGCCACAACGGATATTGTTGGTAGGATATCAATGCTTTTCTCTACAATTGGTCTAAATAAGAATTGAGCAAGAATCCCTAAAATGATCGGGATCAATACCACTTTAATAACCGACATAAACATGGCCATAAATGAAACCGGTAACCATTCGCTTGCTAATAAATAGATGAGAGCAGGTGTTACAAACGGTGCTAATAATGTTGTGAATGATGTAATTGTAACAGATAATGCCGTATTACCTTTAGCGAGGAATGTCATAACGTTTGATGACGTACCCCCTGGACAACATCCTACTAAAATAACCCCAACCGCAATTTCAGGTGGTAAATTGAAAATTTTTGCTAACGCAAATGCAAGTAATGGCATAATGACAAATTGAGAAACAATCCCGATAATTACGCCTTTCGGATATTGAAGAATTAATTTAAAGTCATCTAATTTTAATGTCATCCCCATACCAAACATGACAATTCCTAATAATATGGTGATGTAACTGCCGATCCAAGTGAAATATTCAGGTGTCCAAATTGCTAAACCTGCAGCAACAAGAACCCAAATCGCAAATGTATTTCCTGCAAACTTACCTATCTTCTGTAAAATTCCCATGATGATGTAACCTCAGCTTTCTATTGAATTCATGTTATTGTAGTTTAATAAATTTATAATTGCAATAATTTTCTGAATTTTAAGCATTTTTGTTATTATTCTAGTGAATATAGTCTGAAACTTTTGGTGGAACATAAAAACATACATCATAAAAAGGGGCTATGCAGAAAAATACTGCATAGCCCCTGACCGATCATCTTTATCTCTTTTTCAATTTTGCTACTTCTTCACGCACAATTGGTGCAACTTTCGTACCTAAAAGTTCAATGGCATGCAGTACTTGGTCATGCGGCATAGAACCGACCGGCACGTGTAAGAAAAACCTTGAAATGCCGACATGTTCGTACAGATAGATGATTTTCTTCGCAACCGTTTCCACATCACCTACATAAAGAGCGCCTTCCAAGCTTCGGGCCTCATCAAATGCTTCATGTGTATACGGAGCCCAGCCACGTTCGCGGCCTAGTTTCGTCATAGCCGCTGCTGTTGACGGGAAAAACTGCTCTGTTGCAAGTTCTGTCGTATCTGCAATAAACCCGTGTGAATGGGAAGCGACGCGCAGCTTTGAAATATCATGTCCTGCTTTTTTCGCCACATCATAATACAATTGAACGATGCGCGCAAAATACAGAGGGCTTCCTCCGATAATTGCCAATGTTAACGGCAAGCCCAATGTAGCCGCACGGATTGCAGATTGTGGTGTACCGCCGCTCGCTATCCAAATCGGCAATTTTTCCTGTACAGGGCGGGGGTAGATACCGCGTCCTGGAATAGACGGGCGGAAATGGCCGGTTGATGACACAATCTCATTTTCCTGAAGATTTAATAAGAGATCGAGTTTTTCTTCAAAAAGCGCATCATAGTCATTCAAGTCATTGCCGAACAGCGGGAATGACTCAATGAATGAACCGCGGCCAGCCATAATTTCGGCGCGTCCGTTCGATAGTCCGTCAAGTGTCGCAAATTGCTGGAAGACACGTACCGGATCGTCAGATGAAAGCACCGTTACAGCGCTTGTTAGTCGAATCTGTTTTGTTTGCATTGCAGCCGCAGCGAGTACGACAGAGGGAACTGATGCTGCATAATCTTCGCGGTGATGTTCCCCGACACCATACACATCCAGTCCAACCGCATCCGCCAGCTTAATTTCTTCGACGATTTGCCGCAGTCGTTCGGCATGACTTACTGTTTCACCTGTTAGCACATCCGGTGTAGTTTCTGCAAAAGTTGAAATACCTATTTCCATATGATGACCTCCAATTAGTAAAGGGCTCGTTTCCTTTTCTTACTAGCATTACCATAACAATTATTGTAGTGCACACCGGTAGGAAATGAAAGAAATGTATCTCTCATAAAGAACAGTATCATCACAATTCAATTACTTTCTTATCTTTTATTTCAATCGTTCTTGTTGCCACTTGCTTCACAAAATAGTCATCATGGGAAACAAAGAGCACAGTCCCGTCATAGGCCTTAATAAAGTTTGCCAATGCCTCTTTTGTCGCCATATCAAGGAAGTTGGTCGGTTCATCAAGCAGGAGAATATTATATTCACCTAAAAACAGCTGACTTAAAAGCAATCGAATCCGTTCGCCACCGCTTAAAACGGTGATTCGCTTTTGCAGATCACTCTGTTCAAACTGCATTTGATGCAAAACAGTGCGGATAAATGCATCGTTGTATTCACTTCTTGTTTTAATAAAACGCCAGATCGTCTCATTCGGTAAGGTTTGATAAGCAAGCTGTGAAAAATGACCGATTTTTACTTTCGGTGAGCGTTCTATATTAGGATGCTTTTCGATAATCGCGTTCAGCAATGTTGATTTTCCGCTGCCGTTTGGACCTTTTATCGCTAGTTTATCCTGTAGGCGAACATGAAGCTGACATTGATCCAACAGTATATTGTTTCCGATTGCTAAAGTAAGGTCCTGTATCATAATCGGTACTTTATTATGAAGTTCCAGTGCTTTCGATTGTTTGAATTGAAGTGGTACTTCTTCTTTTACTTTCTCGACAACAGGCAGCTGTTCAATCCGTTTTTCCATTGTTTTAGCTGATCGGTAAACCGATTTTTGGCTCGTTCCCTTGGATTTTGTTTCAAACATTCGGTTTGCTTTGGCCTTCGTTTCTTTTTTTGACATCCTTTTCGCTTCGGTAATCTTTTCGGCTTTTTTCATTTTTTCAGCAACAGCCTTTTCCAAGTGTGCCTTTTCGCGAACATATTTTTCATGGGCAGCAGCTTGCTCCTGTTTTTCCCGTTCTTTTTGCGCGGCATAATCCGAATAATTCCCGCTATAGACTGTCACATGCCCGTCACTCACTTCCCAGATTGTCGTAACGACGCTATCCAGCAAGTTACGGTCATGACTGACAATGACGACGGCTCCGTAATAATAGCGGAGCTGCTCCTGCAAAAATTTGATGCCATCCTGATCTAAATGTGTTGTCGGTTCATCTAATAGCATTGCCTCGTAGAAATGGCTGAATGCCTGTGACAATTTCGACCGTGTTTGTTCGCCACCGCTATGGGGATTGACTGCTTTCAGTTTATGGAAAAGCGCAATGTCAATATTGTCATCTGTAACGGCAGGGGATGTTTGTTCAAAATAATAATAGTCGACATGTGCATTAACATTCCCTTGCTGTGGAATGAGTTGACCGGTTAATAATTTTAATAGAGTACTTTTACCGGCACCGTTATTACCGACAATCCCAATGCGGTCGAATTGATAAATGGCCAGCTGCGGGATTGTCAGTACATCCTTATCTAAAAATTGTACAAGTATATTTTTCAGTTCAAAGCTTAAGTTTTCCATTGTTGCTACCTCCGAAATAGTAAATTTCGTACCGATAGCTTATCGATACGAGCGGTTAGGGTAATCCGCCCGTATTAAAAGAATAGTAACATCTGCATAGTTTTAGCCCTCCATTTTGTAATGAGTCTAAAACGCAATAAAAAAGCAGACATATGTATGCCTGCTGCGAAAAAAATATAGAAATCTCCCGTTTAAAGAGGAATCCCTATGGTTTCTTCGTTTACAAGCATGACAAAAAGGCCCAACATTAATGGGTTTGCTTTTTTATTGCCAGCTTAGCGTAAACGAATTGAAAACATAGAAACATCCCTCCTTCTCATAAATTAATGCCATCATAATAGATTTCCGGAAATAAATCAATACTGGAATTTACTGGGGAAGTTAAAAAGTGATTGAATGTTTATAAATATTCAAATATAATTATATTTATAAAACGACTGACAAGTAAGGTCATGAACCGAGCGATGATTAAATGGACTTCCATTATTGCAGGCTTATTATTATTCGGATTTGGCTGCTATTTTATTTATGAATGTATTCATGATTTAAAAGCATTGATTTAACGATTTGAACAGGGGATTCCATAGTACTTATGGTTTCGCCTGTTTGTTTTTAATTTGCATGCATTCGGCAGAGGTATGCTGACATATCGCTTTTTGCATAGACATACACTGCTATAAAATTAAAAGTTTTGCGGATGAGGCAACATTTATGGGGAGAGGACGTTCTAATCTATAGAAGAACATACATAAATACGGCATGTTTTCACAATTTGTATTGTGAATCGTTTAAAGATTTTGTATGCTAAGTGAATGTAGAAGTGGACTTTGGAGTTGAAATCGGACTTTGTCGCTGATTTTAACTTTGGATATTGCAAATGATTGGAGTTGTTTTTGTTGTTAGATACAATCATTCTATCAATGATTGAGTTTTTTAAAGGGTTTGGCTATTTCGGTGTGTTACTGGCACTGTGCTTTGAGTTTATTCCAGCAGAAGTCATCTTACCGATGGCCGGGTTTTGGATTGCTCAAGGGGAATATAGCTATTGGTTAATGGTGCTTGCCGGAACAGTAGGCGGAACATTAGGACCGTTGACTTTGTATGCGGTAGGGCGTTATGGTGGTCGTCCAATCGTTCTGAAATACGGGAAGTTCTTCTTGATTAATGAGAAGCAAGTGAATGCATCGGACAAGTTTTTCGCAAAATACGGCGCGGGCGTTGCCTTTTTCGGACGCTTTATGCCAATCGTCCGTACCGCAATTTCGGTACCATGCGGGATGACAAAAATGAATGTATGGAAGTTTTCAATCTATACATTTTTAGCGATGTTTCCGATTACCGCGCTTTATGTTTATTTAGGCATTAAGCTTGGGGAGAACTGGGAGCAGGCAGGGGATCTGTTTAAACAGTATTTGCAGCCTTTTGTCATCATCATAATTGTGCTGGCAGTAATCTATGCGATTTATAAATACCGCATTAAATTATTGGAACGTAAAATGAATTTACCTAATAAAAAATAAAAAATGAAAGGGCGGCCTCATTATACAGGCAGCCCTTTTTAATTTGCTTATATTATTTAACGATTAAATTATTTTTAATTTCCTTCTCCAGCATTTTAACTAGTTCTGCCTGTTCTAAATGCTGAAGTAGTGTTAATCCTTTTTCGATAAAACCTTCATCCGTTCCATTCAAATTATTCAGGCACACGCCTTTTCTTACATAACAGATCGACAAGTTAATAAAAAGCTGCTCCGATTTACATTTCCCGATGGCATCATTCAAAAGGTGTAGCGCGGTTTCAAAGTCTTTTCCTTTTATATTGATAAGCGACAGATTGATGAGAAAGTTTATTTTTAACTTATTAATATTTTGAAATCCGTTGTACTTGTCGATATGGCGAAAAGCAAATTCTTTAATTTCGGTTGCAGTAGAAATCGGAAATACAAATAAAATGGCATTCAGTATATAAATATCAGCTAAGTACAGTGTATTTCGCTGAGAGAGATCATCCCAAATGGGTGATAATGTTTTAGAAGCCAGTACAAAATCACTGGATCTTGCCAAAACGAGCATGCCTTCCATAACCGTTTGAATATTCATGATTAAATTGTCATTCGGATTTTGCTGTAAATAGGCAGCGCATTCTTCAATCATTTGAAGCAGAGCGTTTTCGGAATTATAGGTTTGATTGTAGAACTTCTTCATAATTCTTTGGCGGTCATGCATTTCATAATTGTTGCTTATGTATTCAAATTCTTCATAGGACATTTCAAGCCGTCCCAAAAATTCCTTCAAAATCGAAAATTTAATTTCTCTGTTTTCCCCTTTTTCAAATTTTGAGTAATTGCCCTGTGAGCATATTTTTTCGCTGACATATTGTTGGGAATAGCCTTTACCTACCCTGATTTCTTTTATGACATGCCCGTAATTATTCATTTCATCACCTAAATTATTCTTTTAGGCATATTATACACTTTTCGTCGGATAGTTTGTAAAATTAATACAAAGGAGGGGGAGAAATGGTAGATTTATTACTCACAACATTGGAACTGTGGATTATTGGAACTGGTGGAGGATAAGTGAAGGATGTAGAAGATTCATCTATTGTAATCAGGTTTTGGAATAGGAACAGAGGAGGAATCAATGATGAAAAAATTTAAATTGGTAAGTTTAAGTTTAGTAGCAGCAATTTCTTTAAGTGTATCCGTGAATATTTCAAGTATCCAAGCAGCTGAAAGTTTGAAGCCTGAAGTTTCTGTAGCGTCCGATACACTTTGGTATTCAAAAGAAGTGCCATATACAACGACACAATCGATGTGGGTAACGGTTACTCAAAACGGTAAAACGTATTCTGGTTATTTGTATAATCGTGGCTACGCTGTAGGGAAGCCGGGCTATTCCTTCTTCTCAGGCACGCTGAAAACAGGACCATATGCACCGCTTAGTAACGCAGACGAGGAGTAATTGCTAGTCTGAATCTGATCATTTCAAATCCTCTTTGAAAAGGACAAGCAACCGCTTTATGGCAGTTCTGCTCAAAGAGGAATTTATATTTTCAGCAAACTAAAGGGGAAGGAGGGAGAATGATGAATGAAGTAATTCGTTTTCTCATGAAGGGCTTGCTGAAAAGCAAATATATTTTTATTTTACCTGTGGCAATTATTGTACTTGTCGGATCGATGCTCGTAATGAATAGTATACAATCTGGTGCTACCAAGCAGGAACTGCAGGAGACATTCAACAACCGGAAAGATACCGTACATTTATTGATTACAAGTACATTAACGAAAGAACGTGTAATAGGTCTTACTCCTGAAGAACAGCAATCATTGGAAAGTCTTCTATTGAAAGAGCAATATATAAACGATATTTTAAAGAAATTAGACGAGAACGATCTACAGATTGCTGAGCAGCAGCTGGCCTTTTTAAACGAATATGAAAATTACATAGCATTTAAAGCAATCCCTTATCTTGGAGAACAATCAGTCACAGTAGAAAAGGAGAAAGCTGAAGCGCTCATTGATCATCAGTTGGCCTATACGGAACAAAATACGCCATATAAAACGGCCTTATTTACAAAACAATTATTCCAAATTCTATTCAGCCCCGTTACGGCCTTTCTTCTTTTATTAGTTTTTAGCTATAAATATATGTTCGACCGAGAAAATCGTACTTTCGATTTCTTTAAAATGAATTCATTGTCCAGTACGGCCATTTATTTTGGCTATTTGATGCCATTATTACTTGTCGAGTTGTGTTACATCGTCATCGGATACGTTTTGTCTTTCCTGCCGCCATTATTATCAGGGAATCTCAACACAATTTACTATCCCGTTGAAGTGACGGTCAATTCTGAAGTTGTATTAATTCCAATATGGAAATGGCTAGTATTCATCCCGATAGGTTGGGGAATATTCTGTGCGATATTATTACTGCTGTTTACTTGCCTGATTAAACAGCAAGTGAAATTAGGTTTGTTGTTCTCGTTGATTAGTTTGCCGGTGTTAATCAGCTATATCGTTTCTTTGAAGACTGGCTTTCTTATGTATAACCCGATTCACCTGATTGTTTCGTATGAACAGCTATTACTGAATTTGAATCGTTTAGTCTATTATTTAATCATTATGTTCTTGCTGGTTTTGGTGTGTACCGGTCTTACTTATGCTGTTATTAATATGAAGAGTGTCAGTTTGGGAGTTCCAGAATATACAGCATCGAAAAAACAGTATCGTCCAAATAGGAAATTCAAATTACTACAGTTTGAGCATATGAAAAAGAAACGGAAAGGGCATATTCTTTTAACCGTTCTTCTGCTATTCGGAATAATTGGCGGTACGGTCATTGTAGTGAATGAGCAGTATCGAACATTTCCTGACAAAGCACTGAAAATAATCGAGAGCTCGCAAAATACGAATATCCAAGATCAAACACACTGGAAGCTGGTCGCGGATGAATTTGAAATGGAGCAGGAGTTACAGCAACGGATGGCTGAGGAGACGGGTGAAGAGCTGGAAATACTTGATCAAAATCCTTATCAGGCAATGATTAAACAATTAGAAATGCGGTTTGAAGCGCTTGAACATTTAAAGGCGGATATTCATTCTCCGACATTTGCCGAGACATTTCGGGATGTGATGAACTCATTTGAACCGGGATCTTATAAAGAAAGCGATAATACGCTTTGGACTATGACCGACATGGCATCGGAAGAGCAGGAAATAGTTCTGGATGAAAAAAGGATAACCCCGTGGCCGCTTGGACATAAATGGGTATCGAAATTTGATGACCTGAGTCAGGCTTTGGACCAAGAACATTATGAACGTTTAAAACTGTTCCAGGAACAAAATACAAAATACGGAGACAGCAGTTCGTTTGCAATGTATCGGTTTTTGGATTGGAACTTGATGTTGGTCGTCCTGTTTTTGTTTGTATTCATATTATGGACTACGATGGCCGATGAATATAGACCGACCTTGTCGATGAACTTTTTAGCAACAAAACCGATTCGATTTTCTTCTATCTATATAATGAAGTGGATTTACAATTTAACGGTTGCCTGTAGTTTATTGCTCATTACGGGAACGATTGTTTTTCTGATTGCTACGCTAATAGGTGGTGCAGGTGACTGGGATTATCCGATATTGATTTATGCAACAGAACGACTGGAGGATTCCTTTATCTTTTCAACTGCGAACAATGCCTATTTCTATTTTGAAAGTTTGTCATCGTTGCTTTTCAAAAGTGGCGTGCTTGTATTTTTACAACTCTTCTTCTTAAATAGTTTGTTCAGCTTTATCGGGAAATTGATGAAAAATCATTATGCCGCGATTATTGTTACATCCATACTTGTCATTACCGGGTACTTTGCAGGGAACCATTACATTGAACTAACAAGTAGCATGTATAATCCGTTTGTATATTTTGATACATGGAATATTGTAGATGGCTGGAAATCGATTGAGGCAAATAACGCTAAAGTGAACTTTCTGACGGGTACGGGCATTTTACTAATCGGTGGAATCCTATTACTCGGGCTGGGGCTTTTATTTAAAAGGAAGGTGAATTCATAATGGTATTGCAGGTGTACGGTCTTGAAATGGAATATAAAAACAGAAGGGTACTGGATAATATTACGTTTTCAATCGGTACTGGTGAAATAATTGGAATCGTTGGACCGAATGGGGCAGGGAAATCTTCGTTAATGCGCGCGGTATTAGGATTGGAAAAGATTAATAAAGGCACTGTTCACATAAACAATATTGCCAACAATAAGCCTGAGTTTTTTAAACATATTTCCTTTTTGCCAAGTGACAATTACTTGTACATGCAGTTAACCGGCTATGATCATCTGTCATTTGTGGCGAATATTTACCATATTCCGCAACAAGAAATAGATGACGTCATTGAGTTGATCGGCATCCGCTCCTACGTGCATCAGCCCGTCAAATCTTATTCGTACGGGATGCGCCAGCATTTGCTCATTGCGTTAAGTATATTGACGAAGCCGCTCATTATTTTAATGGATGAACCATTTAATGGACTGGACCCAACGAGCATTATTGAATTAAAACAATTGATTCAAGTACTGCATGCAAAAGGAATGAGCATCTTCATCTCAACGCATAACTTGGATTTACTCGAAGATTTGACGGATACGTTCTGGTTTATTAAAGAAGGAAAGCTTTATAAAGATTCGTTGCAGTCGAGTAGGGAAGTTCAATACGAAATTAAATATTCGTATGAGAGTGATCTTTCTCAAATAATGAAAAAGGGCCAACTTCCTTTCCAGATGAAAGAGAATGTACTAATTACAGATGCGGCATTTGCGATTGAAACCTATCTTCAATGGCTATTGAAAAATGGTGTGCAAATCCATGCGGTGAATCCGATTAACCGAAACTTGGAAGAACTGTACCGGGATTTTTATGGACTATAATAGAAACAAGCCGTTGTCAGAATTTATGACAACGGCTTGTTTTCAGTTAAAATGGTACAGCTATACAGTAAGAGAACCTCTAAATCCTCGTGCCGCGTAGTATGAGTCGGCCCCGTTATGGTACATGAAAATAGTTTCATATCGACGGTCGCAGAAAATCGCTCCGCCTAGTTTACGAATATCCGGTGGTGTCAGAACCCAACTGGATGTTTTTAAATCGAATTTCCCAAGCTGCTGCAAAGAGCGGTATTCGACTTCCGTTAAAATTTCAATCCCCATTGACGCGGCCATATTGATAGCGCTGTCTTCCGGTTTGTTTTTCTTACGCGCATCCAATGCTTCCTGGTCATAACAAATACTTCTGCGTCCTTTAGGGCTTTCCGGTGAGCAGTCCATAAATGTGTATGTGTCTGTTTCTTGGTTATAGGCAACAACATCAGGTTCACCTTCTGTACGTTCCATTTCATTAAGAGACCACAGTTTTACCGGATTTGCTTCGAGTTTTGTCTGTACATTTTCCCAATCGATATTCGGATGACGCTCCATATGCTGTAAAAAGCGATCTTTCAATGTTGTGAGAAGCTGTTCTTGCTGTTCGTTAGTTAGTACTTTTTTAGCTGCCATAATAGTGAACACCTCGTTAAGTAGTTGATGCCTCTAATGATACTGTAATTTTGAGAATAATGTCTAGTAATGGTCCACATTCATAATAATATATCTATTTCCAAACATAGATTGCACAAGAATAAATTTGGCAAAGTAATGAATTGTTTCATATGCATAGACAAATGAATTAATATGGTATATACTAAGGTTAATAAGAAATGTTACAAGCACAACAATAAATTCACCTATTACAATATGTATTCGTGTTTTATTTAGTACTTATTGTAATATGTGAATTTTTTTCTTTATGAGGAATTGTGATCTTATTAAATTTAATTAAATGGAGGTCATTTAAATGACACAAGGTACAGTAAAATGGTTTAACGCAGAAAAAGGTTTTGGATTTATCGAAGTTGAAGGCGGAAACGACGTATTCGCTCACTTCTCAGCAATCCAAGGCGAAGGTTTCAAATCTTTAGACGAAGGTCAAAAAGTTGAATTTGAAATCGAAGACGGTCAACGTGGCCCACAAGCTACAAACATCGTAAAACTTTAATTTTAATGATGTAACCGATAAACTGCATCCCAATTAGGGGGTGCAGTTTTTTTGTGTTTAAAATTAAATAGGATGACACCTCCAGGAAAGTTATACCAAAAGAGGGTTTAATGGTAAAATTTAATAAAAAGGGGGTATTCATTTGTTTGATGAATTGAACTATTTGATAAATCAATTAGAAGACAAAGAAACGAAAGCCTTATTAATGCAAATTTTTTTACGGATGCAAGTAGTCGAAGAGGGAAATGGCTATTCAGAGGAGCAATTCTATTTAGATATTAATAAAACATATAAGAATTTGGTGGAATACAAAAAGAATCAATTAAATATTGGACCTGTACAATATGTTAAGACCCATATTGTCTTTGGGGATTCGCCATCAGGCAGCCTGAAAATGGCATTTAAAAAATTAGGGATAAGTCAACAGGAAAGGGTAATTACGCTTTCCGATATATTTTCAATTGGCCCCGTTTGGAACTTACATAACATAGAAGGTATTTCGAATCGATTGAATTGGTTAAGAAACCACATCCTTATTGATGATGAGGATCTATATCATTACGAAGAACATTTTAGACAGTCGATTATCGATATTCAGCAAACGCCAAGTGATCACCCAATTATCATTTGGGCAGGAGAAAACGCACATGAACAAACAGCTTTACGGTTTGTGCTTTATTTATTAAAAGATAAAGATATCGACATTCAAATCATTCATACAAACAAAGCGTATAAACTTTATTTTGAGAAATCCGATATCGATTTTACACCGTTAAATATGGGTGAACTTTCATCAGATCAATTAATGGAAATTTATAAAAATGAGCAAAATGGTCGGCTACTGATACAAGCGGAACGTCATATATTTGAAAGGGAATGGGAGCAGCTTTGTCAATCCACTGATGTTCTGCGAATCTGGCAAAATCAAAAGATAAAGAGTGTTCCTGAAAATTTCTATGATAATTATATTACCAATACAGTGAAGAAAATCCATCAAAATAAGCAGCAGAAAGACTTTATAAAATCAGCCAGAATTATCGGAGAAGTAATAGGTCATCTCGATCAATATATTGGCGATCAGTTTATAGAATATCGAGTTAGACGTTTAATTGTCGATGGGGTTTTTGACATGGAAGGTGTCCCGAAGGCAATGCATTCCTATAGTATAAAATTGCGGTAAGGATTTTGTAAGAAGTGGGCGCGGGGAATTACTAAATGAAAAAGATGCTTCGCCAAAATAGGCAAAGCATCTTTTTTGTAGTGAAATAATAAACTTAGTTCAACAGCGCTTCACGTACCTCATCACGAAAATCTGCATCATTCAAAAGCATTCTTTCAAATGAATTTCGATTGTTGCTTAACAGGAAACGTTCATGAAATTTCAGGTCATTCAGTAAAATGACCATTTCGTACTGGTCTCCTTTAAGGTTTTCAACATACATCGCGTTGTTTAAGACGAACAGTGTAGAGCCGCCTTTTGAGCCAATATGTGTATATTTCTTATAATTTTCTTCATTTAATTGCATCGGCCACTCCATTACATCCCGAATTGTTTCAGCTGCAATTGGTGGCAGCTCGTCATTGGAAATAAGTGCGAGCAGTTTCCCGTAATCACTTGCAGAAGCGCCAACTAACCGATCCGACCAAACTCTTTGTACGGCAGGAGATGCGTCGAACTTTTCTTCACTTACATTAATTTCGCCTGCTTTTATTTGCAGGCTGATCGATTGGGCTAATTTACGATACTCTTCCATTGATAAATTTTGGAGTGCCTTGATTAATTCCTTTTCAGACATCCCATCTTTTTGAATAAAATCAGGGATTAAGAGTGCACTGCCAATTGGATAAACATCCTCGTGCTGTGTTAAGCCTAACTCTTTTTTTCTTTGATTGATCGCATCCACCCCGAGCAGATTAATTAAATAATCTGTATTGGCATTGGAGCTATACGTGATCATCCCTTTTGCAACTTCATGCAAAGTGACTTCATTATTTTGGATGCCTCCATCTTGTTTTAAAGCTTCTAACCATGCTTCATGTCCGCCCCCATCCGTATTTTTAAAATAGTAACGGTTCAATTCATTCAATGATATTTTCCGGTCTTTTTGAAGTTTATCTTCATCAACCTGCATGGCATATTCAACTGCAATAAGGATTTTTACTGTACTTGCCAATGGCCTTATAACAGTTGACTGATAGGTAATGAGAGGTTCGCCGTTTTCAGCAAAATAAAAAGAGCTGGATTCCGGATTTTCTTTTAAATGTTGGATAATATAATTGGGGTTATCTCTAAGTAGAGCATATGCTGCAATTCCTGTAATTAAAATAACGACTCCGCAAATGGTTAATCGCTTTTTTGTATAAGTTTTTCGTTCCGTCAAGATCATAGCCAGAATACCAAGTAGGAAAGCAATGAGGAAATTTATATTGAAAACTAAAACGGCAATAATAATTCCAACTATTATCGCGACCGTCACAATCGCTTTCTGAACTTCTTCACGTGTTCTATGTTTCTTATCCAATAAGGGGATTAAAGTGAAGAAAATAATTCCACCTAAACCAATCCAACCATAAATATTCATAAATGACCTTTCCTCCTTTGTAAACCACAGCTAAGCGTAACCAAATTTCCTTAAATTGTTATTACTGTCTTTTACGGAGGAAAGCTGTAAAAGTTTCATTTTCCTTTTATTTGTTTTTGTATGTAATCTTGTTGAAGAGCCAAAATGAAAAGAAAACGCTACAAATTATGTAGCGCTTCCTTCTCATTAATTATTGTTGATTTGAATTTCCGCGTAATTGCTGCTCTGCCATTTGAACTAGGCGTTTCGTAATTTCGCCACCTACAGAGCCGTTAGCACGAGCTGATGCATCTGGTCCTAATTGAACACCAAACTCTTGTGCAATTTCGTACTTCATTTGGTCAACTGCTTGTTGTGCACCAGGTACACGTAATTTGTTTGAGCTGTTGTTGTTTGCCATTTGTTATCGCCTCCTTCTGACATTAGAATGTGCCGAGAAAAGAGTTTCATACCATATGAGGAATAGGTAATTTACACTTCAATTGGGAACATTTATAAACTTTGTAAACTCAATATATATCCATTCGTAGATGTTGAAACGCACCCTATCGAAAACAAATTAGAAAAATTGTCGGATTGTAACATCTGGAATAAAGTGGTTTAATTGGGACATCTAGTATAGATTTATCGTCATAAATATCGTTGCGGAAAGGGATGACTTTTTTGAATTCAATTATCGAAAACAACAAAAAAAGCTGGGAGATTGTAGCGAAGCATTTTGCGGGAGGAGATGCATTGCCAAGCTATGGACCTTTAGCCCAAACAGAAGAGGAACTGAATTTAATCGGACAGATTGCCGGGAAAGCGGTCTTGGAAGTTGGATTTGGAAGCGGCCATTCTCTTTTATATATGAACAATAATGGTGCAAAGGAACTTTGGGGTGTCGATTTTTCGGAGGCACAAAGAGCACTTGCGCAGAAAACGTTACAAGGCATCGAGGCCAATTTATTTACGGCTCCAATGGAAAAAGAGATCGGTTTACCGAAAAATTATTTTGATTTAGTGTATTCCATTTATGCGATTGGCTGGTCAAGTGATCTTCCGGCAACATTCAAGTTAATTCACAGCTACTTAAAAGAAGGCGGCGAGTTCGTTTTCAGTTGGGAACATCCTTTTTACAATCAAATCAAATGCCGTGATCATCAGTTTATTTTAACGGATTCCTATCAGCGGGAAGGTTATATTGAAACAACGTCATTTAAAGGGGAAGATGCGCCAATGCAAATACCGAAATATAAAATGGCGACAATTATAAATGCCCTTATAAAAGCAGACTTTGAACTTGTAGAAATTATTGAAAGTGATACGCCATCTCATTTAAAAGGTGAAGAAATTCCGTATTCCGAAAAATATTATTCTCTACATAAAGCAAGCCACTTTCCAACAACTTTTATCGTAAAAGCGCGTAAACGTACTTTATAGGAGGCAAGCAAAATGATTCGAAAATTAACAAACGAAGACTTGGAAATTACAATGGCACTTGTACATAAAAGACCAGCAGAAAATTTATTTATCATCGGTGATATTGAAGCGTATGGCATGGAATCTGATATCCAGGATTTATGGGGACAATTTGATGGTGATCGGCTGATTGCTATCTTACTGCGCTATGACCAGAACTACATCCCGTATAGTGAAGGGAACTATGATGTCGAAGGATTTGCCAAAATAATCAGCGGAAATCCAGGGCGCATTGAAATATCGGGACTTCAGCACTTAGTCACGCCATTAAAAAAATGGATTGACCGCGGTATTCGTCGGGACAGTGAAACGTATTATGCAAAATGTACTGAATTGACGGTTCCGACTGCTGAATTGGATTTTTCAAATGTGACGTATTTACAGCCTAGTGAGTATGAAGAAAATATTGAAATGCTCCAATCGATTCCGGAATTTTCCACGGGGACATTCAGTGTTGAAGGAAGAGAGCGCGCGGAAAAGTTTAAAACAGGGCGCACTTATATTATTCGTGATGAACAAGGTGTAATGGTGTCTTCCGCATCAACAACAGCGGAAAATTCACAGTCCGCGATGATTGTAGGTGTTGGAACTAGACCAGGGTATGGGAAAAAGGGATATGCGACACATTGCATGTTAAAGCTTTGCCAAGACCTGCTCGCTGAAGGTAAGTCAATTTGTCTGTTTTATGATAACCCGGCAGCAGGACGAATTTATAAGCGGATCGGATTTGAAGATATCGGATTTTGGTCAATGGTCCGTTATGATGAACGAAAATAAGGAGGAAACATTGTGAGACAGTTATTAGCAGAGCAACCGATTCAAATAAACGCCTATGATATTGATGCGATGGGCATTGTCAGTAATATTGTGTATGTCAGATGGTTTGAAGATTTACGTGTGACTTTTTTAAATGAACATTATCCATTGGCGGATATGATGAAAATGCAAATTTCTCCGATTTTGATGAAAACGGAGGTTGAATACAAAGCACCTTTAACAATATTCGATCAACCGGTCGGACGGTGCTGGATGGTTAAAATAGGGCAATCAAGTTGGGAAATGGAGTTGGAAATTGCAACGGAGAAGCAAACACATTGTACCGGAAAGCAATCAGGCTGCTTTTTCAATTTGGAAAAGAAAAAAGTTGCAAAAATTCCTGAGCCACTAAAAGAACTTTTTGAAATGGAGCAATGAAAAGGGAGCTATTAGTGATGAAAGAAGTCCTAGAGGGAGTAGTAAATAAATCGATCGATGTGGATTTAATCAATCTAAACGAATTAATGGAGTTCATGTTAAACAATATCGGTAATACGGATGGCTATTTACGGGATAACTTAATTTATCGGGGATTTTGTGAATTAATTCTGAATGGGAAATTTACTGATGAACAATTAATTGTGCTAGTAAAAACATGTTTGGATAATGAGCACCTTTACTTGAATATTACTCAGAGCGAACCTTCTGATGATGTATTTACAAGATCGTTTTCATCACTTGTTATCACCCTTATTTTAGGGTTAGATCGTGAAAAAAGAATATTGCCAGAGGAACTCGTTGTTGAGGCCATTGACCAAAGTATCCAATATCTTTTTCTTGAGAAAGATTACCGGGGGTTCGACAATACGAAAGGCTGGGCACATGCGGTCGCACATGGAAGTGACTTATTAGCAGAAGCAATTAGACATCCGCTAATGGTTGATACGCATTCATTATGGAGTGCATTACAAAGTTTGAAAAGCTGCCTTCATACTGAATACGCTTTAATCGATGAGGAAGAAGAACGCATGTTACCGGTCATTGATGCATTACTGGATAAGGGACTGACAGATGAGCAACTGTTGAAGTGGTTAAAAGGATTGCATTATGTAGAAGTAGAAGATTGGCATAAGAAATACCGGTATGAATGGAACGTGAAGCAATTCGAGGCGGCATTATTAAGACATTTATTAAAATCAGCCAAATGTACACAAACAGCCGATTGGATTATTCATGGAACTCCCACTTTAGTTTAAGGAGCTGAAAAATTGAAACGCATTTCTTTAATAGTACTGCCATTCGTTTTATACATATCAGGTTTGCTCGCTTATTATTTTGATAAGATTAACGGTTATCTATTTATTATTTTAATTATAGTCGGCTTAGGTATTTCGATTTCCGGTTTTTTTCTTTACCGGAACGAAAAGAAGTTGAAAGCTGCTTTTTTAGGGATATTTTATATACTATCTCTATTAACTATATTTGAAAGCCGACTGATCGATTATGAAAAGTATACTTATTTCCTTGTCTCATATAACGAGCCTTTTGAAATAGTGGAAGATTCAGGTGTTAATGTACTGGCAGTGGATGTTTTTGAGGCCCCATATATAACAGATTTGGGATATTTAATTCATACTATAGAATCTTCAACGAATAAAAAAGTTTTGGATGCGGAAGTTGTCACGAATGAAATCCGGTACCGTTCGAAAAACGTAGAATTACTAAGTTATGTACGTCCCGCGGAGAAACATTTTGAAACGATGAAGGAAAACGTCATTGCTTATTTACCAGAAAACTCTTCTGCTATTAATCAATTTTTAGAAAGAGAAGATATAGAAGGTGACAGTGCGGGACTTGCCGCTGTGTTAAGCGCTCTTATCGAAAATGGTGACGTTAATAATAATGTGCCGATTGCTGTAACAGGAGCGATTGACAGCAAAGGAAATGTAAAAGAAATCGGTTCGATTAAAGCGAAAACTTTAATTGCCGAACAAAGCGGTTTCTCTCATATTCTTCTACCTGTGGAAAACGCAGAAGAAGCGAAGAAAGTAAAAAAAGATGAGCAGCTAAATATAAACATTATTGCGGTGGCGTCTATAGATAATGCTGTAATGGAAATTATGAGGCTCAATAATGAGTAACCTGTGCTTGCGTGTGCTGAAAAATTAATTGTAATCAAGAATGGTCCTATCATTTTTTTATCTACTATGTTATTTTTATAATAATTTAATAATTTGCAATTTAAATAAGTGCTTACAGAATTTTGTAAGGTAAAAGGGAAATTAGTGAAAGACTAATGCAGCCCCCGCTACTGTAATAGCTGATGAAATCACAATAAATCACTGTCGTAATGATGGGAAGATGTGAAAGTAAAACGAAGCTTAAGCCAGGAAACCTGCTTATTCAATCGATACTTACTTTTCGGAGGGAGAAGTATAGGCGAAACTAGTCATTGTTTTTGTGTATTGAAACAATATCCATAATTAATTTCACATGCCTGTACCTCTTTTTCGATGAGAGGTAGAGGCATTTTTATTTTATTGGGATATTTACAGTATGGGAGGAGATTTTAGTGCAGGCAATTATGATTCAAGGTACAGCATCCGATGTGGGAAAAAGTGTACTATGTACAGCGCTTTGCCGCATTTTGGCAAATGACGGTTATCGAGTGGCTCCATTTAAATCACAAAATATGGCGCTTAATTCTTATATTACAAAAGACGGTGGGGAGATTGGGCGTGCACAGGGGGTTCAGGCAGAAGCCGCAAAAATTGACGCAACAACGGATATGAACCCGATTTTACTTAAGCCTAAAGGGGATATGATATCGGAAGTGATTTTCAACGGAAAACATTATGCCAATATAGATGCGCTAAGTTATCGTGAAAATTTTGTGGAAACAGTCATGCCTGAAGTTCGTTCTTCACTTGCCCGTTTGTCGGAGAGTTATAATGTCCTTGTTTTGGAAGGCGCGGGAAGTCCCGCGGAAATTAACTTAAAAAACCGGGACATTGCCAATATGCGCATGGCACATGAAACCGACGCCGCCGTAATTTTAGTTGCCGATATTGACCGGGGCGGTGTTTTTGCTTCAATTGTCGGGACATTGATGTTATTGGACGATGCGGAAAGAGCCCGTGTCAAAGGAATTGTTATTAATAAGTTTCGTGGAATGAAAGAATTGCTGAATGATGGAATCGGCTGGCTTGAAGAATATACAGGAATTCCTGTACTTGGTGTTATTCCGTATTTTGATATTCACATTGAAGCTGAAGATTCGCTCGCTTTATCCAGCATGCGTTTTAAAAAGCCACAATACTATGAATTTGCGATTGATGTTGCAGTTATCCGGTTTCCGCATATTTCGAATTTTACCGACTTAGACCCGCTCTTTGAAGAACCGGATGTAGGCGTGCGCTTTGTTACGGCACTGAGTGATTTGAAAAATCCGGATGTCGTGATTTTACCAGGGACGAAAAATACGGTGGAAGATTTTTTATGGCTTCAGCAAACCGGGTTAATGCAAAGGATTTTACAGTTAGCGAATCAAAATGTTCGTATTATCGGTATTTGTGGAGGTTACCAGATGCTAGGTGAAATAATCCGTGATGAGCATGCGGTTGAAAGCACAGGAGGCACATATTTAACTTTAGGTTTGCTGCCTATTGAAACAACATTTATTACTAGTAAGCAAACAGTGCAAGTTTCCGGCAGAAGCTGTACAGGTCATGAAATTGAAGGGTATGAAATTCATTTAGGGCGCAGTGTAGCAACAAAACCAATGAAGCCTTTCATCCAATTTTATGACGGCAGGACAGATGGTATCTATACGGAGCAAGTATTTGGTACATATGTTCACGGGGTTTTCCAAAACCGTCCGTTTACTCGCGATTATTTTAATACAATCCGTATGCAAAAAGGGATGGAGCCTATTTCAGGTGATGTCTTATCCGATTTTGAACACCGTGAACAAGCGTATGAAATGCTGGACCGTCATGTTCGTCCTCACTTAAATATGGAAAAGATTTATTCGTTTATTTCGGAAAGCAAGATTGAAACGAAGTGAATGGATAAATATTAAAGGAGCATGGACCGATGTATTTTATTATTTGTGTATTCGCAGTGCTCATCGATTGCATTGTCGGGGATCCGAAAAAATGGACGCATCCCGTCATTTATATAGGTAGCGTAATTTCTTTTTTCGAAAGGAAATGGAATGATGGCAGTGGCACTAGAAAACGGATCAATGGATTACTAACAGTTTTCCTCACGGTAAGTATTACAACGGGCTCGGTTTTTTTTATTGTCTTTCTGGCCATGAAAATACATCTTCTTCTTTGGCTTGTAGTCGAAGTCTTTTTGATTAGTTTAGCCCTAGCCCAGAAATCATTAAAAGAAGCGGCGATGCTCGTTTACGATTCCTTGGAAGCGAACGATTTATCCGAAGCAAGGAAATATTTAAGCTGGATCGTGGGTCGTGATACAAATCATTTGGATGAACCTGAAATTGTAAGAGGTGTCATTGAAACAGTCTCGGAAAATACGAGTGACGGTGTGACGGCTCCTCTTATGTATGCATTATGTTTCGGGGCAACCGGTGCATGGTGCTATAAAGCGATTAATACATTGGACTCGATGATCGGCTATAAAAATGAACGTTATGAAGACTTTGGATATGCTGCAGCAAAAATGGACGATATTGCGAATTATGTGCCTAGTAGAATTTCGGGGTTTTTCCTTATTGTATTTACAAAATGTGAGACGGCACAACCAATTAAACACCGATTTAAATACTGGCTAAGTGATGCTAAAAAACATCCAAGCCCGAACAGCGGGTATATGGAGGCTGCTACAGCCATTCAGTTAGGAATCCGTTTAGGCGGGTTAAATCATTATGGCGGGGTGGAATCATTTCGTGCTTATATGGGGAAACCGTCCAATACGATGCAGAAAATACATATAAAAAAAGCGATCCAGCACATGTATGTTTGTACATGGTATGTTGTGATAACAGGAGGAATATTGTATGGAATTGCCTGCACATGGGGCTAATGCAGCCGCGTTATATAAAGCGATGAATTTACAGATGCCGGATAAAGTCATTGATGTCAGCGAAAATGTCAATCATCTGGGGGTACCGAAGCAAGTAAAGCAACAGTGGCAAAACCTGTTAGAAAAAATTGCTGGCTACCCGGATGAACAAGCAGAACCATTTCGATCGCAAGCGGCAGCTGTTCACCAAGTAGCAGCCGATCAAGTTGTCGTTACAAATGGTGCGGCAGAGGGCTTAATGGCTTTGGCACAGCTTTTCAATGGACAGGAGATTGCTTTGTTACAGCCAACATTTTCGGAGTATGCTAGAACACTAAAACAGCAGAATTGTGTCATTCAATCTATTTTAGCTGACGATATTGAAACATATCGATTTAATGAGGAAATATTGGAGAAACAGCTGAAAGATGTCCATGCCTGCTATATTTGCAATCCGAATAATCCTACAGGCGTATTATTGAAAAAATATTGGATTGAACAGTTGATTAAAAAGTATCCCCACTGCGATTTTGTTGTCGATGAAGCGTTTATGGACTGGACCGATGAATCGGAGAGCGTAGTTCCATTGGTAAACACCCATTCCAATTTATTTGTTGTGCGATCCATGACAAAAATATATGCGCTGGCAGGAATCCGACTCGGTTATGTCATCGGTCAACAGGCAGAAGAAATTCGTCAATACTTGCCGCACTGGAATGTGAGTGCGATTGCAAATGAAATTGGCTGTCTTTGTTTACAGGACAAGGATTTTGTAATGGAATCTCGTGAAAAAAGCAGCAAATTACGGAGTCAGATAGTGAAGGACTTAAAATTAATTGATTGTAAAGTATCAAACAGTGCAGCGAATTTTTTGCTGTTCCAATTGCCGGAACAAAATAATTCTGATAAATTTTTTACATATTTATTAGAGCGAGGCATCGTTTTACGCCATACAAAAAACTATGTCGGCCTGGACGGCGCATGGTTTCGAATCGCTGTCAAAAGTGAAGAAATCTGGACAAAATGCAAGGATGAAATAACGAATTATGTCAAAAATCATTAACTACTACCGTCATGGTGAAACAGTGTGGAATAAAGTAGGGCGGCTGCAAGGATGGCTTGATTCGGATTTAACGACAAAAGGAGTTGAACAGGCAATGTCCGTTAACTGGAATCCTGAGATCGTATTCTCCAGTGACTTGAAGCGTGCAGTGCAAACAGCCCGTCTCATGTTTCCGGACCACACCATTCATAAAAATGAAAATTTGCGTGAAATCAACTTGGGACATTGGCAAGGCAGCTATATTAAGAACCTTCAACAGGATGAACAGTATTGTTGCTATATGAATTCACCTGAACTGTTTATCAATACGACTCAAGAATCCTTTAAAGAAGTAACCAACCGGATGCTCAGGTTTCACCAGTATTTGTTAAAGTTACCGTATGAGAGAATCGCTGTCGTTTCGCACGGTGTTGCAATTGCCTGTTTGATTTCCGCACTTCATAAACAGCCTTACAACCAGCTATGGGGTAATTTGTTGAATGGTGCTGCTTGTTTTTCGATAGAAGGGAATAGCGAACAATTACATAGCAATATTAAATAAGAGGAAACGCTATACCAGTTTTTTGGTATAGCGTTTCTTTTAGAATTTAAACGTATCATCAGTTATAGGGGCTACTTTAGCCACTGCATAAGTCGCTCCTTTTTGACTGAAGAAATCGTAGGTTGACCCAGTATTGGAAATTCCGTTCATGACAATCGGGTTGACTTCCTCGTCAGGAAACATCGTATCGAGCCCCAAGTTCATAAGCGCTTTATTTGCATTGTAGCGCACATATTTTTTCACTTCCGGAGAAAGTCCGGTTTCTGCATATAAATCATCGGTATACTTCATTTCATTTTGATATAAATCGAGTAAATATTCATAGCCCCACAAAGTAAGCTCCTGCTGTTTTTCTGCTGAGAACGTTTTGAAAATGTTCTGGGCGAAAAAGCCGACCGCTACTCCATGAATTGCTTCGTCACGCAAGATTAAGCTAATCACTTCCGCACTGTTTCGCAATACACCCTGTCCTCCCAAATAAAGAGGGTAGAAGAAGCCGGAATAGAATAAGAAGCTTTCCAGCATAACTGAAGCGAACATTGCTTTCCATAAACTTTCCGGGTCATCTTCTTTTATCGCGGTGTATACTTCGCCGATGCGGTTAGCCTTATATTGAAGAAACTCATTTTTTTGCACCCATTCAAAAACTTCGTCAATTTCCGTGTTTGTGCATAATGTTGTAAAAATATACGAATAAGACTTTGCATGGATTGCTTCAAACGATCCGAATACGGTCAACACCGCTTTTTCCTGAAAATCAGGTGTATACTTGGCAATTTCATTCATGCCGATGTTCGTTTGTACCGTATCAAGCAATGTCAGGCCGCCGAACACTTTTTTGTATGTATCCTGATGCTCGAATTCCTTCCATTGTTTGACGTCTTTACTGACTGCGATTTATTGCGATAGGTAAGTCTTTGAAGTTATCTCCAGCTTTTCCCCCGCACCAAACCGTACGTGATAGTTTCCTATCATACGGCTTTCCATCAAAACTTTTTGAAGTAGATTAATTATATTTTGTTATTTCCGACTAAAACTCTTAATTTATTTAATTTATCAAGTTGATTTTTATCTAACTTAATTTTGTTCATGTAGTTTGAAATTGTTTCTTCTTTTGTTGAGTGTATAAGTTTGTGAATATCCTTACTTACCCAAACAAGATTTTTATATGAGTCATCTCCACCAGTACTTTTCATAATTTTATGATGTAGTTCCATATTGTTTATTTGCAATGGTTCATTAGTGACAAAACATTTACCCTTTTGGGCTGCCATTAATGATATGCAGTTATCATATAGTTCCACACTCATAGAATTAATTTTTACCTTAATCAGATATTCTATTAAACCTGTTTCAGAAAGTTTCTTATGAATAAGTTCCCTTCCTTTTTTGGTATAATTACAAATATCTGGGTTAAACCTTAAAGGTATTTTATTGGTGCAACCATAGACAGGGAAAATAGTTACTTTTCCAACTGTTATTAGTTTGTGATTATATTGACCATATCTTTGAAGATAAAATTTACTTCTACAATCTTCGTTAGTTAAATTGTGTTTTAATCTATTATACATGACCTTTCTAAGCCAGAAGTCAATTTCTCTCATATCCTTAGTGATATGAGAAGCCACTCTATAATAATTGTGAATCCCAAGTATCATAGAATTTAATTTTTGAACTTCTTTACCCGTAGGAATTTTTTGTATAACTTTTACTTGATGCACTAAATTTTTATATACATTCGCTTTTGCTTTATCAGACATTCTACTATAACAAACATACTTCGATTTCTTTTTAATAGCTTTCATTTTAATTCCTAAAAACACAGTGTAATTCTTTCTAAGATTAGTTACTTTAGATTTCTCAGGACTAATATCTAGTTTGAGTCTTATTTTTAACCACTCTTTAACAGCTATAAATACTTTTTGTGCTGTTTCGTAATCTCTGCAAAATACTTTAAAATCATCTGCATATCTTACGAAAAAGAATTCTTTGAGATTGGTCTTTTTAAGTGCTTGTTGTTGATTGCCGATTTTAGTATATGGAAACTTTGCTTTGAAAGTTTCCCATTGGCTACTTAACCACCAATCTAATTCATTCAGAACAACATTTGATAATAGAGGACTAATGATTCCACCTTGAGGTGTTCCTTTAGTCGTTTTACCTTGTCCTTCTACTTCTGAATTTAGTATCTTTTTAATAATACTAAGCACTTTTTTGTCTTGTATGCCTATAGACCATAATTGTTTCATGAGTTTACTATGATTAACATTATCAAAGAATCCTTTAATATCTATGTCAACCACGTAGTTCATATATGCATTATTTATTAAAGCTTGTGCCCGAGCTATAGCATGTTCAGTACCTCTATTGGGTCTAAAACCATAACTATGTTTGTGAAACTTTGCTTCACATATCGGTTCAAGAATTTGTTTAATGCATTGTTGTATGATTCTATCGTGCATACAAGGAATACCTAGTGGTCTTAAACCTCCACCGTTCTTAGGAATTTCAACACGTCTTACACTTTTAGGCTGATAGTTTTCAAAGCGTTTCTGAATATCTCTAATGAATAAATTTTCATCCATTTTATCAATATCCGATAAAACTAAACCATCAGTTCCTGCTGTATTTGAGCCTTTGTTGTTTTTGATGTTTCTGTAAGCTAACATGATATTCTGTTCACTTATAATTAAATCATATAAGTTTTTAAAATATCTTCCATCTTTAGATTGTTCGTATAGTAAGTCTAAAGCATCTTGTATATTGTAATATTCGTTGTTTCTTAACAACTTTCTTTTCTTGTTTTTAGTCGTCAGGTCTACTAATCTCCCTTCTAATATAAAATATTAGAGTGGTTTTCGTATCTTCTTGTCTTACTCGAATCCTGTATAATTGAATTTACAAAATATCTACTTCATATTTGTTTTGACTAGAGGCTATCCCTAATATGTCATTACAACATATTTCAAATGGTTCATGCCTCCGCTTTCACTTGCATTAAGAATAGTTATACAAATTAACGTTTTCCTATTCAACGTTTCATAGAAAGCAAATTCTCAACGTTGCAAGCTTCCCTTGTTCCATTATCACTATCTTTACATATATCCTTAGGTTGTTGGTATAAGCCTGTAAGCTTGATAGTGCCTGTAACACTATATGGATTTTCATACTGAAGAATCTTACTAATCCACACTTACACCGCAACTTCGGCAGCAAATGCATTTCTACATTCTGTTCCTATAGACTCGTACATTCCCAACTTCGTCAGTTCTTTTGAACATCCTAACCATAGATATTTTATAGACCTCCGACCTATCTGATACAACCTTTACCTCTAAAGGTCTTTCCTTGTTAATAATTAAATCAACATTAGGGTATCATTCAGCCGACTTCACCGAGCTTTTAACAATCAATTATTTGCTTAATATCATGCTAATCGGAGTATTAAGGGGAGCATTTCATGGCGTTACCCAATCATTCTACTCCTCGTGATAACAGTTATGAATTGATTAATCAATTCACTCTAACCTTGTGAATTTCGGTTAGAAACAAGTCGCACCTTCGGGGAACCATATTTGTTTCCATTGCTGGTCCCAAAAAATACGAGCGAGGTCACTCGTCGGGGTATTCCAGTTGACCGCTTTATACGTTAAATTTGACATGCGACACACTCCTCAATTGTAAGTAAACGTTGGCGTACGTAATAAACGGTTTTAATGCCACGCGTCCACGCATAAATGTAGACTTTTGCTAATTGTTCTGTGTTCCACTGATCCGTTACGTATAGTGTCATGGAAATTCCTTGGTCGACATGCTTTTGCGCGGCTGCGTAAAGGTCGATCAGTTCATACGGGTTTACTTCATAGGCTTCGGTATAAAGTTCTTGGTTATCATTCGTTAAAAATGGCATCGGATAAATTGTTCGACTGTCCGCATAATCACGAACTTCCACACGTTCTGTAACAGGGGAGATGGAAGCCGTACAGCTGCGGATGTAGGAAATACTGCCTGTCCTTAATACCCTCAGTTTCCTGATATTTAAAAGGGAGTAGACTATACAATATAGGCGTTTGCCTACCAAGTATTATAGTCGTTGAACCTTCACCTCATAGAAAGGTGCTTGGCTGCTGATTACCGATTGTATTGGCACTTAGGACATATTTAGCGAGAATTACAACCTCACAAAATATGCTTTTTTTCACCTTATGCTATCCAAAAATTTTTTTCTGCTTTCGCAACGTTCACGTTTATCGTTTCCAATTACGTTGTCGTATTTTTGGCTTTACGGCTTTCCAGCAATTTCACTTGTTTTGACACTGTTTTACAACAATGAAAGCCCTAGTCAGTTAAGGCGCGATTGCCAGTCGATAGCTATGGAATAGTCCATATTTCTGAACTTGTTTTTTCAATTCATCCCACATATTTCGAGTAATAATCGGAGTAGCCCCAAGTGCTTTAATCACTTCTGGTGCAAAATCTTTATCTTCTTTGTTTATATAGTTTTCAAAATAAATCCCGCTCGCATAATCACTTTTCTCAAATCGATAAAACGTTTCGTTCTTTTGCTTCGCGATTTCCATTGATGATTTTAACGAGTAATAGTTCAACGATTCCATAAACGCATCGATAAATTCAATTGACTCTTTGGAACCATAACGAATCCCACTTTGTACGAGGTGTCCATGCAAGTTCATAACACCCAACCCGACAGAGTGCATCACTTTGTTGGCTTTGGATACAGAAGGGACGTTGACGATATCGGTCATCGTTGAAACATTCGTCAAAAGACGCATTGCTGTATCAACAAGCTGTCCGAAATCCTGAACTTTCGTCGCTTCGTGAATGTCAATTGAACCTAAATTACAAGAAACATCGAGACCATATTTATTCGGCTCATTTTGGTCGGTAATGACGCTTGTTTGTTGATACTGGAGAATTTCACTACAGAGGTTCGACATCTTCACACGCCCGATTTCCTTTAATGGATGGACATTGTTTACATTATCATCGAATATTTCGAACGGGTAACCCGATTCAAATTGTGCCTTTTTAATTTCCGTATATAGTTTACGGGCGTTTAATCGTTTCAGTTTACGGATGTTCGGATTATCCAATAGCTCATAGTACATTTCCGTAATTGAAATTTCCGACATGCGTTTACCGTATTCTTTATAAATATCATAAGAACTGAACAAGACGATATCTTTATCGCGACGCATCAGTTCAAAGAAAATATCCGGTAAAATAATGCCTGTCGATAACGTAGCAAGTCGTATTTTATCATCTGCATTAGGTTTTTTAGACGAAATGAATGACTCAACATCTCCGTGAAAAACATTTAAATAGACGACGCCGGAACCGTTTCGCTGCCCCAATTGGTTGCTGTAAGAAAACGAATTCTCCAGCAGTTTCGCAACGGGCATAACCCCGCTCGCACGGTTTAAGATCCCTTTAATCGGATCCCCTAATGGACGAAGATCGGTCAAGTTTACCCCGACACCGCCGCCTAAACGGGAAAGCTCCAAACAATAACCGATGTTCTCGGCAATCGAGTTCATTGTGTCGTCCATCGTCAGTTTGAAGCATGAGACAAGCTCGCCGCGCGCTTTTTTCCCGCTGTTTAAAGCAGTTGGGGTTGCCGGCTGGTAGGCAGTCATGATCGCTTCAATGGCCTTTTCCGCCAATGTTTCATCACCTTGTGCCAAATAAAGGGCGATGATGACGATCCGGTCCTCGTACTTTTCCAGAATCTCTTTTCCGTCCCGGCTTTTCATCGCATAGCTTTCGTAAAACTTTGAAGCACTCATGAAGGAAGGGAACCGGAACTTGTAGGAATAGGCTTTTTTGTACATCCGTTTAATAAAGTCCATCGAGTACAAGTCTAAAAACTCTTTTTCGTAATAGCCTTCATCAACTAAATAGCGCACTTTTTCCTCTATATCTATAAAGTAGCGCAGACGGACATTGACGTCTTCCAGAAAATAGCGGCGTGTCGCTTCTTTGTCTTTCGCCAAATCCAGTTCACCGGTCGCACGGTAACGGTTTAATATATCGTTATTTAATGTTAAATACTGTTTCATATCGATGCCTCTTTCCAAATGGAGTAGTAGTAATCTGTAATCGATTCGTAATTAGCCGGAGTTCCTCGCATTTCCACTTTTTCTATTAACGGAATTCCGTATTGTGCAGCTAAAGTGTCACCAGCACGGCCGAAAAAATCATGACCGAAATTACGGTTTCCGCTTACGATGATTCCTTTGCATAATTCGTAGTTTGCCGTCATGAACTGGTCGACGATAGGGGGGACAGAGCCTAATCCATCCGTATACGTAAGTAACAGATACGGTTCATCGATTTTTACCACTTCGGCCAGATCCATAGCGGGCAAGCCGAGTTTTTGCACGATATATCGTACATTGCCAGTTCGTGAAGCATAAATGATCATGCAGTTATTTCAGAAATGCGATCGATAATAGAAGTCGGCTCTGCAATAAATTCACCGTTTATTTCAAATAACGGCACTGACTGAAAACCTGCATCGATTACTTGTTGTTTTGCTTTTTCATCCTGATCAATATTAATGACTTCTACTTCCAATTTGGCTGCATCAAGTTCGGATTTTACCCAGAGACATTTTGGGCAAATTGTTTTCGTATAAAGTTTCATCATAGAATCCCTCGCTATATAAGTATTACTAATGATTGTGCCGTATATATTTTGCGGAAAAAAACAAAAAAAGCTATCCCGGAAAACAGGATAGCTTGAAATGGAAACGGAAAGAGAGCGCGCCTCCATTTCCTATTCCCCGAAGAAATGTACGTAGTTTTAACGAGGCAGGTCTCCTGGCTTTGCTTCATCCGTCAGACGTACCTTCCCATGCCAGTAGCACAGTGGTCTATTCGCCTTCAGTCAGCATTTACAGTTGCGGGGACAGCGTTGGCTTTGCACCAAACTTCCCTTTTAAACTACATTTAGTAGTACCTTGTTAAAAAAACACAATATATAGTTGAATTGAGTATAAGCGTTAACAACCTAAAAGTAAAGGGTCTATTGAATGATTGCATAAATCCAACCAAAACCCTAGACAACTCACTATTGAAAATAAAGAAAAAATATGGTTTTGTTATAACTGCATGAAGTTAGTATATAAAAAGAGAAAGTTGGATGAATATGTCGATTCAATTAAAAATTAAGAAAACCAACCCCGAAGCCGTAATGCCGAAACAGGCACGAGAAGGGGATGCAGGGATGGATTTGAGTGCGGTTGAAGACAACGTTTTACTGCCTGGAGAATACGGGTTAATTAAAACCGGACTTCAAATCGAATTGCCGGAAGGAACAGAAGCTCAAGTACGTCCACGTAGCGGATTAGCATTGAAACACGGGATTACTGTGTTAAATAGTCCAGGTACGATCGATGCAGGCTACCGCGGTGAGGTCGGGGTTATTTTAATTAATCACGGGAAAGAGCCGTTTACGATTGAAAAGGGGATGCGTATCGCTCAGTTAGTCGTTCAATATGTTCCGCAAGTTTTCGTTGAAGAAACGGACGAGCTGACAGATTCGGAGCGCGGTGACAAAGGCTTTGGTTCGAGCGGAGTGAAATAATGGAAAAAAGCCTGGTTCCAGATGAACTCAGGCTTTTTCTAATCCTCTTTTTTCCACTTTATATAATTGTACGTAGTTTGAATCCCAAAAAGTAGTATGAAAAATAGCGTGAAAAATATAAAGAGATTAGTGAAACCTTCAAACAAATAAATAATGATCAACGCTATGATACAAATGGGAATGGAATAAAGGTCGCGCAAAAATTTACGGCGGTATGATAGCCCATGATAGGCGATTTTAAATCCTTTATCCACTTTCGGTTTTTCCCTGTAGTAGATCGATAGAATAAGTGGTGTAATAAAAACTAAAATAAGTATAAATGCAATTGAAAAATCAATCATATTAATCACCGTTCTTTCCTGTTGTCACAATATCGATTTGCGTCACAATTTTTGTAATCGGTAAAAACGTTAATTCACATTGATAACGCCCATCAGGGAAGTCTTTGTAAGTACTGGATTTAATATTGTAAACTTTGTTTTCAATCGTAACCTCAGTCGTATCGATACTTCTGCCATGCCCATTTACAAAGGTGATTTCGCAACTTCCTCCAGCAGTTTTCTGATCACCTGTCTGCAGATGATAGAAATCGTAGCTGTAAATCCCTGAAACAATCAGCATAAACAGCGAAAGCACACCAAGCATAATTGTGTTCAAATTATAGGGGGATACTTTCTTATTTACGAATTGCCGGATAAAAAAGAAAGCAGCAATGATAAATAATAAAGTGAAAATGATAAGTGCACTGTAAAATCCAATAAGCATGAACATGCCCCCTCTAAACTCATTTCCTAATTTACGAAGAAGTTGGAAAAAAGTTTCAAAATGATCTTATTTTTATTTTATTGGAATAATAAGAGATTGAAGTTACATAAGGACTTTTCTAACGAAGTATAAATGGGCATATGCATAAGGGTAACGTTTTTCCGTTGAGAAGGGGATCAATCGATTTTAGGCGAATTGATAACAAAGGGAAAATGTTAAATTTGGTGTGAGATAAAGGGAGGCATTGTATGCGAAGTGTGCAAAGTGTATTGTTTGAGAAGTTTTTAGTGCTGCGCGGAACGAAAAAGAAATTTATGGATTTACGCCTGCTCGATGATTTTATTGCAATGAAACATAATGAAAGACCGTATGAACTGGATGCTAAATTCAAAGAGCAGCACCAAATCCAAAAAGACGAACTGAATGGCATGAACTATTACACGATCAATGAACAGCAAACACCGGAAAAGGTCATTTATTATTTCCATGGTGGTGCCTATATTAATGATCCACTGATTTTTCATTGGCGCTATTTAGTGAAGCTTGCACAGGAATCAAACTTCACGATTGTCGTGCCGATTTATCCGAAGCTGCCTAAACATACACATAAAGAGTGCTTTACTGCCATTCATGATTTATATGATCAGCTCGTTTTAAAATATGATGCGCCGTTTATTTTTATGGGGGATTCAGCAGGCGGTGGACTGGCATTGGCGCTGGCGCAGGATGTAAAGAGGTTCTCAAAAAAACAGCCACAGCATATTGTTCTACATTCCGCATGGCTCGATGTCCGCGGTGAAGATCCGCGCTATAAAGAACTTGAAAAACTGGACCCGATGCTAGGTGTGCTCGGTGCACAGGAGCTGGGTAGGTTATGGGCGGACGGATTGGAGTTAACCGACTACAAAATAAGTCCTGTCTATGGGGAACTGAAAGACATCGGTCAAATTACCGCTTTTGTCGGAACTGGTGAACTGCTGCTTGTCGATGCAGCTATGCTGCTCGATAAAGCAAAAGAACAAGGCGTAACAATCGATTACTTCGAATACCCGAGAATGAATCATGTTTTTCCGGTATTTCCGATTCCGGAAGCAAAGAAAGCTATGAAACAACTGCTCAATATCATAAAGAATTAACCCGAATGAACAATGCATAAATAGTATATTATCCGACACAAGCAAGTGATTGGTGGAGATTTGTCGGCCAAATTAACAGTAGTTTGTAAGGGAAAAGTGCATTGAACTAACAGAAAACAGGTGTGTTGAAAATTTTAAATTTCATCACACCTGTTTTTAATTATTGTACTGTGTACCCACCATCTAATACGACAGCCTGACCAGTCATTCCTTTTGCATCCTCGCTTGAAATAAATAAAGCAAGATTAGAAATTTCCTTTACATCAAGTAATCGTTTTTGGGGAACGAGTGGATAGATTACTTCTTCCAATACATTTTCGAGAGGAATATTGCGTGTTGTTGCCAAGTCTTGCAATTGGTTTCGAACAAGTGGTGTATCTACGTATCCCGGGCAAATTGCGTTAACTGTAATGCCATCTGATGCCGTTTCAAGTGCCGCGACTTTTGTTAACCCGATAACCCCATGTTTAGCCGAATTGTATGCGGCTTTTCCTGCAAATCCAACGAGTCCATTTATGGATGACATATTAATAATACGACCAAATTTTTGTTTTCTCATATGTGGTAATACATGTTTGGTTAATACAAATGGAGCCGTTAACATAATTTTTATTAGTAGTTCGAATCGTTCTGTAGGAAAATCTTCTAACATTGCTACATGTTGCATGCCCGCATTGTTTATAAGTATGTCAATCCGCTCAAATTTTTGAATCGTTTCATTTATTGCAGCTATAATTTCTTCTTCTTTTGTAACATCGCATTTTAATCCAGCAGCTCTTTCACCAAGCGTGCTCGCTGCTGCTTTCACTTTTTCTTCATTTATATCGGTCAGCACGACAAAAGCACCTTTAGTATAAAAATCTTTTGCTATTTCAAATCCTATACCTTGTGCTGCACCTGTAATGAATAACACTTTATTTTGTACCACCCAAAAAACGCCTCCTAGATTAGGAGCCAAAAGAGCTGGCTCCGTTTAATTTTGATTGTCAAAGCACTAATGAAAACTTTCGGTATTTGAAGCAACCCATTTCATAACTACCAGCCTATTAAACTATCCAAAGAATGTATAAAGAGCGATGATAACAAATACGGCCAATGTTTTAATGATAGTAATAGCAAAAATGTTACGATAAGACTGTTTATGTGTTAATCCTGTTACCGCCAGCAGGGTGATGACCGCGCCGTTATGAGGAAGGGTATCCATCCCTCCTGATGCCATTGCCACGACACGGTGCATAACTTAAGGTGGAATATTGGCCGCCATAATTTCAATTGCAGGACTTAGTAAATTTTTTATCCAATCTTCCATTTTTTGTTACCTCGCGTCTTCTATTATTTGTATGTATTAGTTTATACTGTATAAGAGGAAGTGGCTATACATAATGTAGTGGTAGTAAGTCTTATCATGAAGTGCAAGGAGATTTCAGTTATGAAACTGTATGTAATTCGTCATTGTGAAGCTGAGGGACAGGCACCGGATGCGTGTTTAACTATGGCTGGCAAGGAAGCTAGCGAGCGTTTAGCAAATTTTTTACAGCACTTAAATATAGAACGAGTCATTTCAAGCCCCTATACAAGGGCAGTTCAGACAATACAGTCTTTTGTTTTACAAAATAATATTCCGTTTAAATTAGATGATCGTCTAAAAGAAAGGGTATTAAGCAGTGTAAATCTTCCCGACTGGTATGAAAAGTTACAACAAACTTATATCGACAAGGATTTAAAATTCCTGGGCGGGGAATCAAGTAATGAAGCCGCACAACGCATTAATGAAGTTGTAGAAGAATTAAAACAAAGTACTCATATGTCATTGGTGATTGTTACACACGGCAATATAATGTCATTACTACTCAATCATTTTCAATCGGATTTTGGTTTTGAAGAATGGAAGCAGCTGTCAAATCCGGATGTCTTTGAAATAGAGTTTAGCAATAATCAAACTGTTGTAAACCGAATATGGCAGTAAAAAGCGCAAAATAGGTTGCAGAAAAGCAGGTGCAATATGAAAAATTATTTCATTATTAGTGATATCCACGGTCAATATAAAGCATTTGAAAAGTTATTAACATATTGGAATCAAAAGGATACACTTGTTTTACTTGGTGATTTAATCGATCGGGGACCAAGGTCTTATGAGGTCGTGCAAAAAGTAATGAACTTAAAACGGCAGTACGGGGAGCAGGTTATTTTTTGCAAAGGGAATCATGAAGCGATGCTGCTGGATTTTCTCGAAAATCCTGGACAAAAACACGCCTTTTATTACAAATATGGCGGTCGGGAAACAATGGCTTCATTTTTAAAGTATTTACCGGTCGAAGTAAGTGAACTGGACCCGATTGAACAAGCGCAAGTCGTAAAAGAGAAGTTTGCGAAGGAATTGGATTTTTTAAATAACGGCAAATTATATGAAATCGCAGGAAATCTGTTGTTGACGCATGCAGGGTTTGATTCGAGTTTCGCGACCGTTGATGAGACGCAGGATGAAAATTTCTTATGGATTCGCCAGCATTATAAAAATGAAAATAAAACACCGTATATCAATGTTTTTGGCCATACACCATTACAACACATCCATGATTGCAATGATGTTTGGATTAGTGAAGACCAAAAATATATTGGAATAGACGGCGGGTGTTATTTTACAGGTCAATTGAATGGCATCGTTCTGTCGGAAGATGGACAAATCGTTCATATATATGCCGTTACTTCGGACAAAACCGAAAACTATGATAATTGACAGGTGTCGTTTAGACTGAGTATAAAGTTATAATTGTATAATATTTTTTCTTGTATGTATGTTTTCTCCCGGTTTTTTGGTATACTACAATCAACGATATGTAAAAGAGGTTATCCCGTTCGATTTTGTGCGGGGTAACCTCTTTCGTGTTTAAAGAAGTTTTTCAGGGAGGAAACATTTTGGAGCAATATACAAATTTACGAGCGGGCGAAAAAGGTGCCTATTTATCGATTATTGCCTACATATTTTTAAGCGCGCTTAAGTTAGCAGCAGGCTATTTAGGAGATTCAGAAGCATTAAAGGCAGATGGATTAAACAATACAACAGATATTATTGCTTCAGTAGCCGTTTTGATCGGGCTCAGAATTTCCCAGCGTCCGCCTGATGATGACCATCGATACGGACATTTTCGTGCAGAAACGATCGCATCACTTGTCGCTTCATTTATTATGATTTATGTCGGGATCGAAGTACTTATATCGGCTGGTGAAAAAATCGCTAATCCGATCGATCAGGATCCTTCCATCTTAACAATTATTGTTGCCGTGTTTAGTGCAGCAGGTATGTTTGCAGTTTATAAATATAATTTAAACCTCTCAAAAAGAATTAACAGTTCTGCTGTTAAAGCGGCAGCCTATGATAACCGCTCTGATGCCTTTGTCAGTATCGGGACAGCAATCGGTATTACCGCAGCGATATTAGGTTTCCCGATCGTCGATACGATTACCGCCTTTATTATCGGTTTAATCATTATTAAAACAGCGATCGAAATCTTTAAAGAAGCGGTGTTCTCGTTAACGGACGGATTTGATACGGAATTGATCAGTTCGATTGAAGAACGTGTTTCGAAAATTCCGCGTGTCCGTGACGTTACCGATGTCCGTGGCAGACAGCACGGCAGCTTAATTCTTGTCGATATTACAGTAAGTGTAAATCCTAATCTCAATGTACGTGATTCACATGCCATTACGGAGCAAATTGAAAATGAAGTGAAGCAGTTGAATCCTTATGCGACAACACTTGTTCATATTGAACCGTATGACCCGAAAGAAATGGTTATTTGCGAAGATGATTTTCATTTCTAATGACATAGACAAGCCGTTCTCCTATTACTCGATGTATTAGGAGAACGGCTTTTTTCTATGAAAGAATCAAAATCATACATCTTCTGTTAAAATGTAAATACTTGCAAGCTTTATACCAACGTTAGGTTCTTTAACAAGAGCAACTTACATAGATTCAAAATTTACAAAAAAGAAAGAGGAATACTATTGCATACTACTATCGGGATAGTCGCTCATGTCGATTCTGGCAAAACGACATTTAGCGAACAATTACTTTATCATACAAATGCGATTAAAAAGCGCGGTCGTGTCGATCACCAGGATGCTTTTTTAGATAATCATGCGATAGAACGTCAGCGCGGGATTACGATTTTTGCGGAGCAGGGACGGATCGATTACAACGGGCAAGTGTACACACTGATCGATACACCGGGTCATATCGATTTCGCACCGGAAATGGAACGTGCGGTTCATGTGATGGATGCGGCCATTGTCATTGTCAGTGCGGTCGATGGAATTGAAGGGCATACGGAAACCGTTTGGCATTTGCTGAGGGAACACCATGTTCCGACATTCATCTTCATTAACAAAATAGATCGTGAAGGAGCGGATGTTGATGCAGTAATGGGTGCAATTAAAAAAGACCTATCCCCAAATGCCCTCCTGTACAACATTGGCATTGATACTACAGTAAAAGAGTGGCTTGCGGAACGTGATGAACAGCTGATGGAAAAGTACTTCATTGACGATTTAACGGAGGACGATTGTACCGCAAAGCTGAAGCAGATGATTCATCAGGAACAGGCATTTGTTTGTATGTCGGGTTCAGCTCTGAAAGATGAGGGGGTACTGGAGTTTTTCGAAACGGTTGCGAAACTGACAGAAACAACATTCGATGCGAACGGATCATTTGAAGGGAAAGTTTATAAAATTCGCCATGACAATCAGCAGCGCCTCACATTTATGAAAGCTTTATCGGGTGTTTTAAAGGTGCGTGATGAATTTACATTCGGTGAAACGGCCGAAAAGGTAACGGAAATCCGGCTATATAATGGCAACAGTTTTACGACGGTTCAGCAAGTGCAGGCAGGTGATATTTTTGCGGTGAAGGGACTGACGACGCCGATTATTGGTGATGTAATTGGCGCTAATGAAGCAAACCCTGCCCAATTTGAAATGGTCCCGACATTGCAGGCGAAAGTAATGTACGAAGGTGAATTACATATTAAAGAACTTCACCGGATTTTCCGTGAAATTGAAGCGGAGGAGCCGAGTTTACGGGTTGTATGGAATGAGAAATTCCAGGAGATATCGGTTCATGTTATGGGGACGATTCAGCTCGAAGTATTAACGGAACTTGTGAAGGACCGCTTCGGAATTGACGTGCAATTCGGCAAACCGCAAATTCTTTATAAAGAAACGATCGCTGCCCCTACTGTCGGTTATGGCCATTTTGAACCGCTAAAGCATTATGCGGAAGTGCATCTGAAAATGGAACCGAACACGCGTGGTGCAGGCAACACATTCTCGAACGAATGCCATACTGATGACTTAACTGTCGGATATCAGCGGTTAATAGAAAAGCATCTATTTGAGCGGGACCATCACGGATTGCTTACAGGTTTTCCGGTAACGGATATTCATTTTACGCTACTAACTGGACGTGCACATAACAAGCACACAGAAGGCGGGGACTTTCGGGAAGCATCGTTTCGAGCATTGCGGCAAGGGCTTGAACAAGTGGGAAATGTACTGTTGGAGCCTTATTACCGATTTAAGTTGAAAGCGTCAAACGACCATATCGGCCGGATGATGTCCGATATCCAACAGGCAAGCGGTACATTCGAGGCGCCGATTTTAACAGAAGACACCGTGACATTATACGGGCGGGCTCCTGTAGCAACCTTTATGGATTATTCCACTCAATTTGCCGCTTATACAAACGGGAAAGGCGCGTTAACACTGCAATTTGATGGCTATGATGTATGCCATAACAGTGAAGACATCATTGAACAAATTGGCTACAATAAAAACGCCGATCCGGAATATAGTTCTTCGAGCATTTTCTGTGCAAAAGGGAAGGGTTACAGTGTCCCTTGGCATGAAGCAAAAGACGCGATGCATTGTGAAGTGCAGGAAATTGAATAACGAAGAGAAGGATTTTGCAGGACAATAAAGAAATAAGCTAGAGTGTATAGAAAAAAGGAGGCACTTCTAATGGCATATATTTTACAAGTAGATTTCAAAATGGACGGTCCATTCAGCGAAGAAATGGCTGTAGGGTTTAAAGGATTGGCAGAAAGTATTAATGAAGAAGAAGGCATGCTTTGGAAAATTTGGACAGAGGATGCGGAAGCTGGTGAAGCGGGTGGTATTTACTTGTTTGAAACAAAGGAAACTGCTGCAGCTTACTTGGAAATGCATTCAAAGCGTCTCAATGGCTTTGGTATAACAGCCATCAACAGCAAAATTTTTGCAGTGAACGAGTCATTAACGAAGATTAACAATGGTCCGGTTAATGGATAAATAAAGGGACAGAATTAACAATAGAAAATAAGGTCGGAATAGCTCTGACTAATACTAAAAGACAAAAGACTCTTTATGCAAGAGAGTTTTTTGTCTTTTTTTTACGCTTACGCTCATTTAGTTTTTCTTTTGCTTTGACCAAAAGTCAGGAGGCATATAAGGAATTAAAGAATAATCAATTTCATCCCCGGATTGAGTTGCTAATTGTACAAGTAAAGATTCCTTTTTATTAAGTGGGTTTATTGCTCCGGTTTTAACTGTAATAACCTGAACACCAGTTCTTTTTGGATGACCGACAACAACGACCTGATTACCTAAAGTATAAACATCGGTAATTTCAGTTTGAAATGCAACAATATAAAGGTCCAAATCATTTTCATTTTGAAACATGGGGATAGATAAGCCGAGGTTGTGTTCGAAATCATACCAACCAGAGATTCCAATATCATAATTTGTAAATAATCGATGTAGGGCATAATGGACTCTACTTGGAATATAACTCCATCTTCCTGTCTTGCTATACCAGTGTTCCTCATATGCAGGTCTTTTATAATCAGGTTTATTTACTATCACTTCAAAAGGAATTTTAGTTCCATTTTTCATCACTTCTGAAATTTGGACTATATTTGAAGGGAAAGGTTGCTCTTTCCAAGGAGGATCAGAAATATTTTCAGGTTTGGAAGGTTCAAGATTTTGAAGACGATTTTCAGCTTCTTTTAATTTTTCTTTAAGGTCTTCAATTTTTTCCTCTAAACTCTTAGCTTCATTTAATTCTTCTGCTTTGCAAAATGGAGCAATACTTATATTAAAAATCACTACACAAATAATAAATAAAATCCTTTTGGCAGTTACCATTTAAACACCTCGAAATTATTTTGCGCTATTGATGCTTAATTATGTTTTAGTAATTTTTTTCAACAATTAGAGTTGCTTTTGTACAGATTTAAAAGACTTAAAATAAAATAACACTTTGATTTTCTATTTTTTGTTTGAAAAGTTGGACTATGATAGGCACGTTTAATTAAATATCTATCTATACTTCAATCTTAAAAATTTTTTAGAGAAATAATGTGAAACTAATTTCCATTTTTACCGTCAGTACAGCGCACTACTGATTGGTAGAGATTTTAGAAGAATTGAATTAGAATGCCCACGTTACGACTTATCGCTAGTAGGTGTCCAGCACAGCGTTAAGTGAAATTAAAAACTATGGGAACGATTAGTATGAAATCTCGACAATTCCTAGTTGCAAAAGCAAATAATTTTTTTAATTCAATCAAATCTATTAAAGGAAAAGAGAGGAAGAAAGAAAATGAAGAATACACTTTTTACTGTATTAGGCATACTATTTTTTGTGTGTAACCTGTCTTTATCGGGGACGTTTGCTGCGAGCACAAAGCAATTCTCAGATGTGCCCTCATCAAAGTACTTTGCCGAAGCGGTTAATGATTTGGCAGAACGTAATATTATCGGAGGGTATCCAGATGGTACATTCAAACCAGGAAATACCATTACAAGAGGACAGGCTGCCGCAATTATCGCGAAAATGATCAACTTGGATACTTCAAACGTAAAAAATCCAGGCTTTCAAGATGTTTCAACTGCGAATAATTACTATAAAGCAATTGCAGCCATGACAGAAGAAGGTATCATCAACGGTTATGGCGATGGGCGTTATGGGCCAAATGATCCAATCAAACGCGGACAGATGGCATCAATACTTGTCAAAGCGTTCGATCTGCCACGCTATAGTTTCGATGAAAGTAAAAAACCTTTCAAAGATGTTGACTATTATGCCAATTCACATAGCACTAATATTTATATTATCTATAAACTTGGCATCACGGGAGGTACATCGGCTGACAAGTTTAGCCCCAATGCTTTCATCACGAGAGGACAAGCAGCCAAATTGTTGAAAGCATCTGAAGAAGCAAAACTGTCTATGCTGACATTAAAGGCGAACGACTTAAATTGGGATCGAATTTTTAATGTTGGAGCGAATGAGATAAACGCAGGTGTTTTTGAAGGAATCGTAGTGAGCGGGAAAAATCTATCAACCGGTTACACGGGAGATAAGGTCCAGTTATTCCCGTTGAAAGAAGGAAAGAGTACACTCGTGGTCGTTGGTGAAAAGGCAAACAAGCAAGTTTCTCAAAAATATTATGTACATAGTAAAAAAGAAAATGGCGAGCTGAAGCTGACGCTGGAAGAAACCGATGATTCTCTGCCGAGAGAAGCGGCTTTACCGCTATGGAATGATTTAAGGATATACTGGTTAGGGAAGGAAATAAGTAAATCACGTGAAGTATCGTTTGAATCTGTTCAAAACGTATCACTTACAACAATGGATGGAAAAAAGTTGTCTGAAAATGTGAAGTTCGAAAAATGTAATGATGGTTACGATATTTGTATCAATATAGAACAACCCGGTCAGTATATTGCTACTGTTCTTATGGTCGGGGGAGTACAAGTACGGTACGGAATTGAAGTGAAACCGAACAATAGTAGCTTTTACTATCAAGTGAGGGTTGTGAAAGAACAAACTTCTGATCTATTTGATATGGGACAACAATACAACATAGGCAAGCATACACCATTAAGAAAAGATATAGAAAAGATAGCTACAGTCATTAGAGATCCAGGTACTAACTTGTATCGTGTGCAAGCTATCGGGCATGAAGAAGGTACGTTCCATATTGGGTTTAACAATATAGTAATCGACAAATTGTGCTATGAAACATTTTGTGAATCAAATGTTGAATACGAAATTTCTCTTTTTGTAGATGTGCAGCGAATCGGCTCCATTGTGAATGTTCATATCCAACCGTCTTCTTTCAGAGCAGACTCTGACGCATGAAATCGATTCGAGCTTGAACAACGCTAAATATATAAACCGCTAATGCTAGGTTTATTTTTAATGATTTATCTGAAGAAACCTATTCTGTTTAGTAAAAGAGCATATGATAATATGTAATACTCCTTACACTTTATATTATTAACACAGCCTTTTGGAGAATCATGTCTGATCGGTTATTTTTAATTGTGTTACTTATCTTCCTATTACCTTTGTTTATTAAGTTTTTTGCAGTTAAAAGTAGCACAAAATAAATTCGAAGTTTGAGAAAAGCAGGAACATTGGTAATTCAACGTTCCTGCTTTTCTATATACTTTTTGTTACATTCATTTTTAGGAACTCTGATAAAGTCAGCAGTTACTTTACAAAAATATGTGCATCGCAATAACACAGCCCTTTACAGCTTGGGCAATCGACTTGATACGGCTCGAAATAGCGCGGCATGTAAATAAAAGGTTCAAAGCCCTGTGCTGCAAATTGTCGCTCTGCTGCCCAGCGGTTTGTATCGGATTGTACCCATCCAACTGTAACAATTGTTTTTGCAATCAGTTGTGCGGCTTCTAGGTAAGCGCGTACAAGCTTTGTACCAATTCCTTTTTTACGTTCGTTTGGATGAACGACAAAATGGCTTGTATAATAACTGATGCCTGATGCGACCAGTTTCTTTAACGGCTGCAGTTCTTCATGAAAGTAAGGGAACTCCTTGTTGAAATCCAATATTTCATAACCTGCGATATAACCGACAACTTCATCCTGTTCATTAACCGCAATATAACGGATGCCACCAGCCTGATCAACAGTATCGGACGTTTCTGGTTCAAATGGTAAAAAATCATTGAGCAATGTCGCAATTTGCGCTGCATATTTCTTTTCATAGGGGTAAATATTCATCGGTGGACCTGCCTTCTCATGTTCGAATTTTATTATTTTAACATAATAGGGAACATTATGTTATTACAATGAGCTTTTGGATAGTTTAGACTGCTCTGGATCAAACAATCCTTTAAAACTAAGGTGAGTTAACCAGTTAACCGTAAGAAGAGGCATTGTGAAATCCATTTATCCGGCATTTATTTTTGTACTTTTAATCAAAATATTGGCAGTGAACTTTCATTAAATGGGTAATTTTGATAATTGTAAAAACAGAACACTTGTTCTATAATGTAGAAGAGCGAGGTGTAATGGATGAAGGAACAATTAAGAAAGGCGATGCAACACCATCAAATATTGGATATTGTGTATATCGCCAAAGATCAGTCAATAACAAAGCGTCGAATCAAACTAATTAAAATTTCAGGTGATCATGTGCAAGCGTATTGCTTTACCCGTCATGCAAAACGAAATTTTATTGTAGATAATATTTTGGCGGTACATCCGGTAAATAGAAAAGCGAGAGAATTACAAGCTTGAATATATGTAATCTTATTAAATAAAAAAAATTATCATTTATTTGATTATTTTATGGAATATTCTGACTATTTATGTTATATTACAGATAGGGAGGTGAATACGGATGAAAGCTTTAAAAAGAATGGGGGCAACAAACTTTTTTGAAAATATTGTGAAAAGTAATCCTAGATTAAATAAATTAAAACGTATGTATTTAATTAGAAAGGGAATTTCAGAATATGTTAAAACAAAATAAATAAAGCCCTCCACATTCGATTTGTGGAGGGCTATTTTTTTACCTATAGGAACACTATTTTAAATGATTTTGTGTTGAGTAAATTTCAATTCATACATATAGAAAACGGTAGATTAGTAAAGTGTTCATAAAATTTTATTTCGCAAATTGGTTTTCTTTTTGAAGAGAGATACATAATATAAATATAAGCAAAGTAATGATAAAGAAAAACACATAGTTTATTGATATTCAATAAACTATGTGCAATTAATAAATCGATATTAACTCAAAATATTTAGAAGCGAAACAATATGTAATCCTTCATTTTAATTAAGCTGCAATATCCGAATATTTATTAAGTAATTCATCCAGTTCCTGACTGCAATTCACGACTTCCGGATGAGTGAATCCTAAATCTTTTGCTTTTTTGTACATCAATTTTCTTTTAGTCTCAATTCGTATTTTTAATAGCTTTTTAAACAGTAAAAATTTCATCGATAAATTTCCCTTCAGTAGTAGTTGGTAGGTTTAAACTTTTGTTGAAATAAAATGACAACTGTTTCATCCTATCTTATTTCGGAAGAGATATATGTCGAAACATGCTAAAATTATAAAATTCAATAATTTGTAAAATATTAAATTTTTATACATAAATAGAAAGCGATATATTTGACTAAACTTAACAGGTATGATTTTTTTGAGAGAAACTTATAGTTGTAAGTAATTCATTGAAATCCAATTTTTGTACAACTTGTCCTATGATTGATATAATGAGCGATGTGAATACATATAACAGAAAGAGGTAATGAAAATGACAAATGCTTATGATGAATATATGCGTCAAGTAACACAGCCAATGCGTACGGAACTTGAGGGTGCAGGCTTTACACAATTAACAACAGCAGATAGCGTACACGAATTTATGGCTGAAACTAAAGGAACGGCTTTAGTTGTAATCAATTCAGTTTGTGGTTGTGCGGCAGGTCTTGCCCGTCCAGCTGCTCGTGAAGCGGTAGCAGATGTAAAACCGGATCAGCTTGTAACAGTATTTGCTGGTCAAGACCCGGAAGCGACTGCAGCAATGCGTGGATACTTTGATGAAGTACCGCCAAGCTCGCCATCAATGGCAATATTAAAAGATGGCCAATTAGCGTACTTCATTCCACGTGATCAAATCGAAGGTCATCCAATGGAACAAATCCGTGATCATTTATCAGATGTGTTAAAACAAGTATGTGCCGAGTAACAATCGTCACAACTGCAGGCAGACCGGACGAGCAATCGCTTCAGTTAGCTGAATTTGCAAGTCGGGAATTGCAGGCAAGAATTGTTCCGCGCCAAAAACGTTCGGTTCGTAAGCTTTCAGAAGTGTATGATGCCAATGTCATTGTTGCGGGAAAAAATCGTTTTGAATACTATGCGAAAGGTACCGAGGCGCCTTTCTTTTTTCATCCGAACTCAGCCGCATTTCGTCTGAAACGTGTCGCCCGGGGTGAAGATGAACCATTACTTTCTGCTTGTGCATTGCAGGAAGGGGATACATTTTTGGATTGTACCCTTGGGATCGGTGCTGATAGCTTATTGGCTGCCTATGTTGTAGGTGAAAAAGGTAAAGTGATCGGTGTAGAAGCAGATAAAAATGTGTCGTTTATTGTAAAAACAGGAATGCAAACGTATGATACGACTGAACTTCCATTAACTGCATCAATGCGTAATATCGAAGTCATTCATTCAAATGCGCTGGACTATTTAAAAAAACAAGAAGATGACAGCTTTAATGTCGTCTACATGGATCCGATGTTCGAGGAAGTCATTGAAGAATCAACGAACTTTGAAGCGCTGCGCTATGCCGGTAAGCATTTGACTTTAACGGATGAATGGGTGGCCGAGGCAAAGCGTGTGGCCAAAAACCGTGTCGTGTTAAAGGCACATTATAAATCGGACTGGTTTGAAAAATACCAGTTTGAGCGGGATGTACGATTAACAGCTAAGTTCCATTATGGTGTGTATGAAAAATAATAACGTTGGGGTTCTTTTAAAGAACTTCAACGTTTTTTCTTAATGCTTTACATACCCCTTGCAGGTATGATAATGTGAATTCAAGTAAGGGGGATTGATTGAATGATTCATGAAAGCGATAGTCATTTGGAAATACATGAAGAAAGCTGTCGTAAAAGTCATCATCCTGAACCGATAAAAAAAGATTTAACGACGCGATTGAATCGTATCGAAGGGCAAATACGCGGAATTAAAGGTATGATTGATAAAGACGTGTATTGTGATGATATCATTACACAATTATCGGCAACCCAATCTGCTTTAAACAGTGTCGCGAAAATTTTGCTTGAAGGTCATTTAAAGGGCTGTGTCGTAGATCGTCTGAATGAAGGCGATACGGAAGTTTTGGACGAGCTTGTCGTAACTATTCAAAAAATGATGAAAAAATAGGGAGTGTTCAAGTATGGTAAATGTAACGTTAAATGTTAATGGGATGTCTTGTGGTCATTGTGTGAAATCTGTAGAAACGAGCGTAGGCGCGTTAGCTGGTGTACAGGAAGTAAAAGTTGATCTTGCCGAGAAAAAGGTATCAGTTGCGTATAACGAAGATGCCGTTACTGTTGAGCAAATCAAAGAAACAATTGATGAACAAGGTTATGACGTTGTTTAATTTGAGGTTTTCAAATGATTCAGGTTCTCTTCTATAGAGAACCTCTCTTTTTAGAAAATTTTATACCCCCTTGAGGTATAAAGAGGTGAGAAAATGACAAAAGAACTGACATTGCAGGTAACAGGTATGACGTGTGCAGCATGTTCGGCAAGGATTGAAAAAGGGCTGAACCGTATGGATGGAGTTGAGTCGGCGAACGTCAATCTAGCGGTTGAAAAAGCGGCGATTCAATATGATGAAACGGTTATTAAAGCACACGATATCGTGCAAAAGATTCAGGCACTCGGTTATGATGTCGTTAAAGAGAAAGCGGACTTCACAATCGATGGAATGACGTGTGCGGCGTGTTCGGCAAGAATTGAAAAAGTACTCGGAAAAATGGATGGAATTGCTTCGGCAAATGTGAATCTGGCATTGGAAAAAGCGACGGTCGAATTTAACCCTTCGCAAGTTTCGGTATCCGATATTATTGCACGGATCGAAAAGATTGGGTACGGCGCACAGCCCGTCGTTGAAGGAAATCCGGTTGATCATCGCGAAAAAGCGATTCAACGGCAAACGATTAAATTCATCTCCGCAGCAATTTTATCATTGCCGCTGTTATGGACGATGGTTGCCCATTTTTCATTTACGAGCTTTTTATATGTACCAGACATTCTGATGAATCCTTGGGTACAGCTAGTATTAGCAACACCTGTTCAATTTATTATTGGCTGGCAATTCTACGTAGGGGCATATAAATCATTACGCAGTGGTGCTGCAAATATGGATGTGCTCGTCGTAATGGGAACGAGTGCGGCTTATTTTTACAGTATTTATCAAATGCTCGCACATCCGAATGGCCATATGCCGCACCTGTATTTTGAAACGAGCGCGGTGCTCATTACACTGATTTTATTAGGGAAACTGTTTGAAGCACGTGCAAAAGGCAAGTCTTCGCAGGCGATCAAACAATTGATGGGCATGCAGGCGAAATCAGCGCTTGTCATCCGTGATGGCGTTGAACAGGCGGTACCACTTGAAGAAGTGCGCATCAATGATATTGTCCGCGTCAAGCCGGGTGAAAAGATTCCAGTCGATGGGGAAGTCGTTTCCGGAACTTCTGCGGTGGATGAATCGATGCTGACAGGCGAAAGTTTGCCGGTGGAAAAAAACATCGGAAGTTTCGTTTATGGTGCCACACTGAATAAAAATGGTGCACTGGAAATGAAGGCATTGAAAGTTGGCAGTGAAACAGCATTGTCCCAAATTATTAAAATCGTCGAGTCGGCACAAGGTTCCAAAGCACCGATTCAGCGTCTTGCCGATAAGATTTCTAATATATTTGTACCGATAGTAGTAGGAATTGCCGTTGTGACGTTCATGTTGTGGTGGCTGATCGGAGGAGAATTCATTCAGGCATTTGAGGCGACAATTGCAGTACTTGTCATCGCATGCCCATGTGCGCTTGGCTTGGCGACACCAACGTCGATTATGGCGGGTTCAGGACGTGCGGCACAGTTTGGTATTTTATTTAAAGGCGGGGAACACCTTGAACAGACTGGTTTTGTCGATACGATTGTAGTAGATAAAACAGGTACTGTAACTAACGGGAAGCCGGTATTAACAGATGTAGTCCTGTTTAATGATTTTGATGAGAAGGATGTACTTCGCATTGTTGCATCAGCAGAAAAACAGTCCGAGCATCCATTGGCGGAAGCAATTGTTGAAGGAGTGTTGAAGCGTGGACTTTCGCTTTCGGCTGTTTCCGGCTTCCAGGCACTTCCTGGGCTTGGTATTGAAGCTCAAGTGGATGATTTAGAAGTTGCTGTTGGTACGAGAAAGCTGATGCGAGATCAACAAATTAGTATCGATGAATCGGTTGAACAGCAACTGATTTCATTGGAACAGCAAGGGAAGACGGCGATGCTTGTTGCGATCAATAAAGAATTTGCAGCAATCATTGCTGTGGCGGATACGGTAAAAGAAACATCTGCTGAAGCGGTAAAACGTCTGCACGCGCTTGGTCTGAAAGTCATTATGCTTACAGGGGATAATGAGCGTACTGCCAAAGCAATTGCAGCGGAAGTCGGCATTGATGAAGTCATTGCAGAAGTACTGCCGGAACAAAAGGCACAGCAAATCGAAAACTTGAAACAACAAGGACGAAATGTTGCGATGGTTGGTGACGGTATTAATGATGCACCGGCACTTGCGGTAGCCAATATCGGGATGGCAATCGGTACGGGTACGGATGTAGCGATGGAAGCGGCGGACATTACATTAATTCGCGGGGATCTGAACAGTATTGCCGATGCGATATTAATGAGCCGTAAAACGATGACAAATATTAAACAAAACCTGTTTTGGGCATTTGCCTATAATGTTATCGGCATTCCAATTGCCGCGCTCGGTTTCCTTGCTCCCTGGGTAGCAGGTGCTGCAATGGCATTCAGTTCCGTATCGGTTGTGTTGAATGCATTACGACTGCAGCGTGTGAAATTGTAAAACAACCGGTATTGTGGATAAAGAATCATACTGAGCAAGGATGACAATTAAAATCGAAGTTTAAATTCGCTAAGAATATTCCAATATAGAATTACAACATGTGTTTTAAAAATTATTGTAGTGGAAACGTACAATGGAAGTGTTAATTCGTATGAAAATAATAGCACTCTAATTTCTTAAAATGATTGGGGACAATAATATGATGGAAGATTCAAAGTTATATGATGTCACGATTATCGGTGGAGGTCCTGCTGGAATGTTTACGGCATTCTACGGTGGCATGCGCCAGCTTGAAGTGAAGTTAATTGAAAGTCTGCCACAATTAGGCGGGCAGCTTGCAGCACTTTATCCGGAAAAATATATTTATGATATCGCAGGATTTCCTAAAATCCGTGCACAGGAACTTGTCAATAATCTGAAGGAACAAATGTCGGCTTTTGATCAGGCAATCGTAACTGATCAAAGTGCTGAAGCCATTGATAAGTTGGAAGATGGCACATTTAAACTGACAACCAATAAAGAAATACATTATACAAAAACAATCATCATTACAGCAGGCCTTGGTGCTTTCCAGCCGAGAAAGTTGGAAGTTGAAGGAGCCGATTACTACGAAGGCAAAAACCTTCATTATTTCATCCATAATATCAGTGATTTCAAAGATAAAAATGTTGTCATTTTCGGCGGTGGCGATTCGGCCATTGATTGGTCGCTTATGCTTGAGCCGATTGCTAAGAAAGTTACACTTGTGCATAGACGAGATCAGTTCCGTGCGCATGAGCACAGTGTAGAAAATCTGTTCAATTCGAGTGTGGAAATCAAAACCCCTTATATGCCGGATGCGTTGGTTGGTGATGAAAATGGCATTCATCAAATTGTGATCCGGAATGCAGAAGGAGATAAAGAAACACTTGAAGTCGACGACATCATCGTAAACTATGGGTTTAAATCCTCTTTAGGACCGATTAAAGAATGGGGTTTAGAAATCGAGAGAAATTCCATTATCGTCAACCCAAAAATGGAAACCAATATCGAAGGAATCTATGCGGTTGGTGATGTCACAACATATGATGGAAAAGTGAAGCTGATTGCAACGGGATTCGGTGAAGCACCGGTTGCCATCAGTGCAGCGCGGTTGTATATTGACCCGACAGCCAAAAAGCATGTACCGCACAGCACGGATCTTTTTAAAGAGAAATAGCTGATAGGTTTTCTTCGGTTAATTGAAAGTAGTTACTATGCTGCGTACCATTTCCTTAAAGGGAAGTGGTATTTTTTATTTACTTCTCTTTTTGTTTCTTATTTCATATAATTCACGGCATATGTTACATAATTTTTGTTATAAAGTTATACTTGGTAAAATTAGAAAATATTTAGGAGGTGTCTAATAGTTGAAAAAAATAGTAGTATTCTTAAGTTTGATGTTAATTCTTGTAGCCTGTTCAAATAATAAAGGAGAAAATACTAGTGTAACTATTGAAAAAATAAATGCTTCTGCACAGCCTTCCGAAGGTGAAACAGACAAATTAAAAGTTCAAAATGGTGAATTACAAGCAGCTTTAGAAAATACGCAAACGCAATTAAACTACAAAAAAGAAGAAGCTGATTATTATCAACAAGTGATCCATGACCTTATTAAAGATTATAGTGATACCGAATTAAAAGATTTAGCACTGCAATTATGGAATTACCGTTTAGAAATAAACGGAGGGGCTGTTCCGTCAAACGGCATCGTAGAATTACAATCAGACACGATTGAAGTTTCTTTGAAAGAAAGTCAACCAGCCTATCCGGTTTTGCCGAATGATAATTTTATTCAAGGACAAATTAGCGGGAATTATATCGACCATTTAAAAATGAATTCTAATCCGACTGAAACCTCTGTTACAGATGGCACCGTTGTTACGGCAATACATTATAAATTCGAAGATGTTAAAGCAGGAACCACTATTTCGTTTACTGTAACCGAAGAATTAAAAAAGCGGTTAGGACTGGAAACTAATCAAATTTCTATAAATAAACAATAAAGAATCGAAATCTAATATGTCAGTATTGACCCCTACCTATTACTTTCTGAAAATTCCCTTTTTCGTTATGATAGAGTGAGCAGGAAAAATAATGAGAGATACAAAGGGAGTGCCTAAACTATGGAATATATCACGCTTAATAATGGAGTAAAAATGCCGATTGTTGGTACGGGTACAAATACGTACGGGAAAGTAAATAAAGACTATAACGGTGAATTAAAAAATGATATTCCTGAACTTGAGCAAGCACTTGAACTGGGATACCGTTCAATAGATGCAGCGATTAGTTATCGAAACGAAGCGCTTGTTGGGGGGATTTTAGCAGAAAGCACAGTGCCTCGAGAAGAGTTGTTCATTACGACAAAAGTTCCAGCGAGAGAAGAATATGTTTCTTCAAAGGAAAAGACGCGAGCAGCAATCGATAATAGTCTAAAAAACTTTAAAACAGACTATTTGGACCTGCTTCTAATCCATGCTCCGATTGAAGACAAAGAACAGCTTAAAAACACTTGGGAAGTTTTTGAAGAATATTATGAGGCGGGCAAACTTAAAGCAATCGGTGTTTCGAACTTTAAGAAAAATCATTTGAATGATTTGAAGGGATTCGCGAAAGTGCAGCCGGCCGTTAATCAAATACAAATTAACTTAATAGAAAAAAACAAAGAATTACTTGAGACATTGCAAGAAGAGGGCATTACACCTGTAGCGTGGGGGCCGATGAAAACAGAACAACACCAAGATGAAGTGTTGGAGGAAATCGGTAAAGCATACGGTAAAACTGGTGCCCAAGTGTTATTGAAATACCAGATTGAACGCGGTGTAGTTGTAATCCCGAAATCACACAACCGTGAAAACCAAGCAGCTAATCTGGATCTTTTCGATTTCGAATTGACTGCAGAAGATGTTGGAAAAATTGAAAATCTGTAATCTTTAAATTAATTTATCCTAGTGATATGAATCATATCGCTAGGATTTTATTTATAGGGGGTACCATGCTGGACAAAGTTTTTAGTTGGCCTATGATTGTGGCATATTTCGTCGTAGGGAATATGTGGATTTTATTACTGATCGCATTTGAAGTGGACAAGGCTTGGATTATTCTGAATCCAATAAATCTTACTTTTGCTTTCAATATCATTTATGGCGTTACATATCAGGTGAATTCTAGAAGATCGGATAAAAGATCTTACGATTAAATTAAACTATTTAGTAATAGAAAGGAAGGCGTCCATTGTCAACAGGGCTGATACATCATATTGAACTGTATGTTTCGGATTTAAAAAGTTCCATCAATTTTTGGGGTTGGTTTTTAGAGGAACTGGGGTATGAGTCTTTTCAATCGTGGGAAAGCGGACATAGTTGGAAACTCGGAGCTACCTATATCGTATTCGTGCAAGCGGAAGAACGATTTTTGGATGTCCCTTACCATAGAAGTCGCGTTGGTCTAAACCATTTGGCTTTCCATGCAAATTCCCGTCAACAAGTAGATGCTATGACAAAAATGTTGGAAAGTAAGGGGGTTAAAATCCTTTATACGGATAAACATCCCTATGCAGGCGGGGAAAATTATTATGCAGTATTTTTTGAAGATCCTGATAGAATTAAGGTTGAATTGGTAGCTCCATGACCTTTCATTTATACGCCATAAATGAAAAAGGAACGCCTAATGGATTATAGGTGTTCCTTTTTCACATGTGCTATACAAAAGAATCTATTCCTTGCGCATAATAAAGCTCAAATGTCTGCCTGTTGAACGGTCCTGTCGGTGGGAAAATCCATCATCGTCCATAAATGTGCACATCCGGTCAATCGTAATATTCTCTTCCGGCACACCTGCAAGCAAGCACTGCTTCTTCACAGTCAATTGGTTATCGATATGGAATTTATTCGTTTCATTATTCCAGTACATAAATTCGTCCGCATATCCGAGTGCTTTGAATTTTTCCTGCACATCGGCATCCACTTCGAATTTTTCCTGGCTGATTGCAGGTCCGATCATTACTTTCACATCACTTAAATCACAATTTTCTTCTTGCTGTAAATGCTGCAGCAGCTTCAATGTAATTTCCTTAATCGTCCCTTGCCACCCGGAATGAACGGCCCCAATAACATTTGTTTTTTCACTATAAAATAAAACCGGTACACAATCTGCGGTAAAGCTGGAGATCACGACATTCGGTTCATACGTATACAGTGCATCGGTCTCGGGAACAGCGGATGCATTGTCGATAGCTCCTTTGCCGATTTCGGATTTTTCCACACGGAAGAAGTTGGCGCTATGTGTTTGATTGGCGCATACAAAATCGGTTAACTCCGTTTGCAGCAGTGAGGCAAGCTGTTGGCGGTTTTCGATAATATCCGCTTCGTTTTTGCAGACATGGAGTGCCATATTATTGTTCTCGGGAAATGCAGGATCTTTTAATGTTATGCCTAATACGCGTTTTTCATTATTTTCATAAAATTTTATCTTCATTTTATCACCCCCTGTACTATACCCGTAAAAGCAAATTTTGTATAGGCAAATGGTGTTTGGTATAATGATGAAAAATAGGGGGAATGTGATGAAGAGTTGGCAAATCATTTTAACAGGTTTTTTACCTTATGTCATGGCGGTCATTGCCTTTATCGCATTTTCATTGCCTTATGTGAATCATATGTTCACATTCGGAACGGCCGCGTCCATTATCATTTATGTTTTGCCGATTTATTTTTTTGTCGTGATTCCCTGGTATTATGTCCTGTACATCATGCGTAAAAATTACAGTAAACGGGCACTTTACTTAACAAGCTTTGTTTTTTGTTTTCTGCAGCCAGTCGTATTCGGATACTTTATGAAAGCACCTATTGGCAGTGAGAAATTCTTATTTTTTGTATCACCACCGTTAATAGTAGGTATAATGGTTAGTACATTGTGTATTAACTGGTTTTATAAGGAAGATTTGCAGCAAGCGACAAATGGAAGGGGAGAGCCTATTGGAATTGACGATTGAATGGCAATACATGACAAAGTCGAAGCAGGAAATTACATGGCGAAGTGAGGCAATTCCGGCAGCACATGCCTATACGCTTGTACTGGATATGGAAAATACAGGACGTACAAAAAACATCGTAATGACTGATGAACATGACAGTACATGGACATTGAAAGAGCTGAAAAAATATTTGAAATCTCTTGAAACAGAACCTAGCGAAGTCGAAGTGTACTTTGATGGCGGATTTAATAGAGAAGAAAAGCTGGCCGGTTTAGGAATTGTCGTCTATTATAAACAGAATGGGAAAAACTATCGCTTGCGGACGAACCAGCTGGCGGAGTATTTGACATCAAACAATGAAGCGGAATATGCAGCATTAAATCTTGCAGTTGAACAGCTTGAAGAAATGGGTGTCCATCATCAAAAAATTAAGATTTACGGCGATTCCCAAGTCGTCATTAATGAAATGAACGGTGAATGGGCAGTAACCGATAGCGTTCTCTCCACATGGGCGGATAAAATCGATGCGAAGTTGCAAAAGATTGGGCTCCGACCGGAGTATCAATATATCGACCGCAAACTAAATGGTGAGGCGGATCAGCTAGCGAATCAGGCACTACAGGAAGTCGAAATATACGCGGATATTGATATACGAAAAAGTAAGAAAAGATAGATGAAGGAGGATCTTTATGATTCGATCTGTTGGCACAGGGAGTTCAAGTTTAAATAATCAGACACGTCCCCGAAATTTACAGCAACAAACTACAGCCTTCCCGAAAATCGGTGAAGAACAAAGTGTCGCACGAGAGCAGGAAAAGCTGCGAACTGATGAGGCCGAAAGAGGACCAGTAATGGTTGGAGTCAAACCGAAAGCACAGCTGAAATCCATTTTTGATGAGCCAAATGGTGTTGTGAAACTGAACGCGGACGGCGACAAATTGGAAGTTAGTAAGCGTGCAATCTCACTCGCAAAAGAAGTGCTCTATACGTAAAGAAAAAAGCTCCGCCGGAAATATTTCGGCGGAGCTTTCGTTTTACATGTTATTGTTGTTTTTCAAATGCACGTTCACCAGCAATACCTGGTTGCGTTAATTCGAATGGATTTAAAATAATATCGAGCTGCTCAAGTGTGAAATAGTTGTACATTAAGCAAAGTTCGCGTACAGATTTACCGCTATGCAGTGCTTCGCGTGCAATTTGGCTTGAACGTTCATAGCCAAGGTGCGGCGCAAGTGCTGTAATAACACCGATTGAACGCTCTACAAAATCATGCAGACGCGCTTCATTTGCTTCAATATGATCCAGGCAGTATTTTGTAAATACTGTGAAGCCGTTTGTCATAATTTCAATTGACTGTAGCAGATTAAATACGAGAACTGGCTCCATTACATTCAGCTCAAATTGTCCTGCTTCTGAAGCAAGTGAAATCGTTACATCGTTACCAATTACTTGGAACGCGATTTGGTTGATAACTTCCGGCATAACCGGATTTACTTTACCTGGCATAATTGAAGAACCTGGTTGACGTTCCGGTAAGCGGATTTCTGCGAAACCGGCTTTTGGACCTGATGCCATTAAGCGTAAGTCATTACAGATTTTCGACATATTCATCATGGCGATTTTTAGCATAGATGATACTTCAGCATACGTATCGGTGTTTTGTGTACCATCGATTAAATTGTCTACTTTAATGAACGGGAAACCACTATAAGTCGCGATGTTTTCTACTGCCATTTTCATATATTCAGGGTCCGCATTCAGGCCTGTCCCGATTGCAGTTGCACCGATATTGATTTGCAGCATTGTTTGCTGCGCTTTTTTGATTCGGGCGATATCACGAGAAACAACGGCAGCATAGGCACCGAATTCCTGGCCTAAACGTACTGGTACAGCATCCTGTAAATGCGTACGACCCATTTTAACGATTGAATCGAATTCTACTGATTTTCTGATGAAGCTATCGCGCATCATTTCCATTGCCATAATTAAATTATTTAATGTAGAAACTGTTGCAATGTGGATAGCTGATGGGAATGCATCGTTTGTTGATTGCGCCATATTGACATGGCTGTTAGGACTAATGATTGAATAAGTACCTTTTTCTTCCCCTAAAATTTCAAGTGCCCGGTTAGCGATTACTTCATTGGTATTCATGTTCATTGAAGTACCTGCTCCGCCCTGAATTGGATCTACAACGAACTGGTCATGTAATAGTCCTGAAATGATATCATCTGATGCTTGTGCAATTGCATTAGCAATTACTGGATCCAATTTGCCGATAGCAGCATTTGCAAGTGCTGAACTTTTCTTTACGATGGCAAATGCACGAATTAATTCAGGGTGCATTGTCATTTTAGTAATCGGGAAATTTTCTAATGCACGAGTTGTTTGAACGCCGTAATAAACGTCCTTTGGAATTTCTAATGTGCCTAAAAAGTCTTTTTCAATACGTGTACTCATTTGTACAAACCCTCCAAGAGAATGGTGTAATAGTTGGATAAACAACTACATTATACGCCATATTATAATAAAAGCTTACTTGCTGAATTATTAGTTTATTTAACGTTCTCACGTAAGTTTAAATTAACCAATATTAACAAATATAATGAGGGAAATTTCGAAACTTTTTTACTTTTTATACGACTAATTAGGAAAGGGATGAGGTGAATGTCAATGAAGAGATGGTTAAGTTATATGCTGGTCATTGGAATGATCTTAGTTCTAGCGGCATGTAATACAAAAGAAAATGAAAATGAAACATCATCCGATCCAACCGAACCTGTACAGAAAGAAAATGATGAAAATAAAGTAGATTATGAATTACTGTTTCATTTAGATACGATACCTCCTGAGGTAGGTACGAGTATTTCAATTGTCCAGGATGAAAAGCTGTATACGACTTGGGCCGATATTTTTGGCTTTGAATCCGTTCCACCTGTCGATTTTGAATCAGAGGAAGTACTGTTTGTCACAGGGTATTCGGATGGTTGTGGAAGAGAAATTGAAAAAATCGAAAAAGATGGGGATACTTTAGTCATTACGTTAAACTATCCGGAAGATCTTCGCAGTGAGGAAGACATCGCCTGCACAGAAATAGCTTTGGACAATACGTATGTTGTCAAAATGAAAAAAACCGACACAACAAAGGGTAAGCTGATCGATATCAATCGAACAATCTATGAAGAGGATAAAACGGTTCAGGAAAAATTGAAGTAAACAAATACAGTAATACGAGGGCTACCAATTCCTCTATATAATATTACACTGAAAATATTGAATTTTCGGTGTAATATTTTTTTCGTCATGATTTTTCTGCAAGAAGAAAACATTATGTTGGGAATAAGGTTAAATTGCTATTTAGATAATAACCGGCTCCGAACTTCCATTGTAAGACGGGCAAAAAATTGGTAGTATGAATTATCGTACAATAATAGTATTGAACGCGAACTATAGGGAATTGGAAGATGCCAAGGACCTATAGGCAACTAATTGCATACATATCAAGCGTTGATCGTCGTGGATAAAACTACTGGCGGGAGCAGTTTCTGGAGAGAGCGCGATAATCCGCGTCGCCGAAGGGTTCACAATCTCAGGCAAAAGGACAGAAGAGTAATGAGAGACGCTTTTCTTTAATAGTGGATGTAAATTCATTGTTTATAGAAAGGTACTCGATAGATGTCACAGATTTTTGAAATCTGGACGCGATTTTACAGAGGTGAAATCGATTATTCTTAGACACAGGGACTGGCATAATATCAGTCCCTGTTTTAATTCCAGAAAAATTTACTTGATGGACCGCGATGATGTACTTATTATTTTGCGCTGTGTAAACAGACAAAATACTTATCCTTTGGAGGAATCGTTTTGGAACAACAAGAATTAAAGCGCGATCTGAAAAATCGCCACGTTCAGTTAATCGCGATTGGAGGAACAATCGGAACGGGGTTGTTTTTAGGGTCAGGTAAAGCGATCTCACTTGCAGGACCTTCTATTATCTTTGCATACTTAATCGTTGGAACCGCACTATTTTTCGTCATGCGTGCACTTGGCGAATTGCTTTTATCAAAAGGCGGCTATGCTTCATTTACCGAGTTCGCCACTGAATACTTAGGGGATTGGGCAGGTTATATTACCGGCTGGACTTACTGGTTCTGCTGGATTATGACGGCAATGGCGGACATTATCGCTGTCGGCATGTACACGCAGTACTGGTTCGACATCCCGCAATGGGTACCGGCTATTGCATGTTTAGTTGTATTGCTTTTTTTGAACTTATTGACGGTCAAACTGTTCGGAGAGCTGGAATTTTGGTTTGCGTTGATTAAAATTATCACAATTGTGGCGTTGATCGCGATAGGTATTGTGTTATTGATCATTGGCTTTGAAACAGATACAGGCAAAGTGGCTGTATCGAATTTATGGGAGCATGGCGGATTATTCCCGAATGGTGCATTTGGATTTTTAATGGCGTTCCAAATGGTAGTCTTTGCATTCGTTGGGGTTGAATTAGTAGGGGTAGCGGCTGCTGAAACGGCAAACCCGCCGAAGAACATCCCATCTGCGATTAATAAAATTCCCGTTCGAATACTGCTGTTTTATGTAGGGGCATTATTCGTCATTTTAACAATCAATCCGTGGGATACATTAAGCGCAGCAAGCTCGCCGTTCGTTCAGGTTTTCGCATTGGTAGGGATCCCGATTGCTGCAGGGTTAATTAACTTTGTTGTACTGACATCAGCTGCTTCTGCAGGGAATAGTGGGATGTTCTCAACGAGCCGAATGCTGTTCAGTTTAAGTAATAATAAACAAGCACCGAAAGCTTACGGTAAATTAAACAAAAATGCGGTGCCGCAAAATGGTCTGTTATTTTCTGCAGTTGTCGTTTCAATCGGTGCACTGCTAAGCTATATGATGCCGGACGATGCATTCAGTATCGTGACAACAATTAGTGCGATTTGTTTTATTTGGGTTTGGAGCATTATTCTGATTTCGCATATTATTTACAAAAAGCGTCATCCGGATTTACATAAAACTTCAATTTTCAAAGCACCTTTAACACCATTCATCAACTATTTAATATTGGCATTCTTTTTGTTTTTATTAATAATTATGGGCATTTCCGAGTCTACAAGAACTTCACTGCTCTTAACACCGTTATGGTTTATCGCGCTATTTGTTCTTTATAAGATTCGTAAGAAATAAAGAGTCGAAAAAAGCATTTTTCTTTTAGAAAGATGCTTTTTTTCATTGTAAAATTGATTTCCATTCCGGGGGGCGGATTTTATTAGAACAATAGAGAGCTTTATTAGAAGAACCTTAAGTGATATTAGAAGAACCGGACAGGATATTAGAAAATCCTTAAATTTGAGGTCTAGAACAGTCTATATAGCGGGTAAAATGGGCGAGAAGAAGCAGTGTCTGGATTTTATTAGAACATTTGAACGGTTTATTAGAAAATCGAGACAGGATATTAGAAGAAGTACATACTTTATTTGAACATCCTGGACACATATTAGAACAAACCGCACTTATATTAGAAAATCGGCAATATATTAGAACAAATAAAATTATATTGGAACTTCTGTGGATATATTAGAAATTCAGGCCCCTCTCCCCGCTGCACAAAAGTTTTACAGCAGTAGATAATAGTTCCATAAGTAATCAAGTAAGCTCCTCCTTTATAAACAATGGTTTGTTGTTCAACAGATGGAAATAGACGATACATGCAATGACAACGCCAATCAAAGCGAAGATGCTTGTTGTCAGCTGAATTGTGTAGATTTCCGCCAAAAACCCGATGATTAAAGTTAAAGAGATTTGCATCAAGCTTTCAATCAATCCTAATGAACTGCCGAACCGTCCCATTATTTCAGTCGGGATTGTTTGCTGGTAAAATGTCGCGTAGCCTGCATTGCTGAACGCCATGAACAGTCCGAGTAGAATAAATGCAGCGACCGCAATCATTAGATTCGACGAAAAGTAAAATATAAAGTAGGAAAGTAATGTACATGTAAACCCGACGCCGATGTACGAGACGAGCGACAGTTTTTTCACGAATCGGGCAGCCAAATAGCCACCGACAATGGCACCGATTCCTGTTATTCCTACAATGATGCCGTATACAGAATCCGTCACTTTATGAAAGTCTTTTAAAAATGACATTTCCTGTGAATCGAGTGAAAAACAAATCATCAGTGCTGTTGAATACAAAACGAAAAATTTAAGCAGCGATTTCTGTTGCGAGATAAATTCCCACACAGTCCTAAAATCATTTCGGATAACAATAAGTGTAAGTACAGTTGACTGCGTGGATGACTTGATTTCCTGATTTGGCAGTAGATACATCATAAATGCGCTAAACAATAGCATAAACCCATTCACCCACATCGCCGTCGCAGTACTGCTCATGGCGATTATGGCACCACTTAGCGCAGGCCCGATCATAAAGCTCCCTGAACCGAGCATGCTGTTGATCGCATTAAAACGCAGGCGATCATTTGGCAAAACAAGTTTTGTAATCATAAATGTACTGCTCGGATTTGCAAAACAGACGGCGATATTGGCCAAAAAGATCAAACAGTAAATAAGCCAAATTTCCGAAAGCAGCGGCATCAAAAAGACAATCCCGGCGCGGAAAACATCACAAACAATCAAGATCATCCTTTTATTCGTTCTGTCGACGATCGAGCCGGCAAAAAAGCTGCACAAAATGCGGGCAATCGGACCAATAATATAGATGCCCGCGACAGCAGCAGGTGACTCGGTCAAATGCCAGACTAATAGATTGAGTGCGATCAAGTAAATCCAGCTGCCCAGTTTTGAAGCACCAAACCCGAACCACAAATAAAAATACTCTTTTTTTAACTCCAAATCCTAACCCCCTAGCTGCTCATTCGCTGCCGTATTTTTTCACTTGCATCTAGTGCCTGCTTAAAGCAGTGGCTTGCCTGTTTATAGGCGTGTAGCTGCTCGTAAAACCCTGCCCATAATGGAGCATAGAACAGAGTTAATGAATAATACTGCTGTTCGCTGAAATGTGGAAAAGCTTCCTCCTCCAGCAATTTTAAGCCGCGGATCGTAATCTCATCTTCAACCGCATATGCTAGCAGTCTGCGCTGATAAATATGATGAGGTACAATAAATTGCTGTTCTTCATAGCGTTTCAACAGGATATGCAACTGATCGAAATCCTTTTGCGCAAAGCATGTGCGCATCCAGTTAATGGCTGAATGCAAATCTTCATCATAGTCATTTGCCGATTTATAATGTTTGGCTGCTTCTGTAAAGTTTTCCTGGCATTCGTAACAATACGCAATATTGTTATGCAGTGAGCTCCATTGCATCGGTGTTTGAATGGAAGGGACATTCGCAAGCAGATTGAGCCCTGCTTCAAACTCCTTTAGCGCTTCCTGGAATCGATGTGCATCATTGAAAATTACACCCTTCATGGAGTAAAGCTTCAGCTGAAACAACGGTTTATACTGGTGGGTGAAAAACTGCTGTGCCATTTCAATATGTTCGAGCGCTTTTTGCAACTTGTAGCTTCGGTGATTCGCAAAAGCGATATGATAATGGTAGTTAGCCAGTTCAAAAGGATGAGCATTGGATAAAAATTGTGACAGTTGATCGTTCTCTTCTTTAATAGACAACTGCTCAAATTCCTGAAAAGAAAGATGCCCGAAAGCGGTAATCGCTACAAATAGCTGGGTGATCCGGTCTTTCTTCCAGCTGATGAACGGTTCCATTTCAAGAAGGATTGTTCTCGCCTGATCATCTTCTTTTATCGAATATAGGAAGCGAGCATACACAAGCTTTGCCATCAGCTGCTGTTCAAGTGGATGTTCATCATTTTGCATAGCGGTTAATTGTTCAATTTCATCTGCAGTAAGCTCTATATTCGACAATAATTTTTCGTATAACTGCTCCAAAAAAGTTGTTTGGCCTTGGAGCTGTTGTTCTAGCTTATTCAAATCGATGCCCAGATTTTTAAATAGCTGCTCATACATCGAATGCTCTGCGACGACGATTCCGTTTTCAATCCGGCTTAAATATGAAGGCGTACAGATGCCGAAAGCTACGTCATCTTGTTTTTGCTTCTTTTTTTGCCGATAATATTTTAATAACTTTCCCCAAGCTTGTTCATTAGTTTCCATAAAAACACCTCACCGTTAGTTTACCAAAATAGTAAGCAGGAATATTGCGAATTTTCTTTAGAAAGTGCACAATTAACGGTACGAAAATGGTAAACTTACACAAATCTTTAATGGTTTACATATTTTAATTGCATATTCGGAAATAGCTCTATATGATAAGAAAATAAAAAAGGGTTTATTGTTTTAAATGGGAGCTTAGATTGGAGAGATAGTAATGTTCTTTTATGAAGTAGATAATGAAATACAATTAAAATTAATTACACAAAATGATGCAGAAGAAATCTTTGCTTTCATTGACCGTTCACGTGATTATTTACGTGAGTGGCTTGGTTGGGTAGATAATACGAAGACTGTTGAAGATACACGTGATTTTGCCGCGATGAATTTAAATAAATTCGCAAAGCGTGAAGGTTTGGATACAGCGATTTTTTATAAAGGGCAATTTGTCGGGAAAGTATCGATTAATACGATTAACTGGTCTCTGAAAAAATGCGAGATCGGCTATTTTTTAGATGAAGGATATCAAGGGGAAGGCATTATGACACGTGCTGTAAAAGGCATCATTGATATCGCCTTCAACGAATATAAGCTTGGAAAAGTCGAAATTCATGCTGCTGTTAACAATACGAAAAGCCGTCATATTGCGGAGCGTCTTGGTTTTATGCATGAAGGAACAATCCGTCAGGCGGAATGGCTGTACAATCATTATGTCGATCATGCGGTCTATGGTCTGTTGAAAGATGAATGGGTTGGAGAATATTAATAACGGGTTTCGGGGTTGGGACAGAATTAGTTCCAGTTCACGCAAAAAGAGAAATTGCACAATGCAATTTCTCTTTTTTGCGTTTTATAAAGAAAATATTGGAAGAGGTGTTATCCTCTTACCGCATACTTCCTTAAATTTGTGGCCATTAATGCCAAACCTATTTCGTTAGTAACTTTCGATTTTCCACGAACAGAAAATCGACGGAAACACAAATTAGCCTTCAAGAATCCAAAAACTGGCTCCACGTCGATTTTACGTCGACGATAAATGGCAGCCGTTTTTTCTTCTGAAAGCTTCGCTCTTACTTCTTCTTTTTGTTTTTCCCATTTCTCATTAATCATGAGTCTTCGATTTTTACCTTCTGCAGCTTTTGTACATTTTGTACGGAAAGGACACCCTGTACATTCCTCACATTCATAGATTTTAAATTCTCGTTGGAAACCTGCTTTATCCGTACGAACAGAATTGTATTGGAATCTTAATCTCTTTTCATTTGGACAAATGTAGACATCGTTTTCTTTCTCATACACCCAATTACTTGTCTTAAAAGGGTCATTTTTATATTTTCGCTTCTGTTCGTTCAAGTATTGATTAAATGTAATGAGTGGAGTTCGTTTGCGTTTGTTAAGAATATCATGGTAATTCTGTTCACTGCCGTATCCGGCATCCGCTACAATATGTTTTGGTAACTCAAAATAATTTTCTTCAATTTGATTAAGAAATGGAATAAGTGTTTTCGTGTCTGTTGGATTTGGAAATACATCATAAGCGAGTGTGTATTGACCTTCAGTAGCGATTTGTACATTATAACCTGGCTTCAATTGACCGTTTTGCATATAGTCATCTTTCATCCGCATGAATGTTGCTTCATGATCCGTCTTTGAATAACTGTTACGTGTGCCAAACACTTCAAAATCTTTTTGGTATTTCTGCTTTCTTATGATCCAATCATGTACTTGTTTGAGGATTTGCTTTGGTGTTTTTCGTTCGCTACGTAATCTTTTTCGCTCAATGACATCTTCAGAATGTTCTATTTTGCTTGTATAGTCGTCGACTACTTCTTCTAGGTGATGTGCTACTTGAGTTAACTCTTCTATCGATAACTGCTCATCACTTTCACGTTTGATTTCAGGAATAATTTGATGTTCCAATAACTCATCGTAAAGTTTATTTGATTTTTCTACGAGGTTGGTATGATGTTTTTCCACTGATTTTTTCCAAACAAATGTGAACTTATTGGCATTTGCCTCAATCTTTGTGCCATCGATAAAAATCGCTTCTTGATCGATGAGTTTTTCTTCAACTAGCTGACAACGAAATTGTACAAAACATTGGCGAATGAGTTCCTTCATATTGGGATGTACACGAAAACGGTTAATAGTGCGATAACTTGGTTCATATCCTTGGGCAAGCCACATCATACGGATACTGTCTCTTGTCAGATCCTCTATTTTTCTTCCTGAAAAAGTGGATTGTGTGTAACCGCATAAAATCAGCTTTAGCATCATACGTGGATGATATGATGGACAACCAGTATGGTGAATAAAAGGAGCGAAAGCTTCGTTCGGAATGCTTTCGACCAAATGATGGATAGAAAAGGCAATATCATTTTTATGTAACTTTACTTCTAAATCTAGCGGTAATATAATTTGATTCATGTTATAATCTTTAAACATAGGGACACTTCTTTCGTTTGAAATTTGGTTGTAGGATACTTAAATTTTAACAGAGAATGTCCTTTTTTCATGCCTGAAATTATGCAGAGATTTACTTGATATAGAAGAAAAATTAGTTGTTCGGAGTGAAGGCGGCGACTCCCAGGGGACAAGCACGTGGGAGAGACTACAGGCTCGAGCCGTGCCCCCAGGAAAGCGTCCGCCGTAACGGAGAACAACGACTACATAGTAGACACATAATAATAAAGCCGTTCAAACTTTACTCATCGTAAATTTGAACGGCTTTTGATTTTGAGGCGGGTTTTGTCCCACCCCCTTTTTTTTTCGCCATAATTATATTTTCATGAAACTTTTTCCATACTCACCCAGTATAGTAATTAGAATCTATTACATGTGAAGTCATTCGAGTCACTACATATAGCATCAAGGTACGCCAAGCAATGCTTGTAATAGAAGAAAAAGAAAGCAGGTGTGGACAATTGTCACAGCCAATTGTGGAAATTAAAAATTTGAACAAAACAATCAAGGGCAAACACATTATTAAAGACTTGAACCTGGACTTTTATCCGGGTCAGATCACCGGATTTTTGGGGCCAAACGGGGCAGGCAAAACTACTACAATCCGCATGATGACGGGGTTAATGTACCCTTCAAAAGGAGAAGTAATCATCGATGGAAAACAGCTCTCGACAAATTATGAAGAAGCAATCAGTAACATTGGTGTAATCGTTGAAAACCCGGAAATGTATAAATATATGTCAGGGTATAAAAACTTGCAGCACTTTGCCCGAATGCATAAAGGTGTAACAAAACAGCGTATTGATGAAGTTGTAGCGCAAGTTGGTCTGCAAAATCGTATTCATGAGAAAGTGAAAACGTATTCGTTAGGGATGCGTCAGCGTCTTGGACTGGCTCAGGCGATGCTGCACCGTCCAAAGTTCTTAATTTTGGATGAGCCGACAAATGGTCTGGATCCTGCCGGTATTCGTGAGTTCCGTATGTATTTACGTAAAATTGCCGCAGAAGATAATGTCGCAATCGTTGTATCGAGTCACCTTTTATCTGAAATTGAATTAATGGTAGACCGGATCGCGATTATTCAAAATGGTGAGCTCATTGATATTCGTGAACTGCAACATGTCGAGGCATCGCAATATTATATTGAAGTTGGTCAGCCGGATCAGCTCCTGGCGATGTTTGAAGAGCCGTTAACAAAAGAAAATGGCGGCTATGTCGTCAATCTGACAAAAGAAGAAGTGCCTGCACTTATTCGTAAACTAGTTGAATCGGGCATTGATCTGTATACGATCCAGCCGATTCAAAAACGTCTTGAAGATCAATTTATCGAGATGACAGGTGGAGGTGCAATCGATGCAATTCGTTAAAAATGAATGGATCAAAATGTGGTCGCAAAAAAATGCATGGATTATGAGCGGTCTTTTAATCGTGTTAATCGTATTAGTTGCAGGAATGAACAAATATTATGACGTGGATTCAAGCACAAAAGAAGCGCGTTTAGCAGCAAATGAAGAACTATTGGCACATCCGAAAGAAATGCTTGCTTCAGGAGAATTAATGCCGGAAGATGAGCAATATTTCAAGGAAGAAGTTGCGATGATTGAATACCGTATCGCCAATGATTTACCACCAACAAATGCAATGACTTTTACGGAGCATATGGACTTATCGTTAACATTGACGATTATGGTAACAAGTATTTTCACTGTCGTTATTGCGGCAGGTATCGTTTCATCTGAGTTTGGTACTGGTACGATTAAAATGTTATTGACTCGCCCAGTAGCACGATGGAAGATTTTACTTTCAAAATTGGTTGCTTCGATTCTTTATGGTATTACATTATTTGCTGTTGGAATCATAGTGGCATTGATTGTCGGGATGGCATTTTTCGGAACGGACAGTGCTATTGCATTGTCGATTGTAGATGGGCAAGTTGTGCAGGAAACAGTGCAGAATACATTTGTCGAAACGACACTTTACTCACTGGGTTCGATTATCATGACGATCTTATTTGCATTCATGATCGGTACGATTTTTGGTTCAAGTACGTTAGCGGTAAGTTTATCGTTGTTCATCTTATTGATGGGTTCTACAGCGACAATGTTTATCGCCCAATATGATTTTGCGAAATACATTTGGTTTGCGAATGATTTATCGTATTATGCACCGGGAAGTATGCCGATGATTGAAGGCTTAACGTTTACGTTCTCATTAATCGTTAACATCGTATATGCGATTGTCTTCCTGGCGATTACGTTCGGCTACTTTATGAAGCGTGACGTGACAGCGTAAAAATTTTTAAAATAATTCAATATAGCAAAAAAATATAATTGATGAAATTCCTCATTCCTTAATCTATAAAGATTTAGGTAATGGGGAATTTTTATTTTTATCATTTTTTGGAAATAATAGTGTGAAATATTATAGAAGAATCATATATTAGAAAATTCTGAAAACTTATTGTAATTAATGGAAACTATCCCTATAATCAACTTTACAAAGTGAACTGGTACGGACGTTATGATGTGCGGACCAATGGAGGTGGGTACGATGAACTTTGAAAATCATATTCCGTTACATATCCAGTTAAAGGATTTATTGAAAACTGAAATTGTTGAAGGGAAACATGTGGTGAAAATTCCGAGTGAACGTGAATTAATGGAGCGCTTTTCTGTCAGCCGGTCAACGGTGAGAGAGGCGGTAAAGCATTTGGTACATGATGGGGTACTGAAAAAAATTCATGGAAAAGGGACGTTTATTACGAAGAACAAGACGGTACATGACTGGCTGAATTCTTTGAACAGTTTTACAGATACGGTCAGGCAAATGGGGATGAAACCTGGTGCGAAGCTATTATATGCGAAAAATATTGATAACTTTCCGGAAGCAAGTGCGATATTAGGGCAATCCATATTATTTGGGATTTCCAGAGTACGAACAGCTGATGACCAGCCAATCTCCATCGAACGGCATTTTTATCATACGCACTTAGGAAATCAAATAGCCGCACACGATCTGAATGAAGCGACAATCTATGACATTATCGAAAAAGAATTGAATATTACAATGGTCGAAGCTGAACAGACGATTCGCTGTAGCCCAATAAGTGAAGAAGATGCGGAATTGCTCGATTTGAAGCCGAATACGAATGTTTTAAATATTGAACGGGTCATTTTAGGTGTGCGAGGTGAAGTGATCGAGTATTACAGTAGTTTGTTTCACCCGGAGCTATATATGTTGAAACTGAAAACTAAAAGAACAGCAGGAGGTGTGACTTCTTGATTAATGAACTGTTTCTACCGAAGAAAATTGTTACGGGAATCGATTCATTTCAACGATTATCAGCAGAAATTGCTCAACAAAAGATGAAGCGGCCATTCATTATTTACAGCAAAAGTGCATTAGGTGGTCAATTAAATAGTTTGAAGCAAGAACTACCGGATACGCACTTCTATGAAATTTCTAAAGGTGAGCCAACAACAGTTGAGCTGCAACGGGCATTAGCTGAACATGAAGTAAATAACTGTGATGGTGTTATAGCAATCGGTGGCGGGAGTGTCATTGACTTAGCGAAAGCAGTGGCTGTTTTTGCGGTGAATCCGAACTTGAGCTTAAACGATATTCCGAATTTGACTGAATTACACCGCTTGCCGTTTATCGCCGTTCCTACTACGGCGGGGACGGGTTCTGAAGCGACAAAAGTAACGGTCATTACGGACGAAAAGCTTCAAAAAAAGCTTAATCCTGCACATCCGAGTTTTATTCCCGATGTCGTCATTTTAGATGCCATGCTTACGGTAGATGTGCCGCCATCCATTACTAGTTTTACTGCGCTTGATGCATTAACACATGCGATCGAAGCGTTTGTTTCAACGAAAGCGAATGCGATGAGTGACTTTTACGCGAAAGAAGCGATCTCCTGTATTTCAAAAAATATAGAGATGGTGTTTGAACAGCCGCACAATTTAGAGGCGAGACAGCAATTATTAATGGGGAGCTTTTATGCGGGAATTGCGTTTTCCAACTCTTCAACAAATTTGGCACATGCAACAGGTCGTGCACTCGGTGTGAAATTTCATATGCCGCATGGACAGTGTGTTGCCCTGATGCACCCGTTTGTTATCCAATATTCACTTGAAAGTGCACATGAACGTTACGAGGAAATAGCAAAAATTATCGGGTTGAATGGAACTCAATTTTTAAGCGGTTATTTGGATGAGTTGAACAGAAAACAGCACATTTGGAAAAGCGCACAACAGATTGGCCCATTATTGACTGATGAAGTGATCGAACAACTTGCGGAGCAGGCATTAGCCGGCAATGGCATTTTAACGAACAGGAAAGTACCGAGTAGTGAAGAGATTGAAGTGATTTTTAAACAATTAAGAAAGCGTTTACAAATTGAAGGGGGAATTATGGAATGGCAACAATGTCAGGTGGAGAAGTAGTAGCAAAAATGTTGGCAAAAGAAGGTGTGGATAACATCTTCGGGATTATTGACGGAACGTATTTCGGCTTTTATTCGAACTTGCAAAAGAATGGGATTGAGCTCATATCACCCCGTCACGAAACAAGTGCAGCACATATGGCAGGCGCTTATGCGCGGGTGACAAACCGCCTGGGTGTATGTATGGCAAGTAATGGCCCAGGTGTTGCCAACATTCTGCCGGGCTTGGTTGTAGAAGAAGCGGAAGGGAATCGCGTGTTGTGCATTACAAGTGCGAGACGAACAGGTATTATGTATCCGGATCGTGGCGGCACGTATCAGTGTTTCGATCAGACTTCAACAATTAAACAGTTTGCCAAATGGAGTGAAGCAGTACCTTCATTTGACCGGATTCCTGAAATGCTGCGGATGGCCCTGCGCAAATGTTATGAAGGGCGTCCGGGTGTCGTTCATTTGGATATCCCGGAAAACATTATGAATACGAAAGTCAGCTGCGAATTGAATTTTTGGGAACCTTCCCAATACCGCATGCTGGAGCTGCCGAAAGCATCGAACTATCAGATCGAACGTACAGCCGAATTATTGAAGTCAGCTACATTCCCGATCATTCATGCAGGCAGTGGTGTCATCCATGCAGGTGCAAAAAGAGAACTGACTGAAGTGGCGGAAAAACTGCAGGCAATGGTTACGACGAGCTGGGCAGGGCGTGGTGCGATGAGCGAGGATAATCCGCTTATGATGCCAATGGTGCATATTGAAACAAATAATAATGTCCGAAACGATGCGGATGTGGTTTTAGTATTAGGATCCCGTCTCGGTGAAACGGACTGGTGGGGGAAAGCACCTTACTGGAATGCACACCAAACGGTCATTCAAGTAGATTTGGAGCCTTCCATCCTTGGGGCAAATAAACCTGCCGAACTATTGATACAGGCTGACATTAAAGCATTTCTCCAAGAGCTGTTAGTCGTTTTAAACCGAGATACGGAAACCGTAATGGATACCAATCGAAAACAGCTGATTGAAAAACATATTGCATCGAAAAGGGCGCACCGCAAAAAATTGAATGAGCATATAGCGGATAAAAATTCACCATTAAATCCGGCACAAATTCCGCATATGGCCAATCAAATCTTCCCTAAAAATACACCACTTGTCATAGACGGCGGCAATACAGCCATTTGGTCGAACTTCTATTATGAAGTGAATGATGAGATGCCGCTTTTATCGACATTTAAATTCGGCATGCTCGGTGCAGGTGTCGGTCAGGCACTCGGTGCAGCAGTTGCCAAGCCGGAACAGCCGGTTTTATGCATTATCGGTGATGGGGCAATGGGCTTCCACCCTCAGGAAATCGAAACAGCTGTGCGCAATAATCTGCATGTCGTCTATATTGTGCTTTGTGATAAACAATGGGGCATGGTGAAAATGAATCAGCATTTTGCGCTAAGACCGATTAAAACGATGTTGAAAAAAACATTGGATCCGCATGAAAGTATTAATGCTGATTTAGGTGAGATTCGTTTTGACTTAGTTGCAAAAGCGATGGGGGCACACGGTGAATATGTAGAAACGTTTGACCAGCTGGAGCAGGCACTCTTAACTTCTATTTCAGTCGGAAAGTGTACCGTCATTCATACAGAAGTTGACCCGGTCAAGCATATGTGGGCGCCAGGGTTACGTTATTTCAAAGACATGCATGCCGAACCGAAAGGAAAATAATGTATGGGAATCGATACTATTCAAATCAACTTTAATGAGACAGCCTTGTTAATTATGAACATCGTCATTGGATTTATCATGTTTGGCGTAGCGCTCGATCTGCAAGTTTCCGATTTTAAGAGATCGTTAAAGACACCTAAACCGGCATTAATCGGATTTGCTTGTCAATTTCTCCTGTTGCCGGCGATTACATTTGTTCTTGTCAGCATCATTCAGCCGATTCCGAGTATTGCGTTAGGATTATTTTTAGTCGCAGCTTGTCCGGGAGGGAATTTATCGAATTTTTTAACGCATTATGCTAAGGGCAATACACCCTTGTCGATCAGCATGTCAGCCATTTCCACGGTTTTGGCGATTGTTATGACACCGCTCAATACAATGTTTTGGGCATCTTTATACGGTCCGACAAAAGAAATTATGACATCGTTCAGTATTAGTGTTGTCGATATGTTCACGACAATTTTCTTCATGCTCGGTCTGCCGTTAATTATCGGGATGTATATTCGAAAAAAATTCCCGAAGTTTGCAGCCCGTTTCAACCAGATCATGATGAAACTTTCGATTGTCATTTTCGTGCTCTTTGTTGTCATTATGGTAGCGAATAATTTCGATACATTTATTAATAATGTTGGGGCGGTTGTTTGGGTCGTGATCCTGCAAAATTTACTGGCGATTTGCATCGGCTATTTCTCTTCCCGTGCATTAAAAGTGAACGAGCGTGACAGAAGAGCGATCGCCATCGAGGTCGGTATTCAAAATTCGGGTCTTGGCCTTGTGCTCATCTTTACCTTCTTTGGAGGTTTAGGCGGTATGGCGCTTGTTGCGGCAATGTGGGGAATCTGGCATATTATTTCCGGATTAGCAATCGCAACATTCTGGTCAAGGCGCGCTCCCGAAGCGATTGTCACAGTTCAACAGGAGGTCCAGGCATGAACGTTTTAATTACTGGGGCGGGTGGTTATTTAGGTCAACAGCTCGTCCGTCATTTACTGGAGTCTACAAATCATTCCATTATAGCAGCGGATATTCGAGATACGTCTCCTTTTGAAGCGCATCCTAATCTGCACTATATCGTGTTGGATGTCCGCTCAGATGAAGCGAAGGAATATTTTGAACAATATGATGTGAATGTCGTTGTCCATTTAGCATCGATTGTTACCCCGGGTAAGAAAAGCAACCGGGAATTCGAATATTCTGTAGATGTATTAGGAACGAAAAATATTCTGGAAGCATGTGTCCAGACAAATGTTAAGCGGATTGTCGTTTCATCCAGTGGTGCGGCTTATGGCTACTATGATACCAATGCGGAATGGATAGAAGAAACAGACCCAATCCGGGGCAATGAAGCATTTGCCTACTCTTATCATAAGCGGTTAGTGGAAGAGATGCTCGAGCAGTACCGCTCGCAATACCCGCAGCTTGAGCAGACAATTTTTAGGATCGGAACGATTTTAGGGAAGAATGTACGCAACCAAATTACGAATTTGTTCGAACAGAACATGGTACTTGGTGTAGCCAAATCAAAAAGTCCATTTGTCTTTATTTGGGACCAGGACGTCATTTCCTGTTTTGCGAAAGCCATTGACAGTGAGGTGACAGGTATTTTCAATCTGGCGGGGGATGGTGCTGTCACAATTGATGAGCTTGGCATATTGCTGAATAAAAAAGTTGTGAAAATACCGGCACCGTTTATAAAAGGGAGTCTGTTTATATTAAAGAGGCTGAAGTTAAGTCAGTACGGAGAAGAACAGGTTGACTTCCTGCGTTATCGTCCGGTTCTGAACAATAAAAGACTGAAGGAAGTATTTCAGTATATTCCGCAAAAATCTTCGCTTGAGGTATTTGAATATTACTGGCAGCATCGAATGAAAGAGTTGAAATAGCATAGATGGGGTTGAATATTGTGTTGATCCGGAAGGTCAGATTTGTATCTGAAATTCCGGTTTTTTTATATTTTGCTTTCTGTGGCATTGTAAACAAAGATTTTCCTCTGATTTATTGAGTTCAGCGTTTACCCCGTACCAATAATAATGTAGTAAAATAGTATTCATAACAATCTGCTCAGTTTAGGAGGTGGGGAAATGGCAGCGAGAATTATTTTCCATTTAGATATGAATAGTTTTTATGCATCGGTCGAACAGGCCCATGATCCGAGTTTAAAAGGAAAGCCGATTGCTGTAGCAGGAAATGCTAAGGAACGACGAGGGATTATCGTAACAAGCTCTTATGAGGCTCGTGCGAAAGGAATTTATACGACGATGAATGTCGGGGAAGCAAAGCGTAAATGTCCTGAACTGCTGTTACTGCCTCCTGATTTCCCAAAATACCGGGCAGCCAGTGCGGCAATCTTCTCCATACTCCGAAGCTATACGGATCTAGTCGAACCAGTATCAATTGATGAAGGATATTTGGATGTGACGGAACGCTCGAAATCACAGCACCCGCTCCAGTTAGCCGAGGAAATTCAGCAGCGTATTTTACATGAGCTCGACTTGCCGTGTTCGATCGGTATTGCCCCTAACAAATTTCTCGCCAAAACGGCTTCTGACATGAAAAAACCGCTCGGAATTACGATTTTGAGGATTCGCGAACTGCCGGAGCTTTTATGGCCGCAGGAAGTCGTGACAATGCACGGGGTAGGGGAGAAAACAGCGAAGAAGTTAAATACGATGAATATTTTTACAATCGGTGATTTGGCGCAAGCGGATGAACGGCTGTTAATCCGGAATTTAGGGAAAAACGGGGCTCGACTTATCAAGCGTGCAAATGGTATTGATTCGCGTCCTGTTGACCCGAATGCTATTTTTGATACAAAAAGTGTCGGGAACTCGACGACACTTCCAAGAGATGAGACCGAATACTATATTTTAAAAGAAACGTTTGAAAAGCTGAGTAAAAGTGTATCAGAACGGCTGAAAGTAAAATATTTGGCTGGGACAACCGTGACGATTCAAATCCGAAATTTCGACTGGCAAAATGTATCGCGCAGTAAAACATTGCGAAACGCAATCAATCAGGCAGATGAAATATTTGAAATCGCGTGGAAGCTGTTTACCGAACACTGGGATGAAACGCCTGTCCGACTAATCGGCATTACTGTTTCCAATGTTGTCGATCAGTCCGAATTGACCCAGCAGCTCAGTCTGTTTAATTTTGAGCAGCATATAAAAGACGAGCCGATTTTGGAACTGGTCGATACGATTGAGAAGAAGTTCGGTAAAGGCGCCATTAAACGCGGTGTCCGGGTGAAATCAAAAAGCTATGCCTCGAAAACAAGCTTCAGCAAGGACTTCCTGGAAGATCATACGAAATGAATGCAAGCTGCGTTAAAGTGGGAACTTCAACACAGCTTGCAATGTTTAACTTCTCCGAAACTTGTATATAGTATTATGAGAATAATTTTCATTTAGTTAGGTAACTACGAAAGACCCATGCTATAATAGGGTTGATATTATGCATCAGGAGGACAATATGAGTTTACATCCGATCCGGTTTTTACGAATAATGGGCTTACTCGATGGGATTTCGCTCATTACGTTATTACTTATTTCGATGCCGCTTAAGTATTTCGCAGATTTACCGCAATTTGTGACGGTAAACGGCAGCGTACACGGCGGTATTTTTATGGTTTATTTTCTCGCAATCGTTATTGTACAATTGCGTATCCAATGGCATATCGGCTGGTCATTGTTAAGCGTGCTGGTCGCATTTATTCCATTTGGCAATTTTCTGCTCGACTATCGACTGAAAAAAATGCAACCAACCTTACATACAAAGCCATTTCCGAAACAATGGCTCGTTTATGCCATCATTTTCTTTTCATTTTTTGATTTGTTCGTCCAGCTGCCGATTATGAGTACATATGCCTTGTCGGTCGGCGCGACAACATTTATCGCGGGGATAGTCGTAGGACTTTATTCATTTATGAATACATTCGGCAATATCTTTTCCGGTATTTTTACCGATAGAATCGGCGCCTTTCGCATTTTGCTATTCGGCTTGTTAACGTCTGCGATTTCGCTATTATGCTACCAGCTTGTCGATAATGCGACGGCTCTTTTAATCGTCCGCTGTATTCACGGGTTTAGTAGCGGGTTTATTACTCCAGCGGCCTTTACATTGCTTGCGAATATGCGAGCAGCAAACGAACAGGGGAGCGGCAGCGCGGTGACAGGTTCATTTGTCGGCATTGCAGCGATTGTTGGTCCGGCTTCAAGCGGTATTCTAGCAAGTAAAATTTCAGTCCCAAATGTGCTTTCAATTGTTGCACTTTATGGAATTGTCCTATTGGTCGGCCTAGTGCTGTTTTTACGTAAATCACCGTTACCAAAACGGGAAAAGCAGCAGGCAAAAGAAAAGTTGAACTGGAACAGCGGTATTTTAAAAGCATTTGGCGGCGCATTTTTCCTCATGTTTTCACAAGGTGTTCTCGCCTATTTATTGCCGATTTATGTACAGGATCTAGGGTATGACTCCAGAGTATCTGGTACATTACTAAGTGTATTCGGAATTGTTGCTGTTCTGATATTTATCTTACCGACGAACAAAATTTTCGATTATTTGAATCCGCAAGTGACATTGTTTGCGGGAGTGCTATTACTTGGACTTGCTCAAATCGGAATCGGTCTGACATCTGAAATGACTTTGCTTTATGCAATACTGGCACTTTACGGAATCGGGTTTGCATTTTTATTCCCTTCTATTAATGCGATATTAATTGAAGCAACGACTGAACAGACGCGCGGCAAAGCGTACGGCTATTTTTATGCGTTTTTCTCGATTGGCGTAGTCGCAGGGTCTTCACTTTTAGGTGCACTAGATTTAGTAGGAACATCCGGCTTTGTATTTACAGGAACATTATTATTTAGTTTCTGTATGGTGGTGCTCTATTCATTTATGAAATCAGGCGCGGCATTTGTAAAGGTTCAGCATAAGGAAAAAATGCATCATTCATAAATAGAAGGTTTTCCGTTTTGAAAGAAATTTCTTTCTAATGCGCTTTAAACAATAGTCATGTATACTGGACTAGGTGATTTTTTAATGGGCGAATATGGAATCGAAAGGAATTATAAACATGGTACAATTACATTTAGAAGTATTAGAACGATGCAGTAAAGAAACAGAAGATACAATTACAGCGGAAAGTAATGCATTTGCATCAACACCGATCCACTATTTAAAGGACAATCAAGGGGAATTTATTTATGTGGAATGTGCACAATTCAACGATATTCGCATCGATGCGGTAGCACTTGAATTTGATGATGCATTTAATCTGTATACGGCATTATTCGGCTTGAAACTGCAAAAGAAACATGGTGAAGTCATCCGTCAATATTTAAAAGACAATGTCAAATCTGCATTAGGAAGCAGCAGTGCAGCGTTCTCCGGTCAAGAAGGTCTTTGGGAACTGAACATTGCGGTTGACTGCATAGAAGGCTTCCATGAGAAGATGACGATTACAGAAGTATGTGAAATGCTTTACCAATTTGTTGCGCAATTAATATCGATTGTCGAGAAATAAATGACGCAAAAATATTTATATAGTTTTACATGGCAAAGAGATGAATATGAACTTTCACGTTTGGAAATGCGCACATTTTTTAACTTTCAAGTTGAAGAAAATGTTCTGATCAGCCAAGAAAAAATAGAGCCGAGCCGTAGTCCGTATATGCGTTCAAGGTTAGCTGTATTCCTGGAAGCGAGTTCAATAGAGCAGCTGATAGAAATGGCGGCTAAGCTGGAGCTGGGACAAAATACGTTCAAAATTCACTGTTTAAATAATAGTGATGATGCGATTAAACCGAAACTTAACCGTGCGATTCGAAACGATTATATGATTCGCCTCAGCTCGGTCATCAATGCTGAACCGGAACTCGTAAAACCGGATGTAGTATTGGGTCTTGTTCTTCACGAGGAGCGCTATTATTTAGGTGAACTTACATATGGGGAAGCAATTTGGCTGAAGCATATGCAAAAACCTGAAATGTATTCTACGGCATTGAGTACACGGGATGCCCGTGCGATTGTCAATATTGCGGTACCGTTTCCGGACGGATTAAAGGTGATCGATCCTTGCTGTGGTATCGGTACAGTGCTTGTGGAAGCGATGAGTATGGGGATTGAAATTGAAGGTCGTGACATCAACAAACGGGTTGTATGGGGTTCCCGAATCAATCTTCGCCACTTCGGCTACGAACCGAATGTAGAGATCGGTCCAATTGAAGAGGCAAGTGAAGGCTATGATGTGGCGATCATTGATATGCCGTACAATTTATTTACGCATATTACGGGTGAACTGCAGCAAAGCATCATTACAAATGCCCGTCGGATTGCAAAACGGGTCATCATTGTAACAATCGAATCGATGGATGATAAAATCGACGAAGCCGGTTTAACGATTATCGATCGAGCCGTTTTGAAAAAGGGTAAATTTGAACGCCAAGTTTTAATATGTGAATAGAAGAGACGTTCCAACTCAGTGTAGTACTGATTTGGAACGTTTTTTAATTGACACTGTATTTTATACATGGTATATTTATCTCGAATTAAAGATAAATGAATTCGTGATAACAGGAAGGAGGCAACTTTATGAGTAAATATGACAAACATTTAAAAGCATTTACTGTTTTACATCGGGCTCAGACTTCCGTTCAAGAAGCAACGAAAAAAGATATCCAGCAGCATGATCTGAATTTAACGGAATTTGCCGTGATGGAATTGCTTTATCATAAAGGAGATCAGCCTATCCAAATCATCGGTAAAAAAGTATTGATCGCTAGCAGCAGTATCACGTATGTCGTTGATAAACTGGAGAAGAAAAATCTCGTGGCACGTGTTGCCTGTCCGACAGATCGCCGGGTTACTTTTGTTTCGTTAACGGATGAAGGAAGACAGATGATTGAATCGATTTTCCCGTCACATGAAAAGAAGATTGCATCGATTTTTGATGTGCTGTCGGATGAAGAACTGCAAAATTTAACAGACTATTTAAAGCGTGTGGGACACCATGCGAACAAATTTTAAATTGATTAAAAGCATCGGAATCGGTGCATTTTTCTTAAACTAATATCTCGATATCGAGAAAAATGGAGGCAATACAAATGAATCACATTAAAGGAATCCACCACGTAACAGCCATTACAAGCAGTGCAGAAAAGAATTACGAATTTTTCACATATGTATTAGGAATGCGACTAGTGAAAAAAACGGTTAACCAGGATGATATTCAAACATACCACCTGTTTTTCGCGGATGATAAAGGTTCTGCAGGAACAGATATGACTTTCTTTGATTTCCCTGGAATCCCGAAAGGCCGTCACGGTACGGACGAAATTTACAAAACAGCTTTCCGTGTTCCAAACGATGCGGCACTGGACTATTGGGTAAAACGATTCGATCGTCTGAAAGTACAACATGAAGGAATCAAACCATTGTTCGGTAAGCAAACATTATCATTCGTCGATTTCGATGACCAGCAATACATGCTTATTTCAGATGAAAACAATGAAGGAATCGCTTCAGGTACACCTTGGCAAAAAGGTCCGATTCCATTAGAGTTTGCGATTACAGGATTAGGTCCAATTCATGTACGTGTTTCAAATTTTGATTATTTCAAGGAAGTTCTTGAGAAAGTATTAGTGATGCGTCAAACAGGAAAAGAAGATTCATTGCACTTATTTGAAGTAGGGGAAGGCGGTAACGGAGCATCTGTAATTGTCGAGCATAATACAGTGCTGCAGCCAGGTCGTCAAGGTTTCGGTACAGTTCACCATGCAGCATTCCGTGTTGAAGATACAGCCGTGTTGCGTGAATGGATCGGCCGTCTTGAAAGCTTCGGATTCGGTACGTCGGGCTATGTGGACCGCTTCTTCTTTGAATCACTTTATGCACGTGTCGCACCGGGGATTTTATTTGAATGGGCTACAGACGGACCAGGTTTCATGGGCGATGAGCCATATGAAACAGTAGGGGAAATCCTGTCATTACCACCGTTCCTGGAGAGTAAACGCGATTATATTGAAAGTGTTGTCCGACCGATTGATACGGTGCGTTCAACAAAAACAATCGAAAAAGAATACGAATAATTTGACTAACAAACTGAGAATGGAGAATGTCCGATGAACTATATTTTTAATCAAGGTAAAGAAGATAAGCCGGTATTTTTATTGTTACATGGTACTGGCGGGGATGAAAACAGTCTGCTTGCACTGGCAGAAATCATTGATCCGGAAGCTTCGGTTTTAAGTGTGCGCGGCAATATTTTAGAACATGGTATGCCACGATTTTTCCGCCGTTTAGCTGAAGGCGTGTTTGATATGGAAGATTTGGCTTTCCGTACGAAGGAACTGTATGAATTTATCGGCGAGAAAGCAAGTGAATACGGCTTTGACCGTCAAAACATTATTGCGATCGGTTATTCAAATGGTGCAAATATCGCAGCGAACCTGTTATTTGAATATGAAAATGCATTAAAAGGGGCGGTTTTGCATCATCCAATGGTTCCGAATCATGATACAACTGTGGCGAAACAGAACGGCACACAAGTATTTATCGCAGCAGGAGTGAATGACCCGATTTGCCCGCAGCAAGAAGCAATCGATCTGGAGCGCTATTTAACAGACGCAGGAGCAAGCGTGACATTGGAATGGGAATCCAACGGTCACCAGCTGACAATGAATGAAGTACAAAAAGCGAAGGCATGGTATGAACGCACGTTTTAATTAAAGGTTGTTACAACAAAATATACTGTCATATTATGACTGTTCAAGACGGAATCCAACAGGGTTTCGTCTTTTGTTATTCAATAATCGAGCCAAGATTGTGGAGGAGCATTTTTTCTTTGGGGGAGTGTTAAAAAGATGTAGATTTATAACGACAAAAGAATGGCTATATAAGTTTTTATGCAAATTAAAGATAATACCCAGTAATCAAAAAGCCCTTATATCAAGGGTTTAGGAGACTTGCATAAAATAGTGTATAAACAATGTTCAATAAGAAAAGCGAGAAACGTTATTAAATCCTCGTTTCCCGCATTTTGGTGTATTCCCAAACTTTAATTTAGGAACGTTATTTAGATTTATTTTGCATATTTTATAAAACCTTGTTGCGTTTAGTTAAAGGTAATATTTCTTATTGAGATAAATGTTTGTAGTCTATTATCTCAATTTCGAAACCGTGATTACATTTCTTCCTATTAATCTTCTCACTATCACAGGACGGGGATATTCTTACCTTAACCAAATCTTCTTTAACATTTTCAACATTTTCATTAATGTCTTTTGAAGGAATCTCAATTTTTACAGTAACATCATAGGAATGATTCTCGTTGTAAGTAATACCAACAATCCTTTTCCAGTGCCAAATAAGGCGATTATCTCCTCCATACTCTTTGATAACTCTTTTATCAATAGTTGGGAAGATAATGTCTGAAATAATGTCCTCTGTTGTGACATACATTTCTTCTGCTTTTGGTATTGTTTCTGATTTTGCTACTTGCATAGAAGTAAGAATAATCAATATAAATCCTAATAAGACTAAGTAATGCTTAACCATCAACACTCACCTCTGGTTTACGTTTACTCCTTATTCTTCGTATCTCTTGTTACTTTTTATTCAATAAACCTATCTCGTTAGTTGAATAAAATAAAGCACTCAAAGCGTCCTTTGGGAACATTTCATTGAGATTCTATTTATATGTTACCTCCATTCAGAACGAGTGAATTGAGCAGTCCTCTTTAAAATGATTTCTCGCAGTGTCTCAGAGCGTTATTTTCTAATAAAAACAGCGACAAACACTGATTTACAGTGCTTGTCGCTGTTTAAAATGTTACCAAGCTTTTATTTGGGAACGTTATTTTGAATGATACTGCATGTTATAACAATCTTAACTACGTAAAATCTAACTTTATAACGTTTCGATCATTTGAAAAATCTCTTTATAAAGACTATCTAACTCTTTTTCATTCTTTAAATAGAAATACCAAACATCTTCTCTATCGGCATCTATATCGGATAGATAAATTGTCGTATGAGAGCCATTATTTAAAGATTCCCAACGAGCCGTTTCATAGGTAGTTCCTTCGTTCGTAAACGGAAGATTCCTTTTTTCCGAATCAAAAAAGATAATAGGTATTTTAGAGTTATTATATACCTCAACAAATCTATCATTAGATGCTTCTTCAAACATCACAGGCGTTATCATCACAGCGTCAAAGTTTATTGAAATATGTACTGTATCTTCACCAAATTCATCTAAAGAAGTTGGTTCAAAATGAATTTTTTTGTTATTTAATTCAGGAATATCACCAATTACAGCAATTTTTAAAGGTTCTCCCTCATATTTAACTTCATTATTTGAACACGCACTTAAAGTTAGTAAGAAAAAAATAGATATAATACTTAAAATCATATTTAATCTCATCGTGATACCTCCTAAACAATACACACCCTCATATTACCATTTATGAGTTATTTTATATAGTTGCTGTTTGGGTGAATTACTATAATAATTGAAAATATAAACATGCCCAAAGTATCATTTGGGAACGTTATTTAGGTTTAATTTGCATACTTTATAAATCATTGAGCTTCTTGTATTTTAATATCCATTTATTGTGAAATCGTATAAATTAAAGACAAACCACAAAAAGAGAAGAGAATTTGCTACGATGTTTAGTATGATTACAGATTTATGAACGTGCTTTTTTTTCAAATATTTTAATATAAAATATATAAAAAGAACTTGTATCAAGAGCATAGGGATACTGAACATCAGAAAACTTACAATCTCCCCTTCATCCGTTAACATATATCCATTAAGTTCACTAAGTCTTTCTAGACTAACAAATAAATCAGAAATCATTAAAGATACCCATACAAAAATTATATTTATAATGAAAAGTAAAAAAACAATTACTTTTGGGTGTTTATTCAAAGTCTTTCCTCCTTCGAAACGCAAAACGCTCCCATTTATATCTGCATTATACGTTCCCAAAGCGATGTTTGGGAATAATCTGCTCTTAACGTTGTAAATCCGCATTTTTCTGACGCTACCCCGATATGGTCCATAAATTTAGTAAATTCTAATGATACATCGTACTTGTAATTCCGCATAAATCTGATGGGACCTCTTGATGAATCTTTTTTGCTTTGGAATTCGTATAACAGATAAATGAAAATAATGCTAAAAAAGGAGGAAGATTGAATATGTCAAAAAAAACAGTGGTCATATTGCTTGGTGGGATATTATTTACTATAATTTTGGTATTTACTTTTCTGCAAAAGAACAACAATGTTACAGCGGAATGGGAAGGATTTTATCTAGAACAAACAAGCAAAACAAGTTTTACGCAATACGCAATCGAATCTATTGATGGAACGCTCGAAATAAAAAATTCATTTATACCCTCTCCCCGTATTGACGGTTCTACTAAAGAAGATTTCAACAAGGATATTACAATCACTGAAACGAAACTAATTCCTGGGGAGTATAAAAAGTACAGTGTATTAAAGAACAAAGACACTTATACAATTAAAGTAAAAGGAAATCCAAAATTCAGTTATACTTTAAATAAAGTTGCACCAAGAAAATATATAGGTGAAGATGGGATTGAATATTCGACTAGTTTATATTTGGAATAACTGCCTCCCGAGAATTCACTTCCCATCGAGTAAATGAATTTAAGAAACGTAAACATTCCTAAACTGACGTTTGGTACATAATTATCTAGTCCTGTACTCAAAATCGATAATGAATTCAAGATTGTTAAGGATTACACTTAAACTAACGAAGCATTACTTAAAGAATTTAATAAGTTTAAAAGGGGGAGATTTGTTATTATAAAAAATAATTTGCTATTACTACTATCATTGTTGGCTATATTTTTGGGAGGATGTTCAAACAGCTTTTTTGTAAATGATACTACAATCACAAGTATTGAGATTCTGAAATTTGCAAGCGCATCACCAAGTCCAGAAGAATATAGCGAGCAAGAAGGTGAAGTTATTTCTGTCATTAAATCGAAAGAAGAAATAAAGCGAATTATAAATACGATTGAAAGAGCAGGACAAGAAAGTACAGAAAGCATGAATATTGCATTGCCAAATCATTTAATTATATTTAAAGAAAACAAAAATGTGATCTTTACACTTGGGTATTACCCTAATATTAATAATGGTAATGATGAATTCCTTGATTTAGACAAAGATAAAATTTATAAAACCAACGCACTTAATTTAATTCAAAAGTGATGAATATTAATATCATCTTGTTGAACAAATAGATGTTTTTAGTTGAATAACGATGTTCAACAATCTGGGCGCAATTCTGTAACAAGGATCAGCGCTTGCTTTTATTTGTAGAGGAAAATAAACCAAATTATATATAATATAATTAAGATTGTGAAAGAAAGATTACGCTAAAACTATCGTTCAGGTTTTTTGAACAAGGACGAGGAGGTAACATATGAAATTTGTTCTATTAGGAATAGCAATTATACTTTTTGGTATTGCCATTATATCGGCATATAGTTCAACGGGACTTGGATATTCAAGTGGAACAAAAATAGGATTTGGAATTTCTTTTTTAGGGTTATTGATTTCAATAGGTGGGTGCTTTTTTAAATCTGAAAAATAATTCTTATTGTACTTACAAAGGTGTTAATACAGTAATGGATATTCCACAATCTGGACGGGATTCTTCAATAAGAAGATCGCGTTTTTCCGTTATAGGCCAAATTGTTGTATAAGTAATTAGCTCTTATTTAAATTTAAATAAAATAGACAGTAGATAAAATCGAGATCTTCGACATGTCTACCGTCTAAAGGAGACGAATAACTTTCGGCATTTTCACTCTCAACTGCTGGTTACGAATTTTTTTACTTCCGAAGCCTTATTACCGTTTAATAAATGTGTCACACCATATACTTCACCTTTTCCCTTATGATTAATGGCTACGTCTAAATCATTGATAATTTGCTTCATGTAATCGAATGCAATAAGCGTATTTTCATCAGTAGGTGCCCATTGATCAACTAAATCTGTTGATTCTATTGCTTCACCATTAGGATCTAAATGTACCGTTCGGGCAGCTTGTTTATTAGATATATAGCTGGTTAAAAGGAACAAAGTTGTATAATCTTCTTTCAATTCTTTATTTCCTTTAATTACATCGATTGGTGATTCTCTATCGACTACTAGTGACTTCAAATAATACTCGAAACCTTCATCGTTATTTGCTTTTTTCAATTTTGGGTCGTTCAACGGTTCGGAAAGTAATACGTTCATCTTTGAAACCCATTCTTTAATTTCAGCATGATAAATTTGAGATTCAGATGCTTCTACAATGTTTCTATTTGTTGCTTCATCTTCGTCACTTGAAAATTTAAGGACCCCACTGAGTGTAACCATAGTTATAACGACAATAGCAGAACCGAATAAAATTTTTGTTTTCATGCATAAACTCCTTTCCCTAACAAAGTTAGTATGACCAAGAATCGCGAGACAAAATTCAATTCTTCCATAAATTAAATGCTTTCTTCTCTATTCTTTATTTCTATGTGATTAGTATAGAAGGAATACTCTAAAATCTGAGCGGATTGTTCAAATTCTATGGCTATTTCTTGTTTAAAATATATCTATATTGTACCGGAATCTATTATCTAATTTCCAACTTCATTAATAATTACTTCTTTATCAACATCAGGGGACTTACTTTCAACAACTAAAAAACTCTCTTCAAAATAAATCCAATAAATTAAAAAAAATAATATAACCATAAAACCAATACCCAATACTTTAAGTGTTTGTTTTTTTACAGCTCTAATTTCTCCTTGAATCAATTTCTCACTATTTAAGTTATTCATTTAGAACCCACTTAAGACTCTAACCTAACAGGGTTACAAGTCTCAAACGTGAAAATTAAAAAACATATTTCGCAAGAATAAGTAGAAAAACAATGCCGAACGTTTAATTAGAATGGTTTTTATGGAATTAAAGTTCTTCCACAATAAAATCACGAATAAACAATGTTCGATAAGAAAAGCGAGAAACGTTATTATATCAACGTTTCCCGCTTTTTAGTGTATATCCAAACTTTCATTTGGAAACGTTATCTGAAAACAACTTGTATAAATTGGAACTGTTATTCATTAGACGACTCGACTTTAGAGATTACTCCACTATAAATTGCTTTCCAGCTACCGTCGTTTTCTATTTCAGCTTGATATAATTCTAGAGTACCTTTATATAAATGCCCTTCAACATCTTTTTTAAATTCGAAAAACTCAGGTTGTTGTCTTAATTCATCTAAGTTGGCATAATATACTTCCGTTTTATAAATAGGTAATCCAGAAGGTGTGTGTAAATTTTCTTCGGTAGTTAAGTAGGAAACACCTTGGGCATCTAAAACTGTTAGAACCTCCGTAGAATAACTGTCATCCTTTAACTCTTTCAACTGTGTAATTGCATAAACATTATTTGAAAATGTAAAAATACCACAAGCCACTACTGCCGATAATAATAATAAACTTAATTTCTTTTTCACCAATATCCACCTCCCAATAATTGTATATATCTATATTCCACTAGATAGATTCAAAAACCTTCTCAAAGCAGAATTTGGTACATTTATTGTATTTGAAATGTGTGGTTACAGAAGCTTAGTTACTCCTTCTTTCAACTGTGCGCTTTCTTGAATAAAAGAATTGGCCCTGTATGCGTTTTAAATTAACAGACAATATTTTGTAACTTTACTTTGAAAATGTCGACTAATTTAAAAAGGAGACATTTTATGAATAATTTAATTCGATTGGGATTTTCATTAATGATGTTATTCACATTATTAGGTTGTAGTAATGTCGAAGAAGAGACATCTAAAAGTATTAGTAATAGCAATATAATCACAGAGTCAAATAATCGTGAAAAACCACCAGCTATAAACTTAAAAATTGGCGAAAATGAGATTAAAACTTACCGTGGAACTTATAGTTGGAGTTATTTTGATAAAAGTACAGGGCAAGTAGTAACTGTGGAGGCAGATCATGCTCCCCCAAACGAGATGATGAATATCGAACAAGGAGTTAGTGTTAATCTGGCCGAAACTATAAAATTAGATTTTGAAAAAGAACCAACTCAATATGAGATAAGAGTCTGGGACAATAATAATGTGATTGCAACGTATAATACATTTGAAGAAATAAAAGAAAAAGGGAAATATATAGTTGAAATAGTAGGAACATGGGAAGGTAGTACCGCTACTTATGTAACTGCCTTTGATATTCAATATTAATTAGATAATGTTACACTCTAATCTCAGATATTAAATTAATGATTCTTAGTTATTCAATTAAAGGGCGCGATTCTATGAAAAGAAATTGTGACTTTTATAGTTTCCACCATAAAAATGGTAAAAATGCTTAGTTGGGTTTCTAAAAATAACGAAAGCCAGTATCTTTAAAAGGATTACTGGCTTTATTATCAACTATAATTCGTTTCGATTATAAGGGCTTTGCCTTACGAATGTATTCCATTCCATCGGCATCCACAATGATATGTTCTTTAAATTTAGTAAATTCTAATGAAACACCGTCATCAGCTGTAATAATATATTTATCATCTTTGACTTCTACCTTAGCATTAGTATATTCTCTCTCAACATGGGAACTTTCCATATCTTCAGTTACTACAACCTTGTCAAGAATACTCTTTCTATCATCATTTACAAAAGTTCCATTAATTGTGAGTTCATTTTCATCCAAATAAATCATATATCGTTCGCTTTGATAATAATGTGATTCAAAATCCTCAGCTTTTGCAACATTTTCAAGATTATTTGATGAACCTTGTTGATCACCTCCAAATAGCATTAAAGCGCAGCCAATACTAAGCATTGCTAACGAAAGTATTTTTTTCATAAATTTCCCTCCCAATTTTTTAAAGTTAATTAGTCAATTTTATCAATCTAATTAGTTATACGGAAAAGAATACATGAAAGTTTCAATTTTCTGAATTCAAAACATAAATAGCACTTTAAGAACAACGGAACGCCTTTTAAATGTGTCCCTAAAGCGTTTATTAAATGTGGTAACGGATTTTTAATTCATCGTAAAAATAATGTCTTGCTGAAGTTTTGGTTTCACTTTTACATACTTCATTTCAATAATAGGACCAGTATTAACTAGGAGATAAGCGTTTTCAAATTCAAAAACAAGCGACCTTAAAATTTCATAATTTGTGTCTTTATAACCATAACCAATGACTTGATTAATGTTATTGTCATCAAAGCTGAATCTAGAATCAAGTATAAAATAATCGTTAGAAATAATTGGTTCTGTTGTAAACTTTAATGGTTCAGGAGTTTGTTGTTCATGAATGATTAATAAATCTTGTCCTTTGGCATCTTCAGACCATTCTAATCGCCAATACCAACTTTCCGATGTAACAGGATTTTTTAGGTTAATCACAAATTCACTAGATGTAAGTTCTAATTTCTCATTAATAAAAAGTTGGTGTGCATAGATTCCTACAATTAAACAATTCTTTATATGTTTTTTAACGTGGCTTTGATTCATGAATCCTGCTCCTTTTGTTAAACCATATTTAAATAAAATTTTAACATTACCAAAGCGACATTTGGGAGTTGTACTTATCAAATTTTATAATGCAAAGGTTTTTAATGTGGCAATAATTGGAGATTCATATAAGATATAGTTTATAGAGTCTATAACCTGGCGGAATTACTGCAAAAAAATACGTCTACGAAATTAAATGGGCAAGTACTAAAGAAAGTTTATGAATTTTAGGGGGTATTTTATGTTTGTTGTAAATGTAGAAGGGGCAATTCGTCGCAATGAGAAATGGCTTTTAATCCGCAGAAGTGAAAAGGAAGAGCATGCTGGTGGTGGTCTCTCATTAGTAGGAGGGAAGTGTGAAATTGAAGGTAATTCGTCAGATATTCTGGAAAGAACTTTAAAACGAGAAATTTTTGAAGAAGTAGGTAGCGAAATTACAGGCATTCAATATGTAAATAGCTCCTCCTTCGTGACAGAATCAGGGATAAATGTGATCGATATTGTTTTCCTATGTCATCATAAATGTGGAGAACCTTATGCTAAAAGTACTGAAGAAGTGGATGATGTTATTTGGATGACTACATCAGAGATTCTTGCACATACGGAACTACCTTTATTTCTAAAAGAAAACATTAAACTTGCAGAGAAAATACTACAGGATAATTTGCAGGTGAAATATTAGCTTAGTGGAAATATTAAGATTGAAGATCAACTACATTATCAAAACACGTTAATAAAAAGTAAATTTAATAAGATTATTTAACTGACCAACTAATAATAAATTTTGCTTAGGAACGAGATTTTATCGGAAATGAACTAGATATTGTGAAACATTAAAATAGGTAAGAGCTATCCACAAAAGTTTGTAGGATAGCTCTTAGTATTGCAAAACTTAAGCGTGTAAATTTCTATTTAGGCAACTCTTAAAGCTAGTTGAGCTAATAGTTGGATAGCTGCTTGAACTACTACATCAATTTTAACTTCGGTTTGTCTTACAGTGATTGCATCAGAGTCAATAATAGTAACGTTTTGAATTTCAGTTTGAGTAACTTCTAAATTTTGAGCTATTCTTTGAAGATTGCTTATATCAGCATTTTCATTGGAGCCTAAAACTACAACGGCAGCTTCGATAGCAGCTTGTAGGGCAGCTTGAACTACCACAAGACCTTGAACTTCCGTTTGAGTTACGTCAACAGTATGAGAATTTTGAATAAATAATCCTTGATTTTGAGTTTGAATTACTTCTAGATTATCTTCAGTGTTTTGGTTTCCAGTAACCGGCATAAATAATCATCTCCTTTCGGGTTTAATTGGTATTACGTCACTAGATTATGCTTTAGTTGAAAAAGACTGTGGACGAATATCTTAGGTAACTATGACTTTATTCAAATGGTGTTTAGCCTATTAGCCGATTAACTAGCTGCTTGAAATAATCTAGGCATTTAATTTATTAGATGAGTGTTTATATAGGTTTATGTTTAAGAGCGAGAGGAATATATTTGCCAACGTGGGTAGATATAAAAATGTAATCGTGTATTGACGTTAAAGCAAAAGAAGTAGCTTTAAAAGTTCAGTCCTTATTTAATTAATAAGGGTGATATTATTCAATAATCGGTGCGTTTATTGAAGGATGTAAAAATATTGTCGAGTTGTACATATGGTCTTTTTAAAGTAAGAAATTTAGACTTGGGGGATTTATATGTCATTTGAACAATGCCAAAATGTAACTTCTTTGATGGCAAAATTTAATAAAAATTGGTTCATCGCTGGAGGGTGGGCGATTGATCTTTTTATGGGGAAAGAAACAAGAGAACATAAAGATATAGAGATTGCTATATTTCGAAAAGACCAATTAAATTTAAAGGCGTATCTAATAGAATGGGAGTTTAAGAAAGTAATTAAAAGTGAATTCCATAATTGGGGAAATGAATTTTTAGAGCTACCTATACACGAAATTCATGCTACCAATAAGTTAAATGGAGATAAAATTGAAGTACTTCTAAACGAAGCAAAAGATAATGATTGGGAATTCAGAAGAGATTTGAGGATTTCCTTACCTCTAAATTCAATGTGGAGTTATTCTGATATGGGTATTCCTTATTTAAATCCAGAAATAGTCCTTTTATAAAAGGCGAAGAATACAAGAGAAAAAGACCATCAAGATTTTATTACAGTAAAGGACCATCTTGATTATAAGAAGAGACAATGGCTCAAATCTGCACTTGAACTTCACGAACCCGAGCACAAGTGGATTCAATTTTTAATCTAATATTTTTCAACTAACCAGTTAAATCATTTTCCACAAACTGTGCGTGATCCTTCAAAAAGAAGATTGCGTTTTTTTATGTAGTTGGGATTTTTATCATTCGCCTGGCCATTTCTTTTGCCGCGCCTTTTTTACTTTGCATAAACTTGTTTGCCACCTATAATAAAGACAGCGATAGTAAAAAGCTTCTACATGAGGCAAACTAATCTCGTGTTAGGAGGAAATGACATGCAGATCCAATTTTTAGGTACCGGTGCAGGGATGCCTTCAAAAGAGCGCAATACGAGTTCGATCGCATTCAAATTGCTTGAAGAATGCGGCTCGATTTGGCTGTTTGACTGTGGAGAAGCGACCCAGCATCAAATTTTGCATACTACGATTAAACCGCGTAAAATCGATAAAATCTTTATTACGCATTTACACGGCGACCATATTTTCGGGCTGCCCGGATTTTTAAGCTCCCGGTCTTTTTTAGGCGGGGAGGACATGCTTACAATTTACGGGCCGGCCGGGTTACAGCAATGGATTGAACAAACATTGCAATTATCAAAAACCCATTTAACGTATCCGATTGAATTTGTCGAAGTAAAAGATGGCATCGTGTTTGAAGATGAGCAGTTTACGGTACGTGCACTGCCGCTGCAGCATGTTGTCCCGTGCTTCGGTTATCGGATTGAACAAAAGCCGATGCAGGGCGAGCTGCTGATTGACAAGGCTTTGGCATTAGGTGTGCCAAAAGGTCCGCTATTAGGCCAATTAAAAGCAGGTCATTCTGTGCAGCTGGAAGATGGCACTGTTGTCAAAAGCAGTGATGTAACGTCACCACCACAGCAAGGGTTCACGGTAGCCATTTTAGGGGATACGAAATATTGCGAAAACAGTATCCGTTTAGCACAAAACGCTGATGTTGTCGTACACGAAGCAACCTTTGACCATTCCACAATAGAACTGGCGGGCAAGTACGGACATGCGACAAATACGGAAGCGGCAACTGTCGCGAAAGAAGCACAAGCGAAACATTTACTGTTAAATCACATTAGCGCCCGTTTTTTAAAGCATGATCTCATTCCGTTTTTGGAGGAAGCTCAAGCGATTTTTGAAAACAGTTATTTAGCAAATGATTTCAGCCAATTTGAGTGGCGGAAAAACGAATTGCTGGAAATTGAATAGATGAATTTATTCGAGGTGTATAGTAAACGGGGAAATGTTTACTATATGCCACTTTAATTTTTAAGAGAATTTTGTTCAATTGCAGAAATATTCCGCTATAATGGAGAAAAGGGGGATGAATGATGCAGCAACCGACAATTTCACCGAAAGTATTACGATTGCTAGTTATTTTTCCAAATGTCATGAGCTATATTCTGTTATTTGGGGTCGTTGTGTACATACGAACAAACTTGGACATGCTGAAGGCGACAGATGGCTTAACGATGTGGCTGATCATTGCCGCAGTATTAGGTCCGATCTCGCTCTATACGACATTCAGTATTGTAAAGCGCATTAAGAATGGATTATTGTAAAGATTCCGGTTCGCTTAAGGGGAAAATTAAATAAATCATATGCCAAGGCACTCAGTTATTTTTTGAACTGAGTGTTTTTTGATTAGAGAAATCAGTCTGATAAGAACTGTTAAAATTTTGAAACTAATGGCAATTTCAACCGTATATTAGTTATTATACAAGTTGGGACGGTGATGAAAGATGATAGTGGTGATATTGTCATGGGCTTTGCTATACGGGGTTACGATTTGGACTTATGTAAACCCTAAGGAAAGCTTGTTATGGGGACGAAGAGGATTATACGAAGAAGAACCTGAGATCACTGAACGTGCTATTCAAAATACTAAAAAGAAAGCCTTAATTACGATTATCATACTTCCATTCATCGCTCTACTATTTTTTCTTTCTATTAAAATTTTATAAATTGTAATTCTAGACTGCGGAGGGAAGGCTCTTGAAAAAAATAATTCTCTTTAACTTATTATTTTGTATAGTTGTGGTTTTTGTTGCTTTCAATTATTTTAATAGTAAATCTCGAGGCGCGGTTGTATTCCATTATGTGGAGGACTACATGGAAACGAATTATGGAATTGAACGGGAAAATATCATTTTAGTAGAAAATAATTTCCGTAGAGGCATGGGGTTGTTTGAAATAGAAGTGAAAGATACCGTTACGGAAAACGACTACTTTTATGAAGTCGATATTCGAGATGACTATTCATTAATCTATATAAGAGATCTTTCAGAAATACACCGAAAAAATAAGGCGAATCAAGAAAGTTGAGAGGTGGGAAATGATGAAGCAAATTTATGCTTTTGAAAGTATATGGGATTATGTTTCCGTTTCACCAAGTAATTAATCAGATTGTGTTAATATACTCCTAAGTCTTTATATCAGGAGGTTCACATGAATTTGATCGCGCAACATCCTTATTTTAAAGTAGAAAGAACTGTTACAGGTACTGAACAGTTTGAAATAGAGCATGACCGAATCATTTACTTATACAATGACAAAGTGGTTACGCAGAATCGAGAATTTCCGATTAACATTGTGATGGATTTTTCTTACCGGAAAATTGCCAATCAAGGGGGGATTCTATATTTACATACGCTTCAAGGGGTCTATACGTATATCGTGAAATCTTCACCGGAAGCGTTCATCCATGCATATAGAGCATACTTCAAGTGAAAAGCAGTATTTAATGAATTGGATTTTTATGGTAGTATACGGAGTAAGTCTTGAATAAACACTAAAAGTATATTCGCATAACAAGGAGGAGAATTTTGTTATATTTAACACTATTGATAGCTTTGGTTATGGTCGTTTTGACGACGAAGCTTACTCAAAAATTTAATTTATCAAGCAACTGGTTCATCGTCGTTCAAATTAGCGCATCATTATTCATCATATTGTTTGGTGATCTTGAAGTTAGTTATATTAATCAAATTGAATTAGGACTTTTGGCGATTCCATTTTCTTTATTATTCCTAGTAGGGTTCACTAATGTAATGAATATAGAAGAAGAACAGCAACCATTAATTTTGCTGTTACCTTGTATTTCTTTACTTTGTCTTTCCGCAGCTTCTTTTGTTATGGGGTACACATTTGTTTCGATCACCGGCCTATTTGCTGTATTAACAATTATGTTGTGTCGTTCAGTTATAGGAGAAAAGGTTTTAGAAAGATCCTTTACTACATCGATCGGTTTTGTAATGGCAGTATTATCCCTGATGCTATTTAAAAGTTCATTTATTACAATTTACATACCGATTTTTACATTGGCATTACCGTTAGCAATTTATCTTATTTTACAAATGAAAATAACAAGTGCACAGGCAATGATAATTAGCGCTTCAATTGCTGTATTATTCGGATTACTAATGTTTATCATTCCGTTTAACGTAGTATGGTACTTGGTCGTTGGGGCAACAGTCGTTTTAGCTATTTCACAATTTTCGAGGAAGTATCGATTTATTTAGTGATTTTCAAGTTTCATTTAAACTAGTAGTAGGTGATGACTTTGGGATATATTATGGAATTGCGCAAAAAGATTGGTACTGATCCAATCATTATGGTGGGAGCTTGCGTTTTAATAGTGAATGAGAAGACACAGTTACTTCTACAACATAGAAAAGATAATAATAGCTGGGGACTTCCTGGTGGAGCGATGGAATTAGGTGAAAGCTTGGAAGAAGTGGCAGTGAGGGAAATGGAAGAGGAAACCGGATTAACCCCCACACGGTTGGAATTATTCAGAACATTTTCAGGTAAAGAGTTTTATTATAAATATCCTCATGGTGATGAAGTTTATAACGTTGTTACCGCCTTTATCTGTAAAAACTATGAAGGTTCGATTAAATTCGATGAATCAGAAGCAACGGATATACGATTTTTCGATTTAACAGATTTACCGGTAATCAGTCCTCCAGATGATCCGGTAATTAAGGATTTCTTGAAAACTTGTAACTAATAATATATAGCTAAAGTAAAACGCTCAGAAATAGAAATCTGAGCGTTTTTCATCAATATTCTATAGAGAGACGATACTTAATGCGTTCTCCGATTTCATGTTCTTCATCGTTCATCGCATCATATAAAGCTTGCATATTATATCGAGTAAGGTCATTGATATCCTTAGCTATAAAACGTACTGCATGGAGAACCTGAGATAAATCAGCCACTTGTTCTTCTGTAAGTGAACCTTTATCATCATAAGTTAAAAAATACCTATCTACCTTGGACAGTTTAGAATACAATTCCGGATGGGCGGACTCAGTACGGAGTCTAAAAAAAAGGTTTTCCGATGCGGTATTAAATAATCTTGAAAGTCTAAAGATTTCATTTTTGTTTTCTTCAGTTATAGGCTGAGAAAAATCAAACATTAATAGCTGCTCTGCCGCATCTTCCCATAAATAGAGGTCGCTTCTATAATGATTACCAATTTGTTCTTCCAGGGTACTTACTTTTTCCTCTAATTGATTTGCTTCAATTTTTGTTGTGAGGTTAAACAAAACAACTGTTAAAAAAGCTACTACTATTACAAATCCAATTACATACTTCAACCATTTCACTTTATCACACTCCACTATTTATACATCAACAACAATTTTTAAACCTCTATAGCCCTAAATAAATATTTTCCAATTTAAATAAATAAATGTTTTATATTACTATTTTAACATAAATAACCTAATGTGAATTGAAGTGATATAGGAGAGAGATAGAATTCTAGTGAGTTTCTCTAATGTAAAATGGTGAAAAGATATAGGAGGTAGAGATTGAAAAAGTTACTTGGTTTAATAATAGGAACAGTTGCAGGTTGGCTAATATGGGGATACTTTACGGATGATTTTTCAGGGGAAAGGCTGTTCATGTTTTTAACGGGAATCATTATGGGGTATATAATCGGTAGAATTGTCCCCAAACGAAAAAAGGTTGATTTAGGAACTTGATGGTTGCTTATTTTTATAAGTATTTAATAAATGGGGCGTGATTCTTAATTAAGAATTAGCGCCCTTTTATTATTGTGGAGCCCCATTATATAGGAGATATGATATGAATACTTGGGTTTTAGTAGAGGACAAAGTAGCGGTTTATCAAAAACCTATTGACTATGCATATTTCCTAACTAACAATAACCTTTATGCAAAAACTGAATCGTAAGACTAAAGGTGGAACGAAACGTGAAAAGAGTGGAAAGAAGACAGCAGCAAAAATTAACCGGGCGGGTATGGCGTAAGGTTAAAGATAAAAAAATAATCATGAAAGTAATACTAGGACTTTCCATATTTTTATTGTGCTGTTTGCTCGTATTTAATATTTTTATATGGAAAAGTGATGTCAGTAAACTCGAAGAACCTACGCCGCAGCCAACGATTATTTATGATCAAAATGGAGAGGTAGCCAGTAAAGTAACAGGTTCCAAAATAGATGGCGTCAATATAGATCAAATTCCGGAACATCTGATTCATGCTGTAATTGCAACGGAAGACCAGAAGTTTTACATGCATAGTGGGATTAACATGATAGGAATTGTCCGTGCAATGACTCAAAATACGATGAGTGGAGAAATTGTTGCTGGAGGAAGTACGATTACACAGCAGTTGGCTAAAAACGTCTTTCTAACACAAGAACGTACCTATACGAGGAAGTTTAAAGAGCTCATTTTGACGAAAAAAATTGAACGAACATATGAGAAAGACGAAATTATGGAACGCTATTTAAATCAGATCTATTTTGGTGAAGGAGCCTGGGGCGTACAGCGTGCTTCCCAAACATATTTCGGCAAAGACGTGAGTGAATTAACATTAGGCGAGTCGGCCATGCTTGCAGGTTTGATTAAAGCGCCTTCGATATTATCACCTATAAAAGATATGGATAAATCAGTTCAACGGAGAGACCTTGTTCTATCATTAATGGAAAAGGAAGGGTACATTACTCCAAATGAAGTGAAAGATGGAAAAGCACAACCTATCGTAGTAGAGGGTAAAAAATTTGATGAGTATAAGGGGAAATATCCTTATTATGTAGATCATATTATTGACGAAGCGATTAAACAATACGGGCTTACAGAAAATGAAGTTCTCTCAGGCGGACTTCATATCTATACAGAACTGAATCCTGCAATCCAAAATACAGTTGAACAGGTATATAACGATAATGAACTATTTCCTGAAGGGCAATCTGATCAGCTCATCCAAAGTGGGGCAATATTTATCAATCCGTCAACTGGAGGAATCAGTGCTCTTGTTGGAGGAAGGGGAGACCATACTTTTAGAGGGTTTAATCAAGCAACTCAATTAAAACGTCAACCAGCATCCGCTATAAAACCATTGGCGGCATATACTCCTGCTCTGGAACAAGGCTATGGAATGTATGATAAATTACCAGATACACCGATTAATATTGACGGGTATCAGCCAATGAACTATGACAAACGATTCCATGGAGAAGTCACAATGTATGAAGCATTGGTAAATTCATACAATATCCCACCGGTATGGCTATTAAATAATATGGGATTGAAATCCGGTATTAATGCAGTGGAGCGTTTTGGCATTGAATTGAAAGAAGAGGATCATAATTTAAGTTTAGCACTTGGTGGTTTGAATGAAGGGGTTTCTCCTTTACAAATGGCTCAGGCATTTTCAACATTTCCTAATGATGGGGTAATGGTAGAAGCTCATGCCATACAAAAAATTGAAGATGCAGACGGCAAGATCATTGCTAAGTGGGAGCACAATGAGACGAACGTGACAAAGCCCCTAGTTGCTCAAGAAATAACATATATGCTTAAAGGTGTTGTCGAAGAAGGTTCAGCGAAAAATGCTCAAGTAGATGGATGGGAAATAGCCGGCAAAACGGGCACATCAGAGCTTCCATTTGCGAATTCCGGTGGTGCAAAGGACCACTGGTTTGTTGGATATACACCGGAAATAGTGGGCGCAATCTGGATGGGCTATGATCAAACAGATGAAAATCATTATTTATCAGGAACTGGCGGAATGACTGCCACAAAGGTTTTCAATGAAATTTTGACTGAATCGATTACTGAGTTTAACCAAAAAGAATTTGCCCTACCGCTACTGGTCAAACAGCTAAAAGAGCAGGAAAAGAAAGAGAAAGAGCAGAAGAAGCAAGAAATGAAAGAGATGGAGAAGAAGAAAGATAAAGAGAAAAAAGAAAGAGATAAAGGGAAGAAAGAAAAGGATAAAGAAAAGAAGGAAAAACAAAAAGAAAAGAAAGATATAAATAAAGATAAAGAAAAGAAAGAGAGAGATAAAGAGAAGAAGGACAAGGAAAAAGAGAAGAAAGAGAGGGATAAAGAAAAGCAAAAGGAGAAGCATGAGAAAGATCAAGAAAAGAAAAAAGAGAAGAAAGACAAAGAACATGAGTAAAATAGGTTTCGACGATTTTACAGCATGGAAGTAATTATAAAAGGCAATCTTCAAAAAAATGAAGATTGCCAGTTTTTATTTGGACCCCCTATTATTAGGGGAGACCTTTTATGCAACAGTTTCAGATTCTTTGCTAGTGCTTCGGTGCCTCCAACGTATAGGAAATCCTGCCTTTTCCAAAAAAGATCCACAAAAGCCCCATGATGATTGAGCCCATAAAGAAGTTATAAAAACTTGTTTCTATTTGTCCGATTGTTTTTCCTAGTTCTGCATAGATTGCGCCTTCAAAGCTAAGTGCGGCTCCAGCTAAAAAAGCAAATAGATAAAATATAAAGCGCATAGTTGAAATCCTCTTTTCGGTATAATTGTATATCTAGATAAATCGATATATTGATTGATAAAAAAACAGAAATCCTATTAGATATCTGTTTTAAAGTATTCAGCTAACTGTTGAATAAAGTCTTCATTACGTCTGTAATACGTCCATTGGCCATGACGAATCGACTCAAGTAAACCAGCTTTTTGCATCATATTTAAGTAGCTCGAAATCGTGGATTGAGAAATTTTGGCTTTTTCCTGAATATCCCCAACACATACTCCACCTTTGTAACTTACCTCCTTTGGTAGGTGAGCGCCTTGCTTTGGAAAGTGTTTCTCGGGTTCCCTTAACCACTCCAGAATATTGAGTCTTGTTTCATTCGATAATGCTTTGAATACATCAATAGGTTCCATGCGGGTAATTATATATCTAGAATTCTCGATATGTCAAGGTAAGGTAATCATGGTATTTCCCAGGAAAAGTAAATGATCACAAAGAGAAAAAGCTTGATTCTTTTTGAGGAATCAAGCTTTTTGAAGATTGGGTTGCTGAAAATTAAGTTCATCAGGAGCCCTCTAGTATTTAAAGTTATATGCTACAAATAAGTTCAACGAGTATGTTTATTCCCCGCGCGCTAGTTCTCTTGAGCGGTTTTCCGCACTTCGAACACAGTTCACAATCGCTTCGTTAAAGGACATCGATTCAAGTGCTTTAATACCGGCTTCTGTCGTGCCGCCCGGACTTGTCACTTTTCTGCGCAATATAGAAGGCTCCACGTTTCCGGATTTCAGCATTTCCGCTGAACCGGCTATTGTCTGTACCATCAGTTCCCGCACGACTTCTTTTGATAGCCCAAACTCAGCACCGGCCTGTTCAAATGCTTCAACCAAATAGTATAAGTAGGCAGGTCCGCTTCCAGCAAGTGCTGTAACAGCATGCAGTTTCTCTTCTTCCACTTCAATGACAATGCCGATCGCTTCAAGCATTTGAATATAAAGTGAACGCTGCACGTCTGTAACATGCGGATTGAACGCGATACCGGATGCAGACATGCCGATTTGTGCGGATGTGTTTGGCATGACACGAGCTATCGATCGGTTGCCGAGATACTGTTCAATTGTTTCAATCGTTACACCGGCGAGCACCGAAATAATAGCCGTATCTGCTCCTAAATGTGGTGCGATTATTTCCATCGCAGCGCGGGCATCTTTTGGTTTCATTGCCAAAATGACAAGATCCGCATCCTGCAATTGAGTATGGTCCTCCAACAGTTTAACATCGTAGCTTTCGACCAATTCTTTAAGGCGTTCTTTATTGGACCGATTGGATATAAACAGGGAATGTGGATGGATGACATTCTTTTTGGTCCAACCGTGAATAAGCGCTTCTGCCATCGATCCTGCGCCGATAAAAATAATTTTTTGCATATTATATCCCTCCGATTTTTTAATCCGATTCCATTTTGCATTAAGACTTCGTTTAACAAATAAAAAAGCATCTCCATCCCTACTAATGTAAGGACGAAAATGCATAAATTTCCGCGGTACCACCTTTGTTCACACATAATGTGTGCAGCTTCAGCCTTTTTATCGCAAAGGATACGGTTATGTTGTCATAACGGCTCAAAAGGAGGTTCAATTATTTCAGCGGGTTATGCCGATTTCAGCAAAGACGGCACTCTCTAAAACCTTAAAATAATTTACTTGGCTTTTTCATTGCCTGTAAATTTTGAATTATCCAAAATTATAGTGCTGTATTGAAAAACTGTCAACCTTTGACGTGACGAATGAAGAAAAAAGAGTTAAAATAAATGAATAGTCATTCATTGCGAGCGAATCGATTACGTCTCGACGTAATTGGCGTCCAGATTTTTTGAGTTGAGACCAACAGGACGTGGGTCAGTCAGCCGTTGTCGCAGGATGCGGTGTTTTAGGCTGACTTCCTCTTAAATTCCTCTTAAATTCCTTTTAAAATCTGCGTCACCTGCCAGAGGCTTATCTTTATTCAGCTGGCTTTTTGTCCAGCAGCTGGGTTAAACAAAACAAGCAGTAAACACTACTTGAAGAGGTAAGTGATTGCTGAATTAAGATAAAGGGGATTAAACTATGGAAGTACATAAAATTGTTATACCTACACCATATGCAGTGGGAGATGTAAATGCTTTTTTAGTAAAGGGAGATGCGCTGACATTATTTGATGCAGGTCCGAAAACCGAAGAAGCGTATGAAGCGATCAAATGGGGACTGCGCGCTGCAGGTTATGATATGAAAGATGTAGAACAAGTCGTCTTAACGCACCATCATCCGGATCATGCCGGTTGGATCGATGCATTTCCAGGGGCGGAAGTATTAGGCCATCAATATGTTGATTACTGGATGAAAAAAGAGCCGGAATTTCTGCAGTATCATGAGCGATTTTTCAAAAAGCTCTTAATCGAGCAAGGGGTGCCTGAAAAATATGTAGACCGGATATTACATGTTAAAGGGGAAATTGAGCTATTCGGTACGATTCCGTTGACGGGTTATTTAAAAGAAGGCGATGAAGTGCCGGGCCATCCTGGTATGAAAGTTTATGAAACATCCGGGCATGCGCAAAGCCATCTGATCTTTGTTGAAGAGAATACCCGTGAATGCATTGGCGGTGATTTACTGCTGGAACGCACATCGTCGAATCCATTAGTCGAACCACCGCTTGATTTATCGATGGAGCGACCTAAATCATTGCTGCAATATAATGAATCACTTAAACGCCTGAAAAATTTAGATATCTCAAAAGTATATACAGGTCATGGCGCAGAACTGACAAATATCGAACCACTCATTGATGAACGGTTGGAGAAACAAAGACAACGCGCATTAAAAGTTTACGGTATGCTCGATACACCAAAAACCAACTTTGAAATGACCACTCAATTATTCGAACGCATTTATCAGCAGCAATTAGGCCTGACATTATCTGAAACATTAGGGCAGTTTGATTATTTGATAGATCAAGGTATGGTCGAGATTGAAGAACGTGACGGGATTCAGTTTTATAAGAAAAGTGATATTACTCTACATGCTTCAAGAGAAGCGAATAAATCATTAAATAAAACTGGGTATTAATAATGAAAAACCTAACTGATATTCCTTATTTATTAGAGCACAGAGTAAATGGATGGGAAATATCTTCTTTAGATATTAACTATTTTGCTGAAATGATTTCTCTACTAGTTGAAAGTGTGTCAGGCCAAAATATTATTAAAACGTATGTTACTTTTAAAGAAGTTCTTTCGTATTATATTTATCAAGAAACAGTAGTGTATGATCAAGAGGCAAATAACACCTATAGATTAAATACTCGCAAATTTAATGATACTAGTTTTGTCAGCGAAATTGGCTATCATCAAAATGGTTTTGGGAAAGTAAAAATTGAAACATTAAATCCAGATTTAAGAGTGATTGAAGATATCAGTTCTAAAACAAACTTTTATTTCCAAGTTAATAATAAAGATCATTTTTTTATTGAAGCTAACCAAGTTCAAATCAATGATGAAACATTTTGTGATCTACTTCAAAGCAGTGAAAGTCTTAAAATTCAATAGTTGGAACGCCTCCTAAAAAAATAGTTAGGAGGTTTTTTGTTGAATAAAACAATAAATCAAAGCCTATAAGATAACCGACATATTATTTTGCTTATTGTAGTATTTATTGTGATCTTCAATCTGAACTGAAAAGTTTGTTGAACAATTTATTACTTTTTGCATGTTCCCGCCTCCATTTGTGTGCTTACTCACTTGCCTTATATATGTCTTTAAAAATCTAAAAAGGGGACAATCGGTTCAAAATAATAATTTTCATTGCCAGGATATTAAAAGCCACAAAGAAAAAATCCACCCGGTTGCGTTTTAACGCAACAATATATATTTTTTAAATTATTTAAAAAATATTAAATCTTTTTGAGCGGACTTTTCTGGACACGTGTGGAGAGGCTTTAACTGGTCTGTTCCAGAAGGTATTGAAACGGTCGATGAAGGGGACTTATTTTAACGTGAGACAAGAAGGGGAAATCAGCTATTATTTTGTTGGAATATACCAGGGTTTTCTTATTTTAAGATAATAAATCAATATTAGTTGGGGGGAGGAATCTATTTTCTGAAATACTAATCAAACTAAAGAAAAAAAGGCGATTATTTACACTGCGGTATTATGTCAGTGGCTAAGTTATGAAATAATCAACTGCCATTTATACTAATACTTAGATAAGATGAAAATAATGGGAGTAAATGATTCAGCATTTCTAAGATAAAGACAAAGAACTATAGGGGGAAAGATATGGAGTTTATTGAATATTTACAGCAAAAACATGTGCTAAAAAAAGGTGAAAGAAAACTTAAGGAAATTTCAATCAATCAGTATGTTAATAGATTAGAGAGCATGCGTCGTAAAGGGATTTATAATGAAGAAAAACAAATTGATTCCATATTAGAAGCGAAAATTCAAAAATGTTATTGCGATTGGAAAACATATGTTACCACGATTGAGCATTACTTAGCTTCTAAAAATTATTAATGTTAGGGAGAATCGGTAAGTTCATTATTAATACAAGATTAGGATAATAATGAATAGTATTGAAATTAGAGAAAAGTTAATGGGTGTATTGATTTTTCACATAAATATTATGAAAACCAGATTAATAAATAATTAAGTATTTAACCTAAACGTCAAAACCTTTCATAAAAAATTGGTTTTGACGTTTTTGACATTCAATTGTTATCATCCGTTTGTTGTAAAAGCTCATAAAATGTTTACAATTACTTGATGAAAAATCGAAATATTAAGAATTCGTTATATTGAGTAGAAAATGTGTCATTTTTCACTAAGAACTAGAGCGCATTAATCTTGTTTTATCAGTATAATATTCCCATGTGAGAACATAACGAGTCAGCACAATGTCATAAAAGAAATAAAAAGAAACAGGAGGCTGTTTATGAAAACGATGCTGCAGTTACCTTTCCAACTAAAAGGCTTTTTGGAATTAGGAGATGCTGTACTGATAACAGACAGTGACCATATTATTCTAGAAGTCAATGATACATATCAAGAGGTAACAGGGTTTGATAGAAATAAAATAATCGGAGTGAAAGCGGGCTTTATTAAATCGAATCTTACGAGTAAAGAAACGTATCGTGCAATGAAAGATTCACTAAAGCAGCATATCCCTTGGTCTGGAATTTTTGTAAATCGAAAGAAATCCGGGGAACTTTGGCATTCTTCTATTACGATCACACCGTTCAAAATTGAGGAAGAATTGTTTTATATAGGCGTTTTTCGTGCGCTGGAACAATTGGAAGAAGGCTTATACTTATCGGAAGACAAAAAGGTAGAAGTTCAGAGAGAGCTTTTGAAAGTGCTGGCCATCTCCTGTGAAATTCGTGATCCCGGAACGGAAGAACATCTAATAAGAGTTCAGGTATTGACGGAAAAACTTTTGAAGGCACACAATGAGAAAAACAACCTCCAATTAGAATCGAATTATATGCATAATGTGATTCATTCCAGTATATTGCATGACATCGGGAAAGCGGGGATGCCAGAAGGAATTTTATATAAACCCGGAGCATTGTCCATTTATGAAAGAAAAATAATCGAAATGCATCCATTAACAGGGGCGGATATTCTAAATAAAATGTCGAAGGAAATCAATTATGATTTTATAAAGAGTATGGAAGTCGCCGAAAATATCATATTGTATCACCATGAAAAATGGGATGGAACGGGCTACCCGTTCCAGTTAAAAGGCGAGCAGATTCCTCTTGAAGCGAGAGTCGTATCGATTGTCGATGTATTTGATGCGTTAACGACGCGCAGACCGTATAAAGATTCATGGTCGGAAGAAAAAGCATTGGCCTTTATTGATGAAAACAAAGGGAAACATTTTGACCCGTTAATTGCGGAAACGTTTATCAGCCTGTTTTAAAAATGAGTCCGGTATTACACCGGACTCAAATTTATCTTTAATAGCTGCTGAAATAGTAGAAAATGCGTTTTGCTGCGTATATTAGAACTTCCCCCGATATATTAGAACATCCCAACACAAATATTAGAAGTTCTCGGCAGCTTATTAGAGCAGCGCACTAACTTATTAGAAAACCGGCGCACCATCTCATTAAAACTTCACGATTGCATATTAGAAAATGTGGTCTGCTGCTTATATTAGAACTTTCCCCGATATATTAGAACATCCGACTCACATATTTGAACTTCTCGACCTCTTATTAGAAGACCTCGACCACTTATTTGAACATCGGCGACTTATATTAGAAGATCGGTGTTTTATTAGAACTTTTACGTGCTTATTAGAACATCTCACCAATTTATTAGAAACATAATCAGTCAATTTAAATGAGGAAAACTTTCAGGTTATCAAGGGATTTGTTTCAAGATTAGATCAGCCATATTTAATGAGAACGGGGAAAGCAAAAAAACAGTCACCGGTATGGATACCGGCAACTGGCTGTTTTTTCTTCGTACTAAATAAAAGCTTTGCTATAAGTTAAGCTGTCTTCTTAATCTGTAACGCCATCGCTGCACCGAAGAATTCATAATGAATCTTCTCAGCAGGTACACCTAGTTCAACTAAGTATTGAATGACCGTTTCCATGAATACTGTTGGGCCACATACGTACACTTCCGTACCAGGTTCCAGGAATTCCTCGATTTGCGCTTTTGTAATATAGCCGTCTAAATCTGAATAAACCGCTTTATATTTCCCGTCTGTCGCTGCAACGTTTTCTTCGATTGTTTCTTTAAATGCCGCGACATTTTCGTTGCGTGCACATTGGATAAATGATGCTTGACGTCCTTCAATAGTTTTTAGCATTCCTTGTAATGGTGTTACACCAACACCACCGCTGATGAATAGAACTGGGCTGTCATTTTCCACTAATGTGAACACACCTGCAGGAGCACTTACGTCCACTTTTGTACCGATTTCTGCGTTGTGCAGGAAGTTTGAAACAATTCCGTTTGGTGTGACATCATCTTCACGTTTTACAGAAATGCGGAAATAATTTTCCGAACCGTCAGTTAATGTATATTGGCGGTTCATTAAGTATTGTTCGCCAGGTACTTGTGTACGTAATGTAATGAATTGTCCTGCTTTGAATGCAGGTAATTTCTCGCCGTTAACTGGTTTTAAATAGAATGATTTTACCGCTTCGCTTTCTTCTACTACTTCTGCAATAGTAAATTCTTTGAATGCGCGCCAGCCGCCAGCATTTTCTGCTGCTTTGTATAAATCTTCTTCCACTGAAATGAAGACATCCGCAATCACGCCGTAAGCTTTACCCCAAGCGTCGATAATTTCATCTGTTGCTGCATCTCCTAGAACTTCTTTGATTGCTTCCAATAAATATTTGCCGACAATCGGATAATGCTCCGGTAAAATTCCTAAACTAACGTGTTTATGTGCAATTTGAACAACTGCCGGAACGATGGCTTCCAAGTTATCGATGTGTACTGCTGCTGCATAAACCGTGTTTGCTAAAGCTGTTTGCTGACGATCTTTCTTTTGGTTTGTATGGTTGAAAATGTTTAGTAATTCAGGGTTTTCTCTGAATAAGTTTGAATAGAAAGTTTTAGTAATGGCTAATCCGTGTACCTCCAATACAGGTACTGTTGATTTAATAATATTGATTGTTTGTTGTGCTAACATACTTTGCACGTCCCCTCAAATTTGGTTGTTTGTTACTTGCACCATCAATATACTGCTAAAAAAATGCTAAAGCAATATCAAAAATACATCTTTAACAGTTCTGTCACAAAGATATAACAAAAATACATCTTTAACAAAATGGACACAAAACTATATAATGAATTCATCGATAAACATAAGCCGTTCTATTCGAACATTTTTGTTTAAATGTTATACTTAAGTTGTAGAAAGATGGTGAACAGCGTGCGGTTAACAGTATATACAGATTATTCTTTACGTACGCTCATGTATTTAGGTGTACGGGGCAGAGAGAATTTAGTTACGATTCAGGAAATAGCGAATGCGTATCAAATTTCGAAAAACCATTTAATGAAAGTAACCCATGATTTAGGGAAACATGGCTATATCGAAACGATTCGCGGACGCGGTGGCGGCATACGTCTGGCACTTGAACCTGAGCAAATCAATATTGGTGATGTCGTCCGCAAAACAGAAGATGACTTTCACCTTGTTGAATGTTTCAATCCGGAAGGGAATCTTTGCAAAATATCTCCCGAGTGCAGGCTTAAATTTGCTTTAGGTGAAGCATTAACTGCTTATTTGGCTGTGCTTGATACCTATACATTGGCGGATGTGCTCGTATCAAAAGACATATTAAGTGAATTATTCGGCATTACCCAAACTAGTAAATAGCCATTTACTAGTTTTTATATTACCTAAAAATAAGATAATAAAGAGGGAAGCTATGAAAAAAACAGTTTTTATTACAGGTGCGACAAGCGGTATTGGGCGCATCGTAACAGAAATGCTAGTAAAAGAAGGATATACCGTTTATGCGACGGGTAGAAATGACAGTGCGATTAACTATTTAAATGGGATAGGGGCGGTTGCCTACAAAGCGGATATAAGAGTTCCCTCGCAAATAGATGAAGTCGTTTCGCAACTTCCGCCAATCGATATCGCTATTTTAAACGCCGGATTAGGTTATTTTGAAAATGCCGTAGATTTAGCTGATCAGGAAATTGATCAAATGCTTGATGTCAATGTACGTGCGCCTATCTACTTGGCAAAACGTCTGGCACCGGCAATGATCGACAGAAAGAATGGCCATTTGATCTTTGTCGGTTCACAGGCAGGGAAGGTTGCTACGAAAAAAGCGAGTGTTTATGCAGCGAGTAAACATGCAATTACCGGTTTTGTAAATGGGCTTCGTCTGGAGCTGGCAGAATACAATATACAAGTTACCGGAATTTATCCTGGACCAATCGATACACCGTTTATTCAGAAAGCCGATGCATCGAACGCTTATAAGGATGCAATCGGGAAATTCCTGTTACCGCCTGAAAAAGTCGCGAAAGAAGTTGTCCAAGCAATCGTGAAACGTCCGCGCGAAGTGAACCTGCCACGTATTATGGCAGTAACGAGTAAATTATATGCAGTAGCGCCAGCACTTGTGGAATTTGTCGGCAAAGGTTTCTTTAATAAGAAGTAAGTTTGAGAGCATTCGATTTTTATCCTATAAAAATTGAAATGCTCTCTTTTGAAATGTCTAGCAATAAATAGCATATTTATGCATGAACGAGAGCCTGTGAAAACTTCCGAAATGATTGTTTTTAGATTGTATGAAAAAGTGAAAAAATTTATATAAATGCAGTTGCGTTTATTTTTATAACGTGTTACTATTCGTGTATAAACTATTAATTCAATGTATAAACATACATCATTTGGGGGCAATTAACATGGCGAACAAAAAAGTCGTATTAGCATATTCAGGTGGTCTTGATACATCAGTAGCAATTCCATGGTTAAAAGAACAAGGTTGGGACGTAATCGCAGTATGTCTTGATGTTGGTGAAGGTAAAGACTTAGAATTTATCCGTAACAAAGCACTTCAAGTAGGTGCTGTTGAATCATATATGATCGATGCAAAAGATGAGTTTGCAGAGGACTTCGCATTAATCTCATTACAAGGACATACTTGGTATGAGCAAAAGTATCCATTAGTTTCTGCATTATCTCGTCCATTAATTTCAAAAAAATTAGTAGAAATCGCGAATGAAACAAATGCCGATGCAGTAGCACACGGTTGTACTGGTAAAGGGAATGACCAAGTACGTTTTGAAGTGTCAATCAAAGCATTAAATCCGGATCTTGAAGTTTTAGCACCTGTACGTGAGTGGGGCTGGAGCCGTGACGAAGAAATCGAATATGCGGCAAAACATGGTGTTCCGATTCCTGCAACACTTGATTCACCATTCTCAATCGACCAAAACTTATGGGGCCGTGCAAACGAAGCTGGTGTAATGGAAGATCCTTGGGTTGCACCACCTGAAGAAGCATACGGTTTAACAGTTTCATTGGAAGAAGCACCGGATACACCGGAATACGTTGAAATCGAATTCGTTGAAGGTAAACCAGTTTCGATTAACGGTATTCAAATGAAACTGGCAGACTTAATTCAAGAATTAAATAAAATTGCCGGTGAACACGGTATTGGACGTATCGACCACGTTGAAAACCGTCTAGTTGGTATTAAATCTCGTGAAGTATATGAAATTCCAGGTGCGAAAGTATTATTAACAGCGCATAAAGAATTAGAAGATATTACATTAGTAAAAGAGTTGGCACATTTCAAACCAATCATTGAACAAAAACTATCTGAAATTATCTATAACGGTCTTTGGTTCAACCCAATCCGTACAGCACTTCAAGCGTTCTTAAAAGAAACGCAAAAGTATGTAAACGGAACAGTTCGTGTAAAACTTTACAAAGGCCATGCGATTGTTGAAGGACGTAAATCTCCAAATTCTCTATACTCTGAAGAATTGGCGACATATTCAAAACATGACCAATTCAACCACGCTTCTGCTGTAGGCTTTATCGAATTATGGGGTATGCCAACAGTTGTTGCATCAGAAGTAGCAAAAAGCACAAAACAAACAGTAAATAAATAATTAGATATACGGTTATTGAAGTGAGCGATTCGGAACCCGAGTCGCTTCTTCTATTATTCGGAACATAAGTTGAGGAGTGAAACTACTATGGCAAAATTATGGGGCGGTCGTTTCCAAAAGTCTGCAGAAAGCTGGGTTGACGAGTTCGGGGCATCGATTGGCTTTGATCAGCAGTTAGTATTGGAAGATATTGAAGGTTCTGTAGCACATGTCACAATGCTAGGTGCACAAAATATTTTACCAAAAGAAGATGTCGAGAAAATTCTGGACGGTCTTGCACAATTAAAAGTAAAAGCCGAAGCGGGTGAACTGGAGTTTTCGGTTTCAAATGAAGACATCCATTTAAATCTTGAGAAAATGCTGATTGATCTGATCGGTCCTGTTGGCGGAAAGCTTCATACTGGACGCTCACGTAATGACCAGGTTGCAACAGATATGCACTTATTCCTGAAAAAGCGCGTACCTGAAGTAATCGGCTTAATCGAACATTTCCAAAAAACGATTGTTGAGCAGGCAGAACAGAATGTGGATACGATTGCGCCTGGCTATACGCATTTACAGCGTGCACAGCCGATTAGTTTTGCACATCACTTAATGGTTTACTTCTGGCAGCTGCAACGTGATAAAGAGCGTTTCACTGAATCGATGAAACGCATTGATATTTTACCGTTAGGTGCCGGCGCGATGGCAGGTACAACATTCCCGATTGACCGTTTAAAATCGGCTGAACTGCTTGGATTTGCGGAAGTGTATGCCAATTCTATGGATGCGGTAAGTGACCGTGACTTTATCGTTGAATTTTTATCCAATTCAGCATTATTAATGACACACTTATCACGTTTCGCGGAAGAAATCATTATTTGGTCTACGGATGAATTTAAATTCATTGAGCTGGATGATGCATTCTCAACAGGGTCATCCATTATGCCACAAAAGAAAAATCCGGATATGGCAGAATTGATCCGCGGAAAAACAGGTCGTGCATACGGGAACTTAATGGGGCTGTTAACGGTATTAAAAGGTACGCCGTTAACGTACAACAAAGATATGCAGGAAGATAAAGAGGGCATGTTCGACACGATGGAAACGGTATTAGGTTCACTGAAAATTTTCGAAGGTATGGTTCGTACAATGACGGTCAACAAAGCGCGTCTTCACAGTGCGGTACATTCAGATTTTTCAAATGCGACAGAGCTTGCGGATTACTTGGCGACAAAAGGGATGCCGTTCCGTGAAGCGCATGAAGTAACAGGGAAGCTTGTATTTACATGTATCCAGCAAGGAATCTATTTACTGGATCTGCCGTTGGAAGAAATGCAGAAAGAATCCGCATTAATTGAAGAAGATATTTACGCAGTACTTGCACCGGAAGCTGCTGTTAGCCGACGAAATTCATTAGGCGGCACAGGCTTTGAGCAAGTGGCACTTCAAATTCAAAACGCAAAACAATTATTAGTATAGACAGGGATGAGGCTAGGAAATCAGAAGAAACCCTTATTAAGAAATGTATATTTAATAAAATTGATTGGAATGGAGGGCGACTCCTGCGGGAACAGCACGACGCCTGAGACTACAGGCTCAGGCCGTGCCCGCGGAAAGCGTCCCGGAATGGAAATCAATTTTTAACGCATAAAAAAGTACCATTTTCTCAGGTAGGAAAATGGTACTTTTTGGGTTATTGGCCTTCCTTGATTTTTGTACCTAAAAATGGTATTTTTTCTTATACAAATTAAAAATTAGCAGTATAATAATAGATACTTTAAATAGAAAGGTGTCTTTTTATGACAAATACAAAGACTTCGCAATCATGGGTGCTTACATTATTTGCACTTGGCGTATTTATGGCCGCACTGGATAACGGAATTATCAGTGCTGCACTGACAACGATCAACAGCTCGTTTAATGTCGAAGCAAACTGGGGAGCCTGGGGTGTTACACTGTACACACTTGGCTTAGCAATCAGTGTTCCGATTGTAGGGAAACTTTCGGACCGTTATGGACGCAAGAAACTGTTTATTGTGGAAATTGCGTTGTTTGGTCTGGGATCGCTGCTTGTGGCACTTAGCCCGAACTTTACATTTTATTTAATTTCCCGTTTCATCCAGGCGATGGGCGGAGGCGGTATTTTTATTATCGGTACTTCGTATGTCGTTAGTACACTGCCTGCGGAAAAGCAAGGGAAAGCGTTGGGATTACTTGGTGGTATGAATGGGATTGCCGCTGTTTTAGGTCCGAATATCGGAAGTATCATTCTGGATTTGACAGGCAGCTGGCATTGGCTGTTTTTAATTAATGTGCCAATCGCAATTTTCCTAGTCATCATGGGTTTTCTTAAACTGGAAGAAACGAAAGACGCAGCACCCGGCAAGCTTGATATGACGGGTACGGTTTTACTTTCTGTTGCAATTTTAGGCATTATGTACGGACTGACAAATATTGAGGGTGTAAACTTTTTCAGCTCTCTTATCGAACCGACAGTCTATCCATATTTACTAGCTGGAATGATCGTACTAGTGATTCTTTATTTCTATGAAACACGCCTTGAGCGTCGTGGAGGGGACCCGATTTTACCGGTAGGGTTAATGCGTCAGCCGACTTATTTACTGACATTACTGTTAGGTCTTCTATCTGGTGCAATGCTTGCTGCAATGATCTTCATTCCGGCCTTCTCTGAGCAAGTACTGGGTATTAAATCCGAGCATGCGGGCTACTGGATGACACCGCTTGCACTGGCTGCAGGAGTAGGGGCAGCAGTTGGCGGTATTTTAGTCGATAAAAGAGGTCCGATTTTAGCTGTTCTGTTTTCAGGTCTTGCAGCCGCAATTGGTTTCTTCCTGTTCCCGGCATGGATTGATGCAAAATGGCAGTTTGTCATTGCATCTGTTATTGGCGGTGTCGGCATTGGGGTACTTCTTGGAGCACCACTGAATATTTTAGCAACAGAAAAACTTGAAGCGAATAAAGGGACGGCATTAGCGTCATTATCATTAATCCGAACAATCGGGATGACAATCGCGCCGACGATTTATGCCGGGTTTATCGCACGCGGCTTCAGTGAAATTCCGTCATTATTTAAAAACGATTTCCAAGGAATTTTACAGCAAAATTTACAACAGGCGAATCTATCGGAAGAGGCAACTGCAGAACTTGCTCAAGTAGGCAGTCAGTTTGCAGCAGGCGGTCAGTTTTCCGAGGAACAAATGATGAGTGTCGTTCAAAATATTCAAGATCCGACGTTAAAAGAGGTCATTTTGAATTCTGTCAATGAAGTAACGGTCATGGCAGCACAAAACGGCTATGGCGGTCTATTTTACTCGGCGGTTGTCATTGCCATCATTATTTTTGTAGTTGGATTGATTTTAAAACCAATTCGAAAAAAATCTATGGAAATTTAAAAAAGTGTTTTAGGTTGTACGATTTAGGGTAATTTATCTTTAGACTCATGCAAAGCTTGTGTGGGTGTTGAAGTCTCTCCCCCAATAGTAGACTTACAAAAAGTGTCCTTTTGCGCATAAAAGGGCATTTTTTGTGTCTAAAAGCGATGCATTTATTTTCAATCGGTCTCAAATTAGAAAATTCGCAATGTTTTGCGTTATAATTAGCATCAAGTGCATGAAACTTTTCATCAAAAATTACGTAAATACTAGTACTACATAGAATGGGGGAATCGAACATGGCTGAAAATCCATTATTTGAAGATTTAAATAAACGTGCTGAGCAAGAGCCCGCTCAAACGACTGATCTAGTCGAACAACCACAAAAACAACTCGTTTCGGAACAGGAGCTTTCTCAAATCCGTCAACGTCAGGAACAGTTAAAACAACAGCCTCAAGTTCAACAGCTTGCTGAAAAAATTGATGTGAAAAACCAGATCGCGGTTCTTGAATTCGGGAAAGAAACGGCTCAGGGAATTTCAACATTTTCAGACCGAATGCTTGCAACGATTAAGCAAAGCAATCTGGAAAAGTCGACAACGTTACTGAACAATTTAAATAAAATTATGGACCGCTTTGATCCTCAGGATTTCCAGGAGGAACAGAAAAAGGGCTTCCTGAAAAAGCTGTTCTCAAAAAGCAAAGAGCAATTGGAGCGTATTTTATCCAAATACGACACGATGAATAAAGAAGTCGATGCCGTTTATAACGAAATTCAGAAGTACGAAGTGGAAATGAAAAGAAACACGGTACAGCTGGAACAAATGTATGATGAAAATTTAAACTACTTCCATACGTTAAGCGAACATATTGCGGCGATCGATATTAAAGTTAATGATCTACGTCAACAACTGCCGGCATTGTCGGCTAGAGCGGATTCCGGTGACCATGAAGCCATTATGGAGCTGGAAACGGTAACACGTGGAATCGAGCTATTGGAACAACGAGGCTACGACCTTGAAATGGCCCAGCAAGTATCATTCCAGTCAGCGCCGCAAATCCGTTTAATGCAGCAAGGGAACAACCATTTAATCGGTAAGATCAACTCGGCATTCGTGACGACTATTCCGATCTTCAAACAAGGTCTGATTCATGCCGTTACAATGCAGCGACAAAAACTTGTTTCGGATTCGATGGCTGAACTCGACCGCCGTACGAATGAAATGCTCGTACGAAATGCAGAAAATGTCCGTCAAAATTCAGTGAACATTGCACGTCAGGCAGGCAGTCCAAGCATCAAAGTCGAAACAATTGAAACGACTTGGAAAACGATCATTTCCGGTATTGAAGAAACAAAACAAATTCAGGCAGAAACGGTGCGCAATCGTGAAGAAGGACGTAAGCGCATTGAACAATTACAGCTTGAATATGAAAAATTAAAGAGCATGTAAGCTGTATTCTGAGGCATCGAGTATCCTTTGCTCGATGCCTTTTATCATCTTTTTCGAACACTATAGGGGGAGTTTTATGCAAGTTTTAAGTCGTAAGTTTACAGTAGCACTCGTGTCAACATTTCTTTTCAGTTTTCTGTTAGCCATTATCGAGACAATGACGGCGAGTGAACAGTATCTGTCTTTTGGCATGACCGTTCTGACATTTATCGTATTAAGCGCACCAATGTTTCTCGTTTTAGGGGTTGCCGTATCGTTTCTGTTTGAAAAAAATCTGCGTTCTGAAAAAATGAAATGGATCAGCTATATTGTCATTGGTGCGGTATTTACGGTTCCATACGCCCTCTACTCTTTTGAAGATGCGAATCTATTACTATTCTCAATGATAGGTGGGTTGGGGGCAGCCCTCTTTTGTGGGATACATCTAATATTTGATAAATATATATTCAAAAATACGGATTAACAAACAATTTAAAAGCTTGTGAAATTAAGCTTAGAAGTGGTCTAAAATTTCCTCTTGGTGATTAATTAGGGGTGAATTTGGTGAAATTGGGTAAATAACAGCAAAAGAGATTTACACAAGTATTGCCATGAGGGAAAGGAAGACAAAGATGGAAAAGAACTTAATGAAAATCGACGAATTTCTAAAAATGCCGAAAAGTGTTATACGCAGAGCAAATGAACGAGACGTATTGAGTATAAAAAATGAGCTCCTTATATTAATGAATGAGAAAAGCGACATGTATGATAAAGCGCATATCCGAAAGTTAATCAACGAAATTCAATTTTTAAATGTGTTTGTAGTAAAGGAAGATTTTGATAAAACCATATTTTCCTACGAACCTCCAAAATACGCATCACCCCGCGTAACGATCAAAGAAAGCGGCTGGATCGAACTAATCAAATAAGAAGTAGTCTATTCCCAACATTGGAATCATGATAAAATTTTATTATGAATAGATGGTTGGAAGAAGGTAGTAATTGTGGAACGATTGAAAGGCATAGCGATGATTATTGTAGGTTCGATGTTTTGGGGGGCTACCGGTCCGATGATGGAATGGCTACTTCAAACAACGTCCATGACCGCTGAGTTTATGCTAGCAGTACGGTTAATGATCGCAGGCGTTTTAATTCTTACGATTGTAGCTATGCAGAAAAAACCGGTATTCTCCATTTGGAAAAACCGGAACTATTCGGTGCAATTACTGATTTTCAGTGTAATCGGAATGGTAGGGTTACAATTTACGTTTGTGAAGTCGATTGAAGTGAGTAATGCAATAATTGCAACACTCCTGCAGTTTTTAGCGCCAATCTTCATCGTCATCTATACATCGGTTATTGGGAAGGTTCTTCCACCGCGCAGTCAATTGATCGGTATTTTTGGTACACTTGTCGGATTGTTTCTATTGCTGACAAATGGCTCGGTTTCAGAGTTGCTGGTTAGTAAGGAAGCACTTGTCTGGGGACTGCTGTTAGGATTTACGTATGCGTTTTATACACTGTATCCTGCTCGGCTGATGGCTGAAGTAGGGGTCATCATTATTATTGGCTGGGGTATGATAATCGGCGGACTTATCTTCTCGGTAACGGGACAGCTTTGGAAGCCGGAGCAATGGCTGTTGCTGCTGGATCCAGTGAATGTCGTCATCATTATTGCTACGGGTATTTTAGGATCCTTCGCGTATATTTTATTTTTAACAAGCCTGAAATACATATCCCCAGTTGAAACGAGTATCTTATCGAGTATTGAACCATTGACAGCGATGGCGATTTCCGTTGTCTGGCTCGGTGCAACTTTGTATAACTGGCAATATGTCGGAACTTTATTAATGCTCGTTTTTGTCGCCTATTTATCAATTGCCGGGAGCAAAAAGTCTCCCAATTCGAATGTCTAAGTGAATGTCACTTAGGCATTTTTGGGTATAGAAAATGAAGGAGGCGTTGTTATGGAAGCATTCGATTTTTTCACATTGCATGAAAAAGATATAAAAGATGATATTAAACGCTTAGTATTAGCCGATTCACCTTCGCAAAACAAAGAGCTGCTTGATTTGTGCAAAGATGTACTCCAGTCGATGTTTTATGACTATTTTCATGTAAAGGCAACAGAATATGCGATGGAGCATAACGGCAATCATCTCCGCTTTGAAATGGGCGAAGGAACCGAACAGATTTTAATGATCGGTCATTATGATACTGTTTGGGATAAAGGGGCTTTGCCATATCGGGAGGAAGAAGATAAAATTTTCGGTCCGGGTATTTTGGATATGAAATCAGGTCTCGTCAGTGCGATTTGGTTTTTTAAATATGTTCAAAAAATGAATCTGCCTTTGAAGCGCCGCGTTGTATTTTTCCTGAACAGTGATGAAGAAATCGGAAGCCCAACGTCGAGAGCGCTGATCGAAGCAGAGGCCAAAAAATCGGTAGCCGCTTTTATACTGGAGCCTGCAGTTACCGTTTCAGGTGAACTGAAAATTGCGCGAAAAGGGACATCCAGGTATTTGCTGAACATTCACGGACTTGCATCACACGCGGGGAATAATCCGCGCGATGGTGTCAGCGCAATTACGGAAGCGGCAAGGCAAATTCTGAATATCGATGCGCTCAACGACTATGAAAAGGGGACAACACTCAATGTCGGGATGATCCAGGGCGGCGGCAAATTGAACGTGATTCCCGATGAGGCGCATGTAGGGGTCGATGTCCGATCGGTTACACGGACAGAGCAGGAGCGGATCGACGATTATTTCGAGGCGCTTAAACCATACGATCAGCGCACGAAAATCGAAATCGATGGGGGAATTAACCGGCCACCGATGGAACGAGATGAAGAAAGTGAAGAACTGTTCGAAATTGCGCAGGAAGAAGCGGAAGATCTTGGTTTTGATGTGGATGAAGCATCAGTCGGCGGTGCAAGTGACGGCAATTTCACGTCGTTATATACGCCGACATTGGATGGTCTGGGCCTTGTAGGGGACGGTATTCATGCAGAACATGAGCATATTTTAAAAGAGCATATCATTGAACGCTTCGCACTTTTAACGAATACATTGCTGGAAGTTGTCAATGAGATTGAGATGGAGGGAATTCAGGATGACGGCTGAAACATTGGCGCACTTGATGAAACAATCGAATCGTACGGTCGTGCTGACTGGTGCCGGGATGTCGATTGAATCGGGCATACCGGATTTTCGCTCGTCGACAGGCTTGTGGCAAAGTATCGATCCTCATATAGTTGCCTCTACCGAAAGTCTGCAAAAGAACTATGAACAGTTCCGCGAGTTTTACCAGATGAGAATTACCGCGCTAGAAAACTGTAATCCCCATCAAGGACATCTAGTTTTGGCGGACTTCGAAAAGCGCGGACTTGTTTCATTGATCGCGACTCAAAATGTCGACCAACTGCATCAGCAGGCAGGTAGTAAAAATGTGGCCGAACTTCACGGCAATATCGTATCCATTCGCTGCCAAAAATGCGGCAAACCACATGCAAAAGAGCAGTTTTTGAATAATAGTATTTGCACCTATTGTTCCGGGAAACTACGGCCGAATGTCGTGCTGTTTGGGGAAACTTTGCCGGCAGAGGCATGGGACCAGACACTGCATGAAATACACGATGCAGACCTTGTGATTGTAATCGGAACAAGTTTGGAAGTATACCCTGTCAACCAGCTGCCTAGCATGTCAAGAGGGAAGCTCATCTATATCAACCGTGAGCAAACGTCCACAAGTGCACATTATTCATTTGACTTAGTGTTGGAAGGGTCGGCCGGAGAGATTTTGGCGGAAGTACATCGTGAGCTGGAGGGTATTGAGAAGTTATAATAACGCATGTGTGAAATATAGGATTGTTTCGTTATGTTCTGGTTTGCATTACTAGTATAAAATGAAGGATGACAAAAAATAGGCACGAAATATTGAAATAACAATATTCGTGCTTTACCGTTCTAATTCCGAATTCGTATAAGGGAACCTATTGGTGAATTCATTTATTGCGTTCTTTACTGACAATTTTCACAAAGTACACTATTGGCAGTTCTTGCAATTGCATTATCTAATCTTGAAACCATCATATTTTTTTCGGAGGGCATCGTAATATTGGCTGTAAAGCGTTGCCCTTCTTCGATCTTTCTTCCGCAATTTGAACAAGCTAATTGCTTGGATGTAAACGAATCCTTTAATTTATCAAACAAATTCACCAACTCCTGACTAAAATAAAAAATCCTTTAAATCCCATTATATAACTTTTATGTATATTTTAAAAATAGATAGCCATTTCCAAAAATCCTTGAATATTATTTTAGAAATATTATGTATGGTGAAGTTATGTAAGTACATATTCCATAAGGGGATATATTCTCCCCGGTATGACTGCTGATTCAACATAAATGATTCTTTTTGCACCCATTTTCAAGTAAAATTCATATGCATTTGGATCACTATTAAATTGGAAGCTACTCAATCCATATTCTGTTGCCTTCAGTAAAATATCTTTCCATAAAATTTTTCCTAATCCTTGTCCTATGTATATAGGAACTACAAAGAAATTCTCTAATTTTTTCGTTTCGGTACATAAACAGTAGAACCCTTTAATCGCCTTCTCTTCTTCTAGCACGTAAATCACTTTTGACTGGATATCGTCTGTTGTAATGGTTAAAGTATCTTTCCAAGCATTCATAAAATCCTCTGAATACCCCCAAGAGCCTTTTGCATTAATAGCTATATCCGTCAGTATCACTGCGTCCTCGACAGTTGCTTTTCTTATCTTATTCATTACTTATTCCTCTTGTTTCATAATTTCAATTTATTACTCAATCAATCTTCTACGCCAATAGCTTCATGCCAGTGTAAGCCCATTCATGAATGTAAGAATTTTCTTCTCATTTTTAATCTCCTTTAATTCGGAATGCCACGTACAGACGTAAAAAATGAGGAATAGTTTCACATTCTTTTAAGAATAATTCAGGAAAATACTGGTTATTAATTGTAAAATGGTAAGAGATAGAGCGCATTATTTTATTTTCAACATAAATCAGTTAAACAGAATAAAATATCAGATTTGTCTTTTTCTTTGTAAGCATTAAAAATTTCGGATTCAGGAGGAAAAATGAAAAACAAAAATACGCTAAAAACGATAAACTGGGTGACATTCATTTTCATTGTATTGGTCGGAATTATTACAGCCTGGATGATTCTCTATGACTTAAATACACAGGTTGCCTTTGGTGAAGAAGGGCAGTCTCGCGCAGGTTTCCGTTGGGGTATATTCCACAATATCATTTTAGTTACAATAATCTTGTCAGCTTCCTTTTTAGGGTTTGCGTGGAAATTCTTATTTCCCTTTAATGTACCCATTGCAATAATAATAGCTGGTTTATGCTATCAACTATTTTTCCTTACGTTCACTATCGGATGGGTCGGCTTGAATGGCACATTCGGTCTCCTTATCGCATTTCTAATTGGGATAGTATTGATTATTTCTTATGCGGTTATTAAATTTCTGGAAAGCCGTAAACCTATCGAAACGAAATAATAGGTTCAACGCCAATTAGGGGGAAGTCATGAAACAGAGACGTTTACTGTTAAAAGGCATCATAATAGGCTTTCCCATCACTGTATTCCTATTATGGATTACCGGTGCCATTAATCTATGGTTTTATGACATCGGTGATATTGCTAATAACGAAAAGTTTTATTCCTTCGAATTAAAGCCTATAGAGGGTGAGTATTCGGTATTAATTGATTTAAGGGACCTTGAAAGTAATGTAGGTAAGACACTTTATGATGATGGTAAACATCAGATTTACGTATCGAATGTCTTTATTTCAGATGATGCAAATTACGACGTGTCTTTTAGATCAAGTGGTAAATATAATTTATATGGCGCGACATTGGTATCAGGTATTGTACATGAACGAGTACAGGGTGGGATTTCTTTCGGATTAAGAGCAAATGCCAAAGCAACTTATCGAGGCAGCACTTTCAAAATATATACATCTGGAAGTGGATTAAACTATAAAGATGGCGATTCTTTTGGGTTTTATGTAATCCCACATGATAGAGAGGTAACTTTAAATATTGCTGAAGATCCTATTATAGAAATTACACTTTCTGACCTGGTTATGCACAAATGGTCAAGTAAATATGGCTTATAATTGAAAAACTGAACCGATTTGCTGCTTTTTAAGAAAGGGGATTTTTATGGGTGGAGATGCTATTGTATGGCTGGTGATCTTATTGTCTATTTTAATTTGTGATGGATTAGCAGTGTATTTATACCGTAAAAGGAACTTTCCTTTATGGACTTCGGCAATTATTATAGCCCTTTTAGTTCCGGTGATTGTTTATAGTTTTGTAGCTTTAGGAATTAATTATTTTAACAGAACGAATACCGATCCCGATAGTACAGGAGAAGGAATCGCTTTTGCAGGAGGTTTTATTGCGATAATACTGGCATTCAATGCGATTGTGATGTTTGTTATTGGCGTGATTTTAACTATCTACACTTTCATTAAAAAGAAGCGTTGGAAAGACACTGCAAATAAATCGGGGGATGAAAGTGAAATTACTAAGGAGGGAAAGTAGTGAACCTGCATTTGAAGTAAATGAAAATGCGCGGCGATTTTATGAAAAAAACGGCTTTAAAATCAAATCCAGAGGGCACGAAAACGAAGAGAATTTACCAGATATTCTTTATGAATGGATTTCCAATAAATAATTTAATGGAGAGAATGGGGTGTTGGTTAGTTGAGAGTAATTTTTTCAGTCATTTCCGCAATTATTTGTTTGGCATTAATTTCCTTGTTGAATAAAATGCCTTTTCGTTTGGAGGAAAAGATTTTTAACTTAATTGTTGCTCCTAATTTATACTTACCATTCGGAATAGGGGTTTTAGGTTTATTATTTGCTCTGTTTGGTGTGAAAGGGTATATCAGACTTACATTATTCGGACTAAATATTATTGGTTTGATTGGCTATCTTATCATATTTGTAATGGCAACAGCGGGTTTTCAAGAACCATAATGAGAAATATTTTTATTAGTATGTAAAATCTAGCAATGCATGGGGGCATCGCAATTGTATCAATATTATAATGGTTTCGTTATTAGAGAAGGTACTAAAGGAATTCCAGCTGATTTTGTTGAGTACTTATTTAAAGACGCTGGATGGGCAAAAAATATTCCATCTTGGCAAAAAGAAAAGTACTCACTCATCTTTGAAAATTCAACTTGGGCATTTACGGTTTGGGACCATGAGAGAATGATTGCGATGGTGAGAGTGATATCAGATCAAATCATGGCGGCAAATATTATGGATTTAGTCGTTTTATCAGAATATAGAGGTAAAGGGATCGGAAAAAAACTTGTTGAGTTATGTATTCAAAAGCTTCCGCATGGAGATTGGTTTGCGCACACTTCAGCAAATAATTTCAAATTTTATGAGAACTGCGGAATGGAAGTAAAAGATTTATCGAACAATGGGACTTGTGTCTATTATGGTTATATCCAAGCAAGAAAAGATGGACAACGTTAAACAATAGCCATGTTTGTGAATTTTCTTGGAAATGAGGCAGTTTCAATGGGAAAAGTGATATGGATAAATGGCAGCCATAAAGAGGATAACCGTATTTTTGATTCGGAGTTTGAAGTGGACGAATGGGCGAGGGCATTGTATCCAGATTTTGTTGCTTTTTAGTAATCATACGAATGTAGGTTATGCAACACCTGATGAGAAAGTCATTAACTATGGTCAGTTTGGGGTAAGTGCAATCAATCAGTGACGTAAATGAAGTGAAGGTTAGGGAGATGATGTGTTGATTATCATGATAAATGGAGCATTTGGTGTAGGTAAAACTACTATTGCAAATAGGCTTTTAAGCGAAATTGAAAATAGTATGCTTTATGACCCTGAAGAAATTGGATTCATGTTAAGAAATGTGATTCCCACTAATATAAAAAGAACAGAATCTCCCACGGGTGACTTTCAAGATCTGGATTTATGGAAAGAGGTAACCGTTGATATGGGGAGGAAATTAATTTCTAAATATAATATGAATCTAATCGTACCAATGACGATCCGGAATCTTGAATACTTTCATTATATTTATAAAGGATTTAAAAGCTTTGATGGACAAACCTATAACTTTTGTTTGAATGCAAGTAAAGAGACAATTTACAAAAGGTTAAGATTACGCGGAGAGGAAGAAGGCAACTGGTGTTTTCAACAAACCGATAAATGCATAGAAGCCTTCGAACAATACGACTTCGGAGAGTATGTAGATACTGAAGGAAAAAGTATCGATGAAATAATTCAAGAAATAAAAGGAAAGTTAAATCTTTCTTCAACTAATCTACTTTAGGAGGGGGACACATTGTTGCCAATTGCACTTGAAGAAATTCCAAGCGAAATCCATACGTATCTTAAAAAGATCAATTCAATGACTTTTCCGCGACAAGGTTACACTTCCAATGTAGCATTAATTGAAAATGCTCAAGGCCTTTATGCGCTTAAAAGAACAAAGGGAGAGTTAAACTGTGGTTTGCTCAATCGAGAAGTATCAGTTATTAACTGTTTGACTCAAAAAACACAATTACCTATTCCTAAGGTAAAGAATTACGTTGAACGAGTATCCGTAAAAGAGTCTTGGGCTCTAATTGAGTTTGTTGAAGGGGAAACCGTACGTTCTGCTTTATATAACGAGATAAGTAGGGCAAAGCGGCATGAAATCATCTATAACTTTGGCAATCTGTTACGGCAAATTCTTTCAACACCTTGTCCTGTTGAATTAATAGGTGAACATCCTTGGCTAGAGAAGAAGTTAAGCCAGGCGGAGTATAATTTGAAAAATTATGAAGTGGACGGAACTGGAGAATTATTAGAAAAAATCAAAAATAATAAACCGAACGAGTATAAACAGACACTCATACACGGAGATTTTACAATTGATAATGTTTTAGTCAACAACGGCAAAATTACAGGAGTTATCGACTGGAGTGGCGGTGCATACGGAGACCCAAGATATGATGTCTCCTTGGCTATACGCCCAAAACCTAATGCTTTTGAGGATGAAATAGATAAAGAAATCTTTTTTGAAGGCTATGGGGACAAAATCGTTGATGATGATGACTATGATTATTTTGTGAAAGGGTTGTATGAGTTTTTTTAATTACGCAAATTTATTAATAATCAATTGGCGCGGCGTCCATTTTTAAGAACTGGATATCACTATTAATTTTATAATGTCTATTGAATCTTCTTTGGGGGACATAATGAAACACAATTCAATCATAATAAAAATCGACAATTTGGAACAATACAAAATCGGTAATCACCTTAAAGAATCTTTAAAGGATTTTCTATGGCGTATTCAATCTAACAGCTACGATGAACTAATCGCAGAAGTTTTTAATGATATTGTAATTGCCATCGGGATGAGCTGGAATAATCCAAACCATCCTTTTGCTAAATATATTTACATTGCAGGTACTGTTTCAAACGAACTAATGAATGAACTACTTATTCTTCGGCCTCCATATGATCGAATAATTTTTTCTTGCTGGGAAAATGAGCAAGAAAAAATTCAGATAATCCAGCAATTTCAATTCCAGCTTTTTAGAAAAACTTATATGGAGAACTATACAATAAATGATTTATTGCAAAAGATTAACGAGACGGATGAACCGCTATTATTAATATCCCTTGAACAAATTTTAAAAGAACCAATTTTAGAAGAAGATTTATTTAAGCTTTTAAAATATAGCTATGAGCATACGCATCTACATAATCCTGCCAAAGAGGTGACTTGGCAATCTTGGAAGAATAGCCTTTTAAATGAAGCACCAGATTTGCAATTAAGTTTTACTGTAATCGAAAATAAGCGTGTCACTGCATATATATTCCTTCATCCGATAAATAACGAACATTACGAAATTGGCTGGGTCGGACAGCTAGGCAATACGGATTTATTAGTGATTTTAAAAGAGCAATTAAAACGATTACGTGAAAAAGGTATTAAGACTGTAGAGTTTGAAGTGGATACCACCGACTACAATGCATGGCAATTCGCAGAGATTTTGGATTTAAACAAAAAACTTAGTTGGAATTCTTATATTTTAAGATAGGGGTGTTCAATGAAAAAATTCGCTGTTGTTTTACTTGCTGTACTGTTACTAGTAAGTTGTAGACAAGAGGAGCTTGCTATAGAAGATAGGTTGCAATTTGAAATTCAAAAACCTAACGAACAGGAGCTTGAACAACTGAGTAATAACGCAAGTAACTTTACTGAACAAGAAATCGAACAGTATTATGCAGTTATTGTTTTCGATTATCAAATATTAAACGGCAATAAGTTTAACAAGTTAACCGTAAATCATGATTTTGATTGGGGGGCATTTATGGATGGTATTGAATTAGATTATGGAACGATGTATATGAACGGGGAGAGTAGCTTAAGCAAATTTAATAATGGCAGCTTTAAGCAGGAAACCCTACGCTTTATTTTTTATGCAAAGGATTTTTCGAGTGAGCAGCTACAAAGCATTTTTAAAACATATAAGCTTCATATTTCATGGCAAAAGAAAAATGATGGTGAAATAATTGAAAAGACGATTCAAATAGGAGATTACCTTCAGGATAAACGCTAAGTTATTCAATCGTAAAGGATGTGTTAATATGGAAATATTAGGTCTGGTAGCTCCTTTAGTATTCTCAATTTTATGGTTTCTAAATTTAGTTCAGCTCCTAGAAAAGTTACAACAAGGGAAAAATATACATAATCAAAAGGTATTAGGCTGTGTTTGGAGTGCTTGTTTAGTTTTGTCAATCATCATTTCTACATCGATAGTTTTATAACACTCGTCTCGCTGATGGTTGCTGGGATAGTTTTACAAATGGATCGATTCTGATTGTCCCAGTTTTGGTCATGCAGTTAACAATATTTAACCAAGTAAGAATCTTTTTACAGAGAAAGGCTGGAGAACCGTATTTCAGATAATAAAAGAGCGATTAAGCTGTTAGAGGAAAACAAATATGATGAAGCTTTTTCACTTTTTAAAAAGTTAGCAATAGAAACACCATCTGTTCAGAGTCTTAACAATTTTGCGTGGATTATGTTGCGAGAGGAAGAAAATCGAGATGAGGCAAAGGCATTATTAGAACAATTACTTGTCCTGAACCCACAGACTTCGTTTCCTTATATGTTACTCGGTGAAATTGAGTTACATAATAAACAGTTTAATGAAGCGAAGCATTATTTACTAAAGGCGCACAGTTTTAGCGAAGCGGAGGATGTGACCTATAATTTAGCAATGGCACATTTTCAGCTCGGTGAATTTGAGCAAGCAGCAAAAGTTTTTTCTCGCTGTATTGGTGATTCAGGCATGACGCAATTACACGAGGTCGTATCGTGGTTGTATGCAGGTGGTGTTGATAAAGCAAAGGCGCTATTAGCTAATTGGAATGACGAAGCGGATGATTACACAGGTGTGATTGAAATTGCAGATGTTTACATAGAGCTTGGTTGTTACAAGGAAGCTCGAGCACAATTTGAAAAAGAATGGAACAGCTATTATATTTCACCTTATTGCATCAGTCGCTATGCGTATACGTTGTGGCAATTAGAGGACTACGATACTTGCCGAACAATTATCCAACAAGCAATACAACAGAATAAAGAAGAACAAATGGATGAACAGCAAAGGGACCTCGATGAGCATTGGACAGCGCGGGATCGTGACGACTGCATAATTGAATTAACCGAACAGCTTAATACTCTCGAAAACCTATTGCAGGGCTTAGAAAACGGAGATGTACCATCCTTTGATTACGATATGTATCCTAATGGAGGCTGTCAGTTATTTGGCTGCATGCAGCATGGCCACCCTGAATATGAATAGGGAATAAGTAGAGAAATAAGGTAGAATAAGATTTCATAATGCTTAAAATTTTAGCTATATAGCTGGCTAGCACCCAGTAGTGATTGAATATGTTAATTGAAGTGGATGGGTATGATCAGCAAGTGCTGTTATCTGGACCAAGCTATACATTAGAGCAGTTAAACAAACTTTATAAACAAGTAAATAAGAAGGCATCTTCCAGCATAGAAATTACGCACGTTTTGTGTTCAGATTATCAATTTTACCGAATTCCGTATGATGCAACTGTTCAGGTGGCATTTGTGATTGATACCGATACAGGACGGATTTATTCCCCGACATATTAAAGTATGAGAGATTGAAGAAGTGAGTAATTAGGAGTCATGCTTGAAAAATTAATACTCATTAGACAAGCATAATAAATGATACTCCCTAGAACATTTAGTATTGAATAGCATAAAAAGATTTAAACTTTTATGCTATTTTTTCTCACAAATTACCGGAGACCAAAATCCTTCTTTTTTTATCACCACTCCATTTTCATTATCGAAGTTTTCAAAGCACTTCTCTATAATCAGTTCATTTGCTTGATGATTTTTATAAATTTGGTTAATAGTTATACCGCCAATTGTTAATATCAGGATGCTTCCTACTATGGCAATTAACATACTAAGTTTATTTTTATTATTCAATGGCAATATCTCCTTTATTTTAAATCAACTTGAACGAAATACTGATAAAATAATTTATCCACTTGTAATACAGGGAAACTCTTAGGTAATTCGGTAGGATCTATCCTTGTAAATCCATTCTTTTCATAAAACCGGTGAGCGGCTAAAAATTGTGGTGTAGTTCCTAGATAAATAACCTCTACAGTATGTTCTTTTGCCCATTCGATGGCAGTGTTTAATAAAAGACTTGCGGTTTTAAAAGTTGCCCCGCGATAATTTTTATCCACAAACATCTTCCTTAATGCAACCTGGTTATTACCGATATCTAAAAGGCTGATTGTACCAACAACTTTATCATTATAAATGGCTACCCAAAAATTACCGTTTCCTGTCTGATAAAATTCTTTTACTTTGAACAGATCGGGTTGATCATTTTTAGTTATCGGAATGTTGTATTCCTGCTGCTGAATATGAAGAATTAAATCTACAACTTGAGCTTGATATTCATTGCTATATTGTTTCACAATAGGGAAGTTCATCTTCTATTTCCACCGCCTATAAGATATGTATTTTCTAAATTTTACAGTATAACTCATTTTTGGCAACCCTATATCTAAAATCTAAAGAGATGAGGGGTTATATAGTCGGAATTCTAATTGACACTGAAGCTCCTCAAAATTCTGTAGAAGCATGTTCAATAATGCTTGATCATCATAAATTTCCAACAAAATCTTTACTTTTGAAAACTCTTCATCATATTGTTCATTCAAAAATAAGTAGCAGATGGATTTATTGAAAAATAGTCCAGCTAATGTCTGGTAATTCATTTTTTGTTTATATGTTTGTTCAAGATAATTCAGCTTATGTAGTGCGATGTCATAGTGTTGATGTTCAATGTACATAACGCTCAAATCCATTTGAAAGTAAATCTCCAAATAAGTTAAATCTTTTTCGTACTCTTTGTACTTTCGAATTCGTTGTAATGCAGTTTTCGTAATATCCTCCGCAATCTCTAATGGTAAAAGAAATAATAAGCTATTAAGTAAAATTAAATCATCAATATACCAATTGTCTAATCGTTGGAATTCTTCCCAAATGACCATTGCTTGTGCTTGGTTCTTTTCATTTTCTACCCCATTTATATAATGAAATAATATCTGATAGGCAGAATGTATTTTGTTTAAGTTAGTTGATGGTGTTTTAGCTAAAAAATTTTCTAAACGATCTATTTTGATTTTTAATAAATCAGGCGAAACAATAGCTAAATCCCTGAATTCTTGCATAATAGTCTGTTGTTCTGTAGCTGAATAATTATTGTAAACATAGAAAAACTCATTGCTTGATATATTGAACTTTTGAAGTAATTTTTCTAATAGCTCTACATCAACCTGAAGTTGATTTCTCTCAATACGAGAATATGTCCCTTGATTAACTACCCCTTCTGCAACTTGATTTTGAGTCATATTACGATTCAAACGGATTTTCTTTAATGTATCTCCAATTCCCATGTTTCCTCCAAATATTTCAATTCGCATATTTTGTAATAATTCCATTATTTTCAATTATACTGAATTTATTAAAGAAAATTATATTTTTATTAGAAATGGGAGTTAAATATGAGTACATTTACTACGATTTTTCAAATTGTCGTACCTTACGTTTTTTTAATCATTTTTTCTATTTATTTTTGGAATAAAAAAAGTAAGAATTAGAAGAAGGAAAGAAATTAATCTCAAGGAGCTAGAATTCAATGCCAGATAAAGAACTTTATAATGCAGTAAAAGAAATAGTGGATGTAAGATATCCGAGTGGTTGGGGTGGTGCGGCAGCGGTTCGTGTAGAAGATGGGACGATTTATACAAGTGTGGCACCAGAAGTAATCAATGATTCAACTGCTCTTTGTATGGAAACAGGTGCAATTTTAGAAGCCCATAAATTTAATAAAAAAATTACACATAGCATTTGCTTAGCAAGGGAAGATGAACTTTCGCCATTAAAAGTACTTTCACCTTGTGGAATTTGCCAAGAACGCTTATTTTACTGGGGGCCTCGAGTACAATGTGCCATTTCAAATGAAAAGAATGAAATCATTTTTAAGACATTAACGGAACTTCAACCTTACCATTGGACAGATACATATTACGAAGAAATGGTCGATCATTGGCGGAAATTATAGTTGTTATGTGAAATAGGTTTTACGAAAGCAACAGCGAATGGAGCTTTTTCTATAGAGCAAAATTAAAAATCGATTTGCAGAGGTGAGTAAAGATGTTAATTAAGCCTGGAAAATTACAGCCGGGAGACCGGATTGCTAAAGTAAGTCCTTCGTGGGGTGGAGCAGGAGAACCCGCTCTTAAATGGCGATATAATCAAGGGGTAAAGAGATTGGAGGAAGTGTTTGGGCTTGAGGTAGTCCCAATGCCGAACAGTTTGAAAGGTGAAGAATATCTTTATCAAAATCCACAGGCTCGAGCAGAGGATTTAATGATGGCCTTTAAAGATAAACAGATAAAAGGGATCATTGCCAATATTGGAGGAGAAGATAGTATCCGTTTACTCCCTTATATTGATATAGATGTCATACGTAAAAATCCGAAAATATTGATGGGTTATTCGGATGTAACCATTGCCCATTTATTTTGTCATAAAGCAGGGATCTCTTCATTTTATGGTCCGGCCATCTTAACCGATTTTGCTGAAAATGTGGAGATGGATCCTTATACGGTTGAAATGGTAAACCGGACACTATTCTCGGTTGAGATCATTGGTGAGATTCAACCTGCAAACGAATGGACGAGTGAGCGTTTGGAATGGACAGAAGAAAATAAAAACCGTCGCAGGAATATGCGGAAAAATTCAGGTTATGAAGTACTTCAGGGAACGGGTGTAGTGCAAGGATTTTTAATAGGCGGTTGTATTGAAGTTTTGGAGTTTGCTAAGGGAACTGACATTTGGCCGGATAAAGAACATTGGGACAATAGCATTCTATTCTTTGAAACCTCTGAAGAATATCCTGGACCGAATCTTATTAAATATTGGCTGCGAAATTATGCGGCACAAGGCATTTTACAAAAAACAAATGGCATCATTTTCGGGAAACCTCAGGACGAGAAGTATTATGAGGAATATAAAGAGGTAATTCTTCAAGTGATGAGAGAGTATCGTTTAGAAAATCTGCCGATATTATATAACTTGAACTTTGGTCATACCGAACCGAAATTTATATTACCTTATGGGGCAAAAGCAGAAATTGATTGTGAAAAGAGGATGTTCAAAATTTTAGAAAGTGGTGTTAAATAATCGAAGCGAGTAAAAGGTGCGAATGTTGAATATTCAAAATTCGTACCTTTTTATTATGAAAACGAAAACCCCCTGCTATGCGGGGGGTTCTAAAAAGCTTTTAGCTATGGACAAAAAAAATACTCCAGTCGTACAATAAAATCAGGTCTGGTCAACCGATTACGTACGAAAGGAGTTCCAATATTGGATAATAAAAGTTTAGCACATACAACATGGAATTGTAAGTATCACATTGTGTTTGCGCCAAAATACAGAAGAAGAATGATCTATGGGAAAATAAAAGCAGATATCGGTAAAATACTACGTCAACTGTGTGAAAGAAAAGGCGTAGAGATTATTGAAGCCACAGCGTGTCCTGATCATATACATATGTTAGTCAGTATCCCACCGAAGCTTAGTGTATCTGCGTTTGTGGGTTATCTTAAAGGGAAAAGCAGTTTGATGATATTCGATCGGCATGCAAATTTGAAATATAAATATGGCAACCGAAAATTTTGGTGTCGAGGATATTATGTGGATACAGTAGGGCGAAACCGAAAAGTCATTCAGGAATATATAAAAAATCAATTGCAGGAAGATCTCCTAGAGGATCAAATGACGATGAAAGAATTCATTGACCCATTCACAGGAGAAGAACTAAATCGAAGAAAAAAATAAGTACACCGCTTTAGCGGTAGTCGGAAACGTAGTGCGGTTGGCAGACCTTTCAGAGCGTCTTTAGACGTGGGCCAGTAACCCAGCGTTTCACGCGCAGAGAAAACCACCAGTTCAACTGGTGGTTTTTATTTTTGGAAAACGGTATTTTGTGGAAGAAGTGATTTTGTTTCGGTATATTAAATGCAAGGAAAGTAAAAAGAATTATATTAAATCTTAACGATTGGTTTATAAGAAAGATCACATATTATTGAAAAGGGAGAATCATATGTGGAGTTTTAATACTTTTAAAGACATACGTTACTGGATTCTTTTAGTGCCATTTCTAATCATCATAGTTCTGTACATTTATTGTACTCCAAGTAACTTTTTTGAAAAGCCGTATGTTTCATCGATTTCCATTTTTATTTTTCCGGCATTATTTTGGTCTACCTATTATCTATGGAATTATCTTGGTGGTAAAAAGAAGAGAAAAAATAGGGGAAGTAGTAGCGACTTATAAAGGCAAACGAATTAAATAGCCCCCACCTTACTCCAGATGGGGGAATGCGGTTATTGTCGCTTCTTCGTTTTCTTGTTATTAAGTCTCTCGGCCGCTGTCAACGGTTCGTTTGCCAGTTCGTGATCAAGCGCCCTTGATAAGTTCTTTCTTACTGCTTGCTCATCACTCGTGCTGCGATTGTTTTTATTGTTAGTACTCACTGTTTACACCTCCATGATGGTAGTTTGCCACGGGGCGTCGTGAGTATGCATTTTAGTTAATCCATATAATATGGTTACATGTTTATTTTAAAAAATAGTCTCCTGAAGATTGATTTAATTTACTTCACTTCACTAGATAGTAGGAGGGAATGACACTTGGAAAAAGCAAAAGTCGGGATGATTCTGGGGATTTTTTCTATATTGCCGGTGATCATAAGTGTAATTTATTTTTATTCTGTACGAGGACCGAACTCTGATATTTACAGGACAATTGCAGTGTTAACTATTTTATCTATTATAGGTCTTATTACTGCGGGAATAACTTCATGGATATTAAAGGGTCGCCTAAGTAGACTAGTAATCGGATTAATTGGAATCATCGCCAATCTTGCAGTGTTAGTCGTTGCATTTCTTTTATTATTAGCTATGGGAATAAGTGAACCATGACTTTTTTGAGGAGGGACGGATGAGAAAAACAACAATACTTCCTTGGACAGAAGCTTGGGTAAAACAATTTGAAAAGGAAGAAAAAATACTTAAAAATACTTTTGGAGATGAATTGCTTGGAATAGAACATATCGGCAGTACTTCTCTTTCGACAATCGGTTATGCAAAGCCTGTTATAGATATATTACTCGTTGTAAAAGAAATCGGAAAAATTGATTTATATAATGAAACTATGACAGAACTGGGGTATGAACCAAGAGGTGAGAATGGAATAGCAGGCAGAAGATACTTTCCAAAAGGTAAGAATAATAGGACACATCATGTTCATATTTATCAGGAAGGACATGAAAATATAGATATACATTTAGATTTCAAGAAATACTTATCCCATTTTCCAGAAGTCGCAAAAAGTTATGGTGAATTAAAAATAAAATTAGCGAGACAGTTTCCGAATGAAACGCATCAATATCAGAAGCATAAACAGGATTTTGTTGATGGATTGGTTGAACAAGCAATAAACTGGAGCGCTCAACAAAATGAAAATAAATTATAAGTAATAGAAGAAGCCAGTTTGTTTAATTAAACTGGCTTCTTTTTGTTATTAAAAATCAGCGCACAGTACAAAACTATTTAACGAAAGAAGAGGCTTTGTTTGCTCATTCATTAAATAGGCATAACTGCGAATTAAGGACTGAATTTTGGTCGGAACTTCCGAGAATTCATTCAGCAAGTAATTGCTGTAGTCAACTTCCCACGATCCATCCTGTAAATAGCTGGCGTCGACTGTTTGGTCAACTTTGATTGAAAAGCCTTCGCTTAGCATAAGTTCCTTTATTTGCGTTTTATGAAAGAGATTTTGGATATTCCCTTCATTTTCTGTAAATGCTGTATAGAGCGCGGCAATATTAGCTGCGCAAAAATGGGCACGCTGGGCATCTGAAGTATAATCGATATCCCACTCAGCAAAACAGATTCGATCGGCTATTTGCTTGGTTTTTTGCAAGTATTTCTTTAACAGTTCGATACTTTCGAAATACCAGGAACAATGGGATAGAACGACGACATCAAATTTCTCGTCGAACACCATTTGCAAAAAATCGGTTTCATAGTAAAAATCGATTCGCTGTCCTAATGGTGATTGTGAAATTGTTTCTGCTGCTTCGCCTAATGTGATCGGGGCACCATATTCGGTTGAAGCGATATCGATTGCGACAACACGTCCTGTTTCTCCGACAGCATCGGCCAATACAATCGTTGTATCACCTTGACCGCATCCGATTTCAAGTACTTTCATACCTTTCTTAATTTGAAAGGTTTTGACAAGCTCCATACGATGTGTTAATTGTATGCGTTGGATTGTATCGTTCCCGATAATTTTCATACAGTTTAATAAATGTTCCAATGTTTTTCAGCTCCAATAATGATTGATTATTGAGCCAATTTCAGCTCAATCTTATTTCTGAACGTTCAACCATTTCTCTAACATCAATTCATCGACTCCTTTTCAATAATTCTATTAAAGCATTGCATCAGGCTAGTGGACAATAGTTATTTATAAATAAGGGGAAATATAATTTTTTTACGTTTACAATGAAGAAATTTGTTTAGATTCCTTAAAAACCGAACAATTATATTAAAATTAAATAAAATATTCGTTTTATGGTTGACAACGTTTTCATTGTTTTGTAAAGTAACAGATGTCGAATGATTATTATAAAAAAACGAAAAATGTTCGTATTTAGGAGTGTAGTGAAATGATAGATACAGTTTTTGATTATGAAGATATTCAATTAATCCCTGCAAAGTGCATAGTGAAAAGTCGTACAGAATGCGATACAACCGTAACTTTGGGTAACCATACATTTAAACTTCCGGTAGTTCCGGCAAATATGCAAACAATTATTGATGAGCAATTAGCAGAAAAATTAGCTGCACAAGGCTATTTCTATATTATGCACCGTTTCCAACCTGAAAAGCGTGCGCAATTTACCCGCGATATGCAAAGCAAAGGCTTGATCGCATCGATTTCTGTCGGTGTTAAAGATGAAGAGTATACATTTATCGAAGAGTTGAAAGATGCTCAGCTTGTACCGGATTATATTACGATTGACATCGCACATGGTCACTCAAACCAAGTGATTGAAATGATCGGTCATATTAAAAAGCATTTACCGGACAGCTTTGTCATTGCAGGAAATGTCGGTACTCCTGAAGCAGTACGTGATCTTGAAAATGCAGGGGCAGATGCGACGAAAGTTGGGATTGGCCCAGGTAAAGTGTGTATTACAAAAATTAAAACAGGCTTTGGTACAGGCGGCTGGCAGTTGGCAGCACTTCGCTGGTGTGCAAAAGCAGCTTCAAAACCGATTATCGCGGACGGCGGTATTCGTACACATGGGGATATTGCCAAATCAGTGCGTTTCGGTGCATCAATGGTGATGATCGGTTCACTTTTTGCTGGTCATGAGGAATCACCTGGCCAAACAGTGGAAATCGACGGCAAACAAGTAAAAGAATACTTCGGTTCTGCTTCGGAATTCCAAAAAGGCGAGCGCAAAAACGTTGAAGGCAAGAAAATGTATGTTGATTCAAAAGGATCGATTTTCGATACACTAACTGAAATGGAACAAGATTTGCAGTCGTCCATTTCATATGCAGGTGGTAAAACATTATCGGCGATCCGTAACGTTGATTATGCAATTGTTAAAAATTCAATTTTCAATGGCGATAAAATTTAAATTTTCTGATAATAAGTGTTGACTTTTTATTTCATTGCCGGTAAACTTCATTTCAAGGTAATATCTAGGCAATGATTGGAAGTAGTAAATAGCTTGTATACTTTAAGAGAGCCAGTGGGTGGTGCAAACTGGCAGATACAACTGTTGAACTCGTCCATGAGCTACGACCTGAAGTTACAGTAGGGAAGTCGGAAGTCTCCGTTAAAAGACAGGCAAACTATTTGTCGATAAGTGGAATGTTCCAGCAATGGGCATTCAATTTAGAGTGGTACCGCGAGTATAACCTCGTCTCTATGAATTTGTTCATAGAGGCGAGGTTTTTTATTTTATATACTGTTTTAAAATCATTTGAGAAGAAAAGGGGTTATGAGAATGAGTAGAAAAATTTGGGTTTTTGATACGACATTACGTGATGGTGAGCAAGTGCCTGGGGCTAAACTGAATTTATATGAAAAAGTGGAAATTGCCCAGCAGTTAAAAAAGCTCGGTGTTGATATTATTGAAGCCGGATTCCCAGCATCTTCACAAGGTGATTTTGAAGCAGTAAAAGCTGTGGCTCAAAAGGTTGGCCAAAATTCGAATATGATGATCACGGCACTTGCCCGTGCGGTAAAAGATGATATTGATTCTGTATATAATGCAGTGAAATACGCCAATAATCCAATGATCCATATGGTTTTAGGAACATCCGATATTCATGTGGAGAAGAAGTTCAGTAAATCGAAAGACCAGATCCTGCAAATCGGAGTTGATGCAGTAAAATACGCGAAAACGTTACTGCCGCAAGTACAGTATTCAACGGAAGATGCATCCCGATCTGATTTTGAATACCTGTGGAAAACGATTGAAGCGGTCATGAAGGCCGGCGCTACGATGATTAATGTACCGGATACAGTCGGATATGCCGAGCCGGAACAATGGGGAGAGATGATTGCCAAGCTGAACTATCGAATGAAAAACCTGGACGATTCGGTACTGCTTTCTGTTCACTGTCACAACGATTTAGGGATGGCGACTGCCAATACATTAGCGGCGGTCAAAAATGGTGCCGATAAAATCGAAGTGACGATGAACGGTATTGGCGAACGTGCTGGTAACGCGGCGTTAGAAGAAGTTGTGATGGCGATTAAGACGCGCGGTGATGTGTACGATGTGTTTACAGATATTAATACGAAAGAAATTATGAATACGTCTCGCTTAGTTTCAAGCTTCATGGGTCTTGATGTGCAAGTGAACAAAGCGATTACAGGTGATAATGCATTTGCCCACTCATCAGGAATTCATCAGGACGGCTTATTGAAATCACGTGATGCTTATGAAATTGTCCATCCGGAAGATGTTGGCCTGGATGATATGGAACTAGTGTTAACAGCACGCTCCGGTCGTCATGCAGTGAAAAATGCGCTATCTAAACTTGGATTTGATGATTTCTCGGATGAAGAGTTTGAAGGTATTTTTGAAAGCTTCCTGAAACTGGCCGATTCGAAAAAGGAAGTTTACAACCATGATCTATATGTCATTGTTGAAAGCTACTACGAAAAAACAGAGAAGAACAATCCAAACAAGGAATCCTACTCTGATCAGTTTTATGATATCGAAGACTTACAGATTATTTCAAATGCTGCTTTCCCGTCAGCCAGCGTAAAAATTCGCCGCGGGGAAGATGTATTCAAATCAAGTGCGGTCGGCTCCGGTCCGATTGACGCCCTTTATTCAGCCATTGCGAACGTTACAGGAATCAAGGTAAAGCTTGTTGAATATAACATCAGCTCTGTATCACGTGGGCAGGAAGCATTAGGGAAAGTAAAAATTATTATTGAATATGGCGGAGAAAATTATATTGCTAAAGCAGCAGATACGGATATTTTAAAAGCTTCGGCTATGGCCTATATTAACGCTATAAACAGTGTGATTGTCGCAAAAATTGCCCCGCAACCAGTTACGACGACAGCTACAGTATAAACAGGTTGAAGTGAATAGCATATGAAAATTATAGGCAGTCCAAATTGTACGATATGTAAAGTTTGGACTGCTTTTTTAGTTGTAAAGTTACGTTTGTGTTTCCATTACGGTTAAATTAACGTGAGAAACAAAAAGTAGAGCCACTTGAAAATACAAATGGCTCTACTTTTTTAAAATTCTATTATTTTTTAAACTGTTCCATTAATAGACGGTAGCTGTTCAGACGCTGATCGATCGTATATAAATTACAGTTGATCATCGCTTCATCAAAGCCGTAATATGCCTGTTCTTCTCTAATCTGATTCGCCACATCTTCGGCAGAACCGATCAGCATAAGCGGACGGTTTTCTTCCAGAATCATTTTATCCATCTCTGTAAGCGGATAGTCATTTGCTTCCTCAGGAGAAAGCACAGTCAGGAGCTTACCACGCATCAAGTTCAGGCGGGTAATTTGCATCGGCATCGATAAGTATTCCGCTTCTTCCGCCGTTTCAGCTACACTGATCGCATAAGTCGTAATAATTTGCGGCTGTTCCATAAAGTATGATGGCTGGAAACTGTTGCGGTATGCATCGAAAATCCCTTTAGACATTTGTCCATTGAAGAACTGGGCAAAGGAATAGCCGACACCCGCTTCACCCGCTTTTTTCGCACTTTGTCCGCTTGATCCAAGCAGCCAGCTTTGCGGAAGCTGTATTTTGAAAGGAGCGGCGACAACATTATCATAAACCGCTTCACCTGTACGCTGTTCATTCATTAAACGTAAAATAACTTCGAGTTTATCGTATTGTTCTGTCAGGTCAGGTCTGCGTCCACTTGCAAGCGCAGTCATTGCAGGCATATCCCCGCCAGGAGCACGGCCTGCACCGAAATCGATACGACCTGGTGCCAACGCAGCCAATGTTTTAAATACTTCTGCCACTTTATATGGAGAATAATGCATCATCATAATGCCGCCCGTTCCTACACGGATACGCTCTGTTTTCGCCGCAACATAGGCAGCTGTTACTTCAGGCGCCGAGCTGGCAAGGGAAGTTGTGTTATGGTGCTCTGCAAACCAGATTCGTTCATAACCTTGCTCATCACCAAGTTGGGCAAGCTTCACTGCATTTGCTAGTGCATCGGTTGATGTCATGCCTTTGGAAATAGGTACTTGATCTAATATACTAAGTTTCATTGAAATTCACCTCAACTGTTCGTTACAGTTTACGATAACGAATTGAACGGCAAATGTAAAATTATTGGCCTCTCGTATAGGCCTTAATGATCGCAAGACGTTCGCGAATACGTGATTTTGTATTGACGACTTTTGGCGTAGGGGCAGCCACTACATCCGCCTTTAAACCAAGTTTGCGAGCGAGAATGGTCGCACGCTTCAAATGAAAATCATTTGAGATGATCGTGATGCTCTCTGTATCTTCAGGCATCAGTTCTTTTGCGAACAACAAATTTTCATAAGTCGTTGTAGACTGATCTTCCAATAGCACTCGATCTTCAGCAATCCCATGTTTGATTAAATAGTCAGCCATAACAGAGGCTTCTGTGCGATCTTCATCAGCACCCTGACCACCTGTAACAATCGCTTTTACGGTAGGATATTTTTGAAGATAATCCACTGCCGCATCTAAACGGTTTTTTAATGATTGGGAAGGGATGCCGCCTGGTTTCACTTTTGCGCCTAAAACGACCACATATTCGTTGGAACCGTCTGCCTCATTTTTTAACACTGCATTCATTTCATAGTCAAGCCAGTAGAAAATTAACACGAGGATAAGAACAATAAATAATAGTGCAAAAATAATTCTTTTCAAAAAAATCCCCCCTTTATGTAGTATACGATGCATAAAGGGGGAATGTTTCGCTATTGCGAAAGAATTATGAAATGGCTTCTTTTTCTTCTCGAATGACTCTGCGCTGTAGTCGTACTTGTACAGACAAGTAGTTGATATAGCGGATAAAAACATAAAATACAATAATTGCAGAGAAAGTTATTTGAAAATAAAAATAAGGTTCCAGCCAATTTGTCGAAATCCCGTTTTGCCCGAAATAATGAATGATCCCATAAGTGGCCGTAGCAGAAATTACTAACGGGAATGTAAAGGCAGCATAGCTTGGATAAAAAGGCAGCTGTAAGGCACCCGGTAATTTCGAAAGTACTAGTAGATACATGATTTGCGCGAGGATGAATAATGTCAGCACAATGCCGAATTGACTTTCAAACTGCTGGAAATAAGCAGCTAAACTAATCGAAACGGGCGCAGTTAAAATTGTCAGCATCGGAATCGTAGGCTCCGGCAAATCTTTTTTAATAAATACACGGAAAATAAGAATCGGTAGTAACACAATGAAAGCACAAATCGCAAAAATAACAATCGCTTTTGTGAATATGCCGGAAAGATCACTCGCTGTTAGTGGCAAGACGGCAGTCCCGACAAACATAATAAGCCAGCTTGGATAAATATCCGAAATCGAAATTCGTTTTTTCCAAATAAACGTTCGGATAAAATAAAAGATTATAAAGATTTGAGTCGTTGCAGCTAGAATCCAGATCATATGTATAACGAAATCACTTACACCATAATAGTGTAAACCACTACTGATCGATAAAGTCCCCATCGTAAAAGTGGGAGATACTGATGCAATAATCGGGTTTTGCATTTCTGTTAGAATACTGGAAAACGCAAAAATCAGTTTTCCGATAATTAATAGAAATAAAAAGATCCCTATAAAAAAACAGACGTGACCGAAAGCGGCTTTGTCCATACTAAAAAATAAATTTCCCAATGAAACCAGTCCGAGCATGAGCCCACTGATAGGAATTGGGACTACTTGAAATAAATTTCTCACAATGGCCTCCAACATTTCACAACAAGGTGCACACTCTATGAAAAAATTCATAAAATGTACACATTGTTTCTATTAATTCTATTCTACTGCGTAATTTTTAATCCGACAACCGCAATAATAATAAACGAAATAAATAGAATTCTTTTCCAGTCCTTGGATTCATTATAAATAAACATGCCTACAAGCGTCCCTCCGACTGTCCCGATCCCTGTCCAGACAGCATAGGCGACACCCATCGGCAATTCTTTCATTGCCAGTGAAAGGAGAGAGAAACTGAAAATAAAAGAACCGATCAGAAACGCATAGGAGCCGAATGATTTCTTCTGGGCAACTTTATTCATTCCGATCACACCGCCGACTTCAAAAAGTCCGGCAAAAATTAAATATACCCAAGCCATTATGCATCCCTCGTTTCTTCCGGATCATTGGAAATAAGCTTTAACCCAATCACACCGATCAATAATAGTCCAATAAATCCGATTTTCGTGAAGCTGAACGGCTCGTTGAAAATGACCGTTTCCGCAATGACCGTACCGGCAGTCCCGATCCCTGTAAACACTGCGTAAACAGTAGCAACAGGCAGTTTCTCTGTTGCGATAATTAAAATATAAAATGATATTACGATTAATGCGGCAACTCCTACCCATAGCCACACAGAGTTTGCGTATTTCAGTCCCATTGCCCAAACAATTTCAATGATGCCAGCCAATAGGACGAGTATCCAATATTTTGTCATGATGTCTACACCTCAGCTCTTATTCCTCTGTGAAATATGGTCCATCCCGCCTGCAAACGTTTTTCACACCGTTCACTGCCGCCATAAAGCATTTCGACATACAGACTATCAAGCAATGCCAAAAAGCCGATTGCTGCTTCATTCGCTGCAACGGACAGTTGCTGTTCTTTTAAATAATCCGTGAATAGCCTTTCTAATTCGTCCAAATAAATGTACGTTTGTTCACTTAACTGCTGCTCCAAATGTTGCGGCATTAAGAAAATCGAACGCATGAAAAATTTAGTTTCCGCAAATGATTCAAAGCGTTGCTGAAAAGATTGCAGATATGACAGTAATACTTTTTCGACAGGAAGTTGTTGATGTTTTGCGATAAATTCTTTTGCAAATAACAGTTCAGCTTCCATTGCCTGTTTCGATATCGATAAATAGAGTGCATCTTTACTTTTATAATACGTATAGATCGATTGTTTCCGTATTCCTACTTCTTCCGCAATCTGGGCCAGTGATCCGCCGCTGTATCCGTGTTCACTGAAATTGAGCAAAGCGGCCTGTATGATCTTCTCTTTCGTCATGTTATCACCTTCCTGACGTTCGTAAGGTAAGAGTAGCAAATATTGATTGCGATTGCAAACGTGTTGGATTACAGTGGTTAACAAGAGGTGAGTACAATGGAGCGTTGCAGTTGGGTAAAGCTGGATGAACCGATTTATGTGAAATATCATGACGAAGAGTGGGGCGTCCCCGTTTATGACGACCGGAAGCTATTTGAAATGCTCTGTCTGGAAGGGGCGCAGGCAGGTTTAAGCTGGTTGACTATTTTAAAAAGAAGAGAGGGGTATTTGGCAGCATTTGATCAGCTCGATGCAGAAAAGATTGTACAATATGATGACGAAAAAATTGAAGCATTAAGAAATGACGAACGCATTATCCGCAATCGGCTGAAAATCAAAAGTGTCGTCACGAATGCCGAGAGCTTTTTAGCTATCCAAAAACAATATGGCACCTTTTCAAACTATATTTGGTCTTTTGTCGACGGTAAGCCGCTGATCAATTCATGGGAATCATCCGCACAAGTACCGATTACGACAGAAATAAGCGACCGTATGAGCAAGCAACTGAAAAAAGACGGATTCAAATTTGTCGGCAGCACAATCTGTTATTCCTATATGCAGGCAGTCGGCATGGTAAATGACCATACAACGAATTGCCACTGTTTTAAAAGGTAAAGAGGGGCGGATTTCTGCCCCTCATATAGAATTTGTGGATTATATACTTGGAAGTGAGGAATAACGAGCTAGAAGTGAGGATTAAACAAGAGCAAGTGAGGATTATTCAGCCCGAAGTGAGGAATATTTTGCCCGAACTGAGGAATAAATATTGATTCAACACAATTCAAACGGACGTCTTGTTATTTAATCTACAGAAGTTAAAGCACTAAATTTTGCAAAAGCGACACCGTTAAAATAATAGTCGATAAAGTTCCTGCGGATACTAAAACGTACATCTTTTTTCGGTTTACTTCTTTTGTAGGTTTTGCAGCTTCTTTAGAAACGGCGATCCAAATCACAGTCGAAACTATGGCTAGTACGATTAAAGCGGCACTCGACATCAATAATTCCTCCCCCGAAATCCTAGTTTTTTATCGCTTGTTCTACATAGGCTAAAAAATGATTATAGTTGGGCTTGCCATCAAAATATAGCTTCACTTCATAAATGGGACACAATGCATGATCCAGCTTTTTAGAATAAAGAACGGATTCGTCTTTCACACTCTGTTCATATCCATTTAAATGTACGGTATTTGCTTTTACGGAATTAAATTCAAACCAGCGATAGTGCCCGTCTTTGTGATTTTTTATGACTTCGCCTAAATACGCACCAATACGTGTGATGAGCTTCTCTGAATGCTCTTTTAAAAGCTGCTGACCGAATTCTGTATGGAGTATCCGTTCAGCGTACTCATTAACGAGACGAACACTATCAATTGAATAATCCAAATTAGCTTTAGTTAAATGATTCTGATCCCATTGTTCAGGTGAAACATCTTTAAATAACAAATCCGCAATAGATTTCTTATTATTTTTAATTAGTTTAGGTTTTAAGAAAAACACAGTTCCCACCTCATCTTCAATCTGACCTGTTAACCACAATTATACATAAAATAAGACAAAACATTTTAGTCGAACTAAAAATGTTTTATCTTCTTTGCTTACTTCACTAGCATCGCTGGGCATTGGACGCGCTTCATCACTTTATGTGATACGCTCCCCAGTACCATTTCCTGCAGACTGTTTAACCCGCGGCTGCCGATCACAACTAAATCTACATTTTTTGTATTGGCATATTTGATGATTTCAGGACCCGGTGAGCCATGAATGATTTCTACTTTATAACGAACTTGTTGCTCGCTGAACAGTTCCTCGATCGGCACAAGCTTTCGACGGCGTTCCATGTAAAGACTTTCAATCGAACTTGAATGCAGTACATCCGTTTTCGCTTTTTCCATATCAATGATAAAAAGGATGGTTACCATTGTTTCAGAATTGATTTGGGCTATTTTTAAAGCTTCCTTAGCCGCACGTATCGAGTTTTGCGAACCATCAGCGGCCAGTAAAATGTGTTCATACATAATGAGCCACCTCCTAATCGATTAATGTCGTACCGGTTAACTTCCTCAATAGCTGTTTACTTGACTCATCAATATTCAAATAGGTTACTTCTATATTTTTCGCTTTCAGCTGGTCTTTCACCTTCATTAAAGCACCGATTGCCGAATCATCCCACACTTTGCATTGGGAAAAGTCGATAACGATGGAAGACGACTCACTGTGAACCGTTTTGAAATAGTTAATAAAACCTTCCGTTGAAGCGAAGAATAGTTGCCCTTTGACAAAGTATGTTTTCCCTTCCTGCGAAATACTTACACGCGAGATTTCGTTGACGAAAAACAGTGCGCTGACAACAATACCGGCTACAACACCTAACGCCAGGTTATGTGTATAAAGGACAACCGCGATTGTCAGAAGCATCACAAAGACATCTTTTTTCGGTGCTGTCACAGCATATTTGAATGATTGCCAGTCAAATTGGGTAATACATACTACAACCATTACACCGGCAAGTACCGGCATTGGAATTTGAACGACATAATCGCCCAAAACGAGTATTAAAAACATTAAAAATACACCAGCAACAAAAGTGGAGAGTCGGCCACGTCCGCCGGATTTTACGTTAATAACAGATTGTCCGATCATCGCACAGCCGGCCATACCACCGAAGAAACCGTTAATAACATTGGCGATCCCTTGTCCGCGCGCTTCTTTATTTTTATCGCTTTCAGAAGCCGTCATATCATCCAAAATTGATGCAGTCAGTAATGATTCGACCAATCCGACAACAGCCAGAGCCAATGAATAAGGTAAAATAATCATTAACGTTTCAAAATTAAAAGGAATATCAGGTATTAAAAATGATGGCAATGATTGTGTAATTGTCCCCATATCTCCGACTGTATTTAAATTAAAGCCTGAATAAATAGCTACTGCCGATAAAATAACTACAGCAATGAGCGGGGCCGGAATACCTTTAATGACAAAAGGAATTACGTAAATAAGTGCAATTGTCGCCAGAAGAAACACCCATGTAACGAAGTCGCCGCCAATAAAGTACGGTGTTTGGGCCATGAATACCAAAATCGCCAATGAATTCACAAAGCCGATCATTACCGCATTCGGAATAAACTTCATCAGGCGTGCAATTTTCAGCATTCCGAAAATGATTTGGATAATTCCAGTTAAAATCGTTGCAGCGAGTAAATACTGCAATCCATGGTCTTTAACAAGCGAGACGATAACGAGAGCCATCGCTCCTGTTGCAGCGGAAATCATCGCAGGACGACCACCGACAAAGCTGATTGTTACAGCGATTACAAATGAGGCATAGAGTCCGACCATCGGATCTACACCGGCTAAAATAGAAAAAGCAATTGCTTCAGGGATGAGGGCAAGTGCGACAACCAGTCCTGCCAGCACATCTGAGCGTACATTCCCAAACCATTGCTCACGGATATTGTACATATATTGTGTAGCTCCTTTTAAATATTCTTCTACTATAATAGCATGCAAATCATGCCCGGCAATAGCAACATTATGATGTAATTTAATTTCTTCAATAAAATTTCCATGTGTTAATACCTAGTCGACGTTTTATTGATTAAGTATGAGGAACCAATTATTTCGAATTTCGTAATTACTTGTCCACATGGAAATGACTGCGTTTATAATAGAATAACAATTGTTTGTAAAGGAGTGACCCGTATGAATGAGCGATTCAGCGAACAGCTAAACAACTTTGATGAACATAATCCGTTGGAACAATTAATTGAACGGTTAAAACCTTTGCATAGTATTTTATCTCGAAATAGTTATGTAAAAGATACGTCAACCCGTTTAAAACAGATAATCAATGATGCAGACAGTCAGCCAATCGTGCTCTTTCTCGGAAAAGAGCGCGTTGGGAAAACGACCGTAATCAACAGTTTACTCGGCAGAAATCTGCTGGAAGACCGCCCATCAGAACCGACGAGGACCAATACATTTTTAAAATACGGAGATACGGAATATATTAAAGCCGTATTTATAAATGGAATGGAAGTAACCTTTGATATTGCCAACATCTCATTATTCACCATTTCGAATACGGAAAGTGCCAAAATAATTCGTAAGCATCTGGATTATTTGGAAGTATATATAACGTGCGAGCTTTTAAAAAAAGTAACCATTGTCGACTCGGTTGCGCTGCAAGCAGGCGCAAACAATACAGCCTACTTTCCACCTGCACTCTTGAAACGCTGCAATGAGGTGTTCTGGGTACTGCAGGCGGGTTCACCTGCCACAGAGGCTGAATTAAACTTTATAGAAAAGCTGAACAAAATGGGGATTACGGCACATTTAATCGTAAACGGGATTGACCGGGTAGATGGGGAAGTGGAAACCTTTCTAGATAGGGAGAAAGAACGTTACGGCTACTTTATAGGAGAGGATGTCCCGGTATCGGCTTTACAGGCCCAGGAAGCACGTACTACGAACAGTTCACAGCTGCTTATTGATTCCCGCATTACACAGTTGTCACAGCTGATGTTCCAGTTAATTGAAAACAGGCAAAAAAAGACACGCCATATAACGGAGCGATTTATACAGTGGCTGGAACGACTGCGTGTGGAAATCAATACAATTCCTGCAAGAGAACCGTATGTATCGGCGTTTGAGTATGTCATTCAGCATCAAAACGATTTTAATGAAGATGCAGCGCAATTACAACACGATAAAGCGCTCATCAGCTCTCTTGACAAACAATATGAATCGGTCAGTAAAGTGTTCAAAGAAGTACAAACTCTTTTTCAGCTGTTACAGACACTGGAAAGCCATTCCTATTTACGTGATCCGATCATCGATATGTATGAGGAAATGGCGGGGCTTTACCAAAAAAATGTGCGTGATTACCGAAAATTGCATGTCGAGTACTCATTGGAATATGGACAACTTGAAAAGCAGTACAAAAAACAAACGGGGGTGTCACTCACATTCCCGTTAAAAGAGAGTGAACTTACACCGTTTCTGTTGGAGCGAATTCAAACGTTGAATAAAATCCAAAAAACTGGTGCACAAAAACTGGTGTTCATTAAAAAATACGAACAATTTGTTCTTGAAAAACTGGATGCAGTACAAAGCCGACTGAACGAGCTGGTGGGAAATCGGCTATTATCAATACACAATCAGTTAAACGAATTGGAAGCACAGCGGATTCGTGAACGGGCCAACATGACAGCCTCTGTAAATAAACTGGCTGAATTCAATTGCATTGCCGAAGCACAAAGCTTTATAAAAGATGCGATAGAGCCTCTTTTATTGGATAGAGTTCTGCCGATCAAAGAGCAGGAAAAATTGCAAATTCAACAGACGATCGATCATATTGTATCGGTTGATTTTACGTATGAAACACCAACTGCAGCAGAACCGGATGAAATGGTGGCACAGCTGAATTTGAAAGAAAAATACCAACTGTTTGAGCTGCGGTTAACTGAAGAAAATATTGTATCGGATATACCGGAATTACCAGAAAAAATCGAAATTTAAAAAAATGGCTGCGCGGGATTTTATCTCGTGCGGCCATTTGCTTTTTAACGGGACTGCTGCGAATTCCTTATCAACAATAGCCTTTCCAATACAACGGTTTTATGAGAAAATTGTACTCGCAGAAAGGAAGTCTTTAAATGAATACAATTTTTAAACCGCATGATGAATGGGAGCCATATATTGATATCGATCAACATGGTAAGCTAACTTTATCTAATATAGAGTTTACAACAACTAACTTATGTAATATGAGATGTTCGCACTGTGCAGTAGGATATACGTTATTAACGAAAGAATTACCGGCCATTCCGGCAGACGAAATTATTCGTAAACTGGATGAGGTTGAAACGTTACGAACAATGAGTTTTACAGGTGGGGAACCGTTATTAACGAAAAAGGGAATTAAGGATAACCTGTTACCGCTATTGAAATATGCGAAGAGCAGAGGCATTAAGACACAAATCAACTCCAACCTTACGTTACCGATGTCACATTATGAACTGGTAGCACCTTATCTGGATGTCATGCATATTTCGCACAACTGGTGTGATGAAAAGGAATTTGTTGAAACAGGATTTGCTATGATGGAAAAAACGCCGTCAGTTGAATATAGAGGGAACTTATACCGCAATATTTTTGACAATGCAAGAGAGCTGTCAAAAGGCGGCATGTTCGTTTCTGCAGAAACAATGTTGAACCGCAACACGGTGCCGTTTATGGAAAAAATCCACCATGAAGTAGCAAATGAAATGCTATGTAAACGTCATGAGATTCACCCGATGTATGCCAGTGATTTCGCTGAAAGTCTGGAAACGATCGGGTTGGATGAATATCGAACAGTTATCAATGAACTCCTCGATTACAGAAATAAAGATATTTGGGTGTTATTCGGTACATTGCCGTTCTATCCGTGCAGCCGGGATGAGCGAGATATCGCATTAATCAACCGGATCAATCATGCATCGAATACGACAATGAGAAATGATGTCGACGGACGTTCAAGAATGAACCTGAATATATTCTCGGGTGATATTTCGGTTACCGATTTTTCGGATGACGGTCAGGCGTTCGGTAATATTAAAAATGAATCATTGACTCAAATTTACAAGAGATGGCTCGATTCAAATATTTCCAAATCGATTAATTGTCATTGTCCTGCTGTGAAGTGCTTAGGGGCAAACGTCATTGTTAAAAACATGTATTATCCGTCTACTGAATTTGTCAGTGGGATTGTGAAATAAATAATTTAAATATAGCAATCTATCCTATTTAGGGTAGGTTGTTTTTTGTTTTGCCTGCAACTAAAAAAACTACCTGCAGCTGAAAAAGTTGCAGGTAGTAATGCCATTAGCTGATTTCGTCCAGATTCGATGAAATTTCGCTGTTATTTTCACTGTAAAACTTTGAACCGAATGAGTTGTCGACCATTGTTTCGAACAGATAAATTTTCGAATAGTTGACCGCCTGGATGTTGAAGTCGAACTTCGCATTTTGGATAATGCATTTCGAAGCATGGAGAACCGATTTGTTTTGAACAAATATATCGGATTCATGACCCTCAATAATCTGTGTTGCGTTCAGCTCGACTGAAGATTCGGAGTCGATCCATAGCTGGGAATACATATGATTGGAAATGAATGTATCCTGAATCAACGCCTCTGCATGGTTTTCAATAATTAACCCGTTACGCTCACCTTCCATCAACTCGCTTTCCTTCAACACAAGAGAACTGTCATTGATGATGATTTGCGGCATTTTATGACAGGAAATTTGGCTTTCGATAATGTGGACCGACGTATCTTTCATCGCCACAATCCCGTTCGTTTCGCCGCCGCTAATTTGGGAATGCAAAATTGTGGCATTCGTATTGCCGACCAGTTCAATTTGAATTCCCGTACCATTTTTAACAACCGATTCGGTTACTTCAAGTTCACATTGATCCATGACAAAGATACTTTTCCCGCCGATTAATTCGCTTTGGTAAATCGTCACCGTACTGTTATTTTTCCCGGCAATATGTGCGAGGTCATTGTGATTGAAATGACAGTTGTCCAAAGAGGCTTTTGCATGATTGACCGCCAAAATGCCATTGCCTTTGTTATGATGGACCGTCGTATTTAATAGGAATAATTCCGCCTCCATTACCGTTAGCGCAGCATTTTTATGTCCTGTTATCGTACTGGAAACGATCGAACAGGAAGCCCCTTTTTCTGTGTAAACCCCAATCTGTTTGCCTTCCTGAATGGTCGCATCTTTTATTGTACAAATGGAATTTTCGGTAATGAAAAGCTGCGGCAGCACATTATAGGCAAACACCGTACTATTGAAGTTGGCGATCGATTTTTCCTTTATATGAATCCCGACGCCTTGGCAGCTGTTTACTTCAGAGTTCGACATATTCAGGAAAGATTCGAGCAGTAGCTGGATATTCGCAATTTTATGAAACGCAATCAATGAGTTCTCGATCATTGCTTCTGAGTAGTCCCGTAAAATAATACCGGATTCATTGCCGTATTGAATTTGACAATCTGTTACGTTTAGGGAACTTCTTTGCATCCAGACTTGAGGTAGGTGATGGTGTTGGATTGTTGTTTTCGATAAATGTATGTTTGAATGATCTGATGCATATATACCATTACCCTCGCCATGCATCACTTCACAGGCTTCCATTTCCAATAAGGCATTGTCCTGGATAATGAGCTGTGTCCCTGAATGGTGATGTACTTTCACACGGGTTAAATAGGCCTTTGCATTTGTCTTAACCCAAAGTGCCTGATTTGCTTTTGAAAGGGTACAATCTGTTAAACGAAGCGTTGAATTTTCCGCTAGAATATGCACTTTTTTATTGTTTTCAAAATGACACTGTTCAAATTGGGCATCACTATTGTAAACCAATGTGACTGCCGCATCCGTTGCATCTCTGAACGTTGTATTTTTACAGACAATGGTTCCACCGTTCAATGCTAACAGTACATTCGTACGTCCACCTTGAATAACGCAGTTTTTTAATATAATTTTACCTTCGACGTAAATTTGCGTTGTAGGTTGAATCGTCATGTTCTCGAATGTGACCGTCGCACAATCAGCGATCACGATGGATCCTTTTATGCAGACAGTTGCATCCTTTTGTGCTGCAATCGTTCTATTTTCCTCAAAAGTCAATGTTTCTTTATATGTCCCGGATGCAACGGTAATTTCATCATGGCTCGTTGTTCGTTGCACAGCTTTTTGAATAGTTTTAATGCGTGAAAAAATTGAAGATGAAACTCTTACTGACGCCATACGATTCCTCCTACAAAACATGCTATATGTAATATGTTCACGTAAAATAACAAAATTAATCATTTGCAACTAAAATTGTGTAAAAACATGAAAAAATTTTTATTCTGCTCTTACTAAAATAGTGCAAAGTCAGCTGAAATATTCCTAGTTCTTTAAAGGAAGAAATGTGACAGGGAAAAGGTTTAAAAACTGTACAGGAAGTGTAACGTTATAAGGAGAAGATTACATAAATGTGCGGGTATCGTATTTAACGAAAAAGGGAAGGTGGTCAATCAATGTATGAACAGCTGCAAACGATCCGTCAGCAACTGAACGAACGTTTTTATGATCGGGAAGAAGAAATTGATGCGTTATTAATTGCTCTATTATCACGGCAGCACCTTTTATTTATCGGTCCGGCGGGTACGGGAAAAAGTGTGCTATCGTCAATGCTCGGTTCCATCGTTGAGGGAAGTCATTGTTTCCAGCATTTATTGACGCCTTTCAGTACGCCTGAAGAATTGTTTGGGGTACTTTCTTTAAAAGATTTGGAACAGGGGGTCTACAAGCGGAATGTGACAAATATGCTGCCGGAAGCCCATTTTGCGTTCATTGATGAAATATTTAAAGCGAACTCAGCCATCCTGAATTCACTGCTCACTCTAATCAATGAGCGGATCTATTACAATAACGGGATTCCAGTTGCTTCTCCGCTTTTGACGATGGTCGGTTCTTCCAATGAATACATTGAAGACGGGGAAGGGCTGGAGGCACTATTCGACCGTTTCTTGCTTCGCTATGAAGTAAACTATATCCGGGAAGAAGAAGATTTCATTGCCATGCTGAAAGATGATAGTAAAAAGGAAGTTTCGAAAATAACATTGGACGAGCTCTACGAACATCAGCAAAAGACGAATAAGGTGGCGATATCGGATACGATTTTTAAAGTGCTCGCTAAAATCAGGCAGGCCCTTCATGATGAAGGCATACGCCCGTCCGACCGCCGTTTTAAACAGTCACTGTCGACTTTAAAAGCTAAAGCATATTTAGACGGCCGAACAGAAGTAATTCGGGAAGACTTGCTGATATTGACGAATGTTTTATGGGAAACAATTGAACAAAAATCGGTAACAGAGCGAATTGTTAACGAAGTGGCCTTTGATACAGTCGATGCGTTTATTCACAGGACATCGACCGAGTTTGAAATGATTATTTTAACTGCAAGAAATGCGATGCTTCAAAAATCCCCGTTTGCCAAATCGGAGCTGAGTCAGCTGCTGCTAAAGGGGAAAAACTTATTTATGGAAGTACAGAATATGAGCCGGCAAATCCCGAGTCGACCGGAATTAAACAGTCTCAAAACGGAAATGCATAAACAATTGCTGCGAATCACTTCAGATGTTATCGGGTTTTAAAGAATACAGAAGGTGGGATGCTTTTTGAATGAGAACATACACGTAATCTACAGCCGAACGGTTTTTAAGGGCAGTGCAGAGCAAAAGGCACGATTTAACGAATTATTGAAAATGGCTACTTTGTTGAACGACAGCTGCATTGCAGGCGAAAAAATTGTTCCGGGCTTTACGAATATCATCGGGGATTGCTGGCATGCTTTCTATTATAAAGCGCCTGTATTAAATGAAAATGCAAAGCAACTGGATAAGATGCAGTATGATTTTGTGAAAGAGCTGCTGAAAAATGAGGAATACATTCAATGGCATGAGCTGACAAAAGGTGACGAGCTATTAAGTGTCCTCACTTCCGTCAGCATTGCAGAGCAGCTTCTTAAAAGCTTCCAATTTTATAAGGAACAAAAAAACCCTTTTCAAATTGAACAACTGGAAGCCTTTCAAAAGAAGCAGCAGACGCCAAACATGACGATTGATATACCGGAAAAACGGGAATATTTGAAACAATTATCGAAAACATCAATCGGTATGATGCTCCAGGAAAATAAAAAGAATATTCACCATACAAAAACTGCGGTTATGAAAGTCGGGACAATGGATGGCAAAAAAATCGATCAGATTCCTTTAAGAGACCAGTTTAAACTGGCGAAAATGATTAGCGAGCGAAAGGAATTGCAGAAGATTGCCGAATTAGTCGGCCGGTTTAAAAAAATTGCGACAAAAAAGCAGAAGTCAAAACAAGACGAGACGGTCCAGCATCAATCGGTGACTTTTGGGCATGAGCTGTCGCGTCTGTTGCCGGCGGAATTGGGCAACTATATGCTCGGACATAGCAAGCTAGATTTTTTAAAGCGATTAAGCGAGCAGCAAACACTTGTTTTTAATAAGAAGGGAAAGGACCGTCAAGGTAAGGGACCGATTATTGTGTGCATGGATGAAAGCAGTTCCATGACATCGATTAAAGCCCAGAGCAAAGCGTTTTGTATTGCGCTACTGAATATCGCTAAAAAACAGAAAAGAGATTTTGCGATTATCCCTTTTGCAACGAATGTAGGGGAAATTAAATTATTCAGAAAAGGTCAGGCAAAGACCCAGGATCTCATTCAGTTCAGTGACAGTTTCATTGGCGGCGGTACAAACTACGAGCTTCCATTACGGGAAGCATTGGAGCTGTTGAAGAAAAGTGAATTTAAAAAAGCGGATTTGCTGTTCGTGACGGACGGGTCCAGTTTTTTACCATCACGTTTTATCGAAGAATTTGAGCATACAAAAAAGCAGAAGCAGTTTGAATGTACTTCAATTGTATTAACAAATTTGTTCAATACCGTCGATTTGAATGTAGTCGACCGCTTTTCGGATCGGGTAATTGAAGTAAATGAATTATTTGAAGCAGAAGATGCATTTGTTTTGTGAAAAACGGGTATATTCAGAAGGTGTGCGTCTATTAGAAGAGCTTTTACCTAGTCAAATGATCGTACGTCTCTTACAATATTGTTAGGCATTTGGTTAGGAGGCGTCTTTTTGTTAGTGGAAGATTATGAAAAGTTTTTTGAAATGACGACGGAAGAGCGAAAACAATCTATTCAGGGGCACCCGTCGATATTGAATGATTTACTGGAGACAATTGGTCATGAAGAAGCAGCTATCCGTGACCAGCTGAATTACCGCCTGTTCATTTTGCTGTTGTCGGAAAATGCACTCGGTGAAACAGTTATTGCCGATTTTGTGAGCAAACTTTCCTCGACGGACGGTTTACTTTATAACATCGGTGAAAAGGGGACAACATCCGTTTTTCAGCGTTCCTATGCGGCTCTTTATTTAGCGGCAATCGTGAATGCCGATCGACAGCTTGCCATATTAAGTAGTGAGCAGTTGGAGCTGCTTGCACAAAATGCGGTGGCACTGTTATCGAAAGAGCAGGATTTGCGAAGCTTTGTCGATCCGAAGTCTGGCTGGGCACATAGCATTACGAATACAACGGAGTTGATCAACGCCATTATAGCGCATCCGTTGTATCCGATTCGGTTTACATCCCAAATACTGCAGGCAATCCGCGCAAATATTTGGAAGGGCTATGTATTTGTCGATGACGAAGAAGAACGTTTCTGCAACATTATTCAGGCATTGCTTGCCAAAAATATCGACGAAGAACTGTTCATTGAATGGTTTGAACAGCTGTTTGACCAGCTGGAAATGGTCGCCTATGAGCGCGGCTATGATGCACTTTGGTTTAAAGCGAGAACAAACCAGCTGAACGTGGCAAAAACACTTTATTTTTACTTGAAATTTGCCAATCGGAATGAAAAACTGCGCAGTATTGTATCAACATTCATTCAGCACTGGCTCAAATTAAACTAAGGGTTTTGTTTTAGTACAATAATAAATTGATTGTGATTTAAATTTATTACAAGATGTACTAAAAAAATATGCCATTTTTATTGTAGGATCATTTGTTGAGGAAACCAATGTTAGAAGAACTTTCTGACAAAGTAGGATTTCTAAATGAATTGCAGAAGAAAATGGCATTTCCGATAGGTCATAATTTTAACTTATCGCAAAAGATAATAATAATGCAATTTACTTATGTATGAATGTGCGTTATTATTGACTGTGGAGAAAAGAGCTTTACAACCTTTTCAATTAAGAAAAACTAGGGGGAACACAACATGGCAAACTTACACAACAGTCGTTCGACTTTTGAAGTTAACGGTAAAACTTATAACTATTTCCGTTTAGCTGCAATTGAAGAAGCTGGTATCGCAAAAGTATCACGCCTACCTTATTCAATTAAAGTATTATTAGAATCAGTATTACGTCAATATGATAACTATGTAATTAAAGACGAGCATGTTAATGAATTAGCTAACTTCGGTAATCACAATGCAGATGCTGAAGTACCATTCAAACCTTCTCGCGTAGTATTACAAGACTTCACTGGTGTTCCAGTAGTAGTTGACTTAGCTTCATTACGTTCTGCAATGAAAGAAATGGGTGGAGACCCAGCTAAAATCAACCCTGCAATTCCTGTAGACCTTGTAATTGACCACTCAGTACAAGTAGACAAATACGGTAACGCAGCAGCATTACAAGCGAACATGGATTTAGAGTTCGAACGTAACGCTGAACGTTATAACTTCTTAAAATGGGCTCAAACTGCTTATGATAACTTCCGCGCTGTACCACCAGCAACTGGTATCGTACACCAAGTTAACTTAGAGTACTTAGCTCCAATCGTTCACGTTAACGAAACAGAAGAAGGTTTAGTAGCATTCCCTGACTCAGTAGTAGGTACTGACTCTCACACAACTATGATCAACGGTATCGGTGTTCTAGGTTGGGGTGTTGGTGGTATCGAAGCTGAAGCTGGTATGTTAGGTCAACCATCTTACTTCCCAATTCCTGATGTTATCGGTGTTAAATTAGTAGGCGAATTACCAAACGGTACTACAGCTACTGACTTAGCATTAAAAGTAACTCAAGTATTACGTGCTCGTGGCGTAGTAAACAAATTCGTTGAGTTCTTCGGACCTGGCGTACCTGGTTTACCATTAGCTGACCGTGCTACAATCTCAAACATGGCTCCAGAATACGGTGCTACTTGTGGTTTCTTCGCAGTTGATGAAGAATCATTAAACTACATGCGCTTAACTGGCCGTGACGAAGAGCACATTGCTGTTGTTGAAGCTTACTTAAAAGCTAACGACATGTTCTTCAACCCAGAATTAGAGCCTGTATACACTGACGTTTTAGAAATCAACTTAGCTGACATCGAAGCTAACCTTTCTGGTCCTAAACGTCCACAAGATTTAATTCCTTTAACTGAAATGAAAAAAGTTTACCGTGAGTCAGTAGTAGCTCCTCAAGGTACACAAGGTTTCGGTTTAACAGAAGAAGAATTCTCAAAAACATCTACTGCTAACTTTGCAGACGGTGCTGTTGAAATTCCAGCTGGTGCGGTAGCAATCGCAGCCATCACTTCTTGTACAAACACATCTAACCCATACGTATTATTAGCTGCTGGTTTAGTTGCTAAAAAAGCTGTAGAGTTAGGTATTAAACCTGCTAAGTGGGTTAAAACTTCATTAGCTCCAGGTTCTAAAGTAGTTACTGGCTACTTAGAAGAATCAGGTTTACAAGACTACTTCGACCAAATCGGTTTCAACACAGTTGGTTACGGTTGTACAACATGTATCGGTAACTCTGGTCCTTTATTACCAGAAATCGAAGATGCAATCAAATCAAACGATTTATTCGTAACTTCTGTATTATCAGGTAACCGTAACTTCGAAGGTCGTGTACACCCATTAGTAAAAGCTAACTTCTTAGCTTCACCACCATTAGTTGTTGCTTACGCATTAGCGGGTACTGTAGATATCGATCTACAAAAAGACGCAATCGCTGTAACTCCAGAAGGCAAAGAAGTATTCTTCGCTGATATCTGGCCATCAACTGAAGAAGTTAACGAAGTATTAAATAAAGTTGTAACTCGTGAATTATTCCAAAAAGAATACGAAACTGTATTCACTGCTAACGAAGCTTGGAATGCAATCGAAACTTCAACTGAAAACTTATATACTTTCGATGACAAATCAACTTACATCCAAAACCCACCATTCTTCACTGGTCTTTCTAAAGAGCCAGGTGCTATCCAAACATTAGCTGGAATGCGTGTAATGGCTAAGTTCGGTGACTCTATCACTACTGACCACATCTCTCCTGCAGGTGCAATCGGTAAAGATACACCAGCTGGTAAGTACTTAATCGAAAACGGAGTTGCAATCCGTGACTTCAACTCTTACGGTTCTCGTCGTGGTAACCACGAAGTAATGATGCGCGGTACATTCGCTAACATCCGTATCCGTAACCAAATCGCTCCAGGTACAGAAGGTGGTTTCACTACTTACTGGCCAACAGGCGAAGTTGAGTACATTTACGATGCTTGCATGAAGTACAAAGAAGCAGGTACTGGCTTAGTAGTATTAGCTGGTAACGACTACGGTATGGGTTCATCTCGTGACTGGGCTGCTAAAGGTACATTCTTACTAGGCGTTAAAACTGTAATCGCACAATCTTACGAGCGTATCCACCGTTCTAACTTAGTAATGATGGGCGTATTACCATTACAATTCATGGCTGGCGAATCAGCTGAAACTTTAGGATTAAAAGGTGACGAAACAATCGACGTTAACTTAACTGATGATGTTAAACCACGTGATATCCTAACTGTTACTGCTACTTCTCCAGAAGGAAAAGTAACTGAGTTCAAAGCGTTAGCTCGTTTCGACTCTGAAGTAGAAGTAGACTACTACCGTCACGGTGGTATCCTACAAATGGTATTACGTGCTAAAGCTGCACAACAATAATTCCATTCTATAACTTGAAAGACAAAGTCAATTTCGATTGGCTTTGTCTTTTTTTGTGCAAAAAGGACCTAAAGAATGTATTTTTTGTTAATTAACAGTAAAATTTTACGGAAAATGTGGAAATTTTTATAATATTTCGTTACTATCAAAAGGAAGGTTAAAAATTTTGGGGGGTCTTTTGGATGAAGAAAAAAAGAATGTATTCAGCAACAGCTTTAGCAGCATTTACGGCAGTAGCTGTAGGAGCAACAGGTGTAATGGCAGAAGAGACAATTTTCACGGATGTCTCTGTTAGCCATCCATATGCAGATGGAATCAATGCTCTAACTTCTGCAGGTATCGTTAAAGGATTTGAAGATGGTACTTTTAAACCAGACGCAACGGTTACACGTGGACAAGCTGCAAAAATGATTGCGGGTGCTCTTAAACTAGATACGACAAATGTGAAAAATCCTAACTTCAAAGATATTAAAACGTCAAACCAGTATTACAGTCAAATAGCGGCATTAGTAGCTACTGGATTTGTAAAAGGTTATGAAGACGGCACATTCCGTACAGCGGATAAAATTACACATAATCAGTTTGCTAAAATTTTAACGAATGTTTCAGCGGTATATCCGATTGATGCAACAGCATTATTAACAGAGGCTAAAGTTGTATTCAACCCTACGAAACAACTAACTCGTGGTGAACTTTCAAGCGTATTGGCAACAATGCTTGCAGCGGCTGCACCAGCACCACAGCCTGAACCTGAAACAGACAATTATAAATTATCGATCATGCATGTGAACGATACTCATGGACGTGTGGATTCATTCCCGAAATTAATGACGGCAGTTAAGGAACAACGCGCTAAAACACCGGATGCGCTTTTATTGCATGCAGGTGACGTATTCAGCGGTACATTGTACTTCAACGAATTCCAAGGACAAGCAGATCTACCGTTTTTAAATGCATTGAAATTTGATGCCATCACATTAGGTAACCATGAATTTGACTTAGGTTCTTCACCAGAAGGACATAAAGCATTGGCAGACTTCATTAAAGCTTCACAATTCCCGGTATTAACGGCGAATGTTGACTTTACAAAAGACAGCCTGTTTACAGGAATGTTCTCTGACTTAGTATCAAGCGAGCCAGAAAACGGCAAAATTTACGCTGGTATGATTAAAGAAGTAAACGGCGAAAAAATCGGGATCTTCGGTTTAACGACGGCTGAAACGAAAGACATCGCATCACCAGGAAGTGTAGCATTTGAAAATTATATCGACGAAGCGAAAAAAGCGGTTAAAGCGTTTGAAGATAAAGGTGTCGATAAAATTATTGCTTTAACACATATCGGTTATGACGATAACCCTGCATATGACAATGATCAAGTTCTAGCAAAATCAGTACCTGGAATTGATATTATCGTAGGCGGTCACACGCATACTGAACTGAAAGAGCCAGTCGTAATTGATACAAACACTGTTGGCGAGAAAAAGGATGCAACATTGATTGTTCAAGCGAAAGAGTACGCTGGTTTCCTAGGTACTGTGAACGTTGAGTTCGATGAAAATGGTGTCATCGTGAAACATGACGGTCAGTTAGTTGAAATCGGTAAACTTGCAGATGACGCTGAAGGTTTAAAAATTCTAGCGCCGTTTAAAGAAAAAGTGGATGAAATTACTAAAGCCGAAATCGGTGTAACTATCGCAGAAGATTTAGTAAGCCCTCGTGCATCAGATGATAATCCAGTGAGTGTACGTAACAGCGAAACGGTATTAGGTAATATTATTACTGACGGTATGCTTGCAAAAGCGAAACAATATACTGATAAAAAAGTTGTAATGGCAATGCAAAATGGCGGCGGTATCCGTGCTGCAATTCCTGCCGGCAATATTACAACAGGACAAGTTATTACAGTATTGCCATTTGGTAATACATTAGCATTAATGGATGTTACAGGTGCTGAATTAAAAGCGGCATTTGAACACTCTGTGAAAGAAGCTCCAAAAGAGAACGGCGGATTCCTGCATATTTCAGGTGCTAAACTAGAATACGATTCTTCTAAAGAAGTAGGTTCTCGTGTCGTTTCATTAAAATACTTTGATGAAGCAACGAATGCATATGTCGATATAGCGGATAACGAAACATACACAGTAGCTACAAATGCCTTCACAGCTAAAGGCGGAGACGGCTTCAGCTCATTCGAAAAAGCATACGGTGAAGGCCGTGTGACGGACTTAGGTTTATCAGATTGGGAAAACTTAAAAGAACAATTACTATCAATGAAAGAAATTAAGTTTACGACAGAAGGCCGCATTGTAGATGTAGCTGCACCTGCGGAAAAATAATTCAATAGCGAAACCACTAATTTGGGCAACCATGTTAGTGGTTTTTTTATTTATTTTTCTGCAAATAATATTATGTAAATGAAAGCGTTTACCTTATCACTCGATAACATTATAAGTTAGAAAATTCAGATAAATATAGTTGGTCCTAAAATAGAATGTTATTTAACGATTATATTGTCCTATTTTTTGAATATTAATATGAACAAAATTCACGTACTAATAAGAAAATATTTACATTTTCTAGTAGAAATATGTAAAAACTTAGAATATATTATTGTTATACGCATGAGTGTTCATTCATTCGTATAGGACTAATTTTATAAAAAAGGGGGGTTTTTTATGGGGTCGTTTCAGTTGTTTGGGAAGGAATTGCAGTCACTGAAAAATCGTAAAGGTTTACTCGTTGCGTTGATCGGTGTCATGCTCATTCCAATTGTTTACGTAGCTGTTCTTCTGTCAGCTACATGGGGACCGTATGACAATCTGGATAACTTACCGGTTGCATTCGTCAATAAGGATGCAGGCGGGGTTTCGGGTGGTCAAGCAATCAATGTCGGCGAAGATTTAATGGAAACATTAAAGGAGAGTAATTCATTAGGCTGGCATTTCGTGACAGAAGAAGAAGCGATGGCAGGGTTGGAAAATCAGGAATTTTACTTGGTGGTAGAAGTACCGGAAGACTTTTCACAAAAGGTGACTACCGTTCTTGATGCAAATCCGCAAGTGCCGGAATTGCGCTATATCCAAAATGAAGGGTTAAACTTCATGGGAGCGCAAGTAACAAACAGTGCTGTTGAAAAACTTCGCGAACAATTAGGGGACAAAATTACAGCGACTTATGCCAGAACGGTATTCTCAAGATTTACGGATATCGAAACAGGATTTGCTACCGGAGCGGATGGTTCGAAGCAAATCGTGGATGGCACGGAGCAGCTGGCAGATGGGACAAACACCTTATTAACATCATTGACGGAAAAGTCGGCAGATATTAACAAACTTGCTGCCGGTGCGAAGACGGCCGATGCAGGGGCAGGCCAGCTTCTTTCTGCGATCAATGGAGGAACGGGCGACATTAACAAGCTAGCGTCCGGATCACGTCAAGTGGCATCAGGTGCTACACAGTTAAAAGGCGGATCACAGCAAGTATTAGCCGGACTTAACTCCTTAAAAGGCGGTTCAACGGAAATCTACACAGGCTTACAGCAATTACAGCCTGGTTCTGAAAATCTACTTAGTGGGTTACAGCAGCTTTCTGCAGGAGCGAACCAGCTATACGCAGGGATCGCGGTAGGAGACGGCACACAAGCGAATCCTGGCTTGGCAAAAGGTCTGAACCAGCTGGCGACAGTATTGCAGTCGAAACAGGCGGATATTGAGCAAATGGCGCAAGGTGCAGTATTGCTGCAAAGTTTGGCGCAAGCACCTGGTATGGAAGCATACCGCGAAAATTTACTTGCGTTAAGTGCAGGTTTGGGTGAACTCGGCAGCGTTTATCCTGTTGCCGTTCAAAGTGCTAATGCATTAAGCAATGGTGCCAACCAGATTGCACAATCCATGCCAGCATTGACGACAGGTCTTGAAAATGCGATTGCAGGCCAAAAAACAATCGTGTCGGGAATTGGTTCATTAACAGCGGGTCAAGAAAAAGCTGTTCAAGGAATCGATGCGCTTGTTGCAGGGCAGACAGCTGTCGTTTCAGGGGCTTCTACTTTAGCGGGTGGTGCATCACAGGTAGCAAACGGTAACGCATCGCTAACGAGCTCGTGGAACAAATTAGGTGCAGGTGTTTCCAACTTGAAAAGCGGTTTAACGCAAATCAGTACAGGAAATGAAACCGTAGCAGTTGGGTGGCAAACGATGACAGAAGGGGTTACTTCATTAAATGATGGGGTGAACCGTCTTCAGGCAGGTTCATCGGAATTGGCGACTGGTCTGGAAGGCGGACGTGAACAAGTGGCGGCATTACGGATTACCGACGAAAATATCGCGATGTTCTCATCACCGGTCACATTGGCAGGGGAGAAAGTCAATGCATACGAATATTACCGTGATTCAACGGCACCGTATATTTTATCGTTGGCATTATTCGTAGGTATGCTCGTATTGTCCATGTTTGTTGACTTTAAAAAGCCGGCTGTATTGCCAAAGTCTGCGGTAAGCTGGTTTGTCAGTAAGTGGCTGCAATTGGCACTCTTTGCTACAATTCAGGCCGTGCTGGTTACCGTATTTACATTAGTTGTATTACAGCTATCGGTAGAACATGTCGTGCCGTTTATTTTATTCGGGATTTTTGTCAGCATTGTATTCATGTCGATCATTTTCTTCCTTGTATCGGTTGCAGGCAATATCGGGCGGTTTATCGCACTTGTACTGGCTATTGCACAATTATCGATTACAGGTTCGAATTTGCCGATTCCAATGCTGCCTGAAAATTTACAGGCTGTAAGTGCATATTTACCGTTTACGTATTCAATTTCAGGATTTAAATCGGTTATTTCATTAGGGGATCTTTCATTATTATCATCAAATGCTTTAACGCTGGTTATTTATTTAGTCGTTGCTTCTGTGTTGGCATTAGTCGCGTTTATCGTAAGCTATAAATCACTTACGACGAAGTACACACCGGAAGTGCAGCCGACTGCATAAAAAAAGACCCGTCTGCTCTCATAAAAGAGAGTGACGGGTTTTTTAACGTTTCATTAAAACTCTACGTGGGCAATCATGCCTTCTTCATCATCAATAGCGAGAGAAATACGCGCTGACATTGAGTCACGGCCAAGCTGCTCATCAATATACAGACGTAGTGCCATGATGAAATTCACAGAGTTATATACATCCAATTGTCCGTTGTAGAAAGCTTCCGCTGAATATCCGGCAACATCATCATACATCAGCTCCACTTCCACTTCTTCGGGAGCTGCGTTTTTGAATTTTGCATGGAACAGACAAACGGCATTAATTAAATCTTGTTCAAGTAATGTTAGTTTTTCCACGAGTCAGTAACCTCTTTATCCTTTTTGCGTTTGATTAACTGGTAAATCTTCACTAGGAAGAAGACAATCGCCGCAATTGCTGCTACGTTGATCAACAGTCCTAAAATATTGCCTAACATCCCCATGCCTGCAAATAAGCTACCGAATAATAAACCGGCTAAACCACCAAGCATTAAGCCTTTCATTAAGCCGCCTTTGTTAGTTGAAGCTGTATTTGAATCATTCTTTTTTGTAGAATTATTATTTTGTTTTGTTGTTGTCGGGTTTGTAGCATCATTGTTTTTCTTTTGGAAATTTGAGTTGTTATTGTTGTTGAAGCCTTTTTTACCTGACTTGTATCCTTTTGCTTCTACAGTATCTGCATCATTTGCAAATAAAATCGTAGTCCCTACACTTGAAAATACAAGTGTGAAAGCTAATAAGATTGCTGATAACTTTTTCATGTTTTTCCCCCAATTAGTCTATTTATTTACTTTCTCAGTATATCAAAAATCTACCTAAATAGAAAATGAAAACACTTTTAAGCAAATACTACAAGCAATGCCCGAAATATAGCTTTTCTTGTGAGAATCACAAATATTATTGTAATCATAAAAATGACACTGTATGATGAAGTTTAATTTAGATGAAAATTCTGAATTTACATCACTATGTAAGGAAAAATGTCTAATAAAGAAATTGGGGGAATGAAAAAGATGAGTAAAATTCGCATTGGTATTGTAGGTTACGGAAATTTAGGCCGCGGTGTGGAAGCAGCGATCGGTCAAAATGCTGACATGGAATTGGTAGCTGTATTTACGCGTCGTGATCCTGCTACAGTTGCTATAAAATCACCGAACGTACCGGTGTATCTAGTGGATGAAGCACCGAAATATAAAGAACAGATTGATGTCATGATATTATGCGGTGGTTCTGCAAAAGATTTACCGGAGCAAGTTCCGCATTTTGCGCAATGGTTCAATACGATCGACAGTTATGATACGCATGCAAATATTCCGGCATTCTTTGATGCGGTTGATGCAGTTGCACAAAAAAGTGATAAAGTATCCATTATTTCGGTTGGCTGGGACCCGGGCCTATTTTCATTGAACCGCCTATTAGGTGAAACAGTTCTGCCACAAGGAAATACATATACGTTCTGGGGGGACGGCTTAAGCCAAGGCCACTCAGACGCTTTACGCCGTATTGAAGGTGTAAAAAATGCCGTACAATATACTTTGCCGATTAAGGAAGCGGTAAACCGTGTACGCAATGGCGAAAATCCTGAACTGACAACACGTGAAAAACATGCCCGTGAATGCTATGTTGTATTGGCTGAAGGTGCGGATGCTGTAGCGATCGAAAAAGAAATTAAGGAAATGCCAAACTATTTTGCGGATTATGATACAACGGTAAATTTTATTACCGAAGCAGAATTTAAAGAAAATCACCAAGGGATGCCGCATGGCGGGTTTGTCATCCGTTCTGGTGAATCTGGTGACGCAGATAAGCAAATTATGGAGTTTTCATTAACGCTTGAGTCCAATCCGATGTTCACATCAAGTGTTCTTGTTGCGTATGCACGCGCTGCCTATAAATTGCAGGCAAAAGGAGACAAAGGTGCAAAGACGGTATTCGATATTCCATATGGTTTATTATCCCCAAAATCGCCAGCAGATTTGCGCAAAGAATTACTGTAATATCCAAACGAACGTCGTCTAGTAAATTTAGGCGTCGTTTTTTTGGGTTTTGCCGGACAAATCGATGACAAAGTCTTTTCTTTCGCGGGTTGGCAACGTAGAATAGAGAGGTTAAGTCTCTGAAAGATGGTTGTCCACTTTAGAGTAAGTTAATTCCCTTGAGAATCTGAAGTTACAGTAGATTCAAACAGTAAACAGAAAGGATGTTTAATGTGCAGGATAAGCGTTTTAAAATCGCACATAAAGAAGCACTGATCGGAGTCGTGCTTGTCATCATCAACTTTGCAATCTGGTTCGGATTTGCATATGGGCTCGGTTCCGGTGACCCGCTGGAGTACGATTATGTATTAGGGTTCCCGGCATGGTTTTTCTACAGCTGTATCGCAGGAACAATCTTTATGATTATTTCAATATGGCTCGCGATGAAACTTTTCTTCAAAGACATTTCGCTTGAAGAGGAGGACAAACATAAATGATACATTGGTCAGTCATAATTCCATTACTCATATTTTTAATTGTCATTTTTGGTATCGGTATTTGGGCAAATCGTCAAGTACGCACATCGAATTCATTTTTACAGGAGTATTTTTTAGGCGGACGCGAAATGGGCGGATTCATCCTGGCGATGACGATGATGGCGACATATGGCAGTGCCTCAAGCTTTATCGGTGGACCAGGTGTTGCCTATAATACAGGGCTTGGATGGGTTCTGTTGGCAATGGCACAGCTGCCTGCAGGTTATTTTGTGTTAATGGTGCTCGGCAAGAAATTTGCGATTGTTGCACGCCGTATTGAAGCCATTACACTAATCGATTTTTTAAAGAAACGCTATGACAGTCACACAATCGTTATTTTATCAGCGATCAGCATCATCATTTTCCTATTTGCCTCAATGACAGCGCAATGGGTCGGCGGTGCTCGTCTGATTGAATCACTGACAGGGCTTTCCTATACAAATGCATTGCTTATTTTTGCGGTAGCCGTTTTAGCCTATGTAATTATCGGCGGTTTCCGTGCTGTGGCGTTAACAGATGCATTGCAAGGGTCCATCATGATCGTCGGTACAGTCATTCTTCTGATTGCGACTGTCATTGCCGGTGGTGGTGTTGACACGATTATGCAAGGACTCGTTGCAGAAAATCCGAATTTAGTGACACCATTTGGTGCAGAACAAAATCTGACACCATTGTATGTATCAACATTTTGGATATTAATTGGACTAGGGGTCATCGGTTTGCCTCAGATTGCCGTTCGCGCGATGAGCTACAAAGATTCGAAAAGCTTACATAAAGCAATTCTCATCGGGACAATCGGAATCGGGACAATCATGTTCGGCATGCATTTAATTGGTGTATTTGCACGTCCGGTTATGCCAGGAATAGAAGTCGGCGATAAAGTAATGCCGCTTCTGACATTGGAAGTGCTGCCGCCGGTACTGGCAGGAATTGTACTTGCAGCTCCAATGGCAGCCATTATGTCGACAGTCAATGCACTGCTCATTCTAGTAAGCTCTACAGTTGTAAAAGATATTTATTTAAACTATATCAATCCGAAAGCAAGCGATAAACAGATCAAAAACCGCAGCTTCTGGGTCACAAGCATTATCGGGATCGCGGTAGTGATATTTGCCGTTAAGCCGCCGGAGCTGTTAATCATGCTGAACTTGTTTGCGTTCGGCGGACTGGAATCAGCCTTTTTATGGAGTGTCGTATTTGGTCTGTACTGGAAGAAAGCAAATAAATACGGGGCCATCAGTTCAATGATAGTCGGTCTGACATTGTATATTGTCATCTATCGATTTGCGGAAAATATTTATGGCATGCACTCCGTTACCATCCCAATCTTTGCTTCACTTATTACATTTGTAGCGGTAAGTCTGATTGCGCAAAAGATGAAAAAAATAGAAGATTACCATTTCTAATAGCCATAACAGGTTTAGGTCTGTATGATAGAAACCAGAACTATCAATTGATAGTTCTGGTTTATTTGACGTTAAACACTTATTATTGTAAACTAGGTTACATAAAGTAACTTAATAAAAACTAAAGGTGATTAGATGAAAAAATTAATGGCTATTTTAGAAGATAAAATTCAGCTTGTCCGTCGTGATGAACTGCAAAATATTGCAGTAGTCGGACCGGTAAAGCTACCTATAAAGCAAGAAAATCTAGAAGCAACATTCCAATGGTATTCATGGACAACTGTTGAAAAAAATCAGACAAAACAACAAGTAGTGGAATCCGTATCGTCTATGCATTTAGCATTTGGCCAGCAGTCTTCAGTACTCGTATATGGAGACTTCGCCAATCAGGAAGATGCATTGATCCGCATGCACAGCATTTGCCATACAGGTGATATTTTCGGTTCACAGCGTTGTGACTGCGGCTATCAGTTACATGAATCGATGAAAATGATTGTCGAGCACGGCTGTGGCGCTATCTTCTATTTAGCAGATCATGAGGGACGCGGTATTGGGCTGTTTTCAAAATCGCTCGCTTACTTATTGCAGGAAGAAGAATTTGATACAGTGGAAGCCAATCATGCACTTGGGTTTGAAGATGATGTCCGTTCGTATGATGACGCAATCCGTGTACTGCAAGTATTGCGTTCAAAACCGGTAACACTTATTACAAACAACCCGAAAAAGCTTGCAGCACTGCAGGAGAGCGGGTTACTTGCGGATGGCCATATTCCATTATGGGGCGGTCTGACAGAAACGAATGAACAGTACTTGAAAACGAAAGTAGAAAAGTCTGGTCATATCGCGATGGCTGAAAAGTTAACGGTGTAAGGAGAATTTTAAATGAAAACTGATCAGGACTATATGCAACTAGCGCTCCAACTGGCAGCAAGTGCAAGAGGCAATACAAATCCAAATCCGTTAGTCGGGGCCGTTATCGTAAAAGATGGCGTCGTCGTCGGCACAGGGCTTCACCGTAAAGCAGGGGAACCTCATGCAGAAGTACATGCGGTGAATATGGCAGGAGAGCATACGAAAGGTGCGACGATTTATGTCACATTGGAACCTTGTTCGCACTACGGCAAAACACCGCCATGTGCGAAGCTGCTAAAGGAAAGCGGGTTTAAACGCGTTGTTGTTGCAATGGAAGATCCGAACCCTGAAGTAGCAGGACGCGGAATCCGTCTGTTGCGTGAAGCGGGAATCGAAGTGGAAGTGGGAGTTCTCCAGGAGGAGGCCCAGAAACTGAACGAACGGTTTATCCATAATATGCTGACAGAACGTCCTTTTGTCGTGGCGAAGTTCGCAATGACACTTGATGGTAAAATCGCGACATATAATGGCCACTCCCAATGGATTACGGGTGAAGCAGCACGTGCGGATGTCCATGAATTGCGCCATGAAGTGGACGGGATATTAGTCGGTGTTCAAACCGTTTTAAATGACAACCCGAAACTGACGACACGTCTAAAGGATAATCGGAAAGGTCGTAACCCGATTCGAGTAGTGTTGGATAGTACGCTGAAAACACCGGTTGATGCAGGTATAGCGGATACGACAGAAGCTCGTACAATCATTGTCACTTCTCTTGACTCAGATCCAGTAAAGGCACAGCAACTCGAACGTAACGATGTCGAAATTATCCGGGTGAAAAAAGATTTAACAGGCTTGAACATAGAGGATATGTTGAAAGCATTATATAAAAAGGGCATTACGCATCTGCTTATTGAAGGTGGCGGCAATGTGAACGCATCATTTTTACGAGGCGGCTTCATTGACCAGTATATGGTATATGTCGCTCCAAAAGTATTGGGAGGGAAAAACTCCATTACACCGTTTACCGGATCTGATGTGGAAACAATCGATTTGGCAAGCGAGCTTGAATTCGGTGAAATCACTCGCATCGGGGAAGATTTGCGTATTATAGCCTATCCAAAGAAGGCTGGTTTACATGAATAGAAAAGTGGATGTATGCATTGTTGGCGGTGGTCCTGGCGGTGCACTGCTTGCCAATATATTGGCGAAAAATAATGTATCGGTTCTTTTAATTGAACGGACAAATGACTTTGCGAAGGCATTCCGCGGGGAACATTTAAATGAAGAAGGCGAGCGTATTCTTAAACAGTACGGGCTTTTCGAACGAATTGAACAGCTCGGTTTGCTGCGGATGGAAACATTGGAATATTGGATGGGCGGTGAAAAGTTTAAAACAATTGAACCGGATCCCACAGTAGGACATTTAGGAATCCATGTACCGCAAGCACATCTGCTTCAGGCAATTATCGAGCAGGCTAAAGGCTATCCGGCATTTGACTATTTATTGAATACGACGGTTAAAGAGCTTGTTCAAAATGAACATGGACAATATACAGCTGTTCGCGCTAAACAGGGTGATGCTGAGATGACAATTGAAGCACAGCTAATTATCGGTGCGGATGGGCGTTATTCGACGGTCAGAAAGCTGGCGGAATTGGATGTGACGATTCGCGATCATGGCTATGACTTGCTTTGGGCGAGAATACCCGCACCTGAGTACTGGACGCCTTCGATAAAAATGGCCTTAGTTGACGGCATGCAAATATCCCTGTTTACGCAGGCAAAAGGATTTGTCCAAATCGGTTGGAATATCGAAAAGGGGAGCTACCCGGAATTACGCAAACAGCCGTTTATCCCATTCATTGAAAAGCTCGTAAAAGCATTTCCCCAATTGGCGCCTGTAGTACAGGAGCATATTCGGTCATGGAAAGACTTTGTGCTGCTTGATGTATTTAGCAGTACGACCGAACAATGGGGTAAAGAAGGTGTTGCATTAATTGGGGATGCTGTTCATACAATGACCCCGACAGGTGCCTACGGATTAAACAGTTCGTTAATGGATGCCCATGTGCTGGCCCAGATGCTGCTGGAAAATGAAGAATTTGATTTTGTCAGCTGTGCAACGGCACGAAAAAAACAAATCGAAAAAATTCAGGCAATACAAATAGAAAAAGAGCAAAAGTTCCATGAAGCTTTTCTCGTATTAAGTTAGGTGAGATAGATGAAATTTGGTTTTGATATTGATGATACGTTAATCGATTTACGTCGACATGCATTTCATTTGTATAATAAGAAATTGAACAAACAGATCAGCGAAGATGTTTTCGAAACAATCCCGACAGTCGAAATCCACGTACCGTTTGGATTAACAAATGAAGAAGGCAGCCAAATGTGGAAAGATACGATGGAAGAAATCTATTTCACAGACTGTCCTAGCTTTGAAGGGGCTAAGGAAGTTTTAAATGCCTTGGCAGAAGAAGGACATGAAATTTATTATATTACGTCACGTCCGAAAGGGTATTGTGAACAGACCCGAGCATGGGTAAAAGCACAGGGGTTCCCGGTTGTGGATGAGCGTTTTTCCTGCGGAATGGCAGATCATGAGAAAATCGATATTATTAAAAGTTTGGAACTTGACGTTTATGTAGATGATAAGCCCGCTGTTTTAAATACATTGGCGGGGAGCACAACGAAAGTCATTGTGAAAAATCAGTCATACAATCAGACAGTAGAATATCCGCGTCTGACAAGTTGGAATGAATTCAATAAACTGATCGGTTATGCATCGGTGTAATCGGCAGGAGAAATCCCCGGAGCTTTTTCGGGGATTTTTTTATATAAAAAGTGAAAATAGTTTGAATTTTTCCTTTCAACTGATTGAATATGTGGTATTGTTAACAGTGTATAGACATACCGGTTGGAGGATTTTACTATGATAACACAACAACATTACGAAGCAAGCATTCATTACAATGGGATTATATTACTGTCGGCTTACTTACAACGCCAGTATGTATACCGTACAATTCAAGTACGTCTTAACGGAGCAAGTGAAGAACCACTAAATAAAGTAAAAAGTATGCTTGAACATACAGAGCTGATGCTGAATATTTTTGAGGAATCAAAAGATCTGATGGAAGGTCAGCGCAACAAACTTAAATCATTTGCGGACGAGGTAGCCCTTTTGATGCAAAATTATATTAAAGAAGATCCGGATTTTAAAGAACGTCTGGCAGTTGTCGGCTCAACACTTTACTCAGAGCAGCTGATGAATAACGGGATTATTAAACTCGGCTATATTTTCAAACAAAATATCGGGAAAGATTTCCCGGCACGTGTTAAATTTTATGAAGAGCGTACAAAGGTAATCGACCTGATGGTACAGCTCGTGTCAGAAGGAAAAGAAATCGAAAAAGGCATGCAGGACATTTTAAACAAATGGTATGACGGCATCGCCAACCAGAAAAAAGGCATTATGGAAGATCTATCGAAAATCAACGAAATGCTCGATTTTAAAGCAGAATAATTAATAGATTTTAAAAAATGTTGAAGTAAATTAAGCAGCGGATAATTTGTAAAATTGATTGGAATGGAGGGCGACTCCAGCGGGAATAGCGTGACGCCTAAGACTAGGAACAAAAGCTAAGAACGCCACGTCCTGTGGCAACGCTTTTGTGACCAACGTCGTGTTGGCCTCACGCCCGCGGAAAGCGTCCCGAAATAGAAATCAATTTTAAAGCATAGTAAAAAACCCATCTTTCTCTCGGAGAAAGATGGGTTTTTGGTTATGCTCTTCTTTATGCGCGTTCGAAAAATACTTTATCGATATTGTATTTAGATTGGAATTGATTGATCGCATAAGTTTCGTAAATTTCACGTTCCATTGGATCTTCAATTTCATATACTTCAATTTTGTGGATTTCAGCACGGTGGTTTTTCATTGGTGATACATTGTCTTCAAAGTGCTTTTTAATACGCTGACGGATTTTACGTGCTTTCCCTACAAATAAAAGTTCATTCTTTTCATTGTAGAAGAAGAAGATTCCGCCCTTATCACGCGTAATTTTATGGAAATCAATAAATCCGAAGTATGGAGTAATTTCCACATCGCCTGGTTTTAATACTTGCTCACGTTGACGAATTACTAAATCTGGTTTTGGCATTTCAATTTTAATCAAACTGTTCACGTCCCTAAATTATTCTAAAAGTTTATTTTACACGATATTACGGTAAATTGCTATTGATATAATAGTCCAAGCATTGGGAAATTGAAAAATATGCGGATTTTTTTCCTATATATTCTAAACAAAAGCTGCAACACTTATAACAATAATACATATTATCCGACACTATATGTTATTTTTATTGAAATCACCTCTTCGCTCAAACCTCACAATAAAATATAGTCTTAACACTATTTAGCCAATAAAAAATCATTTTTGATACCTATTGGTCAAGCAAAAAATTCTATCTTAATTGCTGGTTTGGATAGATTTTGAATTTTCGCTTTCTTTTTCATTGAAGATTGCTTATGGTAATAATAGTTTGTTCAACAACAACTGATTATACATAATAATTTTTAACAATAGTTTCAACAGGGAGAAGGAATCGTATGCAAAAATTTAAAGGTGAGCTGCTCATGCTCATCACCGCTGTTATGTGGGGAAGCGGGTTTGTCGGAATGGCAAAAGGCCTTGAACATTGGACTGTATTTCAATTAATGGCCGGAAGATTTTTATTGGCTTCCATTATTTTAAGTTTCATTTTCTATAAAAAATTAAAGCTCATTTCCAGGGCAGTAATATGGAAAGGGGCAATTCTTGGAGCAATTTTATTTATCGCCTTTGCATTGCAGACAATGGGCTTGGAATATACAACAGCTTCTAAAAATGCATTCCTGACAGCGATCAATGTCATTATCGTGCCGATTATTGCTTATGTCATCTATAAAAGAAGAATTGACCGGTTCGAATTTATCGCAGCGGGTGTGGCCGTTGTCGGTATCGGCTTTTTATCATTACAGGATTCGCTGACGATTAATATTGGGGACTTCTTATCCATTCTTTGTGCGATCGGCTTTGCTTTCGATATTTTCTATACAAATGTATTTGTCAAAACGGAAGATGCTTTAGCGCTGACAATCGTTCAGTTTTATACAGCGACTGTCCTCAGTGTAGCAAGCGTCCTTATACTTGGGGAAGTACCGACGACGTATACTTCAGAAGGCTTGGGGATCATTGTTTACTTGGCGATATTTTGTACTGCTGTTGCATATGTATGTCAAAATATCGGGATGCAATATGCAAATCCGACGAAATCGGCCATTATTTTATCGACGGAATCATTGTTCGGTACGATTTTCTCAGTACTTCTTTTAAACGAACTTCTGACAGGCCGAATGCTTGTTGGATGTGTCCTTATCTTCTTTGCCATTCTGTTTGCAGAAGTCAAACCGACCTTCAGACGAAAGAAGTCCTATGTTTAACAAACAGCCATTTTAAGCGATTCGTTTAAAATGGCTGTTTTTGTTTATTATTAGAGAAATACGGAAAAGGATAAGAGATGAAATAAGGGGAGGACTGGTTAGATGTTACATTATACTCGAAATGGTTCAGGGGAAGTTATCGTATTAGTACACGGATTTTTAGGCAGTACAGCAATATTTGAAAAAATTATGGAGCCTTTAACAAAACAATTTGATGTCATTGCCATCGATTTGCCGGGCCACGGTAAAAGCGAAATGCCGGAAGGAGAATATACAGTTTATCGTTATGCCGAAGATATTATCGATGTATTAGTAGCAGAAAAAGTTGAAAAGGCTTATTGGATTGGCCATTCGATGGGTGGCTATATTACATTGGCGGCAATCGAGAAACAATATTCTAATATCGAAAAGGCTGTCTTACTGTATTCATCCGACTCAGCGGATACACCGGAAGCAATCGATAAGAGAACAAAACAACAAGAAGAAATTCAGGAAAATGGCACAGGGTCGTTCGTTGACGGAATTATTCATAATTTCCTGGCGCCTGATGCAAAAACAGATGATGTTCTGTTTGCAAAAGAAGTTGCCTATGAAGCGAAGGAAGAAGGGCTCGTTGCGGCACTCGGTGCAATGAAGTCACGTCCAAGCCAAAAAGACCTGGTCGATACATTACCGATTCCAATCCTTGTAATTGAAGGGGAACAGGACAAAGCGGTTACCCCGATTACAACATCCAATCCGAATGTAGAAAAAGTATCAACAAATACAGGTCATCTCGGAATGGTGGAAGATGCTCAATCTGTAGCAAGAGAAATTATCCGTTTCCTGAACAATTAAAACTAAAACGAGAGGGATCCATGTTTTTGGGTCCCTCTCGTTTTAACTGTATTGCTTTTTCAAATATAATGTAATCCAATTAAAACATTCGTTTTTCTCTAAATTACCAACAAGCCCAATAATAATCGCATTTCTTGGATTTTCGCTTTTCAGTTCTTCTATTAATAACTGAATGGATTCGAGTTCTAATTTGTTTGATGTTTGTTGTTGAAGTGATAATAAATCTTCCATTAAATCGTCACTCGAATAATTTTCTAGTCGTTTATAAAAGTGAGATGGATGTTCAAGCAGTGCGATTTTGCTTTTCGTCGCAAGTAAAGTCGTCTTCTCAACAAGCGAGTCCGCAAATTTCCCCGAATCGAATGGCTGGCATGAATCGAAAATATACTGCATATATGATTGGACCATCCCATTAATAATCACGACTAAATCATACTGTCTTCCCTCGATTTGATCGCCAAATACTTCGAATAACAGCTTTTCCAAATTTTTATTGGAGAGCTCTACGTAATAATGAATCCGTTCAATTAATGCTTTATTGATGGCAGAAACATTCTCCTTCATTAAAATATCCGCAAAACCCGCATATTGTGATAACACTTTCATCGTCTGAACAAAGTAGGTATGGAGCTTATCTGAAGGCGTTTGTGCTTCACTGACTGCTTGGTCAACTTCACGAATTATATTGTTCATAAAATGTTCAATAATAGAAAAAACGAGCTCATCTTTTGATTTAAACGATAAATAAAAGGCGCCCTTAGAAATCCCGCAATGGTCAGTGATTTGCTGTACTGACGTAGCTTCAATCCCTTTTTCGGCAAATAAATGAAGTGCAGAATCGATGATCAATTGTTTTCTTGTCATAATAATTTCAAGCTCCTTTCAATTGACACGTGACCGACTAGTCATTATTATAGAATGGTGGTTACATATAGTCAAGAAAGGTAAGGTGGAACCGTGAAAGGCTTAGTTAATTTCGTATTGAAAAATAAGCTTGCCGTATGGTTACTAACAATCATAATCGTGTTTTCCGGTATTTATTCATCCACACGTATGAAAATGGAATCGATTCCAGATATTTCGATCCCGTTCTTAATCGTTATGGGTGTTTATCCTGGTGCAACACCAGAGCAAGTAATGGATGATCTTTCAATTCCTTATGAAAAGGCAGTTGAAAGTTTGGAAGATGTAAAGGCTGTATATTCTACATCTTCATCAAATGTTTCACAAGTTCAAGTGGAATATGAATATGGCGTGGATATGGATGAAAAGAAACGCCAGTTAGAAGCTGCTTTAGATAATATTGAGCTTCCAGAAGGTGCACAAGAGCCTTCTATTATGGCAATCAGCATGAACATGATGCCTGTTATAGCATTATCAGTAAGTAGTTCGGAAGAAGAAATTGTTGAACTGACGTCAACAGTAGAGAAAACGATTCTGCCGAAACTAAACAAAATTGACGGTGTTGCATCTGCGACAGTTACAGGTCAACATCTTGAAGAAGTAGCCTTCACATATGATGAAGAAAAGATGGCACAACTTGGTTTAACGGAAGACTCTGTTAAGCAGATGATTCAGGCTAGTGACCTTGCAGTCTCGTTAGGATTATACGAGTTTGAAGAGGGCGAGCAGGCTGTTGCAGTTGACGGCAAGTTCAAAACAGTAGAACAGTTGAAAGAAATGCTGATCCCTGTTACACCTTCTGAAACAAACCCGGTTCCTTTCGTGAAACTAGGGGATATTGCTGAAATCGAAAAAGTAGGTAAAGTGCAATCCGTATCTCGAACGAATGGTAAAGATGCGATTGCAATTCAAATCGTAAAAGGTCAGGATGCCAATACGGTTACTGTAGCAAATGCAGTAAAAGATTTAATCGAAGAAGAGCAGGAAGCCATTTCTGGTCTTAAAATCGATATTTCTTTAGACCAAGGGAAACCAATTGAAGATTCTGTCTTTACAATGGTTGAAAAAGCGGTATTTGGTGGTTTAATCGCAGTATTGATTATCCTGTTATTCCTGCGTGACTTTAAATCAACAATCATCTCAATCATTTCAATTCCGGTGTCAGTATTCATGGCATTAATGGCATTGCACTGGATGGATATTACGCTGAATATTATGACGCTTGGAGCGATTACTGTTGCGATCGGACGGGTAATTGATGACTCGATTGTAGTTGTAGAAAATATTTATCGTCGTATGCACTTGAAAGAAGAGAAATTGCAAGGCCGTGCGTTAATTCGTGAAGCAACAATTGAAATGTTCAAGCCGATCATGTCTTCAACATTAGTAACAATTGCGGTATTCGCACCACTTGTATTTGTAGGCGGTATGGTAGGGGAATTATTCGTACCATTCGCATTAACAATGTCATTTGCATTAATCGCTTCTTTAATCGTCGCGGTTACAATCGTACCAGCACTTTCACATACATTATTCCGTAAGAAAATTTACGGTGAAAAATCTGAAAGTCAGCATAAAGAAGTTGGTAAGCTTGCATTAGCATACCGTAATTTCCTGGAGAAATCTTTAAACCATAAATGGATTTCATCAATTGTTGCGATTGTTCTATTAGTCGGTTCACTAGCGTTAACACCATTAATCGGCTTTAGTTTCATGGGCTCTCAAGAAGAGAAGGTAATGTATCTAACATACACACCAGGTACTGGCGAATTGATGGATGAAACACTTGAAAACATTGAAGAAGTAGAACAGGAATTACTGAAACGTAAAGATATCGATGTTTTACAATTATCAGTGAACACGGAAACTTCTACTGATGCTGCTGCAATGATGACTGGCGGCGGTGCAGGCGGCGGTTTAATCTATGCCATTTTCGATCCGGACATGGATGATTTCCCGAAAGCGAAAAAAGAAGTAGAAGACTATATCTTTAACGTTGGCCAATCAGGCGAATGGAAAACACAGGACTTCGCGATGGGTATGTCATCGAATGAAGTCAGCTATACACTATACAGTGAAGATCTGGATATGTTAAATGAAGCAGTCGCTCAAGTAGAAGATGTTCTAGTGGACATTAAAGGACTTGATGAAGTTGAATCAAATGCTTCTGCACCATATGTAGAAAATGTAATTAAAGTAGATCAGGAAAATGTATTACAATACGGTCTGACTACTGCCCAAATTTTAATGGCTTTACAAACAAATACAGCAAAAGAAGTACTGACAACTGTTGAAAGTGACGGCGCTGATATTAATGTTGTTGTACAACGTGAAGCAAAATCTGCAGCAGCGGATATTGATGAATTACTGGAAACGCCGATTCAAACGGCAACTGGTCAGACAATGACAATTGGTGATATTGTTGAACTTGAAGAAGGCACAACTTTAAATTCATTATCTCGTCAAAAAGGTGAATACTTTGCGACAGTATCTGCAACGATTACAGATAAAGATATTTCAAAAGCAACATCTGCAGCAGATGAAAAAATTGCTGATTTAGATTTACCGAAAGGCGTTACAACTGGTGTAGGTGGTGTTGCAGCAGATATGGCTGAAACATTTACTCAACTAGGTGTTGCGATGATTGCAGCTATTGCAATTGTATACTTCATCTTAGTAGTAACATTCGGTGAAGGTTTAGCACCATTTGCGATTCTATTCTCATTACCATTTACTGTAATCGGTTCATGGATTGGACTATTCGCAACAGGTCTTACAATTTCCGTTTCAGTTATGATGGGATTACTGATGTTAATCGGTATTGTAGTAACAAACGCAATCGTACTTGTTGACCGCATTATCCGTATGGAACATGATGGTATGAACATGCGTGAAGCAATACTGGAAGCCGGAGCTACTCGTTTACGTCCGATCTTAATGACGGCGATCGCAACAATTGGTGCTATGTTACCAATGGCATTCGGTGGAGCTGGCGGCGGTCTGATTTCACAAGACTTAGCTGTAACAGTAATTGGTGGTTTACTATCATCTACTTTATTAACATTAATCATCGTACCGATTGTTTATGAAGTATTATCAAAAATGCTTAAGAAAAATCGTAAAGATGTAAAAGACAATTAATCCAAGCAGCCTGTAAGAATTCATTTCTTGCAGGCTGTTTTTTAATGTAAAGTAATGGGTATAGAAGAAAAGTTTTAATCTACATAAAAGGAGGCTTGAGATGAAGAAGTTATTTTTGTTAGGTCTGGTTGTAGCAGCAATGTTCAGTTTAAATGGGATTTCTGCCGCAGCGGCTTCAGACACAGTCAGTCTTGGTAAATATCCTGTGCAAGTAGTTGCAAAGAAGAATACAGAACTGAAAGATGAACAGGGAAATGTCATCAAAACTGTAGCTAAAGGGGACAAGCTATTACTGCAGGCGATAAAAGGGAAGGCCGGAGTGACCCGATATTCTTCCAAATCAGCTTTCATCCCTTTAACCGATGTGCATTATATCGAGTTGGTCGATGGCGCGAAAACAATTACCTATGATGAAGTCGCAGCAAAGCTAAAGCTAGTATCCTCTATATATCCGTCATTGACGAAATTGCAGGAAATTGGAAAATCGGTTGAGGGAAAGCCATTATATGCATTAAAAGTTGGAGCGGGTAAAAAGGAAGTATTAATGGATGCGTCTTTCCACGGACGTGAACATATGACGACAAATGTATTGATGGAAATGATTGATACGTATGTTAAGGCATATGTAAACGGGACGAAAATCGAAAAATATGATGTGAAGAAAATATTAAGTGAAGTAAGCATCGTCTTTGTGCCGATGGTGAATCCGGATGGGGTAACGCTTGCCCAAGGCGGTAAAGTAAAAACATCGATGACAAAACTGAAGGCGATGAACAACAACAGTGCTAATTTCAATCGCTGGAAAGCCAACATTAACGGAGTCGATTTGAATCGTCAATTTAATGTGAACTGGCATCTAATTAAAACGACAAAGCCTTCATTCAAGACATATAAAGGAAAAGCGCCGAATACAGAACCGGAAGCGCTCGCAATCAAACGACTGATTGATCGCGGCAATCATTTGGCATATGTTTCCTATCATTCTTCCGGTCAGATTATTTACTGGAGCCAAACGAAAACAAAATTCAGCCGAACGAAAAAGTTGGTAAAAGGGGTATCGAACATCACCGGTTATAAGTTGATGCCTGTAACGAAAAAGAATGAACCGATTGCGGCATCTGAAGATTACTTTACAAAAGTAAAAGACCGCCCTGCGATGACGGTCGAAATCGCTCCATTTGCCGGGGAAGCATCCGTTCCGTTGAAACGTTGGAACACCGTTTGGAAGCAGAATAAAACCGTCGGACTGTATGTAGCCAATGAAGCGCGGAATTGGTGAAAAAGCTGGTGAACCCCAATTGCGGGGGTTCACCAGTTTTAGATTTATGACGAGCTTGTTTCGGTGTCACTAGTTCCTTAAGAATGACTCATATGAGAGGTGTTCATCGTAAATGGGCATATGTAATTGACAATTATCATAAAACATAATATGTTAATATATGAGTATATGTTCATATATAAAAGATAAATGGGGGCGTTTTAAATGGGAGAGCACCATCAGCACCATCATTCACACAGTACGAACAAGAAAGTTCTTTTTATATCCTTTTTAATTATTACCGGATTTATGATTGTCGAAGCGGTCGGTGGGGTGCTGACGAACAGTCTTGCGCTATTGTCTGACGCAGGCCATATGTTAAGCGACGCCGTTTCACTTGGAATTGCATTAATGGCCATCATTTTTGCACAAAAAGTCGCAAATGCCAGTAAAACTTTCGGCTATAAACGGATTGAAATATTAGCGGCTACTTTAAATGGACTGACGTTAATCATTATCGCCCTGTTCATTTTTTACGAAGCAATTGGACGTTTCATGAATCCTCCTGAAGTTGCTTCAACCGGAATGCTCATCATCAGCAGTATCGGATTGGCGGTAAATATTTTAGTTGCTTGGATTATGATGCGCGGTGCAGATACGAAAGATAATTTAAATATGAGAGGCGCATACTTGCATGTGATCAGCGATATGATCGGTTCAATCGGTGCCATTATTGCGGCTTTACTGATCCTGTTCTTTGACTGGGGATGGGCGGATCCATTGGCCAGCGTTTTTGTAGCCGCACTGGTGTTACGAAGCGGCTATCATTTAACGAAAGCGTCATTGCATATCTTAATGGAAGGGACACCTCAGGATGTAAAAGTCGATGAAATCATTCAAACAATTGAAAAATATGATGACATCAAAGCGCTACATGATCTGCATGTCTGGACAATTACGAGCGGATTAAATGCACTGTCTTGCCACATCGTTGTAAATGATGACCTGACGATTAAAGAAAGTGAGAAACTTTTAGATAAAGTCGAACATGATTTGCTTCATCAAAATATTCATCATGTTACGATTCAAGTAGAGACTCATTCGCATCAGCATGATCATTCGGTCTATTGTACAGCAAAGCAAGATGTAAGCCATCAACATCATCACCACCATTAATCAAATAAGCCTGGCGTAGAGGAGAAAAGAGTGTTTAATCGTATGACAATGGAAAAAAGAACCCAACATGAATTGGATGAAGAAACATTGTTTGTCGTTTCGCAAACGTTCAAGGCGTTAAGCGATCCGACACGAATTCGTATTTTAAACATGTTATGCTGTGAAGAACATTCGGTAAATGACATTGCGGAAAAGCTTGATTTGAATCAGTCGGCGGTTTCCCACCAATTGCGTTTTTTAAAGAACTTGCGATTAGTAAAGTTCAGGAGAGAAGGAACGACACTATACTATACAAGCGCAGACGACCATGTGATCAACTTGCTCCATCAGGCAATTGATCATGCCCATCATTAATAAAAATAATTAATAACACGTGAAAGTTTGTATGCCGAACTTTTACGTGTTTTTTCATTGGTTTCGCCATTTCATTTGTTTGGGTATATCTATAAACGGAAGTAGCAAAATAAAATCATTGTCCATGGAAGCTTATCGAATAATTCTAAAATACTGGAGGGATTTTACTATATGAAAGTTGTCGCAATTGTAGGAAGTATCCGCAAAGAATCATACAATCTAAAAATCGCAAAATATATTCAAGGACGTTATGCAGATAAATTTGATTTGGAAATTCTGGATTTGACTCCTCTGCCAATGTACAACCAGGACATTGAAATGGAAGCTCCTGAAGCTATCCATAACTTTAAGGCAAAAGTAAAAGCAGCAGATGCAGTCCTTTGGATTACTCCTGAATATAACTCTACAATACCCGGCGTTTTAGGAAATGCGATCGACTGGCTAAGTCGTGTGGACAAGGTAATGAACGGCAAGCCGTCGATCATAATGGGTTCATCAATGGGGATGTTAGGTTCTGTTAAAGCGCAAATGCATTTACGTGATATTTTATTTGCAGTCGGCTTAAATTCACCGGTATTACCTGGTAATGAAGTGTATATTGGAGCAGTCCATGAAAAAATCGATGCGCAAGGGCAGCTGACAGACGAAGCAACTATCGCATTTTTAGATGGTGTTATCGCAAACTTCATGGAATGGATGAAACAGTTTTAATATTGTGTGCACCTCTGTTAAAAAAGAGGTGTTTTTTTATGAAATCGGTTTATAGAAAGCGTGGAACTTTAGCGTGTGATTGAATTGCTGCGTTTTGTCAATTGATTAATGTTGCGAAAAAGTATGTTTTTTAGTGTGAGAAATCTCTCTAATTCCGCTTTTTTATTCACTATAGTTTTTTTCTATAAAAATTATAGGAAGTATCTAATGGACGAAAGACGAATCTCTCATTACAATGTAGATAAGGCGATTAAAAAATAAGGTGTAACGGATTTTTTAATTGGCTATATGGATTTACAGAAATTCATCGAAACATCGAACTAAAAATACTATTTTGGGGTGATTGTTAATGGGAAAAGATTTAAGTCAGTTCATCAGAAATGAAGCGTTTTTAAACAAAGTTGTTTCAGCGGAGGAAGCCGCGTCTTGGATTGAAGACGGCATGAATCTGGGTATGAGTGGTTTTACGCTTTTCGGAGAGCCAAAAGAATTTCCGCTTGCACTTTCTAAACGAGGAGAGCAAGAAAATTTCAAAGTAAATCTTTATACAGGTGCATCATTAGGACCAACTGCTGACCAATCAATGGCAGAAGCAGGAATCATCAACTTACGTGTGCCATATCAAGGTAATGCGATTATGCGCGGTAAGATCAATAACGGAGAAATTTTCTATATTGATCAGCATTTATCACATACAGCAGAAGAGGTTCGTAAAGGGTCACTTGGTAAAATTGACTATGCAATCATTGAAGCAGCTGCAATTACAGAAGACGGTCTAGTCATTCCAACAGGTTCTGTAGGGAACTCACCGATCTTTGTTGAAAAAGCTGAAAATGTTATTATCGAAATTAATACAACTGCCCCGAAAGCATATGAAGGGCTTCATGATATTTATGTACAAAAAGCGCAAGGCGAGCGTAAAGAGATCCCTATTTACAATACAGGTGATCGAATTGGTGAAATCGGAATTAGAGTAGACCCTGCGAAAGTAAAAGGAATCGTTTTATCGGAGCAGCCGGATATTCCATCACCATTATTTGAGCCAAACGAAGAAACACAAAAGATTGCGGATAATTTATTAGCATTCCTTGCAAATGAAGTTGAAGTAGGGAATTTACCGGAATCATTAGCGCCACTTCAATCAGGCGTTGGTTCAGTAGCAAATGCCGTTTTAAACGGAATGCAAAAATCTCAATTTAAAGATCTAGAAGTATTCTCGGAAGTACTGCAAGATGGTGTATTTGACTTGATCGATGCGGGTATTGTTAAATTCGCTGCAGGTACGGCATTCTCACTTTCTAAGAAGCGTGTTGACTCATTAGCGGAAGACTTGGAAAAGTACAAGGATAAAATCATGTTCCGTCCACAGGAAATTTCGAATAACCCGGAAGTCATTCGTCGCTTAGGTGTTATTTCGTTTAACACGGCAATTGAAGTAGACATTTACGGTAATGTCAATTCAACACATGTAAACGGTACAAAAATTATGAACGGTATTGGCGGTTCCGGTGACTTTGCCCGTAATGCGCGCATTACCATTTTCGTAACATCTTCATTAGCGAAAAATGGTGCAATTTCAACAATCGTTCCGTTCGTTTCACATATCGACCATACAGAACATGATGTCGATGTAATTGTAACGGAGCAGGGCTATGCGGATCTTCGTGGTCTGCCACCAGTGAAGCGCGCTGAGAAATTGATTGAAATTGCACACCCGAAATATAAAGAACAGTTACGTGCTTATTTCGAAGAGGCTAAAGAGAAAGTGGGCGGCCAAACACCGCATATCCTTGAAAAAGCATTCTCATTCCATAACAATCTAAAAGAGCATGGGACAATGTTATTTGAGGACGATAAAATTAAACATTAATGAGTAAAATGATAAAGGTGGCGTTTTAACATGGATGTAAGATTTCCTATTGGTCCATTGCAAGTACCTGAACAAGTGACGCTTGACAATGTGAAGGAATGGTTACAACAAACGGAATCGTTTACGACACGTTTAAGAGAAGTTGTCGATTCATTAAATGAAGAGCAGTTGAATAAAACTTACCGTGAAGGTGCATGGACAGTTCGTCAGCTCGTTCATCATATTGCGGATTCACAGCTGAACATGTATCAGCGACTGAAGCTGGCACTAACGGACGACAATCCGACAGTACCAGGGTTTGATGAAGAGAAATGGGCCGTTTTGCCGGACACAGACTTACCTGTAGAAAGCTCGATTAAAATGCTTGAAGGTATTAATGAGCGTGTCGTTTCGTTAGGTCATCATTTAACGGAAGACCAGCTTAAGCGGGAATTTACCCATGAAACAAATGGGCCGGTCACAGTGGCCGCAAAAGTGGCGAAACTGGCATGGCACGAGGAGCACCATTTCGCTCATATTAAAATTGCGCTATCAAATTAATTTAGTTTTAATCAAAATGGCTTACCCGAAAAGGTAAGCCATTTTTTTAATGGAGCGTACTATTCTATCTCTTTGTATAAAAAGATGAGTCGTTCAATTTCTTCAAAGCCATTATTTTTATAAAACTGTTCTGCCGGTATATTACGGTTTGTGAGCAGTGTCATCGATTCTACTGATCTATCTTTCAACTGGATTTCTAAATAGTTCAGCATTGCTTTACCAATACCTTTATTTTGCAATGTCTGATCGACGCACATTTCATGGATGAAATATTCATGGCCACTATACCATTTCCGTTGCACCCCCATTATAAAGCCAAGCAGTTCGTCATTTTCTAAAGCGATTATGCCCAGAAAGTTCGGGGTATTGTAGTAATCGGATAAATACTGGTGTGCACTTTCATAGTTCCAGTGGTCATTCCATGGCTCTGCATTAAATACTTTGATAAATATTTCTGTGCATATTGCTAAATCAGTTGCTTCCATTAGTTTAAACTCCACAATCAACCGCTCCCTTTATAGTTTTTTTGTAAAGCATATAATGCGATTTGCCTCTGTAAAGCCTAATTTAAGGTGAACATTTAAACTTTCTACATTCGACAATTCACAGTCACTCGCAAACTCTGTACATCCTTTTGATTTCGCCCACTGTTCACATGCCTGCACTAATTGCTGTGCGAAATGCTGTCTCCGGTAGGGCTCTTCAACATATAAGCCTTCCAAATAGCCAACCGGACTGGAATGTGTTCCTTCAACATAATCAAAACGTAGCTGGCATTGTGCAAATCCAATCGGTTTTTCATCATTAAATGCTAAGAAAACGGTACTGTTGAGATTGGTAATAACGTCTTCCATGTTTTGTACGAATTCATGTAAATTGTTGCCTGGCCAAAGGAGTAAAGCAAGCCTGGCTGCTGCGGATGCTTGGTTCAGTGTCGCTTCATTAATCATAAGTGCCTCCTGTAAGAAAAAGTATATTTACTATTATAGAATAAAATGGAAGATGATAGGTGACTGAGACAAATAAAAAGCAAGCGATACGATAAACGTACGCTCACTTTATAATGGCTTTAATGCTTTTGTCTGTTCAATGTAAATAAAGACATCATATCTTGATCCGACATTGGACGGAACATAATTTCCATACGCTTCATATTCGGGATGATAGACGACACCAATTGCGCGATGCCCAATCCGGTCATTGAACAATTCCCGATTTTGATCAGTGAAAATCAATATTTTATCCTGTCCGCCAGCTGCATGGAGTTGTCCTTCCCATGTATTGAGTTTGGAGGAGGGAACTGGGATTATTTGGAGAGGATCTCCCCAGTTATCAGCAGCGATGACCGTTCCTTCATATGTTCCGAATCCGATAGCATACGTATTGTCCATTCCATACTGCTCTCGGATAAGTTGACCGACGTTGATCATTTGATCTTCTTTCATACTTGTAGCAGATGCATCCCCGATATGTGTATTATGTTCCCAAATAATGATCTTGGCATCTTCACCGTGATACTTCAATAATTCATTGATTGCTTCCACCATATGCAAGTCGCGAGTATTCCAGGAGATGGCATCCTGCATCATCTCCCGGTAATAGGTTTCGGCGTTCTTAGCAACAAGCGCATTTATCATGACATTTAAATCTTCCTCATGTTTGTTCGAGTACTGTTGCTTATTCTCTCATAACGACCTCAATAAATCCGTTACTTCACGGACACATTCATCGGTAAATTGAGCGGTGGATAGAGCATAGTGCTCCGGCATTCTGTTATAAGGTTCGAAGCAGGAAAATGCTTTCTTTGCATGTTCAAAATCAGCTTTGTATTTAGGGTTTTCAGATAAAAAGTGGATTACTTCATCCATCGATTCAAAGAGGCTGTATAAATCAATGCCGTAAAACCGACCTTAGTCTCCAATGTATTATTCTTATCCTTTAGCCATTCTACAAATTGTTCTACTTCTTCGTTTGCCCACATCCATTGCGGCCAACGATCAAAAGATTCTTTCAATATCGCAGCAGCATTTTTCTCATCCTTATCATAACCTTTTACGTAGCGGTTCACTGCCTGAGCTGAAGGCCAGTCTCCTTCTACACCGATAATATTAAATCCTTATTGATTAATGAGCATTTTCGTTAATTCTGCGCGGACAGTATAAAACTCTGATGTACCATGGGAAGCTTCACCAATCATCACAATTTTGGCGTTTCCAATCGCTTCTACAATTTTATTTAAACTTTGTTCGTTAAAGGGCAGTGCATGCTCCTTTATAGCAGCTATAAGTTTTCTTGGCATGTTGATTCATTCCTTTCTTCAATATCTTTCCCGTGCTACTCATATGAATACCCTGTAGCAACTACATAAAAAACAGCAAAGAATTTTTGTGTTTTTGAATAACCGTCAAATAACTGGTGATACTATTAGCGATGGTCGGTTAGCCATCGAATGATTTGGCGCATGATTCCTCGTGAATCTGATGCGCCTTTAATTTTGCCCATTTTTACACCATATTTTTTATAACTTTTTGAGTTAGTTATTTTGTACTTGTATGAAATTTATAATATGATAGCTTTATACTAAACGTTGTAGGGAGAATGACTTAATGAGCATTTATAATTATTTAGTGAAAAAAAACAAACGGTGAGATACTATCGATGGAAACGTATCGAGATCAAGTCATGTTGATTGTGAATACGGCAAGCAGTTGTGGATTTACTTTCCAATATGAAGACATGCAAAAGTTATATGAACGCTATGCCGATAAAGGATTCTCAGCTCTTTCGTTTCCATGCAACCAATTTGGCGAGCAGAACCCGGAGGACGGTGAAACGTCTGCAAGACAATGCAAGCTTCAGTTCGGAGTTACATATCCAGTGTTTGATAAAATCGAAGTGAATGGCAATGAAACACATCCGCTGTTCAATTACTTAAAACATGAAGTGGATTGTCCGGAATTTGTTCGTGAGACATTACAGCAAATCCGCTTATACAACACAATCCAAACGAACTACCCGGAATACTTAATTGGCCGCAATATTCGCTGGAATTTCACGAAGTTCCTGGTAGACCGTAATGGCCGTGTCATCCGTCGATTCGAGCCGGATGATTCATTCCTTGATATCGAGAAAGCGATCGAAGAATTATTGGTGCCGGCAGCTGTAAAATAGTTTGAAAATATTTAAAGAGGCCTAGACATAACCCAAAAATGATATTTTTCTCTGAGAGAAAAATATCATTTTTTTGCTGAGCGTTAAAATTGATTTCCATTCCGGGACGCTTTCCGCGGGCGTGGCCTGAGCCTGTAGTCTCAGGCGTCACGCTATTCCCGCAGGAGTCGCCCTGCATTCCAATCAATTTTGCAAAATATCCGTTTCTTAATAAAGGATTTCCTGTTATTTATCGGTTATTCTACTTATGTCCCAGTTTCTTTAATTTATGCATTTTTCTTCGTTCTTGTAGTCGTTGTCCGCTTTCTCGTTTTCGGTTTCTTCGTTTTATCAAGGGATGCTTGCAATGCAGACATCAAGTCGGTCACATTATCAGGCAGCGGTCGTTTTTCGTTTGCAACAACGGTACTTTCCGATTTCTTTTCCTCAATCAGCTGCATAAGTGCTGTCCGGTAATCATCCGTGTGTTTCGTCGGATCAAACTCGGTTGTCAATTGTTCAACAAGCATAAGCGCGGTATCAAGTTCTTTCTGCACGACGGCTTCGACACTTGGGATATTCGGTACATCCCCGACATCCCGCACTTCATCCGGAAAATGAATGATTTCCATCACTAATGCGTTTTTATAAACACGGACAATGGCCAATTGCTCTTTTGATCGTATCGTAATTTTTGCTACGCCGATTTTACCGGATTCCTCCAATGTTTTTCGAAGTAGCACATAGGCTTTTGCACCCGTATTGTCAGGGGATAAATAGTACGTTTTTTCAAAATAAATCGGATCGATTTCTTCCAGCTTCACAAAATCTATAATCTCGACGGATTTATCTTCATTTTCCTTGCGTAAATTTTCCAAGTCTTCCTCACCCAAAACGACGAATTTGTTCTTTGTATATTCGTATGCCTTTACGATATCTTCATCTTTTACCTCTGCCTGACAGCCTTCGCACACCTTTTTGTAGCTGATTGGTGTATGGCATTCTTTATGGAGCTGTCGGAGCTTTACGTCTTTATTTTCAGTTGCCGCATGTAGTTTTACCGGAATATTTACTAAGCCGAAGCTAATACTACCTTTCCAGACAGTATGCATGTTGTCACCTCATTTTTCCTTACTATGGGACTAAAAATTTAATTTATGTATCGTCTGCGAAAAAAAACAAAGGATAAATACAAAAAAACGAAAGTTGGCCTTTATGTGAAATCAATGTTATTAACCGATGCACCGGAAATTCCGTTAGGTGATGATTGGTTATACGAAACAAAATATGACGGTTATCGCGCTGTTTTAATTTGGGAAAAAGGTAATCGGTCGCCAATACTGAAAAGCCGGAATGGGAATATTTTAAACGAAAAATTCCCTGAAATTATTCATTATTGTGAGCGTATTTATGAAGAAATCGAAGCTTACTTACCGCTTAGCTTTGATGGGGAAGTCGTATATTTAATAAACAATTTAAAAAGTAAGTTCTCGTATGTGCAAAAACGTGGGAAAATGACGAACCAAAAAAATATTGAATCAAACGCACAGACTTTCCCGTGTCATTATATTGTGTTCGATTTACTGAAATTAAAAGGGAAAGTTAAGGGAAATAGCCGGTTAACGACAAGAAAACAATTACTATCCGACTTTTTTGAACGTCTCAATTTAGCTGGAACTGTTCAATACACCGATTCAAGAAAACTGCAAATGATTGATGTATTTGATGATTCGCATTTACTTTGGCTAAACGTAAAATCCCATAATGGCGAAGGGATCATCGCCAAAAAACGTAACAGCAAATGGATGGAAGATACGAGAACGAAAAGCTGGCTGAAAATAAAGAACTGGAAACTCGTAAATGTTATTCTTACGAAATTTGATCAATCAAACGGTTTCTTTAATGGGGCAATTTATAAAGAAAATACCCTTTTGGAGATTGTGTCGTTTAAACATGGTTTATCTGAAGAGGAAAGCAAAACGTTGACCACCTTTTTTAAAACAAATGGCACACTGTTGGAAAAAAGTATATTTAAAATACCTCCTTCAATTTGTGTAACCGTTGCCTGTATTGATTTTGACGGCACTAAATTGAGGGAACCGCGCTTTCATTCATTCCAGCATCATCTGGAAGCAACAGATTGTAACTGGCAGCAAATGCAAAGGCAGTTAAACCCGATTCCGGAAAATGTAACGATAACTAGTCCGGATAAACCGGTGTTTCCCGCAAGCAATATTACGAAGGATGATTACTTATTTTATTTGCAGACGGTTTCGCCGATGCTGCTGCCTTTCCTGCGGGAAAGATTATTGACGGTGATCCGTTATCCGCACGGTGTTCCGGGAGAAAGCTTTTACCAGAAAAACTATACTGAAAATTTGCCTGATTTTGTTACGACACAGTTAGTGGACGACACCCATTTTATTTTATGTAATAACATTGAATCCCTTTTGTGGTTGGGCAATCAGCTCGCTTTGGAATTTCATATCCCGTTTCAGCCGGTCAATTCAGAACAGCCGACAGAAATTGTCTTTGATCTGGATCCACCATCCGTTGATGAATTCGGATTAGCGGTAGATGCTGCATTAAAGTTCAAATCGATTTTAGATTATTTTGAACTGACAAGCTTTGTCAAAACGTCGGGCGGGAAAGGTATGCAAATTTATATTCCATTGCCGCTTCACACGTTCTCCTATGAAGAAACGGGTGTTTTTACAGAGTTTATTTGCCGCTTTCTTGCACAGCAATATCCTGACTCCTTTACAATCGAGCGGATGAAGAAAAATAGAGGGAAAAGGCTGTATTTGGATTATGTCCAGCATAGGGAAGGCAAAACGATTGTTGCACCGTATTCAGCTCGCGGCAATGATAAAGGATTGATTGCGACGCCGTTATTATGGGAAGAAGTTAATGAAAAATTAACACCTGATCTTTTCACAATAGCAAATGTAATCAAGCGTTTAGAGAGCATAGGCAATCCCTTTAAAGATTTCAGGGAAGCGGGTGAGCGGCAGGCTTTTCGAGACGTTCTGGATCAAATAAAGGGGAAGTAAATGTTTAAAAAGCCTTCGCAAGTTAAGCGAAGGCTTTTACATTATGAAGGGTTAATGACAATAGGCGTATCCTCATGATGGTTATGGTGACTCGGTGCTAATTCATACGCAATGAGCGTGACATTTAATTTTTGCTCCAGTTGTTTAATGGCTTCGAGTTTGGTCATATCCAGTTCCGCAAATTTCGTATCTTTCACAAAAGCACATCCTTTACCGTTTAGCTTTAGTATGAAAAGTTAATTTATATTTATCCATGTTGTATGTTATTGGTAACCCGGTGGAGACAAATAAAAAGAGAGATAAAATTATCTCTCAAGAATTTATCGCATTATATTTTAATTGATGAAGAATATTCGTAAATACATCTTTTTTTACGATAAAGTATGTTTTCTTATTATATGTAACGACGACTTGCCCCGGTTTAACAAACACTTTCGCTGTTTTTAAATTAGCATATGGCGCACCTAATAATTTTGAAATGTTCATGATCATTACCCCTTTTTAAGTTTCTATTTTCGTTATTCCCAAAATAATAATAGCTTGAAACTCTTTCGAATAGATTTTTGCTGTAAAAAGGTCTTAAGTAACAAATTCACTATATGAATATAGAATAAAAGACCTGAGCATCCACTCAGGTCCATAAAATGACCAGTTATTATAATGTATGTTTCCTAGTTGCAAATTATTACTACTTCAAAACTTTAACTTTGTATTTTAACTACCGGAATATAAATATCACAAATCTTCCCATCATCGAGCATACAACGATCATCGTATAGTTCGAAATCGTTACAACCCGGTGCGTACTCATAACCGGAATTAGGGAACCATTCATTAAAAATATAATTCCACGTTCCTTGAATAGCAGCTACAAAATTTATTGCATCAGAAGGAGGCGTTGAAAATACAGCATAAGTTGCAGGAGGTACTTCACAAACATGGTATTCGTCAGCAATTTTAGCACCTTCTTTCGGTTCGACCCCTATTACATACTCAAATTCACTGGTAGTCGGATCTTCCGGAAAGCATACACCGTATTCATCATGTTTTTTAATAAAGTTTTCCGAGTGAAGTTTTTCCATCTTTCCTTCACTTATATATTTGTCCCAAAAGGCGGGGATTGCGGTAGAGTTTTCGCCGCCAGTTGACGTCGTTTTAAGGACATAACCAGCAAGATTAATAGCAGGCAGTGTGACAAATTTAGGTTCCATAATAATACCTCCGATAAAGTATTTGTACGTGCACGATAGGCTTGGTGGAAACGGACGATGATTGTGTGCATGCAAACGGTAAGTTCCTGGTGAACAACCGTAATAACGGCGAAAAGCTTTACTGAATCCAGAGTGAGTTTCAAACCCATATTCTATTGAAATATCGAGAATCCGCTTGCCCGAAGTTAGTTCATGTGCGGCAAACGCAAGTCGGCGGTTCCGAACATAGTTCATGACCGAATATCCGGTACCCCATTGGAATACTCGGCAGAAATGCCAAGTTGAATAGCCTGCTCGTGCAGCCAAAATTTCCGGACTAATATTTCCAGTAATATTCTCGTCAATAAACTCTAAAACCATCTGCAAAGTTTCTCTTGTATCCATCTAAATTCCCCCAGCTGTATAGTGATTCGTACAGTAAATTCAGTATACCAAAGCACAGGTGGAAAGCTGTTCCAAATTTGCTGTATTTGGAAATTCGATAAAATGTAAAGAAGGATTATAAGTGATCAACAGATTAGTTCGTTTACTGTTTTAAAAACAATCGATTCATTACCCTTACAACTCCTTCACTTTAGCGCTATAATACCTCTAGAGGTGAAGAGAATGTTTATTTCAGAAACAACAGTAGAAGTACGCTATGCGGAGACCGATCAGATGGGTGTCGTTTATCATGCCAATTATCTCGTTTGGTGCGAAATTGGGCGTACAAAGATTGTGAAGGATTTAGGATTTAACTATGCGAAGCTTGAAGAGGATGGGTATTTATCGCCTGTTATGGATTTCTCGATTCAATACAAAGCGGCGATGCGCTATGGTCAAACAGCTACAGTTCGCACATGGATTGAGGAACATACGAAGCTGCGCACTACATACGGCTATGAAATTCTGCATGAAGACGGCACCGTTGCAGTAACCGCGAAGTCTCAACATATTTTAGTGAAAAAGGAAAACTTCCGTCCGGTCGCATTGAAAAAGATTGATGCAGCATGGGATGCCAAATATGCGGAAGTTGCGAAAATTCAAAGTTAATCGACATGTCCTGTTAAATTAATAACAGGGCATTTTTTCTTTAATGAACAGAGGAATATTGTTATAATCATATACGACCAAACGGAACTGTATATAAAAAAACTATGAGGGAGGTGTGTTCATGGCACCAAAAACAATCGCAAATATTCAAACCCGCTGTCATATTTTATTGACGAATACGGCACGCGAAGCGATGAAGGAGCATGTTCCAGATGAACACGCCTTTTTTAATTTACAGCAATATTTCATTGTCGCGCTTGAAAAAGTATCGGTCGATGCAGAACAAACGCATTTGAGCATCTTTTTTGATAATGATAAAAACGTAAAACTAAAAAATAAATTTGACGAACGCGTCGTCATTATGGACTGTGTATTTGACCGGAAAAACGGACTAGTGGCGAAAAGCTTTCGAACACGCGGCAAAGGGACACCGGTTGTCACAAATCGCCGCGCGACAATGAAAATCCACTTCGTCGCTTCCCGTATTAGTGGCCATACATACCAGGAACCGTTTCTAAAAGCCATCGATGAACTGCCGATTGCACAGGAACGCTTTGATTATGTCAATAAACGGATCAGCAGCTGGGAAGGCTATTTAAAAGTGTTAAACAAAAATGCGGACATTGAAGATATTCATGCCCGTTTTTCAAGTGTCACATTTGATGCAGACTTTTCTCATATGACCGTGCGTATTAACAACCTCGATAAAAAGCAGTGGAAACAGCTGGAGGGCCTTAGTGCGCGTTTGCGCGGCTATGTCCAGGAAATCGGGGATGTGGCAAAAATCCGCCGCAACGAAAATACTGTTGAAATTGCCTTAAAACCGTATTACAGCAATTTGGCGCGGAGAAATGAGCTTCAGTTCCAATCGGAAGACATCGAATTTTCCAATGCCGCGACGAAATCACAGCTAAAACGCTTATTAAAAGGGTTTGAACGGTTAAAAGAAGGATTGGCTGCAAATGCGAATCTCGAAACAATTTTATTCGAAGATAAACCGGTTATTGCCGAGCGCAAAAAAACGGTTCCTCTCGATTTTCATAACCGGCTGAATCAGTACCAGCAGCAGGCAGTCGAAGGGGCAATGAGCTCTGAAGATCTGTATGTTATTCAAGGTCCGCCGGGTACCGGTAAAACGACGGTAATTTCGGAAATTTGCTATCAAAATGCAAAAGCGGGTCTGAAAACGCTTGTTGCTTCCCAATCGAACTTAGCGGTCGACAATGCATTAAGCCGGCTTTTATCGAACAAAGATATCCGGATTTTGCGTTACGGCCGTACGGAAAGCATTGAAGAAGAAGGGAAGAAGTTCATCGAGGAAAATGTTGCGTCGTATTGGCAGGAGCAGACGTTTGAAGCAATCGGCCATGAAATTTCGCTGCATGAGAAAAAAGAACAGCTTTTAAATGATGAAATCAATGTAGCGCAAAATGAGATTGATGCGCTTAAACAAAAACAAAAAGAGCTGGAACTTCAAATTGAACAAAAAGAAGCGGCAAAGGCAGAATTGCATGTTCTGGCCGAAAAGATTCTGGCATTAAAAAAAGAATTGACCGAATGCAAAAAAGAACTGGAAGACAATGAACGCAAATTGGAGAAACTGCAGGCGACAGGAAGCACAGTAGCCGAGACCGTCGCTAATTTCGAACAGCAAGTAAAAGACGGATTGTCAGTCGAACAACTGACAGAACAAGCGCAACAGTTGAAAGAAGCGCGAGAAAACTACCAGCAGCAACTTACGCAAAGTCATTATAAGGCACAGCTTGATCAATTCCAGCAGCGTTTTGCTGCAGTTAAGACGAAAATCGAAAAGGCCAATGAGACGTCACAGTATGATCTGCTCGTCGATAAAATTGCTTCGTTGAAAAAAGTGTACGAAATAGAGGAGTTCATGAGTGAATACAATATTCGCCGGAACTATGCGATGGACCGCTTACTTACAGCACTTGATCGAATTCAGCCGCAAATGGAGCAGTATAAGCCGATCAAAGATGTGAAAGAACGTCTGGAAAAGGCGTTGCACTACAGTGAAACGGTGTTAGGAATCCATGTAACACCGGATAGGCTGGATATGGGGCATCATTATACACTTGAAGAGATTCAGGAGTTTTTGACAAAGCTGAGTATCGCTTTTAGGGACCGCCGCGTAAATGCTCAAAACGGCACCCGCTCCATTCAGGGAATTCATTTGCGCATGCAATACATCGAGCAGCTGAACAATAAATATATGGATGCGATCCGTGAAACCGTACTTATTTTCGAAAAGCTGAAAGAGGAAATTATCCTACAGTTCAAAGAGCAAAATGATGTGAAGGCACAGCATCTTCAGCAGCTGGAGGAAGAGGCAACAACGATTAAATCCCAAATGGATACAATCAACGAAAAAATCGATCCGTCGATAACGCTGAATCATACAACAGATGAGCTGGAAGAACTGCTCGCAACAAATGAACTGGATCAGATGAAAACCGAAACACAGCGCCAAAACCGTGAAAAAGTGGAGCTTCAACTGAACAAAAAAGCGGAAGAGCTGGTAGTTTTAAATGAACAGATTGCCCTTGGTACTGAGACGGTTGAACAGTTAACAGTGCGCTTTAAAGGGATCAACAGCGAAGGCGTACAGCTTGAAAAACGCCGCACAGAACTTGAACAGCTGACAAAACTGAACCCTGAGCAGGCAATCATTGAAGTAAACGAAAAAATTACACTTTTTACAGAAAAGATCGAAACGCTAGAAGTGAAAATTAGTTTGCTCCCGGTAACAGCAGAACTTCAAAACGAATGGCATGGTTTATTGAAAAATGCCAATGCCCATGACTTGGACGAAATCCGCAAATTGTACGTGAAACATGCCAATGTAATCGGCACAACATGTGTTGCCTCGGCGAATAAAGAGTTTATGGACAACTACCCGACGTTTGATGTCGTCATTATTGATGAAGTTTCAAAAGCAACACCACCGGAACTGTTACTGCCGATGTTAAAAGGCGCAAAAATTATTTTAGTTGGGGACCATCACCAGCTGCCGCCGCTTGTAGGCGATGCGACATTTGAAGAAACATTGGAGCAAGTTGTGAAGGAAAGTACAACATTTGAAGAAAAACGGGAGCTTGAAAAATTACTCGAAGAATCACTATTTGAGCGTTTATATAACAATTTGCCGTCGCAAAACAAAACGATGCTTGCCCTTCAGTATCGTATGCATAAAAATATTATGTCAACTATTACACCGTTTTATGAAAATGAATCCGAACAGCTGCAATGTGGGTTAGAGGATTCGGATGCTGTACGAGATCATTTCCTTGAAACATCCAAAATTACACGAAACCATCATTTGCTATGGCTCGATATACCGAATGCCAAACCGTATTTTGAAGAGCGGATGAAAGAAGGCTCGAGTTTATTCAATTTAGCTGAGCTGGAACAGATTAAACAGCAGCTGCTCGAATTAAATGCCGCAACGGAGCAGGCAAAGGCACAAGGTCTGATTCCACAAGACGCATTAAAATCGGTTGGCGTTATTTCATTCTACGCGGAGCAGGTAAAGCGCATTAATCGTTTGATCGAGCAGGAGATCAGTGTACCGCATTTACACATCCGTACTGGATCGGTCGATAAATTCCAGGGGATGGAGATGGATGTCATTATTGTCAGCATGGTGCGGAATCATGACAATGAGCGCGGAGAAATTGGCTTTGCGAAAGATTACCGACGTCTCAATGTTGCCTTATCCCGCGCCCGGGAACTGCTCATTATGGTCGGCAGTACCGAAATGTTTACGAAGCGTCCAAAGAGCGCGAAAACAAGGGATATGTATGCCCATGTCTTAACGACCGTAAAAGAACAGGACGGCTATTTTGCTGTGTAGAAACAGGGGGATTGGATTGAATGGATTTACAAGGAACAGTTTTACAGCTGCAGAAAGAACTCAGCCAAAACCCATCCATTGAAATTAAAAAGCAAATGCAATATGCCATTCCGATTCATACATTGGAAGTGAAATATCATCCCGTGATGCGCAATGCCATGGATATTTTAATGAAGATGATGCTCATTTCCTTTGAAAAGGCAAAACTGAAAAATGTGGAGCTCTTAGCCGAAATTTTATTGGTGGAACCGTTATTTATTCATGATTTGACGAATAAAATGTTACGACTCGGCATGATAGTGAAAGAACAGGAATTTGCGCTTACTGCTAAAGGGAAAGCACAGCTGGAATCGGGCATTTTTGAAGAGGAACTAGAAGAAACAAGTTACTTCATTCAATACAGTCCGATTCATGAACGGCCATTGGAGGGGGACCTGGAAGAATTCGCGGATTTGGAAGAGTTTCCGGAGCCTTTCCCGACAATGGATACAGAAGAAATTGAAGCGATTGAAGAAACATTGCTCGTTGATTTCATTCAACAGCAGCTTTCCGAACAACCGGTGGCGGAAGACGAAGTTCCGCACTATATAACGAGTGTTGTGTCGACGGAATCAATCCAGATTAATGATATACCGGTCCTATGTTTTTTATTGTTCGATCAAAAGGAAAACAGACATTTTGTACGTGTATACAATACGTTGACACGTGTATGGGATGAGCGGCTGGAAACCATCTTATTCAATATAGAAAAAGAACAGCTTCAGGATGAGTAAAATAATATTTTTTGAATTATTGCAAAACTATAAAGTACATGATACACTAATGACAATTTAATAGTCTTATCAAGAGAAGCGGAGGGACTTGGCCTTATGATGCTTCAGCAACCTCTAGTGTTACTAGAAAGGTGCTACTTCCAGCAAGGTGTTGACCTTGGCAGATAAGAACGGGTAAAAGCCCCTCTCAATTCTGTTTTGCTGGAGTGAGAGGGGCTTTTTATGTTGTTCTGGAACGGTTCGTTTCGCTCGTAAAACAATGCAATGCCTGAACACGACTGATTATTAAAAGTATTTTGAAATAGTTTATGAGGGGGAAAGTGAAATGCCGATTAATATTCCGAAACATTTACCGGCGGGTGAGCTGCTTAGAAAAGAGAAGATTTTCGTCATGGAGGAGGACCGTGCGAAAACGCAGCAAATTCGACCGCTAAATATTTTAGTGTTTAATTTAATGCCTGAAAAAGAGAAAACCGAGCTGCAGTTGCTACGCTTGCTCGGGAATACACCATTACAGGTAGATGTCACATTTTTAAATACAGCTACATACGAATCAAAAAATGTTTCCAAATCGCATTTAGATACATTTTACCGAACATTTGACCAAGTGAAGCACCGTCGTTTTGATGGTCTTATTATTACGGGTGCGCCAGTAGAGAAAATGGATTTTGAAGATGTCGGCTACTGGAACGAAATTACGCATGTGATGGACTGGGCAAATGAACATGTTACTTCAATCATGTATATATGTTGGGGTGCACAGGCTGCCCTGTACCACCATTTTGGCATTGGTAAATTCGAATTGCCGAAGAAATGCTCCGGTGTATATTCCCATGTGATTACGGATTTAACAGTAGATCTAGTACGTGGATTCAGTGACGAGTATGTTGCACCGCATTCACGCCATACATCGGTTTCGATTGATGAAGTACGAGCACATCCCGACTTGCGTTTACTCAGCTATTCGGATGATGCAGGGGTGTTTATCGTTCAATCGAAAAACAATAAACATATTATGATTACAGGGCATCTGGAATATGATGCAACGACATTATCGGATGAGTATTTCCGCGATATCGAGAAAGATCCGGACAATACGGATATTCCGGTCAACTATTTTCCGAATAACGATCCGCTGCAGGCACCGAAAAATGTTTGGCGTGCCCATTCGCATCTATTGTTCTACAACTGGCTGAACTACTACGTATACCAAGAAACACCGTACGAATGGCATTATGTTGATGAGAATATTGAATATCATATTTAGTGTGTATAAAATGAAACAAACCAGCAAGAGGTGGACTCCTGCTGGTTCGTTTTATTTAATCGCGACCCAGGCACGTTCGCGTTCGATTTGCAAACTGATTTCACGCCCGAAGAAATCGCTTAATAATTCATCTGTTAAAACCGTTTCCCGTGCATTGGCTTCGATATTTTTTCCGTCTTTCATTAAAAGCACATGGCTAAAGCAAGGCAGAATTTCCTCTACATGGTGAGTCACATAGATGAGGGTAGGGCCGTTTTCAGCTTGTGCAATCTGTTCAATCGTCTGCAGTAAGTTTTCCCGTTCGATTAAGTCCAGCCCGCCACACGGTTCATCCAATATGAGAATTTCGGGATCTGCCATAATGGCCCTTGCGATTTGAACACGCTGCCGTTCACCTTGTGACAAATGCTCGAATGATTTATTTGCTAAATGGTCACAGTGAAAATGCTTCATAATGGAAACCGCATGATCAATTTCTTCATCTGTCACTTCATCGAATAGTCGAAGGGCACCGAATTTTCCGCTGAGCACGATTTCAATCGCATTATCCTGCCAGTTGAAATTATCGATCATCGCGTTGCTTACCCAGCCGATCCGCGTCCGCATCTTCGGTATATAGGTCTTGCCATATGTTTCGCCCAATACTTGGACGCTTCCTTCATTTGGCCATATATAGCCGTTAATGACTTTCAACAACGTCGTTTTACCTGAGCCGTTCAACCCTAAAATGGCCCAATGCTGTCCCTTTTGGACATGCCAGCTTAAATCGTTTAAAATCTTTTTGTCATTGCGATATAAATGGATATTTTCAATATGTATCATTTTAAAAACACCTCCACTTATTACTATGCACTTTTTTCCATTGTTACGAAAGTATTTTTTTGAAAATTGTAACAATTCAAATGTAAAAAAAGAAAGCAAACGCATAATGCTTGCTCTCTACCTATTTTTATATAACGACACTTTCTACACCTGCTGCGCGGTGGAACAGCTTTCCGTTCCATTTGAGCGCCCATTGTACGACAGGCCCTAAGCCGAACGCCATAAATACCGTACCGACTCCGACTGGTCCGCCCAATATAAAACCTATTATAGCAACCGTTACTTCCATTGTTGTACGTGCACGGTTGACACTCCAGCCAAGACGGTGAACCAACAACAGCATTAACGTGTCACGAGGCCCTACACCAAGGTTAGCCACCATATACATGCCGCAGCCGAAGCCCAGCAGGATAACGCCAACAACAAATGCCAATGTTTGTTCAAACAGTGTATTCGCATCCGGTAATACAATCATAAATATATCAATAAAAATACCTGTCAGGAACATGTCCAAATACGTTCCGACTTTCGGCAATCTTTTCGTGAAAAACGTATCAACAGCCAGAATGAGCAAGCCTAAAATGATAGACCATGTACCGACCGTTAAGCCCAAGTTTTTTTGTAGTCCGATATGAAGGACATCCCATGACCCAACGCCAAGTATTTGTCCTTTGATCGTTAATGTCACGCCTAATGATAAAACAATGATGCCTGCAATAAAAAATACGCAGCGCCAATAAAATTCCTGTTTCGCTTTCACATATAATCCCTCATCAATCTTCGATATAATCCTTACTCATTATAACGATTGAATCGGCAAAAACGGATTTACTAAAATTTCGAAACATTTGAACTTTTCGACGGCGAATTGTTCGTATTAGAGAGCGATAAAAAGGTGTTTATTTTTCATAGGAATAAGTTAATTCATCGGATGAATCGGCGACATCTACAACTAAATGATGTTCGTTGAAAAACCACTCATCGGACTTTTCAATATAAAAATGAATATCTTCCACAACGGTTTCAATGCCTATTTCATGCGGCTGCTCCCGCGTCATCCCTAACGAAAACCCTTCATGAAAAGGTGAAGAACCTCCATACCTTGCATAAAAACGAATGAAATCGCCTTTTTCTACTTCCATTTCCTGTTTAAACCAAGTAAGTGCTTTTTCTGATAGTCTGATTTCCATATATTTCACCTCTACTGTCATTATGCAGGAAATAAAAAAAACTTACAAAGCTCGCGTTCTGAAATTTTGACTACAAAAAAAGACTGAAAGGAAACCCCTTCAGTCAATTAGTTAAAATCCTTTAATTTTCGGTTCAGTACCGGCTTTAATCCGTTTAATATTTTCACGGTGACGGTAAAAAATGAAGCCAGCCAATACGACAACTAAAATGAATAACGCATATTCACCCGTTATCATCCAATGACCGATGACATAAATCACCGCTGCAGCGGACACAATCATAGATGATAAGCTGACCATTTTTGTTAGTTTTAAAGCGATGACAAATACAATGATTAAAATTATAAATAACGGTAAATTATAGCCTAAAATAACGCCACCGCTCGTAGCAACCGCCTTTCCTCCACGGAAACTGGCGAAAATCGGGAACATATGGCCCGCAGCTGCGATGACACCCAAGATTAAAGGATGGACCGTGCTGTCTGCGAAAAACGGCAATAACGGAAGCAATACCGCAGCCGTCCCTTTTAATATATCAATTAGCAATACGGCGATGCCCGACTTTTTGCCCAATACTCGAAATGTATTGGTCGTGCCTAAATTGCCGCTGCCCTGTTGTCGAATATCCGTTTTGTAAAAAATTTTGCCAATCCATAAAGCTGATGGAATGGAACCGATTAAATAAGCACAAATAATAATTAACGCGTTGATCAAGTGTTGTGCTCCTTTCGAATTCAGAATTATCAGTTGGTACTAATAGTATGTATTGAATATTTTACAATGTTTTTTAATAGAAGGAAAGAGGTATTATTTTTTCGCCTATGTAAAAAACAGGGAAAAAGTTACATTTTATTGTTTGCTGCTAAAGGATATGCTTTTAAACGTTCGTTATTGGTGATACAATTAATCTTTGCAAAGCCTAAATCAGTACCTTTAAACATTGACATCATGCATATTTGAGCGTACGATTAGGTAGTAAATAGAACGGTTGTTTGTATTTTTGGAGGGGATTACATTTGGTAAAAAACCAAACCGGTATTTCGTATAATGAAGATGCCATTCAAGTATTAGAAGGTTTAGAAGCCGTACGCAAAAGACCAGGGATGTATATTGGTTCTACAGATAGTCGAGGTCTTCACCACTTAGTGTATGAAATTGTAGACAATGCAGTGGATGAAGCGCTTGCTGGATTTGGACATCATATCATCGTGAAGATTCATGAAGATAACAGTATTAGCGTGCGTGACCATGGTCGTGGTATGCCAACAGGTATGCATAAAATGGGCAAACCAACCCCGGAAATTATTTTCACCGTCCTTCATGCAGGCGGAAAGTTTGGACAAGGCGGCTATAAAACAAGTGGTGGTTTACATGGTGTAGGTTCATCCGTTGTAAATGCCTTATCAACATTTTTGGAAGTAACGATTTATCGTGACGGCCAAATTTACCGCCAGCGTTTTGAACAAGGCGGGAAGCCGGCTACATCGCTTGATATGATCGGGAAAACGAAGGAAACAGGAACACTTGTACATTTCCTGCCGGATCCATCGATTTTTTCTGTCGTTAAATATAATTATGATACTTTGGCAGAGCGCTTACGCGAATCTGCGTTTTTATTAAAAGGTTTAAAAATCGAACTGATCGATGAGCGCGGAGAAGGGAAGCATGAAATTTTCCATTATGAAAGCGGTATTGAGGCGTTCGTTACATACTTGAACGAAGAAAAAGATGTATTGCATCCAGTCAAATATGTAGAAGGCATCATTCAGGAAATTGAAGTGGAGTTCGCGCTGCAATTTAACGACGGCTATTCCGAAACAATTTTGTCATTCGTTAACAATGTCCGTACACGTGATGGCGGTACGCATGAAACAGGTGCTAAAACAGCTTTGACACGTGTGTTCAATGAATACGCACGCAAAATCGGACTGCTGAAAGAAAAAGATAAAAACCTGGAAGGCACGGATATCCGTGAAGGCCTGACAGCAATTGTTTCTGTCCGTATTCCTGAAAATCTGCTGCAATTTGAAGGGCAGACAAAAGGGAAGCTTGGTACATCCGAAGCACGCTCTGCCGTTGATACCGTTGTTTCAGAACAGTTAATGTATGTCCTAGAAGAAAACGCCGAGCTATCGGCTTCTTTAGTGCGAAAAGCCATTCGTGCCCAACAAGTGCGTGAAGCTGCACGTAAAGCACGTGATGATGCCCGTAACGGGAAAAAGAAAAAATCAAGTACGCTTCTGTCCGGTAAGCTGACACCTGCACAGTCGAAAAATGCTTCGAGAAATGAATTGTACCTAGTAGAGGGTGACTCTGCTGGCGGTTCGGCAAAACAAGGCCGTGACCGTACATTCCAGGCGATTTTGCCATTGCGCGGTAAAGTCATCAATACCGAAAAGGCTAAGCTGCAGGACATTATGAAAAACGAAGAAATCGCGACGATCATCCATACGATCGGTGCCGGTGTCGGAGCTGATTTCTCAGTGGAGGATGCCGCTTACGATAAAGTTGTCATCATGACCGATGCCGATACAGATGGTGCCCATATTCAAGTACTATTGCTGACATTCTTCTACCGGTATATGCGCCCGCTTATCGAAGCAGGGAAAGTGTATATCGCGTTACCGCCTCTTTATAAAGTTTCAAAAGGTTCGGGTAAAAAGCAGGAGCTGATCTATGCCTGGACTGAACAGGAGCTGAGTGCCGCAACGAAGAAAATCGGCAAAGGCTATATTATTCAGCGCTATAAAGGGTTAGGCGAGATGAATGCCGACCAGCTTTGGGATACAACGATGAATCCGGAAACACGTACATTAATCCGTGTGAAAATTGAAGATGGAGCACGTGCAGAACGTCGTATTACAACATTGATGGGCGATAAAGTAGAGCCCCGTCGTAAATGGATTGAATCAAACGTCAACTTCGGCATGGAAGAGGATGCAAGCATTTTAGAAAATGAATTCATCCAGCATGAGGAGGTTAACGAATAATGAGTTTTGTAGAAAAATTTCAAGATTTGCCATTAGAAGAAGTAATGGGTGACCGTTTTGGTCGCTATTCCAAATATATTATTCAAGACCGTGCATTACCGGATACACGTGACGGGCTAAAACCTGTACAACGTCGTATATTATATGCGATGTTCCATGAAGGTAATACTTTTGACAAGCCGTTCCGTAAATCGGCAAAAACTGTCGGTAATGTAATCGGTAACTACCATCCGCACGGTGACAGCTCGGTATATGATGCGATGGTCCGTATGAGTCAGGACTGGAAAAGCCGTCATATGCTGATCGAAATGCACGGTAACAACGGTTCTGTCGATGGGGACCCGCCAGCAGCAATGCGTTACACGGAAGCACGTCTTTCGGCGATTGCCTCAGAATTGTTACGTGATATTAATAAAAATACAGTTGAATTCGTTCCGAACTTCGATGATCAGGATATGGAACCGACTGTATTGCCATCTCGCTTCCCAAATCTATTAGTTAACGGCGCAACAGGGATTTCGGCTGGTTATGCGACGGATATTCCGCCACATAACCTGCAGGAAGCACTTGATGCGGTTTTAATGCGTCTGGACAACAAAAACTGTACAGTCGATGAACTGATGACCGTTATTAAAGGGCCCGATTTTCCAACGGGCGGGATTATTCAAGGGATTGACGGCATTAAAAAAGCGTACGAAACTGGAAAAGGGAAAATCATTGTCCGTTCACGTACTGAAATTGAGCAGTTAAAAGGCAATAAAGAACAGATTATTATTTCCGAAATCCCGTTTGAAGTAAATAAGGCCAACATGATCCGTAAAATGGACGAGCTCCGTGTAAATGACCGACGTTTAGACGGCATTTCCGAAATTCGTGATGAATCGGACCGTGACGGTTTACGAATTGTTGTCGAACTGAAAAAAGACGTGCCGGCACAAGGGATTTTAAATTTCCTATTAAAATCAACGGATTTGCAAGTTTCATATAACTTCAATATGATTGCGATTCATAACCGTCGTCCAATGATGATGACATTGCCGCTCATGTTGGATGCGTACATTGATCACCAGAAGGAAATTGTGCGACGCAGATCCCAATATGACTTAACAAAAGCAGAAGATCGCTTACATATCGTTGAAGGTCTTATGAAAGCCTTATCCATTTTGGATGAAGTAATTGAAACAATCCGTGCATCGAAGGATAAACGCGATGCGAAAAATAACATTATGGAGAAATTCGGCTTTACGGAAGAACAGGCAGAAGCAATCGTCAGCCTTCAGCTTTACCGTTTAACAAATACCGATATTACCCAGCTTCAAAAAGAGCAGGATGAGCTCCAACAGCTTGTTGTGAAATTGAAAGCCATTTTAGAGGACGAAAAGAAATTGATCCGTGTTATTAAATCGGAATTGAACGATATTAAAAAACGTTTCTCATCACCTCGTCTTTCAACAATTGAAGCAGAAATCGAAGAGATTAAAGTAACGCGTGATGTATTGGTACCAAGTGAAGAAGTTGTTGTAACTGTGACTAAAGACGGCTATGTAAAACGGACAAGTCTCCGTTCACACAATGCATCCAACGGCAAGGACTTTGCGATGAAAGATTCCGATTACTTGCTGTATGAAGCCCACTTGAATACGCAGCATCACTTACTGCTGTTCACGAGCAAAGGGCATTATATTTACCAGCCGGTTCATGAATTGCCGGATATTCGCTGGAAAGATCTCGGACAGCATATTTCGAGTATTGTCCCGATCGACTCAAACGAGGAAATCATCGAAGTCATCGGAATTGATACGTTCGAGAAACCGGATCTGTATGTATTTACCGCTACAAGAGAAGGTCAAATTAAGCGTTCGGCACTTGCTGATTATATTGTTACGCGTTATTCGAAACCGATTAAGACAATGAATTTAAAAGGCGATGACGAAATGATTTTTGCGCGTCTCGTTACGGATAAAGAAGAAGTATTGCTTTCGACAAACACAAGCTATACAATTCGATTCCCTATGGAAGATCTTCCGGTAACAGGAGTAAAAACAGCTGGCGTTAAAGGAATCATTGTTAAAGAGGGCGAGTATCTTGCGGCGGTGGCTATCTTAAATCCGGAGCAGGAACAAGAACTCGTTATCGTTACACAGCGCGGTGCCGTTAAGCGTATGCTGTTATCCGAACTTGAACTTGGCAACCGTGCAAAACGCGGTGTCGTTATTTTAAAAGAGTTAAAATCGAACCCGCACCGTATTTACACAATTTTAGTTGTGAACTTTAGAAATACATTTACAATCGAGACTGAAAAAGGCATACAGGAAACGATCTCAGTAACATCCTTAACGAGAGCAGACCGCTATTCAAACGGATCACTACGAATTGATATAGATGGCGATGGGGCAATCTGCCGCGCCTATGTTGAAAAGACAGAGTAAGGATTCATGTATATTAGCCGAAAACAAAACATATGATAAAAGTAATTCATTGACATGAAAGGCATACTTTCATACAATGAAGTTAGTAAGATTCATGCGTGATGGATCTACAGTAGTACAAAGCGGTTGGGTGGCCCCCAATCGCTTTTTTATTTGCTCATTATTGGTGGAAATTAAAAACACCACCTAGATGGCGAGTCTAAGTGGTGAAAATAAATTTTTTACAACATCATTCGGAAAAAACGATAAATGGTATCGACAAGACGGAAAAGATCTGTCGCATAACGAAAAATGGCGAGTTTTTCCTTACGCTTTTTTTCCGAAACAGCCTTAGCCTTTTCTTTGCGTGATGGATAAGACACAGTAGTACACCTCCTTTACAAAAGGAGTCAGCTGGATGCTGCTTTTCTATTGTACCATGAAATATTAAGGAGAATATTCCTGTTTTTACTAGAAAAACAGCCAAGAAAAAGCGTCAAAATCCGGCAAGAAATTCTCCGGATTTTGACGCTTTTTTATTCGTGAGCGTTTTGACAAAAGACCATTTTTGTTCAGGCGGCAAAAGGATATTATTTTGTTTGACCGCACCGATTAGAAATCCTGTGTAATCTTTTTCGACGATAAACTGGTAAATATCCTGCTGTTCAGCATTCGTTCCGGTAAACTGGACGACATGCTCGCCATTTTGCGCAGTAAAGTACTCCCAGTAGGTCAATTCATAATGGCCATCAAATACATCCGCAATGTGCAACGCTTCGTTAAAAGGCCATTGCTGCGCTTTTACATAATCGATATAAGGGGAGTCCGTTTCATTTTCTTTCCCGTTTAGTACAAAGCCGACAATACAGCCCATCACTACAACACAAATGAATACACGGATATGTTGTCCAAGCGTCATCGCATCACTCCTCAATATAGGATAGGGGAGATTATAAAAACTAGGAAGTTATAAAAAATCAGCCTCTAACAATGTTAGAAGCTGACTTGTTTTTCCTCAACTCGTCAAAGTAAGGAAGAGTATGATTAGTGAGAAATGTCTTGTACAGAAATACCAGTTTGCGCTTTTACTTCAACTTCGCGGTATTTCAGATCATTTCTTTCTTTAGAAATCAATGTACCGATAAATCCGCCTAAGAAACCAAGTGGTACAGAAATTAATGCAGGGTTCGTTAACATAATTAACGGTTCACCAACAAAGATTGCTTTACCTTCAACCGGATTCCATACGTTCGGAGAAACGGCAACTAAGATTAATGCAGAGATTAAACCTGTTAACATCGCTGTAACAGCACCTGATGTGTTGAAACGTTTCCAGTAAATTGTGTAGATGATTACCGGTAAGTTCGCTGAGGCCGCGATACAGAATGCTAACGATACTAAGAATGCTACGTTTAATGTTTGAGCACCTAAAGCTAACAGTATCGAAACAACTGAGATAATGATTGAACCGATACGAGCTGCTTTAACCGCTTCTTGTTCCGTAACTTTACCTTTTTTAATAATCTGTCCGTAAATATCATGAGATAGGGCAGATGCACCAGAAAGTACTAAACCTGCTACTACCGCTAAGATTGTCGCGAATGCTACCGCACACACGAATGAGAACAGAATGTCGCCACCAAGCGCTTGTGCTAATAGTGGGGCAGCCATGTTACCTGCCGGGTTCGCTGCTACGATTTCGTCTTTACCAACGAATGCTGCAGCACCGAAACCTAGGAAAATTGTTAATACATAGAAGATACCAACAATCCAAGTAGCCCAAATTACTGAAGAACGAGCTGTCTGTGCGTCTTTTACTGTGAAGAAACGCATCAGGATATGCGGAAGACCCGCTGTACCAAGTACTAACGCAAGCAGCATTGAAATTGTATCAATACCATTTGTATAACGTAAACCTGGATTTAAATAAGCTGCACCATGTTCAGTTTCAGTTGTCATTTGCGTAAACATTTGTGCAATCGAGAAGTCGAATTTTGCTAATACTAAGAATGAAATAATGACAGTACCTAACATTAAAAGACATGCTTTAATGATCTGTACCCAAGATGTTGCCGTCATACCACCGAATAATACGTAAATTGTCATCATGACACCAACTAGAAGAACCGCCATCCAGTATTCAATACCTAACAGTAATTGAATTAGGGCACCAGCACCTACAAGCTGAGCGATCATGTAGAACAATACAATGGTAATTGTAGATAATGCTGCTGTACCACGAACTTTTGCTTTATCGAAACGAGCTGTAATCATGTCGGCTAATGTGAATCGGCCTAAGTTACGTAATGGCTCTGCTACGATATATAAAACTACTAAATAGGCTACAAGGTAACCGATCGAGAAGAAGAAGCCATCGAATCCGAATAAGGCAATCGAACCGGCGATACCTAAGAATGATGCTGCTGATAAGTAGTCACCTGCAATTGCCAGCCCGTTTTGCCAGCCTGTTAAACCGCCGCCAGCTGTGTAGAAATCCGACGCACTTGATGTACGTTTAGAAGCCCACCAAGTAATGACTAACGTTAACCCTACGATTGCTACGAAGAAGAAAATCGCTGTAAAACTCATTTGCTTTTACCTCCTTCATATTCCGCAATAATCTCTTTTGCCTCTGCGTCATATTTATTAGCACGTGCTACATAGAAGTGAGCTAATCCCCAAGTCATTACGAACAACCCTGCCGAATAAAGCCATACCCATGTAATATCACCAATCGCTTTTTGATGTAAGATTTCTGTAAACGAAGTTAAGATTGGTAGTAACATATAAAGTACTAAAAAGATTGCGGTAATCGACCATAAAAATGAATTCTTTTTCCGCGCCAGTTGCCTGAAAGATTGCTGCGATGCAATTCTCTCATAATCAATAATTGGCTTTTGATTATTCCCCATAAACATTCCCCCATTTTGTGATAATTATTACTGCTTAATGTACGTAAAATTCTGCTTTTAGGATTTTACATTTTCATTCTATTTTAGCTGTAACAAAATTGCAACACTTTTTAAATAAATTATGTGGAAAAATTTTTTGAAAAAATAAGTTTAATAGAGAAAAAATAATACATTAAGAGGAGAATATTAAATTGTTATATTTTGGATAATCGATGGAAAGGTAGTATTTACATGGGTTTGAAGGGGTCAAAACGTTAAATAATTACAAAAAATCAGAAAATTAATTATAAGAAAATATTATTCAATTCTATAAGTAAAAGTAATATTTAAAAAATGATTTATTTTACAAAAAAATAAATTCAGTATATTCGAAAAGTTATATTCATGTATAAAATGGTATAAAAAAGCAAAAAACTGCTCGGAAATAGCAAATATTTTCGAGACAGTTTTTATTTATTAAAATCTATTGTTCTAATTTACTTTCTTCTAATAATTAATGGGAAACATCCTGCACAGAAATACCTGTATGTGCTTTAACGCGGATCTCTTTATAAACACGTTCTGCCTCTGCTTGTTCCACCTTATGCGCCGTTAATATTGAGCCCAGGTAACCTGCAAAGAAGCTTAAAGGAATGGTAATGATGGCAGGTACCGCTAAATTCACAATTGGTTCGCCTACGAAAATGGCATTTCCTGTAGGACTCCAAATATTCGGACCAAGCGCACCTAATACTAGACAAGACACTAAGCCTGTTACCATTGCAGCAACCGCGCCGTTTGCATTGAATTTCTTCCAATAGATCGTATAAAGGATAACCGGTAAGTTTGCCGATGCTCCGATACAAAATGCAAACGATACGAGGAAGGAAACATTTAGGCTTTGCGCAAACAGTGCTAAAAGGATCGAAACAACCGCAATCGAAATTGAACCGATTCTTGCAGCTAATACTTGTTGCTTTTCTGTTAGTTTACCGTCTTTCAGGATTTCACCATAAATATCATGGGAAATGGCTGATGCACCTGTTAATACTAAACCGGATACAACCGCTAATATAGTAGCAAATGCCACCGCACAAATGAATGACAGTAATATATTGCCGCCTAAAAACTCAGCCAACAGTGGGGCAGCCGTATTACCCGCAGCATTTTCCGCGATGATTTTGTCAAACCCGACGAAATGCATCGCACCAAAGCCTAAGAAGATTGTCAGCGAGAAGAAGATCGCTGTAATCCACGTTGTCCATGAAATCGATGCACGTGCCGTCTTCGCATCTTTTACTGTAAAGAATCGCATTAGAATATGTGGTAAACCTGATGTGCCAAGCACTAACGCAAGCATCATCGAAACCGAATCGATCGTAGATGTGTACTTCATCCCAGGCACTAAATATTGGTCCCCGTAATTTGTGCTGACCGTATCAAACATTTTCACCAAATTGAAATCAAACTTCGAGAATACTAAAAACGCTAGTAATGTCGTACCGAACAATAATAGGCCTGCTTTAATAATCTGTACCCAGCTCGTTGCCGTCATTCCACCGAACAGTACGTACGTCGTCATCATGACTCCTACTATTAATACAGCCATCCAATACTCAATACCGAATAAAAGTTTAATTAGTGCACCGGCACCAACCAATTGGGCAATCATATATAAAATGACGATAATGATCGTACCAGTTGCTGCTACACCGCGAATTCGTTTTTCATTAAAACGCGCAGTCAGCATATCTGCCAATGTATAGCGTCCTAAATTACGCATCGGTTCCGCTATTATATATAGTAGAACTAAATTGGCTACGACATATCCGACAGAGAAGAAGAACCCGTCAAAGCCTGTTAATGCAATCGCACCCGAAACGCCGAGGAATGCGGCTGCGGATAAGTAGTCACCGGCAATGGCAAATCCGTTTTGCCAACCTTTTAACCCACCACCAGCAGTGTAGAAATCACTTGCAGAAGATGTTCTTCTAGCAGCAATATATGTAACAATAAGTGTTAACCCTACGATCCCTATAAAGAAGCCAGCTGAAACAAGATTCATCGCTATGCACCCGCCTTTTCATATTCTTGTAAAACCGCAGCGGCCGCTTTATCGAATTTAGCTGCCATTTTTACGTAAAGTGTACATAAAACAATTGTCATAATGAAAAGGGCAAGCGAGTAGACCCATACCCAAGTAATACTGCCGACTGCCTTCTGTTGTAAAACAGGTGTGAATGCAAGCACCGGCAGTAAGATGTAAAATGTCAAAAATGTTATAGTTATTCCGAATAAAAATGTGTTTTTCTTCTTTACAAACTGATTGAATGTTTCCATGCGATCGATTTTATCAAAGTTAATGCCATCGCGTTTCGCTGAGATTTTGTCCCCTAATTGACTCAACGGAATTCCCCCTTAAGAAAAATTATTCTGTTTTAAACGGCAAATTACTATTTGAATCCGTTAATAGTACTCATTGTAAGAGGGGATACAATATAATGCAATAATAATTTTTCCGAAAAATTTGAATGTTTAAAATGCGAATGAAGCAGAATTATCAAGTTTTAAGGAGATATATTTGGAGAAGTTCTGTTTGAAATTGGTATAGAATTATTATTTACGGAAAGGGAAGTAATGAAAAACATATTTTAGCTAGAAATTAAATTACATAAAGCACAATATTATATTCCGAAACTTAAAATATCGGTAATTTCAGCTGAATTTGAGTTATTCAGCACATTGTACTATAACACAAAATAACTAGTAAAAATCTGATATACTAATAATGAGAAATTTTTTTATTTAAGGTGAGGGAATTCTTACATATGGGTGAAAACATGTAATTTATATAAAATGGAAGTGAAATAATAATATTTTGACTCTGCATAAGAAAAACCCCGAGATATTATAAACAATACGTCAAAAAAATATTAAATTGGAGGAATACCATGTTGAATTTAACTACGCAGCGGTTAACTTTTGAACGCTATACGGAAAAGGATCTACCGACTGTGCTTGACCTCGTTTCGGACCCACTGATGATGAAATTTATTGGCAATGGACTAATAAAAGATAAATCATATGCGGTTCATTTAATCGAACGGATGCTTGAACAATACCAAAACTTTGGGGATTACGGGTTACATAAACTGATTCATCGTCAAACAGGTGATTTTATCGGACATGCGGGGCTTGTTGCACAAGTTATTGACGATACTTTTGAGATTGAGCTCGGGTATTGGATTAAACGTGCTTATTGGGGACAAGGCTACGGATTTGAAGCAGCTCAGGCGCTGGCGAAATATGCGGATGAAGAGATGTGGCTTCACCGGTATATTTCAGCGATTCAAGTAGGAAATGAAGGGTCTAAAAGAATTGCATTAAAAAATGGGATGCATCTGGAGAAAGTCATTGAAATGGACGGGAAAACGGTTGAAATCTATGTTAAGCTCAATTCATTTGAAGAAGATGAAACGGAAGCGTTATAAGAGGAGTATCGACATATTGTGAAAACATATTTTGAAAGCTATGAACAGTATAAAAGGCAAGGAAATTCAATTAAAACGACGACCATTACAGCAAAACAGTTGCTGCCGGCGCTTATTGCCCATATGGAGCGCATGGACAGGCAGTTTACACTGCATATTAACGGTCAGCTGCCAATGCCGATTGATTCTTTAATTAAGGAAGCTTTTGATCAATGTCATCTGGAACAGCCATTTTACACCCAACATTGTGAAAAACGCAGCTATAAATATCGGCAATTAACGAAAAATCGGGTGAAAGTGGAGTTTAGGATGCGTTACCGTATGGCGCGGCAGGAAGAAAAGTGGATTGTTGACGAAATACAAAACATTTTAAAAAATCGAATTGCTCCAGATATGTCAACATTGCAAAAGGTTTTCACTGTCCATGACTATATCGCAAGGACGTATAGCTATGAACGGCATACTGAAGGTTCACCATTTGCTGTGTATACGTTTATGAATGAAAAACACGGTGTTTGTATGGCTTACGCACTTCTTTTTGAAAAGATGATGGAAGCTCTGGAGATTCCTTGTTATTACGTAGTTGGAAAAGCGGCGGGTGAGGGCACAGAGGGGCATGCTTGGAATATGGTGCAGATTGATGAGCATTGGTATCATATCGACGTGACTTGGGATGATATCGGTTCCATTCCCGGTAAAGAAGTTCGCTATCGTTATTTTTTAGTAGCAGATGAGAAAATGCGTCTTGATCATGAATGGAATGAAAATCATTACCCATTATGTACGAGTAAAAAATTCGAAGCAGTTCATCGTTTATATGATGGCTGTCTTGCCAATACTAGTTTTTATTATGCACATCCTGGAAATGGTCATTTGTATGAAATGAATTTTGAGGAGTTTCCATTTCAACCTAAACAGAAACTTGCTGTAAAAATTCAATTTTGTTTCTATATCAATGGATTATTGTATTTCAGCAATGATTCTCATACTGGCTATTTGTATCAATTGGATCCAGATACTATGGAATTGACTCAGCTAAGCGCGGAACAAGTTATACGAATCTATAAATCTGATACGACATTAGAAGTCTTGTATGCAGATGAAACGACTGAAAGCATTCAGAAGGTAATTTCAACGGATTCTGTAAGCGAAGATACAATATTAGCTGAAACAGCTGAAAACCGCTTGGAAGTTCCGTTACATACATTTGGGGACAGCTGGGTAGCGACAATAGATCAGCAAGATGAATGCCAGCCAATAGTGTTTAAAAGCGCGGACGGGATCGAATTGACTGTAGATGACGAGTATAAGCAACTAACGGTAGATATATATATTAATAGAGGTTTACATATTCAAATGAAAAGTAACCGAAAAAATGTCGAATTCAAACAGCCAGCTCAATTAAAGATGCCAATTTCGTTAATACCGGGTCTGGAGAAGCAATTAACTAAACAAAACGCGTTGGCGTATTTTGCTGATGAACAGTTTATTTATATCCAATTATACAAAAGCGTTACGATCCAACTGAAAAAGTAAACTAACAGCCATAATATAACGGGTCCGGTTAAGTTATGGCTGTTTATTTAAAAAACGTGTTTCGTCTCACTATTATAAGTATACTTTTGAAACGAGACTTAACTTCCTATAATATATATTATGACCGTGTCCCTATTTTAGGAGTAATAAATTTGCTCATAATAACAACACCTTCTTCTGTAATTATAAAAGAACTTGGAATCAGTTATTATAGACAGATCCCAAGTTCTCTTCTCTAGTCTATTTCACAATTAAAGCTGGACAATGAACACGCTTCATTACTTTATGGCTGACACTACCTAACACCATCTCTTGTAATAAATTCAAGCCTCGGCTACCTACTAGTACAGGCAAGGGAATATCAATTACTACATTCCCAAGTACTAAAATTAAGAACATCAGGAATAACCCGGCAACGAGTGCAGAAAGACGACCTCGTCCGCCTGATTTAACGTTAATAATCGATTGGCCAATCATTGCACATCCAGCCATTCCACCGAAGAAACCGTTAATTAAGTTCGCAATCCCTTGTCCACGCGCTTCCTGATTTTTGTCTGACTTCGTATTCGTCATATCATCGACAATTTGAGCCGTCATCAATGATTCCATTAAGCCGACTAATGCCAGTGCAAGTGCATATGGGAAAATAATAGACAATGTTTCTAAATTAAACGGTACATCTGGAGTGAAAAAACTTGGTAAGCTTTGTGTAATCGATCCCAAATCCCGAATTGTTTTTAATTCCACATTAAACATAAAAGTAACAGCTGTTAATAATACGATGGCGATTAATGGGGCCGGAATGGCTTTAAAAAATCGTGGTAATATATAGACGATTAGTAGCGTAATTGCTATGAAGACATACGTCATTGTCCCTTCCCCTAAAAAATGTGGTACTTGTGCCATAAAAATAAGAATAGCTAAAGCATTCACGAACCCTAACATGACTGAATTCGGAATAAAGCGCATTATTAGATATTAAAAATGAGACAGGTATTAGTAAATCGACGCTGTATCGTTACCTTGAGTCTCTAGAATAAAGAAATGATAAAAAAAGCATCTATTGGGTAAACCGACAGATGCTTTTTCGTATTCTACGCAGTTTTGTACAACATCCAAAAAGCATTATTAAAAAGATTTTCTTCTTTCTAATAACACATTGTCTTTCCACTCCCCATCAAGTTGAGCAATCTTTTCTCGAACCCCTACAATTCGAAAGCCATTTTTTTATGGAGTTTCAGACTAGCAATGTTTTCTTTAAAGATTTTGGATTCCAGGGTCCAAAATCCCTCCTCTTCAGAAGCTAGAATCATATGATTTAATAACAAATCCCCAATTCCCTTCCCTTTTGCTTCAGGCGCAATATAAATGCTTACTTCGCCTACGCCTTTGTATGCATTACGTTTTGAAACAGGTGTTAGTTTACACCAACCTAACATTTGATTTTCCTCCAAAGCAACAAATGAACAAGTTGGAATTGCTTCACCAACCCATTCATTATAAGATTCGGGTGCCTTCGATTCGAATGTAGCCATTTTTGTATCTATTCCTGCTTCGTAAATTTTTTTCACGTCTGGCCAATCTTAACTTGTAACAAATCGAATTTTAATAGCCATGAATTAACCTCCATAAAATCTGAATAATAAAATAATAAAACATATAGTTGCACTTTACAAGTATTTCTGTTTTCATTTAATTAGAGGTGATTGAATGGAAAACAAACGCGAAATTTTTCACATACTAACTCGAAGATTTGGCTTATTAAACAAAAATTGTTGCTCTGTTGGATTATTTGAAATATCTACTATCCAAAGTCAAATTCTTTACGAAATAGATAAACAGCAAACACCTTCTATGCAACAAATTGCTGAAACACTCGCAATGGATATTACGACATTCAGCCGACAAATTCAAACACTTGTGAAAATGGAATTGGTTAAAAAAACACCTTCTCTTCAAGATAAACGTGTATCAATTTTATCGTTGACAACGCAAGGAAAATTTGTTGCAACAACGATAGATGAGTCCATGAATGCCTATTTAGAAGAAGTATTTTCTCATATGAACGACTTTGAAAAAGAAACTGTCCTTCGTTCGATTCAACTTCTAAACGAAGCAATGTCTAAATCGACAGTATGCTGTACCCCAATTTACTAAGCAAGAACTTTCTTACTTTTTTATTTATCATATAGTTGCAAACTACAAGTATTTTAGGAGGATGTTAAAATGAACATACCGTTAACAATTAAATCTCAAACTGCAAGCTGTTGCGCACCAACAAAAGAGCCCGCTAGTTCTTGCTGTGGATCTGTGGAAGTGCCCAAAAAAGAAATGTCCATGAAAGAAACACCTTTTGAATTAAATAAAACGTTTCCAGTTGCAATCATTGGTGCAGGTCCAGTGGGTTTAGCTGCTGCTGCCCATCTATCTTTAGCTGGTGAAGCGTTTATCCTTCTTGAAAAGGGCTCTGAGGTTGCTGAAAACATTAAATCTTGGGGGCAAGTTCGTCTATTTTCACCGTGGCAATACAACGTTGATAAAGCTGCTAAACAATTGCTACTAAAATCTGGTTGGACTACGCCAGAAGATTCCGTCCTACCAACAGGTCAAGAAATTCGTGAGGTGTATTTAAAACCCTTAGCAAATTTACCTGGAATCCAACCATTTATTTCGTTTAATACAACAGTTGTAGGTATCAGTAAAAAAAATCACGATAAAATGAAGTCTGCCAGTCGCGACTCTGCACCGTTTGTACTTTATACAGAACGAAATGGTGAAACAAAGCGAATTCTTGCCAGTGCGGTTATTGATGCGACGGGTACGTGGGCAACGCCGAATCCTGTTCATGCAGATAATGTTTGGACATCAACTGAACAAAAGCTTGCTGACAAGATCTTTTACGGTATTCCAAATATTGAAACACTAAAAGAACGCTATACAGGCAAACGTATCGCCGTTATCGGTGGCGGGCACTCAGCTATTAATACGATTTTAGAGTTAGAAAAACTTGAGGATGTTGAAATTACATGGATTTTACGTAAAAAACGTGTAGAAGATGCTTATGGCGGTGAAGAAAAGGATGCCCTTGTTGCTCGAGGTGAATTAGGAAGTCGTATTCATACATTGGTTGATGAAGGAAAAGTAAAAGTCTTTACCCCATTTTATATCGAAGAACTTACACAAACTTCTGCTGGAATTATTCTTAAAGGCGAAGGCGTGATTGGCGAACAACAACTTCCTGCAGTTGATGAAATCATTGCAAATACAGGAAGCCGTCCAGACTTCTCGTTCTTAAAAGAAATCCGATTATCGATTGATGCGGCTGTCGAAAGTGTTGAAGCATTAGCACCGCTCATTGATCCGAACGAACATAGCTGTGGTACGGTTCGTCCACATGGTGAGTTAGAATTAAGGCATCCTGAAACTGGCTTTTATATTGTTGGAATGAAAAGCTATGGACGTGCGCCTACCTTCTTAATGGCGACTGGCTATGAGCAAGTTCGTTCAGTTGTCGCTTACTTAACAGGTGATCTCGAAGGAGCTCGTAAAGTAGAGCTAGACCTTCCTGAGACCGGTGTATGTAGTTTAGATTTAAATAGTAATAGCACTTCTAATTGCTGTTAAATAATTATCCTCTTGGAGTATTTTCAAGGGGATTTCTTTATTGGGATAAAAAACATAAAAAGAAAAATCCACCTCTTGTTAGAGATGGATTTCCGTTACTATTTTTGAAGCTCAGCCATTGATGTACTCGAATGATGTAATCGCATCTTAGCAGCTTGATTGTTCGTAGCCTAGTAATACTAAGCCAAGCTGGCCATTTTCTTTTTCTGCGTGAATTGTTACGTCTGTTAACTGCTGGGCAATTTGTGGATCTACGGCGATTTCAATTCCTTCAACTGTCTCTACTGTATCGACTTCCTGTGCTGGTGCAATTTCTGCACTTAAATTCATACCGCAACATCCTGCAACACCGTAAAAGCGCAATGTTGCACCTTCAGCTTGAGCTAATACTTGCTCTATAAATTGTTTACCTTCTGAACTCATCTTCACTTTAGCTTCTCCCCTTTTAATGCATGTAATCCGTCTTTTCCAACCGGTGATTCATTCACCCAAGGAATCGTGACAAAGCGGTTTTCACTTAATTGTTTTACTTTTTCTAACCACTTAACTTCAGACTGCTGTTTTCGCATCAGTATTGGACTTGTTAGTGTAAGACCGGCAAATGATTGATTAACGACCCACCAATCCACATGTAAGCCTGCACGTGCTAAATCCTCTTGCAAACGCGTTGCTTCAAATACAGGTGTTGCTTCTGGTAATGTAACAATCGCTACACTTGTATAGTCTTTATCGCGTAATCGTGGTAATAAGTTCGATATAGATACAGGTACTGCCCCTTCTGAACGTGAAATTTCCCTATGATAGCTTTCCGTTGCATCGAGCAGTAACAGCGTGTGCCCTGTTGGCGCTGTATCAATAATTATAACTTCATCTTGATGCGTTTCAACCAGATTCGCAAATGCTCGAAAGACAGCAATTTCTTCTGTACAAGGTGAAGCTAAATCTTCTTTTACAAAAGCGAGTCCGTCTTCATTCATTGTCTCACTTGCTTTTGCTAGCACTTCTGCTTCGTAATTCGCAATTTCTACTTTCGGGTCAATACGACTAACAGTTACGCCTTCTTGTTCCTCTTGACCAAATGTCCAATTTATATGGGCTGCGGGGTCTGTTGTTGTTAAGTGTACACCCATCCCTTCTTCGGCCATTCTAAGAGCAATATACGAGGCAACAGTCGTTTTCCCTACGCCACCTTTCCCCATCGCAAAAATAATCTTTGGCTTACGTGCTACGTAGTCCGCGATCATTTCTTCAAGTTCCGGGGTATTTAGTATCGTTGGCTCATTCGCATTTGTCTGGAGCTTCGTATCCATCATCCATGCTTCCATTCGCTCAATGCTTGATAAAGAATAGGGTACGAACGGTAAGTAAAAATGTTTAAATGCCTTTAATGGTTCTGGCATTTCTTTTAGCGCCACCGTTTGACGTTCAGAAATGGCCTTTTCAATCGGATCATCGCTTTCTGATTGTAAAAGGCTGTTAATGAGTAACTGCTGATTACGAAGACCAATCTCAAATAATTCTTCTGATGCACGTGCTGCTTCCTTTAATGGATTTGCTTCAGGTCGTGTGACAAGCATCAGTGTTGTTTGCACCTCATTCGTTAACTGTGCAACAGCTTGCTTATACACTTCACGCTGAGGCTCAAGCCCTTTTAATGGACCTAGACAAGACGTACCTGTCGTATTTTCATCTAAAAATGTTGACCATGCTGAAGGTAACTGCAATAAACGGAGGGTATGGCCAGTTGGTGCCGTATCAAACACAATCGTATCGTACTGCTTTGTATACGCATCGTTTGTTAACAGCATTGCAAATTCATTAAAAGCGGCAATTTCAACAGTGCAAGCACCTGATAATTGTTCCTCCATATTTTGAATCACAACTTCCGGCAATCTCCCGCGATAATGGCCAACCATTTGCTCCTTATAACTTGCTGCAGCTTGCTCTGGATCAAGGTTTAGAGCATAAAGATTTTCTGTACCATTTATTTTTGTTGGTTCATTTTTTAAGTCCTGACCAAATATATCTTGTAAATTCGAAGCTGGATCAGTGCTAATTAACAGCACTTTTCTTCCCTCTTTCGCTAACGCAATGGAAAGACTGCTAGCAGTCGATGTTTTCCCAACACCACCTTTTCCTGTAAAGAAAAGAAACGGTGTCGTCGGAAAATGCTCACGCGTAAAACGTTCCACTATTTATTCACTCCGATTGATAGACGTACTTTCGGCTTTTTCAAAAGCTCATCTTCACTTAATCCAGACCACTCAGCAAACTGAACTGTTGTCGGGTAATTCCCCTTTAATACTAGTTCACCATCCACGAATGTCGCCGGTAAGCTATCCATTCCGTTATTCATCAATAAATCATTAACTGCTTTATTGTCGATAAACATATCCGGATGATTCGTTAAATTGAAACGTTCAGCTGACACGTTCGTATTTTTTAAGTTATTCATAATAAAAGACATGCGTAGTAACTCTGGATCGATTGCTGGTCCACATACACCCGTAGGACAGCACATCGCCTGCTCAAAAATTTCAATTTTCTTCAAGTCGATCCCTACAAACATTTATTTTTTTAATTCTTCATTTACGAACTGCTCAATACGCGTACCGATTGCATCACGTACTTGCTGGAACACTGCCCATTTCTCTTCCTCTGTACCTGTTGCTTTTGCTGGATCTTCGAAACCCCAATGCTCACGACGTACGCCTGGAGGGGTCATTGGACACTTATCTGCTGCATCCCCACAAAGTGTTACAACTAATGTTGCTTTATTTAAAATATCCGGGTTAATTAAATCTGAAGTGTGGTGAGAAATATCGATACCTACTTCATTCATTGCCTTGATCGCATTTGGATTGACACCATGTGTTTCAATACCTGCTGAATACACTTCCCAATCTCCCGGTAATAATTTTTGTGCCCATCCATCCGCCATTTGCGAACGGCAAGAGTTTCCTGTACATAAGAAATAAAGTGTATTTTTTGTCATTTGTATAAACTCCCTTTATTAAAAAATTAGTAATGTAATATAAAGTCCGATTAACGTAAAGATTAAGATCGGTACTGTTAACACAATCCCCGTTTTAAAATACGTACCCCAAGAGATTTTCACACCTTTTTGAGACAATACATATAACCAAACCAGTGTCGCGAGTGATCCGATTGGCGTTATTTTTGGTCCTAAGTCTGACCCGATAACGTTAGCATAAATTAATGCTTCACGTAACGTACCATCTGTCGTCGTTTCAGCAATTGCCAATGCATTGACCATAACAGTTGGCATATTGTTCATGACAGATGATAGAAAAGCCGCGATAAAGCCCATGCCAACTGTCGCTGCGAACAATCCTTGCTCTGCTGTCCATTCGATTACACTAGCTAAAGCGGGCGTTAATCCTGCATTGCCTAGTCCGTATACAACAACGTACATTCCAATTGAGAAAAATACGATATTCCAAGGTGCCCCTTTCACAACGGCTTTAGTGTCAACAACTGCACTTTGTCTTGCCATGATTAAAAAGAAAGTCGCGACAAAACCCGCAACAAGCGATACCGGTACACCGATAAACTCACTAGAGAAATACCCAACAACTAAAATTGCAAGCACAATCCATGAAAGCTTAAACATTTTCATATCTTTAATCGCATGGCGTGGTTCCTTTAACATCGATTCATTATATTCACGTGGAATTGACTTGTTAAAGTAAATCAGTAGTACAACAATTGTTGCTACCAGCGAGAATAAGTTCGGAATGACCATACGCGAAGCATACTCCACAAACCCTATATTAAAGAAGTCTGCTGATACGATGTTGACTAAGTTACTCACGACAAACGGTAAGCTCGTTGTATCAGCAATAAAGCCACTCGCCATAATAAACGGGAAAATCATCTTTTCGCTGAACTGTAAATTACGCACCATCGCTAACACAATCGGCGTTAATATCAGTGCGGCCCCGTCATTTGCAAATAATGCAGCAACAACTGCACCGAGCAAACTGACATACACAAACATTTTGATCCCATTGCCTTTTGCAGCCCGTGCCATATGTAGTGCCGCCCATTCGAACAAACCAATTTCATCTAATACTAGGGAAATTAATATAATCGCAATAAAAGATAATGTGGCATTCCACGTAATATCAATTACTGCTCCGACATCGTTAAAATCAACAACACCAACAAGTAATGCAACGATCGCTCCAGCCATTGCCGACCAGCCAATATTGAGTCCCTTTGGCTGCCAGATGACAAAAATCAGTGTGATGATAAAAATGAGTGCCGCAATAACAAACATATTCAATTTTTAGCCCTCCACACATTCACAGTTAATTTTACATTCACATGTCACATCATCATTAATTGAAGCAAGTATATTTTGCATTAACGAAGTTTGATTTTCTTGAATACGATAATGTTTCCACGTACCCACCTTACGTTCTGTAATAATGCCTGCTTCTTTTAGCTTACGTAAATGCTGACTCACTGCGGGTTGTGAAATATTAAGGACGTCCGTAAAATCACATACGCATACTTCACCCTTTTTCAGGCAGGCTAAAATGCGTAAACGATTGGCGTCCGCTACAGCCTTTAACTGTTTTTCCAATAAATCGAGCTCCATCATATCCCTCCATAGCTATATAATAATATACTTATATTATGACTAAAAAGTAAATCACTATATAATAATATGCTTATATTATGTTAGAAACATTATTTTTGCAACCATAATATTTAATTTACTGTTAGATTCTAAAATTAAAAATGAAAAGGGCTTCCATATTCCGGAAGCCCTTTTCATTATTCTTTTACTCTTATAAGCCGTAAACTATTTAGCGATACCAAAAGTGTGGCTCCCATATCTGAAAGTATGGCAATCCACAATGTTAACCAGCCGGGTATTACTAAAAGTAGTGCAAGGAATTTAATACCTACCGCAAAAGCAATGTTAACCTTAATAACATTTAATGCTTTTCGGCTTAACTTTACAGTGAATGGGAGTTTTTTTAAATCATCGCCCATTAAGGCAACATCAGCAGTTTCTAATGCTGTATCGGTACCAGCACCACCCATCGCAATACCTACTGTAGAAGCTGCTAACGCAGGTGCATCGTTTACACCGTCGCCTACCATCGCTACATTGCCATACTCAGCTCTTAATTTTTTTATAAAACTCAATTTATCTTCAGGCATTAAGTCGGCTTGTATTTCTGATACCCCAACATAGTCACCTATTGCCCTAGCAGTTCCTTTATTATCACCCGTAAGCATGATTGTTTTTTGAACGCCAAGTTGATGCAATTTATTAATTACCTCTTTGCTTGATTCACGGACTTCATCAGCAACAGCAATAATTGCAAGTATTAATTTTTCAGTTCCAATTACCATCACAGTTTTACCTTGATTTTGAAATTCGGTTACATCCTGTTCTAGATTGTGACTGAAATTTATCGAGTCCATCTCCTTAAATAGTTGGGGACTACCAATATAATAAGTTATTCCCTTAATTGTACCCTTAACGCCTTTCCCTGTAATTGAAGTAAAGTCTTCTACTACAACACCCGTAAAAGAAATTGAATCATTTTCTGCTTTTTTAACAATTGCCGATGCAAGGGGGTGTTGGGAACGATTTTCAAGCGCCGCAATCACTGCAAGTAAATCTTCTTCATTTATATTATTTTCAGTCATTTTATAATCTGTAACAACGGGAATACCTTTTGTTAAAGTCCCTGTCTTATCAAATGCGATTGCTTTTAAAGCGCCCATTTCTTCTAAATAAACGCCACCTTTAATAAGGACCCCCTTATTAGCTGCATTTCCGATTGCCGAAACAATAGAAATAGGTGTAGAAATGACGAGTGCACATGGACAACCAACTACTAAAACGGATAATCCTTGATAAACCCAAATTTCCCAACTACCATCAAAGAAAAGAGGTGGCACTACTGCAACTAAACCTGCGATCAGCATAATAATGGGTGTATAATACTTTGCAAATTTATCTACGAATGCCTGTGAAGGTGCTCGTTCAGCTTGTGCTTCCTCAACTAATTCAATAATTTTTGAAATGGTTGTATCTTCGACTAATTTTGTTATTTTAACTTCAAGTAAACCTTCTTCATTTAATGTACCTGCAAATACTTCATCATCTACTGATTTACCGACAGGAACTGATTCACCCGTAATAGCGGCCTGGTTTACAGAAGAATAACCGTTTACGACAACACCATCCATCGCAATTTTTTGACCAGGTTTTACAATCATGATGTCCCCGACTGTGGTTTCTTCTACATGAAGCATTAATTCTTGACCATTTCTTCTAACGAGGGCCTCTTTTGGAGCGATATCCATTAATGAGCGAATTGATTGTCTTGCTTTATCCATTGAATAGCGCTCAAGTGCTTCGCTGATCGCAAAGAGAATCACAACAATCGATGCTTCTGCCCATTCACCGATGAACGCTGCACCAATTACAGCAACTGTCATTAAAGTTTTCATATCAAAATCTAGACGACGCAAGTTTTGGAAACCGACTTTAAAAAGAGAGTATCCGCCAATAACAATTGATGTGATAAACAATAACGAAGTGATGAGATTATCTTCCCCGTTTATAAACTGTGAAAGATAGCCAAAGACAATAAATAACCCGGCATACATTAAAGTACTGTGCTTTTTATAAAAAGGTACTTTTACCTCTGTAAGTCGATTATTTCCATTCGTATAATTGCCTTCTTCGCGAACAGGCTTATCAGGAATCACTTTCAGATTCTCAAAAGCACCTGCTTTTTCTAATTCCTCGATTGTCGCATCCCCATACACGCTAATTTTCGAAGCGCCAAAATTCACCTTTGCTTCCTGAACCCCAGTTAGTTCTTTTACATTGCGCTCAAACTTCCCTGCACAGTTTGCACAGGAAAAACCCTCAACTCTAAATACCTTTTTATCCATTAATGAATCCGTTGAATTATTCAACTTGAACACCTGCCTTTTGATGGGCAAATGCTATTTCAATGAGTTGTTTTACATGATCGTCATCCAATGAATAATAAACTAATTTCCCTTCTTTACGGTATTTAGCTATTCCGAGATTTTTAAGTAGTCTTAAATGATGTGAAGCTGTAGCTGTAGTTGCTCCTACAATATTGGCAACGTCACAAACACACAGTTCATTTTGTGACAATGCATAAGCAATTTTAATTCTTGTATCATCTGATAAGGCTTTGAAAATTTTGGCTACTTCTATTGGGTTTTCCATAGATAATTTCTTTTGAATCCAGACGACATTGTCCTCATTTATACACGTGATTTCACACACATCATTTGCTTTCTGCAAAGTATTCACCTCTATATTCTAATATACGTTTGATTGTATATATTAGGTTATGCTTCTTCATCTAAATAGTCAAATGAATATTTGAATGAAGTATCGATGTTATTCGACAATAGAATAAATTGCATTATCCTTGATTTAAAGGCAAATTTGTATAAAGAGATTTACTCCAGGGTAAACTTTTTAAAGAAAAATCTGGAAGTGCGTTTAACGTGTTAGAGAAAAAATTAGCTCTTCATGAAACAATGGAATTTCATGAAGTTATAAACTTTATGACAACTAGTTTACTTAAATCGAAGTTAAGTCAAGGTGTTGTCTTTGATGATGATTTAAGGGCTTTATTAGATAAAAATGTGAAATTATCTACCCCAGCACTTGCCGCAATGGTTAAGCTCTACTCTAAATCGGAACTGGTATATTAGGAGGTCAAATTTATGGAAGACTATTTAGATCCAATCAATTCAATCGGAATGCCTGAACTAACGGATTCGGGAGTTGCGCTTGAGTTTTTGCTTACAACAAAGACGGGAATTCGAAATCTTTCAATCGCCTTAACCGAAACAGCTTCCCCAGCACTGCAAAAAATCATGAGAACGCAACTGAATGTCATGATTGATCTGTATTTTGAGATTTCAGAGCTCATGATGAAAAAAGAATGGCTGAAGCCTTATCATTTGGAAGGTCAAAAGGAATTGGATATTAAATCCGCGGAAAATGCGATAAGTATTGCACAGTTGGATTTATTTCCTAAGAGCATGAATCGTAAAGGCATGTTCCCTACCCCACCAAAAAAGTAAATGGAAAAGAGGAATTTTTAATTGAAAGCTGTTACTTTTCAAGGCATTAAAAATGTTGAGGTCAAGGAAGTAAAAGACCCAAAAATAAAAAAAGCCGATGATCTTATTATCCGTCTAACGACAACAGCTATTTGCGGATCTGATTTGCATTTGATGCATGGAATGATACCAAATATAGGACAAGATTATGTCGTTGGCCATGAACCGATGGGAATTGTTGAAGAAGTCGGCAAGGATGTGACGAAAGTCAAAAAGGGTGACCGGGTTGTCATTCAGTTTAATATTGCATGTGGTCAATGCTGGTACTGCAATCATGAGCTCGAAAGTCAATGCGATAATGCGAATGACAATGGTGAAATGGGTGCCTACTTCGGTTATTCAGACACAACAGGTGGTTTTCCTGGAGGCCAGGCAGAGTATATGCGTGTTCCCTATGGCAATTTCCTCCCTTTTAAAATTCCGGAAAAGTCTGAAGTTCCCGATGAAAGTCTCGTTCTCCTCGCCGATGCTGCAACGACTGCTTTTTGGAGTGTAGAGAACGCTGGTGTGAAAAAAGGTGATACGGTTGTCATCCTTGGCTGCGGACCTGTTGGGCTATTGGCGCAAAAATTTACATGGCTAAAAGGTGCGGAAAGAGTCATCGCTGTAGATTATATCGGTTATCGTCTCAAACACGCGAAAAAGACAAATAAAGTCGAAATTGTTAATTTTGAAGACCATGAAAATTGCGGTGAATATTTAAAAGAAATTACAAAAGGCGGCGCGGACGTTGTAATTGATTGTGTCGGGATGAGCGGAAAAATGACGCCTCTAGAATTTCTGGCAAGTGGTATAAAACTGCAGAGTGGTGCAATGGGAGCGATCGTCACAGCAAGCCAAGCAGTACGTAAAGGAGGAACTATCCAAATTACGGGTGTTTACGGTGGCCGGTACAACGCTTTCCCCCTTGGTGACATCTTCCAACGCAATGTAGCGATACGCACGGGACAAGCCCCTGTTGTGCACCTCATGCCGCATGTCTATAACTTAATTGCTGATGGCAAAGTGAATGCAGGTGATATTATTACCCATGTCCTCCCTCTTGAAAAAGCAAAGTATGGGTATGAAATATTCGATGCGAAACAAGAAGGTTGTATTAAAGTTGTTTTAAAACCTTAACTATATTGGTGCGGTACTTTTGTGGCTTCTTACAAAAGTGCCTTTTTTATTGTAGTAGTATTCTTTACTGCATCTCCAAATCAAATGGATAAACTGCAGTAACTCCCCTTTGGAGAAGGTTTCCCTAAAGAAGCCGCGCAATATGCAATCGATAACCTGGAGTTTGACTGGAAAGCAAATGCATTAGATAAAGCAAAATCATACGCTGAAACAATGGCGATGTCTGACGCTGCTATATATGATCAATTGATTTCCGAATACGGTGAAAAATTTACGGCTGAAGAAGCTCAGTACGCAATTGATAACTTAGAATAAAATGAAAACCTTCCATCGAACTGGTGGAAGGTTTTTTTCGTTAAAATGCATCGATTGCCTTGATAACTATTTTTAACAGATCAACGGACTGTACCGGATCGCTCTTATACTGCAAACTGTGATCCGCTCCTTCGAGTAGTCTTGTTACGAGCTTTGGATTCTGGGCGAATTGACGATATCTTTCCGCATTATAGTGCGTGTCATCATCCCCAATAAAACATAAACTTTCGTTACGACTCTGTAGCATCGATTGAAAAACATCATCCCGATTAAGAAGCGGTGTTAACCATACTGCTTTTGCGTTATAAAAGATTTCCCTATTAATCAGTGACGCCATGGCAATCGTACCTAGAGACTTCCCGACAACATAATAGTCATCATACGAATTCTCTTCTAGCACTTTATCAATAACAGCACCTACATCATGGTGAATCGCTTCGACAAGCTCATCCATAGTGAAATGATCGTAAAACTTATCGTTATACGTATAATTCACCTGCAGCACATCGATCGATTTATGTAAAAACACACCCGTTGAATAATGAAAAAGCGGTGCTTGCGCAGTATAGCCGGCTCCAGGAAGCAAAATCGCCAGTTTCGAAGCATTTTCATTGGTACTTAAAATAGTATAGTGAATATCCTTTTCTTTATAACCTGTAATAGAATTGGTCTCTTTAAACATATACATAGCCCCTTTAAATGATTATTTATTGCTCGGCTCCGTTGCATATTCATCGATCTCAACAGCCCATGAAACAATCGTTGTACTGTCCCGTACTCCCTTTGCCTCAATCTCCTTTAGTAGCTGACCTACAGCATCGTGTGAAGACTGGGAATGAGTAAATACTTGCAGAATGTCCCTCGGGTTATCAAATGAAGTATGGGGACATTCCGTTAGTCCGTCCGTCGTCATAAAAAGCTGATTTAATCCTTTTCGCAATTCTCTGCGCCCCGTACTGTAACAAGGCACATCCAATTCGAACGTATTAACATTCCCGATCCATTCATAGAAATTTCTTTGGTTTAGCTGATATTGCTGCATTTCAGCCAGTTCAGGGTGAAACATGTGAAGAATACAGTCTCCAACCGAAAACCACCAAATATATTTGTCTTTCCTTAATACAATCAGACAAGCCGTTTCCCCCTGCACTTCCCGACAACGGGCTAAAAAGAGCGGATCTTGAAAAATATGGAGAATGTAATGATCCAATTCCTGAAAAGCAACGGAAAGCGGTTTGTTAAAAATTGAAGTGAGGTTATGCTCTTCGTTTAAAATAGTTTCCACAACAAGTTCGGCACTTTCCGCACTGTTATGGGCATCCAAAATCATGACAAATTCCCAGTTTTGTTCTTCATTCACCCAAACGAGACAACCATCTTCGTTTTTATATTGCCCTGCTGAAGTATTGCCACCAAACCTTCCAATGACTATGTTCTTGAATTGCAAAGTATCCGGTAAATCTACAAAATGTGTTTCGCTCCCTATCCAGCTGAATTTGAACATTTCTACTAACCTCCTTAACCGCGCAAACAGAAATAAAAGAAAAGCTTAGCCCCTTACGAAACTAAGCTTTTCATCTTATAAAGCTATTTCTTTTCATACTCATCAAATTTAATCTTTTTCTTACTCGTCATGAGGTAAATATAACTCGTTGCCATCGTTTTATCCTCCTGAACAATTAGCTCATTCCCCGATTTATCGATAAATTTATAATTCCCTAATGCATTCGGCACATATTCTAATGCAACCCGGTCAATCGAATCCCATTGCATTTTCTGAGAGCCGATCAGCTGTCGTTTAAACACTTCCTGTTCATTAATCGCTGTGTAGGTACTAGTGGAACCGTATAGCGTCACCAACCCTCCGATAAGGAGCACTAAACTAAGCGCATATGTCGCGATTTGGCGTTTCCAGCAAAGCACTGCAAAGGCTACAGCTAATATAAAAAACCCCGCCATAATCAGTTTTACATTTGTGCGAAACGAATAAATATAAAAATAAGAGCGATCGGTCAAAAATAAATCCGGAACAGTCATCGGTACAAATATGGCGAACAACGGTGAAATAATAATACAAGTAACCGCCATTACACCAAAAATCAGCCTCGGTGAATAGTTTTTAAACATGGCCGTTCTCATCCCTTCTTAAAAAACCTCTATACTATAAATCTAATGGAAAATGAAAATAATTTCAATAATATGGAAAAATAAATATAGAGAGAATGAAAAAAAGCAATCGGTTTCCCAATTGCTTCATCGTTTTTCTTATTAAACTTCTACACGGTAACGCCAATTTGCGTGTTTAACATCCTCATAATTGATGTATGCAACACTTGCTTCAATGACATCGTTTAAGTTCAGGTTATGGTCTTTTGCAAATTCCTTCAGGTTATCCAGTAATTCCTTATCGCATGTCGTCCGAAATTCGATGCGGTCTTTAGGCCGGTTTTTTTTATCGTAAACGATTGTACCCGATTCAATTAAATTACTGTATCCATTTTCCAGTAAATAACCGATATGTGTATCATATTTTTTGGCAAGCTGTTTTAAACTGTTAATAATTGCCGCGCTCATACGCGTTTTGTACCGGATTCTTGATTCGTCCGTTGTTTGAATCAGTTTCCCGTTATGTATCTTCCACATTGTCATTCTCCTATCAGCAATTCATTACGTATATTATAGCCATTATTGCCAAAAATAAAACACTCCTTATGGCATAAGGAGTGAAAGGCGTAAAGCTGCGGTCGGTATTGCGTATTCAGTTGTAATGTTTCGTACGTTAGTTTAACATCTTATAAAACGTTTGAGCTGAAATTTTCAATAGTATATCTCAATTCGTGTATGCATTTCGCTCGCCTAACTTTAGTTGGCATCTTTCGAAAATCTTCGTTAAAGCATTTTGTTCATTAATTGCCTAAAATAAACTGTGAATGTTGCTTGATAAACGCATACAACGAAGCTAATAGAAATCATCATATAAACTATCTAAACTAGTGGTTAACTTACATCTACTCTTCAGTGACCGCAACTTTACTTACAAGTAATATACCACCTTAAACTACCCTTAAACCTATTTTGAGAACTTTTTTTTCGGAATTTTTATGATTCGAGTATATAATAGTAGGAACGGAGGTGTCTTAGCATGCTAAAAATTAAAAAAATCGAGTTTATGAAAGTTCTGTATGATGACGCATTAGCGCAGAACATCTTTTCAATCGCGAATATTACGTTTTCAAATAGAAGTCCGATACAAGGAGCCCTCCTCTACTGGCAGCAAAATGAATCAAAGGAACCTTATACAAAAGAAGGCGACTACAAGTTTTTCTATGACTTGGCAAAAGCGCAATATTTTGCAGCGGTAAAGTTCCCTAAAGACTGTGACTTAACACAGGATGAACGCCAGGAACTCGCCTATTTATTATTGGAAGAGCGCGGCGCAATCGGAACATACAGTTTTGTTTCGACGAAGCCAAAAGCCACTTTCCAATTAAATAAGGCCTTTCAGGAAATTTCGTTCCCTGCCCATTTTTCAGTAGATGATTTTAACGAGCTTTCCATTGTGAAACAGCTGGAATCGAATGACGAAACCGTTTACGAGCAGCTACCATATGACCGCGTATTTTTAGAAGCTTATAGAAACTGGTGCCATCAGGCTGTTCAGTTGCATCCATCTCGCTTAACGGCTTATTTTCAATACTTGCCGTTTGCGTATGTGAGCTATGCCAATACGCTTTTATCGGAACAGTTTTTAATCGATTATTTGCCTGACGTGGATCTGGAAGCACTCCAATATAACAAGCCGGTACTTGCCCGGTTGTCGATGTCATTTAAACGTTATTTAGTCACAACGTTAATGGCAAATAAAATGCGTCTGAATCCGGACTTTGTCGATCAGCTGGATGATTTCATTGAAAGCAATGTCTTTTATAACTCATTTGAGCTTATCTATTTACCGGAAGCCGATGAAATTCCTGATATGGATCTGCAGCTTTTCGAATATGACCGTGGTTCGTATAAATGGGCCGGCAGTGAGCATTTAGTGAAAGGAATTCCGTCACTGGTCAGTCAGAAGTATAACCGCTATGGGGACCGTCGATTAACAAATGCCGAAATGGATAAAAAGTTTAAAGCGTACAGTGATGAACAAAAGCAGTTATTCACAGCCATTGCGGAGCTGCATTGGTTGAATCGATACAAAAATGAGCTGGATTGGTCTTATATTTGTCAATACAATGTGCATTTGACGGAACAATTTTTAACAGCACATATCCATTATGTCGATTTCAATGCGCTTGGCCAAAATACGGATATTGCTGTCAATGCGGAATTTTTATCAACCTATTTACACCGGTTTAACCATCAAAAAGCGGTTCCGTTAATTATTTCCCATTTAACAGAGCAGTTTTATTTAACACATAAAGATGAAATTAAAGTCGACCTCGATTTGCTCTATAAATATATGGACAATATCGATGAGGAAGAGTTTTTACGAATTGAAAGTTATTTGCTTGATTAATAAAGGGCTGCTTTGTAACTCGATTACAAAGCGGCCTTTTTGCTGTATAAAGGATTAAGCAATAAAAAAATCAACCTACAACGGATTCGTAGATTGATTTAATACAGTAAATTAAGTTGTAATTTCATAAACACCTCGATACAGCATGGCGTAGTTAGCACATATGTGGGACATTTCCATCGTCAGATCCGGCTGGATATAATGAATGTTCACAAGTTCGATGGAATGAACCGGCATAACATCCTTATAATAAACGGTTTCGGTTTGAGGACTAACCATTTCGTCTCATCTCCTGTTCCATTGCATAATCGTTATAGGAAAGTAATTGCTGATAAGAAAGCTGATTAACATAATACCGGAAATTCACCGGCTGTAATCCAAATTGTTCACACTTCTCTACATACATTTGATACCCTTTTTCGAAATAACTCATTGTTCTTCTCTCCTTTGTTATATAACAGTTTTTATTTGTAAATTAAATATATAACAGTTTATGATTGCTGTCAATAAATTATCTGAATTTTTGTACTAGTATTATACATTTTCGATAAAGGTTTTTATGGGAAATCCGCAGTAGACAATCATTTCATCTTATCGACATCTTTGTTACCATAGGAGTCGGGAGGAATTACATGAATCTTATTTACAAAAAACTTATCGAATTTGGATTAAGTCCATTATTTGCTGAATATCTTTCAGTGGCGCTTATGATTATTTTTATTGTAATCATTTGCTTAATCGCAAATTTCATCACGAAAAAGATCGTCATCCGATTTATTACACATGTTGTGAATAACAATAAATATCAGTGGGATAACATTCTGTTGGAAAAGAAAGTGTTCCATAAGTTATCTCATATTGTGCCGGCGATCATTATTTATTATTTTGCGGAAGCCTTTACGTACCAAGCCCTTATCGAAAAAGGAGCTGTTACGTATATCATAATAGTTGTATTAAGCCTAATAGGCAGTTTATTAAATGCTGTTCATGATATTTATCAAACATTTGAGATTTCAAAAGTACAACCGATTAAAGGCTATATTCAAGTCGTGAAAATAATTGTCTATGTTCTCGGGATTATCCTGGTCATCGCAAACTTAATCGGAGAAAATCCGCTGATCATTCTAAGTGGACTGGGTGCCTTGTCCGCTGTACTACTGCTCGTTTTTAAAGATTCCTTATTAGGTCTTGTCGCTGGGATCCAATTAACATCAAATGATATGGTGCGTGTAGGTGATTGGATTGAAATGCCGAAATACGGCGCGGACGGTGATGTCATTGATCTTTCATTAAATACCGTGAAAGTTCAAAACTTTGATAAAACCATTACGACCATTCCTAGTTATGCTTTGATTTCGGATTCCTTTAAAAACTGGAGAGGGATGCAGGTTACTGGTGGCAGACGGATCAAACGCTCGATTTTTATTGATACAACAAGTATCGCGTTTTGTTCGGAGGAAAAGATCGAGCAGTTGCGAAACATCCATTATCTTACGGACTATATTGATACGAGACAACGTGAAATTGCCGAGTACAATAGTAAACATCGTATTGATACAAGCAACCAGGTGAACGGCAGAGCGTTGACAAATGTCGGGCTGTTCCGGACATATATCAGCAACTATTTAAAAAACCATCCGGGAATCCACAAAGACATGACAACGATGGTGAGACAATTGGCGCCAAGTGAACACGGGCTGCCACTAGAAATTTACACATTTACAAACGATATTAACTGGGCGGTGTATGAGTCGATTCAATCGGATATTTTCGATCATCTCTTTGCGATCGCATCCGAGTTTGACTTGAGACTATTCCAAAACCCAACCGGCAATGATTTTAAAACAATGAGTTCCTTACAGAATATAACTCAAAGCGAATCATAATAAAAACACCCATTTTCTCTTGGTTAGAAAATGGGTGTTTTATTGATTATAGCACGGGGGTGCCGCTCGTCTTCCTTGTTATAAGGCTCGTATATTTATTTAGTTTACATAATATAATTATCATAAATTATTGAATGGATTGTTTTTCAGTACTTCCTGAATTTGTTCATCCTCGATATGCGTGTAGATTTGTGTTGTCGCAACACTGGAGTGGCCAAGAATATGCTGTAATGTTCGAATGTCCGCTCCGGATTTATACATCATGGTCGCGGAAGTATGTCGCAGTTTATGCGGCGTCAGTTTTTCTTTCGGGGACGGGCTGTTGGTATTGATCACTTTCACAATCCGCGCAATCGACTGTCTCGCAAAACGTGTCCCTTTTTGAGAGGTAAACAGCGGTTCTTTCCCTTCCCCTTTATATGCATGCCGCTCCTCTAAATACTTTTCCAATGCGTTCATACATGCATCATTTAAATACACATGACGTTCTTTATTCCCTTTCCCGATTACCGTCAGCATCCGGCCATTAATGGAATCGGTATTCAGTGAACATAATTCGGAAACCCGAATACCGAGATTCAGGAAAAAGACCATCATGCATTCATCACGTGCACTGTACGATTGTGTTTGGATAGCACCAATGAAATCTTTTGCCTCATTATAGTTTAAATAAATTGGCTGGCGTCGCCCAATTTTTGGGGTTTCCAAATGTTCGGCCGGATTTTCATCGATGAGACGGCGCTTTCCTTTTAAGTATTTGAAAAAGGCTTTTAATGTGGCTACTTTCCGCGCACGGGCTGCTGAGGAATTGCCGCGCTGCACTTCGCAATATTCCATAAATAAATACAAGTCTTCCAGAGACACTTCTTTAATCTGGTCGATTGTAAATTCGGAAATGTCAATTGTATGTAAACGGTCCAACGAAATATCTTCTTCGATCGCTTTTAGAAAACGCATAAACAGAATAAGGTCATATTCGTATTCTTTTCGGGTTCTTTGGGACTTTCCGGTAATTGTTGTTAAGTAAATCAAAAAATCACGTAAAAATTTCGGCAGCTTCATTTTCGGCCATTCCCCCCTCTATTTAGCTCTTATTATAGCATAAAAAATGTTCCCAAATTTATATTTGGGAACATTATTGCTAATTTAGTAGTTTCAAGCGGTTTTTCGACAATAAAAAGGAACATCTGTTCTTATATCGTAAATTCGCTCTCAGACGAAGTGAAATGTCGATTCGTGGATGATGACCCATGTCGAATCGTCTGAGAGCGATTTTTGTCGAAGCCCTTTTTGGTTAAATTTATCGAATTTTGGGAATAGATGTTTCAGGAGGTGAAAGGATGAATTCCCTTAAAAGTCACTATGTTTTTTATTATCCTTTCAATTATCGACAGTATGATTTTGGAAAATTACAGCATGAATTAAAGCGCAACAAATTTTATCATTTTACAATCGATGAAGAGGAATTTAATGAAACACTTTATGGACCCGATATTCAAGTTTCCCCCCAATTGCTAACACAATTCTTTTATCCTTTTATGGAAGAGAAATTATTGAATAACGATATTTCCGTACGAAACTTCAACCGCTACTCGAAAAAAATCCATTGCGAAGGAAAAATGAAGACGGCATTCGATGAAGTTCCCTTTACATTATTGAGTGCGGATATCAATCTGTGTCCATTCGGTATTGGGATTTTAGCATTGAGAATACAATTGGCAGATGATGTGGACATGAATGCCGCGTTATCATTCGGTCATTATTTTAGAGTGTTGCGGCCAAAAATTGAGGAAGAACTAGGCGCGGAAATTTATTACGACAATTTTATCTTTCATAATACCGATGAGCTATTATTAAAAAAAATTGCCCCGTTTTTAGAGAAGTATTTTATTGATTATTCATCTATTCACAAAAACATTAGCAAAATCCCGTTTTTCGAAGATGAGCGTATGTACGTCAATGCATTCTTTCATATGGGAGAAGACGCGGAAATTGATGAGGAATTATTATTTCGGGCAGGACAATTAAATGGACGTGATAGTAATGGGGATCCGTATATTTCAAGTACAAATGAAGAATATATAAAACGTTTCGTCGAGGAACATTGCTACGAAAGATGGGCGCCACAATTTCATATTATTACAACATTGCAAGGTCAAATTCACCTATCAACGATGGATGACAAAAGTATGTATAAATCCTTAAACAGCTTTCATTCTGTCTCTTATTACATATTTCTCATTCATTATTTCTATAAACTGATGCTGCTGAAACTTGTCTTTGAACATAGTGAACTGAAGTTTTCCAGGGATAAGGATATTGTAAAGGAATTAATTGAACAGATTACGAAGTTTGCATCGAGATATTATTTTTCGGAAGTATCGGCACGTACAGAAGGAAAAGAAATTTCACATTATCTCCGGAAAGTCTTCCGGATCGACGGACTTTACCGAGAGACGAAGGAAACACTTGAAGAACTGTACCGGATTCAGGAAGACCGTTCAACAGACCGGTTAAATAAACTGATCTTTATTTTAACGATATTCAGTATGATTTCCGGTATATACGGAATGAATCTAGTGATTGAAATGCTGGCAGAGCCATTTAAATTATCCGAAATTTTTAGTTTTACTTTCTTTGAATGGACCGCACTTATACTGATGGTTATTGGCTTAATGACGCTGGCACTGCTTATTTTAAATCAGGTTTACAAATTTTCGACAAGCTACTATGGAAAAATAAATAGACGAAGACAACGCTAAAAGGGATATGGGAGATGTCAATGGCACAATCCCATATCCCCTTTTACTTTTACTAGACAAATAGAGTGATCTGTTCCCCGCTACGCTCGACTTTCCAGTTTGAAGAAAGCATCGCGCGAATTTGCTGTTCAATGACCGGATCGACATGTAGTGATTGCAGACCGTTCCCTTCAGGCAAGAGTTCATACTGATCATCGGATATTTGAAAACGCATGCGCAGCAGGTTTCTCAAACCATTGATCGTTACAAACTTCACCTTATAGTTTCCTGCAAAAGCCTGTTCCATCTCTTCAGCCTGTTCATTCCATAAAATTTTCAAACTCTCTGTATCAATATCATACGTTTCTTTTAATCGATGAAGATCATCATTTTCAATATATTGTTTTATTTGGTCAAATGTATACGGATGGGTTTTCAGTAGTTCAATCGTATACGCTTCCATCATTGATATTGCCATTCGTTTTCCCTCTCAATCTTTCATCAATCCAATTATTTACTAGCCGTTTTTCGGGAAACGTTGCTCCCGTTCAAGCAATACGCCTTTTCTTGCATAGCCGAACTGCTCGTACAATACTTTCGGATCCTCTTGTTTTGTTAATAGCTTTTGTATTGCATGGTAGCGCATATTAGTAGCGGTCACTTTAAATTGAAGCTGTTCGGACATCGCCTTAAAAATGCGCTCGATCGTTTTGACGGTGACCGGCTCCCCCATTTTATTGCCGACGCCGAGCCAAACATAAGGTGACTGCTCCGTCAGCGGCATGAATTCAATTGTGTGGCGTTTATAGTCTTCGAGCAGTTCAAGCAGTTTTTTAGAACACTGCAAAACACGGTAACTTTTTGAAGCCAGTACGATCACTTCACGTTTTTCAGGATTAATATGCTTCCATTCCATCCGTACAAGCTCTGCTGGCTTAATGCCAAGCTCCGCAACAGTAAATACAATGACCGTATTGCGTAATGCGAGCCATTCATGTTCCTCATTCAAGGCAATCTCATACTGCTTCGGCCAATAAGCTAATGCTCGATTGAATTGTTTTTCCTTCAGTACGTTCAGTTCCGTCTCCTCTTTAGTCAACGGGGCGATGATTTCTTCGTTATATACGGAAATGACACCGCGCAGCTGCAAGAAAGTAAGAAAATGGCGAATGGATGCGAATTTGCGGTTGACTGAATTGAACGAAGGATACTTTTCCTGAATCGTTTTTGCATAAAGTTGCAGGGCTTCATTTATTTGATTCTCATGCTCAATAATCTCCGCGAATTGCTTTGCATCCAATGTATATTGTTTCGTCGTATGAAAAGATTTATTTAAGGACTTTAAGTAAGCAGTAAATGCCTTAACATACGGTTGGATTTTTTCCACATTTTTCGCCCCTTTCTTTTTATTGTATCATGCCAAGTGGTAAGATTTACATGGATTTGATACAGTAAATTGCTGAATATTCGTTAAATTTACTTGAACCAACCGGAATGCATGTTATTGTATATTTTTTCGTCTATAATGACTATGTATACATAGTTAAGGGGGACCATAAATGCAAGTACGTACGACTAGACTTGAAGCGGAAGAAGCGAAAATCATTTATCAGGAAACTGCGGGGCTCGCCATCATTACAATCCACCGCCCACAACTTAAAAATGCATTGACGGCGAATATGTGGGACCAGCTTGCCAAAATTGCACTGCGCACATTGGAAAATCCAAAAAACAAGGTGCTGTTATTGCGTGGTTCGGGCGAGAACTTTACAGCAGGCTCAGATATTAAAGAATTTAATTCGATTTCGCTGGAAAAAGCGGAAGAAGCTTTCGTGCATATGGAAAGAACGATTTCGACAATTGAAAACTTGCCGATTCCGGTAATTGGTGTCATTAATGGACCGGCAATGGGCGCTGGACTGGAGCTTGCCCTTGCCTGTGATATTCGTATCGGCTCGGACAAAGCTAAAATGGGGATTCCGGTCGGTAAGCTCGGTATTACATTGAATAATAAATTTGCCAAACGTTTAGTCGATTTGGTCGGCCCATCTGCAACAAAAGATTTTGTATTCACTGGACGCATGTATAAAGCAGAAGAAGCGTTTAAAGCCGGAATGCTCAATTATTTAGTTGCAGAGAAAGATTTGAACCGTTTTGCCATCCGTATGGGGAAACTTGTTGCCGGCATGTCTCCGGACTCCTTATTAGCAGTCAAACGTTCGGTTAAAGAATGTGTGGATTCAGCCCCTGCTTTATGGGAAGGTTCAACACCGTTTGTTTCTGAAAGAGACTTTTCTGAAGGTGTCCGTGCATTTGTTGAAAAACGCCAGCCGGTTTTCACAAGACAGCTTCCAAATCAATAAAAAAACTGCCTCCGATAAGCGGGGGCAGTTTTTTTATAAGTGCAGCAAATTGACAGTCCATCCATTCGAGCAGATTATACAATGTCGTTTACTGATTTTAAGGCGACGCTTGTCAATTGCTGTTGAATTTCCTGGTGACTCATTTTCGTCCGTCTCAAAAGCGCATTTCGACAAAACGCTCTATTTCAACAAACCTTAATCAATAAAAATTTTGCCGGGGTTTAGAATATTGTTCGGATCAAATGCCCGTTTAATTTCTTTCATCCACATATAGGCAAGTCCGTGTTCTTGCTGTTGGTATTTCTTCTTACCATAACCTACACCATGTTCCCCCGTGCATGTACCCCCAAGTGACAATGCATATTCTACGACATGTTCATTCAGTTCTTTTGCTCTTGCAATCTCTTCTTTGCTGTCCATATCCACCATCAGCAAGATATGATAATTCCCGTCGCCTACATGACCGACAATCCCCGCGTCGATCTGCATGCTTTCAATTTTTTCACGGGAATTTTGAATCGCATCCGGCAATGAATTAATCGGAACGACAACATCTGTAGACATCAGTTTTTTCCCTGGCGCGGAATGAATATATGTATACGCCATATTATGACGAAGTTCCCACAAATGATTGCGTGCTCGTTCATCCTGCTCGAATGCCAGCTCGATACAGCCATTGTCGTTTAATAATTCGGTTGCAAAAACTACATCTGACTGCAAGCCTGCTTCATTACCGTGGAATTCCAAAAATAGTGTTGGCGTTTCAGGGAAATTTGTTCCCGAAGCACTGTTTACCTTTTCAATACTTTGTTTATCAACAAGTTCCATTCGGGCTATTGGTATACCGGCCTGCTTTAATGAGACAACAGCATCGACCGCCTGCTGAACTGTTTCAAATGTCGCGCGACCGGCCACAATTCTTTCCGGGATTCCGAAAACGCGTAATGTCAATTCAGTAATGACCCCGAGTGTCCCCTCGGAACCGACCATTAAACCATTCAAATGATAGCCTGAGGAAGATTTTGCGGCCAATCCCCCTGTATGAATTACATCCCCATTTGCCAACACCACTTCTAGATCACGCACTTGGTCACGCATAATGCCGTAGCGAACGGAAGTTGTTCCACTCGCATTTGTCGCTGCCATTCCACCTAATGTCGCATCGGCACCCGGATCGACTGAAAAGAATAAGCCGTACTTTTTTAATTCTTTATTCAGCTGGCTGCGCGTTACACCTGGTTGAACCTTTACAAGAAAATCCTCAGACCGTACTTCCAATACGGCATTCATAAGCGATAAGTCCAGAGAGATTCCCCCTTGATACGGGATGACATGTCCTTCCAAACTTGTCCCAAGACCAAATGGGACTACTGGAATACGCTGTTCATTTGCTAATGTTAAAATTTCGCTAACTTCCTGTGCCGTTTTCGGGTAGACAACAACATCCGGTAAATGCGGTTCATGATACGATTCATCTTTTCCGTGTTGTGTACGTAACACTTCATTTGTTGTCACTTGTTCATGTGATAAAATTTCCTTTAACTGTTCAATATAATTCACTGCTTCTCCCCCTTGCTATTTTCAATGGCCTGTTGCTTGTCCAAGCACTTAATAAATAGAATATACTAAATCATCTAAAAATAGAAACTACTTATTTATTATATGATATTTCCTATATAAAAAAGCTGACATATTTACGCCAGCTTCTGTTATAGCTATTCATTTAATTCCTTTTATGTGAACATGAATCGTTTCGGGTTCAATACCGAAATGCAGGAAAAATTCCTGTGAAATTTCCTTTTGAAGTTCATATAGAAATTCCGGAACTACATAGGCAACTGGTGACTTTAAGAACAGTGCAATTGTCATTTGGGGTACGCTGTCTGTTTGCATATTGGCTATTTCGAATTTTGTCAGTTTGTCCTGCTTTTCAAGGACATGTTCCAATACATCGGTAAATACAGTACGGGAAATATAGACACTATTTTGATGAAAATCCGGCTGTACAATCGTTGTTTCTCCGAGCTTCACTTGTGAAGATGAGAAAATTTCCTTCCCCCGCTGGATAAGACGTTTGAAAAAGTTTTGTTCTACTTGGCGGTATGGAACTGGCATGACATGTTTTCCCTGAATTTCCCGCACATACTTGGCGATGCGAATTTCTTTTTCCGTACGGATATTATGGACATAATGAAATTCATCGATTTCTCCAAGCTGTAAACGGGCTGCAATCTTTTTTGTCATCTTGTCGGAGGTACCGATCAATAAAATGGAATTTACATTATGAGTGTGAATTGCCTCCAGTACTTCCGCTTTATGTAAGTCATCGTCCAAAATGGCGCGGCGCACTGCTTTTAAGGTATTTTTCTCAAATTTAGCCGATGTTCCTGCCGCTTTTTCTCCGTTTACAATTAATATCCCGTCATCCATGATGGCCTCAATGTTATTGTCATGCGCAAATTGCAAAGCACTTGTACTCTTTCCTGTACCGCTTGGCCCGCTCAACGAATAGATTTTCATCCTACACCTCTTAATAATTTATTTTTCTATGAATAATATTTTCCGGTACTTTTTATTGCTCTTCCACTACGGTTTCGTGCTTTATGTTGTGAATTAATTCTCTTTTCTGATTTCATCCCCATTATACGTGATGTGTATGATAAAATGGTGCTTACAATTGAAAGTTTTAAGGAGTGTTAAGATTGAATATCCAACCGTCTAAAAAAATGTCATTGTTTGTGCCGGCAATATTTGGTGACTTAAAAAAGCATGCCAAATTGCAAGAGCAACAAGGAACGGAACTGATCGATTTAAGTCTTGGGAGCCCTGATATCGCTCCGGCAGAGAATTTGCGGCAAAAAATGTCCGAGCTTACCGCACTCTCTTCTTCTTACGGCTACACTTTAACGGGTATTCAAACATTCAATGAAGCGGTATGTCGTTATTATAAACGAGTCAACAAGGTTGAGTTAGATCCGGAAACTGAAGTTGTACAAACAATTGGCTCACAGGAAGGGTTAGTCCATCTGCCGGTAGCATTCTGTGATCCAGGTGACATCGTACTGACTACAAACCCGGCATATGTTGCGTATGATGCAGGAATTCACTTGGCTGGTGCAACGCCTTATTATATGCCATTGACAAAGGAAAATCAGTATTTGCCGGATCTGTCAGCTATTCCAGAAGAAATTCGCCAAAAAGCTAAATTACTCATTTTAAATTTGCCGGGTAACCCGGTACCGGCCATGCCATCCATTGCGTATTTTGAAGAAGTTGTGGCATTCGCGAAAAAGTATAATATTATCGTTCTGCATGATGCGGCCTATTCTGAGTTCTACTTTAAAGGAGATGCTCCGATCAGCTTCCTTGCGACACCTGGTGCAAAAGAAGTCGGTCTGGAAATTAACTCGTTATCGAAAAGTTTCAGTTTGGCTGGGACTCGTATTGCCTACATAGTTGGAAATGCACAATTGGTCGGTATTATGAAACAGCTGAAGTCAAATTTGGATTTCGGTATTTTCGAACCGATTCAGCAAGTAGCTGCATTAGCATTGGATAATGCAGAAGAAGTTACAAATGTACTGAGAGAAACGTTTTCTGTCCGTCATAAAACGCTTATGGAAGGCTTAACATCAATCGGCTGGCAAGTTGCACCGAGCGATGGCGGGATGTTCGTCTGGGCAAAATATCCGTATGATATTAAATGTATCGATTTTGCTTATAAAGCAATCGAACAGGCAGGTGTTGTCATGGTACCAGGCACGGTATTTGGCACAGCTGGTGAAGGCTATATGCGTCTTGCACTCGTACAACCTGTGGAAAAGCTTCAAGAAGCTGTTAAACGACTATCATCAATCAAATTCTAAAGGAAAGGCGCTGCTGAATGTAATTATCAGCAGCGCCTTTTTGTTTATTCAATGGCGCTATACGTAATAACACCTTGTTCTTCGATTGCCACTCCATCCAAAAATACAACAGTTGTCTGTAAGATGAGCTCCTCATCTTTCCCGCATACCCAGCGCTCGTCCGGAATGATCTCAAACGGAATGATTTCCCCATCTTTTGAACGGATCCCGCCAACTAGCTGAAACGAGTGTTTTCCAAGTATCGAAAATTCGCCGTCCAATTCTTCACAAAGTACTTTTAATGAAATGTAATCGATTTGATGCTCTTCTGTATGTGCTGTCACATAAACAGAACCATTTAATATGTCACCTTCTACAAGTTCTGTCTTTTCGATAACGGTTTCAACTTTTACGCCATTTTCTTCTACTGATGTTAGCCATTTGCTTAACATGTATTCTCCTCCAGTTAAATATGTAATTGATGATCGATTTTAAAAAAGGGAGCATGTTAAAAGTTTTTCTTTTAACATACCCCATCTTTACAATTTCCTGTTTTTCTTATTTCAATTCTTCATACAGATTCGTCTCGTCTGATTGGAAACGATTGTAGCGTTGTTTAAAGAGTCGATACGTATGTGAAATGAGAACTTTAATTAAAGCATAACCAGGAATACCTAGCACGACACCTGGAACTCCAAATAAAGAGCCAGCTGTTAATAATACAAAAATAATCGTAATAGGATGGATACTTAATGATTTACCCATAATCTGCGGGGAAATAAACTTCCCTTCAATTAATTGTACAATTGTCCATACAATTGCTAACTTTACTAACAGCCAAGGTGAATTCACAATCGCAATAATTGCGGCAGGTGTTGCTGCAATGGCTGGTCCCAAATATGGAACAACACTTGTAATCATCGCCAGGAAGCCAAGCAATAGAGCATAAGGCATTCCGATAATTAAAAAGCCGATTGTCATCATAACACCAATACAAAACGATACTAAAATCTGGCCTTGTATGTAGGAGCTGATTTGCTTGTCCATATCATGCAGCACTTCTCCGATTTGCTTACGCATGCGTGGCGGGAATAGGAATAAAATGAAGCGCGGCATTTTATCGCCTTCGTATAATAAGTAAAATGTAATAAACGGTACAATGACAAGCGATAAAATGATACCTGTAACGGTTGATAGGAAACCTGTTATTCCACTAGCCACACCAGTAGCTAAACTGCCTAAAGTTACCTTGACCGTCGTTATAAAGCTGTCTGTAAAATCCGTTAAGATCTGATTGTAGTCAAAGTTGATTTTTTCAAAATACTCGCTGAAATGAGAGTTATTTAAAAATGCCAATAAATCATTCGCGAGTGCCATTAAAACTACAGGGAATTCTTGTACTAAGTTTGTAAACTGATCACGTAAAAACGGGAAAACAAGTAAGACCAGTAAAGTGATCAATGCGATTACTACTATATACAAAATCAGAATCGCCAATGCGCGCGGCACTTTCCATCTTACTAGAAGCTTCAATGGAGGGCGTAATAAGTAAAACAAGATGACTCCTAAAACCCCGGGTAATATGATGACTTCGAATAATACATGTAACGGTTCGAATATAAAAGAAATTTTATCGTATACGAATACCGTACAGCCAACTAATAAGATGATCACTAATAAGAATAATAAATTTTTACCACCTAAAAATCGAATAAATTTAGAAGAGAAAAATTTAGACGTTTCCTGGGGTAATGAATTTACTTTATTCATTTCATTCTTTCTCTGCAAAAGACCACCTCAATATTTCAACAATATTTAATTTATAACTTATTTTATCATGAAAAACCTTCATACATATAATGCTTACTCGTTTAAATTTAAAAAATCATGCAAAATTTGAGAATTTTTCTCCACATCTATTTCCAGTACTTCCCCTGCATGTCGGTACTTATTAATTTTATACGTTCCTTCAGCTGGAATTGTCATTTTTTCAACATTGATTTCCCCGCCTGATACTGCTTTTAATGCAGTTGTCAGTTGGTCTTTGCTCGTTAAGTCTGTTGTGATATATCCTTGTGTCGCACCGATAAATTTAGGGATGTTTGCAATATTTTTTGGTGAAAACAACTGATCTTTTAATGCTTCAATAACCTTCTGCTGACGCGCTACACGTCCGAAGTCTCCTTCAGCATCGCTACGGAAACGGGCATAGCCGAGCAGTTCTTTACCATTCAGGTTTTGAAGGCCTTTTTTAATTTCCACATAGATTAAACCGCCCATGTCTTTTTCAACATCCATTTCAATACCGTTTGGAGCCAAAATATCGATCAATGTTTCAAAGCTTTTAAAATCAATCATGGCATAATGGTGGATCGGGATATCAAACATATTATTTAACGTTTCCTGAAGTAACGGTACCCCACCTAAATAATAGGCCGTATTCAGTTTATAGGATTGATAACCAGGTATTTCCGCATAAATATCACGCATAAAGGAAACGAGCTTCATATCATTCGTTTTTCGGTTCCATGAAAGCACCATCATCGTATCGGAACGCGATTTTTCCTCGCCTCGAGTATCAACACCTAAAATTAAATAATTTTCTATAGTCGGATGATTATCATCTGGTTCAAAGTCTTCTACTACAATTTTATTGTCACTTGCCATTTCCTTCCCTTTATTAAACTGGACATATCCATATCCAATTACACTTAAAAGCAAAAGAAAAATGACTACGAATATTCCCCGGCCTTTACGCATTTTTTTCTTTTGATAGCGGGTTTGACGTGTCTGTTCTTCCATTCCTACAACTTCCTTTCTATTTCTGTGAAGTTTAGACGATTTACATTAAATTTAGTTGCAAATTACTTATAGTATACCATTTTATGCACATTTTCTTCCTAACTAATGATATGTCCGCATATCTTTTTTCTTTATTTTTATTACGAAGCTTACTATTATATGCTATTAAAAGTTTAATAAATTGAATGTCATTCTTATCCATGTTAGAATACATCATATTTACTTTATTGAAGTAAAGTGTTGGTTTACTGGTTTATAAGGAGTGATATGAAATGGAAAAGGCAACATTTGCAGGTGGTTGTTTTTGGTGTATGGTCAAACCTTTCGATCAATGGGAAGGCATCGAAAAAGTAACAAGCGGTTATACAGGCGGCCATGTGGAAAACCCTACATATGAAGATGTAAAACGTGGAGACTCTGGTCATGTGGAAGCAGTGGAAATTGAATTTAACCCAGAGATTTTCAGCTATGAAAAGCTATTGGATATATATTGGATGCAAATTGATCCAACAGATGCTGGTGGTCAGTTCCACGATCGCGGCGAATCTTATAAGACCGTGATTTTTACGCATAACGAAGAACAATATGCGGCTGCATTGCAGTCGAAGAAAAACCTGGCGGAAAGCGGCCGATTCAAAAAGCCGATAGTAACTGAAATTAAACCGGCAGAAACTTTTTGGCCAGCAGAAGATTATCATCAGGATTATTATAAAAAAGAAGAAGCACATTATAAGGAAGACCGTGACAAATCCGGTCGTGATGAGTTTATTGACACCCACTGGAAAGAAAGTTAATCTTTCTGCATAAAAGGAACGTACCATTCGATATTTCGAGCGGTACGTTCCTTTTTTCGTAAAATTATGAACTAGACTAAATGAAGATTTCATTGAAAGCTTTGTAAATGAATTTTTTATAAATCGTCTCGGGAAAGTCTTCTACGCCATTTTTTGCGAAGATGATATCACGCTTTGCGGCAACTGCATCTTTCTCATAATACGAAGCTAATGCCCTTACAGCAAAGAACTGATAATATTTAGCTAAATCAATGGGATGGTGTAAATAGTCAGGAATGGTTAAAGCAGCACCGATTTGGAGTGCTTTCGAGTAGTTTTGTAATTTAAATTCCGCATACATTTCTTCACCGACGAAGATTGGGTTTTTAAACAAAAATAAATAATCTTGCAGTTTTGTTTTGTAATGTTCGATTTCCGGTACGATTTGGGCATATTTCTTTTCAACAATGTTCATATAGTGCAGTTTACTGTATAAATACCTGACCGAAATTGCCGGATCATCAGCAAACTCAGATAAAAGCATTAATTTTTCTATGTACTCTTTACTTTTGTTAATATTCTCATTCGCAATGGATTGAATAAACAACAAATGATAAAAGCGGTCCATCCGATAAAATATTTGCTTCTTTTTTGCCATTTCCAATGCCTTTTGTAAATAATGATCCGACATTTTAACATCATCAGCTGCCGAGTAGGAAATCGTTAAATTGTAATACAGATCAAGGATGACCATCGGATCCATCATCAATTCATATGGTTCAATCCGTTTTTCCCCTTGCTTTAATATAGCTAGTGTTTCACTGTAATTGCGCTGATCGATTGCAGCCTGGCATAAATAAAAATAACAGCGAAGCATTCGGCTATACGCATGGATTTCCTCATATTGATCGATAAACTTCCAATATTCGTCGAGGGATTTAGCTTTATTGATCGTACGATTCATTAAGAAATAAACTTCTCTTAAGCGAATTTGTTCATAGTTTGTGCCTTGTATTTCCGGTAAATAAGGTTCGATTTTTTCGATTATTTTAATCGTAAGTGATTGGAGTTCTTCAGGGTCGCGGATGAGCTTTCTACGCTCTACATCTTCTTCGATTGCTGTATACAAGTTTCTGAGCATTGTCAGTGTACCGTCATCGAGTAGATAATCGACATCGACATTTAATCTTTTAGCAATAAAACGTAGACTTTCCATTGAAGGCTGAGCTTTACCATTCTCGATTAAACTTAGCATACCTTTCGTTAAACGTTCCCCTACTAACTCGGTCTGAGTTAATTTTTTCTGTTTTCTCAGCTTTTTTATGCGTTCTCCTAGTATATTCAATATTTCACCTACACTTCTTAACTGAATATTCTTATTAAACTATGAATACAGAATTTTTACAATATCTTAACTTAAAGTTTAATGATTTAAACCGTAAAATAGTCAAAAAAGAATGTACTGCACATGGCAATACATTCCTTTAGTATAGTGAGATAGCAAATTCAATGAGTAAATTGAATTTAATCACTGAAAGTATTTTTTTAGAACATACTGGATTTTTTTATGAAAAGTTTAATTTTGAGCTATTGTTAATACTGTAATTATTTAACATTCTATTGGGTGTTAGCAATAATTGCCTCAATAAATGTTTTACCGTATTTCTCCAATTTGCTCTCCCCTACACCGCTAACTTCTAAAAATTGTGTACTGTTTTTAGGTTTACGAACACACATATCCTTTAACGATTTATCGGAGAAAACAACAAAAGGCGGAACTTTTTCCCGATCGGCAATTTCTTTGCGTATTTTACGAAGAATTTCAAATAGAGGATCATTTTGCTCTACTGTCGATTCAATAATACGCGCTTCTTTACGCAATACCTTTTTTTGTCCAAGCAGCACTTCTTTACCTTCATCGGAAATCGATAATGTCGGAAACTGCCCATTATTCACGACGATCAGTTTTTCTGAAATTAAAAACTCGATGAAGCTGGCAATCTCTTTCGCATTCATAGCACGTAAAATACCGTAAGTGGGCAGCTTTTGGAAATTGAATTCAAGCACTTTTTTACTGCGTGACCCAGCCAATACAGAAGCAGTTAACTGTTTCCCGAATTTCTGGCCCATTCGTACGATACATGACAATACTTTCTGTGCATCAGTCGTTACATCCAGCTGAGGACGATCATCTGTACAATTCGCACATTTCCCGCAATCTTGACCTGCCTCATCACCAAAATACTCGATAATATAACTTTGAAGACAGCGCTCTGTATGACAGTAATCAATCATCGCATGCAGCTTTTGCAGTTCAAATGGAATTCGAGAACGATCTTGTGCCTGATCGATTAAAAAACGCTGTGTTTGTTCGTCGGAAGAGCTGTATAGTAATATACATTCACTATCCAGTCCATCACGTCCAGCACGTCCTGCCTCCTGATAATAACTCTCCATATTGCGTGGCATGTTGTAATGCAGCACATAGCGTACATTGGTCTTATTTATTCCCATACCAAAAGCATTTGTTGCGACCATTATTTGAACTTCATCATTTAAAAAGCGATTTTGTTCATATGTACGGTCTTCTTCAAACATACCACCATGATATTTCGCTACGGCAAAACCCGCTTTGTTCAGCATCTCATAGACCGCTTCCACCGATTTTCGAGTAGCGGCATAAATAATGCCTGCTTCATTTTCATTTGCTTTCACATATTTCTTTATATAGGCTTCTTTGTTTTCCCCAAGCAACACCGAAAATGTTAAATTTTCACGTGCAAAACCGGTTATAAAAGTATTTTCCTTTTCAATGGAAAGAAGCTGTTGGATATCTGCACTTACCTCTTCAGTAGCAGTGGCTGTCAATGCAATAACAGTCGGTTTCTTTTTCCATAAATGCAACAGTTGCTGGATAGACCGGTAACTTGGACGGAAATCATGCCCCCACTGTGAAATACAATGTGCTTCATCAATAGCTAATAACGGCACATTTATTTGGGAAAGTTCCATACAAAATCGCTCATTTTCAAGTCTTTCCGGAGCAATATAAAGCAATTTGATTTTACCGCTTTGTACACCATACATAACGTCTTGTACTTCTTCATAACTAAGTGAACTGTTAATGTAAGCAGCTGAAATCCCGCTCGACACAAGCATGTCTACCTGGTCTTTCATTAGAGAAATCAATGGTGAAATAACAAGTGTCGTACCTTCCATACATAAAGCTGGAATTTGATAGCAAAGGGATTTCCCTCCACCTGTTGGCATAATAACAAGGGTATCTTGGTTATTTAACACATTATCGATAATTTGGGTTTGACCAGGACGGAAAGAGTCATAACCAAAGTTTGTTTTTAAATGTTGTAATGCTAGTGAAATCATAATCCCTCCTAAATAACTTCAATTTCTCTATTATACATGCAAATAAAAGTTCGTAAAAGGGAGTTTAGTTTACATAATATAGTTATTGAGTTATTTACTCTAATACATTGAATAGATTTTCGATGATATGTCCCCTATTTTCAATAATTTCGACATATAAAAATAGAACCCTTTCTTTATCTAGAAACAATTTATTTGCATTATTTTATGGTTTGGTTTACTTCTTAATTGCTTATTTTAGTATATAATTTTCTAATATATAGTGTCGGATAATATGTATAGTTTTAAAAAGGGGTTGTATAACTGTTCCAATTGGGCTGGGGTTCTGTGGTATTTTCTAATAAAATTCTAAAAGTTCTAATATAAATTTATTTGTTCTAATAAAAGTCGGATGTTCTAATATATCAACGTGTTATTCAAATAAATAGACTGAATGTTCTAATAATGTAGAGGGATCTTCTAATATCAATCCCCCATCTTCTAATAAAGCACTGAATTGTTCTAATAAAAATCAAAGTTAAGTTCTTCCCTAGTAACTCATCTGTCAGAAGCATTGATCGGCACGATTCTTTCTAATATCGAGTCAAAATGTTCTAATATCTTCCCGGCTTCTTCTAATAAGCCCCTCCGATTTTCTAATAAAACCTCAAACATTAATATAGTAAACTATAATCAGATTATGTAAACTAAATCCCCTTCATCAAAAAAAGAAGTGACTGAACCGAATCAGACACTCCTCCATTATACTGATTTCTTTTGCCTTTGCATTCTCATAATCGAAAGTGACATAAAAGCGAATAATATGACGATAATCCACTTCGTAACATAATGCGTACCGGTCACATCATACACAATTCCGATAATAAGTGGAACAATCGCACTCATCATAAAACCGCCAGACAATACCATGGAGCTCCATTCATTTGCTTCGGCTTTATTTTTTGCTTCATCCAAAGGAAGCATTAACCCGATCGGGAATAATCCGCTAAGTACAAAACCGAAAACTACCGCGCTCACCCAAATTGCCCAAACTTCATTGATAAAAAATACAGCCGAACCGAATAGCCCCACCATAATTAAACTATGCAGCCATATGATTCGGTTGGGATAACGATTAATGAAAGATGGAATCAGTAAATTCCCTGCCAGCTGTACGATGGTTATCAATGTTAAGACAGAACCAGCCGTTAACAAGGCCATCTCCTGTTCCAGCGCTACGGAAGTGAGCCATGTCGTCAAACTGAAAAACAGTGACGTTTGGAAACCGAAAAATAAAAGAATCGACCAGGCTACTTTATTTTTCCATGGATTTCGCCTCTCCACGGTCTGAGAACTAATACTAGATGTAACACCTGAATCCTTCACGACAGTAAACCAGCTGATCATCGCGATAATGGCCAATACACCCCATATTCCTAATGCAAGTGACCAATTCCCGTCGAATGTCTTATATATAATAGCCGTGAAACCGGCACTTAATGTAGCTCCGAACCCCATCGCAAAGGAATAGACCCCAATGACCGGTTCCATTTTTGTCGGAAACATTTCTTTTATATAGGCATTAATAATCGGACTGATGATCGCAATTGCAAATCCTGCCAAGAAACTCGTTACAATGAGTGCACCATAATTCGAAAATACAATTCTTGCCGCCGTAGCAAGACCGATCAAGGCGATTAAAATGGTAACCGACCAGCGATACCCGTACTTTTTTTGTATTGGTACTGCCAAAGGAGCAAACAGGCCCATACAAAATACCGGGATTGAGGTCAGTAAACTCATATGGGTACTCGAAACTTGTAAAGCTTCCCTTATTGTCGATAGAATTGGACCGACAGATGTAATAGCCGGACGCAGATTGATGGAAACAAGTATAATCGAAAAAATAATGAAAACAGATTTTCCTTTTGATAATTGCTTCATATTTCGTTCCTCGTTTCTCTTTTAATAACTCCATCGTAAAACGGATGAAAATGTATGACCATTAAATGATTTTGCTTTTGATAATTGCTTCATATTTCGTTCCTCGTTTCTCTTTTAATAACTCCATCGTAAAACGGATGAAAATGTATGACCATTAAATGATTTTGCTTTATAAGATTCGTTTATTTCCGATGCGCTGTTATTTAATTTAAGAATAAGACATGCTATAATAGAAACATTGTGTGCAAAAGAGAATTCTCTTTTTTAAGCAATCGAAAATACAAAGAAACAATTCAAGGAGGTACTTGCATGATTCAAGTATCAGGTGTAGGTCTACGTTATGGTGACCGTAAATTATTTGACGATGTAAATATTAAATTCACTCCAGGTAACTGTTATGGTCTAATCGGAGCAAACGGTGCTGGTAAATCGACATTCTTAAAAATCTTATCTGGTGACATCGAGGCACAAGAAGGCCACGTATCAATGGGTAAAGATGAGCGTCTTTCAGTATTAAAGCAAAACCACTTCGAATACGATGAATTCAACGTATTGGATACAGTTGTAATGGGTAACAAACGCCTTTGGGAAGTAAAAGCTGAAAAAGATGCAATCTACATGAAACCTGAAATGACAGACGAAGATGGTATGCGTGCTGCTGAGCTTGAAGGCGAATTCGCTGACATGAACGGTTGGGAAGCAGAATCTGATGCAGCCACTCTTTTAAACGGTCTAGGTATCGGCGATGACATGCACTACATGATGATGGCTGACTTGGAAGGTTCTGACAAAGTAAAAGTATTACTTGCGCAAGCTTTATTCGGTAAGCCGGATGTATTATTACTGGATGAACCTACCAACCACTTGGACTTAAAAGCGATTAAATGGCTGGAAGAGTTCTTAATTAATTTTGAAAACACAGTAATCGTTGTATCCCATGACCGTCACTTCTTAAATAAAGTATGTACACATATCGCAGACTTAGACTTCGGTAAAATCAAACTTTATGTAGGTAACTACGATTTCTGGTATGAGTCTTCACAATTAGCTCAAAAGTTAATGGCTGACCAAAATGCGAAAAAAGAAGAAAAAATTAAGGAATTAAAAGACTTCATTGCTCGTTTCTCTGCAAACGCGTCGAAATCTTCTCAAGCAACTTCTCGTAAAAAAATGCTTGATAAAATCGAGCTGGATGACATTCAACCATCTAGCCGTAAATATCCATTCATCAACTTCCAAATCGGCCGTGAAATCGGTAATGACGTATTAACAGTTGATGGGTTAACAGCTTCACAAGATGGCGAAATTTTATTCAAAGATATGCGCTTCTCTATGAACAAAGAAGACAAAATCATCCTTTTAGGTTCTCCAAATGCAAAATCTGCATTAATGGATATTTTAATGGATCGTCAAAAGGCTGATGCTGGCACGTACAAATGGGGTGTTACAACATCTCAAAGCTATTTCGAAATGGATCATGACCAATACTTCGGCGGTAACGAAAAGTCATTGGTTGAATGGTTACGCCCTTATTCTCCTGAAGATGAAACAGAATCGTTCCTACGTGGTTTCCTAGGCCGTATGTTATTCTCTGGTGAAGAAGTGAAGAAATCTCCGGCAGTATTATCCGGTGGTGAAAAAGTGCGCTGTATGCTTTCTAAAATGATGCTTTCAAACTCGAACGTATTATTATTGGATGAGCCAACAAACCACTTAGACCTTGAGTCAATCCAAGCATTGAATGAAGGCTTAATCCGCTTCAAAGGTGCGATGATCTTTACATCACATGACCACCAATTCATTCAAACAATCGCAAACCGCGTAATCGAAATCCGTGAAGACGGTTCTATTTTAGATAAACCATTAACATATGATGAGTATCTAGAGTGGAAAGATGCACAAGGTTTAAGCTAATAAACGAAAAAGAAGGAGGCAGTTATTCTGCCCTCCTTCTTTTTATTTTGAACATTATTAGGTAATCGTATTTTTATAAATGTCGAGTAGTTCATGCAATTGCTTTTTCTTTTTTTCATCAGCCTTTAATTGATCCAGTTTTTCTATATATTGTGTAATGGAATAACGGGAAAGGACCGGTAAATCAAACGTTTGCACAAGCAGATCAAAGAATATTTGCTGTTCATCCGACAAATAGATCGTAAGCGGGTAATCCTCAGTGAAAACATATTGTCCTTTAGTATTTCTACCGATTTGTGGTGCATAATCCGGTAATGAAAATGATAATTCAGGTTGCGGCACCAGTGCCTCAACAATTTCCCCGTCATTCATCGACCACATTTTGTCAAATTTATATTCCCATGTGAAGTTTGCAGCCATTCGGTAACGCGCTTCGGTCCAGCCTTTATTGTACCGACGATTTGTATCAAGCCCGATATTTTGTTCTTTCATTCGTTTTAAAAGTAATTTATACTCTTCCTTCACTAACAAATAATCATCGATATATGCAGATAATGAAATATCCAAATTCTTCAGTTGGTCATCCATATATTTTTTAAAATAAGGATTTTCCATTTGCTCTGTTAGAGACTTATCAAGCTGTTCACGTGCTTTAAGACGCGCTGTTTCATCTATTTCTATATCGAAATCCTGCTTCAAATAATTAAATAATCCATAGATCTCCCCTACTTCTTCATTTGCCATTCGATAAGCAAACGATTTATTAGGAATATTTTCATCCAAGTGATAATTTTCATATTCAAACAACTGTAATGTAATACCCTTATGCTTCCGCAGCTTGCTGGGATCAAATGAAGGTATTTCATTGTAGTGATAATGTAACTCTCCACCTAGTTCCCAATCTATGCTCCGCTCCGCGATTTCAAAGAGTTTCAGTAAATCATTCACAACTGCCGGATCTTCATTTCCTGCAGCTGTTTCTTGCTCAATTGCATTTTGATACTGTTTGAAATTATACCTTGCCAATTCCTGAAAGTTGTTCTTTTTTTCTATCAAGTAAATCAAACGGGTTTGTTCTTCTGTTAACCGATGCCGGTCAAAATCTTCTGAAGCGAGAATAATTTCTCCAGCCTGATTTTTAGCGAAATCTAGATAATAAGTAGAAACTGTAAAAGGCAAATCTAAATCAGTCCCAGTAGGATCAATATGAATAAATTCACTTACAGCTAAATATTCCTGATAATCAAAAGATATTCCCAACTTCTTTGCATACCAGTCTTCCTGATCGCCTTTTGGATAAATTGTACCCGAATCAAACATATTCCTTTCTAAAATTTCATGTTCTTTATTAACGAGTAAATACTCCTCGATATAGTCCTGCTTGGTAATTTCAAGCTCTTGGAACATCTTCTCAAAATATTGTTTTAATAGTGGATTTTGCATATCATATGTAACTTGCTCATCTAAAATTTTCAGCTGTAATTGGCGCTTTTCATCGCTTAACGTAGTATTTTGCTGTTGTAAATAATCGATCAGTGCATATTTAGAGATCGCTTCACTTAGTGCAGAAGACTTTACCGCTTCTTTTGATCGTATATTTCCATCTCGGTAGAATTTCTCATATTGATTAATTTTTAAATATGTCTCGAATAGGGGTTTTTTATTATCTTGACTTTCCGCAAGAACGTTCACTTGTTCATCGGTTTCTTTACTTTGCTTTTTCTCATAAAACGTTGCAAACAAACCAGCTAATATTAAAATAATAATAATTCCCCATGTTAATATTCTTTTTTTCTTAATACTTAAACTATGTACTTTTCGTATTGGAATCTCAACCTTCCTTCAGTTTTCCCTAGATTATATCACTATATGTAAATATTTGTAATGCAAAAGAAAAAGCCGCGTAAATGAATACGCAGCTTCGGAATTTGTACAATTATAATTTGATTACATTAGATGCTTGTGGTCCGCGGTTGCCATCTACAACTTCGAATTCCACTTGTTGTCCTTCTTCCAATGTTTTGAAACCTTCACCTTGAATTGCAGAGAAGTGTACGAATACATCGTTTTCTCCTTCTACCTCGATGAAGCCAAAACCTTTTTCTGAGTTAAACCATTTTACTGTACCTTGTTTCATCAATAAATACCTCCAAAAATAAAAGTTAACAATTAAAAAACCAAATAAAAAAACACATATTACAAGAGTACCGATCCACTAACTCGATTACTGTTTGTAATATGTAAAGCCATTGTATTCGGTCAATCTTTCAATTGTTAAATATAGTATATATATCATAATTATGACTGTCAATTACCATTTGGTAAATTAAGCAAATTTTCAATCAAATGCAGTTATTATTGTGTAATCGCTTCTGGTGTCAAAACAATTATACCGTGATAAATTTGGGCATCGTCATCACACGCTTCACAAAATTCACATTCATCCTCAGACCAAAATGCATAAAATCGTTCATTTTTATGTGCTTCAAACTCATATTTGTTTCGAAATTGAGTAAGCAAATGATTCAATGCCATTTGGAATTGATGTTCTGTATCATATTGATCTGTTGATACGATATACTCTTCCCAACCGTCAAATTGCCACCAAGGCTCATAATCCGCCTTCATATAAATAATTTTATACATATACATTATCCTTTCTTTCTCTATATTTTATACACTTTTGTCTGTGATGTCTAATAATGCTTATTATATTAGGGGAAGAATGGAAATCAAAATAATTGTGCTGCTTTCCAAATCATTTTACTTTTTAATAGAGCCAAAACTTGTTACGATTAATAAAAAGCCGCCATTTCTATTTCGGTTGAAATATTTGGTATGTAATAATTAATTCTGTTGATTATTCTGCAATATAGTAAGTAAAATTGAAACTTTTTTACGTTTCATACGTATCAATAGTATCGAGTAAAGGAGGTATGAAAATGCTTGGTCCTATAAATTTTCTAACACGGCATCTAATTAATGTATTAGTTTTTTCCACAGCAGTAACACTTACGTTTGTTAATTTTACCGGAATGACAACGATGCTGGCATTACCTCTTGGAGCAGCAGCATATTTCATCAGCAATAAAGTAACTTACGCTATTCAGAAAACGACACAGAGTAAAAAAATTGGGCTTTCCAAATCGGAATACAATTTAATCGAAGCACAATTAAAACAGGCCCGTTCACATATTCAGGCATTAAATCAGCAATATGTCCGAGTGCGTTCGGTACGTTCGTTCAAGCAAATCAATGAAATGCAAAAACTGGCAAAACGCATTATCAATATTGTACAGACAAATCCACACAAATTTTATGCAGTGGAAGATTTCTTCTATGCACACTTGCCGTCAGCCGTACAGCTGTCCGATAAATACACGTTACTGACAAAAGAGCAGGTGCCTGGTACTGAAGTGCATTTAGCATTGGAAGATACACGCAGAACTTTAAAAGAACTGCAAATTACGATGGAATCAGATTTGAAAAGTGCTTTATCTTCGGATATCGAAAACTTGAAAATCGAACTCGACTTTGCAAAATTGTCGAATGAAAAGCGTAAAGATCGATTAAAAATCGGCGGTGAGTAACAAATGAATATGACAAATAATCCATTTGATGCCTTTACAGCGAGTGAAAACGTTGACTTGCAAGTAAGTAAAGAACAATTTGCGGTGAATGTTGCAAACAATGCAGCCTCACCGCTTTTCGCATCATTATCAAATGACATGAAACAACGGGCATTGCAGCTGGCCCAAAATTTAGAACCAAAAAATTATGAAACCGTTCTGGCATTTGGTTTGCCGGCGCAAGAAGCATTAAAAAAGTTCACGACCCAGATGCTGCAGTATATTCAGCGCAAAGATGTACGGAAAGTCGGTGAAGTATTATCCGATTTGATGCAGCATTTGGAGATGATTGACCCGGATGCTTTAATCGAACAGGAAAAAGGTTTTTTTGCTAAACTGTTCAGTCGTTCCACACAGTCTATTCAAGAAATTATGACCCATTACAATAAGTTGAGTAAACGGATTGACCGCTTAAGTATTCAACTGGAATATAACCAAAATGCATTATTAAACGATTATCAGTTTTTAAATAAGCTGTATGCGATCAATGAAGATTATTTTCAGGAAATCAATGTTTATATTGCAACACTGGAAATAAAAAAACAGCATATGCGCGATGTTGTGTTACCTGCACTTCAAAAAGAAATTGTAGAAGGACAAAATCCATTTAAACAGCATGAATTGAAAGATATTGAAATGCAAATCGAATGGATTGACCGCCGTATGTATGACCTGGAACTGTCCCGTGAAGTGGCAATCCAGTATGCCCCGCAAATCCGGATGATTCAACAAACAAATCAAATGCTGATCGAAAAAATTCAAAGTTCGATTATGACGACGATTCCTTTATGGCAGTCGCAAATAGCGATGTTATTAAATATGAACAATCAGCGTCGAGCAATACGTTCCCAGGAGCGTCTGATGGATGCATCGGAACAATTAATGCGTAAGAACGGCAAAATGCTGGAAGTGTCCAAAAAAGCGGCAAACCGTCCAGCATTATCCCATAGTGATATTGACCGCTTTAAACAGACCCAAATGCAATTGCTGCACGATATTGAGGATACATTACGGGTGCACGTTGAAACAGACGAAAAGCGTCACGCAATCGAACATACAATCTTAGAGCAAAAATAAAAAGGTGTGCGAAAAAGCCATAATGACTTTTCGCACACCTTTTATTTTAAGCGAAGTATTCTTTGTAGAAACCGCCAACTTCACCTGTATTGTCGATGACAAAAATGAACTCTTCTGTTTCGTTTTTCACTTCATACTCTTTACCTGCTGTTAAAACATTTGATACTAAATATTTCGATGCATCTGTATGTACGCATTTTACTGTGCGAATTGTCGGAGCATCTTTCCAATTTAAATGTAACATGTTGTTCCCTCACTTTTATCTATTATCGATACTCTCCTATTTTATATGATTTTCCTGTCAGTGGAAAGCGAGTTGTAGTAAAAATCAACTTTTCTTGTTTCTAAATGAACTCATTCAAGTTAAACTCCTAAATTTATCGCTGTTTGAGATATTTGATAGAACAACTTTTCCATGTTAAACTCACAAACAGAGGTGGAAATAATGGTATTTGGTAGTGTTCCGATGTGGTTTTTCGCGATTGCCATTGCTTTTGCAATTGTATTTATAATAATAAGCGAATGGAATTCACGAAAATAAGCTCGCAGTTAACTGCGAGCTTATTGCTTTTACCGTAATGTTCGTTTCAGGAACTCTTTTGTACGGTCGTGTTTCGGGTTTACGAGCAATTGTTCCGGAGGGCCTTCTTCAACGATAACCCCTTTATCCATAAATACAATCCGGTCTGATACTTCTTTGGCGAACTCCATTTCATGAGTAACAATCAGCATTGTATTTCCCTGGTCTGCCAGATGGCGCATTACCTTCAATACTTCCCCTACCATTTCAGGGTCAAGCGCTGATGTCGGTTCATCAAACAGCATTACATCCGGATCCATCGCTAATGCACGAGCAATGGCAACACGTTGTTTCTGTCCACCGGATAAGTGTTTCGGTTTCGCATTCTTATAGGCACTCATGCCGACAAGCTCCAAATACTTCATCGCATTTCGTTCGGCTTCCTCTTTAGAACGCTTCAACACTTTAATTTGACCAACAATACAGTTATTTAGCACATCCAGATTATTGAATAAATTGAACTGCTGGAATACCATACCTAAATGCGTACGGTACTTTTCAATTTGATGACCGTCATTTAAAATATTCTCACCATTGTAGATGATTTCCCCTGCTGTTGGTGTTTCCAGTAAATTAATGCAGCGTAACAGTGTCGATTTCCCTGAACCGGAAGATCCGATCAATGTTACGACTTCCCCTTTGTTTACCTGGAAATTAACATCTTTTAAAACTTCGTGATCACCGAATTTTTTATTTAAATGGTTAATATCAATTACAACTGCCATCTTATTCACCATCCTTATCTAGCTTGTTGCCTGTAATAAGTTCCACTTTATACGAAGACGGGCCATCCATCTTTTTCTCGAATAATAGTAAGAAACGAGTTACAGTAAATGTCATGATAAAGTATAATACCGTCGCGATAAAGAACGCTTCGATGTATTTGTAGTTACTGCCTGCGATCGAATTCGCTGTAAAGAACAGCTCCACTACCGAAATGACACTTAATACAGATGAATCTTTAATATTCATAACGAACTGATTCCCTGTTGCAGGTAAAATATTGCGCGCTACTTGCGGCAGCACAATATGAATCATTGTTTGCAGGTGATTCATACCAATCGCCTGTGCAGCTTCAAATTGCCCTTTATCAATCGATACGATACCACCGCGTACATATTCGGCCATATAGGCGCCTGTGTTTAAACTGATGACGATAGAGGCTGCTAAAAAGCGGTCAATATCGATGCCTAAATAGACAAGACCGTAAAATACGACCATCGCTTGTACCATCATCGGCGTTCCTCTAAAAATTTCCACATATGCTGTTAAAATAAAATTAACAACCTTCAATAGTGCTGATTTAATATTTTTTTTACGTTGTGGAATTGTGTGCATAATCCCGATGAAAAATCCGATCAGCGTTCCGCAAATTGTCCCGATAATTGCCAAGAGCAGTGCTGTCCATGCGCCTCGTACAAATAAATCCCAGTTGTCCGTAAACAAGTTCCATGATGATTCTAAAAATGCCATCGCCTTGTCCTCCGTTTCTATCTTTGTTTATATTATTTATGTACGAAATGATCATTTTAATAGAAAAAGGTTGTCTTCCGTCTGCCGGCAAGACAACCTCATTAAAACTGTTAATCCAACACGATTATTGTGCTGCTGGTTGATTTGCAATTGCGTCTTCCATTAATTGTTGACGCTCTTCTTCCGAAATTTCAGCTAAAACTTTGTTAATTTGTTCACGTAAATCAGAACCCTTTTTCAAACCTACCGCTACAGCTGTTGACGCTTCATCTGCTTCGAAGTTTGGCTCAGGTACGATGTATTTAATGTTATTCAGTGCCATCTCAGCAGAGATCCCTTCTGGACGTTCTGAAACATATCCATCAATTGCGCCTGACTGTAATTGTACACGCATTGCACCAAAATCAGTTGCCGCTACTTGTTTTTGAACACCTTCGATTTGATCGATTACATCATAGTGTGTTGTCGCTTGCTGACCAGTAATTTTCGCACCTGCAAAGTCAGATAATGAAGTTGCATTAGCATATGGGCCGTCTTCTTTTACAACGATGACATAGTCACTTGTATAATAGTTCTCTGTAAAATCAACTACTTCCTTACGTTCAGGCATTGGTGACATACCAGCAATTACTAGATCAATGGCACCTGATTGTAGTGATGGAATTAAACCATCCCAGTCTGTCTTAACAATTTGAAGTTCCATGTCCAGACCTTCAGCGATTTTCTTCGCGATTTCCACGTCATAGCCTGCTGCGTATTCCTTAGAACCTTTAATTTGAACTCCGCCATTGGCATCATCTTTTTGTGACCAGTTGAAAGGTGCATACGCTGCTTCCATTCCAATTTTAAGCACTTTTTTGTCGGAATCAGAACCGCCTGTAGTACCTTCTTCGCTCGAGCCACATGCAGCCAGCAATAGCATTGTCATGGCTGTCAGTAAAATTAATAGTCTCTTTTTCATAGAAAATCTCTCCTCTTTTGTTAAATTTCGGACGCATTATATGCAAAAAACGACCTAAAAGAAGAACTTTAGGTCGTTTAAATTATAATTAGCCCGAATCCTCTACAGTTCCCATTTTGAGATAGCACAACTCAACCATCAGGGATATAGATGATTGAGACAGTTCTGCAATTGTTCACTGCAGACCCAGCATTGTAAAATTGAGCATTTACAACACTTCGGCGATATTTCCTTCTTTTATATTTCACAGCCAGCTCATGGCTCCATATAAAACTGTTAAGTATCGCGCCTCTACCTCACGAGATTGTGAGGTTTTAATATGAAATTGATAAGTTTTATATTACATTATTGCGACATTTCCGTCAACAATCATTTTTCTGAAATTTTAAGGTAAAAAAAGTAAATGCGCAATACATAAAGTATCGCGCATTCGTAGAGAAAATACTATTAAGAATTTAATAATAAATCTTCTGGGTTTTCGATCATTTCTTTAACTGTTTTCAGGAAGCCAACAGAATCTTTACCATCGATGATACGGTGGTCGTAAGATAATGCTACATACATCATTGGACGAATTTGAACTTCACCATTAACAGCTACTGGACGGTTTACGATTGAGTGCATACCTAAAATACCAGCTTGAGTACCGTTCATGATTGGTGTTGACATTAATGAACCGAATACACCACCGTTAGTGATAGTGAATGATCCGCCAGCCATGTCGTTTAAGCCTAATTTTTTGTCGCGTGCTTTTCCAGCTAACTCTGCAATGTTTTTCTCGATCTCAGCAAAGTTTTTCGCATTTGCATCACGAACAACTGGTACTACTAAACCTTCTTCAGTTGATACGGCAATACCGATATCGAAGAAGTTGTTTAAGTGAATTTCATCACCGTTAATTTGTGCATTTACATATGGATATTTCTTCAATGCTGCTACTACAGCTTTTGTGAAGAATGACATGAAGCCTAATTTAATATCGTTAGCTTTCACGAACTCATCTTGTTTACGTTTACGTAAAGCCATAATGTTCGTCATATCAATTTCGTTGAATGTAGTTAACATTGCAGTTGATTGCTTAACTTCTAATAGACGTTTTGCAATTGTTTGACGACGACGGCTCATTTTTTCAACTGTTACACGGTCTGTGTCAGCTGCTGGTGTAAAGATCATTGGACCGTTACCTGCTGCTGGTGCTTGAGTAGCTGATGCTGCAGGAGCTGCTGGTGCTGTACCATGAGCTGCAACGTCTTGTACACGTACGCGACCTTGTGGATCAACAGGTGAAATTGCTGCTAAGTCGATGCCTTTTTCACGAGCTAATTTACGAGCTGCCGGTGAAGCGATTACACGCTCACTTGAAGTTTCTTCGGCAGCAACTGGAGCCGGAGCTGCTTTAGGAGCTTCTTCTTTTGCTGGAGCCGGAGCTGCTTTAGGAGCTTCTTCTTCTTTAGCTGCTGGTGCAGGTGCTGCGCCTTCGCCAGCTTCAACAACTGCGATTACTTGTCCTACTAATACAGTATCGCCTTCTTCAGCTAAAATTTGCTTTAAAACGCCTGCTTCTTCAGAGATGATTTCAGCATTAACTTTATCAGTTTCTAACTCAACGATGAATTCGCCTTTTTCTACGCGATCTCCAACTTTTTTCACCCACTGGGCAATTGTACCTTCAGTAATTGATTCTGCTAATTCAGGGACTTTAATTTCAGCCACGTTCATATCCTCCTTTAATTACGCTACACATCCATTGTATAGCAAGCCACTTCTATTTTAAATAGAAGCAGCTCTTTTTAAACAAATCATTTATTACTTTTCAAGTGCTTCGTTCACTAATTTCGCTTGTGCTGCTTTATGTGAATCGCCATCACCTTCAGAAGTTGAGCTCATTGCAGGACGTCCTACATAGCGCACTTTTTTGCCTTCTGCGATATCATATAATGTTTCAAGAACATATGTCCATGAACCTTGGTTTTTCGGTTCTTCCTGTACCCAAACGATTTCTTTAACATTCGGGAAACGAGCGATAATATCTTTCACTTGTTGTGCAGGGAATGGATAAATTTGTTCAACACGAACAATGTGTAAGTGATCTAAGCCTTCGCCGTCTTTCACGCGTTCAGCTAAATCGATCATTACTTTACCAGTACCAAGTACTACTTTTTCAACCGCTTCTGTGTTTTTGCCTAAACCTTCTTGCTCGATTACTTCTTGGAAGCGACCGTTTGCAAGCTGTTCAGCAGTAGCTGCAGCAAGTGGGTGACGTAAAAGTGATTTTGGAGAAACCACTACTAATGGACGTACACCTTCAGTACCTAATAATGCAGCTTGACGGCGTAATAAGTGGTAGTAGTTGCCTGCATTTGAACAGTTCGCTACGAACCAGTTATTTTCTGCAGATAACTGCAGGAATCGTTCCATACGGCTTGATGAGTGTTCTGGACCTTGGCCTTCATAACCATGTGGTAATAGAAGTACGAATCCAGATTTTTGACCCCATTTAGCGCGTGCACTTGAGATGAAGTTATCAAACATTACTTGTGCCATGTTCGCAAAGTCACCGAATTGTGCTTCCCATACAGATAATACATTTTGGTTTTCTAGATTATACCCGTATTCGAAACCTACTACACCTGCTTCTGTAAGTGGTGAGTTATAAACTGAGAATGATGCTTTTGCACCTTCAATGTGGTGTAACGGTGTAAATTCAGAACCATTGTTTTTATCATGTAATACTAAGTGACGTTGAGAGAACGTACCACGCTGAGCATCCTGACCAGTGAAACGAACAGGTGTGCCATCTTGTGTGATTGTTGCATATGCTAATGTTTCAGCATGACCCCAGTCGATTTTGCCATCTTTGAATGCATCACGGCGTTTAGCTAAAATTTTACCTAACTTGTTTTGCGGTTCAAAACCATCTGCAAAGACAAGAAGATCTTCATTTACTTTAGCAAGACGTTCAGCATCTACTTTCGTATCGATTTCAGGGAATTCGATTTTAAGTTCTTCCGGCATGTTAGGCGTTACATGCTCGTCTTTTTCAGCCATTTCTTTTACATGATCATACGCAGCTTGCATTTCTGCATAAATAGAAGTATCTAATGCTTTTACTTCATCAGCAGACAGAACACCTGCTTCTGCTAATTCTGCACCGTATAATGCACGAATTGGTTCATGTTTTGCTACTAATTTATATGTTTCAGGGTTTGTTACTGTCGGATCATCTGTTTCGTTATGACCGTAACGGCGGTAACCGATTAAGTCGATTACGATATCCTTTTTGAACTTCGCACGGTATTCCGCAACAAAGCGACCAACAGCTGCTACTGTTTCAGGGCTGTCAGCGTTTACATGGATTACCGGAATATCATAGCCTTTTGCAGGGTCAGATGAATAATTAGATGAACGTGAATCATGTAATTCAGTTGTGAAACCGATCATGTTGTTCGCGATAATTTGAACAGTACCACCTGTTTTGAATCCTGCTGTTTGAGAGAAGTTGAAGCCTTCCGTTACAATCCCTTGACCAGCGAATGCCGCGTCACCGTGTAAAATGATACCGAATGCATTTGATGGATCATGTTTTGCAACACCTGCTTCTGATACATCATCTTGTGCTGCACGTACAGAACCGATTACAAGCGGATTCCCTACTTCTAAGTGAGATGGGTTGTATGCTAATTTAACGTTCAATCCTGAATCATGAGTGTAAGATGCACCCATATGATATTTAACATCGCCAGTCCAGCCTTTTGTAATTTCTAATTTACCGTCTTCAGGGAAGAATAGGTCATTAGAAACATGGGCGAAATCAGAGAACATCATATCGTATGGTTTATTTAATACGTGAGTTAATACGTTTAAACGACCACGGTGTGCCATACCGATACGAACGTTTTTTACACCTTTCGCTTCAGCTGATTTGATAATTTCATCTAATAAAATGATTTGAGTGTCTAAACCTTCTCCAGAGAAACGTTTTTGACCAACAAATGTTTTATGAATGAATTTTTCAAAGTTTTCAATGCGTGTTAAACGCTCTAATACTGCTTTCTTTTCATCAGCAGATAACGTTTTTTTGAATGTGCCGCCTTCTACTTGCGCTTCGATCCAAGCACGTTCTTCCGGATTTTGTAAATGTGCAACTTCCACACCAATTTTATCAGTGTAGACAGATTTTAAATAATCAATTGCTTCCTTACCGTTTGTAACACCTGCAGGAACATTAGCGAAAAATACTGATGCAGGAATAGCCTGTAAATCTGCTGCTGTTAAATTGAATACGCTTTCTTCAATGCGCGAAGTATCTAATTGACGATTTTTTAATGGGTATAAATCTGCTGCTAAATGGCCGTACTCACGAATTGATTCTGCCAACTTAACTGCTGCTAAAACTTTTTTGTAGTCTCCAGTACCTGTTACTGCTGCTGTTGCAACCGGTTGTTGACCATCTGCAAATACAGGACCACCGTAAGCCTGGAATAATTCCACTAGTTCCGGTTCTACTTCTTCAGGAGATTGCAGGAATAAGTCATACTGCTCTAATACATAACCTAAGTTAGGACCAGAAAACGCTGACCATGGAGAACCTGCAGGTAATACATTGTTCGACATGAAAATAACCTCCAAATTTTTGCCTTATGGCTGTTCCAATAATTTACTTAAAAAGGTATAATTTTGTATATTACAATACAAAAATTACCTTCTTTTGTACGTAGATAAATTAAGTACCCTCTTTTTATCTACCAAAACAAAGCAAATAATATTTTATCATTCTTCCACATGGACTAAAAGCACATTTATATACGGCGGAAGAACATTTTTTCCATCTCAATCTTACTACTCTTCACAAAAAATACAACTCTTTTTATCAAATTAAGCAATTTTTTTCGTGAACTATTGAAATAGTAATTAGATTGAGAAAAATTATTCATTTTTTAAGAAGTTTAAGGTAAAAAAAGGTACCTTTCTGTATTTTACTTTCGACATCAATTTCCACTTCATATTTATCTGCGAGCATCTTTGTAATACTTAACCCAAGTCCAGTACCTGCAATTTTATTAGTTCGTGATGCATCCACTCGGTAAAACCGATCGAAAATATGTGGTAAATGTTGTTCAGAAATACCGATACCATTGTCTTCTATCTTAACTAAAATCTGCGACTGTAATTCATTATAATCAATTGTTACATGAAGATTTGGAACATTGCTATTATATCGTATACTATTACTCAAAATATTTCTAAAGATTTGCGCTAAAGCATGCTCGGTAATGGAGGCAGCCGCTTTATCACCGTTTACGGTCAGACGAAACTCAGTGCTGGGATGGAGCTGCAGTAATTCATCTCTTACTTGTTCGTATACTTGTTCTATATCAGCTGAAGCCTTTTCATCTGCCTGTTCCCTTCTTGCCAGTTGCAATAGTTCCTCAATCATTTTCCTCATACGCGCAATTTCGGTTAACGAAGTGTTTAATGCTTCTTCCATTACTTCCGGTTCGTCTTTCCCCCACCGTTTGATTAAAGATAAATGACCTTCAATAACTTGAATCGGTGTTCGCAGTTCATGTGAGGCATCTGCGACAAACTGTTGCTGCTTTGTAAATGAAATTTCAAGTTCATTCATCAAAGTACGATACATATGAAGTAAGTCGCCAATTTCATCTTTTGCCGTATAATCAAATTTCGGCTGGGCTGCAAACCCGTTTTTTCTGACGAAACTCATGGCATCCCTTAACTGAACAAGCGGTTTCATTAACATATTCGATAAGTAATAACTGATCATAACCGAAAATAAAATGGCACCGAAACCGATAATAAAGATGGTCGTCAAAATATAGTTCATCATCGAATGAAATGCTGCTAAAGGGTGAATCAGCTGCATAATTCCTTGAAATTGACCGATCTGAACGACTCTGTGGATGACATAGTTCTCAGAACCTGAAATCATCTGCTTTTCAATCACTGTTGAATAATAATTTTGAGTTTTTGGCAGTTGTGCAGCAGGCGCAGCATCATTGATACGCATTACCTCAATACCATCCAAATTAAATACACGTACTGTTTGTTCCTGATTTAAAATAGCTTTCATCAATGCTGTGTTGTTTTGAAGCGCCTGTACTGTAACAGTGTTTCCTTGTGATTCAAAATAGGTTGTCATATCATCAACCGTTCGCAATGCATTTTTTTCCTCATTATGAATCAGCCATGTTTGCAGCGCGATATACAGCACAACAGATATGAGGGTATAGCTTACAAAAATCGTTACGCCGACTGCGAGCATCCACTTCGATTTTAAGGAAAGGTTCAGTAATTTATTTTTCATCATCCTCACCCGCGTATCACATAGCCAACACCACGTACAGTTTCAATGTACGGAGTATTTTCTGTTTGCAGTTTTGAACGTAAATGGCGAATATATACATCGACTACATTAGTTTCTACCTCAGAATCAAATCCCCAAACCATTTCTAAAATATGTTCCCTTGTACATACATGATTTTTGTTCTCCACAAGCAGCTTTAATAAATCGAATTCTTTCCTCGTAAGCTCGATTTTGTTATTTTCAAATATTACTTCATATGCCTGAACATCAATTACCAAGTCTCTAAAAACGAGTTGCTTAGATTTTTGAGTGTGCGTGACTCTCCTTAATATCGAACGAATCCGGGCCAGTAGTTCCTCGATCGCAAAAGGCTTCACAATATAGTCATCTGCCCCTGCATCCAATCCTGACACACGGTCCATGACTTCATCACGTGCGGTTATTAACAGAATCGGTACATCGCTGAATTTACGTATTCTTCTGCATACTTCAATTCCATTTAATTGCGGCAGCATGACATCGAGTAAAATACAGTCGAATTGTTCACTTTCCGCGAATTCGAGACCCGTCCTCCCATCATATGCAGTAACGGTTTCAAACTGCTCATGCTTAAGTTCCAATTCAAGGAAACGCGCAATATTCTTTTCATCTTCAATAATTAAAATCTTCTGGTTCATCAGCTTCCCTCTCTATCAACAATCTATATCAACATTTAGTGTACCATTTGTATTTTACAATAAAAAAAGAATACGGAGTAAATTTCCGTATTCTTGAAAATGAAATAAAGATATACCTTTAATTGAAAGACTGTTTTGCTTTATATAATTCCTGATCCGCTAAATCAATTAATACATCCAGACTTACACTATGCTTTGGATATATTGATAGGCCCATTGAGGCTGTAGGGGAGAAATGTGCCTCTCGAATCATCCATCCAATTTGCAGATTTTCTTTGATTCTGCCCACAATTTGAGCGAGTTGAGCAGTACGATCTGTCTCGTAAATGGACAACCCTGTTAAAACTATTAAAAATTCATCGCCGCCAAGCCTTATAACGAGGTCTTCATTTCGTACGCTTCGAACGAGCGATTTACCGAATTGAATTAAAAATTCATCGCCAACATCGTGGCCGTACAGATCATTTACTTGTTTAAAATTATCCCCGTCAAGATATAAAATCGCCAGGCAGGTGCCTGTTTCATCCGCTTCTGCCTTAAGCATCGGAAAGTCCTTATACAATTTACGGCGATTCCCCAGCTGTGTCAGACTATCATGATACGCTAAATAGGTTAACTGATCTTCCAGCTGCTTTCGCTCGGTAATTTCTCTTGAAACCATGACAATTTCCGTAATTTCATGATTTGCCAGATCAAATGTTAACGTATAATTCCCTTCCGTCCATATCGTACTATTATCTTTTTTGTACAAAAGCAGTTCAATTTTCTGTTCCTCTACTCTATCAATCGTTTCAGGGTTCAATGCTTCATGCCACAGTTGAACACATTCAGGCTTCAGCAATCGATCGTACGGAACACCAATCAGCTCTTCCTCATGATAACCAAGTTTCCTTGTATAGGAAGGTGAAGCGTATTTAATTTTTCCGTAGCGGTCTGTGACAACAATAAAATCATTTGTGTTTTCAGTAATCGCTCTGAAATTGCGTTCAATTTTATAAAGGTCGGACATTAATTTCTTTTCAGACGAAATATTATATTGCACCATTAAAAACTGCTCGATATCCCCTAGCTCATTTTTCAAAGGAATCACAGTGGAATCCACCCAATAAATATCGCCATTCTTTCTGCAATTGCACACTTCATCACGCCAAATTCCTTCTTTACTGACATTATGCCAATAACTCGTTGAACCAAAATCAGATTGATATGTCGAGTGTAAAAAGTGGTAAGGCTTGCCGATTAATTCGCCACGCGTGTAACCTGTATTTTCGATAACCCGTTCATTGACATCCATCATATTTCCGTCAGCGTCAGTAAAAATAACTTCGGCAAATGAATTGATCGCATTTTTGAACATTTCCAAGCCATGCGATGCCGTTCGTAATGCCTGTCCTTGTTTAATAAATTCTGTTATTTCCTGCAATATAATAAATACGGCAATATTATCACCATTACTTGTCAGCGTCGAAAAAGAGGCGGTAAAACATCGCTGCTCATTATATTTATCAATAAAGAACAGCATTTTTGATTGAATATTTTCACCAAGCTGCGCACGTTTCAAATAAGATTTTAATCTCTTTGCCATTTTTCTTTCTATAAATGGCATATCTAATATACTGGTACGGGATGCATCTTCCAACTGTATATTAAATTCATCCAAAAATTTCGTGTTGGCTTCAAGCAGTTGCAGATCATTGGAAACGAGTATTGTTGATAAAAATGAGTTGGAAAATAAGGAGCGCATAAATAAATATTTATCTTCCAAATCTAGACTCATGGACACTTCCTTTGTTATAGCCAAAATATAATTTTTCCCGTCTTGTGTTACTGGAATAGTTGTCGTTCTTTGTTTTCGAACATTCATTCTTTCATAGGTGAAATCCTCGAATTCAACTTGTTTGTTTTGTTCGAGTGTTAAGTCATAATGGTGAATAATTGTTTTTGCCAAATGGGACGGGATTACCTGTTCGATCGTTTTGCCGCAGGGATTTGTATTAATCAATTTTACTGCAGCATCATTGACAAAAATATAACGATACTTTTCATCTGTTTTTTCCATAAAGAACACAGCATCATTACTATTTTTGAATAACAAATTCAATAGATCCATTGAATAAATGGAACTCATCATCCTTGTCCCCCTACTTTACTGATCTTTACAGAAAGCTTTCTATTTTATCTTTCACAAAAATTTTGCATTTCTCATATTGGATTTGCTCTTCTGACGGCTGTATACGAACTAACTCAATTTTTTCTTCTTGCAACTCGAATTCATATTCCCCTAATATCGTTGCATTTCCGATCAGTGCCAGTTCCCAGCTTCCTTCATTATTAGAAACCTCACATTGAACAAAGCCTCCCGGATTATAGACGGTTACTTTACTACTCGAAACGTAGCCTTCAATTGAGGCAATTAGGGCAGAGGCAGTCATTGCAGTACCGCATGCATTTGTAAAACCTACACCTCGCTCATAAGTTCGGACAAAAATCTCATCAGCCGATAATGGTTGTACATAGCTGACATTCACTCCATCAGGGCAATATTCATTTTCACTGTTCAAATAGGCAGCAAGCTGTTGCTGATGTGATGTGTTGTCGATATATTTTTTATCAACGATTCCGATTAAATGCGGGTTCGGTACTGAAATTGCCGTAAAAGGAATTTCTTCTGAAAAAGCAGGTATTACTTCATGGCGCAATTGTTGTTTGTCCTCTACCTTCATTGGCAATGAAGCTAATTCAAAGGAAATGGGCGAGATTTCAACAGAGTATGTAGGTAGCTGTTCAAAAATGGAGTCTTCTCGTTTCACTTTCAGGCATGCATGCATTGTTTCAATAACCGCTTCATTTACATTGAATTTTTCGCAGACATACCGTGCGACACAGCGCAAACCATTTCCGCACATCGAAGCTTCCGAGCCATCTGCATTGATGACGCGCATTTTTGCATCTGCCACGGAAGACGGAAGCACCAATAATAAGCCATCTGCTCCACCATCATTGGTTGGGTGACATAATTGTTTTGTGATATTCACAAAATCAAATTGTTCATCATATAATGCTTCGTATAAATAAAATGTATTGCCAGAACCATGTACTTTTGTTAGTTGAATATTCATATTTTTGTACCTCCACGCTCTCTCTTATTTTATTATATTATACTTTTAAAAAATTCATCTTGTCATTAATAGTTTTTATTTACGCATTTTTCTGAATATATCGACTTTTAACAGAAAAAAATGTTTTTTTCGAGCTTGAAAGTTGCGACAAGAGAATATATTATAATAAACTGTAGATATATTTCTTATTTCGATATTGTTATTAATTGTCTAGGATAGAGCGAGACATACGAATTATGCATAATAGTTTAACGTCAAATTCTTTTAGGTAAGATCAAGCTCGAAATGACTACTGCCTTATGATAAAGAACCTTTTAGCATCAGAAGATTATTCGCACCATTTCTTTAACAACAGGCTCTACCATTTTCTTCTTAAAAGGAGGCGTTTCACATGTTAAAACAGAGAGAACTTCATGAAACAGCAGAATTATACGAATTATTACGTCATCCGTCTGTGTTTCCATTCGTACGTCAGAAAGCAACTTCAGCTGAAGAGTATTTATTTATGACTAAACAATTAATTGAAGAAGAACAAAACGGATTAACGATTTCACGTACAATTGTAGATGATTGGGGTGTCCCAATCGGAACAATCAGTATTTTTGATATCCAAGATGGCGCCGGCTTTTTAGGAACATGGATCGGCAAACCATACCAAGGCATCGGTTATAATCAGAAAGCGAAATTAGCGTTTTTAAATGAACTATTTTTCGACTATGATTTCCATACAGTTTTCTTACGCATCCGCGAAGAAAATGCTCGCTCACAAGCAGCAGCACTAAAATTACCTTATGTAGTAGATGCCGAGGAATCAAATCCATCTCTTTTCGCACAAATTAATCAAGGCGTAAATAAATTCCGTCTTTTCAAAATTCCAAAGGATCTGTTCTATTTAACGACAGCAAATACGCTCGAAGAAACAGAAGAACAGGCAATGTAAAGAAGAAGTTTCACAGTGATGCGAATCCCTACTTTACGCTTATATGAATGTCACGTTATAAATATTCCTAAAACAAAACAAGGGGCTACCTTAAAAGTATGAACTTTTAGGTAACCCCTTTTTTATCGATTATTTTTCATATTGAGTAATTAAAGCAACCATTTCTTTCGGAGTTTTCGGATGTTCGACCTCTAGCATATGATCGATCATTTCTTCCGCTTTCTCTTCAAGCTTCTGAATTGCTTGCATGAATGACGCTTTTGTCAATTTTTCCTCATCCAATACTTGTGCAAAGCCTTGTTTTTTAAACAAGTTGGCATTTAAAATCTGATCGCCGCGACTTTTTGCAGCAGATAGAGGAATAAGCAGCATCGGCTTATGCAACGCTAAAAATTCGAAAATCGAGTTCGAACCGGCACGCGATACAACATAATCCGTTGCAAACAATAAATCCGGCAATTCTGTCGTCACATATTCAAATTGACAATAGCCCTGAAGATTTTCAAGTTTTTTGTCGGCGTTCCCTTTACCGCATAAATGGATAATCTGGTAGTTCTCAAGCAAGGCCGGTAAATTTTCGCGAAGCGCATCATTTATTACGACAGATCCCAAGCTTCCGCCCATAACAAGCATTACTTTTTTCTCGGTTGTAAATCCACATAACGCCATGCCCCGTTCGCGATTCCCTTCAAATAGCTGCTGACGGATGATCGAACCCGTACAAGTCGATTTGTCGATCGGTAAATGTTTCATCGTTTCTTTGAATACCGTGAAAATATGGGACGCGAACGGCAATGAAATTTTATTTGCTAATCCAGGCGTCACATCCGATTCATGAACAACAACCGGTATATTTGCCAACTTTGCCGCAATCACAACAGGCACTGATACAAATCCACCCTTTGAAAAAATGACGGTCGGCTTAATTTTCTTGATAACTGAAAAGGCTTGTGTAATCCCCGCCATCACTTTAAACGGATCTGTAAAGTTCTGTACTGAAAAGTATCGACGCAGCTTTCCGCTTGAAATACTGTGATATGGCAAAGAAGGGAAAGCATTTGTAATCAGTTCCTTTTCAATCCCATCATGTGAGCCTATATAATGGACATTATACCCCGCTTCCTGCAATGAAGGGATAATCGCTTCATTTAGTGATACGTGACCGGCCGTACCTCCGCCTGTTAAAATAATTGTTTTTTCTTTCATAAATTTCTCCTAACAAAGCAATTGTCATTGCATCTATCTTATGCAATAGTACATTTCAACATGCTTCGATAAATATCTTATTTATTTGTTGTTACTTTTTATTTTCATGATTGTTTTACAAAACTCTTAAACTTTTCTTTTTTAATAACCTTAAATTATTATTTCAAAAAAATGATTTATGTAATTATCACTTCAATTCCTGGAATTTTCGTCTCTTTTCAAAAGAGACTTTTAAAAGTATACCGTATATTGTAGCACATTTTGGCACTTTATAAAGCTTTTCTCTAAAATTGGGTGTTTTCACATATAAATTTTTAAAGTTCCCAAAAAATAATTAGTATTCAATAAAAGTATTTATATTGTTTCAAGAATTCCGTTAATGCTTTGAAAACCCAAAAAGCTATCCTTTTCAAATGCGAAAAGAATAGCTTCAGCAAAATATTTTTTAATAAATGTTGTGTCCAACTGTTCCCTTCCTGTACATAGCCGACACTATTGACGAATTAAGGTACAGAAATAATTTCAAGATTATTGATGTTCTCACCAATAATCACTAGGTTCGATTCCATTTTTATATATTCCGGCAGCCATTGGACCATTCCATAGGCATACTGGAACAACATTGGATTTTTGATGCCTTCAATCGGGACGTACCCTTTCATACGGTAAACCGTATCGGGCAAAGTTCGAACCCAATCTTCAAACTGTTCTTGAGTAAAGCTTGTGTCAAACCGTACGAGGCGAGAGCCTAAATTAAAGCTTTCACCTATACGTGCTGACACGATGTCTTCTTTAGAAACCCGAGCTGTAGACTGCATATTTTGCAATAACTTCAACGGTACTCGTCCATTAGTTGTCTGAAGGATAAAAGCATTTGCATTGAACCCTTGCAGCTCATAGACAACTTGCGCCTGTTCCGATTCCGTAAGCAAGTCCGTTTTGTTCGCCAATAACAGATGGGCATGACGAATTTGTTCCATAAATAGTGAACGTACCTGTGGCGTCAGACTTGAGCGGTCTAACCATAAGCGGCTGTCTGCCACTGTTACAATCCCCTTAATATTTAACTTATCCGCAAATAAAGGCGAGTAGACTGCATCCAGTGCTTCTACAGGGTGTGCGGCCCCTGTTGTTTCAATAATAAGTACATCAAATTCCTGATCGTGTAAAAGCGATTGAATTTGCGCTTCCGTTTTTTCCGCCCCACTGCAGCAAATACAGCCTTCCAGCATTTCCTTCAAAGGTACATCCTGTTCCACCGCCTGTGAATCAAAAGGCAGCTTTCCTAATTCATTCATAATTACAGCAGGCTTTAAATTTGCCTCTTTCAATTGACGAATGACATCGGTCAACATGGACGTTTTGCCGCTTCCTAAAAATCCGCTAAATAAATATACATCTTTCATCGTTTCACTTCCTATAATAATGGGCTGGCAATCAAGTGTTTTTGCACTTTTTGCCAGCCCGCAATTTTTATTCTTTTGTCGTTTCTTCAGGCTTTATATCCAATAATTCTTTTGCCTTTAAAATTTGAGGATCTTCATTTTTCAGCTTTTCGCTAATTGCATCCATTAAGGCATAGGCTGTATCGCCTGTTAAAATACCTGTCACTTCAAGTTCATTATCTTGTTGGTATTCTTTTAATGCTGCTTCTGTCGATTCGTCAAACTTTGTATCAACTTCACCTGGTTCATAACCTAAAACTTCCAAGATGCGCTCAGCTGTTTTGATGGACGCATGATCGGAATTCTGTTCATATGTCTGGCTTGGATCAATATATGGTAATGAAGCATAATCCGGATAGTCAACTTTCACATCCGGTGCAATTCCTTTTTCATTCACCCAGTTGCCGTCTGGTGTTAACCATTTGCCTGTTGTGAACTTCAAGTTTGCTCCGTCTTCCATATAGATGATTTCCTGCATTGTCCCTTTACCAAAGGAAGTCAAACCAACGATTTGGGCACCTGCAGACTCTTTTAGAGCACCTGCCAAAATCTCAGAAGCAGAAGCACTTCCTTCATCGATTAGGATTGTTAAAGGAAGTTTATATTTAGAACGATTATCTGCAGCTACAATTTGTGGCGCTTCATCTTTTTCTTGAATTTGAACGATTGTTTTTCCTTCTTCAACAAACAAGTTTGAAATATCGATTGCTGCTTTTAAATAGCCGCCTGGATTCTGACGTACATCTAAAACAATCCCTTTCATTCCCTGTTTTTCATATTCAATTAACAGTTTTTCCAGTTCTACTGCAGTATTTTCACTGAAAGATGTGATTTGGAAGTGAGCAATTCCTTCTTCATCAATATCACCATATACAGTTTCTACCGGAATATCATCACGCACAATAGTTGTATCAAAGCTTTCAGCATCTCCGCGCTGAATTGTCAGAGTGACTTCAGATCCTTTTTCACCGCGAATCAATAACACAGCTTCTGTAGAGCTCATGCCTTTGACGCTTTTCCCGTCAACCGCTAATACCATATCTTTCGGTTGTAAACCTGCTTTTTCTGCAGGAGTATTTTTAATTGGAGATACGATCATGATATATCCATTTCGCTCTTGAATCTCCGCACCAATTCCTTGAAAACTTGAAGAAAGGCTTTCATTGAAAGAGGTTGCCTCATCTTTATTCATATAATCAGAATAAGGGTCACCCAATGCATCAAACATTCCGTTGATTGCACCATATACCACTTCTTCTTCATTTATGTCTTCATAATATTTTTGCTGAAGTGCATCATACGCATCATAAAGTTTTTTGAATTCTGCCCGTTCTACCGGTTCTTTTACTTCCACAACTTTCTTTTCACCGAATGTTAACGCAAAAATTGTTAAACCGGCTGTACATAAAATTGTCAGGAAAATAACCATTATGAATGCAAATGGTTTCATGCGTAAATACTTTCCTGCCGGTTTTGTTATTTGCTCTTCGTTTAAACCGTTTTGATCCTCATCTCTTTTTTGTTCATCCATTTCAATTTCACCACTCTCATTTATACACTGTCTGATGTCACACTATACCAATAATATCAGTTTACAAGCGACTAGAAAAGGATAGACGTCATTTTTTTTATTTCATTTCATATTAAATAGGAAAAAGCAGCGATTTCCGCAATATAGTGGACTCGCTGCCTGATCTATCATTCAGTTTTTGCTTCTTTTAAAACTTCATTTGGTATATTGATCTCTTTTACTTCATCGAATTTAGAATAGACAATGTTTGCATCATTTTCAATCGTTGTTTCCTGACCTTCGACATTTGTGATGATTTTCAGATCCATATCCATTTCTTTTATGTCAAACGTATCTTTTGCTACAACTATATTATACTGTGAATCTTCAAAGGACATATTTTTTAAAATTTCCTCATTCATTTCCATTGATTCTCCAAGGCTTGCACCCATTTGCGAAAGGATGAACTGCTTGAATTGGTCCCCTTCTATATTCAATGTCAGTAAATAATTTTCTTCGTCCTGTTCAAAACTGAAATCTTCGATAAACTGCTCAAGCTGTTCAAGTTGCTGTGATGCATCTGCCTGTGCACCGGTTTGCGCCAACAGCTGTTCATATTGCTCATCCGGCATTTTCAGCCATTCATTCGATTCGCCGTTATATAAGTAAAAGCCATCTTCTTCTGTCATATACATTTCAATAGGCATTTCCATGTTATCCTCGCCCATATCCATTTCGATTGTTCCTTTAGAATACATGGCCATCGGATTTTGCTGAATATCCATTGCCAAATTCGAGTTGCTCGTCATTTCCATCGTCTGACCATCCATTAAGAAAGTCGTCACCTGATCCATTTTTGTTTCAGCATGAACACTTTTTAAATTCTGCTGGCGCTGCATGGCATTTTCATATACTTGCTGTAAAGTTAAATTGGCTTCGTTTTCTGTACCGTCAACCGGTTCTGCTGTATCCCCACATCCTGCAACCAATGCAATTGATAAAGTAGACATTGCGAATAAATATCTTTTTTTCAAATCATTTCAACCCTTCCTACAGTAAACTTCCCCTATCCATACCCTAATATGTACTATTTATATCTTTAAAATTGAAATAAGGTTAATTGTATTTTAATTTATTATTAAAAATCTTCTATGGAAAGCGTGCATTTTTTTAGAAATGACGGATAGAATAAAAAGTGTCTACAGGCATAGACACTTTTTATTGTTCACCAATTTAGTTTTATACCGTATTGTTCATTTAAAAACACATGCAGCTCTTTATACGTACAAAGCGCAATCCCGATCACAATTTCATTTTCATTCATGTCTTTCTCGATTCTCAGGTTGTTATCAAAAATGTGAAAGTTCATCGGCAAAGCTTTGATATCGACACTAATATTATGTGCGGCTTTGTTGCGCCAATAATTCAGCAACCATAAGTTTTCGAATAATTTCTGTTCGATTAAACCTAATGCATAAACAGAATAGACTTTCGTACTGTAATTGGAGCTTGCCATCGGGATATAAGTTGCCTGATCCTTGAAGCTCCGAACTTTTGGCAGCTTTTCCTGAATCAGATGATTAATGGCATTTTCACAAAACAGACTCACCGTGACAATATTCGCTAACGGATCCACTGTGCTTGAGATTCGATCAATAAATTTCTTCGCTACTTCCTGACTCATCCCCTCACTCCTTTTTACTTTTTGACCGTCATCTTTTTGTGCTTTAAAATTGCCGGTATTTCAGTTTGCCCACAACATAAAATCGATATGCCAAACATCGGCTAAGAAAATTTTTGAAATTTAATCGGCGAAAAGACTAAAAATGCACGATACAGATGTAATGTGCATTTACCCAATTATTGATTATGTGCGCTTTCCTGCTATTTCTTCATTAGCTTGATTTGGCGCTCCATTCTTTTATCTGCTTTATAATCACGAACAATCAAAATTGCATGAATCACTGCCGGTATCCATATTAAAAAACATAAGAAAAAGTTAATTAATGCTTGGATCGGTTTTCCGCAAAACAGGACGGCTAAAGGCGGCAAGAAAATAGCTAATAAATACATCATTTGTTTCACCTGCTCCTTAAACTTTATTTATTGATTTAGTCTGCCCATTAAATTGACCGCTATTATAAATCATTTTTCTCTAAATGAAATAAGATTCCGTATGTACTGACCACAAAAAAAGTACCTGACAGTTATTACCTGTCAGGTACTTTCGAATTAGCAATAAAGGGTTGCAATCCCTTGATTCTCTTAGTCTTGAATAGCCGCTTCCAACGCAATCACCATCATATCATTGAACGTAGTTTGGCGTTCTTCTGAAGTTGTTACTTCACCAGTTAAGATGTGGTCTGATACAGTTAATACTGTTAAAGCTTGACGACCGAATTTCGCAGCTAATGTGTATAGTGCTGAAGTTTCCATTTCAACAGCTAATACGCCATATTGCGCTAATTTTTCGTTTTGTGCTTCATCTGAATAGAACATATCTGCAGTGAAAATATTACCTACACGTACATTTAAGTTCGCTTCTTTAGCAGCATTGTATGCTTTCAGTAATAAATCAAAGTCTGCAGTTGGTGCATAATCGATTGTACCGCCGAAAACAACGCGATTCATATTTGAATCTGTAGACGAAGTTTGTGCAATAATAACGTCACGTACTTTCACGTCTTTTTGAATCGCACCACAAGTACCTACACGGATTAGTTTTTGTACACCGTACTCTTGCATTAATTCAGTAGCATAAATTGAAATGGATGGTACACCCATGCCTGTACCTTGTACAGAAACACGTTTCCCTTTATAAGTTCCTGTGTAGCCAAGAATGTTACGTACTTCGTTATATTGTACAACATCTTCTAAAAATGTTTCGGCAATATATTTTGCACGTAATGGATCTCCTGGTAATAGTACAATTTCTGCAATGTCGCCTTTTTTGGCATTAATATGAACGCTCATCAAAAAACCTCTTTTCATCATAATTCTTTTAAATTGTAAACGTTTTCGTATAAACATTCAATCGTTAGACGTCTTGCTTCACAAAAAAATTTGCATAAAAAACAATATTTGGACAAAATAACGATTAATTTTACGCAGCTTGCCTTACTTTCACTATACCCCATCTGGCAAATTGCATGCAAAACATTGCTTATACTGAAAATTTATTTTCATAAAGGTCCCATAATTGGTCAAAGGCACCGATTGTTAAAAATTCATTGGACTGAAATTCAATATAATTTGTAAGCTCATCAAAGCTGTCAGACATTTTTGGAAAAGCATGATCGTGAAACATGCTTTCCGCAAAACGCACTTTCTCGTCCGACCATTCTCCCCCTCTAAATGTGAGAGCAAAATGATAAAATGATTTTTTCAAAATTTTCCCTCCTTTATACTTTTTTCACAATAAATAGTGTAAATTTCCCATTCATGTAGTAAAATAGTTAAATATTGATTTTTCAGAAAGTGGTGAATTATTTGCGAAAGAGCAAGAAAAATAAACCTAATAAAGAAAAACGAATAAAAAAATCTATTAAACCGAAAGCCCTATTTCACTTCTTTCACCTAATACGAGGGAAAATTTTAATTACTTTCACTATTTTAATGGCAATAATTATCTCGATGCAAATTTTGTCGTATATCAATATAACAAATTTGGAGAATAATTTACGAGAATTTGCTGAAGAAAATCTCCAACAGCAAATGCATATCAATAGTTTAGCTTCTGATATCGCGAAACTTTCAAGCCATGAACAAACTTATTTAATTACGGGCGACGAAAAATTTCTTCAATTATATGAAGAGACGAAGGAACGAATACATACAAATTTAACATCTGTTGAAGCATCGTTTAGAAATCAGGATGAAGAACTTAAAATCGTCGGCTTAATCCAACAGTTTTATGCTAATTATTTATCCTATTCTAAATCGACGATTGAAGTACGTCAAAAATATGGCTATGAAAATGCCGCTAAACTGTTTGCTAATAGCGGAAGCCAAAATTTCAAAGGCTATATAGATGAAAATACAGGGAAACTGATTCAAATACTTGAACAGCGCAATGAAAAAACGATTTCAGACTTGGAACAGTTTGCATTTGCCTCAAAAATAATGATTTCTGCCTTAACTGGTGTTGCTGTTATTTTAACTATTTCATTGGGCTACATTTTATCGAAATCGATTCGGAGAAATACGAAAAAAATCAATGAATCGATTCTGGATATCGCACAAGCTGGCGGTGACTTAACACGACGTGTAAACGTTAAAACAAAAGACGAATTTTCATTAATAGCAAATTCTACAAACGTATTGATTGAATCAATCTCTGCTTTGGTGAAACGCGTGTCAAACCTTGCCGATAATGTATCGGGAAGTTCACAGGAATTAATGGCACTAGCAGATGAAAACGCGCGAACAATTGATTTTATTGCTGATTCTACGATGAACATCGCGAGTGACAGCAGTGAAATTCTAAACAGTATCGGAAGTGCCGGAAACGAAATGCAAAATTTGGAGCAATCGATGCATATTTTAGATGAAAAGGCTCGGGAAGTTCAGCAAGCGGCATCTGAAATGAAAGACGCTGCACATCAGGGTAGCAGATCGGTGAATCATTCAGCCAATGTGATGCTTGAAATTGAAGAAACAATGGCAACAACTTCGGATACGGTTGAAAAATTAGGGGAAAGATCCAAAAATATTACGTCCATTATCAGTACCATTACAGCAATTGCCGAACAGACGAACCTCCTAGCTTTAAATGCGGCGATTGAGGCTGCTCGGGCCGGAGAACATGGACGGGGCTTTGCGGTTGTAGCGGCTGAAGTTCGAAAACTTGCCGAGCAATCCCAAAAAGCAGCAAAAGAAGTTTCAGCAATCGTCGGATCGATTCAAACAGAGGTCAATTCCATTATCGAGCAAAACCACACTGGGGTAGAAAAAGTAATCCGAGGTGTTGAAGTGACGAATGAGACGACGAATTCTTTACAAAATATTTTACTGCAAACAGAGAAAACATCTGATATCTTAACACAAATGGTTACTCAGATTGAACAAACGTTAAATAATAGTCACAGTGTCACAACTTCATTCGTACATGTGGCAGCCATTGCAGACAATACTGCTGCCAATACAGAACGCAGTGCAGCGGCTGCATCACAAGGTTCCGCATCCATGGAGGAAATTAATGCATCGGCCGTCGAACTGGCTTCACAAGCTGATCACCTGCGAAGTGTTGTTAACGAATTTAAAATCTAAAATAAAAAACTCGCCCATGGTAAATTCCATAAGCGAGTTTTTTTATTCAAACAATGATTTATATTCAGCATAACCTTCTTTTTCAAGATCCTCTACCGGAATAAAGCGCAATGCCGCTGAGTTAATGCAATAACGCAATCCACCCAATTCTTGTGGACCATCAGGAAATACATGGCCTAAATGGGAATCGGCTGTTTTACTGCGGACTTCCACACGACGCATTCCGTGTGATGTATCAAAATGCTCTGTTACCTCCACTGACTCAATTGGCTTTGAAAAAGATGGCCAGCCGCATCCTGCATCATATTTGTCTTTTGAACTGAAAAGTGGCTTTCCTGAAACGATATCCACATAGATACCATCTTCGAAAACATCATTGTACTCATTGCGGAATGGAGGTTCCGTTCCTTGGTTTTGAGTAACATGATACTGCATATCTGTTAATTCTTTTAAACGCTGCTCTTTATTCATTTATTTCGACCCCCAGTGTTTTTCGATAAATCCTGCACGTCCAGAACCTACAGAATAGCGTTCGTAATGTGCCGGATTCTTTTTATAATAGTGCTGATGATAATCTTCCGCTGCGTAAAATGGCTTTGCTTCAAGTATTTTAACAGCAATCGGTGATCTGAATTTACCGCTCGCCTCCAGTTTGGACTTGGATAGTTCCGCAATCTGCTTTTGGACATCATCATGGTAAAAAATCGCCGTAGTGTATGATTCGCCACGGTCATAAAATTGACCGCCTGCATCTGTCGGATCAATCAGTGTCCAATAAAGTTCAACCAGTTTTTCATACGGATAAATTTCAGGATCAAACGTAATCTGAACTGCCTCGAGATGCCCCGTTGTTTCACTGCATACTTGTTCGTATGTCGGGTTTTCAACATGACCGCCCGTGTAACCGGAAACGACTTCTATAATACCGGGCTGTTGGTCAAATGGCTTTACCATACACCAAAAGCAGCCCCCTGCAAATGTCGCTTTTTCATATGCCATTAAAATTACCTCCTATTTTACTTCGTCTGGTTTGGAATAACTACTTCCAACTCTATTTTATCATTCGGTAAATCAATTTCCTTTGCGCGCACTCTCGAACCACTTGCGATATTAATGCGCGACAGATCCACATATATTTCTTCGTCATTTGGCTTTACCGTTATCCAGTTTGGAAAATTAACCGCATCATCAATCATTTTCAGAACCGTTTTCGGAGGAATATTTACCTTGCCCACATGGACAGCCTCTTGACTCAGTGTAATATTACCATTATTTACAACTGGGATGAAATCCATCTGTATCGGTAATTCAATATTAAAAACAGTTAAAGTACTGTATAAATAGATTTTATCATCCACTGTCAGCTCTACTGGAACCGGTGACTGGTTCATAGCTTCCGATAAATATTGTTTTGCAATTGCTTCGAATTCTTTCGCTGTCGTTTCTACCGTCAGTATATTGCCCTCTACTTGGAGTGGCGGCTGTTCGGTAGCCTGTTTAACGTCGGCAGTTATTAAATAGAGCAATGTGGCGAATGTTATGAGTACTGCTCCAGCCAATAGTAAAAATGCGACTTTCCATTTGTTCATCTTCTCACTCCTCAAATCCTAATAAACCGTCTGACATCTGCTCAATATCACATTGTTGCATTGTTTCAATGATACGCTTTGTCATACGATCATATCCTGTGCTATTCGGATGAAAGAAGTCTACATGATATACCATATCCTCATTTGATACAAATAAATCCTCTACAGATACGAAACACGCATTTTCATCTGTGGCAGCAAGCTTTTCGATTTCTTCATTCCACTCCGAAATAATCGGATCAAAAGGTGTTATTTCATCGACTACGATTGAAAAGGGATTATAAAACCCGACTAAAATAATCGGTGCCTCAGGATTTACTTTGCGAATTTCAGCTATGACTTTTTCGTAACGCTCAGCAAAGCGGGGCAATTCCTTATCAAACATAGATTTTTTCATTGAAAACAAATTCTTTTTAACAATTTTCATTACATCATTACCACCGAGCGTAATCGTAATCAGATTTGCTTTTTGCAGCTCTTCTTCATAGTGGCCACGCTCAAGTAGACTTAGCAGCTGGTCACTGCGTCTACCATTTTTACCTCGATTATCGAGTTCCACTTCCTCTACCATCGGCCATTTTTCCAGCTCCTGCTGCAGACGAATTGTATAGCCATAATCCTGTGTTTCATCTCCAACACCACGTGTAAGTGAATCACCTAATGCTAAATAAAAAACCGATTGTGCATTTTCTTCCTTACGATCAGACCAGTCTAGTTGAAATACATCATTTATAATATCAAAAAAGCTCGTTGCGACTGTTTCTTCGTTTTCGGCTTCTTCTTCTGATATAGACAACTCATTATTATCACTGGATGAATTGTCGGATTGTTGTGCTTCTTCTATTTGTGGGTCAATTGTAACGGAGCATGCGGACAAGAAAATGACAGCTAATGATGTGAGTACTAACCGCCACATGCAACTTCCCCCTTTTTATTTTGTTATTTCATTATAAAATATTTTCCTTATCTTTAGGAATGTTTTGCCTATAAAAATAGTGATATATCAGAAAATATTTTTTCACTTTACAAAAAAAGTAATTCTAAAGTTAATATTCTTTAGAATTACCTTTTACCTATTCTGTATAATAAATAAAACCGATTGCACCTTCACCTGTATGTGTACTGATAACCGGCGAAGTAAAGGCAACTTCAACTTGCCCTGTATAGCCTGTTGCTTTTACCTGTTCAATCAACGGATTCACTAAAGTATCCAACGAATTTGCATGGGAGATGCCGACACCTGCCACTTTTTTGCCTTGAGTATCCTTTTCAAATTCACTCATTAAATATTTCACCACTTGCTTATAACTGCGCGGTTTTGCACAAATCGTCACTTCCCCAATATCCAAGTGACCAATCGGCTTAATATTCAACAAAGAACTGACAACTGCCTTACCTTTTCCGATTCGGCCGCCCTTCACCATGTTTTCCAATGTGTCCAATGCAACAAAAAGACGTGTGTTTTCACGTACTCGATTCACACCTGCAACAATTTCCTCCACAGAAGCACCTGCATTGCGTAAACGGATCGCTTCACGAAGCTGGAATGCCAATCCAAAAGCTATATAACGTGAATCTATTACAGTAACGTCAGAATCACTCATTTGTGATGCTTGATTGGCTGACTGATAGGTACCGCTCATATTGCCTGTCATATGGATCGATACAATTTTTGAACCATCTTTTCCAAGTTCGTCATATAATTCTTTAAATGCACCTGGAGACGGCTGAGAACTTTTTGGCAGTTCTTTTGCTGTTTTTAGTAACTCAATAAATGTATCCGGTTGCAAATTTACACGATCTGTATACGTTTTTTCATCAATTTGAACTGTTAGTGGTACTACATGAATTCCATGTTCCTGAATTTCTGCGTCTGTTAAATCGCAAGTTGAATCTGTTACGATATGAATTTGACTCAAAGAAAACACATCCTTTATCTATCTTCCTTACTATTATAAAGAAATCATATTTGTTTACCAATATGACATTTGTCATTGAAGAATGACCCCGTTTATCACTATTTACATATGACATATAGCAGTATAACATCATGACATCCATCTATCACGAATAATTTGATTAATTGTTATACTAATATAGAGGAGCGTGATGACACATGCACAATTTAGACGCATTTGACTATAAAAACTGGAAAGAAGAACTTTGGAATGCCATTACACATGGGATTGGGCTTGCCATCAGCATACCTGCCTGCATACTATTAATCATCCATTCATCAGTATACGGCACGGCAGTACATATTACTTCCTACGCTATTTTTGGCGCATCTTTAATTTTACTGTTTCTAATGTCGACATTATTACATAGTGTTCCGGAAAAATATAAACGGTTCTTTTCAATACTGGACCATTCATCAATTTATATATTGATTGCTGGTACTTATACCCCGTTTTTACTAATTGCAATCGGGGGCGTGACAGGCATTGTCATGCTGTGTATTATTTGGTTTATTGCCATATTAGGCGTTGTGTTCAAATGTTTGTTCATTCACCGATTCGAGAAATTGTCATTGCTGCTTTATATTTTCATGGGCTGGCTTATCATTTTCGCTATACGGCCACTATATGAATATTTAACGTTTGATGGTTTTATGCTGATGCTTATTGGCGGATTGCTGTTTACATTTGGGGCAATTTTTTATGCATGGACCCGCCTTCCGTACAATCATGCAATTTGGCATTTATTCGTTATTGCTGGATGTGGATGCATGGTGGCTTGTGTATATATTTATTTAATATAAAAGTAAAGGACATGCTGAAAAATTGATTCAGCATGTCCTTTTACAGTTATTTTTCATAAATACAATACTGGAATGTATAGCCATCTTCTGACTCAATCGGTTCAAGACATGATACTTTTTTCCATTCATCGTATGACGGGAAATAAGTGTCCCCTTTAAAGCTGTGATTGATGAGCGTAATATATAATCGATCGGCAATTGCCATCGATTGCTCAAATATTTGAGCACCGCCAATAATCATCACTTCTTCTTCACCTTCAACAAGCGCCAACGCTTCATCCAGGCTCCCTACAACTTCGATTCCTTCAGCTGTAAAGTCTTCATTCCTTGTAATGACAATATTTCGGCGGCCAGGTAATGGTCGTCCGATTGAATCATAGGTTTTCCGGCCCATAATCATCGGTTTTCCCATTGTCATTTCCTTAAAGTATTTCAAATCCCCAGGTAAATACCACGGCAAATCGTTTTGATAGCCAATAACCCGGTTTTCATCATGCGCTACGATTAATGAAATCATGGAGATCCCCCTTTATACCGCAATCGGTGCTTTAATTGATGGATGCGGATGATACCCCTCCAACGAAATGTCTTCCATTTCAAAATCAAAGATCGATTGCTTTTCCAGATTTAACTTTAAGATCGGCAATTGCTTCGGTTCACGTGTAAGCTGTTCTTTTACTTGTTCAAAATGGTTTGAATAAATATGGGTATCGGCCATGCTATGCACAAACTCACCAACCTCAAGCCCACATTCATGCGCGATTAAATGCGTCAGCAATGCATAGCTCGCAATGTTGAATGGTACCCCAAGAAATGAATCCGCACTTCGCTGTGTAAGCATACAGCTTAATTTACCGTCAGCAACATAAAATTGGAACATGGCATGGCATGGCGGTAAAGCCGCTTTACTGCCCTTTCCTCCTGCATCGATCACATCTTCCGGATTCCACGCATTTACGATAATGCGACGGGAATCCGGGTTATGTTTAATTAAATCGATTGCATCCTGTAATTGATCGATCGATTCACCTTCTGATGTTGTCCAATTACGCCACTGTTTCCCATAAACATTACCCAAATCACCGTATTTCGAAGCAAATTCATCATCATGTAATACGCGTTCACAAAACGAAGAAAGCTCTGTTTGATACTGTTCATTAAATCCTTCATCGATCAGGCAGCGTCTTCCAAAATCGCTCATATCAGGTCCACTGTACTCTTCTGATTCTACCCACTTTTTGAATGCCCATTCGTCCCATATATGGTTATTATTCTGAAGCAAATAGCGAATATTCGTATCCCCTTTTATAAACCATAGAAGTTCACTTGCCACGAGTTTGAATGGCACGCGCTTCGTCGTTAGAAGCGGAAAGCCTTCCTGTAAATTAAAGCGCATCTGATAGCCAAAAACGCTGCGTGTCCCTGTTCCTGTACGGTCAGATTTATCGGTACCGTTGTCCATAATATATTGCAATAAATTTAAATATGTATGATCTGCATGTGTCAATATTTTCACTCCTAAAGAATGTTCTCCGTGTTTATTATATAGACTTATGATGAGAATAACACATAATCTGCAAAATCGAACCGAAAAGACTACATAGAATTTTAATATGTGATATAGAAATCAATCTGTATGTATTAAAAAAGTGCACAATAAAAGGCGCTACTCGTATTTCGTCTGCTGAGTAGCGCCTTTAGTCAAATGTGTCTAAGTCATCGTATAGCTCAATCGTTTGCGTCAATTTTTATGTTGCCTCCCTAAGTATTGTTTTGTTGTTTTCAAGAATTTGAATCATTTGAAGTAAAATTTTGTCCTCAATTTTTTGAGTACCATTAACTTCTTTCGCAATAATTTTTGTTAATTCCAAAATTGTATTTACGTCGAGCTTATGTTTTTCCGCTAATTGGAATGCTCGCCCTAACTGACCGGTTATCATCGGCAGTCCTCCTTTTTACTATAGTATACAAATATTATACCTCGAGTTACATAAAAATTCACCTTTAATTTTCAAATTTTTCGTAAATTACACGAAAAAATAAAGGTTCTTTTTCCATCCTCATAGTAATAATATGATAAATCTCCAAATACTCTACTAACAACGTTAAATAAATAACTTTCGCATTAATTATTACGAAATCAGAACTATATATTTCCCTTCAGATTGCTGCAGATATTAATTCCTATTTTTAATTATTTTTATTTTTAAGTGACCTTTTTTATTCGTATTTTGATACATTTTCTTTTAAAAAAAATGAAGTATAAACAAGCAGTTACCGGGAAAAATACAAGCAGAAATAGATACTTGAATTTCTTTAGTATGTGATTTACATACCGATGAACTTCTTTATCTAAAATAAAGGAGATGTTTTAAATGGGAGCATTATATAGAATTGCCCTCGTACTCGTAATTATTGGAGCAATTAACTGGGGACTTATCGGCTTTTTCAAATTTGATCTAGTCGCATCTTTATTTGGCGGACAAACTGCCGGATTATCACGAATCATTTATGCACTTGTCGGTCTTGCCGGTCTTGCATGCATTCCGCTGTTAATGAAAAACCTTGATGAAGAGGACAATGCAACCGTTACACATACAAGAGCAACAAATAGACCGAACTATAATATGGAAGCTGGGAAAGAAGCTGATTTCTCAGAATACGCAAAGCAAAAGAACAAAAACAACAAAAATGAAGAAAATGAAAAGTAATAAAAATTAAATACTAAAAAAGACCAGGCTCTGTAATGAGTACCTGGTCTTTTTAAGGAATTAAAAGCTTGGGAAGCAATTCTCTCAAAAAATTCATAATAAACCGGTAATTAATTTTATCCATCCGAAAATTGAGGTCCATAATATTATACTTAAAATCAGCCCATTAAATAAACCTACGAAGAATTTGTTTTCCAACCTTACCACTCCCTAAACTAATGGTTGGCCAATCGGTAACTATTTAAGCTTTGGTTCCTGAGGTTTCTTTTGGTAATGGATGGAAAGAAAGTATGAGATGCTAATATTGTGGAGAATATTTGTTGTACATAAAAAAGCACCCGACCTATTGACGGGTGCTGCATTGCTATGATAACCACTTAGGCGGTGTATTTTTGCTCCAGTATATCTCGCCTAGGTCGTAATGCTTTGAATAATTGTCTTCATACGTATGATAGTGGAAATTGTAGTAGTAGCCATCAAAAGGACGGTTCTCTGTTCGCACATGGAAACGGATTACGTCTGTTTTAGATTGATTGTCAACAATGTGGAAGATTTTTTCTGAATAATCACCACTCGGTTTTTCGGAAACCGTTAAGTTACGCAGCATATCATCGCCAATCCGGTCCACTGTCATCGCAATCGCTTCTTCGATTTTAGGGAAAATATTAGTTTCGAATTGTTGTTCAATAACCGGTCCGACTTTTGTTCCAAATTTTATGTATGATTGTTCTTTTGCTGCAGACACAAAGTCATCGGTTGTTGGCAGCGGTTTTTCATCAACAATAATATCGTCCAGCTGATAGGCAGCTGAAATATGGTTATCGCTTGGACGATCCAATACAGACTTCCCATGACGGTCTTCATCAAAATTTGCCCAAATTTCATGCTTTGGTGTAATTAAACCAAACGATAATAACGCGACAGAAACAACAAGAGATTTGTAAATCCATTTTTTCAAGTCTATCACCCACTTTTATTATGTATAATTTTAAAACACTCTTCCTTAATATATACGAATATTTCAACAAATAGTTTCATCTTTATTGTAATCATTGTACAATAAAAAAGGAAGATATTGTAGGTTATATTAAGGGAGGTTGTAAAAAAATGGACATTGTTATGGGTCTTGGATTATTACTAATGCTTGGGTATATGACTTCTTTATGCTTCACGGACTAATATTTTCTTAAGCGCCATCCAAACCGATTTGGATGGTTTTTTATTCGGAGAATTGGACAAGGGGCCCCCAAGTATTGGGGACCCCTTTAGTATTTAATAGATAGATTTATAAATAAATGAAAGTCTCAACCCGATCATCCGGGGAATTTATATTTATTCGGAGTGCACAACTCCAGTTTTAACCGCGGTAAAATTCTACTAATCTCTTCTAACTTAAGCAACATAGTCCCAACCTTCTACTATGTCCTTGCAGCCCTGAAGCTTGCGCCAGTGTGAATAAGTATCTTCAAAAACACTAGCAGAAATGCCAATTCATTTATAGCACTATCTAAAATAGCACATAATTAATCATAACACATATGTTCGCGTTTGTAAACTGAATTTAGGCTCGTGCAAATTTCATTAATGTCCGCTATACTTGAAAAATCGGAATTCAAAGGAGCTATGTCAAGATGAATGAAGTTGAAACAACATTATCAATCCAAATGAAACGGATGGCTGTTACATTGCTGGATATGCAGCAAAGCCGTTTTGTATCTGCAAGTGAAACAATGGATTTATCCGCACTTCAGTCTGAAGTGTATAATCAGTTTTTTGAATCATACATAGATGCAACGATGAATAGTCCAAAATCTGTTGCATGTAAATTTTTAGACCGGGACAATGATATTCTGACGAAAATGAACCGTTATGTAGAATATCGAGATGACACTCATTTCCTATCATTAGCCAATGATTTATCAAATAAACTGTATCAAATTATGCAAACGGTATCGAACAGTAACGGTTCGGTCTTTGTTGCACATATTGAACTAATTGGCGAAGATTATATTTTACTGTTAAAGCTGGATCCGAAAGATGCAGTCCAGATTGATTTGGAAACATTGAATTTGAAAACTATCGAAAATATATTACCAGATGCATCCAGCCGTGTACAAAAATGTGCACTTATCCGAATGAATTATGATCCGCTCGAAGAAAATGTTTATGTACTGGATAAACAATCGGATGGCGAACCGGCGAAGTTTTTCATGGAAACTTTCCTGCAGGCTACGCCAATCGCTTCCGACAAAAAGAAAACAAAAATGCTGATGAAGGAATTATATGAAAAAATCGCGGAATCGCTCAACGAAGAGCAGACTCCGCAACTTCAAAGAGCAATTGACGAAGAGTTTGAACACGGGAAATATATTGAACTTGATGCTTCGGTCCACAATATTTACGAAGCAATCGCACCTCTGGAGAATCGGGAAGATTTTGTTGAGCAAGGTGCCAAATTGTTTATCAATGAGTTTACCGACCGCAATCCTGACTTTACACCCACATTTGAAGTGAAACGGGATGATTTGCATGTCGTCTATAAATCGGCAGAAGGTGAGATTCTCTTCCGTTATGATAAAGGCTTGGACAATATTGATGTGAAGCACGATCAAGTAAGCGGTACGTATACGATCACTATCCGTGATGCTGATACAGTAGGGTTTACCCTTCATAAAAAACCGCTATAAGCTTACTAATATAATCAATATAAAAGAGGCTGTGTTTTTCACAGCCCCTTTTTGCAATCTATTTAGATGTTAACGCAATAAATTCCTCAACATCTTTTTCACATAGTGCGATTCCTTTTAACCAGAAATCTTCTTTCGTGATATCTTCACCTAAATGCTTCATTGCCAATTCTTCAACTGTCATGATCGCTGTATCACGCAATAGAGCCACATACTTTTCTTCGAAGCCCTTACCTTCTTCTTTTGCTTTCGCGTAAATACTTAATGAGAATAAATAGCCGAATGTGTACGGGAAGTTATAGAACGGTACACCTGTAATATAGAAGTGCATTTTTGATGCCCAGAAGTGCGGATGTGTTTCACCTAGACCGCCTGCATGTGCTTCAATTTGAGCTTCTTCCATCAGTTCGTTCAAACGTTTCGTTGAGACAATCCCTTTTTTACGCTCATCATAGAAACGAGTTTCAAATAAGTAACGTGCATGGATATTCATAAAGAAGGCAACAGAACGCTGAACTTTATCTTCCAGTAATGCAATCTTTTCTTGTTCAGTTGTTGCTTCTTCAACTGCTGCATCGGCAACAATCATTTCTGCGAATGTTGAAGCTGTTTCAGCAACATTCATTGCATAACGACGGTTCAATGGATGAACAGGGCGCAATGCATACGAATGGAATGCATGCCCCAGTTCATGTGCCAGTGTCGAAACATTTGACATCGAACCAGAGTAAGTCATAAAAATACGAGATTGTTCTGATAACGGCATTCCTGTACAGAAACCGCCCGGACGTTTGTTATCACGGTCTTCCGCTTCAATCCATCCGTCTTCAAATGCCATGCGTGCAAAGCTTTCCATTTCTGAACCAAAACGGCCGAAATGCTTCAGGATAAACTCGGCCCCCTCCTGGTAGGACATAGTAGCTTTTGAATCCGTAACAGGTGCATCAAAGTCAAACCAGTCCAGTTGCTCTGTACCTAACAGATTTGCTTTATGCTGCAAGTAACCAGCAAATGTTGCCTTACGAGATGTAATGGCACCCCACATTGCATCAATCGTTTCCTGTTTCATACGGTTAATTTGCAGAGGCTCTTTTGTTACCGAGTCCCAGCCGCGCTTTTTATAGACAGCTAAACGGAAACCTGCCAAGTGATTCAATGTTTTGGCAAAGAACTCTTCACGCTCTGTAAACACCTTTTCCAATGCGTCAAAAGCCGCTTTTCGTACTGTACGGTCTTTATGTGAGCTTAAATTGTTCGCTTGTCCAACTGACAGTAATTTCTTTTCGCCATCTACTTCTACTTCCACTTTAATATCGCCGATCAGCATACTGTATAGTTGACCCCAAGAACTGTAGCCATCAACACCTAAAGCTGAAATTAGCGCTTCTTCTTCTTCAGATAATGACTCTTTTGATTTTTCACGCCATTCCGTTAAGATGAATTCAAATTGAGCTAATTCTTTTGTCTGCAATAATGCTTCGAAAGTCGCCTGTTCGATTTGACCCAACTTCTGATTGAAACTTTCTAAAATCGGCGATGAATTTGCAGCAATACCGGATAATTGGCCTTGCAGCAATAATGCCTCACGATCTGTCGTGTCTTGTGCAGTTAAGCATGAAAGCACTGCCCCTGCCTGAGAAATATGCAGCATTACTTCTTTGATGCTTTCTAAAATCGATTGGATTTCTAAAGCTGCATCACTGTTTTGTGGAACTTCGAATTTATCGACTTTCTCTTTTAATACTTCAAGTTTAGGCGTCAAACCTTCAATATGCTCGATTAATTGTGGAGAAGCACTACCACCAGGGAAAAACACATCCAAATCCCAAACTTCAGGATATTTAACATTCACCATTCCATTACCTACTTTCTGAATTATATTTCAATTCTTATTTTACTAAAAAACAAGTTAAAATGCTCGAAAATATTTCGGTTTTAGAAATAAAAAAGCTAGCCTTTGGAATTGGCTAGCTTCAGCTTTATAAAATTGGTGATAATAAACGCGAAACGGATTCTCGAATTTTCGTCCAAGTTCTGCGTTCGTCATATTGCTCCTTCGTTAGTTCAAAACAGTCTTTAATATCTGCTTCAAACAGCTCTCTGCATTTTTTTGCCAAATCCGCATCATAAAGAATGGCGTTAATTTCAAAATTCAGGCTAAAACTGCGGACATCAATATTAGCCGTACCAATTGTCGCCACTTCATCGTCAATGACAATCATTTTTGCATGAAGGAAGCCCTTTTTATAACGGTACACTCGACCGCCAACCTCCAATAAGTCGCCGCTGTATGCTGAATTGGCTCCGTATACGAAAGCATGATCGGTTACTTCGGGCGTCATAATGCGCACATCCACACCTGATGATGCAGCGATCTGAACCGCATGCATAAATGGTTCGTCCGGTACAAAATATGGCGATTGAATGTAAACATACTTTTTGGCACTTAAAATCATCCGAATATAGCTGTTTTTGATTGATTCAAAATCCGTATCAGGGCCACTCGACACAATTTGAACAGGTGTGTCCGCATCTACTGTAAACGTTGGAAAATATCTTTGTTCGATTTCAGTCAGCTCTTCTTTTCTCGCCTGGTACCAGTCAAATAGAAAATGCGCCTGCATGTTATAGACGGAATTGCCTTCAATTCTCAAATGCGTATCGCGCCAATACCCGATATCGTCATCCAGACAGGCATATTCATTCCCGACATTAAATCCGCCGATATATCCTACCTTGCCGTCAATAATAATGAGTTTCCGGTGATTCCTAAAATTGATACGCGGGTTAAACAGCTTAAAATACGATGAAAAATACGCTTCCACCTGTCCACCGGCATCCGTTAATTTTTTCAGATCCTTTTTGCGTAATGTACGCGAACCTAAATCGTCGTACATCATCTGCACTTCAATGCCCTCTTTTGCTTTTTTAACGAGCGCATTAAAAATACTTTTACCGACATCATCCATTTTATAAATGTAGTACTGAATATGAATGGTCTGTTTAGCATTTTCGATATCTTCAATGACCGAACGGAATTTTCCCTTTCCTTCCGCCAATATTTGGACATCATTTTTCGAACTCAGTAATGAATGATTATAATCGACATTCATCTTAATTAATGCAGCATGCTTTTTAGTAATGGCATTCGGAAATTCGTATGTCCCTTCTTCCAGCGCATTCTTTTGATCCTGGAATGTTTCCAGTGATTCCTCCTGCTGGACCGCATGCCATCGTACAAAATGTTTCTTCTGTAAATTCCGACCGATCAGTAAATATAAAATAAAACCAAAAATCGGCAAGAAAAAGAGCACAAATAACCATGCCCATGTAGAGGAAGCACTTTTTCGGCTGATGAAGATTAATACGAGGGCAAACAGTATATTTAAAGCAAATATGGTGACGGTTAAAATACCAGTGACTGTCATGAAATTCATCTCTTTTCATTATTTAATTATTAAGAGAAAGCAACTACTAAATGTTATTAATTACTAGTTTTCATTCTACTATTTTACTATTCCCTGTAAATATGCATTTGAGACATATAAACGCATATTTTATAACAATCGATTCACTTTTCGGGTGAGAATTGTAATAACATTGAAAATGAAAATACCGCTTACCTGATAGTAAGCGATAACAAGGTTAGATACTAATCTCCAATTCGTCATTTTTGAAGCGATCATAGTGCTGTAATCTCTTTACTTCATTAAGTATAGCTCAATCTCCCTTATATTCAATGACTGCTCAAGTTAATAGAACGCACCAAAAAAGCAGATGCACAAAGTCTGTACACCTGCTTGTGATTTATCTCGTTTTCTTAATGCTTTTTGATAGTTGCTTCCATTTACGTTTTTCCGCAAGCTGGGCATCGGTATTCGCCTTTTTCTCGATATAGGCAAGTTCCCGCTGCAGTTTAAAGAAGCTCGTCAACCTTGCAGCATCAAGTGCCCCTTCTTCAACTGCCTGCAATACAGCACAACCGGGCTCATTTTTATGCTTACAATCACGAAATCTGCAGTTTTCTGTAAGCTGTTCAATATCGGAAAAACTTGCAGTTAGACTGTCCCCCTGATCCCAAAGCTGCAACTCCCGCATTCCAGGAGTGTCAATCAGGCAAACACCGGATGGTAAAACAACAAGTTCCCGGTGTGTCGTCGTATGGCGGCCTTTTGCATCATCTTCACGAATTGTGGACACTTTCATTTGTTCTGTGTTTAACAAAGCGTTCGTAAGTGTTGACTTCCCTGCACCGGAAGATCCGAGTAATGCGGCAGTTTTCCCTTCAGTTAACAACGCATTTAATGAAGCCATTCCTTCACCAGTCTGCGCGCTCACCGTCAAAATATCCACACCGAAAGCAACCGATTCAATTTCTTTTAAATAAGGTGTGACATCCACGCATAGATCCGCTTTTGTTAAGACAATAACCGGTGTTGCCCCTGAATCCCATGCAGCAACTAAATAGCGTTCCAAACGGCGTATATTGAAGTCATCATTTAAACTCATAACAAGTAAAATGAGATCAACATTTGTTGCCACGATTTGTTCATCGACTTCAAGGCCCGCCATTTTTCTTGTGAATTTGGATTTCCGGTCAAATAAATGATGAATAATGGCACGCTCTTCTCCCGGCATTTGTTCAATAATGACAAAATCGCCAACAGCCGGGTAATCTTTTCTTGAAAAGGCGTGGTACGCAAAGTTTCCGGACACCGTTGCCAAATATTCGCCCTGTTCTGTCAGGACGCGGTAAGAATGTTTATGTTCGAGTATGACGCGACCAACAAGCTTTGTCGTCGTATCAACCGATAATGTTTGAAGTTGTGACTCAAAAAATGCTGTAAAACCTAATTGTTTTAAATTCAATGGAATTGCCTCCTAATGGCGTATGATCGTGTTTTTGTTTTTCAGGCAAACAAAAAAACTTTATGACCAGCAATTTTGCCAGTCATAAGGTTTCATACGCACAGTAAAGAAGCGTGACTCTTCTATTTTAGAAGGCACTATTGTGGCGAATGTCATATGACAAGCATAATTGCATTGTTTCAATCTCATGTAATTTTGTCATATTCATCACCATCTCTCTCCATTAATTATTCCAACTATAACAATAGATAGAATCTTTTGTCAATACCGTTCTCAACTATTTTTTACCAAAGTATCGGTTTACATCTCTTTAAAAGATTGGGAAAATGTAAAGCGAGGAAAAAACACAATTATTAAGGAGTAATCATTATGAACATTCACCTAAAACAATGTACTACCGAAAATTTAGACGCTTTACAAACAATCAGCCGGGATACGTTTTATGAGACTTTCCATGATCAAAATAACGAGGAAAGTATGACCGTATATTTGAACACCGCTTTTTCAAGTGAAAAACTGACAGCTGAGCTCGAAAATAAACAGTCGCTATTTAAATTACTTTATGTAGATGAAGAACTGGCAGGTTATTTAAAGATCAATACAGATGAGGCACAGTCTGAATTGTTAGGACCAGATACCCTGGAAGTTGAGCGAATTTATATTTTAAGCCGTTTTCAGAAGCTTGGCTTAGGGAAAGTATTGATGGATGAAGCAATCAAATTAGCCAATGAAAAGAACAAAAACAAAATTTGGCTTGGTGTGTGGGAAAAAAACCTGAATGCCATTGCGTTTTATGAAAAAGCAGGCTTTAAAAAAACGGGTTCCCATTCTTTTTTCATGGGTGAAGAAGAACAAAACGATTTCATTATGACAAAACATTTGTGAGGTTAATGATGTTTATTCCAAAGCAGTATCAGTTAACAGATGAACAAAAGATTCATCAAATTATTAAAGAATATAGTTTTGCGACAGTTGTTTCCATTCATCAAGGCGTACCGGAAGCGACTCATTTACCGCTCTATTTAAGTGAAGACCGAAAGTTTCTATACGGACATTTTGCCCGTGCCAACTCTCAATGGAAAGATATTCTCGATCAACAGGTACTCGCCATATTTAATGGCCCGCATAGCTACATCTCTTCTTCCTGGTATGAAACGAAAGATTCAGTTCCAACCTGGAATTATGTAACCGTCCATGTAAAGGGCCATATCGAAATGATGGAGGATGAAGAAGAAATCCGTCTATCCCTCCAACGTTTAATTGAAAAATACGAGAGGCCGAATAGCTCCTATGATGTAAATGCTGTGGACGCCAAATATATGAACGGGTTATTGAAAGGCATTGTGCCGTTCAAACTGCGAATCAGCTCCATTGATGCTGCTGCAAAACTGAGCCAAGGTCATTCAAAAGAACGACAAAAACTCGTCATCGATGAATTACTAAAACGAAATGACGGTTTTGATGAAGATATTGCAAAATTAATGATGGAAAATTAATGCGTGCCTAAATGTTGGAATTATTCAAATAGTCTTATATTTTAATTGACACTTCTACCCTATTATGGTAAATTTATCTCGAATTCAAGGTAAAGAATTTCTTGGGTTTCATAAAAGTTGGGAGGAATTTATCATGGCAAAATGGCAAATCGATCAGGCACACTCAACAATTGGTTTTGAAGTCAAGCATATGATGGTATCGAAAGTTAAAGGTCAATTCACTAATTATTCAGCGGATGTAGAAGTTGATAATTTAGAAGATTTAACATCGGCAAATATTGAAATTACTATCGATGCGACAAGTATTAATACAAACAATGGAGATCGCGACAACCATTTAAAATCGGCGGAATTCTTTGATATTGAACAATACCCTGACATTAAATTTAAATCGACAAACATCACAAAAGACGGTGACGATTATAAAGTTTCAGGCGATTTAACAATAAAAGATGTGACAAAACCGGTCGTATTTGATGTAGAATATGGCGGTAAAGGAACAAACCCATGGGGTGTAGAAGTATACGGTTTTGAAGCGGAAACGAAAATTGACCGTGAAGAATTCGGTCTTACTTGGAATGCTGCACTTGAAACGGGCGGCGTATTAGTTGGTAAAGATATTAAAATTAAAGTGGAACTTGAATTAAACCCAGCACAATAATTATTATGAATGCGCAGCCGTAGTCATTTTGCATACGGCTGTTTTTTTTGCAACTTCTCCCCTATTAACGGCGTTATATACAAAAACATTATTTTCCAGTTAATTGCGAGGTGTCGTTTTGCGGAACTTTTGGTCTTCCATTCTATTATTTAGTTTCTGTCTAGCTTTTATCGGGGTTTGCTATTATCTAATGACTACAACATTATGGACATTTTCCTATACAACACTTATTGCTGTCGCCCTTCTTTTAATGCTCATTATCTATTCGTTACATCAGGAATATAAACAATTGTCCTGCGTAAAAAAAGTGGTTGCCTTCTTCATAAATTCAACCTCCATATTGATTACATCATTGATTATTTTGTTTTTCACTTTAGAAATCATTGTATATTCATTCGGAGGTTCAGAGCATCTATTAACATCCTATTCACCAAATATGGGCTATACTTTGGAATTCTATGCTTTCGATGCAGGGGCGATGAGATTGTCATTATTAATGGACATGAACTCAATTTAAAAAATGGGGAAACTTTTGGCTATCAAATTTAAGAGGTGAAGATAATGAAAACGGCAATTATTTTTGATATGGATGGTACTTTATTTCAAACAAATCTTATTTTGGAACCGGCGCTCGAACGTACTTTTGAATATTTACGTCAAAAAAAACTTTGGTCAGGTGAAACTCCTATCGAGAAATACCGGGAAATCATGGGTGTTCCTCTTAATGTCGTATGGAAAACGTTATGTCCCGATCATTCCGATACAATACGCGAAAAAAGCAATCAATATTTCCAGTCGGCTCTCATTGAAGAAATTCGTCAAGGAAATGGTGCACTCTATAAAAACGTGTTGACGACACTTCAATCGTTGAGTGAATCCTACCCCTTTATATATTGCCAGTAATGGCGAAACCGCTTATTTACAGGCAATTATATCTACTTTCAATTTAGAACGGTGGATTAAAGGATGCTATAGTATAGATATAATTCCATCAAAAAATAAATCACAACTTGTTGAACGGATATTGAAGGAAAATGATATAGAAAGCGGTTTTGTCGTTGGTGATCGCGTTTCGGATATTAACGCAGCTATTGATAACCGTCTAATTGCCATTGCTGTAAACTTTGATTTTGCACAACTTGAAGAAATAACAAAAGCCCATCATATCGTTGAACAGTTTCCGAAACTAATCGACATTATAAACATCTATCGAACACCTACAGAGGAGGAATAACGATAAAATGACAAACTCGACTAGAAATTCGGATTTGCTTAAATTAAGCAGTATATTTGCGCTCATTGGATTACTTTTAATTGTTTTTAATGGAAGAATTGCCAATACACTCGGCTCTTTATGGATACAATCTCTCAGGGGTATGTCAGATACTAATGAATACATATTTATAAAAACGAGTTATGCCAATGCATCCCTTGTTATCGGCGGGATAATATTGAGCATCAGTTTAATCGCAATGTTGTTCAGCTGGTATCAGCTTAGAAGTTAAAGAAAAAGCGTCGAATTTTAAATTCAACGCTTTTTTTGATGTTTGAACAGAATTTTATTTGTTATCACTTTTATATTTTTCATGAACAGATGTCTCATGTACCGGTTCATCAGGTATACGGTTATACGATTCTTTCTCGGTTTCAACAATTGTTTCTTGTTGCTGATTCCCTTCTACGTGACTGCGTTCATTATAAGATTTCATCTCTTCATCATTACGTTCATCCGGTAAACGGTTATAGGATTCCTTTACAGTTTCAAAAGATTTGTCTGTATGTCCGGTCCCTTCTACATGGCTGCGTTCATTGTAGTCTTTCATTTTTTCTTCATCACGCTCATCCGGTAAGCGGTTATAGGATTCTTTATTCGTTTCTAGGCTTTTTTTTTCCTCGTTTCCTTCGACATGACTGCGTTCATTATAGTTTTCCATTTCCTTATCATCACGCTCATCCGGTAAACGGTTAAACGATTCTTTATTCGTTTTAAGCAATAAATCATCTTTCATTGATTCGTTTTGTACATTTACGTGATTCGTTTCATCAAATTTTTCTACTTTCTCGTCTTTACGTTCATCAGGTAAGCGGTTATATGATTTTTTGTTTGTTTCAGATTCTTTGTTTCCCATTTTGCATTCCTCCTACTATTTCCATGTAGCTAACGATGATTGAAGAGTGATAGTCATCTATTCCCTTAAATATCTACATAAAAACATGCGGTGCAATTGTCTCCGTCTTAAAACATTTCATACTAAAAACCGCCCTTTTATCTAACAGTAAAAGGACGATTTTTATCAATTTGAAGTAAAGCTAAAGAGTTCAACCGTAGTTTGGTTAGTTATAATACAGCCGTTTGTTCCACCTGCTTAGTCATCTGATCTTAAAAATCGTAGAACCCGGCTCATTGTAGTCGGAATGACAGATGCGTGATTTTCGCTTTCTGCTATATAAAATTCACAGTTCATCCATTTCTCAGAAGCCATTGCAGCGAATTTCTGCGCATCATCAACCATATCGCCCTCTTTCCCTCCAACTCCTATGAATATAGGTGCTTCAATAGGATTTTCCACTTGTTGAATTGTCCGAAAAAGCTCATGATCATTCCACCAAATCGATGGGCTTAAAGCTACATATTTATAAAAGCTGTCAGGATAAATTAAATAACTCCACAATACAAATAATCCGCCTAACGAGTGTCCATACAGCGATATTTTCTGATCGTCAACTGCATATTTTTCCTGAAGCATCGGTACAATTTGCTGCAAAATAAAATCCATCAATTGTACTGCTCCTCCAGCCGGAAGCTCCTGCATCACTTTCCCCCTGCGAACAGGAAAATGATAATGAACTGCCGGTGCCGTGAAATCATAAAATCGCTGTTTTGGAATATCCTTTTCATCATGGCCGATACCAACAATAATTGCAGGATCAACCAATGTTTTTTTCCTGTTTCGCAACTGCATTGCCATTGTTTCATACATCAGTTTATTGTAGCGTGTTCCATCCAACACGATGATTACCGGAAACCCTTCTGCCGGAGGGATTTCATTCGGTTCGTAAATGTCCACAATATAAGAATAGCCATTGTACATTGATTGCATTAAATTCACCTATTTCATTAAATTATATGAAAAACAGACGGGCACCTGATGTTCCTGATCAATCATAATCTTAGCGTCAATTTGGAATACACTTTTTAGTATGTCGGCTTTCATTATTTGTTCGGGAGTGCCCGTATGAAGCACTTCCCCCTTTTTCATCGCGATCAGTTCATCTGAAAATCTTGCAGCATGGTTCAAATCATGGAGCACCATAATTATCGTACAGCCAAACGTTCTATTGAGTTGCTGAACAATTTCAAGCACTTCCAGTTGATGTGCCATATCCAAGTATGTCGTCGGTTCGTCCAACAGTAAAATATCGGTCTCTTGCGCCAAAGCCATCGCCAGCCACACACGCTGCCGTTGCCCACCTGAAAGTGCTGCGATTTCCCGGTTTTGGAACTCCAAAGTGTTTGTGACTTCCATAGCCCAATTAATTTTTTCGTTGTCTTCTTTTGTAAGGCGTCCAACATTTTTCCGGTGAGGATAGCGTCCATACGAAATAAGCTCATGTACTTTCAGCTGTCCCGGTGCTGCCGGAGACTGCACGAGTAATGCCAGTTTTTTTGCGATTTCCTTAGTAGACATCGTATTCATGTTTTCATCCTGCAGAAAAATTTCGCCACATTCCTTTTTTAATATACGGCCGATTGTTTTTAATAAAGTAGATTTACCGCAGCCATTCGGTCCGATAATCGTCGTAATCTTACCTGATTGAATGCTCACATTTAAATTTTCGATAATTCTTGTATTCTCATAACCTGTCGTTAAGCTTTCAACTTCAAATGCATACAATATATCTCACCCTTTCGATTTTACAAGCAAATACAGAAAATAAGGAATCCCGACAAGTGATACGACTATCCCGACAGAGAGCTCTACAGGTGAAAAGACCGTTTTTGCTACATAATCTGAAAACACAAGCAATACTGCCCCTATAAAAAGGCTTACTGGCATCATGTAGCGATGATGAATTCCGACTAGCTGTCTTGCAATATGCGGTGCCATTAATCCAATGAACCCTATGCTTCCTGAAACGGAAACACAGGCACTGACAAGTCCGACACTTGCAAGCATTAGTTTAATTTTTTCCTTTTCAATACTAATTCCAAGACTAGTAATCGTCTCTTCCTCCAATTGAAAGTAGTCGAGCAAATAGGCTTTCCGGTAAATATAAATACCTAAAATAATCAGCCATGGCATCATTGCACTAACGAAATACCAGTTGGAATTATAAATGGATCCATTCATCCAAATAGCGGCCGCCTGATAATCCCCTTCATCCATTTTCAATGACCAGAATAAAGTAACCGCACTAAAGCCGGTGTTAATCGCAATCCCTGTTAATATCAGCCTTTGCATATCCATTCGTCCATGTTTATATGAAATGACCAATATAATTGCTGCAGCTATTGCTCCTCCTGCAAAACCAAAAATCGGAACAATTAATATTTTTATAAGGCTGTTTATTTCCACATCAATAAGTTCGACATGGAAGAAAAACATGAAGATAACAATTGCACATCCTGCACCGGCGTTAATTCCGATAATTCCCGGATCAGCAAGCGTATTTTTTGTAATCCCCTGAAGTACAACGCCAGCCATCGCAAGGCCCATACCGACAAGTGCAGCCGTAATGATTCTAGGAAGCCTAAAATCAAAAATGACTAAATCAAATTGTTCTGTTGAATCAATCCGCAGTAAAGTTTTAAATACTTCCGGTGTCGTCATGGTAAACGCACCGCTCGTTAAATGGATATACATTGCTAATAAAAGCATGAAAAACAGTATGCCGATTATAAACAGCCATTTTGTTTTTTTAAGCGTCATATTTTTCACCGCCTTTACGTCGAATTAAATATAAGAAAAACGGTACCCCGATTAGTGCCGTTACTACTCCAATCGGTGTTTCAAACGGAAAATTGATGTATCGGCTTACGAGGTCACAGCCTGCAAGGAAAAAGGCACCCATAACAGCCGAACAAGGAATAATTACACGGTAGTCGACGCCCACAAGCATTCTTACAATATGAGGTACGACTAAACCGACAAAAGCTACTTTCCCGACAAGAGCTACAGCAGTACCCGTCAATATAGCAACAGCTAACATGCTTAATACTTTTACTATTCTTGTGTCCTGCCCCAAGCCGACAGCAACATCTTCACCAAGCGCTGTAATCGTTACAGCACGTGCCAATGAAATTGCCAGTAATAGTCCGATCATTCCAATTGGAACACATAAATAAATTAATTCCATTTCTACCATATGTACTTTCGAGTTGTACCACATTGTAATCGTTTGTGAAATTTGATGATACATCGCAATTGCAGTTCCGGTGCTGCTTATAAATGTACCGATTACCGTACCGATAATTGCCAGTCTTACAGGAGATAGGCCATTTTTAATGATGGATGCAAAACCAAATACAAGTGCACCGCCAAAAAGTGAACCCAGCATAGAAAGAAGGACTAAATTAAAACTTGATATCCCAGGCAAAAAAACAAAGGCCATCGTTATAAAAAAGGCTGAACCGTCCGTTACACCCATAATTGATGGCGATGCAAGGAAATTTCGAGTAACCCCTTGCATAATTGCCCCTGCTGTTGCTAAAAATGCACCAACAAACAATACAGCAAGCGCTCTAGGTACCCGACCAGACCATATTATTTGGTGATCTACATTTTCTTTATCGTAACGGGTAAATGCATCGAGAATCGTTTCAAGCGCTATTGATTTTGTACCCATCGAAATCGACATGATTGTCACAACAACAATCAGAACAGGCAATATTGTTGAAAATAAAATGAAATGCCGGTATGAAAAATTCAAAAATATATGCCTCCTTTTATTGAATAAAAGAAAGAGGCTGCCCGGAAAACCTTTCCGGCACAGCCCTTTCACAGAAATATTGTACAGTCTGTTCTAACTTCTCTGAAGCTGTCTATTGAATAATCCGTGCTTATTTTAGTACGTTCTCATTAAATGCTTTCAGGAAGTTAATTTTTGACCAAGCTGTCCCTCCCTGTGCCAATGCATCTATAAGATTAACATGCACATTATTTGTTTTAGCAGCAGTTGTACTGTTAAAAATCGGATTATCTAAAATCTCCTGTAATAACTCAGGCGTATCTTTATTTTCATCATCAGCAAATTGAAGGAAAATTATATCCGGATTCCACTCTGCCAATGTTTCATATGTAATCGTTGTTTGTGCTTCTATTGAATTCAATTCTTCTGGTACTGTAAAACCAAAATCTTCATAAATAGAAGGGTTTAAATATACTCCAGCAGGATAGACCGACAAACCGCCACGTACACGAATGATTACAACCTTTTTATCTTTCAGCTCACTGTTGGCAATCGATTCTTTCGTACTGGCTAATTGCTTATCATAGTCATCCAATGCTTTCTGTGCTTCTGATTCTTTACCGGCTATTTGGCCAAATAATAATAAATTTTCTTTCCAGTTTATAGAAATATGAGAGTACGGGAATGTCGTTGCTATTTTGTTATAATTCGACATTTGCGCTTCATCCCATTTGCTAGTACCTAAAATTACATCAGGGTTTAAAGAAAGCATTGCCTCGGTACTTGGCTCTTTTTTGGAACCGACAACTGCTGCCCCTGCCAAATCTGCCTCCAAATATTTAGGAATAGTCGTGCCATCCGTAGAAATAACACCCGCAGGCTTTACACCGAGTACTGCAGCATCTTCCATCGCTTCCAAACTTGCTGTAATAATTGTTTCCACATTTGCAGGTACATCATAGTCGTTTCCTAGATAAGTAATTTTTTGTTGTATTGCTTTATCTGCAACAGGTTTTTCTTCACTTGTAACTTGATCTGTTTTATTTTCTGATTCAGCTGCAGATGATGAATCCACCTCATCATTGCATGCAGCAAGCAATAATGCAATTGCCCCTGCACCAATTAATGTACGATATTTCTTCATTATTTTTCCTCCCGTTTTATTGATAACGATTATCATTATCATTTTATTTACAATGTCGATAATATCAAACGGTTGTTTTTACGTACATAGAGTTTTTTACAAAATGAATGGATTTTTGCTAAACAGTTAAATATTGCTTACGGAAATTTGTCGGTGTCATGTGATATTGCTTTTTAAAAACTCGGCAAAAGTAGAATGCATCTTGATAACCGATTAGTTCAGCAATCTCCTTAATCGGAATTGATGTCGTACGTAGCAATTCACGGGATTGTTTTAATCGGATTTCCGTTAAAAATTGAATTGGTGACATGCCGATTTGCTTATCAAACAAATAGGCAAATCTACGACGGTCACACCCTACCTCCTCAGCGATTTCTGCTATTGTTATAGGTAAATTATAGTGTTCGGTTATAAATGTAATCGCCTGGTCCACTACATTGTTTGAAGTTTGCATTTTTGCACAAATAACTATGAATTCTACCAACTGCAGGAACAGAGATTTACATTTCAGCCGGTTCATATCACCCGGTATCTTTTCGAAATGGATTAATTGGTGGACTAAATAATCCAATTTATGATGATGACCAGCTGCGATTTCAAAATGGCCTATATCCAATGAAAAAGGACGGTTTAACATCGCATAATGCAGTACCGTATAATGCCATGGTTCCTTACTTGTAACTTTAATATCAATCGCCATATTAGGTCCGGCATGAAGGATTACTCCTTTATTTATCGCATATACTTCCCCATTCAGTGAAAAATTTGCGCTTCCCGACAGAGTAATAACGAGTCCATTTAAACATGGTGCTGTATTGCGATTGGTATCATGTACATTAGGAGCTAAACTTGTTACAAATAAATCTGCATATTGAATCGCTGAGTTGGCGAAAAATTTTATTAAATCGTTCGTTTGAATTCTCCTCACCCCTTATATTATTCATTACTATGCGAATGATAATCATTTTCAACAAGGGTACACTACTATGACTAGAAAATTCAACATATTTTTACAACTTGAGAGAATTTATGCAATTCTTCTTATAAAATATATTAGAAAATAGACTAAGGAAATCTCGTTTTACATTATTAATTCTATTTTCCGAAAATAATATTGATACATTCAAATCGATGATTTATATTTATTGTATTTTAATGGAATTGAGGTAAGTGGAACGTGTTTTACGTAATTCAATTTATTCTTGGCGGTACAGTGATGCTGCTCGCTTCTTGGTTAAGCAAATCGAATTTGCACTTCTTATCCGGCATAATTACATTGCTCCCGATATTAACGTTGCTTAATATGCGGCTGCAAGTGAAAAATATGACGGATGAAACATTTCATATTGTGCAACAGAACGCCATTTTCGGGGCTGTCGGCATGGTCCTGTTTACTGTCCTTGTTTTTTATTTTTCAGGTTTATGGAAACCTGGATATGCTATTTTAGGAGCCCTTTCAATCTATATCATTTTCATGCTCGCCGGCAGACCTTTGCTTACTATATTGCAATCATAATTGGCATCCTATTATATTCCCCAAAATAAAACGCATGGACCAGTTACGTTCGTAACCAGCTCCATGCGCATTTAAATTATTGATAAAACGGTTTTACTTCATACCCGCTTTCTTTTAAGTGATAGCGGATATTTTTATCAACTAAAAAGTGACCCGCGCCGACAACGACAAAGAAAGTCCCTTTTTGTTCTTCCAATACATCCACAAGCTTTGTCGCCATTTCTGCATCACGTTTACCGAACAGCATCTGGTTGAACTCAGAAGTATCTCCTTCCATTTCACTCAAACTTTCCGCAAACTTTTCTACATCTCCTTTAACCCAATTCGTAAACCAATCAGCCATAAGCTGAACATCTTCTTCGGACTGATCAGCAGGCTCCAAAATACCGTCAAGTGCTGCTACTAAGGATTCTTCCTGTGCTTCTGGCGATAATGCTTCAAACATATCGACTTGTGCGTTGATTCCTTCCAGCTCATAAATAGGTTTTTGCTGTAAGTAGGCGCTTAATAGAAATTGCATATCTACCCCATGCATCGCCATTTCTTCTGCTGTTAACCCAAACGCCCCATCCATCATCATCGACGAAAAATTATTGGAGAGCAGCCATGGCTTTTGCATTTCCAGCTCTTCCATTGGCATTTCAAGCTGTGCAGCGACCTTTTGAAGTTTTGCATATGTTTCTTCACTTACAACTTCTTTAATTGTACGACCATCGTTAAACATCGCTTTTTCAATATAATAATCCATACCAGTAGGATCTAATAAGTTTGCTTCAACAAAAAGGCCGTCCGATTCATCAAAGGCTTTTGTCAGTTTTTTATGCATTGGGTAAAGATCCGGCGTTCCTACATGGATTGAGCCCAGCAAATATACTTTGGTATCTTCATCTTCCACTACCCATGCAACACCTTTCGCGCCTGCATTTGCCTGCTCAAATGTATTCTGGATTAGTCGTACGGCAAAAATAACCGCATGTTGTGTCGTAGCTTTTTGATCGAGCATCAAGCCTTTTTCAGAGCCTTGTAAAACTTTATGTTTCTGCATATATGTTACAGCGTCATCTACTGTATCTAATTTGTATTGACCGACAATATTATAGAGAAGGTTTATAATATCACCACGTGTACCATCGCCTTTAACCGCAACTGGATTAAACTTTTCTTTCTTCTCTAAATTTAAACTTGCAATCTTTTGTTCAGTGAGTTCAATTAAATTATTTAAACGTTCCTTAGTAATCGCTGAACGGAAACCATCATAGTACCATTCAATCGGAAAAATTCCGTATTTTTCGCCTTCATTCAAAGTACCGATTGCCCAGCTGCTTATATCCGGAGTTACTTCATCAGCTTTAACGGCAGGAATAATTGATGTCAGCATCAATGTAGTCCCCAATGTAGTAGCTAAAACGGTTTTAGTCATCTTTTTCATTCAAACATCCTCCTGCATTAGAAAGTCATTCCCAAATTGATTTTATGAAATAAATTGGAGACGCGATGATGAAATTCATAATTGTTAAGTCATTTCCATAAATATCTCATTAAACAAGTGTAACATAAATTTATTTAAATATAGAATATTTTGGAACTTTCCCAACTTCACATACTTTCACTATCCAAGCTGTACTTAACTTTTATTCTAGATAATTTGGCATAAACAAAATTAACTATATTTTACAAAGGGAAATTATGCAGATTATTTTTTTATAATTGGGGTATTTTAAAAAGTAGTTACAAGAAAGGTGGTTTACATTCATGAAAAAATTTGCATTAATTTGCGCACTAAGTACAACTGCATTGTTAGTAGGCTGTGGTGACAGCGAAGAAGCAACCAACTTACCAGACAATGCACCGACAGAACAAAATACGATGAATCAGACAAGTACTGTAACCGAAACAACGGATGCCCCATTTAACTTTACTCACTTTGATTTGGATATCGAATATGCGGATGATAAAAGTTATGATGTGAGTTATGAAAATGAAGCATCCCGAGCGGAAGCACAGATTGAAGATGAAGTAAACAATACGAAGTTAGAAGGTAACGAAGCGACTAACAAATTGGTTCCGATTTTTGAAAGCTTCACATTAGATAAGGATACACCTGATGATGAAGTAATTGATGAAGTACTCCAAAAATTTGAACAACCTGACAGCTTTTTGGAACTGGAATTAGAAATTAAATTTGCAGATGGTACAGTAAAAGAGTACCGCCGCGTAGCACAGTAATAATAAAATGGGTTTGACAGAAGTAAAAATTTTATAAGAACCGATTCTTCAGCCTACTAAAAAGCCGTTTTATCTCCTAGAGAAAAACGGCTTTTTGAGTTAGAGTTAGCCTGCCAATGTCGTATGCTATCCTAACGAAGGCTAAATTAAATCATTTTTGCAATCTGCAAAGTTTTATACAATACTTTGGCCATTTGTGAACGCGTCAATTTTCCATTCGGGTCAAATTGGCCGTTTCCTTTACCATTAAAAATGCCTAGTTCATATGCCGCTGCGACATAATAACGATCAGCTGCTGAAAGCTGTTTAAAATCCGTAAATGGAACCTTATTTAAATCAGGATCTGAAATATGGATTCCTGCATATTGAAGTAATTGTATAGATATAACAGCCGCTTCTTTACGTGTCACAACTTTTTCGGCATTAAAAAAGTTGGAATGTGGCTTTTCAAGTATACCTGCTTCCAATAGAGCTTGAATGGAACTCTCAAACCACTTCCCATGAACATCCTGATAAGTAGAGAATTCATCTGTCGTTATATTCATGGAACGAGCAATCATCGCTGCATATTGTGCCAATGTTACATGTGCATTCGGCTTGTAATACCCGTTCTCTCCTGATACGATTTTCCGTCTCGCCAATTGCTCGATTTCATAGCGATGCCCGTCTGCATGGATATCAAAAAGTTGTACTCGATTATTGATTGCTGTAAATTGTGCAGATGTTTTCGTTTTTATCGAATAGTTATTTGCTATCTTTCTGTAAGGTGTTGCTGCATACTCCCCATCATCATGCAAACGGACAATTGTTGCTGAGGAAGGTAAGCCCTTTACTTCTATATCAATATAGGATGAAAACTCAAAGCTTTCATCATACAAACTTGCCGTAAATAGTATGGATTGTTCATTCGTTTCTTCTATTGTTAACGTTAAAACATCATTATTATTTGTATTTTGTACCGCAGATTTCGGAATTGAAAGTGTAACAGTATCCGATACCGTTATTTTCGTATTCGAATACTTGTTCATTTTGGAAACAGGCAATACTACTGTATACATTTGACCTTTTTTTGTAACTTCTATATTTGACGGATATTGATCTGGCTTGCCGGTTTCATCATAATAATATGGATCCCAGCCAGTAGGCGCATTGCGATGTACTTGTTCGATATACAGTAAATCATGATAATTGGAAACGAAGGTTTGCTGTAAGACATTTAATCCATTGTACATATCACGAACGGCTGATACTTGTTCGATTGAAGAGCTTGTCGACAATTTGGATATTTCGTTTAATACCTGCTGTGCGACTGAACGGTTGTTTGTCGGTGAATAATAGGACTCATATTCACGCTTTTTGTCATTCACCAGTGATGTTAATAACATCCTAAAATCGTATGGCAATAATTGATATGCCAGCATAGCCGTTTCATAATTGTAAACATAATTGCTGTCCTTTACAGATAATTGTTCAAGGTTAAGCTTTACGGCTTTCAATTTATTCAAGTTTTCCATATAATTCTGTAGCTGTAAGTATAAATAATTTGGAATGATCGCTTGCTGAGAAGACGTCAAAGAATGGTAATATCGATTCGCTTCTTCAATATCACGCAAAAAAGTACTGTTTCGTGCAGAAATGGCTGACATTTTATTTGAAAAGGTTGTCAGCACATATTGAGGGTTGTCTGTACTTTGCATGTAGTAAAAAAGTGTCGATGAATTACGGACTTGGTTTTGCTGATAATTTGATAATGCGTAATATGCATTTTTTGCCTCATTTAAATAATATTCGTATGTAGTACTTAATGGATTAATCTGGTCAATGAGTTTTTCCGTGTGTTCAACTTGCCAGTCATTTGCTGCATCTGGGTATGCAGGTACACTGAAGATGACAGCCGGTATTGTAAAAAGTGCCATATATTTTGTTGTTTTTTTCATACGTATAAACTACCTTCCTTTTGAAAACTGTTACAAATAGTTTAGCATAAAATACCTATTCGTTGTATATTTTTCCAATTTTTATTTAATACTCTCAAGATGTACCTTTTGATTAAGTTTTATGTTTAAATAGATTATAATATCGAAAATAGTATTTTTTTATCATATGGTGTAAAATTCGATTGACAAATTGGTGTTATGAAGTAATACGTATCAATGAAATGGATTTTATAGAGGGATGGTGGAAAAAGTAATGGAAAATGATATGAACTACCTCAAATTCAAGCAATTATTTTCAGATCAAAATAAAAGTGAAGAAGTGAATAATGACTTTTTCAATTATTTCACATCTCTTACTAATAATCATCCGAATATTGTTGTTGTATTGTCTAAATTCGGTAAAGTACTTTCATCAAATAGTCAAAAACTCCATGCTTTACTCGGTAAACCAATATTAAATGAAGCGGATTTCCGACAATTTGTTTATGGCGATAATTTGGAGTTACTTCGAAATACTTTTCAAAAAACATTAAAAGGACATTCCGAAAAATGCAATATTGAGATCAGGAATGATCTTAATAATACACTATTTCTCGACCTGACTTTCATTCCGATTATTATTGACGATGAGACTATCGGTATCTATTTGATCGTAACCGATAATACAGATAAAACCTTAATGAAACAGGAACTGTTACTTTGGGAAAATCATTTGAATTATGCGCAGCAAATAGCCGAAATCGGAAGCTGGGAATATCATTTCAAAGAAGACAAGCTAATCTGTTCAAAAAACTTTTATAATATGTTCGGATTGGATTACAAAAAATATATCAGTATTGATGAGCCTTTCAAGCAAATTCACCCTGATGATTTGAATATCTCAATTCAATATTTACAAAAATCCATTCATGAAGGCGAAAACTATACACATAAAGTTCGGGTTTATCATAAAAAAACAAATGAATTAAAATATTTTAAAGTACATGCAGAAGTCTTTTGGGAAGAAGGAAAACCGACGAAAGTCTTTGGCATCATTAAAGATGAAACTTATCAAACTTTGCTGAAAAAGCAATTGATTGAGCAAAATGAAGGCTATAAATCCATTTTTGATAATCTTACTTCAGGGATATGGATGAAGGAAGATATAGGCGGTAAATTCCTCTTTGCTTCTAAAGGTTTAGAGGAAATATTGGAGATTCCCCTCTCCACCCTATATGAAGATTCAAAAGCCTGGCATAATATGATTCAGCCAGTACATCTTACAGAATTGGAAAATGGGAAAAAGAAATTGATGCGCGGGAATAGTTTCCAGTGGATATATCGGATTAACTCCGGGAACGAAAATACAAAATGGCTGCTTGAAGAAGTTGTCCCCCGCCTTGATGATCATGGCCAAATAACGAATATATTCGGTTTAGTGACCGACATTACTTATGAAATTGAAAAAGAACACAAAATCAATTACTTATCCAACTACGATCATCTTACAGGTCTGCCAAATCAGCAAAGTCTGTTTAAACAATTGGACCTCTTATGTGAGAGCGATAATCCATTTGCGATACTTTATTTTGACCTTGACCGCTTTAATATTATTAATGACTCACTCGGCTATTATATCGGAGATAAAACATTAAAGTACGTAGCCAATCGTCTTGAAAAAATAATGCCTAAAGACAGTTATTTAGCTCGTCTGAGCAGCAATGATTTTATAATGATCATCCATAATTTTGAGAATAAAAAAGAAGTGCTTCAATATGCCAAAATGATAATCAAAAAAATAAGAGAACCATTTACGATTGAGGATTACGAGTTAAATATTTCAACTAGTATTGGAATTACCTTCTATCCTGATGAAGGGAAAGAAAAATTGACGCTTTTGAAAAATGCGCACACAGCCCTTCATAAAGCTAAAAAGGAAGGGAAAAGTAATTTTCAGCTTTCTTCTGATGAAGGCGATATATCAAATTATAAAAAATATGCGTTGGATCGGGATATGCGGAAAGCCATATCAAATGAAGAGTTTGAGCTACACTTCCAGCCGCAGGTAGAGACGAGAAATGGTTCTCTTTGCGGTGCTGAAGCGTTAATTCGCTGGAATCATAAAGAATGGGGATTAGTCTCTCCCGGAGAATTTATCCCGCTTGCCGAAGAAAATCATATGATCAATGGAATTACCGATTGGGTGATTGAAAAAGTATGTCAGCTTCTTAAAGAATGGAAGGAAAAAGGATTGCCGATCATCCCGATAGCAATTAATATTCCTCCTATTCGCTTTATGAAAAAAGGCTTGTTACAACATGTTAAGTTACAATTAGAAAAATACGGAATTGATCCGTTCTATCTGGAATTCGAAATTACAGAAGATACTTTGCTGAATATCGAATCGAGCGTATATTTAACAATTCAAAGCCTGAAAGATCTTGGAATTCGCATCGCAGTTGACGATTTTGGTACCGGCTATGCTTCATTAGCTTCGATACGAAAGTTTAAACCGAATAAAATTAAGATCGACAAAATATTTATCGATAATATTAATAACGAGGATAAGGTAGATAACGGCATTATTTGCGCTACATTACATTTGGCGAAATCCTTGGAGATGAATGTTGTTGCTGAAGGTGTGGAAGAGTTTGAACAGCTTAAATTTCTTAAGAAGAATGATTGCGACGTCATTCAAGGATATCTATTTTCCAAACCATTAAAGAAAGAAGCGTTCGAAAATATTCTGAAAGCCGGCTATATATCCCCACAAGTTTCCTAAGCATCACCATTTAAAGAAAAAAACCGAAGCAGCATCCAATGCCGCTTCGGTTTTTTATATTATTTTGATTCGTTATATGCTTTTAAGAACTCTTTTACTTTTGCGCTGTCTGCTTCCAGTTTTAAACCTGTGTCAATTAAAGGTGAAACTGTTGATACAGCCGGCTTTTTCTTACCTTGGTAGTAGCTGATGAACTCTTCTTGGTTGATTGAGTGAAGGACTGCTTTACGTAAGTCTGCAGATTTCGCAGTTTCACGGCCGCTAGTATTGAACAATAAGTACGATACGGCATTGCTGTCAGCTGTTTTTAATTGTAAGTTTTCATCGCCTTCCACTACATCTGTTTTCGTTTCAGGAACTGATTGTAATACGTGGATTTCACCATTACGCAATGCAGATAGTGCACTGTCATTATCCTGGATGAAACGAACACTGATGTTTTCAATTTTCGGCTCATTTTCTGTTCCTGCCTGGTATGCAGGGTTTTTCACGAATGTTGCTTCATAGTCATTTTTCTTCACTAAAATATATGGACCTGATGCTGCTAAATGGTTTGCATAGCTCGCGCCTTCAGTTACAGTTGATTGGTCACCGTATGCGATATCCGTGTTTGGATCATAGCTTGCTACATCAAATGTATTGACTACAGTTACCGCAGCTTCTGATACAATACCGCCAGATTGGTGCGCTAAGTAGTTTAATACTTGCGGGAAAGGATTTGGTGTTGTCAATTTAACAACTTGGTATTTCCCTGATGCATTATCTACATCTTTTTCATCTGTTACAACTTCAGAAATCGCTGCAGGCAGATCATCCGATAATTCTTCTAAAATTGACTTGCCATCTGCAGTTTTCACTGAATCCAATGATGTAATATCCGATACGATTTCCACTGTATCAATATTTTCATGGATTGAATATGTGCGGTGATCCGGTACCGAAGTTTCGTCTTTTGCACGGTTTAATGAGAATACAACATCTTCTGCTGATACTAAATCACCCGTATCAACAGCTTTTTCGCCTTCCACTTTTGCAAAGTTAATATCATCGCGCAGTACGAAATAATATTCTTCATTGTTTTCTGCAATTGCATGGTCGTATGAAAGTGAACCTTCTGATACAACTTCATCTGTATCTGATAAATTCACTAAACGTACATACATATTTGTATTCAATGTATTGATCGAGCCATCATTTGCCTTAACAGGATCAAGTGATGTCAATGATGCCAATGCTTGGTGAAGTACTAATGTTTCAGATGCATTTTTACCTTCATCATTGAATGAAATTGATTCCCATGCCTGAGCACGTGATTTTGGCAGACGTACTGTATCCGGATTCACTTCCGCTTTATAAATACCTTGGAATTTTTGAGAAATATATAATGGTGCAATATAGGCATTGTCGAATACTAAAGCTTGTTCCAGCTCTTTATATTTTTCCTTTGCTTCATCACCCGTTAATGTACTCGCTTCATCGATTAATTTATCGACTGTTTCATCTGAAGTACGGCTGTAGTCCCCGCCTGTTTTGAATAAACCGCGTACTGCATAGTCCGGGTTACCAGTTACAGTCGTCCAGCTTGAAATGGCAATATCAAAGTTTCCGGCATCCTGTTGTGCTGTGAAAGAACCGTAATCCGGTTGGATATTCAGTTTCACATCAAAACCATTCTTCACTAATTGGTCACGCACAATATTCATGTCCTGCTCTGAAGAAGACATACCAAGTAATTCGATGACTGGTTTTGCTCCAGCCGTTTCAGTTGTTGAAGAATCTTTTTCCTCTACATCTGATTTTGTTTCGACACAGCCTGCTAATGCTACTGCTGCCACTGTTGCTGTTGATGCTAACGTAAATAATTTTTTATTCATGAAAAATTCCTCCAAAAAGTTAATTAGATTTTGGGTCCAATGCGTCACGCAGTCCATCGCCGAAAAAGTTAAACGATAAAACAAGCAGCATAATACATAGCCCCGGGAAAATCGCTAAATATGAATGTGATTCTAAATACGTACTTCCAACTTTTAAAATATTGCCCCACTCCGGTATATGCGGTTCAATACCTAATCCGAGGAAGCTTAAACTACTCGTTGAAATAACAGCTCCTCCGATTGTTAAAGTTGCTTTGACAATCATCGGTGCCAGTGCATTTGGTACAATATGTTTGAAAATAATCGAGCGGTCATTTGCCCCTAATGCACGGGCAGATTCAACAAATTCATAGTTTGAAATCTGCAGTACATTTGCCCGCATTGTCCGCGCATATGTCGGGATAGCCCCGACACTTAAAGCGATGATCAGATTTGTCGTATTTGCGCCAAATGCGGCAATGATTGCAATAGCCAGCAAAATTCCTGGAATCGCATATAAAATATCCAATGCACGCATAATCAAATTGTCGGTATTTTTACCGTAATAGCCGGAAATCGCACCGAGCGCCCCGCCGATTATCGCCGGGATGATCGTCGCACAAAAACCGACGATCAACGAAATTTGCGCACCGAATACAATGCGTGAGAACAAGTCCCGACCGAAATTATCGGTACCTAACGGATATTCCAATGTCGGTGTTTGCAGCAGTACTGCATAATTGTTTTCAACCGCAAAGTCATAATCGAATGTCCATGAACTAACAACCGACAAACTGAACATGAAAACGATGAAAAACAGGCCAAATACAGCCATCGTATTGCGTAAGATTTTATTCCATGTTTTTTGCCATTTCTCTACTGCAGAAGGATCTGCATTTCGTGCTTTACGAATTAATGTGATACCTAGTAACAGCGAGAAGAAATTGCCTGTCAATGTTGGGATTAGCAGAACAATTCCAAGCGGCAGCATCCATTTAGGCGCTGTATCAACCGTAACAAACTTTGCGATTAAAACAGCAGCTGCTAAATACAGCAATGCTAGTAGGATAAACCCGCCCATTGCAAGAACAAATGTATCCACTACATATGGTTTGAACAAATTTAGCCCCGAAATCAGGATAATGAATATTTGCGTCATAAAAGCATAAACAGCAAATGTATATTCTGCCGTTTTATTTTTCGATGCGAGCATAAAACCGAATCCAGCAGCAAATACATTCCCGACAAAAATAGTAAATATCAATGGGATACCAAGAAGACGTGTACGCTTTGTCAGTTCTCTGTACTTCGCCAAATCCTTTTTAATAAGCAGTGATGTGAGCCATACGTAAATTGTTGTACCTAGATAGATCGCAAAAAAACCAATTACATACGGTCGCCATATACCTTCTGAAAAATTAAAACTATAAAGTAAAAACAGCAATGAAAAAATCGCAGAAAAAGCAATGGTAAACTGTGCATTTACATACTCTTGTGTTATTTTCAACAGCAGTTTTACATCTGATATAAATTTCACGTCGTTACCCTCTCCTAAGATTTTTTCATTTTCGAACGAATTCGTGGGTCAAAGAAAGCGTATAAAATATCGATCAGCATATTCACGATGGAAATGGTAATTGCAATATAGACTACCCCACCCAAAATTGCCGGAATATCCGGAATAAACTGCTTGTCGACAATATAACTTCCTATACCGCTAATATTAAAGACTTTCTCTGTAACTGCCGCACCGCCGAGCATTCCGCCAAACAACAGTCCAATAACTGTAATAATCGGAATCATTGCATTGCGGATTGCGTGTTTTGTAATTACTTTCCGTTCACTTAACCCTTTAGCTTTTGCAGTAATAATATAATCTTCATGGATGACTTCCAGCATACTGGATCTTGTCATACGGGCAATCGATGCAGTAATCGATGTTCCGAGTACAACAATCGGCAGAACGATCGACATCCAATTTCCCGGATTATATGTAGCCGGGAACCATTTCAGTTCAAGCGAGAACGTCAAAATGAAAATCAGCCCTTGCCAGAAACTTGGTATTGATAAACCGATTAATGCGATTAACATGAATACATAATCGATAAATGAATTCGGACGTACTGCTGAAATAATACCGACCGGAATGGCAATGGCAATCGCCATGAGTAATGAAAACATCGCGATTTCAAGCGTTACCGGAAATTTGTTCAATATGCTCTGCGTTACATCTTCCTTCCCGGCAAAGGATGTTCCTAGATCGAATGTGAACAGACCTGACAGTGAATGCCAAAGCTGCACTAAATAAGGCTGATCTAATCCATATAGCTTATTAAAGTTTTCGACCTGTGCAGGTGTCGCCTCTACCCCAAGCAAATTGCGGGCTGGATCAAACGGCGAAATGTACAAAATCGTAAACACGAGTGTTGCCACCCCAACGATAACGAACACACTCTGTAATAAGCGCTCAAAAATAAAGCGAGCAAATGGATTACTCGTAATAAGTAGTAAAGCATACATCAAAATGCCAGGAATTATCGTAATCAGTAAAAAATACGGACGTTTTAATAGAGTACTAAAATAATTTTTATAGGAGTTTTCCACTACTCCATTTGCCGCGAGTACTTTTTCAACTTCTCGCTCCAATTTTTGCTGAGCAAGCGATTTCGCATTATTGATGATAGTTTGCTCATCGATCTTTTGATTGAAAAACTGAGCTTTTGTCCGTTCTTCTACTTCATATTGCTTATGCCACTCGAATACTTTCTCATCTTCTATTAATTGTCTCTTCACATTCATAGCTTTTTCCGCATACGTTGATTTAGAACGATTTACTAAATAGAACGGAATTGTAAAAATGTGTACGAGCAGACCGAGCAGCACGAAAGCGAAATAATAACCCTTTTTCGAAGCATTTTTTTGAAAGCTTTCAAAAAATAAATGCTGCATGTAACGAAAGCAGCTCCTTTCTTACAAATTCTTTCCACCCTCACTAACGTGTAAAGAATCTTCACACTTTTAATATTGTATAATCCCTACCTGTATAGTAATGTATTATGTAGAACGAACATTCAGAAGTCAATGAAATTATTTTATTTTTATTAAAGGATGAGCATTTTATGAGTAAAAAGTTGCTTCAAGTAAAGGATTTACGTGTATCTTTTATAACTGGAGAGCAAGAATTCGAAGCCGTAAAAGGCGTAAGTTTTCATGTGAATGAAGGTGAAACAGTCGGAATTGTAGGAGAATCCGGGAGCGGGAAAAGTGTGACAGCCCGTTCAATTATGCGTCTGCTTCCGTCTCCCCCCTCTTTTTTAAAGGATGGAACGATTGAATTTCAAGGAAAAAATCTGATTACGCAAACGGAAAATCAAATGGAAGCGATCCGGGGGAAGGACATTAGTATGATATTCCAGGACCCGATGACTTCCACGAACCCTACTATTCGTATTGGTGACCAAATTGCGGAAGGTATAATAAAGCATCAAGGGCTTTCCAAAAAAGAAGCGTATTCGAAAACAATTGAACTGCTGAAATTAGTCGGAATAAAAAATAGTGAAGAACGCTATAATCAGTACCCTCATGAATTCAGTGGCGGAATGCGTCAACGCGTGATGATTGCCATGGCATTAGCGTGTAATCCTTCCCTTCTTATCGCCGATGAACCGACAACAGCGCTTGACGTAACAATCCAAGCTCAGATTTTATCGTTGATGAAGGATATGCAGCAGCGATTTGGTACATCTATTATATTGATCACACATGATTTAGGTGTTGTTGCGGGAATGTGTGACCGCGTAGTTGTTATGAAGGAAGGCGAAGTGGTAGAACAAGGTACGACGGAAGAAATTTTCGCGAATCCGCAGCACCCTTATACAAAGCGGCTTTTAAACGCGTTGCCAAAGCTTCATGAACCAAAGCAGCCAAAAGAACAGCCGAATCTATCTCCTGATTTAAATATTAACGTGCCTTTAGTGGAAGTTAAAAATATATCCAAGCATTTTGAATTAGCAAAAGGCAATGTATTAAAAGCGGTCAATGACTTATCATTCCAGATTTACCCTGGTGAAACATTAGGACTTGTTGGTGAATCAGGATCCGGAAAATCGACAACCGGACGTACACTTCTTCAATTACACGAACCGACAGACGGTGAAGTGCTTTATAAAGGTGTGCCGGTCAGTCGCCTAACGAAAAATGAACTGAAAAGTATGCGTCGTCATATGCAAATCATCTTTCAGGATCCCTATTCAAGTTTAAACCCAAGAAAAAAAGTGCTGGATATTATCGGAGAAGCATTGGATGTTCATAAACTGTCCCCTTCCAAGGAAGCTCGCCGGGCAAGGGTGGAAGAATTATTGGAACTTGTTGGTTTACAAAAAGAGCATGCACTCCGCTATCCGCATGAATTCAGCGGTGGTCAGCGCCAACGCATCGGCATTGCACGTGCGCTTGCTGTGGAACCACAATTTATCGTTTGTGACGAACCATTATCCGCGCTTGATGTGTCCATCCAAAAACAAGTGGTGGATTTATTAAAAGACTTGCAGCAACGCCTAGGATTAACGTACTTGTTTATTGCACATGACTTATCGATGGTAAAGCATATTAGTGACCGTGTTGCCGTTATGTATGGCGGGAAAATTGTTGAGCTGGCAGAAAGTGAAGAGCTGTATGCCAATCCGCAGCATCCCTATACGAAAATGCTGCTCGATTCGATTCCAATTCCGGATCCGGCCATTGAAAAACAGAAAAAGCGTATTGTGATGACAGACGAAGAACTGGCAAAGAACCGTTTTGATGTAGAGAACACAGAGCTTGTTGAAGTTACTAAAGGGCATTGGGTAGCGATTTAAAAGGAAAAAGACTTCAAATGTTCGATTTGAAGTCTTTTTTATTGGATTGATCCCGTACTTTTTATACCAGGTTTAACCGTTAAATTGAGTTTTGCATTTTTATAGGCTTCCTTCCATTCCTCTTTGGACATGCGCCGATTATGTAGAACTTTTGCTTTGTAATCGATGCCGAAACCTAAAGGGTCATAGCCGTTTTTTTTCATCTCTGAAATGAATGTCGTAAATTTTTCTTCCGTTTCTTTTTTTAATTCTTCATTATACTTCGGCAGGTCTTTATTAATCATTGGTTTATGTGATTCTGCCACCGAGCCGTATAAACTAATTTTTATATCGAGTTCGATTTCTGAAGGATTATTAATTTTAACATTATATTTTGATTTAACCGTATCAATATTGGCAATGAAATGGTCACCATCCTCTTTTATTAGTAAATTCGCATGTTTTACACTTCTTGACAGCATATTATAAATGGAAGTATTTAATGAATCCAATTCATACGTTTCTTTATTTGCGGAAAGTAATAAAGATTTATTAATTTCAAAATGCTGATCTTCATTATTTATTTCGATAATCGGCAAAACACTATCGATCCAACCTTCTTTTATATTTCTTCTAAACTCAAATAAGTGGGTCGTCACAATATAGGGGGTTGTCGTACCATTACCATCAAAGTAATTAAACAGTTCAGGATAGGCAGCTGATTCCCCTTGCGGAATCATTTTAATAATTTCTTCCGCATTAGGCCGTCCGACAGTTATCCAGGAAATCATCTGGATATCAGGTCTACGAATTAAAAAGTCCAAAATTTCCTTGTTTTTTTCATTCATCACTAATTCCTCACCTAGAACAATTAGCTTCGAATGGCCAAATTCAAGCTCCTTATCTGAATAGGATTCCATCATACGAATTGCTTCCGAAAGAGTTTCCCCATTCTCCGATAAATAGGAATACTGAGGTTCTGTTGCCTCTCTGAATGATCCAGTTGGTTCATATAGCTTCAAAGTAACTTTGTACGGTTTTTCCTCATCATCGGAAACATCCAGAGCAATCATTGCAACAAAGACACTTTTATCAATGTCTTTGAATGCGCAGCCAGATAATAGAACACTTCCCAATATTACTAATAGTAAAGTTCCTTTAATTTTTAGAAGGAAATTCATTATTTTTCATCCTCCTGTTAATGTAACTAAACAATAGGATCATGCATGGAAAAATAAAAACCAAAATATCATAAAAATAACTCGAATACTGGAAAAGCTGATATTCCGTTAATACGGTTACATAGTATAAAGAAATCCCTACAAATATTGGAAGAGGGAAAAATATTCCGATTACTTTATCCTTATATTTAATTTTTTCCAGTTTAAATGTAAATTTTAAAAACTCTGCCGCCGCATACCAGTGAATGAGTATACTTAAAAAAGCGATTCCTAAATAGAAAAGTAAAAACATAAATAATACACGTTCAACAATAAAATAATCCATCCTAATCGAATCGGTTGTTGCAATCCAAGGATAGACTAATTCATTAATCCCCTCAAATCCGTTAAAACCAATCGGTATGAAATAGGTTGTAAAGAGCGTTCCAATCGATAATATAACGATAAACAAAATTTGTTTTTTACCAAATTTCTGTTTTTCTTTAAAAAATCGATTGAATATAAATAAATTGGCCGCCCCCAAAAATAAAAAAAAGCAAGCAGAAAAAGAATGCCAATTCGGAACTTGATTTATATATAAAGCCGCTTCCTTAACAAAATCCCAATTTAAACTGTTGCTGCTGTATGCTTTAATAAATATGAAAAGAATGAGAGGACTTGTAATAATCATAATCATTTCAACGGTATACAGAACCCGTTCTGTTTTTAATACACAGCCAAAAATTACCGCTGATATGAGCGTCAGGGCAATTAGAATAATCGGCATTTCAGGACTTAAATAACGTATCAGTAAAAATGTAAATGTTATTAGCGTAATAAGTCCTGCTACAAACCATAGGACAGCTAGCAGAAAAACGAAAGGCAAGTAAAACCATTTAGAAGTAGTTTTTTCCAGCAGTTCCGGTAATGTTTTTCCCGGATACTTAAGGAAAAATTTCGTATAGAGTATAACAAGAAGGACACCTGCTGGAATTGATAAAAGCAAACCCATAACAGAACCATCATTATGAAAATGGAGAAGGATAGCTGGTACGGAAGCAATAATATTAGCAACCATATTAATAATAATTAAATAATAATAAAACCTGCTCATGCTTCCTCCCCTGCCTTCGTTTTACTTTTCTTCTTTTCATTAAATTTCAGATACGGTTCACCGAAGCTGTCGATACTTACTAAATACATAATCAATGCGTAAAGCCCTAACATTAAACCGGCCAATCCTAATAATGTTGATGCAAGGATAAACAAGAAGCGAATTACCCTAATGGAAAATGCCATTTCATTGATCGGAATAACAAACGTTGATATTGCCACCGCCGACACAATGATAACCATAATATCCGAAGCGAGCGATGCTTCTGTTACAGCCGTCCCTAAAATTAACCCCCCAACGGTTGTAGCCGTCGCACTGATCGTTTTCGGGAGTCGAATACTCGCTTCCAGCAGCATTTCCATAAAAAACAGCATAAACAATACTTCTACAAATGAAGAAAATGGAACGCCAATACGGCTTCCTGCAATGGTCAGTGCGAGTTCTGTCCTGAACACTTCCGGTGCAAATGAGGTAATACCGATATATAGACCTGGTAATAGAAGGCTTATAAATAGCCCAGCATAACGGAGTATTTTAAGGAATAATGAAATATAGTAAGAATGGTAATTATCCTCCATCGATGTCATAAAATCGAAGAAATATACAGGGGCTATCAATGCTTGAGGGTTACCGTCCACCAATAATATAATTTTACCTCCAGCCAAGTTATAGACAATCCTGTCAGGACGTTCTGTCATAATTAACTGCGGAAATAGCGAATATTTTTGCTTATTAATATAGTTACTTAGCTGAACAGTAGATGTAATCACCTGCTTATCAACTTGCTGCAGTTTTTCCGTGATAATGTTCAGGGCATTTTTATTTACTTTTTCTTTGTCATAAATGATCGCCAGTTTATGATTGTTTACTTGTCCAATCGTGGAGTATTCAACATACAATGTCGGCTGATGGTAATCGGATCGGATAATATTAATATTTGTCGCAATATTGTCGCTAAGTGCCAGCTGTGAACCATGAATTGTTGTTTCAACTGATGCTGTATTCGTCTGATCATTGAAAGAAAATTTCAGGTCTAGTAAATAAAATTTATTCTGGATTAAAAGAACTACATTGCCGTTTAACACCTCAGTTTTCAGTTGCTCCTGTGACTTGCTGTCCTGAAATTGGGGTAGAGATTTTAAATATCGAATAAATTTCGACTCTGAATCCATTTCAAAATATGGTTTAATAATAATTTGTTGAAGCAACTCCACATCGATAAGTGGCTTTATGTAAAATAATTCGGCTTTCTTATCATCATCTTCCATAGTCTTCATCGTAAATTCATTTGTATCTTTGAATTGTTCATTAATCCACTTAATGTTCTCTTCCGAAGACATCGAATTACCCCAATCCCAACTAAACTTTTTTATAGGATGCCCAATCTGAGCAATACTATTCCAGAATGATTAGTTTTGGTTAAGAAAAAAGCCATCTCTTGATGAGAATGGCTTTTCAGGTTTAATGGTTACTCGCTTTTAATAAGCGGTATGCATCCATATTTATCGTTTTCACTGGGCTGATATCTTCCATGATTTCTACAATATCCCTCAGTAATGGTGTTAAATTTTCTTCAATGAATTCTGTTTTCAACGCATCAGTTATTTCAATTTCCAAGTTATCCATTCGGATCAGCAGTTCATCGCACATAATATGAAGAACTTCTTCTTCACGATAAGTTGGCGTATCGTTTAATAAAAGCTTTGCTCGCAAATCTAAATATTTATACCAGTAATCCCTTAAATCCAGCTGTTGCTTATTTCTATATTGCTGACGCTTAAAACCATTTGGATCTGTATTATTCGACAAAGTAAGCAGTCTTTCCATTTTGTACTCAATCGTTGACTGATTTTCTTTCATTTTCAGATGTTCTGCTTCAAGAAATTTTTGTTTCTTTTTTGCTTTTAAAAATTTTATTAGTTTCTTACCCGCATAATATAAGACAACTGCCCCAACGATAAACATCCAGTAGTTAATAATCAATCCTATAATAAATAATATGCCTATCCACATCCATAGATTTTTCATTGTTACACTCCCGATACTTCAAACAATGAAGAAAATTATAGCACCGTAAAATTGGCACAACAACCGGTAAAATAAGACAAAGCCTCTTACTAGGGATGAACCCGAAGTAAGAGGCTTTTAGATTAGTATGCTATGCGGTTTTTTTCGTATGCAGCGATTTGCTCTTCATACTGGAACGTAAGAGAAATTTCATCCCATCCATTCAGTAACATTTGTTTATAGTATGGATCGATGTCAAATGAATACGTTTTGCCGTAACCTGTCGTAACTGTTTGCTGTTCTAAATTTACTTCAATTGCCTGTGCTTCTGCTAAACCTCTTTCTAAAAGTTCGTCACATTCGCTTTCCGTTAATTTAATCGGTAAAATACCATTTTTGAAACAGTTATTGTGGAAAATATCCGCAAAACTCGGTGCGATGACAACTCGGAATCCATAGTCAAGAATTGCCCATGGTGCGTGTTCACGTGATGAACCACAGCCAAAGTTATCTTGAGCAACTAAAATTTCCGCATTTTTATATTCTGGTTTATTTAATACGAAATCTTCAATCGGATTGCCGTTTTCATCAAACCGCCAGTGGTAAAATACGAATTGTCCGAATCCTGTACGTTCGATACGCTTTAAGAATTCTTTTGAAATGATCTGGTCTGTATCGACGTTTTTACGGTCAAGTGGTGCATATATACTATTTACAATATTAATCGGTTTCATGCTGATCTCTCCTTATGCTTCCTGCTTTTGTAGCTTACGAACATCGACAAAACGGCCGTGAATTGCAGCAGCTGCTGCCATCGCTGGTGATACAAGATGTGTGCGTGCACCTGCACCTTGACGTCCTTCAAAGTTACGGTTAGATGTTGAAGCACAACGTTCACCTGCTGGAATAACATCTTCATTCATCCCTAAGCAAGCAGAACAGCCTGATTCGCGCCATTCAAAGCCGGCATCAAGGAAAATGTGATGTAGACCTTCTTCTTCTGCCTGGCGTTTTGTCGACCAGGAACCAGGAACTACAATCCCTTTCACACCCGGTGCAAGCTTTTCGCCTTTTACAATTTCAGCTGCTGCACGTAAGTCATTAATACGGGAGTTCGTACAAGATCCGATAAATACATGCTGGATTTCAATATCGGTAATCTTTTGCCCTTCTTGCAGATCCATATATTTCAGAGCTTTGTTTAACGCGGATTTGTCTGTTTCATTGTCATAATCAGCAGCAGTAGGAACTGTTTTTGAAACACCGACACCCATAGCTGGATTTGTCCCCCATGTTACAATCGGTTCAATTTCCTGTGCATCGATTTCTAGAACAATGTCATATTTTGCATCCGCATCGGAAGCAAGACTTAACCAGTATTTTGCCGCTTCCTCAAATTTTTCTCCTTGAGGAACGTGACGGCGGCCGCGTAAAAATTCAACCGTTGTTTCATCCGGTGATATCAGGCCAGCTTTTGCTCCCGCTTCAATCGACATATTGCAGATTGTCATACGCTCTTCCATTGAAAGCTTGCGGATTGCTTCACCTGTATACTCTACGATATGTCCTGTACCGACACCGATTCCCCATTTTGCAATGATTGCTAAAATGATATCTTTTGCTGTTACCCCAATACCAAGTTCACCGTTAACACGGATTTCCATTGTCGGCGGCTTTAATTGCCATAATGTTTGTGTCGAAAGTACATGTTCTACTTCCGAAGTACCGATTCCGAATGCGATTGCGCCGAATGCACCGTGAGTTGCTGTATGTGAATCACCGCAAACAATTGTTTTACCAGGTTGTGTAAGACCTAATTCCGGTCCAATAACGTGAACAATCCCTTGATCCGGATGACCGATATCCGCTAATTCGATACCGAACTCTTTTGCATTTTCAGCAAGTGTCATAATCTGTTTTTTTGCGATTGGATCGTTAATCGTCGGCAGGTTTTTTGTAGGTACGTTATGATCCATTGTTGCGAACGATAGATCTGTACGACGCACTTTCCGTCCTGCCAGGCGTAGTCCTTCGAATGCTTGAGGACTTGTTACTTCATGAATTAAATGCAGGTCGATATAAAGTAAGTCCGGCTTTCCTTCTTCACGATGTACGACATGCTGTTCCCACACTTTTTCAATAATATTTTTCCCCATAGTTCTCACCGTTCCTTAACCATATATAGTGTTGATATTCAAAACCATCAACAGTTTTCTTTCGATTGAAATTAGTTATATGAAATCATAATGCTGTCAGATACAAAGCTTGCATCGATTTCGTTTATCACTTTTTCTGTCCATTCATCTGTTGATAATGTACGTTTATGTTCCTGAGCTAAATCGGCTGTATAATAGCCATCTTCGAACACGGCTGCAACGGCACGTTCGATTTCTGCTGCTTCTTCTTTTAAGCCGAATGAATATTGAAGCATCATTGCCACTGAAAGAATTGTTGCTGCCGGATTCGCAACACCTTGACCAGCGATTTCAGGAGCTGAACCATGTACAGGCTCATAAAGTCCAAAATTATCGCCGCGAATAGATGCAGAAGGTAATACACCAAGTGAACCCGTAATAACAGAAGCTTCATCACTTAAAATGTCGCCGAATAGGTTTTCTGTCACGATGACATCATAATGACCCGGATTCGTAATCAGTTTCATTGCCACTGAGTCAACTAAGTTGTGTTCTGTTTCTACATCTGGGTACTGCTTTTTCTTTTCTTCTACAATCTCACGCCATAAACGGGATGTATCCAGTACATTTGCTTTATCTACTGAACAAAGTTTTCCACGACGTAAACGCGCTAATTCGAATGCATTTTCAACAATACGTTCGATTTCTTCACGGGAATACACACATGTATCAATAGCACCTGCATCTGTTTTTTTACGTGGCTCTCCGAAGTATAGCCCTCCTGTTAATTCACGGACGATCATTAAGTCTACATTCTCCGCAACTTCACGCTTTAATGGAGAAGATGCAAGTAAACTTGGGAATGCTTTCACAGGACGTAAATTTGCAAATAAATCAAAGTGCTTGCGGATTTTTAATAAACCTTTTTCCGGACGCAATGCTGGCGGATTGTTATCCCATTTAGGACCACCTACTGCACCTAATAAAATGGCATCACTTGCTTCGCACATTGCAATTGTTTCTTCCGGTAATGGATTATTGTACTGGTCAATTGCAGCTCCGCCGATTGCCGCATAATTTAAATGAAATGTATGGTTAAAACGTTTCCCGATTACTTGTAATACTTTTACTGCACTTGCAACAACTTCTGGACCAATGCCGTCACCTGGTAGTACTGTAATTTTCTTTTCCATTTGTAAAACACCTTTCTTTCTACGTGAAGTAACTTGATGTAGAAGCGCCACCGATTATGATGACGCTATTTTCCCTAATGAGCTTTGCTCGTTGTTTCCTTTATGAGAACAACTTTATGAATCTACTAAACCGAAATTGTCTGTTTATCGCGTACTTGCTGTTGGATCAATTGTCTGTTCACTGCATTTAAATACGCTTTTGCACTTGCTTCAAGCACGTCTTGCGCTGAATCACGTCCTGTTGATGTATAGCCGTTATATTTTAGATTAATGACCGCTTCTCCAAGTGCATCGCGTCCTTTACCGACTGATTGTACTCGGTAGTCCAAAATATTGACTATACCGCCAACAAGCTGTTCTAGTGTATTAAAGATCGCTTCGACTGAACCTGATCCTGTAGAGGCAATTGTTTTCAATTCGCCTTCTGGAGTCATAACGGATGCAGTAGCAGTTGGAATATTTTCTGTACCATATTGAACTTGAACCGATTTCAGTTCAAATAATGGAACATCTTCTATTGAAACTTGCTGCTCAGTTAAGATCGTTGTTAAATCTTCTTCTGTTACTTCTTTCTTGCGGTCCGCCAATTTTTTGAACTCAGCGAAAGCTTTGTTCAGTTTTTCATCCGACAGCTGGAAGCCCATTGTTTCAGCTCGATCACGGAATGCTGCGCGGCCTGAATGTTTTCCTAAAACTAATGGAATATCGTCTTCACCGATCAGTGCCGGTGAAATGATTTCATATGTTTCAGGATTTTTCAGTACACCATCCTGGTGAATACCGGATTCATGTGCGAATGCATTTTTACCGACAACCGCTTTGTTCGGTTGAATCACTACATTAGTTAAACGGCTTACCATCTGTGATGTACGTTTAATTTCTTTTAAATTTAAGCCAGTTTCCACACCGTAGAAGTCTTTACGAATATGTAGGGCAACACCGATTTCTTCTAATGCGGCATTTCCTGCACGTTCACCTAGACCGTTAATCGTACATTCTACTTGGTCTGCACCGTTCTCGATGGCAGCCAATGAGTTTGCAACCGCCATTCCTAAATCGTCATGACAGTGGGCAGAGAATTTAATTTTTTCTGCACCGATCACGTTTTCACGTAAATAACGGAATAAAGCGCCGTATTCTTCCGGTGTTGCATAACCTACTGTATCTGGAATATTAATCGTTGTTGCACCTGCTTTAATAACTTCCTGGCAAATACGAACTAAAAATTCTTTATCAGAACGGAAACCATCTTCTGCAGAAAATTCTACAAGCGAGAATTTTTCCTTAGCATACTTGACCGCAGTAACGGCTTGCTCGATTACTTGATCCGGATTTTTCTTAAGCTTATATTCCATATGAATCGGGCTCGTTGCGATAAATGTATGAACATGTGGCTGCTCCGCATGGCGAATTGCTTCCCAAACTGCATCGATATCGCTTTTCACAGCACGTGCTAAACCTGTGACGATTGAATTCTTCACCGTTTTTGCGATTAACGATACGGCCTCCAAGTCACCTGGAGATGAGGCAGGAAATCCTGCCTCAATAATTGTGACACCTAAACGCTCTAGTTGTTTTGCGATTTCTACTTTCTCTGCTGTATTTAAGTTAATTCCAGCCGATTGTTCTCCGTCGCGCAATGTTGTATCAAAAATGTCAATTTTTCTCATATTATTTCACTGTTACCTTTTGTTTTCCTTGGTTGATGAATGGCATCATAGCACGTAATTTTTCGCCAACTTCTTCGATTTGGTGGTTTGCGCCAGCTTCTTTGAATTTTGTATATTCAGGACGACCGTTTTCGTTTTCAGCGATCCAGCGTTTTGCAAATGTACCGTCTTGGATATCCGTTAATACGTCTTTCATACGCGCTTTTACTGATGCGTCGATAATGCGTGGACCTGAAACGTAATCGCCCCACTCTGCTGTATCAGAAATTGAGTAGCGCATTGTCGCCATACCGCCTTCAAACATTAAGTCAACGATTAATTTAAGTTCGTGTAATGTTTCAAAATAAGCTAATTCTGGTTGGTAACCTGCTTCAACTAATGTTTCGAAACCTGCTTTAACAAGTTCAGTTGTACCACCGCAAAGTACTGCTTGCTCACCGAATAAGTCAGTAACTGTTTCTTCAGCAAATGTAGTTTCAAGTAATCCGCCGCGTGCAGAACCGATACCTTTACCGTATGCAAGAGCTAAATCGCGAGCTTGACCTGTTGCATCTTGGTGGATTGCGAATAATCCTGGTACGCCTGCACCTTCAGTGAATTGACGACGTACTAAGTGTCCTGGTCCTTTTGGAGCTACTAGGAATACGTCAACATCTGCTGGTGGTTGAATTTGGCCGAAGTGTACGTTGAAACCATGTGCGAACATTAATGCTTTACCTGGTGTTAAATGTGGTGCGATTTCAGCTTCGTATACAGCTTTTTGACGCTCATCCGGAAGTAATATTTGGATTACATCCGCTTCTGCTGCTGCTTCTGCTACTGATTTAACTTCTACGCCATCTTCTTTAGCTGCATCATATGATTTACCTGGACGAATACCTACTACTACATCAAAACCTGATTCTTTTAAGTTAAGCGCATGAGCATGGCCTTGTGAACCATAACCAATGATCGCGATTTTTTTCCCTTGTAATACTTGCTCGTTGATTTCGTTTTCATAATACATTTTTGACATTTTCATTTCCTCCAATTAAGTGAATGTTTTTTTATTTTGTAATTCGGGCTTCAGATGACATCCTCCACCCTGTTTAAAACCAATGTTGTATTGCTTTATTTTAAAATCGATAATTGCGGGCTTTCGATTTTTTGTGCTTCACGGATAGCTGCTGTTGCACCTGTACGTGTTAATTCTTTAATGCCATATGGACGAAGTAATTCGATAAAGGCATCGATTTTTTCCGGATGGCCTACAACTTCATATGTCACAACATTTTTTGATGTATCGACTACTTGCGGGCGGAATGGTTCTACGATTGCATTCATTTCCAGGCGCAAGTTCGGCGGAGATACTACTTTTATAAGAGCCAGCTCACGAAGAACGATCGCTTTTTCTGTAATATCGTTTACTTTTAATACATCAATTTGCTTTGAAAGCTGCTTGATTAATTGCTCGATTTTATTTTCATCTTCCACATGAACGATAAACGTCATTTTCGAAAAATTCGGTTGCTCTGTATGGCCTACTGTAATCGATTCAATATTGAATTGACGTTTCATTAATAAGCCAGTCACTCGGTTCAATACGCCGCTTTGGTTGATTACTGTTACTGTCAGCACTCGCTTCATGGCTTCTTCACTCCAATCATTTCATGTAATCCTTTACCAGGCGCAACCATTGGGAATACGCTCACAAGTTGTTTTACGCGGCAGTCAATTACAACCGGTTCATCTGAATTGATCGCTTCATCAAAGATCGCTTCCGCTTCAGAAATATTGTCGATGCGGTAGCCTTTAATGCCATATGCATCGGCAAGCTTAACGAAGTCCGGCTGAATTGGCATCAGGCTTTGTGAATAACGCTCCTCATAGAATGTTTCCTGCCATTGACGAACCATTCCTAAACAGCTGTTGTTAAGGATTACTACTTTTACTGGTAAGTTAAATTCTTTTAGTAGTGCAAGCTCCTGGTTTGTCATTTGGAAACCTGCATCCCCAACAATGGAGATAACTTTTTTCTCAGGTTTTGCAAACTGTGCGCCGATCGCTGCCGGGAAGCCGAAGCCCATCGTTCCTAAACCGCCTGAAGTTACCCAGTTATGCGGATTATTTAAGTGATAGTATTGGGCTGCCCACATTTGGTGCTGTCCAACATCTGTCGTAATGATCGCTTCACCGTCAGTCAATTTATGAAGGATCTCAATTGCTTGCTGTGGTAATACTTCTTCTCCTGCATCTTCATACCAAAGCGGATATTTATCACGGCTATCATTTAAGTAATGAACCCATTCCGTTGTATCCGGCCCTTCGAAGTCTTTTTTCAGCAATGCTAATAATGCTTCTTTGGCATCTGCAACAATCGGGATATCAGTCGGTACATTTTTTCCGATTTCTGCAGGATCGATATCGATATGAATGATTGTTGCGTTCGGTGCAAAGGTCGCTAAATTTCCTGTTAGTCGGTCATCAAAGCGGGCACCGATATTAATTAATAAGTCGCATTTTGTAATCGCATCATTTGCCGTTGCATAACCGTGCATTCCGGCCATTCCGTAGAATTGTTTGTGCTGTCCGTGAATGCTGCCTAAACCAAGTAATGTATTAACAACCGGCAAATTATATTTTTCAATAAATTCTGTCAATTGTTCACGTGCATCTGCGAATAATACGCCGGCACCTGCCAGTACTAATGGTTTTTTAGCTAAGCTTAATGCCTGAATTGCCTTTTGAACTTGCAGGTAATTCGGTTTTGTTGTCGGCTGGTAACCCGGCAAATAAATATCTTCCGGTGCTTTAATCTCATCCATGAACACTGTTTGTGAAATATTTTTCGGGAAGTCAATAACAACCGGTCCTTTACGTCCTGTATTGGCAATATGGAATGCTTCTTTAACAATACGCGGGATATCCGCTACGTCCTGCACCTGATAGTTATGTTTTGTGATTGGTGTTGTGATCCCCATAATATCCGCTTCCTGGAATGCATCAGTACCGATGACCGATGTTGCAACCTGCCCTGTAAAAATAACTAATGGAATCGAATCAATCATCGCATCGGCAATACCTGTTACGAGGTTTGTCGCTCCTGGCCCAGATGTTGCGATGACTACACCCGGTTTATTCATAACACGAGCATAACCTTCTGCCGCATGGATCGCGCCTTGTTCATGGCGTGTCAGAATGTGACGGATCGGGTTGCGGTAAAGCGCATCATAGATTTGTAAAACTGCCCCGCCCGGGTAACCGAAAATAATATCAACATCCTGTTCATGCAGTGCCTGCACTAAAATATCCGCACCGTCTCTCGGTTTTGTTACTTGTTGAACTGTGGGCTTTTCGATTTCTTGATTTACTGAAACGTTTGCACTCATAGTAATTTCTCCTTCCTTTTTCAAAACTTTATATGTGAAATCATTTTTTAATCATTTTTTATAAATTGATAAAAAGAAAAAGCCTTTTTCTCCGCACGCAAAAGAAAACCTCTTACGTAGGGATGAAAAAGACTTTTCATGGTACCACCCTCATTTATAACATCGACGAAAATTTGCTTCGTAAAGAAACAGAATCCACCTAGTTACCTCGCGAACCGCTTGAGCCTCTTTATTTCAAAATTCTTAAAGGAAATTTGTGCAACTAAACAAAGAGAGCGATTCATTAATAACGAGCAATTCGAATATGCCCGGAGCTATCTAATGGCGAATGCGTTTAATAGCTCACTCCGAGGGGATGTCGGATATAGTTGTATCGCCGGCTTCCACCAATACCGGCTCTCTGGTAAATACAAGACTCTATATCCTTTAACCTCATCAACGTTTTAAAGTATTCAGATTATATTTTCATTACGCCGCCCTGGGAAGCATTTGTTACTAATGCAGAGTAACGTGCTAACCAGCCGCGCTTAATTTTAGGTTCGAATGGTTTTAAGTTTTGACGACGCTCAGCAAGAACTTCGTCGGAAACTTGTAAATTGATTGTTCTGCTTGGCAAATCAATGATGATTGTATCGCCATTTTGTACTAATGCAATCGGACCGCCTTCAGCAGCTTCCGGAGAAATATGGCCGATTGAAATACCGCGTGATGCACCTGAGAAACGGCCATCTGTAATGAGTGCGACTTTCGTTCCTAGTCCGCGTCCTTGAATTGCAGAAGTTGGAGCCAGCATTTCCGGCATGCCCGGTCCGCCTTTTGGACCTTCATATCGAATGACTACGACATGTCCTTCTCGTACTCGACCGTCATCAATTGCCTGCTGTGCTTCTTCCTGCGAATCAAATACGATAGCTTCGCCTGTGAACGTTTTAATCGAAGGATCAACTGCTCCTACTTTAATTACCGAACCTTCAGGCGCAATATTTCCGAATAATACAGACAGTCCGCCTACAGCACTATATGGATTATCCTTAGTGCGGATGACACGATCATTTGTAATTTCATAATCTTTTACAAGCTCTCGCATCGATACACCTGCGATTGTCGGTCTGTCAGGGTGAATAGCCCCTGGAATTTTTGTTAATTCGTTAATAATTGCCTGAACACCGCCTGCTTTTGCAATGTCATCCATCGAAATATCCGATGCCGGCATAATTTTTGCAATGTAAGGAACACGTTCTGCTACTTTATTAATATCTTCAATGTTATAGTCGATTTCTGCTTCATTGGCGATTGCCAGTGTATGAAGCACTGTATTTGTAGATCCGCCCATTGCCATATCAAGAGCAAAAGCATCATCAATTGCTTCTTTTGTAACAATGTCGCGTGGTTTAACATCTTCTTTAATCATACGAACTAAATGTTTCGCTGCTTCGTAAATTAATTCTTTACGTTTTTCACTTGTTGCAACAATCGTACCGTTACCCGGTAATGCTAAGCCGAGCATTTCCATTAAGCAGTTCATTGAGTTTGCTGTGAACATTCCTGAACAAGAACCGCATGTTGGACATGCATTGTTCTCGATATCAAGCAGTTCTTCAGCCGTCATCGTACCAGCTTTATGTGCACCGACTCCTTCAAAAACACTTGTTAATGATAATGTTTTACCTGAAGAAGACGTACCGGCTTCCATTGGGCCTCCTGATACGAATACAGAAGGAACATTGGTACGTACAGCTGCCATTAACATACCTGGTGTAATTTTGTCGCAGTTTGGTATGTAGAACACTCCGTCAAACCAGTGTGCGTTAATAACTGTTTCAGCCGAATCGGCAATAATTTCACGTGATGGCAATGAATAGCGCATCCCGATATGACCCATTGCAATTCCGTCATCGACTCCAATTGTATTGAATTCGAATGGAATTCCGCCTGCTTCAATAATGGCCTCTTTTACTACATCCGCGAATTCTCGCAAATGAACATGGCCTGGAATAATATCAATATACGAGTTACATACACCGATAAATGGCTTTTCTAAATCTCTAGCCTTAACTTTACCTGTAGCGTATAAAAGACTACGGTGCGGAGCTCGGTCAACTCCCATTTTAATCATATCACTTCTCATTTTAAACGCCCCTCAACGTAATGCTTTTACTCTTGCTGTTTTTTATATGTTCGATTTTTCATATTAATTTCGAATATTCGAAATTTTTTGATCAGAAAGGATCGAATATTACACCTTGTAAGCTCACATCAAATTGTCGCTTGAGTGATGTGGTGTACTAAATTGTTGTTATCATAGTACGAAATGAACTCCAACGTCAACACTATTTTTTGAATTTTTTATACAATTCAAAAAGTCTGAAATTATTGCAATCGCTTTCATCCTCATTGGTGTTGCCTTTTTACTCTTTCGTCACAATTTTTACAAAAAGTGAATTTTTAAAATTTTTTGTACATATTTATTGAACCCAATACTTTTCTAACATAAAAAAGAACCTAGCGCCTATTCAGGCTAGATTCTGTTAAATATCGTAATTTATTAGAGTAATAATAATTCAATAGCAAAATTTAAAATGATTAAACTGTGGATTCCTGCAAAAATTAACCCTTGACGGTTTAGCCTCTTCGTTATTGCCATATCCATATTAATCACCCCATTTATTTGATATCCTAACTATACAACATTCGATTTCAAAAATCAAAATATTTTGAATATTTAATTAATGATTTAGCCCACATTTTTTCCATAACCATGGCATAATAACATTACAATGAATAAGGAGTGAATGACGGATGAAAAAAGCTTTAATCGTGATTGATTATACGTATGATTTTGTAGCAGACGACGGAAAATTGACTTGCGGTAAACCGGGACAGGCAATTGAAAAAAATATTAGTACTTTGATAGAGCAGTTTATTGAACAAAAAGATGTTGTCGTATTCGCTAATGATTTACATTATGAAAATGATCCATATCATCCTGAATCTAAATTATTTCCGCCACATAATATTGTAGGAACTAACGGACGTGAACTGTATGGTTCTGTGAAAGATCTATATGAAATATATAAAGATTGCGTGATTTCTTTTGATAAAACCCGTTATAGTGCTTTTGCAGGAACAAATTTGGATATTTTACTGCGGGAACGTGGCGTTGAAGAAGTTGTACTTGTCGGTGTATGTACAGATATTTGCATTTTGCATACGGCTGTGGACAGTTATAATTTAGGCTATAAAATTGCGATTCCTGAAAATGCCGTTGCAAGTTTTAATGAAATCGGTCATAAATGGGCACTTGGTCATTTCAAATCCTGTTTAGGTGCATCCATAATATAAACAATAGATTAATTCATTTACACCATATTACTATTCAATAGAACATAATATTTTTCCATAATTTCCGGATCTGCTTAAAAACTTCCAGCTAAAAAAATGTTTAAGGAATTGCCTGAAAGGAAATAAATAACTAGATGCAATTATTATTGAATAATCTTAAACAAAGGAGTTGGACAGTATGATGAGTTTCATCTGGTTCTTAATTATCGGAGGTATTTTAGGTTGGTTAGCTGGTGTTATTTTAGGTAAGGATGTACCGGGTGGTATTATCGGTAACATTATTGCAGGTATTGTCGGTTCTTGGATCGGCAGCATGATTTTAGGGAACTGGGGCTGGAAAGTTTCAGACTTCTATGTATTCCCAGCATTGATCGGTGCCATCATTTTAATCTTTATTGTAAGCTTCATCCTACGCTCAATGCGTAAAGCAACAAATTAAGCTCATCAAGGATAAAGAGCAAAAAGTGTGACGTGTTGTCACACTTTTTTATTTGTCTTCCTTATTCTTCATCAAGAGCAATTTGCTTCAATTGATTGCCGTAGTCCCGGTACTGCTTATAGTAGTATAAAATATCTTCCACGTAATCATCACTGTGATTATATTGAAAAATTGCTTTTTTCAACTGCCCGTCATTTACACCGGCAATGGATAAAAATTTGGCTGCACTGAATACGGCATCTTCAATATCAAACGGATCTGCTACACCGTCTCCGTTTGCATCTACCCCATAGCCGCCATATTTTTTTATTATGGCTGGATTCGTTTTATCATGGTCCGGGATGTCCCCCTGCCCTAAATCTTTGCATGAAGGATGTTGCCAGCCTACAAATGTACAGGGCATAAACTGTAGATGCCCTTCTGCGCCAACCGGTGAAATAAGTGTCTTCATTGTGGAAAAACGGGTTTCTACGCGGTGATGGGCCGCCAAAAGCGTCCACGGAACACCGTATTTCTGTTCGGCTGCGACGTAAACAGGGATATACTCGATTGGAATTTCCAAATCAAACTGTTCCTGGATTTGCTGATACACTGTTTTATCGGTAAATGGCCAACCACGAAATTGCTGCCAGCTGGAATAAGCGACAATATAAACCGTTAAAGTGATGGGGATAAGCAAAATAATTAATAAAATTTTAGTTTTCGGGGAGAGTAAAGGGTTCTTTTTCTTGCTTTTTGCCATATAAGCCACCAATCTTCAGACGTAATAATGTTGTTAACTATCATTCTACTAAAAAAGCAGGTAATTTTCACTGTTGAAAATTTGTATAGCAATGTATAAAATTAGACATTGTTTATTATAGTTAAGAGGAGTTGAATAATATGTGGAAAGAATTTAAAGAATTTGCTATGAAGGGCAATGTCATCGATTTAGCGGTTGCGGTTGTTATTGGTGCGGCCTTCGGTAAAATTGTTACATCATTAGTTGAAAATATTATTATGCCGCTTGTCGGTATGCTTACTGGCGGAATTGACCTGACAAATGAATGGAAGTTCGGATCAGGTGAAGCACAGGTTGCACTCGGCGTATTCGTTCAATCGATTATTGATTTCATCATTATCGCATTTGCCATTTTTATGGCTTTACGAATACTGACAAAACTAAACCGTAAAAAGGAAGCGCAAGTTGCGGAAGAACCGACTCCTGAATTGGATGCAAAAGAAGAGCTGCTTAAGGAAATCCGTGATTTATTAAAAAACGAGCAAACTAAATAAAAATCACTAATCCTGGGATACAAGTTTAACGTATTCCAGGTTTTTTTCTTTTTTATTTCAATTATTCCCCTATTCTACTTAATACTCGTTTCCCCTATTGTCCCTTTGATCTGTTCATGTTAAATTGATGTAATACTCGATTCATTCGAAATGTTTAGTAAATTCATGTAAGGAAGTGTATTCATGTCACAACGTTCAATTGAAACAAAATTAGTGCAGCTCGGAAATTTAAGTGATGCCAAAACAGGTGCGATCAATCCGCCGATTTATATGTCGACAGCTTATCAGCATACAGGCATTGGTGAATCGACAGGGTATGATTATACACGTACAAAAAATCCAACTCGTACGATTCTCGAACAAGGCATCGCTGAGCTGGAAAACGGCGATGCAGGATTTGCCTGTAGTTCTGGGATGGCGGCAGTACAACTTGTCATGTCATTATTTAAACCGAACGATGAATTAATCGTACCGGAAGATTTATATGGCGGAACATATCGTCTATTCAAAACATTTGCGGAAAACTATAATATTAAACCGGTTTATAATCCATTTACTAATGTTGAAGAAGTTGAAAGTTTAATCAATGAAAATACGAAAGCATTGTTTATCGAAACACCGACAAATCCGTTAATGCAGGAAATTGATTTAGTGACATATGCGGAACTGGCGGAAAAACATAACATACTGCTAATTGTAGACAATACATTCTACACTCCTTATTTCCAGCGTCCTCTTGAATTAGGTGCACATATTGTTTTACATAGTGCTACAAAGTATATTGGCGGACATAATGATGTTTTGGCAGGACTGGTCGTTGCCAAAGGAGCTGAATTATGTGAGAAGTTAGGATACTATCACAATGGTATTGGAATGGTGCTTTCGCCTATGGATTCATGGCTGCTGATTCGCGGACTGAAAACATTGCATTTACGTTTAAAGCAGCACGATGCGAATGCAAAAAAAGTCGCGCAATATTTAGCTGATGAACCTCTTGTAACGGATGTACTATACACAGGAAAAGGCGGCATGCTTTCCTTCCGTGTCAAAGATGCATCAATGGTCAACCCATTTTTAAAAGGGATCAAACTGATAACATTTGCAGAAAGTCTCGGAGGGGTTGAGAGCTTTATTACTTACCCTGCTACTCAAACACATGCCGACATGCCTTATGAGGAACGTGTTGCACGAGGCGTTTGTGACCGATTACTTCGTTTCTCAGTCGGTATTGAAGAAGCGGAAGATTTAATCGCTGACCTGACACAAGTTTTTGATTCGTTAAGAGGTGAATTTGCATGACAAACCGCATTGAAACCGCATTAGTTCATGGGGCAATCCGTGAAGGCTATGCCGATAAAAAAGGTGCTGTAAATGTGCCGATGTATTTATCCTCGACTTTCCATCAGGAATCGATTGACGAATTTGGGGAATATGATTATGCACGTTCGGGAAATCCGACACGTGCCGCATTGGAAAAAGCGATTGCCGAACTTGAAGGCGGTGACCGAGGGTTTGCATTTGCCACAGGTATGGCAGCTGTATCTGCTTGCTTTATGATTTTATCTGCAGGTGATCATGTCGTGATTACCGAAGATGTTTACGGTGGTACATACCGTTTCGTTACAAAAATATTGCCGCGCTATGGCATTACGCATACATTTGTTGACTTTACTGATCTTGAAGCTGTAAAAGCAGCTGTGCGTCCGGAAACAAAATTAATTTATATGGAAACACCTTCGAATCCAACTTTAGGCATTACAGATATTCGAGGTGTAGTAGAAATTGCAAAACAACACGGTGCGCTCACGTTTTTGGATAATACGTTCATGACCCCGCTCCATCAAAAACCGCTTGAATTAGGTGTTGATGTTGTAATCCATTCTGCTACAAAGTTTTTATCAGGGCATTCCGATATCGTAGCGGGACTTGTTGTGACAAAAGACGAAGCGCTGGGCAATGAGATTTATTTCGTTCAAAACTCATTCGGTTCTGTACTTGGTGTTCAGGATTGCTACACATTAATTCAAAACATGAAAACAACGGCTGTACGTTTTAACGAGGAATCACGTGTAGCGATGCGCATTGCACAATTTTTACATGCACATCCGTTAGTTGAAAACGTATACTATCCTGGACTCCCTACTCACCCTGGGTTTGAAATCCATGCAGCACAGGCAACTTCTGCGGGAGCGGTTTTATCGTTTAGTTTGCCGAATTATGACATTGCGAAAGCTTTTGTGGAAGCGATGAAAATTCCGGTATTTGCAGTTAGTCTTGGCGGTGTTGAATCAATTTTATCGTACCCTGCCAAAATGAGTCATGCCGCGATGGAGCCAGAAGAACGTGCAAAACGCGGAATTACTGATGGCTTGCTGAGATTTTCAGTCGGATTGGAAAATGAAGATGATCTGATTGAAGACTTTACACAGGCACTGGAAATCGCCAGTACAATTAAATAAATCGTTTAAAGGCCGCTAATCTCTTAAATAGGATTTTGGCGGCCTTTTGTTGTGCGCTTAATCACTTGTCACCGATAATAAATTGATTTCGTAGCCACCTTCACATGATTTAAAATTATAATCAGTCAGCGAACCCGTCACATCTTCGTTTAGCTCACCACATTGGTAATTTTCAATATTTTGACTTCCAAAATTATCTTCGCGGTTATCGACTTCGATGTTATATTGGCCTTCCTGATATTCAACTCTCCAGTAAATAGGTGCCCCCTCAATCGTATAGCGCGTCAGCTCCAACGACGATTGTTTATTATCTTCTGTATCTTTTAAAAATTGATGCAATAACTCCAAATTTTCAATCTCACCATTATGGTCAATAACACGATCATTTCGTACAGTTTCAACTTCCGTTTGCTCAATTGTTTCGGGTTGCACGTTTTCTTGACATCCAACCAATAGAAGCAATATGCCTAAAGCGAGTAAGTTTTTCATGAGATCCCCTTCTTTAATGATTAGTTTTTCGATTCTCTTTACCTATAGACGTATAAAAAGGAAAAAAGTTACAGATAAATTTATTTTGAATTCGAGATATTTTTCTTGTCGTCAAAACAGTTGAGTAGTAAAGTAATAGGTAAGAAATGAAGAAATCAGTTTCCTTTTGTGAGATTGGTCAGTGAGAACAACAGTGCGATTACTTATTGGAGGAATGAACATGTATACAATTCCAGGACATCATCATATTTCGATGATTACAAAAAATGCACAGCAAAACAACAAATTTTACCGTGATATTTTAGGATTACGCCGTGTTAAAGTGACGGTCAATCAGGACGACACATCCATGTACCACCTCTTTTATGGGGATAAAACAGGCAGTCCAGGAACAGAGCTTTCCTTTTTTGAAATTCCGTTAGTTGGACGCACTCACCGAGGTACAAATGCCATTACAAAAATCGGTTTGATCGTACCAAACGTTGATAGTCTGCAGTATTGGGTTCATCGACTGGATGAATTCGGTGTTCAACATGAAGGCATCACAACATTTGCCGGTCGCCCTGCCCTTCTCTTTGAAGATGAAGAAGGTTTACGTTTGGCACTTATCGCTGCACCCAATACGAAAGTTGAACATTGGGAAGCATATGAAAAATCACCTGTTCCAGTTGAACATCAAATTCAAGGCATGGGAACTGTTGAAATGACGGTAAAAAATAAAGGAAAATTAGTTCGGACTTTAACTGAACTCTTTGGTTTTGTATTGAAAACACAAGACAAAACAACCGCCCTTCTTCAATCGGTCAATGATGAGATGTTTGGAGAAATTTATATTGTTGAACAGGACGGGCCTTCTGAAAAACCTGGTCGCGGCAGCATTCACCATTTGGCCATCCGGGTGAAAAATGATGAAGAATTGGCCTATTGGGATGAGCAAGTAAAAGCACGAGGGTTTATGTCATCAGGCATTGTCGATCGATTTTATTTTAAGAGCCTGTATTTCCGAGAGTCGAATGGTATTTTATTCGAAATTGCGACGGATGGACCAGGCTTTTTACGCGACGGTCATGTGGACTCGCTCGGTGAACAATTGGATTTGCCGGATTTTTTAGAATCCCGACGTGTAGAAATTACAGCAAAATTAAAGCCGATTTTTTAAGGAGTCAGTGATTATGGAACAATATCGAATTAATGAAAAAAACGGGATGGAGTTTGGACTATATACGTTAGGTGACCATATTCCGAATCCGTTAACAGGCTCACGCATCTCTGCGCAGCAGCGGATTCAGGAAATCATCGAAGCGAGCCAGTTGGCAGAACAGGCAGGTATTCATGTATTTGCGGTCGGTGAAAGCCATCAGCAATACTTTACAACACAGGCTCATTCAGTTGTACTTGGTGCAATTGCACAGGCTACAAAACGCATTAAACTGTCAAGTTCTGCGACGGTATTGAGCGTAGCGGATCCGGTCCGTGTTTACGAAGATTTTGCGACAATAGATTTAATTTCGAATGGACGTGCAGAAATAGTTGCAGGTCGCGGTTCACGTGTTGGCGCACATGAATTGTTTGGGGTTAGTCTACGTGACTATGAGGAAATTTTTGAGGAAAAACTTGCTCTGTTAAAACAGTTAAATGACCATTCTGTAGTAAACTATAACGGCAAATTTCGCCCGGCATTAAAGGATGCCCATATTTTACCTCAGCCTTTAAATGGCTCGATTCCAATTTGGCGGGCTGTTGGCGGCCCTCCCGGTAGTGCGATAAAAGCCGGCTATATGGGCATTCCCATGATGCTGACGACTTTAGGTGGGCCTTCGATTAACTTTAAACCTTCTGTTGATGCCTACCGCGAAGCAGCAGATCGCAGTGGTTTCGATGCGGCATCTTTACCAATTGCAACGACAAGTCTGTTTTATGTTGCGGAAACGGAAAAAGAAGCGGTTGATGGGATGCACCCACATTTAAGCGGCGGATTCCAGGCGATTCGAGGTCAAGGCTATCCTCGCTGGCAAGTGGAACAGGCACCAAATGTGGAAGATGCACTCATGGTCGGCAGTCCAAACCAAATTATCGAGAAAATGCTGTACCAATATGAATTGTTTGGCATGCAGCGCTTCATGGCCCAAATCGATTTTGGCGGAGTGCCATTCAGTAAAGTAATGAAAAATATCGAACTGATCGGTAACGAAATCATCCCGGCGATTAAAAAATATACAGCGAAATAAATTGAAACCCATCCTTTTCTTTTGAATGAAATGGATGGGCTTTTCCGATATTGCCTATGCAAAATCTGCATACACTTATTTCATTAAAAAACCCATGAAGCATGTATTTCTTCAAGGGTTAGAATTAGGTGGTATCGTACGTTTAGTATTAATTCGATTTTAAAAATTCAGGATCCATATAGGAAGGATTTGGGTATTTGTAGAAACCTTCGCCTGTTGAAACGCCCATTTTACCTTGATCAATCATTTCGCGTTTAATTTTTTCTGCGATTAATTTTGCTGCCGGATCGTGCTCTGCGCGCATTAAGTTTAAATTATATGGTGTTTCCATTCCTACGATATCGTATATTGCAAATGGTCCGCGTGGCGATCCTGTTGAAACCATCCAGTTTTTATCGATTGTTTGCGGATCTGCAATATCTTTCACCCAAAGCTCCATTGCCGCAGATAAAAACGGTACTAATAATGAATTAAGAATATAACCAGGCTGCTCTTTTTTCAGCACAAACGGAATCATGCCGATATTACGTGCAAAATCTGCCACTTGTTCAACATACTGCATATCTGTTCCGGGATGTCCCATTACTTCCGCCGTATTGTTTTGCCAAATAGAATTCGCAAAGTGTAATGCCAGGAACTTTTCCGGACGGCCAGTAAACTCAGCAAATTGGCTTGGTAATAATGTTGAGGAATTGGAAGCAAAGACTGTTTTTTCAGGTGCCACTTTCCCCAGGTTTTCATAGAATTTCTGTTTAATTTCTATACGTTCCGGCACTGCTTCGATTACAATATCTGCTTCTTTTGTTGCTTCTGCTAAATCAGTGTAATACTGAAGACTGTCGGACGCTTTTTCAGCACGGGCAACGTCTTGAAAATATTGGCCATATGTTGTCTTTAATGTAGCCATACGCTGTTTTGCCTTAGTAATTGCCTCTTCATTAATATCATAAACACTTACTTCAAATCCGAAAAATGCGGATTGGAATGCAATTTGACTACCTAAAACACCGCTTCCTGCAATTGTAACCTTTTTATAATTCATAGAATCCTCTCCTTTTTTAATAGCTCAATCCACTGAGAGTATTCCCTGTTTTACGGTAAATGAAAAGCAGTTATCTTATAAAATGACAATTAGTGAGGGTTATTCATTCAATAAAAAAACCCCGCAAAAGGAATGACTCCTTCGCGAGGCTCATTTTATACAGTTACTTTACTTTTGGGTGCAACACTTTCCCACACCTTTTCGATGCGTTCTTGTGCTGCTTCATCCAATGTAAAGCCATTATCAGTTTTCGTTACTTGTTTATCAACGATATAAATAGGGCTTGAAATTGTTGTCGCTCCTAAAATCGAAAGTACCGGCTTCAGTGAATATTCCAGTGCCAATAAGTGTGCGATGGACCCGCCGATTGCAACTGGTACGACAATTTTATTTTCCAATCCTTTTTGCGGCAGTAAATCGATGAATGTTTTCAAAATGCCGGTATAGGAACCTTTATAGATCGGTGTCAGGAAAAAGACGATATCCGCCTCACCTACTTTGACAATCTCTTCGGCAATTGCCTCACTCGCATAGTTTGCCGTAATCAAATCTTGCGCAGGCAACTGGTGGACCTGAATCGTTTCATGAGAAATACCTTGCTGTTCCAGCAATGTTTCAATGGATTGCTGAACACCTGTTAATCGGGATATCACACTGTTTCCACCATTAATTAAAATCGCTTTTGTCATGATCCACACTCCTCCTAAATATTTTGTAAAGTATAACGGGATGGGACTTGTTTTAACCCTAAATTCTCACGTAGTGTCTTACCCTCATATTCTGTACGGAATACCCCGCGCTTTTGTAGCTCAGGAATTACTAAATCAATAAAATCGGTAAAGCCGCCCGGGAAGTACGGAGGCATTAAGTTGAAGCCATCCGCAGCTTCCTCATCTACCCACTCAATCAACTGATCTGCGATTTCACTTGGTGAACCGAAAATAATGCGATGACCACGTGAACCGGCGATACGTAAATAAAGCTCACGAATAGTCAGGTTTTCGCGTTCTGCCAGCTCAATGATCAGCTGTTGACGGCTGCGGTTCCCGTTTGTCGGAGGAATGTCTTTCGGCAATGGACCATCCAGATCATGTTGCGAAAGGTCAACACCTAAGTAGTCTGCCAAAAAGTCCAAACCAATTTCCGGTGTTATTAACTGTTGCAGTTCCTCATATTTGGCGTAGGCCTTTTCTTTCGTTTCCGCTACGTAAATTGATACACCAGGCATGATTTTGATATCAGCGCGGTCACGTCCTGCAGCAACTGCCTTGTCTTTCAGTTTTTTATAAAATTGCTTTGCATCTTCAAGTGTCTGCTGTGCCGTAAAAATAACATCTGCTTGTTGTGCGGCAAGTGTCGTACCGGATTCCGAAGACCCTGCCTGCACTAATACAGGTCTGCCTTGCGGAGGACGCGATGAATTTAACGGACCTCGTACTGCGTAATATTCACCTTTATGGTTCAATGTGTGCAGTTTGCCTTTTGTAATATATTCACCCGTCTTTTTATTGCGTGCCAATGCATCATCTTCATAAGAATCCCATAAACCTTTTACGACTTCGACAAATTCATCTGCCCGTTCATAGCGAAGTGAATGATCCAGATGGTGGTCCTTGTTAAAGTTGCTCGCTTCTGCCGAATAGTAACTTGTCACAATATTCCATGCTGCGCGCCCGCCGCTTAAATGATCAAGCGATGAAAACTTACGCGCGATATGAAATGGCTCATTGTATGTTGTGGACGCAGTAGCTGTTAAACCGATATTTTTAGTCACAGTTGATAACACACTGAGTAATGTAAGTGGTTCAAAGCGAACTTGTTCTGCCGGGTGTGAAAGTTCGTTAAAAGATAAACCGTCACTTAAAAACAGCATATCTAATTTTCCTTGCTCGGCTTTTACAGCAACTTCTTTAAAAAATTCGACATTCTCGCTTGCATCCGCCTGTGCATCCGGGTGACGCCATGAAGCGATATGATGCCCTGTACCCATTAAAAAGACGCCTAATTTCATTTGTTTTTTCGTCATTTGCGTACCTCCTACACTAACTGTTCTTCGCGTTTAGCCAATATATCATGAACAAGTGGAATGACCTTTTCGCCAATCTCTTCGATTACTTCCAAATGCGGGAAACCACGCAATAACACTTTGTCAAAGCCTAAATCTACGAATTCCACGATACGCTCAGCTACCTGCTGCGGCGTGCCGACAAGCGCAATCGAATTGCCGGATAACACTTGTGTTAACCCTGCCCAAATATTCGGTGCAATCACGAAATTATTATCTTTTGATTCTAGCATCAACTGATGAAGGCGGCTCACACCTACCGCTCCGTTGTTTAACGTATTGGCATGTTTTGCTGCCAATACTTCAGGTTCTACTTGGCTAATAATTTTGTTCGCATTTTCAAACGCCGCTTCTTCTGTTTCACCTAAGACAACCTGGAATGAAACACTGTAGGATAGATCGCGATTTTTTTCTTTCGCCAACTTCACAACCGTTTCAAGCTCTTCTTTTGTCGTTTCCAATGTTTCGCCCCAAAGCATGTAAACGTCCGCTACATCTGTTGAAACTTCTTTTGCAATCGGTGATGATCCACCGAAGTAAATCGGAGGAGCATTTTTAACAGGCAATGGTAAGTTCGCGCCTTTTAATGTGTAAAACTCGCCATCATAATCGAACGTTTCTCCGTTGAACAGACGTTTTAAAATTTCAATATATTCGCGTGTACGCTTGTAACGATCTGTATGTGATAGGAAATCCCCGTCATTTTCAAGTTCTTTCGGTGCCCCGCCTGTTACGACATTGACAAATACTCGGTTATTCGACCAGTAGTTGACCGATGAATACTGTTTCGCCAGTTGTGTTGGCGCAGTAGAACCAGGACGAACCGCAAACAGAAAGTTCAAACTATTAGTATTGGCTGTCAAATGAGATGCAGCAACCAATGAATCAACACAGCTTCCGCCAATCGGCAACAGTAATGTCGAGAAGCCTGCTTTTTCAGCGGCCTGTGCAACTTTTGTAATATACTCTACAGAAGGTTCACGATCTGAATCTACCCCGACACCTGACCATGTTTGTGCACCTTTATTTGACGTTTGGTTTCCTACATATTCACTATCACCAGAAGTTGGCGCCATTGTAATAAACTCTACTTTTGTCATTTGAATTCCCCCTTATTTTGTAACCGGCGCACTTGCTACTACTTCATCAGCCGGTAATTCGTTTGATTGTTGAATGGAACCTGATTTCAACTGTTCTGCCACCTGAGCAAATGATTGATTTGCCGGTATATTAATGAATGAAATTTGTTCTTCCTGCGCTTTTTTATAAGATAATTCGCAGAAAGTTTCAGGCGGTGCAACAAAAGTTGTCGCGCCCAATTCAATCGCTTTACGTAATGTTGCGCCACGGCGTCCTTCTGTTAAATCAAGTGCCGGATTACGCAAATCTTCTACAGAATGGTCCTTCTGAATGATACGTAAAATTGTTCCTTCCACAATCGGTGTTACAAGACCTTCATCATTTACTACTACTGCAATCGCCATTTTAAAATCCCCCTGTTATTTTGTTATTTGAGCAACTTCGGCAGCTTTTAGTAAGCTTTGTGCCAAGTCGTTTTTAATATCTTCAATATCTTCCAAACCAATTGATAAACGGATCAGACCAGGTGTGACTCCACTTGCCAATTGCTGCTCTGGTGATAATCGTGAATGAGATGTGCTTGCCGGATGGATGACAAGTGACTTCGAGTCGCCGACATTGGCAACATGTGAAAGAAGCTGAACATTATTAATAAATGCCTTCGCTGCCTCTAGTCCGCCTTTTATCCCAAAGCTGAAAATCGACCCCGCCCCTTTCGGTAAATACTTCTCTACTAAATTGTTTGGATCATTGCCAGGCAGTGTCGGATAATTTACCCATTCCACCAGATCATGATCCGCTAAATATTCAGCAATGGCCTGTGCGTTCACAACATGCTGTCGTACGCGCACTGCCAGTGATTCAAGACCTTGAATGAAAAGCCATGCATTGAATGGTGATAATGTGGCACCTAAATCATGCCCCAGCTCAAAGCGTGCCTTCGTAATGAATGCCTTTTCTCCTGCTGCTTCAACAAAAGAACGGTTGCCGATCAATTCATTCGGTTCTACGAAGCTTTTGAATCGAGGCGCTTTCCATTCAAATTTACCGCCATCAATAATCGCACCGCCCAAAGACGTTCCGTGACCGCCGATAAATTTCGTTGTCGAGTGCACAACAATATCTGCTCCAAATTCAATCGGCTTTGATAAGTAAGGTGTCGCAAATGTATTATCAACAATAAGAGGTACATCATGGCGGTGGGCTACTTGTGCCAATCCTTCAATATCTGCAATTTGCAGGCTCGGATTACCGATTGTTTCAGTGAATACAGCGCGTGTTTTGTCATTGATCGCTGCTTCAACTTCCTGCAAGTCAGATCCTTCAACAAAGCGTACTGTTACACCGAAGCGAGGCAATGTTTTAGAGAACAATGTATACGTACCGCCATAAAGAGCATTCGTTGCGACAATTTCATCCCCTGCCTGTGCGACAGTCAGTACAGCAATCAGGATTGCCGCCTGCCCGGAAGCGACCGCAAATCCTCCGACACCGCCCTCCAAGGCAGCTAGACGTTCTTCAAATACTGCATTTGTCGGATTGGCATTTCGCGAATATAAATAGCCGCTTTCCTGTAATTTGAATAAGTTTGCCGCATGTTCCGTATCATCAAATACATAGGAAGTCGTCTGGTACAGCGGCACTGCACGTGATCGTGTTACCGGATCAACAGTTTGACCCGTATGGAGTGCGATTGTTTCCTGATTGAAAAATGTCATATGAAAATTCTCCTTTAATAAAGAAATTTTTGAGTAAGTGTAAGCAATTCCTGTTCCGTCAGTTCACCTTTTACGGTGTGTACTACTTTTCCGTCCTGCAAAAACAACGTCGTAGGCAATGTCAAAATTTCATAGTTTTCTTTCAGCTGCCCTTGACGATCTAAAAGAATCGGGAACGGTAAATCGAATTTCGCTAAATATTGATTGACCAGCCTTGTCGGTTCTTCCACATTGACTGCATAGAGCTCAATGTTGTGAGACTGAAGTGTTTCATACGCCGCTTTAAAGGCGGGCATTTCCCTTTCGCATGGGGGGCAGTAGGTTGCCCAGAAATTAAGAATATAGCTGCCTTCTTCCGGTATGGCAACTTGCTCACCGGAAGTAGTTTGGAGCAAAATTTCTTCGGTTTTCGCTTCTGCCTTTTGTTTGGACGTGTTGGAGATAATGGCATAGCTTAGCGCGATAATCAGGACAGCGAATAATAAAAGCTGTATCCATTTTTTCATTTAAGCTTCACCTCAATTTCAGGCATTTCATGCAGTTCTCCATAACTGACATGGGAAACCACTTTATAGGTGCCGGTACCATCGAAGCTCGTTTCAATCGAATACTTCCCGTCCCCTCTATAATCTGGCTTTACAGAACCGATCGTATTTCCGTTTGGATTTATCAGCTCGAATTCAATTTCCACATCGTATTGAATCGGTTCGCCGTTTTGCGTTACGGTTGCTGTGATTGTTACCGGTTCAAATGCTTCCAGCTCGGATTTACTGGCATTCAGTGACACATCGAGTGTTTCATTTGCATGTGCACTACAGCCTGCCAGCAACAGGATTGTAAGTAAAATTTTTTTCATTTGCCATCAGCCTTTAAATTTGTCCAGAATAGCAAGCGTTTTTTCAGCTTTTCGAATGCGATCATGACAGCCACAATGATAATACTGTTAAAAATGATGCCTGCAAGGACGTAATGATATTGTGAAAAGTCACTGTAATACTGGATGAAAAAGCCCATTCCCGATGAAGCCCCAAACATTTCGGCAATCGTTAAAATCAGGAAGCTCATACCGAGTGAAGTACTGGCACCGCTCAAAATATGGGGTGCACTTGCAGGTAACACGACTTTCAACAGGAATGTCGGTCCTTTTAAGCCAAGTGATTTTGCATTGTCCAAATAATGTTTTTCTATCAGAAGAACACCATGAATCGTTCCTAAAAATACCGGCCAAAAGGCACCGATAAAAATAAGTGACATCGAAGCCGTTTGGAAAGTCGGTAAAATCGCAATGACATATGGAATGAACAATGTTGGCGGAATCGGACTTAATGCATGAAAATAAGGCATTAATATTTCACGTGACCGTTTGTTCAATCCGAAAAACAGACCGCCTACAATACCTGTCACTAAAGCTCCAAAGAACCCTGGTATCAGTAGTTTCATCGAACTTACAACACCGGTTAATAGCTCACCAATTTTCGCGGAAAAGGATTCAACGACCGTTAGCGGCTGCGGGAATATTACCGGATTGATCCATGTCGCATATTTTGTGACAAGGGCCCAGACTGCAATAAATATTATTCCTATCAATATAGTAAGATTATAGCGTTTAAAAAATGTGAGCATTCCATCCCACCCCTTAAATGTTTTGTTCATTAAAACGAACGAGCTGATCTTTGTAATAAGCATCATCCGGATATTGTTCAATTAATTCGTTTAATGCTTTTTCGTATAGATCGATATTTACATAGTCGTTTACATCAATATCATCCACATTTTCAACATAGCCGATTTCTTTCATCTGCTCCCACATTTGAACTACTTTCTCTCTGCTTGGATCAGAAGAATAATTCGAGTGGCTGTCGTTTACGATTGTATTAATTACTTTTTCATCGACTTTCATATATTCTTTCGCAGCTGTTACAGCTGATTGCGGATCCTCAATCTTTTTACGTTCTGCGCGAATAAGTGCCTTTAAAAAACGTTTATACGCTTCACCATCTTCTTCCGCCAATAATTCCGAACGTGTTACGACACGGCAGCATACATGCCCTTCCTGTAGATCATTGCTCCATGCAACTGCTTCAAGACCCATATCAACCGCCTGTGCGTAGAATGAGTTTGCCGATACTGCAACGTCCACTTTTCCTGACGCTACCGCTTCAAGCAGCATACTGCCTGTTTTGAATTCAACGATTTCCAGATCTTTTTTCCAGTCGATCCCCGCATCTTCAAGTGCAGAGCGGAAAACGATATCCGATGTAAAGATTCTGATTGTCCCTACTTTTTTACCTTTATAGCTTTCAAGCGAAGTATATTGCCCCGCATTTTCCTTTTTCGTTAGGATCGGGTGTCCGCCTTCCAAATGACCACCGATAATCGAGAAGTCCGAGCCGTTTGCAATAAATGTTAACGGTCCAGCTGTACCGAAAGTTAATCCGACATCGATTTTCCCTGCTTGGAGTGCATTCAGACCGTCTGCCGAGTTTGCAAATCCAACACGATTGACCGCAATATGTTCTTCTTCAAAATAGCCTTCCTGGTGGGCAATATCGACGAGTGTTCCGCCTGCAGACTGACTTAAACCAACCGTAATTTCATAGTCGTCAGAGGCTTCCCCTTTCGAAACTTGTTCGTCATCTCCACATGCAGTAAGCAATCCTGCTGCTAAAGCAAGTGAAGCGATCCATTTCTGATTTGTTCTTTTCATTTAACGATCCTCCTATATTCCTGCGCCGTCTGTTATTTCCGTTTTTAAACTATTGACGATCTGTTCGTTCATCTCGTTTAAAAGGGATTCACGAAATGCACGGAACTCCTTGTTTTCAAATAACTTCTGACGATCCGTTCCTTTTTTCTCAATCGGTACGTGGATGCTTTTCGTTACCGCACCGTTTTTCCCCGGAGCAAAGATGACAATCCGGTCCGCCAAATAAATGGCTTCGTCAACATCATGTGTCACAAAAACAACGGTACGTTTTTGCTCGGCACTGATTTGAACAAGCAGATCCTGCAATTGAATACGTGTAACAGGATCCAAAGCGCCAAATGGTTCATCCATCAGTAGTAAGTCCGAACCGTAGCTTAATGCCCGCGCAATGGCTGCACGCTGTTTCATACCACCGGACATTTGCCCTGGATATTTTTTTACCGCATGCCCTAAGTGAACAAGTGTCAAATACTGCTCTGCAATATGTGCCAGTTCTTTTTTCGGCATTTTCTTATTCCGTTGTTTTAATGCAAGCATGACATTCGCCTGTGCCGTCAGCCATGGAAATAAGGAATAGTCCTGGAAAACAACACCGCAATCCGGATGCGTTTCCTTAACGGATTTGCCGTTTATTTCGATATCGCCATTTGAAAATGGTTCAAGCCCTGCCATCATTCGAAGTAATGTACTTTTCCCGCATCCGGATGGCCCCATGAATACGAGAAACTCGCCCTCTTGCACCTCCAGCTGAATATTGTTTAGTATTTTTGTCGTCGCATCATAACTGAAATCGATATTCTGCACTTTAATTTTCGTTTTTATCTCGTTGCTATGTTTCGTTGATAGAGGGTTTTGTTGTAGCACTGGACGTTCCAATAACTGAACCATGTACTCACTCTCCTAACAGAAATTTTCTACCTAATGATTGAATCGACGTATCAACCGGAACATGCAATGTCATCGTCCGCAAGTTACGCCAATAGCGGTCAAACCCATATCGTCCTGCAGTAGCGCGGCTGCCCATCACTTCGAAAATTTTTGAAGTAATATCAAGCCCTACTTGTGTTGTAAAGATTTTAGCTGTTTGTAATGCATCATCCAGATTACTGCGATGCTTAGGGGTAATCTTTTCGGGTTCATCCCATAGTTTCTGTAATAGTTGATCCGCTTTTTTAACAACCAGATTCGCTGCTTCAACCTGTACGTAAAACTGGCCGTAATGATGCTGGATGATCGGATCTTCAATCGCCGAAGTTTGTGTAATAGCACGCGGTCTTGTTTGTTCTCTCGTATATGTAAGCGCTGATTGAAGGGCACCTTCTGAAATTCCTAAATAGACATGGTTTAAAATAAATGTCGCGATATTCAGACGCAGTTGAGAAAACTCACTTGCATAAAATCCTTGCTGCAACACTTCTTCTTCGTGTACTTCAACTTCGCTGAAAATAATCGTTCCACTATCTGTTTGACGTTGGCCCATATTATCCCAATCGCCTTTTATATCTACACCTATCCGATTACTAGGAATAACGACCAACAATGGCTCATCCTGTCCTTCTACAATTGCTGATACTAATAATACATCTGAATCGACACTGCCTGAGCAGAACGTTTTTACCCCGTTCAGCACATAACCTGTTGTTGTTTTTTCAGCCTTCAATTGAATAGCTACCGGGTTAAATGCATTTCCCCAAAAATAATTATGTTTTGCAGTTTCGCGGTAATAAAATTCCTTTTGCTCTTGGGAACCGCATAAATGCGGTGTAACAAGATTGATAAAGTGATAGCCTATTACATGTGCCAGTGAACTATCAGCTCGTGCGATTGTTCGAACGACTTGAAACACATCTTGCCAATTCCCACCTAAACCACCGTATTCAGTCGGAATTAAAAGTTTCAAAAGGCCGCTTTCACGAATTAAATCCCGTTCAAACTTAGCATTGCCACCAACTTTATCTCTTTCTACGGCTGTTTGTTCAAACTGTTCCGCAAGCTTTTCCGCGATTTCGTCAATATGTGCAACTGCTCCCATAACACCTCTCCTTTACTAGTTATAGAATTTTCTTGCAATTCAGTATTCTTAATTCGTTAGTTTACAGATGCATTAATTTAAAGTCAATAGTCAATTTGAATAATTCATACTGGAATAGTATGCTTTTAGCAAATTGATGTAAAAAAACGTATTCATATGTATTTATTAACAAACTTATTATGTGATTTAAAGGGGATTGGAAGTTTGAAGTAGAAAAAACCACTATTTACATAGCGGTCTTTTTGTTATTAGTATGTTTAATAATTCATGACTTGATAGTAAACAACAATTTGATAAATTGCCGGAACAATTAATGCGATTGCCAGGGAAATAACTGCTCCCCACTTCGATTGGTTCACTAATCGCTCATTGTCGATTTTCAATTGCTGAAAAAATGACAGTATAAAATATAATGCACTGACTAAAAAGATAGGGGTTACGAATGTGAGCCAAATACCTGCATTCATTCCATGCATCGATTCCTTCACCTCAATCCCATTATATTTCAATAACCAACTGTTTTATTTCTGTGAATAGAAAATCATTACTTTCGTCGAAAATAAAAGTCCACGGCATTGAACAATAAGGAGGAATTTTGAGTGCATCAATTGTAAAATTTCGAGCAATTCGACTCGTTTCTGTTATAATACTGACCTTCCTATTATTAAAAGTAAGATGTCGATCTGTCCGATTATGAATAAGTGTAGTAATGAGGATCTGTTTTTTATGATTAATGGCCTTACGAATTACATCACAGGAAATGAGCTGATCTTGTTCTTTCGTTTTCTGAAAAGCTTGTTCGATTATTAATCGGTCTTGTGTTGAAATCGTTTTATCCCATGCTGCTTCAAATTGCAGTTTTTGCATGAACTTCATCCTTCCAATGAATTATTTAGGTAAATAAGCAATAAAACAACCTTTCTATGATGATACATGTTACAGTAGGAAAGAATCTTAAAAGTTAGAAGGCGAAAAAATATGATCGAAGTAAAGAATTCTCCGATAAGTGACGGGGAATACAATCGCGGTATTTTTGCGATTAATGCAATTCCTAAAGGAACGTTATTCCACCAAGCACCGGTACTAAGCTATCCAAACGAGCAACATGAACATATTGAAAAAACAAATCTTGCGGATTATGCGTTTGAGTTTGGTATTGGACGCTCAGCAATCCTATTAGGCTACGGGATGCTATTTAACCATTCATATGAGCCGAATGCCACATATGAAATTAATTTCGACAACGAAACATTCGATTTCTTTGCTTATAAAGATATTGAAGCCGGCGAAGAAATTTTTATTAATTATAATGGGGATGTTGATGACAACGACCCACTATGGTTCAACAACGAAGAAGAATAAAAAGAGGAGCTGTCTAAAATTGGACAGTTCCTTTTTCTATTTCAACGAGAAAATCAATAATATCTTGCGTCAGCAATTGGCGTTCTTTTCCTAATGTAATTAGGTGGCCACTATTGTCGTATTGTTTTTTTGTAATGACCTTGCTTGTTGCACTATTTTCAATTATATCTATACTTTGATGAAAAACCGGTTCGTCCAGCATACCTTTTGCCAGGAAAAGCGGCTGTTTCAGTAAATGAAGCTGTTTGCCCGTATTAACGATAAACTGCTGCAGCGCAATCATTTTATCGGCAGGTCTTGGAAAGTGCTCATTCAAAAACGCTTGCAGTTCCTGTTCAGAGCTCCCTTTATTTTGTAAATACCTTTTGGAATAATAGACGACACGTTGTTCCAATCCTTCCACGGGCCGCTCTATTACTGGCGAAGATATAATACATAAAGCCTTCACTTCAGGAAATTCATTTGCCAGCCTTATTCCTAGTACACCACCTAACGACTGGCCAATGACAGTAATCGCTTCATAATTTTCATCGATTAAAAATTGAACAGCCTTTCTGCTATGTTCCCATATTTGTTCCATAGAACTTGCAAATAATTGTTCCGGTGATGCTCCGTGCCCTGCCAAATTAGGTGCATAGCTTGTATACCCTTTGCTATGAAGCATTTTTGCCAAATAGTTCATCTCTTTCGCATTGCTCGTAAAACTATGTAAAAGCAGAACGGCTTGTGTATTTCCTTTTAAATAAATATCCTCTACAAAATGCTGCATGTTGATCCCCTTTTCATTTGTGACAATATTATAGCATAACAACTCTCTCTATCTGACTTTTCATCAAGTTTAATAAGCGGAAACAGTGCATTTGTCTTATGGTTCGGCTACAATATGGGGTGAGTAAAATAACAGATGAAAGGAGAATCATATTAATATGAGATCAATATTATTATCGATTCTTGCTGCACTATTTTTAGCTGTACCGAACGCAGCAGCACATACGTATTTAGACACGACTACCCCCGAGGACGGTGCAGTTGTAACTGAACCGTTACAGGCAATCGAACTTACATACGCCGGAAAAATTGAAGTAGGCAGTACATTTAACGTCATTTCAAGTAACGGTGAAAAAATAGAAACCGTTTCGATGGATTTAGTTGATGGTGTATTAGTGGGTAGTTTCGCTTCTCCATTACCAAATGATGATTATACTGTTGAATGGAATAGTATTAGTGAGGACGGTCACCCATTATCAGGTCAATTCTCCTTTACGGTTGATGCACCTGTAGCAGAAGAACCGGTAGATGAAGAAGTTACAGAAGTTGACGAAGAGCAAGCGGAAGTAAACGAAACGGCAGATAATGATACTGCAGAAACAACTGTGGCAGCTGAAGAGGAAACTTCAAATAATACATTACTGTATATCGTTGGAGCCCTTTTACTTCTTATTATAATCGTAAGTGTTTTCACTATTGCTAGACGGAAAAATATAAAATGATGGCATTGACAATTTTTAGTCAATTTTTACTCTATGTAAGTTTAGCTCTTCTAATGGGATCATTACTCTTATACTGTATCCCTGAAACAGTTCGTCCGAAAATTGATATTCCTGCAAAGTGGATCATTGTAAGTGCAGTCATTCTGCCTTTTGTCACTTTTGTACCGAATATTCAGTTGCTGACAATTTTGACTCCGCAGTTCGGTTTCATTGAATCAGTAGGCATGTTGCTTATGAAATTTAAAGTTGGCCATTCATGGCTCGCTATCGCAGGTTTCACTATTATTTTGCTTATAGTGCTTCGCCAGTTTCTAAAGAAACCGTCTAAGCTTATAGCGATCATGGTGATTTTTATTTTAATCGCTATGATGGCAGCAATAGGTTATATAAGTCATGCAGGTTCGATGACAGGGATTGTCGGATCGGTACTGGATTTTGTCCATCTTCTAGCTGTCAGTATATGGCTTGGCATTTTAATCATGATGAGCTTCTTCTCAAAAGATGCGCAAAATTGGGAAGCCTTTTTAAAATGGTTCTCCCCTGTTGCACTTGTAGCTTTTACAGCTGTTGCTTTAACAGGTGTCCTTATGACTGACACAATCGTGCCGGGCTATGTGACAAGCTGGTCGAGCAATTACGGACAGTTTCTATTTATTAAGCATGTTCTGCTAGTACCTTTGACAGTTATTATTTTAGCTAACAGTCTGCTTATAAAACTGAAAATGAACAAGCCATTATTTGAACCGCGTACATGGGTAAGGATTGAAACGATTTTGCTCGTATTGATTTTGTTCATTACCGCGCTATATAGTGAACAACAGCCACCCAGCTTTTATGTTCTGGAAATTTCACCGTTTTTTGAACTATTTTACCGGAGCTCGATTGAAGCAGGCATGCGCGGATATTTCCAAATGACAGGTATCGGGTTAGGGTTTTTCCTCATGACTGCATTGTTTATTGGGCTTGTCATTGTAAGCTATATTAAACAGCTACCGGTCGTTGTATCGGCTGCCATGACTTTTGCGATTACATTATGTTTTTACATGGGCTTTATGTCGATTGTATTTTTTAAATAACTACCAAAAATAAAGGGTTGTAGTACAAGTCCGTTTCGACTTATACTACAACCCTTCTTCATTATTACACTAGCCTTTTCGTTTTCATGCGCATATAGTGGATGAGTGCCACAATGATTAATATGATTGTTAATACGATTGTTCCGTACTGCATTGTCGCATCATCTGTTTTGACAGCGATACCGACCAGCGCCCAAACGATAACGAGGGTAAAGAAGATATCCTTTGAGATGGCAACAGCCAAATACCCTAAAATAACTGCAACACCGACAAGTACGAGTGATCCGACCACTTCAGAGATTCCTAAATCAACCCCATTGTATTTTAACACATAGCTCACATTCGCAATTGTCGCTACGGATAACCATGCTAAGTAGAACGAAAACGGAAAGCGTTCTGAAAAACCGGTTTCATTGTTTTTATACTGCTTATAAATCGCAATGAGTGTAAATAATAAAAAGAACATTACGATAATGGACAGGATAAACTGTTCATAATGCCAGCTGAACAGCCAAGCAATATTAAATATGCAGCTAATGATAAATAAAATCCCTACTTTTCCGTTAAAACGATTGTCTTTCACTTTGCGGTATATCGTAATCAGCCATATGACAAGCAATACATAAATTAATGACCAAATTGAAAATACATAACCTGCCGGCGTAAATAATACTTCTAATCGATCCGAAATATCTGCTGCCGTTTGACCGTTTATCGGCAGTGTATTTGATAGCACATTCACCACTATTACCGCGATCATGGCTATCCACATAGTAATATACAAACCCATCTTTCATCATCCTTTTTTCTAGAATTAGGGAACTATACCCTTTTTCAAAAAAGAATATGCGGTTTAATCGGGATTACGATTTAAATGCAATGGATTTGTACATTTCTCTCCGTTATCTATTAGGATTGTTTTTCCAATGCTAGTTTAATGCCAAAACCGATAAGAACAGCTCCGGTCAATGATTCGATTACCGATTGTGTAGCAGGTTTTTTCATGAATTCACGGATTTTGTTCAATAAAAATACATAGAGTGCAAACCAGACAAAAGTTAAAACAATATAGATGATTCCCATCGTTAAAAATGGCCAAAACGGCTCTGCCCCTTTTGATAGGAACTGCGGTAAAAATGTAAGGAAAAATACCGCTACTTTAGGATTCGTAATATTTGTGACAAGGCCCTGCTTAAAATAGGAATTGCCTTTTGCTTCAATTTCCGGAATATCCGTCATTTCCTCTGCCTCTGTTTTTTTAGCACGCAGGCTAATCAATGTTTTGATACCCAAATAGCATAAATACGCTGCTCCGACATATTTCAGCACTGTAAATGCCACGGCTGATTTCACGATAATTGCCGACAGCCCTGCAACCGCTGCGATTGTATGGACGGTTAACCCTGCACAAGAGCCGACCATCGTTTGAAACCCTCCCTTTTGTCCGTTAACAATCGTATTTTTCGTAACGATCGCTGTATCCGGACCTGGCAGTATGATCAGTAGTATACACGCAATAATAAAGAACACTACATTCTCCATTTACTCACCTTCATTTTCTGAATTTTTAAATATGTTAACATGTTGATCAGAAGGAAGCCAGGGGTATTTTCAGTTTAATAGTTAAGCATGCTTGGTTGTTTTTATGTATGGCGGACTAAATTTTGTAACCGTCGACTGATTTTATTAGAAGTTTTTTCGTTTTATTAGAAAACTTCTATGGTTTATTAGCGTATTTCAACTATTTATTTGAACATCTGAGAGACTTATTAGAACAATTGCCTTATATATTAGAAAATCGGCAACTTATTAGAAGATTTCTACCCGATATTAGATGATTTACGATTATATTAGAAATTCTAGATCCGCGCTTAGTATTCCGTAAGCAAAACAATTTTCTCAGCGGCATTTTCTATAATAACATCCGCCCCTACCTCACCTGAGTAACCAATATACATGACAGACTGGTCTTTAACGAAGATAAATTCTTTATTATAGTCGCTTTGGCGTATAAGTAACCGGTCGAATTCCTTATGCTCTCCTTCCATAAATGATTCTGCTTCATTTACAAAACTATGCTTTGTGATAAGGTCATCAACCAATGGTGCAACAAGGGATTTAAAGTTTAAACGGTAAACCTCCGAAGAGATACTTGGTTCATAACTGTTGTTTGGGTCAGACCTTTGCCCTTTCTTTTCAATGAAATTTTCCCTCATACTAAATTGTATAGGAGCGACTATACTCCAGTTTTCCGAGTAATTATTTCCCCAATCTACTTCATCTATCATAAAAACATCCCGTTCAAGGTTTGGCGCAGTTTCAATTGTCGCTAATCTTACAAACGGTAGCGATGAATCTTCTTCCGGTAATGTAAGTGTATCCATCTGAAGTAACTGATAAAACGGAATGAAAATCGCAAATAAAGATATTCCCATAGTCATTACATTAACTATTATGTTATTGCGATAAAAAATCTCCCATGGTTTATGATGATTATCATAATTTTCTTCATTCATATTGCGTCGTATGCGTGCAATACCTAGAAGTCCCATTGCCATGGAAATCAAGTAATAGAGGTTCAACAATGAGAGGACCATTGTTGTAAATATATGACCTTCAATTAATGTCAATGTTGGTGTATTTCCTGTGAACCAAATACTGCCAATTAGCCAAAAAAGGGCTATCACAGCCAATAAAATAAAGATGAAACTTATCAATGTTTTCTTGAAAAGGGCATTTGCTACAGTTATTTGCTCTTCCCGATCTATTGGGGGTTCATTTATTTTACGATCTGTCGGTGCAGCGAATACGTGAAAATGGCGGTCACTCGCAATATAGTCCCAGCCGCTTTCTTCAAATAACCGGATTTTTTCACTTGATATATATTTGCTTTTTGCGAGTTCCAGCCGGTAATCCATTCGTTTACGATCACCTTTTTTAAATTTCGCAAAATGTGTGCCAATCTCATAAAAATGAAGACCTTGCTCAGACATATCTGAAAACCAGCTTTCATGTTCCTTGATGCGCCAATATTGGCCCGGTCTTAATCTGCGTACGATTTCTGCCATCGCTCTCCCTCCTTATATACCTGACCTAACCATAGAATAGAAGGGAAAGTTTGTAAATAATTAATTAGGACCAGGAAAGCATTTCAGCACTTCCTGATGCACTAAAAATATTCTCAGCACAAAGGCAACCCTGCCCATGCAGGATTGCCTTTTACACCGCTTGGAACTATCTTTCCGCAAGCAGCACTATTTTCTGAGCTGCATTTTCCACTACTACATCCAGATCTGCATATCCGTAATAACGTATATACATTACCACCTTACCTTTAGAAGCAACTAATTGCTTCCATTCTTCATCCTCGCGCGTAACAAGATGATCAAAGACAGGGTGTTTCCTTTCGATGAAACTTTCCCTCTCATCCCCATACGTATGCCACTCCATCAAGTCAGACAGCAACGGTTTAGCGAATGCCTGAAATGTTAAATTGTATATTTCAGAAGAAACGCTCGGTGAATAGGTTCCGCTTTCTTCCAACCACATTTCGTCCGTCTCGAACTGTACGGGTGCAAAGATACTCCAATTTGTTGTATAACGGTTTGCCCAACCGAATTCATCTGTATAATATTCATCCCTGTTCAGCTGTGGATTTTGTTCGATATCCGCTAAACGGACAAACGGCAAGTTTTCGTCATTCTTTGGAAGTGTAAAGGTATCCATTTTTTTCAGTTGATAAAATGGCATAATTAAGCCGCATACAAGAATAATCCCTATAAAGACAACCGACAATATACCATTTTTCCGCAAACTCTTTTTCCATGGAGCGTGATGATTGATGGCTTTGCCTTCATTTAAACTTTTTTTCAATTCTTTAATCGCCAGCATTGCTTTTACCGCATTAATAACATAGTAAATATAAAGGATCGTGATGGTACTTTGCTGAACGACATATCCTTCAACCAACCGTAAAACAGGCGTTCCATCCAAAAACCACATCGCCAAAAGCATACCTAAAATCAAGGCTACTCCCAGAGAAACCCATACTAAATTAAATACGAGTTTTTTATAAAGCCGCTGTAAAGTAAATGCCTGCTCAGCTGGATCTGTATGAATTTCAGGTGCTTTTTTTTCAGTTGGCGAAGAGAAAACATGAAACCACTGATAGCTTGTAACATACTCCCAGCCGTTTTCCTCGTACAGATCTATTTGCTCATATGTAATTAACTTTTTACCTGTCACTTCAATGCGGTATTCGATTCGCTTCGGTTCACCTTTTTTAAAATGAGCTAAATTGGTTCCCATTTTATGAAGATGGAGTCCTTGTAACGACATATCCGAAAACCAGCTTTCGTGTTCTCCGATTTGCCAGTAGTTGGTTGGTCTGATTTTACGCACTACTTTACCCATCGTTTCCCTCCTCTAATACACTGCTGTCGGAAATTAGAGATTTCAGACGTGCATATTCGTTTCTTAATGCATGCTCACCATCTTCCGTTATTTCATATATTTTTCTGCGGCCATCATCTTTTGACAAAACAATGAGACCGTCTTTTTGCATTCTTGATAGGACACCATATAATGTGCCGGGCCCCATTTTCAAACGGCCTTTTGATACTTCTGTAATGGATTGCATTAGCTGATAACCATGATTAGGACGCATTAATGCCAACAGGACATAATACATTGCTTCCGTCATCGGTCCGCCATTATAAGACATATTCATTCCTCCAACTATTATGTCACGCGATATATCGTATAACATAACAATAAACTACAGGAAATAATTTGTAAACTTGTTATTGAAAGCAAAGAAAAACCACCTCAAATTTTTGGAGTGGCGTTCAATAATCTTTATTTAAACATTTTATTCAAGTTTGCCATTTCAATGGCAGACATTGCGCTGTCATAGCCTTTATTGCCTGCTTTCGTACCAGCACGTTCGATTGCCTGTTCGATATTTTCAGTTGTGACAATGCCGAAAATTACCGGAACGCCTGTATCCAAGCCCGCTTTTGCAATGCCTTTAGCTGCTTCGTTACATACATAATCATAATGTGTTGTAGACCCGCGAATGACTGTACCTAAACCGATAACGGCATCATAGTTATACGTTTCAGCCATTTTTTTTGCTACAAACGGTACTTCAAATGCACCTGGTACCCATGCTGTATCAATATTTGCTTCGTCAACACCATGTCTCTTCAGGCCATCAATTGCTCCGCTTAATAATTTATCATTTATAAATTCATTGAATCGTCCAACGACAATTCCGATTTTCAAATCTGTTCCGACTAATTGTGCTTCAAATGTTTTTCCCATTATAAATTGCTCCTTTTATACCAATACGGTAGTTAATTTTATATATTGAACTAAGTCTTCGATAGTAATAAATTTCAAGTTATGTTTTTGTGCCAGCTTTTTGAGCTGCGGCATGCGGGCCATTGAACCGTCTTCGTTCATAATTTCACAGATGACCGCTACTTCATTCGAACCGCATAGCTTTGCCAGATCGACGCCCGCTTCCGTATGTCCGCGGCGTTCCAACACGCCTCCCTGTTTTGCAATGAGCGGGAACACATGGCCCGGACGATGAAAATGCTCAGGTTTTGTTGCAGGATCCAGTAATGCTAACATTGTTTTAGAACGCTCAAATGCACTTATACCAGTTGTTGTATGGATATGATCGATACTAATCGTAAAAGCCGTTTGATATGTATCGGTATTGCTTTGCACCATCGGATGAAGGGAAAGTCTTTCTGCAATGGCAGAAGAAATCGGTGTACATATTAACCCTCTTCCATGAAGTGCCATGAAATTGATATTTTCCGGTGTAGCAAATTCCCCTAAAACAAGAAAATCCCCTTCATTTTCACGGTTCTCGTCATCTGACACAATAATAATTTCACCGTTTTTCAATGCCTGAATTGCTTCTTCAATCGTATTCATTTATACCACTCCTTTAAAATCCAGTACGTTGCAAAAAGTCCATTGTTAGCGTACTTCCCGTTTGATTTTGCAAATGTTTTTTTACATATTTTCCGATCAGATCTGTTTCAATGTTCACAACATCTCCCGGCTTTTTAAAGCCTAATACGGTCTGCTCATATGTATGAGGGATTAAGGAAATGGTAATGAATGTATCCGTCACGTCAAAAATTGTTAAACTCGTGCCGTCTACTGTAATTGAGCCTTTCTTAATGCATTCTGCAATCAAATGCTTTTCCATTGCCAGGTCAATATAAACGGCATTGGCAACAGGTCTTTTACGTTGTATTGTCGCAATCCCATCAACATGGCCTGAAACAATATGCCCGCCAAAACGACCATTCGCCGACATCGCCCGTTCCAGATTGACAGGCATTCCTGCTGCTAATTGCTGGAGGCTTGTTGCTTTGACCGTTTCTGGCATGACGTCCGCCAAAAATACGGATGACGAGAATTGTTTCACTGTCAGACAGACACCGTTAACGGCAATGCTGTCCCCGAGTTGAACATCCTCTAAAATTTTGCTTGCGCAAATGGCTAGTTCCATCGCTTGTGTGGACTGGCTGATTGTATCAACCGTTCCCAGTTCTTCAATGATTCCTGTAAACATCCTGCTCACCTCTTTTTAAAATTAAAAAAAGAACCCCGATTGATTTCGGAGTTCGATGAGAGCAAAATTGAGCATCATCAAATAAGCTTTTTGAAGTTAATTTTCAAAAAACTGCTGACATTGCTTCCTTCTCCCATCCAGACTATAACTGTCGGCTTTGGACTTGCACCAAATCCTGCACACAAAAGTGGCTCACGGGCTTAGAGGTAAACTCATCACCGTCGATTGGGAATTTCACCCGACCCCGAAGGAAATTATTTTTTTCAATGAAATAAAAAAATCCCGTCACAAAGGCGCGACAGGAAAAGTGTATAGCAAAAAATCACATTTAAAATCAAATTTTTAAAAATGTGTTGCCATTCCTTCTCCCATCCAGACTATAACTGTCGGCTTTGGATTTGCACCAAAATCCTGCACACATAAAGTGGCTCACGGGCTTAGAGTTCAACTCATCACCGTCGATTGGGAATTTCACCCGACCCCGAAGGAAATTATTTTATTTGAAAGTTATTGTAACATAAATAAACTCAAAAGCTAATAGTATTTTTGCACCTACTTACTTTTAGTTTCCCAATCCTTTTATCTCTATTCCCCTCTATGAAATTAAAATTTTGAAACTTTCCTTAGAGGTAATTCGTAGAAGAATATACATAATATTACAATAAAATGAAAGGAGTTATGTGAAAAGCACTGAAGTAGTTCTGCTAATAATAATTAAAGCGTTCTTTAGTTTGCTTATTAGCTTATTTCAAATTATTAAAATACAGTATATAGTGTCGGATAATCTTCAGTAATATAATTCATTTAACACTTTATATACATTATTAAGGGTATTTAAGAATTCAATGTAATGGAGGCTTTTATGGCGAATAATTCACAGTCAAATAAATATTTTATCTTTTTGGAACTACTTTTCTATGCAGTCCTACCTTATGCGATATGGAAGTTTGGGCGGGAGCCATTTGGTGACTATGCCGCGATGCTGCTGTCCACCGTTCCCGGTATAATTTATACAATTTACCGCTTTGCAAAAGATCGGCAGTTTAATGTGACGGGCTTGTTTATTTTAAGCTCGATGCTTATAGGTACTACGGTTGATTTATTGGCAGGCTCAGCGGAGCAAATGATTTGGAATAATGTTTATTTAGGTCTTTTTTACACATTTATCTATGGAATATTATTTATCATTAAAAAGCCTTTTCCTTTGTATGTTGCAATTGATTTTGCCTACTTGCAAGGCTATGCAAGAAAGGACAGCAAAACATTATTTTTCCAAAAAGGAATTTTCGGATGGTTTCAGCTGATTCAGGTTGTGTTCATAATTCGAGGGCTCGTTATGGCAGGAATTACGGTCTTTCTGTTGCGGAAATACGGGATTGACGGCTATGGTGATATGCTAATTTATAAACGAGTGGCAAGTTGGGTATTTTCAGGAATTGTCATGGGGATGTTCTTTTATATTAATGTAATTGTGCAAAAATACACGAATCGAATGCAGGAAAAGCAGGAAGAGAAGCTGACAGAACATGATATTGTTGCCGAGTAATTAATTTCGAAAGGATGATAGAGATGACATCGATCGTCAAAGTAAATGAATGCCCTAAATGTGGCGGTACGGAGTTAGGAAGAGGAAAACATAGCGGGTACAGTGTGATGTCACCTGTTAATAAATTAAGTTTAGGATGCAATATTGAATATATTATTTGTACGGATTGCGGTTTTATTATCGAGGGCTATGTTGTAAAGCCTGAGAAATTTAAAGGGACTTTTTAATAAGATATCACGATTACAAATAGCCCATTGCATATTGCAATGGGCATTGTATTTTCTATTTGTTTATAAAAAATTCTTTCATCCTACTAATTCAGCTTTTACAGAATAATATGCTTTTTGAATCTCCTTTGCATCTGCTGGGTATGTCGCTATCAACTCATTACGTAACTCTTTAAGGCTTTTTGAATAACTTCCTGTAAAGCCATTCATTATAGCTGCCAAAAACACAGGATTGTAATTTCTTTTCATTCGTCTCATAGTAACCGCCCCTAATTCAACTGTTTAAGTCGCTCTTTTGCGGCCACCATATTTTTCAATGATGCAATGGTCTCTTGTTCCGTACGAGTTTTCAGGCCACAATCGGGATTGATCCAAAATTGTTCTTTTGCGATTACTTTTTTACTATTTTCTATAATGGTTGCCATTTCTTCCACAGTTGGAATACGCGGGCTATGAATATCATATACACCTAAGCCAATTCCAAGTCCATATGGTGTTTCTTTTAATACTTTTATCAGCTCACCGTGACTTCGTGACGTTTCAATTGAAATCACATCCGCATCCAATGATTCTATTACATCAATAAAATCGTTAAATTCACAATAACACATATGTGTATGAATCTGGGTCGTTTCACGCACACCGCTTGTCGCTAATTTAAATGCAGCTACACTCGCATCGATATAAGACTTATGCAGACTTTTACGTATTGGCATACCTTCTTTCAAGGCAGGTTCGTCTACTTGAATTATATTGATTCCCGCATTTTCAAGTGCCCTTACTTCTTCTCTCAGTGCCAAACCGATTTGATAAGCTACTTCTGAGCGTGCTAAATCATCTCTTACAAATGACCAGTTCAATATGGTAACGGGTCCCGTCAACATCCCTTTGACCGGCTTTTCCGTAAGTGATTGTGCTGCACTTACTTCCTTTACTGTCATCGGTTCTTTCCATTCAACATCTCCGTAAATAAGTGGCGGTTTTACACAGCGCGATCCGTACGAAACTACCCATCCGTTTTTCGTAAACGCAAAGCCATTTAATTTTTCACCAAAAAATTCGACCATGTCTGTTCGCTCAAATTCCCCATGGACGAGAACATCTAGACCAAGTTCCTCCTGAATCGAAATCCAACGTGCGGTTTCGTTCGCGTTGAATGCTTCATACTCTATTGTTGTAATTTCTCCTTTACGCCATAAACTACGGTTTTTCTTAACTTCTGCGGATTGCGGGAAACTCCCGATTGTTGTTGTAGGATAGTCAGGTAACTGTAAAAAGGCACGTTGTAGCTTACTACGCTTGTTATAGTTCTCTGCTCGTTTAAATGCTTCCGGTGTTAATGCGTTTACTTGTGCATGTATAGCTTCCTTTTGTCTTGATTCATGCAGCGCCAAAGTGCGAATTGCTTTTTCGCTTTCTAAAAAAGCCTTATTATGAGGAAATTCCAGGTGAAGTATCTTCCCTTTAATCATTTGCAGTTCCGTTATTTTTTCATTTGCGAATGCTAAAGCATTTAGCAGCTCTGGCACAATGCCATCCTCTCCCGCTGTTGTAACTGGCACATGCTGAAGGCTACACGAGGTTTGTAGATGTATTGGTGAAAATGGTACATAGGATCGTATTTCCGCGACTAGCGCCAACTGCTTCTGCAACTCGGCTCTCCATATATCCCGACCATTAATAATTCCGGCATATAAAACTTTATCTTTTGGGAAAGCAAATTTTTTTAACGATGCTATATTTTCAATTTTTCCATGAACAAAGTCCAGTCCAAAGCCATCAACAGGCAATTTAATAATTGTTTCATAGTCGGATAACGCTTCAAAATATGTTGTGCAGATCATTTCAACAGTCAGTCCTTTTAATACTTGATGATAGAAATGCTGAACTAATGCAATATCTTCGGAAGTAAGGTCTTTTGTAAGGCTTGGTTCTTCAAGCTGGATCGAAGTTGCACCGCTTGCTTCCAACGACTGAAGCAACTCTTTATACACATTTACCAGCTGCTGAATATAGTGTTGTTTTTGTGCGTCACCTACACCTTTTGTAAGTTTATAAAAGGTAAAAGGACCGATAATAGTCACACGAGGGATTGTGCCGAATGCTTCGATTGCCTCCTGAATATATTGCGCGTAAACATTGTGTTGCAATGCCAGTTGCTGTCCCTCGTATTCCGGTACAATATAGTGATAATTCGTATTGAACCATTTCGTCATTTCACATGCCACCACATTTTCAGCACCGCGCGCCATTGCAAAATACGCTGTTAAATGATGCTGCAGGGAAAGGTGGTCGTATCTAGATGGAATCATATTAAACATAACGGCTAAGTCAAGCATGCGGTCATAATATGTAAAATCTCCTACTGTTAAAATATCCAGCCCCAAATCCTGTTGCTGCTGAAGTTGAGCGATACGTAAGTTTTTCATTTCCTGTTCATAACTTTCCAAAGATAATTGTTCTTTCCAAAATGCCTCTGTTATACGCTTCCATTCACGATTCTGTCCAATATAAGGGTAGCCAATTACTGCTGTTTTCATAAACAATTCCTCCTTAAATTTGTTACATAAAAACCAAAACCCCTCTTTCCAAATGAAAGAGGGGTGTGAATGTTTAAGAGATTGACAAAAGAAACCTTTGTTTTATCAAAGGATGTTGTCTCACTTTCGCACAAAATCACCACCTATTTCCACGTAGGTATTGGCGTGTACTAGTTTCCGGCAGGTCTCCTGGCTCATCATCAACGTTCTTGTGATCCTTCCCATCAATAGACAGTGGTTGAATATCACGAACTCCGATTTACAGTTGCGGGACAGCACCAGACTTTCACTGGTTTCCCTTTTCAGCTTGTTCTCACAAGCACCGTAACTTACACAGTATGTAATTTCGTATACTATATCATAGAATTTGAGTTTTGAAAATTCTTTTTATTTATTGCTTTCTCAATTTCTGGTTTGAACAATTTCGGTTGATGCCATTGTGCTTTTTTTTAGAAGAAATTGATTTATATTAGCACTTCTGCAGGTGATTTTAGAAGAGTTGGCGTACTTTTTAGCTGAACAGGAACTGATTTTGGCGTATCCCGCAACTATATTAGACATTCCGTAACTTATTAGAAAATCAGCGGGTTTATTAGCACATTTAATATTTTATTAGACCAACACCCACTCCACAAAAAAACTTGCGTTAAAAGTTACAGCACTTTTTCCGCAAGTTAATCTATCATTCCACTATTAATTTAAACGTTCATCAATGAGTGCTTCCATATCACTCGCAATCGTTTCATATGGAACACCATCTTCTCCAGTACCATAACCTGAATAGTTTTTTACGGCAATTCCTTTTTCATCCACGAGGAAAAATGTATCGGCGTGGATAACTTGTGAATTCCCTTCAATTGCCTGGACAGGAGTTTTAAATGAGTTTCTGCCAAACTGCTCGATAAATTTTTGATCATATCCTGTCAGCATATGCCATTTTGATTCGTCTACCGGTTTATGACGCGATAAATATTCTGTCAGACGCTCCGGTGTATCATAGTCAGGATCAACTGAAAACGCGACAATTTTATAATCTTCCAGACCTTTTTTTTCAAGGTGGTCCTGCACCCGGGTCATATTCATCGTCATAGGCGAGCAAATCGTTGTACAGCTTGTAAAGATGAACATCGCCAGCCATGGTTCCCCTTTTAGACTTTCCAGTGTCACCTCATCATTCCGGTGATCGGTCATCGTAAACCCGCTAATTTCAAAGTTTGTCGTCGGTTTAAACTGATAATTACTGCAAGCTGTGAGAACGGTTGCTGCCAAGAGCATAAGTGCGAATACTATTTTTTTCGTTTTCATTTCTCTCTCTCCACTCTTTGAACATTACTCTCATCTTACCCAATATTTAGTATATTCTCAATAGTTATTGAAGGAATGGTTGTGTGTCAACATTGTGAAGAACTTTTTAAGCTCTGTCTGCAGGATGATGTAATGATACAAGTGCGGTATGAATCGCTTCAAGCTTTGTTTCTATCCGATACAGTAAATAAAATGATATAAAGATCGGAAATGTTACTTCCTGAAGAATCGCTATCCACTGCTCCATTAATATCCCCTCCTTACATTTGAAAAGCCGGTAAAGCATTACACTTCACCGGCCCGCCCTTGCTATTAGCTGTTCAGTTCGATCGCTGTAACATTACGTTCAACGATGCGCGCTGATTTTTTCACATTGAATAAAAATCCATCCTTCGAAAATACCGCCTGATCAATAATCGTCTGCATCGCAGCGTTCACTTCAGCCTCCGTAAGATTCGGCTTCGGATCATTAATATTGATCGTCATCGTATTTCCTGCAATATTGGCAAATGTTAATTGTAGAACTTGTGCCATACGCTCACCTCCTTTACTTCGTTAATCTTAATTAGTCTGTAATAATATCTTTTTGCGTTTTCACAGATTCGATAAAATCGTAATCTGTTAAGCCGACGATTGTTGTAGCAACTGTGTAGAGCTGTTGTGCAGTTGCATTTCTTTCCAGGTTACGGAATGTGGAACTTTTAATAATCGGCTCGTTAAATTCATCAAGGCCTGTCTGAAAGTATACTGTTAACGTTGCAGTTAAAAATCCGAATTCGTTCATGTTTATCACCTCCTTGCCCTATATATGTCATGTTTTACAGAAAAAAGGGACAAGGACGATGAAAAATTTTACAAAACCTTATATAATAGACATTAATGAGGTATATCACCATTAGTTTAGTAGAAAGAATTTCATAGACAATATTTAGTAGTGAGGTGAACATTGTGGGCTTAGATGGCTGGTTTTTATGGTTTATTTTATTTTGGGTGGTAGTATTGGTTTCGCTTATGGGGATTGGCGGCTTTTTTATGTTCCGCAAGTTTTTGAAGGCTCTGCCGAAACAGGATGGTAAATCGGATCTAGATTGGCAAAACATATACTTAGATAAAACGATTCACCTTTGGGGTGAAGATGAAAAACAATTACTTACCGAGCTTGTCAGTCCTGTACCAGAGCTATTCCGCCAAGTTGCGAAAGAAAAGATCGCCGGTAAAATCGGTGAAATCGCATTGAATGAGCGTGCCTCTAAAATCGACCTGGACTTAATTATTCGCGGCTATATTATTGCTTCACCAAAACGCGACCATAAGTTTTTACGTAAAAAACTTACTGAAATGAAGATTGATACGACGAATTATGACCATTTATTTGAGGCATAGGACAAAAGCGCTAAAGAGCCCGTTCAACTCCGAGTGGGCAAAACGCCACATCCATGTGGCATGCCCCCAATGACTCACATCGTTTGAGCCGCAAGACTAGGAAGGCCCGACGCAAAAGTAAACGGTTCACCACTTTTGCACGGAGGGACTGAAATGACCGAGGAGTTGGCGCTTTAGCCTGGACGGGGACAAAAATTTAGTTTCATGTTATCCACAGCGCGATCGTATATAATTTCCTTAACAGAAAAAGACTGTCTTAAAAGTTTAAAACTTTTAGAGACAGTCTTTTTTATGCAACAATATGCGATTTTTCAAGCTTCTTATATTTAATTAGCATACCGATTCGCCACGGTAAAATCATCGAGAACGCCAAGATAAAGAACATACCGGCAAGTTCACCGACATCGAATGTTTCGGCAAATATTAATTTTAAAATAATACGTAGTACTAATAATCCCACTAATATGAATGGAAATGCTTTAGATTGCTTCATATAAATTGCGCCGTCTCGCACTTCGAACTTCGACGTTAAGATTAATACAGATGAAAATAACAAGCCTAGTGCGGCCGCTTCTACTATTTGAATTGGCGCTACACGAAACTCCTCAAAAATAAACATCAGCGCACCTGTTGACATTGCAAAAGGCGGGATAAGTATTTTTTTCGTGGTTACCGGCTTTTTTTGTGCACGCAGTCTTATGAACATTACGAAAGATCCCATTAGAACTGCCATAATCGTCGAACCAATTAATAAATAGTGAGAAGGTATACTGTCGAACATCATATTCCTCCTCTTGCATGAACAAATGTAAAATTATCGTGTTATCGAGATAATATAATGGATCATGCACACTTTTTCACTTATCTTACTTTCTTTAGTATAGCATGGTCTTAATAAGCATGGAACAGTTAGAATCCTTTAAAACCATCGAAAATCGGCAAGAGAAGATTAATAATGTAAGTCAATCCGTCAAAGAATAATAAAATACCGACCGCGATCATAATATAGCCGCCAACGACTATAATTTTTTGGCTGTGCGTGCGAATCCAATTCATTCGAGAAATGAAGAATGATAATGTAAAGAACGGGATAGCAAAACCTAAGTAATATGCAAGCATATACAACATTGCCGAATCGGGATTCGTTCCGCCAAGCGTAATAATCGCTGCCAATATCGGACCTGTACAAGGTGTCCATCCCGCTGCGAAGGCAAGGCCAATCAGCACTGAACCGAAATAACCGGATGGTCGATTTTTGAACTGAAACTTGCGGTCTTTCATTAAAAAGTCAATCTGCAGAAGGCCGACAATCATTAGACCGAATGCAACAATTAAAATTGCGCCAACTTGACGCAGTAAATCCTGGTACTGGAAGAAGAAATCTTTCGCTAACGAGGTTCCAAATCCGATTGCGATAAATATGATCGAAAATCCAAGCAGGAAAAATAAAGTATGTAAAATTGCGCGTTTTTGCATCATTCCCTTTTCGGCTTTCAGCTCATCGAGTGTCATACCGGTTATGTAGGATAAAAATGCAGGATAGAGCGGTAGCGTACATGGTGAAATAAAACTTAAAAAACCGGCTCCAAAAGCTAAAAGGACATTTAAATCTGTATTCATGCTGCTTCATTCTCCTTAACATTGATACATCCATCGTACCAAATTTCACCATACTTTACTTCCTTTTTTAGATGAATATTTTTTGTCCATGTAATAAGGAAACTGAGAAAGGTTAAAGGGATAAATGTGCGAAAGTGCCGTTGTTAATACCATTGCATATGAAAGGCTCTTCCGGTTGAACTGTGTGGCACTTTAGCACATTTGATATGGGAAGGGAGATTTTACTATCGAATCATATCAATAATAAAAAGACTGGAATAAATAACTGAAGTAAACAACACTACTATTGAAATCGTAATTAGCTGGAACTTGATTGACCAGCGCCATACGCATTCCTTAGGAGCGCTTTTTTTCCATCGTAAAGCTGCCTTAAAATTAATAAACCAGCAATGTAATGTCACAACGATGGAAGGTACTGTGAACAAGGCAATCAACAACAATGATTGCTGGAATACATTCGTCGTATATTTTCCGTAATTAATCATGAAGTACGGGAGTACAAACCAGAATACGGATGTAAATACCAATACGACAGCTGCCAAAAAATGCAGCCATTTATATTCGCTATGTGTTTGCCTGTAATGTTTTAATGCTGCCTGCATGATCATCACCTACTTTTTTCACTTACTATTCCCACTTTTTGTCGAAAATGAAACCGGAAAAATGTAGTAAAATGAAAAAACCTGCCTTTATCATGTCAGATGAAAGGCAGATTTTATTATTATGTTGAAGTTAATTCAAAAACCTCTCTGTTGGAACGTAAATTCCATTCTGGTTCGAACCGTTTCACAATGGCATTTTTCAGTTTGTTCATCGCCTTTTCATTCTCCATAGGATAGATGGCAAAATGAACATCGCTTGTCTGCAAAAGCTTTGTTATATTTGCATTAACATGGCAATGTGTAGACGTTCCATCCCGGTAGCAACCTTTTGCATATATGTTGCCGATATGTTGATTAAAACGCTCTTTAAATGTTCTTGCACACACACCGCAAAATTTCAGTTCATTATTTGCGATGATCGTATAAATGCCTCGTTGTTTCAATAAATCCTCGTCACCACTGACGACAAAACGGGAGTAAGTCAGGTCACCGTAGTTATTCAAAAATTGTCTGTAAGTATGATTCCCTTCTTCTTTTAGGGATTTTATTGCTGCACCGGCCGGCACATTCTTTAAGTGTTTTTGTTCTTCAACAAAGTCATTTAAATGCTCATACTTTTTCTGCTTTGTCAGTTCGCCAAGCGTTTTTTTATCAAAACTCTCAAATAGGTCGCTGATCCCCTGTTCTAGTACAATTATCTCTACTTTAGTAAATTCGATTTTTTCTTCATTTATTTGGATAAACATTCGTGTACTCCTTTCCGGCATACCCCTTTCTATATACTTTTCGATATATATCACCCAAAACCCTCTTATTTACCGTTAATTCTGTATTAGTACACATTTCATAAAAAAAAAGCGATTCGCTCTAATGAACGAATCGCTTTAATACTAAAAGTTTTCTTTATCAAATACTTCCAAATCAATTATACGGGCACCTTGTTTTAAGATGGCGGCTTCCAGCTCGTCCACTGTTGATTGTTTCGCACCTTTTGCCAGAGTAATAACCACTCGGCGCAAATAAGTCGTATCATCATCAAGAGAGAACACACAATGCAGCGGCCATACCTTTTTTACTGCCGTCAGTACTCTGATTAAAATACCGTCCGTGTCCGGCAATGCAATTGTGATCGCACAGCTTCCTGTACGGTAGCCCCACGCTTCTTCCAGCAGCTCAAATACTTTTGAATGAGGTAATATGCCGGCAAAGTTCCCTTTCGTATCTACAACCGCCAAATAAGGCAATTGTTTAATTGAATGGAACACTTCAAAAAAAGAACTGTTTTCGTGTACAAATGCATCCGGTTCTTCAGTAAGTGCTTTAACAGGTGCTTTCGTGTCGCCATCTTTTAACTTATACTCGAGTAACTCGACTTTATAAATATTTCCGACGAATTTTTCACCCGCTTCATCCAATACCGGGATGCATCTATAACCATTGTCATTTAGCTGACCGAGTACGTCTTTAATGGCATCCGTCTCTTTTACAAAACTTACATCTTTCTTCTTTATATATCTTTGTTTCACTAACATGGCACTACCTCCTTGATGTACTACTCTTATTTTAAAGGTAGTCATTCAAATACGAAAGAGATTTTTGAATATTTCGTATTTTACTGTTGATTTCTATTTGTAAATTTCATAATAAATATATGCATATGCTAAATCGAGGCATTTTTGATAGCTCGGTAAATTGTTTTCTTTATTATTTACCGATGCAAAATAGATGGCTTCCAGTACGCTGTCGTTTTTCGGGTAATGTTCCCGGATTTTATAAAATACCTTTGCGCATAACGTATCTGTACATTTTTCCGATAGCTGAATAATATAGCCGATTGTTGATTCATCAACACGGGTGCTTGTAATGATGACCTCTTTCATCTCACTCATCATTTCATCATTGATTAAATGAATAATATCATTTAATTTTTCTTTTTTGTTTTCTACCACTTTACAATCAACTAATACGAGCGTATACCCTGTATCATTTGTTGAGTTTAATAAATATGTACCCGCGAGCTGAAACTGCTGTAATGGCGATATAAAACTTTTGTCCAATTCAAATTCGTTGGTTGTTGACGTTTTAATATATTTTTCCATATAGCGCTTATCTGTTTCAATTTTGCGGTAAAAACGCGCTTGGTACTGCTCCATCTTTTTTAGGAGCGTTTCTTCGTTTATGAGCTTATAAGCTTGGGTAATATATTTATAGCATTCCTGCACCAGATCCTTATGGCTATTAGCTTTCATACAAAGCAGGAGCACCTCATGCAATACTTCTATTGCACATTCATATCGGCCATTTTTAAAAAGAAATTTCCCTCTTAGAACTCGGACATGCAAATCGATACGGGAAAACTTTTCGAACGGGTACTCTTCAAAATAATCATCGAATAATTTTTTCGCATAATCCATTTTCCCCATTTGCAGAGACAATTCAATATGTGTGATAAAACGGACCAGCATGAACTTTTCATCATCAGGGTTTCCCATCTTCAAAAAAACTGCGGGTATCTTGCTGATTTCCCAAAAAATATCTTTAGGTAATTCATCCATTTGTGTTGCGTAATAGTTATTCATCGCGAGTGACAGCAATGAATAATTTTCATCTTCCAATGCCAAACTGCTCGCAAGCCGGTAGTATTTCTTTGCCTGCTCAAAATCAATACTGAAATAATAACAATGTCCTATTACCAAATAGAGACTTGCCAAACAACCTTTTAAATTTTCTTTGAAATATTGTTCAATGTCCAATAGCATTTGCAAAATTTTCGTATTTCTATTCGCTAAAATAAAAGGTTCACTATCAAAACGAAGGAAAGCATTTATGTTTTCGGTATTTCCCTCTTCAATTAATGATTTGAACAATGCTATATAGGCTTCATACTGTACATCGATTGATGTAAATGTTTGTGAACGATAATGGTCAAGCTGTAATGACTTTAGTTGCTTCCCCATTTTATAGCCACCTCCTACTTTTTCAAAGATAACGGTTCGTACAGTTCACGTTTAATAATTGAAAATTGATCCATAAAACGAATGACTTTTTGTTGAGCCTCGTCATACTTTGTATCGTTGGCTGCCAGGAAATCACGTAAACTTTTTATAATTGTTGTTTCGATTTGAACAAGTTTTTTAGGGTAATGTTCGTATTTATAGAAGCGGTCATGAAATAATTGCTTCGAACTGTTTTCAAATTTCATATAGAGATCATATTGTTCTTTTGGTATTGTTTTAAATACTTCCCGGAAATAGTCCAAAAACAGATTGACGGTCATTACAGAGGCCATTAAAGCATTCGTACACGACCCAACCGTTGCTTTTTTCAAACGTTTAAATTTTGAGCTGATTAATACTTCATTCAATATAAAATGGCGAATTAGAAAAATGAGCGCATGCTCCGAATTGATGACCGGCTCTTCATCGAAATAAAAGTAAACCAAAATATCGCTTACACTGTATTTTACAAAAGCAAAATGTGCAAAGTCATGGCGGATTAAATGGAAAAAGTAGTCATAATGTTCGAGCTGTTTAAATTGGTCAATCTGCTGTTCTTTTAGTATAAATAATGAATTCGATGTATCAAAATCTTTCATTCTCACACCTCTTCCACGACATTTACTACCATTATAATAGTTATTTGTTAAAATTTGTTGTTTTTTGCAAAAATAAAAAGACATATCCGAAAGAAAGTGACTTTCGGATATGTCTTGTCGAATATTAATATGCTAGACCAAATAACGCTTTAATATGAGTCATATAGCGGATATTTGAAGCTTCTTTCATTAATGAAGCCGGTAAACCTACTAATTGAGTATTGTTTGCCCCAATTGTCGCAATACCGTCTTTGCGGCCTAAAGAACCTAAAGTACCTGAGTTAGTAAATTTGAATTCTTTTAAGTCAGCACCTTTAATTTGTGCAAAAATGTTGTAACCTGCAGTTTCACCTTGCTGCCATGCTACTTGAGCAGTTGGTGCATAAGTTGGGCGGTCACCCGGGTTTGGAATATGTGCAGACGCATCACCAATAACAAATACTTCAGGGTGTGAAGTAGATTGTAGGAAGTCATTAATCGTTGCTTTACCACGATCTGCAGCTAAACCTGATTCAGCTACTAATGGAAGTGGAGCAACTCCGCCTGTCCATACTAATGTGTTTGCAACGATTGGCTCACGGTCTTTCAGTTGAATAACATTGCCTTCAACACCAGTTACAGGTGTTGATGTAATGAATTCTACACCGCGCTTCGTTAATGACTGTGTTGCACGCTCGATTAAGTTTTCTGGGAATACTGGTAAGATTTTTGGACCTGCTTCAACTAATTTGATTTTAAGATCTTCAAATTTAACACCGTATTTCTCAGCAACTTTAGGGAAATGGTCTACGATTTCACCAACAAGCTCAACACCTGTTAAACCGCCACCACCGATTACGATTGTTGCATCCGCTTCGTCTTTTGTTGTAGCGTATGCTTTAATGCGTGCTTCGATATGCTCGCGGATAGCATTAGCTTCATCAACTGATTTTAATACGAAAGAGTTTTCCTCTAAGCCTGGGATTCCGAAGAAACCAGTTTGGCTACCTAAAGCAACTACTAATGTATCGTATTGTAATGTTTTGCCGTTTGAAAGTACTACATTTTTACTTTCTACGTCAAAGCTGTTTACTTTTGCGATTTCCAAGTTGATGTCATAACCTTTGAAAATCTTTTCAAGTGATAATGAAACAGCACCTTCAGAAATTGTACCGCCAGCTAAACGGTGTAATTCTGTAATGATTTGGTGAGTAGGGAATTGGTTTACGACTGTAATACGCGCTTCGTCTTTATTTAAATATTTACGAGCTGTTTGTGCTGCCAATACACCAGCAAATCCAGCACCTAAAATAACGATTTCTTTAGTTACCATATTAAATATCCTCCAATAAAATTAGATTGTACAAATTATTTCATTTGTTTGCGTTCAGATGCTACTTGTAAAAATGCATTAGCAAAACGTAATGCCCCTTGCACTTGTGGGTCTTTCAACATTTTTAATAAGCCGAATACGCCTACTGTTTCATTGCTTTCTTCAGCACGGTCTTTTGCTTCGATCGCTGTTTGTGCCAATGATTTAGCAGTACCAACAACTGGGCTGGCCATTTCTGTTACAGCAGCAACTGTATCATTTTTTAATGTTTCATCAGTTGCAACACTAGTAGCAAATTCATACGTTTTTGTTAATAATGTAGTCATTTCAGCCAACTTTGGTAAGTTATCTACTAAAGTAGTTAATGAAGCTTGTACCTCTGGCTTTAGTAACTGATCTAAAACATCTAATTGTTCTTGTGTAACAGCCACTTTTTCTACCTGCTGATTATTCATTTCTGACATAATAACTCTCCTTTGCCATCACTTAATATTATTTTTTTCGAAAATTTCATACCCGATTGTAAAAACTTTCACATACCATTCAATAAGCAACGATAGCACAAAGATTCGTTTGTTACAATTAGAAAACGGAAATAAAAGAAGGAAAAACTTAATTTAAGAATATTCTGTAATTTTATTATTTAAAAAAATTTTATTTTTATGTATATGACGTATTTTTATGTATTTTATAATAAAAATTTCCCTTCATTATTTTTAATATTACAAGTATTAAAAAAGTAGATTTTTATTATTCCAAAAGCAAAACTAGGTCTATAAATGATAGAAAACAATAATTCCTCATTAGTTAAAGTGATTCAATTAGAAGCCCCTTTTACCTGTATTGTTTGAAATGGATTCTATTTTTTTAATTCCATCCAAATATCAGCAGCACTACTTATTTTTTATGTTCTTCGGAATATCTCCACAATTTTAACCTTCAAAATTCCGTTTTATTTGCTATGCTTAGATTGAAGGAGCGTTATTTAATGAAAAAGATTATTTTTATACTTATTTTTGCCGTTATTGGCTTTCAATTTTTTGCGACTGAACAAGTTGGTGCTCCCGACTTACCTCAGCAGCTTTCACTAGCATCGTACTCCGTCTCAAACGGGGATCTTGTACTTGTTAACCGGGATATCGCTTTGCAGAATGAACCAAGCAATTTAGCCTCTATTCCAGCTGATATAGCGGATAATGTGATCGTCAATTCAGAGTATTTTCTAGAAGAGCAGGCTATTCCACCCCTCAAGCAATTATTCGATGCTGCTGCAAACGATGGAATCGAGCATTTCATAATTAATAGTGCCTATCGGAGCGGAAAACTTCAGGAACAGCTTTATGAACAATACGGTGCCGATTATGCTCTACCTGCAGGCTACAGTGAACACCAGACGGGCTTATCAATTGATATCGGTTCAACTGTCGGCAAAATGGAAAATGTCACAGAAGGAAAATGGATGGAAGAACATGCAGCGGAGTTCGGCTACATTCTTCGTTACCCTAAACATAAAGTCGACATTACCGGGATAGAGTATGAACCTTGGCATTTCCGATACATAGGCCTGCCCCACAGCGTGATGATGAAGCAGCATGACTTCGTGTTTGAGGAATATATTGCTTATCTCAAAGAAAAGCAATTTTATAAAATGACTTTAGATGATACAACTTATTTCGTGCAGTATACCAACAACAAAACATCCGTTAACACACTTGAATCACAGAACATCAAAGTTTCCGGTAATAATGCCGGGGGATATATTATTACTTCCGTATTGGATGAAACTTGATAGGCTCTCGTTAAAATAAAAAAAACGACTTTTTGCATGTGCAAAAGGTCGTTTTTTATCGTTTGATTAAACTTTAACATCATTCTCTTTATTATACGCTGCATGATGTTTTCTCGCTTCGAGCACTTTGGATGCCGAAAAGATGAATACCGCAAGCCATATACAAATGAAAGTGATAAATTCTGTCAGTGTGAAAGGCTCTTTATATAAGAAAATGCCGAGCATTAGACTGATCGTAGGTGCCAGGAATTGAATGAAACCTAATAGATAAAGCGGTATTTTTTGCGCACTTTTTGCAAATAGGACTAGTGGCAAGGCAGTCACGATCCCTCCGCCCATCAACAATAGATTCGTTTTCCAGTCCACATGCATAAAGGCGATTTCCGACGTTCTCATTAAATAAATGTAGATCGCGACAGCAATCGGTAAAACGAACAATGTTTCGATTGCAAGACCACGTGTCGCATCGAGCGGAATCTGCTTTTTAATGACACCGTAAAAAGCAAATGTCAGTGCAAGCGCAAGTGATACCCAAGGAATCGTCCCACCTAATACCGCCTGATATCCGACCCCTATTGCCGCAATGATGACTGCTACTGTAGTTGCCCGAGAAATTTTTTCTTTAAAAAAGATCAGACCGAACAACACAGATATAAGCGGATTAATATAGTAACCTAAACTCGTCTGCAGTAAATGTCCATTGTTTACTGCCCAAATGAAAATTCCCCAGTTTAGCGAAACAAATACCGATGCTACGAACAGTAAAAAAAACTGTTTCTTATTCTTCAATAGCATTTTAATATCTGCGATCATCTGTTTGTACTGACGAATCAGCAACACAAACAAAACGGTGAATACAAAGGACCAAATGACACGTCCAACTAATATTTCTACACTGCCGACATGCTGCAGCTGCTTCCAGTACAGGGGAATGATCCCCCACATTAAATAGGCGCCGATTGCTAAAAAGACGCCCTTCTTTAGTTCTGACATTGGTGCACCTTCTAATTTTTGATACTCTCATTATAGTTGTCCATATTTGAGAAGTAAATAATTGTAGCTTACTAGCACTCTTAAAATTATTCCACTATACCATTTTGCAGTAAGTACATTTTGTGATATAACCCTTTTTGTGCGATAAGCTGTTGATGTGTTCCACGTTCGACAATCTCACCTTTATGCAAAACTAATATTTGCTCGGCATCCTGTATTGTTGAAAGCCTGTGGGCGATTGCGATAGTAGTACGGCCTTTACGCATTTTTTCCAATGACTGCTGAATGCCCACTTCAGTTTCGGTATCAATCGCTGCCGTTGCTTCATCGAGAACAAGGATTTTCGGGTTTGTCGCAATTGTCCGCGCAAATGCCACCAATTGGCGCTGTCCGCTTGAAAACGTTGAACCGCGCTCTGTTACACGGCTTTCATATCCATCCGGAAGCGATTCAATAAAATCATTCGCCTGGACAAACTCCGCTGCTTCCTTTACTTTCTGCAATGTAAGACTTTCATTGTATAAACGAATATTCGAATCAATCGTTCCGTAAAACAGGAACGGATCTTGCAGCACAAGCCCCATCTTTTCACGTAGTTCCTGCTGTTCGTAATCTTTGATCGATTGGCCGTCAATTAATATTTCACCGCGATGATACTCATAAAAGCGCATCAAAAGATTAATAATGGAACTTTTTCCGCTGCCGGTATGCCCGACTAACGCAACCGTTTCCCCGGGATTAACCGTAAACGAAATATTTTTCAGTACGTCTTGTTTGCCGTCATAGCTAAACGACACATTTTTAAACTCGATAAGCCCTTTTGAAACTTGTACAGGCTTGTTTTGCTGTGCTGGCTCGAGTTCTTCATTATCAATCAGCTCAAATACACGGGAAGCCGCTACAATCGCCTGCTGGAACAGTGCAAGACGTTCCATTACTTGGTTGATCGGGTCAAAGAAGCGGTTCATATATGTAATGAACGCATAAACAACCCCGACTTCCACAGCTGTTTCAAATGATGTCCAACCGAAGTAAAACAGTAAAATAACAATCGCTGTAAAGTACACTAAGTCAATAATCGGACGAAGCAGAAGACTGTTCATCTTCGTATTGGCCATCATCGACTGGAAATGCTCTTCATTGACACGGTCAAACTCGTCATTGAACCTTGGTTCTTGACGGAAAGCCTGCACGATGCTCATTCCTGATAATGTTTCAGAAAGTTTCGCATTAAGTTCACTCAGTTTCTCCCGCATGCGCATATACACAACCGAACTCATTTTGCGGTAAAGCCAAATGATGTACAGAATGACCGGCAGCAATAGCAGCATATAGAAGGCAAGTTTTGCATTCAGGAAAAACATCGCAAAATATACACCGACTATTAAAAATGCCGCCTGTACAAAGCTAATCAGTACCGAAACGAACATATCTTTAATCGCTTCTGTATCATTTGTTGCCCTGGATACGATTGAACCGGCCGGAACCTGGTCAAAATAACGCATACCCAGTCGGTGAATTTTTGAAAACACATCAATTCGCAGCTGCTGAATGACTTTTAGGGCAAGCTCCTGGAATTTAATATTTTGATAATAGGTAATCACAACATTCAGCAACTGAATGATAAAATACCCGACTCCGAGTGTCACGATTGGGGTCATATCAAAATTGCCGATCATTAAATGGTCATCGATATAAACTTTGATCAAATACGGACCGATAATATCTCCGAGTACTGTTAAAACAAGTAGAAACAGCGCAATAGCCAATATTTTTTTGTGAGGCTTTAAATACGTAAAGAGGCGCTTTAATACGAGGCGCTGTTCTTTACTTGAAATCGTCTCATTCGCCATCGTGGTCACCCCCCTGTTCCACTAACTGCTCAAGTTGCTGCAACTGGTACATTTCATAATAGCTGCCTTCCAGTGCCATCAACTGTTCGTGTGTACCTTTTTCAATAATTGTCCCTTCATCTACAACAATAATGATATGCGCCTGCTGGATCGCACTTAGACGGTGTGATGTAATAATCGTCGTTGCATTTTTACGTTCTTCTTTCAGTGCATGTAATATGGCTTCTTCCGTACGTGCATCTACCGCAGATAAAGAATCATCCAAAATAAGCAGTTCAGGTTTCATCAGTAGTGCCCTAGCAATGGAAATCCGTTGTTTCTGGCCACCTGAAAGCGATACGCCACGTTCTCCGACGATCGTGTCATAGCCATCTGTAAAGCTCATAATATCTTCATCAATATTTGCAAGTGCAGCCGCTGCGCGAACTTCCTGCATGCTTGCACGTGGGTTGGCAAAGGCAATATTGGAATAAAGTGTTGCCGAGAATAAAAAATGATCTTGCGGTACATAACCAATCGCCTGTCGCAAAGAACTTTTCTTATAATCATTTATATTGTGTTCCCCAAATTGAATCGTTCCTTTGTAACCTTCAAATTCACGTAGCAGCAGCTTTAAAATCGATGTCTTCCCTGCGCCTGTTTTACCGACGATTCCAAGAGTTTCACCGCGTTTCAGTTCAAAATGCACATCTTTCAATGTCGGCGCCGCATCTCCTGGGAATGTAAATGAAGTGACATTGAATTGAAGGTCACCCGTTGGATTTTCTTCGATTGCGCCAACCTTGTCATCGATTTCAATCGGAGTATTTAAGATGCGTTCGATCCGGTCATAGGAAACACTGCCTCGTTCGACGATATTGAACAGCATACCAATTGCCAGCATTGGCCAGATCAGAATGCTTAAATACGTTGTGAAAGTTACCAAATCCCCGACAGTCATTGCCTCTTCCAAAATAAATTTCGTCCCGAATCCAAGACTTAGCATAAAACTTAATCCGACTACAAAGCTGATCGTCGGGTCAAATAGTGAATCGACTTTCGCAACGCGCATATTTTTTTCCACAACTTCATCGGAAAGCTTCGTAAAATCCGCAACATCCTGCTGTTGCTGACCAAACGTTTTCAATACTTTCATGCCGCTGATACTTTCCTGTGTTTTATCGTTTAAATCGGAAAACGCCGCTTGGGCATGACGGAAACGCTCATGCAGAAGCTTGCCGTAATAGCTCGTCGATAAAGCGACTAGCGGCATCGGAATGAGCGCGATTAATGTCAGACGCCAGTCGATTGTGATCGCCATGGCCAAAATGACAAAGCCCCCTGTTGTAAGCGAGTCAAATAATGTTAACACTCCGCCGCCAGCAGTTTGCTGCACTGCACTTATATCATTTGTTGCATGTGCCATCAAATCACCGACACGATTCTTTTGATAAAACGATGGGGACATCTGTGTAAAATGGCGATGGAGCTTTTCGCGTAATGTTCGCGCCAACAGGTTGGACGATCCGAAAATCATTTGACGCCAGTAGTAACGCAGTATGTACATGGCAATTGCTACACCGATAATGATGGCGAGCCATTTGAACAGGCCTGCTTTTGTTAATGTCCTTGCACCGATTTCATCAATTGTGAAGCCGATAATTTTCGGCGGGACGAGCTGCAGGATCGCTACTAATACAAGCATTAGAAGCCCGACTATGTACTGGTATTTTCGCTCTTTAAAAAACCAACCTAATTTTAGAAATACCTTCATTCTTTCACCCTCTTTTTTACTCAAGTTCCACCATTTTACCAAATATTTAAATTTTCCGATATATTTTACAAATATTTTTTTCGGATTCCGAATTATTTTTTGCTGACATTTTTACTAATGATTTTGTAACGGTTCTTTCATTTATATTTTCGCTTACAATATTTCTGTATTTTTTTGTCCATACTAAAACCAATATCCCATTTACAGCAGATTTTTATTTTTTTGCAGGAATGGGAACTGCTAAATGAATATCGAAAGGAAGTTTTTTTATTGAGGAAACTATTATTGTTATCGTTTGTTGCTACATTTTTATTATTTGTACCGGGAGCATTCGCACATACACACTTGGTATCAACTAATCCTGCAGAAGGTGAGTCTGTAAACGAAAATATAAAAACAATTGATTTGACGTTTGAAGGGAAGATTGAAGAAGGCAGTATATTTAAAGTAATAGCAAGCGACGGGAAAGAAATGGATATTCATTCAATTTCTATAAATGATGGGGTCCTATCCGGAATTATGCTTGATCCGCTTCCAAATGACACTTATACAGTCGAATGGGATAGTATTAGCGAGGATGGGCATCCGTTATCTGGTTCATTTTCATTTGCAGTAAATGCACCTGCGGAGACTAAGAAAGAAGAGGATAATGCAGCTGACACTACCGAAAAAATTGCCAACGATGTAGATTCACTCGTGGATACTTTAAAAGATGAGACAAATTCTGATGAGGATGATGAAGGCTCATTTTGGACACTCGTCATTGTCATCACCCTGATTGTACTTGTGCTCGCAGCAATAACGATATATAGCTATAAGAGATGGTTAGTTAAGAAAACGAAAAAATAAATTAAAACAGCACTCCAACCGTTACTTCTCTGCGGTTGGAGTGCTATTTTTAACTATTATTGTGCTGTAATTCCGCCATCAACGACAAACTCCGCACCTGTTGAGTAGCTAGACTCGTCCGATGCTAGGAAGACTACTAATTGAGATACTTCTTCCGGTTGTGATACTCGTTTAAGTGGGATATGCTTTGCAAATTCTTCGATTGCAGCTTTTGCATCTTCCTGCATAATCATTGGAGTTGCAATAACACCCGGGTGTACTGAGTTGACACGAATACCCATTGGCGCCAAGTTTAATGCCGCTGCTTTCGTCATACCTCGAACAGCAAATTTCGTATCTGTATATCCTACAGCACCACCAACTAGGCCATTGATGGAAGAAATGTTGACGATTGAACCGCCACCAGCTTTCATCATTGAAGCTGCTACTGCTTTCATACCTAAAAATACAGAAACTTGGTTAATATTGACGATTTTCATGTATTCATCTAAAGACATTTCCAGCATGTTTTTAGCCATTGAAATCCCAGCGTTGTTTACTAAAACGTTCACAGGACCAAATGCTTCTTCAGCTTTTGTGATAACAGTTGTCCAATCTTCCTCTGAAGTAACGTTTTGTTTTATGAAGATCGCATTCTCCCCTAATTCTGCAGCAAATGCTTTCCCTTTTTCTTCATTTAAATCTGTTAAAACTACTTTTGCACCTTGTTCTACAAATGCTTTTGCATGGGCAGCACCCATACCTTGAGCAGCACCAGTAATAATGGCCACTTTACCTGTTAATCGAGACATCAGAATCATCCTCCTAAAATATGATAGTTAACTATCACTATCTTAATTTAACAATAGCAGTGTTTAATCGGTCCGTCAATTTTTAGTAGCTATGAATTGTAAAAACATTTCCCGAATTAGCTTTAACTGTTTTTTAGGATCTAATTTTACAGGTAGATCGGGGTCATGCTCGGTCAAATAGGATTCTACCGAAAAATAACTTATATTTTGTACAACTGTAAATACATACTCCGGAATATCAATACCTGCTCGTATTGATTTGTCTTCCATTCCTTTTACCGCAATAGAATACAAGGCATTGGCCATTTCCCTTCTAATATCTAGAAATTCCTTGTATTCGTACGTCTCTTCTGATATCGGTTTATATGCTTCGAACGCTTTAAAAAACTTCACAAATTGATGCTCCGGATCATCGATTAACTCAATATAGTAAGTTAATATCCGTTCAATTTGCTCATAAGCGGTAATTGGTTCATTTGCTATGTGCTTGATTGTTTTTGTCATATCTCTCGTTATTTCATTATTGATTGCTAAAACGAGCAATTCTTTATTCGCAAAATAACGATAAAATGTCGCAATACCAATCCCTACTTCATTTGCAACATCCTGCAGCTGAACTTGCTGAATGCCGCTTTTTAACATTAAAGCTTTTGCTGCCTGAATGATTTGTTCCCTGCGCTGTTGTTTTCTTTGTTCTCGAATACTCAATAGCTTTCCCCTCAATTTTACATATTATAGCTGTATTGTATCATGATTATATACAGTTAATTTAATGGTCACGCTCAAAAAAATACACCGCAACAATTGGGTTCAATCGTTGCGGTGTCAGTATTAGCGTAAACGCTCCAAGTCCTGATAATCTTTCATATATGGACCATTTTCTGCTACAGCTGAATGATACAGCGCTTTAACGGCGAAGTTTTTTTCCAGTCCCATTTCCGATTTCAGTTTCTTTAATTCATCATGCAGTTCGCGATGTTCGTTGATTAATTTCAGCATCGTTGTTTTATTGTATTTCATATCATATCACTCCGATTAGTTCATCACTTGAATGATGACTACTTTTAAATAATTGAATTCCGGGAAGTTATGCGGCACCGTGAAATCTTCCGGTAGCTGGTGCTCTTCCAAAATTTTATAGCGTGCACCATAATCTTTAAACGCTTTGTCGATGAATGTTTTGAACTTTTTCATATTAAAGCTTGCATTGTTTGTCGATGCGATAATCACGCCACCATTGTTTGTGATCGTTAACGCATCTTTAAGCAATTTCGGATAGTCTTTTGATGTACTGAATGTCATTTTTTTCGTACGGGCAAAACTTGGCGGATCCAGTACAACGACATCAAATTTCAAACCTTTTCTTGCGGCATAGCTGAAATAGTCAAATACGTTCATCACTTTAATATCTTGTGATTCATAGTCAATTCCATTCACACTGAATTGCTCGATTGTTTTAGGCAAGCTGCGTTTTGCAAGATCGACACTCGTCGTACCAGATGCTCCGCCTAATGCAGCAGCAACAGAAAACGCTCCAGTGTATGAGAATGTATTCAGTACCGTCTTATCTGTCGAATAACGGTCACGTAATGCTTTACGTACATTCCGCTGATCCAGGAAAATTCCTGTCATTGCCCCATCATTCAAATCAACCGCAAAATTCATGCCGTTTTCCTGTACGATCAATGGAAATTCGCCTTTTTCACCTGAAACATAATCATCCTGATCAATATATTGACCATTTGTATTAAAGCGCAGTTTTTCATAAATCCCGCGTGTATTCACCGCCGCGTTCAATGCTTCATAAATATCATTACGGAATGAATAAATCCCTTCACTGTACCAGCTCACCATGTAAAAGCCGTTAAAGAAATCAATTGTCAAACCGCCAATGCCGTCACCTTCGCCATTAAATACACGGAAAGCACTCGTATCATCCGAAGCAAAAAAGTCTGCGCGTTTTTCAGCAGCTTCATGGATTTTTTTCGTAAAGAACTTCACATCAATCAGCTCTTTTTCTTTACGAGTCAGCACCCAACCGATTCCTTTGTTTTGAATACCGTAATAGCCAGTTGCAATATAGCCCCCGCTTTTATCAACTAAGTGAAGAAGAGTACCTTCTTCAATCGTTACTTCCGGCATAATAACTGTATCTTTTAGAATTAATGGATTGCCGTTCGTCAAATCCTTAATCGCTTTACTATCTACTTGTAGTTCTGTTTTTTTTCTCATGCTTTCATCCTTACTACTGTTTTTCGTTCATAAAAAAGAGAGACTTGTTGTAAATACAAATCTCTCCGTACACTATTAGTTTACTACGAATGCTTGCGAATAGCTACTCGCATGTTGAGTTGACGCTTACTATTATTGCTTTTTTATATTTATTAGGTTGGATGAACTCTCGTATACAGCCTACATATGAAGTGCTTGTTGCTTCGCATAGATTTCGGTTTCTAATCTTAAATCTCTGATTAAGGCATCATCCGCATTATCCTCTTGACGGAAAAAACTCCCCATAAAGCTGAACAGATTTTCTGTCCACAATATGGGGAGCCTATTTAAAAAGTTATGTTGTTACTTTAAATACCATTTTCATTTTTTCAATAATACCGCCTGATGAATATGTCAGTACACTTCGTTTGTAGAATGACAGACTCATGAAGTATAGCGTCAACACCGTTGCAATCAATAGAACAAAGCTTATGATTGGTTCAATGGCACTCATATCCGTTGCCCCTAAACGCATCGGCATCACCATTCCCGAAGTAAACGGAATGTACGAGAATACTTTAATTAGCATTGTATCCGGGTTACCCATACCTGTCAGCATTACGTAGAATCCAACAAGTGTCAGCATCATTGCCGGCATCATTACTTGCCCTGCCTCTTCAACTTTAGATACAAGTGAACCGAATAATGCGCCGATAATTAAATACATGAAAATTGTTAAGAATAAGAAACCGACGATATACAAGAAGTAGCTAATCGATAGTGAATTAAGCAGATCCGTTACAACTGACCATTTGTTTCCACCATCCGTGAAGCGAAGCAATAATAAAAGGACTCCGAATAATATAACAAATTGTGTAAGTGCGACTAAAAATACACCGACAATTTTTGAACGGAAATGCACTTCAGGTTTCACGCTGACTAACAGCATTTCCAGAGCACGAGACCCTTTTTCCGAAGCAACATCTGTTGTAATCATCGATAAATACGATGCCACAAAAATATAAATGATAATTCCAATCGCATATGAAACCCAGACACCCGCCATTTTTTCTTCAGCAGATTTGCCATCATTGGCAGTTTCATTCAATGAATTCAACGTAATGACCGGTTCTGATGACAATAGTAACTGTTGCTGCTCCGGTGATAATTCCATTTGACTCATCGCATACAGCTGGCCTGCCTGACTTAGCGCACTTTGGAAATCTTGCTGGTCATTTAGCGGCAGCGGATCATATGATTCAATTTTTGCCGCTAGTTTGCCATCTGCATCTGTTAATGTAAACGCCGCATAATAATCGCCGTCCTTCAATTTATCCGCGATATTGCCGGAATCAACATATACATATTCCACATCATCGGTGTCCAGCAGTACTTGGGCGATATCAAAATCTGTTTCATTGACTACAGCAACCGTATCGGCATCCCCCGAGAAAATGAGGTCTTTGATTTCAGACCAGAACATAAACCCGCTTAATACTGCAAGATAAAGCAATGTTGTTAAAATAAAGGACTTTGAAGAAATTTTTTGTTTATATAATTTTTTTATAAGCACTTTAAATTTAGACAAGGCCGGCACCTACTTTCTCTTTGAAAATTTCATGCAGCGATAAATAATCTAAGCTGAATTTTTCGATGTAATTGCCGTTTGACAGCAAGTCGAAAATTTCCGGTGCATACTTTTCATCCTCAAGTGTCAGTACCGCCTGTGAATCGCGTTCCATTTTGACATGATTCACACCTGGGTATCTACTTAATTCTTCGAAAGATTTATCAGTGCGTACTGTCAGTTTCGTTTTCCCGTACTGTTTTTTCAGGTCAAGCAGCGAGCCTGAAAACAGGGATTCACCACGCTTTAGTAAACATAAGTGATCACAAAGCTCTTCAACATTATCCATTTGGTGACTCGAGAATAAAATCGTCATTCCTTGGTCGCGCAAATAGAGGATTGCATTTTTCAGCAGCTCCATATTCACCGGGTCCAGTCCACTAAACGGTTCATCAAGAATTAAAAATGCCGGTTTGTGAATAAAGCTGGCGATCAATTGAACCTTTTGCTTATTCCCTTTTGATAAAGTTTCTGCTTTCACATGTCGTTTTTCTTCCAGGTCAAAGCGTTCAATCCAAAAATCGATATCTTTTTTCAGTTCGTTTTTATCCATTCCATGCAGCTCGCCGAAAAAGTAAAGTTGTTCTTCCACTTTCATTTGCGGAAAAATACCGCGCTCTTCAGGTAAATAACCTAAAAAATCACGGCTTACCGATTTAATCGGCTGCCCTTCCCATGTAATGGTACCTTCTGTTGTATCCTGTAAATCCAGAATCATTCGGAATGTAGTCGTTTTACCTGCACCATTTTGCCCGATCAAGCCAAATATTTCGCCTTTTTCAATTGTAAAGTTCAATCGGTTTACTGCAACGAAATCACGGTAGCGTTTCGTCACATCTTTCAGTTGTAACACCATGAGCGTACCTCCTGTTTGTAAGAACTTGCGAATTCCATTATATAGTAATTATTCCAATTATAAAATAAGTAAAAAATTATGTAATAAGTAATGTTTATAAAAGTACTAAACAATTTCATTCGCCACTATGTTTATGTACGGAACAGAATAAGAAAAGATTCATTATTACGTAAAAAACTTAGTAAGGAATTCACCCATACTAAGTCCGTAAAGAAGTTATTTAAATTTTTCTTTAAAAGCAGGGCTCAGTTCGCTCCACACATCGAATTTATTTTTATCTAAATCATAAAAGACAAAATTCCTTCCGGCATGCCCGCGATCTTCAATCTCACCAACTTCTACACCGCTTTGCTGAAATTCTTTATGCAATTGTGCTAAAGCGTGTAATCCATCAACTTCAAATGTTATTGAAAAACGTTCGTTTCCATATTTATCTTTAAAATTGGCACTTTCATTTTCATTCGATTTCACGAGAAAAAAACTTTGATTTGCAAAGTTTAATATGGCTTTATCCGTGTCTTTGTAACTTAAAGCCGCTTCCAAGTTCTTTACATACCATTCAGCAGATTGTTCCACATCCGTTACCGGTATGTATGTTGTTCCGACTCTCACTAACTTTTCGCCCATTTTTCTTCTCCTTTTTAAGTTCTACGCAATGATTGGTAAATAGATTTCTACTTCTTCCCCTTCGTTGACAGGGTGATAAGTTTCGATAATATAAGAATCAAGATCTCTTTTATAACCTTGCGCTGTTCCCCAATTAAGCAAGCCTTCATGAAGTTTACCAAGTTCCATTATGTTGCCTCTAGTCGTAATATAATGGTTATCTGTCTCTAAATAATCCATTCCTGTCGGGATTTTGTTCACTCTCTCGCGAACGATAAGTCCTACATAGAAATTGCCCGTCGTATGGCCGGCACTCTTTTTAGGCTCATACAATGCAATTTCACTTTCAGTCGGGAAGTCGATTTCACTCGAACGGCTTAATAACTGTTTTGCAAGCAATGGTACTTCACTTCCAAAGTTTTCATACTCCCCACTACCCTTTAAGCCAACCAACTTGAATTCTTTTTTTATCATTTTAAAAGTCAATTAAATCACCTCACTATTTACTATTTTTATTCACTATTTCAGCATTTTTCGGTTAAACTTGATTGCTTCAATTCAACCCCAAATGCAAAAGTTAAGTCTCCATAAATTTTACCATATTTTTCTATTAATACTAAATAAAAATGGCTTAGTCCTTTTAATAAGAACTAAGCCATTGAACAGCATATTTTATTATATTTTATTTTCTGTAGTAATCCACAATCCCGTTATAAATAGATTGTGCATAGATTTCTACATACTTGTCATTGATTAATTTTTTACGGTCTTCTGAATTTGAGATGAACCCAAGTTCTACCAATACAGAAGGAATGATCATATTGCGTGTCACATAATACTGCGCTTCTTTTACGCCACGGTTTTTCATGTTCGCATTGTTAACAATTTCAGTATTGATATATGTTGCCAGCTTTTTATCCTCTTGATACTGGTCACCCGTTGTAATGCTGTAGTACGTTTCAGTACCTTTTGCACTTGTTGATGTCGCAGCATTTACGTGAATACTAACAAATACTTCACCGAATTTGCTTTTTGTAAAGTTCACACGCTCTTGTAATGTCGGGAATGTATCCCCTGAACGCGTTGTGAAAACTTTTGCGCCATTTGCTTCAAGCTTTTGTTTTACAAGATTGGAAACTTTTAAAACGATCGCTTTTTCCGTACTACCAGAGTTAACAGCACCTGGATCTTTACCACCGTGTCCTGGGTCTAAAATAATAATGCGGTCTTTAACAGGGCTGCCTTTTTCGTTCACTAGTTTAATGTACGATTTGTGCACATAGCCTGTATCTTTGCCCGCTGTCACTTTTGCCCAATAGCCATCAATGGAATGTACCGCAATTACTGATCCTTTTGATAACTTTTTAATTGTCGCGGATGACCCTGATGCCGATTTGCGCATGTTTAAACTCGAAACCGTTACTTTACCCGTTGTGCCGGATGTAACGACAGGATCGTTATTGCCGGAATCCGTTTCCGATGGTGGCGGATTCACATTTGAACTCCCTACAACCGTCGTGCTATTTTTTACAATATAGCCAGGAACTCCACCTACTGTTGTTAAATAATAACCGTCAATTTCTTTATAGACTGACAATGTTGAACCGGCAGAAATTTGTTTAATTTTTTTCGATGACGATGTCGGTTTGTAATAAAGATTTATAATTGTATTTGTCTTGACAGCTTTAATTGATGGTCCAATGGCACTGCCGTCTTGTTCAAGGAATTTGGCATATGATTTACTGATATAGCCGTAGTAGCCTTGATAAGAAACCTTCAACCAATTACCTTCCACAGCATACACCGATAACTTACCGCCCGTATTTACTCGGCCAATCACTGAACTCGATGTATTCGGCTCTGTACGAACATTTAAGCCATCTGTTGTTACCGATACAAGACCAATTACTTGTGTCGTATCAACTGAATCAAGGTGTTCGGGTAAGGCTAGTCGGAATTTATCGCTTTTTGCTCTTGCGATAAATGACGCAAACTGTGCTCGTGTTACTGAGCTTTTTGGCATGTATTTGCCGTCACTACCTTTTGTAATCCCATTATAGTAGATTGCTTTAATATACGGAGCATATGTATTCGAATTCGATACATCTGGGAAGTACACCGGCAAATCCTTATAGTCACTTGCATTTAAATTAAATGCAATCGATAATACGTGACTCATTTCTTCACGAGACAAAGTGGCATTAGGAGAAAAATTCCCTGATGTTTTAGTAAATAATCCGAGTTGACGTGCACGTTCGATGTATGTCGATTGTTCTGTCCCGACTTTAACATCTGTGTACGAGGATTTACTTACTTTTAGTGGACTTTTACCTGCAGCAATGACTGCCATTTTCGCAGCTTGTGCACGTGTCACACTCATGTTGGGTTTGTAGTACGTTTTGCCATTTTCTTGATATCCTTTAATTGCTCCAAGGCTAATTAAATACTGGATCTCGTCGTAAGTGGCATCGGTTGTCGCAACATCTGCAAATACTACCTTAGCTGATGTCGGTGTAACAGCTAGTGTACAAACGAGGAAGATTGCAACAACCAATGTAATCAGTTTTTGATTCATTGTTCCCTATCCTTTCATAAGCTGTCCACCTCATTGTATAGTACAAAACCGGAAAAAAATAGAGGTAAATCCATATTTAATGTCAAAATCTTGTTACAGTCTAATTACAAAAAGATTACATTGTATAATAATTTTGGTTTAGCTCGCTGAAGTAAGGGGTAAATGTTCTGTTTAACATTGTTGACATAGAGGGAATTGTCGGGGTTCTTTAAAGGACAAAAAAAGAGAATCCTGTTCGTAATATTTCGAACAAACGGATTCCTTTTAAATTTATAAAAATTTTGTGAACTGATAGGATTTACTAGAAATTGATTGAGAAATTTTTAGCGATTGTTCGAATTTCTTCAATTTTTTCCGGTTTTAAATATTCCAGCATTTTTGGAACAAACTGTTCAACGTCCTCTTTTGTAAATGTACCTTCATCCTGCTTTTTAAAATTCTCAGCTAGTAAAGCTTTTGCTTCCTCCATCTTATCCTCTTTTACTCGTTGTAAAATGAAGTTCGAAAACATTTCCTGCATATTTTTATCTATTTGCATAATAACTGCCTCCCTTTAACTATAATTTTTGATAATGATCATTACGTTAAAATTATAACAATAAATCCAAAAAATAATCTATGTATTGATTATAAAAACTGGGTATTCCCCACCTTTAACCGAAGTGGATAGTATTCTTCAAAATAAATAATCTCCTTAGCCTATTACTAGTCCTAAAAAACCTTACCGTCGAATAAAATGCACAAATATCTAATTAATGGAGGACAGTTTATGAATTCGATCTTTACCTATATTTTTTTAGGCATAACGATGGCTGCTACATTCGGTCCTGTTAAGAACGTTTTAATAAATACTGGATTGAAAAACGGATTTTTTCATGCATGGTTTTTTAGTCTGGGTGCCTTGGCTACTGACATTGCTTATATGCTTGTCGTGTATTTTGGCGTCGGAAAATTTATCGATTCAATCATATTGCAAACCTTCTTATGGTCTTTTGGCTGCTTCGTCCTTTTGTATACTGGGATTGAAAGTTTACTGACATTACATAAAATAGAAATGAACTCTAAAACCGGTAGAATCGTACGATTAAGACATTCGTTATTAGCTGGGTTGTTAATGTCTTTGCTGAATCCCATTACAATCCTTTTCTGGCTAGGAATCTATGGCTCGATCCTTGCGAAAACAGCAGGAATCGCTACAGGATTTGACATTATACTAATTAGTGGTGCCATACTACTTGGCATAATATTTGTGGATTTTCTTTATGCTTCCTTATCGAGTGTCGCACGCAAATTATTATCCATTAGGCTCTTGAAAACTGTAACCGTTTTTTCGTCCATTTTTATGATTGGTTTTGGACTTTATTTTGGAAAGCATGCTTTTGAATTATTATTTTAAATAAAAAATTTATACAACCAAACCTTGCGTATAAAATGTTCGTGAAAGGAAACCATACCTAAACAAAAGCAAAATTCATCGAGGTGTGGTAATGGATAAAAATAAGGGTGTAAGTATATGGTGCATTGTAAGTCTTACTTCTATTCCGCTCATTATGACTTTAGGAAATTCAATGCTTATTCCAGTACTTCCAATACTAGAAGACAAGGTCGGAATCACCTCTTTCCAGTCAAGCATGATCATTACAAGCTATTCAGTGGCAGCTATTTTTCTTATTCCGGTAGCTGGCTATTTATCTGATCGCTTTGGCAGGAAAGTCGTCATATTACCGAGTCTGATTTTAGCTTTAATCGGCGGTTTAATCGCTGGGTTTGCTTCATGGAAAATAGATGACCCGTTCACAATGATTATTATCGGCAGGATTATCCAAGGTATAGGTGCCGCAGGAGCGATGCCCATCGTTTTACCGCTTGTAGGTGACCTGTATCAAGATGATGATGAAAAAATCAGCTCGACTTTAGGGATTATCGAAACTTCCAATACATTCGGTAAAGTATTGAGTCCGATTTTAGGCTCGATATTTGCTGCAATACTATGGTTCCTTCCCTTCTTTTCTATTTCTGCACTCAGTTTAATTTCGATTGTACTTATTTTTTTCTTTGTTAAAGTGCCTAAAGAAAAGGATGAACCGTTAAAATTTAAGGGGTTTTTACACCATACGAAAGAAGTTTTCAAAGACGAAGGAAAATGGTTGTATACGGTATTTCTTAACGGGGTCCTTGTAATGCTGATATTATTTGGCATGTTATTTTTCTTATCAGAAAATCTGGAAAAAGTTCATGACATTAAAGGGATCAAGAAAGGTTTTGTACTGGCCATCCCGCTTTTACTTCTCTGTATTTCTTCTTTTATTTCCGGCCGGAAAATTAAAGGGGATTTGAAACGAATCAAGAAAATTATCGTTATTTCTCTAATTGCGATGTCCGCCAGCATTATTTTTGTCGGTTATACAAGTAAAAAGCTATTTCTACTGCTGATCGTTACAAGCATCGTCGGAATTGCAATTGGTGCATTATTACCGGCTCTTGATACTATCATTACTGATAATATTAGAAAAGAATTGCGCGGTACTGTCTCTTCATTCTACAGTTCAGCCAGATTTATCGGCGTTGCTGCAGGCCCGCCTATCATGTCGCTTGTCATGAAAGACCACCTCAATATTAGTTATATTACTGCTGGTATATTAGGAATAATTCTTTTATTCCTGGTGTGGAAATTCATCAAAATCGAGGATATTGAACCAAAAGAAATATCATAGAAAAAAGGACCCGACAGCAATAGCTGAAAGGTCTTTTTACATTGTCTTTAACTGGCTTTCAAACTGAAAAGAATCAATGAAATCCCGCAGAAAAGACATATGATTCGAGCAAGCGAGATTTTTTCCGCCAGGCCGAGCAATGCTAGTCCCGTTGTAACGATTAAAATAACCGGACCGACTAGTGCAAGCAATGTATTAATATAAAAGGCCTTTTCTAAATCATTGAATTTAAACATTAATGCAGCAGCCGTTAACTCAATACTTCCCGAAATAATTCTTAAAGCAATAATCATAATGAGTGCTTTATCAATAATTGGAACCACTTCCTTGCTAGTGTTGTTACCTAACATATGCAATCGTTCCTGGAATTATATTAAATAAATTTGAGAAGAGATTTTTACATAAAAATAAATTTCTAAATAATCCGAAAATACTGTTTTACATATAATCTGTTTGTCTTTAAAATTACAATATAGTATAAAAAGGCGGTGTTCAGTTGAAAAAAATTCACTATAGCTGGATTATTCTTGCTATATCATTCTGCTCCATTATTGCCGCCGGGATTGCAATGGCATCTTCCGGGGTTTTTTTAACTCCTTTTGAAAAAGCGTTTGGCTGGAATCGCCAAGTGATTTCTTTGGCTTTTGGAATCAGCTTGTTTATTTACGGATTTGCTGGACCTTTCATGGCCGCATTACTCCAAAAATTCGGATTAAAGAAAATGATGCTTGCTTCAATGGGAACACTCCTGATCGGTCTTTTATTAATTTTCATGATGAATCAATCATGGCAACTGATCATTATTTGGGGTGTTATTATCGGACTTGGTTCCAGTCTGTTTTTAACGGTACTTAGTCCATATGTAGCGAATCACTGGTTTAAAGAAAAAAGAGGTCTGGCAACAGGGATTCTGACAGCGAGTACCGCAATGGGTCAGTTGATTCTCCTCCCCTTGCTAGCGACAATTATTGAAAATTACTCGTGGCGTTGGGCAGTTGGTTTCATTATAACGATCAGCGCAGTCATGTTTTTCATCATTTTTTTATTTATGAAAAACACACCAAAGGAAATCGGCATCCTTCCGTATGGTCAGACAGAGGATACTGACATTGCGGATGGTCAATCAAATGGTAATCCTATTGTTGTGGCATTTAAAGGGTTGGCGGAAGCTGTACGTTCTAAAGAATTCTGGTTACTAGCCGGAAGTTTCTTTTTTTGCGGTTTTTCAACGAACGGGCTCGTCGGGACTCATTTTATTTCCTACTGTATCAGCTTCGGCATCCCTATCGTCACCGCAGCTTCCTTGCTGTCGTTTATGGGCGTTTTCAATATGGTAGGGACTACGCTTTCAGGCTGGCTGTCCGATCGTATTGATAATCGCTGGCTTTTGTTCTGGTATTATTTATTTAGAGGCGCATCTCTAGTTTTGCTGCCTTTTGCATTAATGGAAGGCAATCTAACTTGGATCCTCGTTTTCACTGTATTTTACGGATTGGATTGGGTGGCAACTGTACCCCCTACGATCAATCTTTCAAGACAAATATTCGGAGTACATAAAAGTGCCATTATTTACGGCTGGATTTTCGCTTCCCACCAAGTAGGTGCTGCAACGGCGGCTTATGGTGGGGGTATGTTATATTCTTATTTCAATACGTATACTTGGGCATTTTTCATGGCCGGTGTCTGCTGTGTCATGGCAAGCTTATTTGTAATTTTAATAAAAAAACAGCCTCGTTCCATTCATTAATAGAAGGTGCTTTGAGTTTCATTCAAAGCACCTTTTGTATCAAAAAAAGCTAAAATTCATGGAGTAAATGAATTTTAGCCTGGTAAGCTATTTAATTTAGTTCAGCAACTGTTCAACAAATTCATACTCTACATATGTTTTGTTTTCTTCCAGTAATGCTGGTGCAACTTCAAAATGTTTAAGTGCCCGATTATGGCCATATGTTTTTTCGCCACGTGTAATTGTGTAGGACAGTGCATTTTTTGAAATAACCGCACCGTTTCCTGTCGAAGTGACTTTAAAGCCAAGTTCTTCTGCGACAATACGTAACGGCACCATGATTTTGCCATCGACTTCTTTGTAATCCTCACCAATTATTCCCTGGATTTCTGATGCCATTTCAGGGTTTTCTACTGCTTCATCAAGTTTTGGGAACACGATAATTTTTTCCGGTGCTGTCTGTGCTGGAATACTTTTCGTTGTTGGTCCGTAAAATACAATCGCACTATAGTTTTTTAATTCTTTTGCGGACACTTTTTCACCCTTTGTATTGACGATGACCGATTCTTCATTTAAATTCAGCTTTAAATTTCCATCATCACTTAAGAAGTTCTCATCGAATTGTGCCACTTTTACAGAGTTGGCCGTATCATCTTTTTCCACAATCACTACAGGTGGTGCATATTGCGGCGGATAAATTAAGATCATCGGTTGATCCGCATAAATGGAAAGTGAAATCGTATCACCCATTTTCAGTTCAACTTCATTGCCATGTTCATCAAAAACGAGTGTTTTATTATCTACATAGAAATTGAACAGATTGCCAGCTTGTTCTGCCGTAAATAATTTCGCATTTTCCCTCTCTTCGACTGCAGTGATATTCCCTCTGTGCTGGACAAATGTTCCTGCTTTTTCCACTTCCTCAGTCCCTTCAGTTGTTGGCTGATCAGCATAAGTAGTAGCAGTTCCAAGTAACAGTACAGATAATGCTAAAGGTGCAATTTTTTTCATATAGTTCCATCCTTTCGGTAATTTCACTACATTAGTCGAATTAAGAGATAAAAGGTTACATATTCGAGTTATTTTTTTGGTATTGCAATGTTGTGAGTGCAATATAATCGTATAGCGTTAGTGTGCCAGCATCAAATTTTTCCAACCATAATGGCTGAAATACGCCCATCTGAGCACCTTGTTTAAGTTGTGCACGTACAGCTACTTTATCATTAAAAATGGCTTCCACTTTTTGCTGTAATGCTTTACTCGTAATTGTTTGCGGATCCGGTGCTGGTGTCGGTGCCGGTGTTGGTGGTGTCGTGTTCGGAAAATAGCTTTTTAAGGTCTCGGCAATTGCTTCAATTATTTGGTCTTTATTTGCCCTGTATAACTTTACATCTTGCTCAGAATTAACGAAACATACTTCTATGAGAATGGCTTTTTTCGTTGTACCATTTAAAAAAGCCAGATCCTTACGCTGTTTTGCTCCGCGGTTTTTAAACTTTCCTGCTTTCGCAATTTCGGTACTCATCTTTTGCGTAAATGTTGAAATAGCCGGATTCACATAAAGCACTTCTGTCCCAATTCCATCTTTTTGCTGTGTAGGCGCGGAATTAAAATGAATGCTTACATCAAGTTCGCGTTGTGATGCATTATGCTGCTTCACTAAATACGTTAAATTTTGCTGCTGGCTTTTAGATTGCTTATCAATAATTACATTGACCTTCACGCCTTTTTGCTGCAATTTTTTACCGAGTTCCTGCACAAGCAAGGCAGTCTCTTCTCCTTCATTCATATAACCTGAGGCGCCTGTCCCCTTTCCGTAATGACCTGCACTAATTGTTAACATTGTCATTCACCTCCTTTTACTATCTATATGTCCTTTTATATGACGAAAAAGGGACATTGCGGTCTTTTTATTATATTAAAATAGTAGTTAGGTTCATTCTTTAGATTGAATGGTGCAAATAGCGATATAGCATTTTGAATAATAATTCGATACAATGAAATAATTATACATAATGTGAGGATTTAAAATGAAAAACAAACGAATGATTGGCTTTTTATTAGTAGTGAGCGGCAGTTTCTTCTGGGGTATCGGCGGAACAATGGCACAACAACTGTTTTCTCTTGGTATTGAAGTTAACTGGCTTGTGTCCACACGCCTTGTCATTGCCGGTATTCTGCTTTTAATTGCCCAGGCAATATTTAAGGATCGGGCACAAATTTTACAGATATGGCGGGAAAAATGGGCTGCTTTCCGCTTGCTCGTTTTCGCGATTATTGGAATGCTCGGGGTTCAGTACACATATATGGCTTCGATTAAAGAAGGTAATGCAGCGGTCGCAACATTATTACAGTACATGGCACCGGTTATGATTATAATTTGGGTGACGGTACGTGGCATATCCAGATTTACGAAAAAAGATGCAGTAACAATTGTGCTAGCTCTTAGCGGAAGCTTCTTTTTATTAACGAACGGCTCCCTTTCCACATTTGCCGTACCGCTCCCTTCAATTATTTGGGGATTATTATCTGGTGTAACGCTAGCGTTCTATACGCTTTATGTTATTCCACTATTAAAGCGCTTCGATTCGCTTGTCGTTGTCGGCTGGGCGATGTTCCTGGCCGGAGTGACGATGAGTTTTGTGCAGCCGCCATGGGATGTGGATATTTCGGTATGGACAGGCGCAACGGTATTTTATTTAATTGTCGTCATTATTTTCGGCACCATGCTGGCTTTCTGGTTTTACATTGAAAGTCTTCAAACACTTACCGCTAAAGAAACGAGCCTGCTCGGTAATATTGAACCGTTGACTGCCGTATTGGCAACAGTTTTATGGCTGAAGGAACCGTTCGGAAGTTTCCAGTGGCTCGGTTCATCGCTTATTTTGGTAATGATGGTTTACATAGCGTTGAAGGCGGATCGTGAGAAGGTAGTTGAGGTTGACGCGGTCGAGGGTTGATATAAGAAGTGTCCGCATACGGGTGTGCGGGCACTTTTTTTATGGGGTGGGGAGAGTTTTGGCGAAAACTTCCGCAGAATTCGGAAAATCGGTTGTAACTGATGATTTGTCCGGGAAATAGTGGGGTGTGCTGAAGGGGTTGTGACTTTTATTAGAACATTAGCGGCTATTATTAGAACAGTTAGACTGGATATTAGAACAAATTGAAAGGTTATTAGAAAATCTAGGTGTATCGTACGCTTTTGAGAGATATTTCCCGCAATATCGAGGCTAATTGGATAACAGCTAGTTTTTATTAGAACAAATGATGCGGTTATTAGAACATGTGAGAGTGATATTAGAACATCTATGAAGGATATTTGAACATTTTAATGAGTTATTAGAACATCGAGCGATTATATTAGAAGTTCGGCATTTTATTAGAACTTTTCACAATTTATTAGAAGAACCGCGCCAGATATTAGAAAACCACGCCCCCTAACAATATATAAAAACCAACTAGCCTCAGCTAGTTGGCTCCCATTCTATATCTTTTCAATTTCTTTAAAGACGTCAAAAGCGCCTTCACTTTTATTCGAACAAATTACACTAACCATACCGCTACCCGGATAATAGGCAGAATGAAAACTAACGCCAGGATCATAGCCCATTACATGGTACTTAAAAATATTGTCTTCTTTCATATCAATCCATACCCCATAGCCGTAAAAGCGGTCAAAATGATCATCAGTATGAATATACGGCGTTAATAATTGCTTTGTCATTGCTTCACTTAAAAGTTCAAACTTCATTAAAGCTTGCCAGAAACGATGCATGTCCTCCACCGTAACAAAAGCACCGCCGTCCGCACCGCCTTTAACTGGTACAGAATAAATATTGGATTTCCATTTGCCGTTTTCCTCATCAATATAGCCGAGTGCCGTATTTGAAGGCAGTGCATCCAGTTCAAAGTATCCTGATTGCTCCATTCCCGCACGCTTGAAAATATTTTCCGTTACATACTCGTCAAAGTCATGACCGCTCAATTGTTCAACGATAAGACCGAGCAGTATATAGCCTGCATTATTGTAGTGGAAGCGCTCGCCCACTTTCAACTTCATCGCTTCATCCTGGAATAAAGGTAAAAAATCACGGCCGTTCCGCATTAAATACATTGGCTGATTCACCCATAATTCTGCGAAATCATCCATAACTTCTTCGTCAAAGTAATCTGGGATCCCCGCTGTATGGGTTAACAAATGGTGAATAGTGATATCCTTATCAAAAAGCGGAAGAGGAATATCTAAAATATCGGATAACTTCGATTCAAATGAAAGCTGCCCCTTTTCTACAAGCTGGCAAACCGCTACGGCTGTAAAGATTTTGCACCCGGAGGCGATCCCGAATCGTGTTAAGTCGTTATTTAAAATACGATGGGTACGATTCGCAAAACCGTTACTATATTGATGTAAAAAATCATCACTGCATTTCACTAAGACATTGCCTGAAAAGTCAATTTCATTCATCAATGCTATCATTTTTTCTTTTAACATATTCATTTTCATCTTACTTCCCTTCATTTTTGAATGATTTCAGATAAAAACTGGTTAACGTTATTTCCCGAATACTATTTTCGGGCTAACAAAACTTGGCAATTTCATTTTAGCATAGGCTCAATAAAAAAGGACCGCCAAATAATAGTCTATCGATTATCGTGTTAGTTTACATAAAATTCTTATTGTACGCAAAAAAAAGCAGGCATATGATCTACACCTGCTTAAACACTTAATAATTTGGCATTAGATTTCGGTTAATCGTAACATTTACAATGGAACCGATGTGGCTAACATTTACAGTGACACCTAACCAAACATTGTTTACACATTCATTTTCGCTAAAACATTCTCGTTCAGTGACGGTCTTTTCGAAATCAACAGAAATATAACCGTTTTCACCAGTCGCTTTAGCACGGAACACATTCGTCCCGGGATCTCTTGTTACAATGGCTAATTGCTCTGCATCTTTAGTTTGAATTATATGTTTTCCGATATCAAATTTTTCATCAAGTTTAAATACCGTTTCCCGTTGTTCTTTTAACGTCCGAATATCATAGTAAATGCTGGATTTGTTTGGTTTCGCCTCAATTCCATAGCGCTCGACTTTTCCCCCGGTAAATCGCACTGTCGCAATATATTGACCCGGATTATCAATGACAATACAGCCCCCATTCGTACCGCATTGTTCAAACGCTACGTTATCTGAAAGGTTCTCACCTTCCATTGTTTCAAGCGAAATGTTCTGAACAGTATCATTTAGCGGTTCATTCATAGAGTTTTCGTAAAACCATAATGTCGCAACGGTAGGCAATGAATCTTCGGTTTGTTCCAGCCCTAACTCCAATTTCCCATTTTCCTTTTTCATATGGACATAATATTTTTTATATACTTCACTACCATCTTTAACTCCGGAAATAACAAGTGTACTTGTCCCCTCTTTTAAAGGAATAAGTTGAATCTGATCACCCGAATGACCTGTCGGCAAATATTTCCCTTTTACTAATAATCCTTCATAGAAATGTGAATCGATTGCATCCGCTTCTATTCTACTAATCTGGTCAAATCCAAGCTCGCTTGCCTCCAGCGTAACCATGTTTGGTTTTACCTCTTCCGTTGCTTTCAACATTTTGGCTGCCTGGCCTCTTGTAATAAAAGCATTGGGACTGAATGTATCAGGTGTCGTACCAGACGTGATTCCCAGCTTGTAAATAATAAAAATATTCAAACCATGTAAAGAGTAGTTAACGTCTTTGAATGGTATTTCATTACTATTGTAATCATAGCGAGGTAAATCAAACGCTTTGACAAGAATCGAAGCCATCTGTCCGCGTTTGATCGGATCATTCGGACCGTAACGCCCATCTCCATAGCCGTTAATAATTCCGTTTTCAGCTAAAGCGGCAATAGCCTTATAATAACCGTTTGCTGTCGATACATCTTTAAATTTCGGGTCTTTCACATTGGCTGTGTCCAATTTAACCATTTTCGCAATAATTGCCGCTGCTTGTCCCCGTGTTATAGAGTTGCCCGGTTTAAATGTACCATCCGGGTAGCCTCCCAAAATATTGCGCTCGGCCAATTCATACACTGCTTCGGCAAAATACTTTGAAGCCGGTACATCTGAAAATTGCTTCGAGCTTGCAGCTGATGCTTCCGTTAAAGGTAAGCTACATGCAAATATAAGTGCGCCAAATGCTGCCAATATTCTTTTTTTCATTGATTAGTTCCCTTTCTTTTTAAGTTGGATTTCTTTATACTAGAAAACCTTTTTCGTCTTATATTATTTTACATTATTATCTTTATTTAGCCAGATTAATAATGAATAACTAAACTTTATATGTACTAACTCATTAAAATTAGAGTAAAAGTTAAAAATTAATTTACAGGAAAATAAACGAAAATTCAGACCATTTAATGATTCTTATTTAATGAATACATGGTAACTTAAACTTATTACAGATTGAGAGAAGGAAAATTTATGAATATTGAACATATAACGATGTACGCTTCTAACTTTGAAGCAACAAAACAATTTTATATAGCCAAACTAGAATTCCCTCTACATTCAGAAGAGTCGGATCGCTTTACAATACTTGTGGGAGGTACAGCAGTTACGTTCACCAAGGCCCCATTGAACGAAAATCCATTTTATCATTTTGCTTTTGATATCCCTTCAAATCAGTTTGAAGAAGCAAAAGCATGGACCAAAGGAAAAGTTACATTATCAAAAGAACAAGGTAAAGATGAAGTTTACTTTGAAGGTATTGACGCGAAATCCATCTATTTTGAGGATCCTGCAGGAAATATAGTCGAATTTATTTGCCGCTTTTCCGATGCAAAGCAAAATACAACACCGTTTAACGCTTCATCGCTTCAAAAAGTGTCGGAGATGAGTATTGTGGTAAAGGATAAATTAAAATCAGCATCAGCGTTTCACGAGGTTTCAATTTTTGAACGGGACCATAAAGAAATATCGGCTGAAGGGTTAACATTTATGGGCGCAAGGGAAGATGCATCCTATCTTTTGTTTGTTAATGAAGGCCGCACATGGTTCTTCTCAAATAAGAAGGCTGAAGTTTTCCCGTTAGAGGTTTTATTAACGGATGGAGTATTACTGAAAATAGACGGGAAACTGGAATTGGTGAGTTCGAATCGGGATTAAATCTCTTCTTAATCCAACGAGCTTGGGTCTACAAGCTCGTTTGGGCAATATGTATTATACTTTGTATCACTAAATCGATATCCTTTTCTTCGTTAATTACAAACAAATAGTCGGCCTCGTTTTCTGAAGGATCTACTATTTCTTCTTTTAGAGATTCCAGATTTTGTTTAATAAGCAATTCTTCAAAATTTGTAATTGGACCTCTAAATATAGCTGTACTTCTTGCACTATGTTTGATTCTGGAATGGAGTACCTCATCTGATAGATTAAAGTGAACCAATATCCGGACAAAGGCTGTTGGTGGGTATACTTGCTGTAGTAAATATTCTCGACCATTAATGCTCCGATTCGAGTTGCAAATAATAAAATGATAATCTGTATGTGCTTTGGCATAATCGACAATTAACTTAGAGAGCGCATGTTTAAGGATATTGGGTCCTTCATCCCTTTGCAGCTTCTTATAAATAGTATTTAGAAATTCAGCGTGGTTGTCCTGATCGATCACAATCGAATTATTTAATTGTTTTTCTAAAGCATAAGCAAATGTAGTTTTTCCGGAATGAGTTTTGCCCACTGTCATAATTACTAATCTTTTCATAGCTAAAATTCCTTTCAATATTATCTCCCTCGATACTTGCATAAAATCCCAATAATTTTTATAGAAAAAAGCATTACTCCCATCAAGGTAATGCCCCTTATTTCAAATCAAAAGTTATCATTATTTTTTTGACGCATCAGCTGAATTAACTGATCGATTTTTTCATTTTTTTCCTGATCCAATTTTTGTTTCATATCCATAAACTTAATCGCTTTTACAATAAAATAAATTACAAAAATAATAATTACTAAGTTAAATAGCATCGGTAACAATCCGATTAACGCAAACAAGCCAATACCACCGCTATCATACATCATTTCCATCACCATCACTCCATCCCAATATACTCTATTAATATACCATTAAATGGATTTGACTGTGTTAATTTTTTTGCAGTTCAATAAAAAATATGTTATTTTGTCTAGCTATTTTATAGATTTCACTTTTATCTTCATAGAGGAAATGGTTGTTTAATGGGATCCGTATTGAGTTACCGTCATTTGCCTTAAAGTTGTATTCTTCATATCTACCGGTATCATCTTGGTAGTACTCAAGCGCCACTTCTTTAATTTCAGTCCATTCTAACGATTTTCCATCAAATAAATTATGCGATACAATTTTTTCTTTGCCTATATATGTATAGCTCAAAACCGATAAATAAAAAACAAAAATACCGCCTGCCACAAACACAGCTAACAGGCTATAAGTGAATTTATTTTGCTTAATAAGCGGGATAATAAATCCGGCAAATAATAATAAACTTGCAGCTAGAACTAGATCGAAATTCAAACGATGCGGAAAAAGGACAATAACTGATGGATCATATAGAAATGTTTGAACATAGAAAACAGGAAAGATGAGCCTGATAAAAGGCAAGCTGATAAGTACTAATCCCGCAAGTGCCAATAAAATCAAACGAGGTGAGTATTTAATTGAAATGGTAATACCCCCTTACTAAAAATCATATAAGGTTATATTACCAAAACATTTCTTCGATACTCTTTTATATGCCTAAAAGAATAATTGATCGATTACGATTAATTAATCGAACCGTTTGGATCATAATTGCGTAAATCCTCTTTCGTTATTCCTTTGAATTTATTATCAATTATTTGATATTCGAACTGCAGAACTCTATCATGTGCAAAGTAAACATATTCAATATAAGGTTCATTTGTAAAGGTTACAACTACATAAAACTTAGGCAACTTAAATCCATAAACACCTTCCACCGATGCTATTTCACTTTCATTATATTCCATTTCATTCACAAGATAGTCCGTAACTCTATTTGCATAAATGTGTTCATTCGCTTTAATATAAATAAACCGAGCGAGAATGATACCTAGCACAAAAATAAGAAATAATAAAACTACTTTAAATTTTTTTGGCATATTTATACCTCCACGACATATATACGAATGCTTCTTTAATTGAAAAATGCTAAATAAATTACAATGGCGATAATGATTATAAAAATAAGGATTCCTGTCCCTTTCCACCCTAAATCCCCGATTAAATCTTGAAGGCCCCCACCGTGCATTGCTGCCGGGTTTCTCTTTAATTCTTGCTGTCTTAATCGTTCTCTTCTTGCTTCTGGAGTTTCTTGTTCTTTATTCATTTTTAATTCCTCCTGCAACACCAAATAAAATTAGTAATCTTTCCCGCAAGTAGTACATCGATGATCTGCATCATTTTCGCCATACATCCGAAGTTCCTTTTCTACGTTACAAACACGGCACTTTTCAAATCGTATTTGAGGCAATGTCCCCGCTTCTGCTAATGGTACCCATTGTTCTTCATACAAATTTTTAGTCATCCCATAGTCGATTAAAACCAGATTTCCCTCTTCATCTAATCCGTAATTTCCGCTATCTTTAAAATCAAAGCCGTCGAGTTCTTGATCAATAATCTGGATTGCGGTTTTTAAATCTTTCGTTATTCTGGGGTCTTTCTCCAAATCGATATCGTATGAGCAATGATTGTTTAATGGGAGTTGCTCAAAAAAAGGCTGAACGACATAGCTCTCACTCAAAAAAAGTATGGGTGCAAGATGTTTTTCCAGACCCTGCATTTCCAAGAATTTGTACATTTCAAATTCATTTTTACTTTGGTCATACCCGATCGGATGTAAAAAAGTCTTTATGACAATGTCTTCAAAACGATAAACTTTTCTCGTTGAGCCGATTCCGATCATTTCAGCTTGTTTAAGCAATTCTTCTATATTCTCTACTACTTTGAAAATATTCATTTCTCCATCTCCGTATCATCTATGTATTCAGTTCCCGCTAAAAATTAAGCGCTAATTCTTTTAAAAGAATAGCGCTTGAAAACTATTGTGGAATTTTTGTTCCTTGATGGAATTGCATCTTCCAGTGTCCTTCGACTAATTTCCAAATTGAACTCCTTAGTGAATGCTGATTATTAAGCTCATTATAAATTCGATACGTGGCAAGTACGATCTCTTCAGATAATGAATGTATTTCAAAATCACTCATTGTCATTTGTACGATTCCAAGCGTCGCTTCGTTAATCTCCTGATCTTTGTACAACACTTTCCCTGAGCTTCCAAATTCAAAAAAATCGTCAGAAAGTAAGCTTGTTAGCTCCTCTTTCGATGTCCGAATTTCAGGTAACAACAACTTGTTTTCAAGATGAAATATATTTCTTTCTAATGCTGATTTATTCGCCACTTTCCTACCACCTTTCAATCCAAAGTATTGTATATAGTACGATCCTAATCTACCAATGAAATACTAGGTGATTGGCAGCCATAGGAGTAGGTGCTAAATCCCAAATAATAGAAACACTTATAGATATAGTAAACTAATTATACATGTTTTTATTTAATCTTCATCAATTTCTTCTGCAATGTTATTGATTCTTTCCAACATTGGCGGATGAGTATAGCGGAACCATTTCACAAGTACCGGCGGATTCACTTCACTAAGACCGGCTTTCGTCAGCTGTTGAAACGATGAAATCGCTGCTTCAGGATTTTCCACAAGCTCTATCGCAAATTCATCAGCACGGTTTTCCTGATAACGTGAAATCGCATTGGACAATGGGCTAGAGAAGAATAGTAAAAAGGATGAGATTATTAAAAACAGCGGCAATGAATTCAAATTGCCCATTTCTTTAATTTTCAGGATCGATCCGTAACGGTGAATTATCCTAGGCATGATTTTTGCGATCAGCCAAAGTCCAATGAGCGTCATAATTAAATAGACCGCGATATTAATATAAATATCCTTCAGCAAATAATGCCCCATCTCATGTGCCATGATAAACAGAATTTCATCATGTGTTAACCGGTTTAACGTCGTATCCCACAGCACAATCCGTGAATTATCGCCGATTCCAGTCACATAGGCATTTAAAGCATTTGTTTTCTCCGACATATTCACTTCAAACACATGGTCAGATGGGATATCTGCCTCTTCTGCCAAAGATAGAATTTTCGTCTCTAACTCCTTGTCTGTTAACGGAGAAAAATCATTGTAGATCGGATCGATGACGACAGGTTGAATAAACATCAGGAAGATTGAAAACGGTACTGTTAAAGCCCATGCATAGAGCCACCATTTTTTAGGACTTTTTCTAATTAGCCAGTAAAGAACTGCTATGATGATGACCGACATCCCAAAATCCAGCCAAAAATCGATGATATTTTCCCTCATCCATGAAGAAAAAATTTGTGTACTGATTCCATAGCTTTTACTAAGCGTATAACGGTAATAATCCAGTGGAAATTGGAGGATGAATAACAACAAAGAAAGGAAAAACAGATACATTGCTGTTCTGAAAATGGACCATTTAAATTGTTTAGCACTCCATTTCTCAAACAGACGTGATATACCCGTAATTAAAATAACGAAGTAAAGCAGCCATTCCAATGGCGTCGTAATAAAGAACAGGAAATTCCTTGTCTTTGATAATTCTTCACTTAGCAGCAGTTCTTGCGTTGTAAGAAAAGTGCTTGGGTCAGCTGCTGTTCCTTGAAGAGCGGCTGGAATTCCACTATTTTGTCCAAGGAAAAAATACAGATACATTGCCACTACATACAGACCAAATCCAATGACAGCCATTAAACCCCATTTTTTTGTCATTCCTTTTACACCTCAATTCATTCGTTACCATATCCTATTATTGAAATGCGGAAATCATATCTCCCAAGTTGATCAATCTCAATTTTTGATGGTTCTATCCATCTTGGAATCTTCATAAATTGACTCAATCTAAAATCGAAGAAACAAGGAGCGTTTAACCATGTTGTTTGCTGTTCATTATTTGGAAAATAATACGCCTGTTCTAAGTCAGTGTTTAGAACGTATTCCTGATGTAGATGAGGATTTAAAAATAAAAGGGCGTAAAGGAAAAGTTGTAAATGTCGTGCAAATCGAAGAAAGTAAATACCACGTCCATGTCGTTCTAGAAAAAGTAATTAAAAAGCAAGATTTATTAAAAGACGATAAAAAGAAAAGACGTTGATCTAAGGGAAATTTGCCGGAAATAAAAGTAAAAATATAACAGTTTCCTATATACCTCTCCCTTTGTGAATGCTATACTAACTGGTAAGAACATTTTGTTTCTTATCCCGGTCTTGTAGCTCAGTTGGGAGAGCACCACCTCGACAAGGTGGGGGTCGCTGGTTCGAGACCAGTCGGGACCATCAAATTAATAGGCTCGTAAAATCCTTCTTTTTTTCCTTTTCTAAAATCTTGACAAAAAATCAGTAACCTTTCTAATCGGTTACTGATTTTTTAGATAGTCTCCCCTATTATTTTAAAGGTTTAATAATATAATCCTCACCTAAATCGACTATATTCAAGTTTAAATCTTTTGTCATTTCCTGTATCTCTGCCGGCTCAAGAGAAGTTCCAACAATCGCCTGTCCCTTCGTTTTTGATAATACTTCAAAAAGCTGCTTTTGACTCTTCACAGCCATTTGCTGCTGACCCGGTTCATCAAAAACCATTAGTCCAGGATGGTTTCCACCATACTGCTGACTTGTCTTATAAATAGCTATTACATAAGACCAGATTAATCGGATATTATCGCTTGCCGAAGAATTAAATTTAATATCAAAACCACTTACGATAGGAGTGTATTTATCATGTGAAATTGCAATTTCATTTGTTTTAATACTGGAAAAACTAAATTCCTTTAACAAGCTTAAAAACTCTTTCTCGAAATAAGCTAGCTTCTTTTTATCCAGTTCCGAGAAGTAATCTTTCGGCAAGGCTTCCTGTCTGGATAAATAATTTCGCCACTCTTCCTTTACATTATCAAAACGCTGGTCAATTTTTTCAAAAGAATTACTTGCATCTTGCAGCTTATTTAATAGGATTTTCAACTCCACCAATTTTTCCATTTCCTTCTTAGTAGGCAATTGTGGATTTTCACTTAATTCGGATTTATAAAGCCTTAACTCTCTTCTAGCATTATCAAGATGTTCAGAAATTGCATCATGCTTGGATCTCTTATTTTGAATAACTTTTTGCGATTGCTTTATACCGAAATTGAGTGTATTAATTTGTTCTTTTATAAAAGTTATATTCTCTGATAAATCTAATGGCTGGATACTTGTTTCTGGAGGCATAAGCGAATCTTCAACATGCTGATTACAAGTAGGGCATACACCAATAGAAAGGCTCGAATCCACCATTGAACCTAATTTGTACAGTTTTTCAGCTTCTTGATTTCGTTTTAAATCTATTTCTAAATTTTTAAGGTTTTCAATCATAGAACGATGATTGTTTCTTTCTAAATGTAAATCCTGTTTGATAGAATTTATTTCACTTTGCAATTGTAAAACAAGCATTTCTTGCTCTTTTACCTTCTTTTCGTACTCTGAGGTAACACTGGATATTTTGACAATATTATAGTTTTCTTTTTCTTTTATCGAGCGCTCTAATTGAAATATACGGTCAACAATTGAAACAAGTTTTTTATTCTCATCATACACATTTAACTTCAGCTCCTCTAACAGTGAAGGTTTTTCAGGAATACTCGTAACTTCCCCATGTATACTGACAACTAATTCTTCTATATCCTGTTTCAATGTAGACCATTTATTTGAAATTAAAGCCCTTTGTATTTTTAATTCTTCTCTCTCTTTCGTATTCTTGGTAACATCCATGTTCAATAAAAATTCAAATGCCCGTTTGGATAAATCTCTGATACCAAAACCTCCAGAGATAGGAGAGTAAAAACTGCTCCACCCTTTAGTTTGCTCCACAAAAAATAATGGAAAAAGGGTCTGAATATATAAAATCCTGTCCTTTCCTTCAAATGTAGGTACTTCAGGCAAATTCCATTCTAAAAAGCTGGCTAAAAAGGCATGAAATCCTGCTTTCTCTGTTGCAGAACCACTCATATGGACATAAAAATCTTTGGAATTCACTATTTCTTCTTTTGTGAGCTGAGGTCCAAAATGCACTCTTATTAATTTCTCATCAATGCTAGATGATTTTATCCATCGGGTCAGTGTTATAATATTCCCTTTTTGATTGGAAATCTCTAGCTGCACTTTGGATTCTAAAATCGGGACATCCTTTTCCAAATATGACAGCTTCTCTTTCAGCACAGGTTTCATGGTTTTTGCATTTCTTCCACCTAGCATTTCTTCAATGCCCAATACATAAAGTATGGAATTTAAAGTAGAACTTTTCCCTTTTGTATTTTTGGCTCTTAATATATTAAATCCTGACTGGAATGGAATATCGGTCCCAAATACTCCTTCAGCCGTATCAATCGTTATTTTAAAATAATTCAAATTTATTCGGTTCATGAGGAGTACCTCTCTTTAAATATTTGCAAAATGTACTTATCAGACAGACTTTTTTTAATTGTAGTTAAAAAATTTTTTTCTTCTAAGAATACATCTTCTTTCAGTATACTTTGTGCGAAAACTTCCCCTTTTTCAGTTAATGAGAATTTACCCGTACTATCATTGAATATAAAAACTCCCATTGCTACTCCGTAATTCAGCGCTCTATTTAAAAAGGGGTCAAAGCTGATAATTGGAAAGTTTCCCGTTTCCTTTAGATTCAGCAACCTTTCATAGCGGCCATGATTCTGCATGCCCCAGTTAAATAACTGTAGTTTTAACAGCGAAGCCGTCTGCTTCGTGGACGAAAGATGCAGAATAAGAGTTATCTGTGATATTCGGTACATCGGTCGCAATTCTGGGGAAATTGGCACTTTTTTTCTACTGAATCTAATTTCTTTTATTTCATCGAATGGCAAGTCCATTTTTTAACCTCCAAAATCCAGTGGGCAGTCAATAAGCCAGCTTGCGATTGCCTCATGGCACAAATCATTGTACACAGAGAATTCAAAAATATCATTGAAATCTTCCCCGATCAACGCAGTCCTATACTTGACCATGGTTTCTTCTAACAACTCTTTTGGAGCTAAATCTGACAGCAATGTCTCTTCTTCCAGATGACTTGCAATGGAACTTTTAATTCTCACTTGTTTCTCATATGCAGAACTATATGTCTGTTTCATGTAGTTTAGAATTTCCTGTCCCTTTATATAGTTTCGCACCTGTAAATCAATATATTTGTTAGTTTTTCTTTCCTTAATTCCTTGGTCCAAATGTTCAAAGAGATTCCCGATTTTCCTGTCTAATATTGCAATCGAAGACGTCTGGCACTGTTTCCAGTTAATAATTTCTGCTTCATCCGGCACTGATACTTCAATATTAATCTTTTCATTAAGAATACGTTTTACCTGAAGAATTTCTTTTCCGTAAAATAGCTCATCATGAGCAAGGACATCAAAATCATCATCTATTAAATCCTTCATAGTTTCATCTTTACGGTATTCGACCGCTTTTTCATGACAATGAGCAATAAGAGATTTATTAGTAATTTTCGGAGTAAGAAAAATCCATTTTTTTATTTTGACACCTTGAAGGAACTTTAATAATTGAGGCTTATATTTATTTAGTTTTTGTAGGTCTGTTGTCACTTTATCTCTTTGATGAGCATAAAGTTTAGCGGAATCATATTCATCGTCCGGACAGTAACACTGAAAAACTATTCCACTTCTTGTAAAACCCTCTATACCTAAATCGCCATTTGTATGCGCAGTCATTTCCTGATAACCATCAACTTCGTATTTCATTTTTAATAAGGTTTGACAATGTTCTTCCCAACTGTCCCCATTGTATGTACCAAAAGGTGTTTTGAGCATATTTCCCTCCGCACTATAAATATGTAGTTGCACTAATTATAATAGTAACATATTTTTACATTTTTAGTTAATATTTATCAATTATCTACATAGTCTTCAGAAAAATAAAAAAAGAGTAATACAAACCACTTGTTTACCCTTTTGTCCGCAATTTTTCCGCAAGATTTTTTCCAATTATTTTGTGTTACATTAGGTGGCGTTGTAAAAAATTCGCCAATGTCATTATCTGCACGCTAATGACCTAAAAACGTGGATCATCTTCTTATCAAAATCAATATCACCCCACTTTAACCCTAAAATTTCTCCTCTATGCATGCCTGTATAAATAGCAAGTAAAAAGGTTAAATAGTGTCTTTCACCGGTTATAATGACGTGCAGCAATATGCTTCCAAAAAAATCTCAAAAGAAGATGTCGTAGAAACAATATTGCAACCATTAAGTCTTACCGTTAGCATATAACAAAAGAGCTTAAAGAACATGAATAATTCGTGTTCTTTAAGCTTTATTCAAAACCTTATTTACGTCTGGGACGGTTCAGCTTAACTAATGTAAGTGCGGTAAAAATACGTAAGCATATTATTACATTAATCAGGCGGACATTTTAGATAGACGCTTTTCTTTATACACTAAACCTTGCGCTAAAAAAGCCGCGCCAATCATTTGCATGACTATTTTTACAATCACTTGACCCACTATAGCGGCAGGGACGGCTACCCAAGGGATAAAGCCTGCGCCCATTGGACTTAAGCCGACAACGACAAAAATAACTGAGTCTAACAAGCCGCCTACAATTCCACTATAAAACACACGCCACGCCATCGGTAATTTTAAACGTGTATAAATTTCTGTATCTGTCGTTTCAGCTACTAAAAATGACAAGGCGGAAGCTGCAACGATGACTAATGTATCTCCTAATGAAAAGGACACCACAGCTGATAAGACTAACGCCAGGAAAATAAAGAGGTATGTTTTTTTGCGGCCATATTTATTTTGAACAAGGTCTCGGAAAATAAATGTCGCCCCAATAAAGAAGGAGCCCATCGGTACAAGAAATATCCCGAATTCAAGTGGCATAAATCTCGCGGTTACGACATTTGCCGTAACAATTGATACTAAATAAAGTAAAACTCTTATCATAAAATCCTCCTATTTTAACGATTGTTCATAAGCTTCCATTCCTTGCAGACGAAGCTTACATGCTGGGCACTCCCCGCATCCATCCGCAATTATTCCGTTATAGCATGTCAATGTTTTGTGACGTACAAAGTCAAACGCACCTAGCTGATCTGCTAAAGCCCATGTCTCGGCTTTATTAATCCACATGAGTGGCGTATGAATAACAAATGATGTGTCCATCGATAAATTTAATGTGACATTTAAGGATTTCACAAAGGCATCGCGACAATCTGGATAGCCACTAAAATCGGTTTCACATACACCTGTCACAATATGCTTCGCGCCAATTTGGCTTGCTAAAATTCACTAAATTACGACCCGGCACAAACGTAGAGGGGAGCTCGCCTGCCACGCCTTCTTGTATTTCGATATCGTCACGCGTCAAAGCATTCGGTGCTAATTGATTTAAGAGCGACATATTTAAAATATGATGTCGTACGTTCAACTCCTGTGCAATCTGTTTCGCACACTCAATCTCGAGTGCATGCCGTTGTCCATAATCAAAAGTAACGACTTCAACCTCTTTAAAGTTTTTTAAAGCCCAAAACAAACAAGTTGTACTATCTTGCCCGCCACTAAATACAACAACGGCTTTCTCATGTTTCATTCTTTTTCTCCCCTTTCTTAAACCAAAAACAGCACTAAGAGGCAGTACTAGTTAATCTTTTTTTATAGAGGGTTGTTAATAACCGCTCTAGGCTATTTGAATAAAAAATTATCGATTATCAATTTTTTCAGGATATAAATCATGATTCATTAAACGATAGTTTGCTATTTCTTCATATTTCGTACCTGGACGGCCGTAGTTGCACCATGGATCGATTGAAATACCTCCTCGTGGCGTAAACTTGCCCCATACTTCAATATAGCGGGGATCTAGAAGTTTAATTAAATCATTCATAATAATATTTACACAATCTTCGTGGAAATCACCGTGGTTGCGGAAACTAAATAAATACAATTTCAGCGACTTACTCTCAACAATTTTTTTATCAGGAATATATGAAATATACATCGTTGCAAAATCCGGTTGCTGCGTAATCGGACAAAGACTTGTAAACTCCGGGCAGTTAAACTTCACAAAATAATCACGGTCTACATGTAAATTGTCTACAGACTCTAATACTTCTGGTGCATAAGCAAATGTGTACTTTACATTTTGATTTCCTAATAATGTTAAATCCTCTAATCCTTCTGTTTGGTGACGACCAGACATAAAAAAAACCTCCTTAAGTTAATACCGGAGTATTCCAAGGAGGGCGAACTATAACATCTCTAATCAAACTATTGGAGGCATAAAAAAAACCACATCCAATATGGACATGGCGTAATATACATGTATCCATAGTTTTTTATAGAGGGTATCAGCTATGAACCTCTCCTGAACAACTCAGGTATTTCAATAATTTACATTGTAGTATATATTGTTCTTACTGTAAATCAATATTTTCAAAATTATGGTTTTCTCTATATCCCAGTAAGCCTATCAGTAGGATTCATCTTAAAGAGAGATATAAGTTTGCTCTTAATCCATTACAAGACCGCCATCAACGACTAAATTCTGCCCAGTGATGGCACTTCCCCAAGGAGATGCAAAGAATAATGCCACTTCCGCTAAATTTTTTGGTGTTGCCACTCTTTGTAAAGGGGTTATGTTTTCAATCAATTGAAATACTTCTGCTGTTGTCACTTTACTTGCATCCGTTTGTTTTAATAGTCCACCAGACATCATATTGACTGTAACGCCATACTCCCCTAACTCTTTCGCCATGTTACGTGTAAATCCGAGCAATGCTGCTTTAGCTGTTGTATATTCATGATAAGCTACTACCGGATTCTGAAATAAGTTTGTCCCAATATTAATAATACGACCAAATTCCAGTTCTTTCATATCCTCAATGCATGCTTGAATACTATTTAAAGCACCCTTAATCGTTCCTTCAAATTGCTTATTGTAATCGGTCCATTGAAGCCCAAACACATTTTTTTGTGTGAGTGGATTAAATTCAAAATCAATCAATGCATTATTAACAATGGTTGTAATCGGGGTATGAAAATACTCTTTTGCCTTTTTAACCATTTGCTTCACTTCTTGTTGATTGCGGATATCTGCTTGTAAAGCGATAACTTGAGAACCCAAACTTTGTGCTAAATGTTGCGCTTTTTCCTCACTCTTATAATAATTCAGTACGACATTAGCTCCCTCTTTGACAAATGCTTTTACGAGTTCTTCTCCAACACCTCTACTTGCGCCTGTAACTAAAACGGTTTGTTCATGTAATTTCATCATCATTTCCCCCTAATTATTTTTTGTCAGTTGTTTGAATAACCAGACCATTTTCAAACTTCCCATAAAACTCTATCCGTTTTCCTCCTCGCTGGATTTAGATGGACGTAAGTGCAAAAAACGTCTCTATTAATATAGAGACGCCAAAAAAGTGTATACTACACCTATAATTGCTCCCTACGTCAGTATTAACTGTCAGGTTCTAAGGGTCAGGTTTTAACCTTCTCAACACGAATGTGTCCCCCTGCAATTAAAGTATTTGCATAAGAAAAGCTCCACGTAAATTACGCGGAGCCATAGTAAGTACAGAAAAATAGATATGTACTTTGCTCCCTACGTCCGTATTAACGGTCAGGTTCTAAGGGTCAGGTTTTACCTTCTCAACACATTGTGTCCCCCTGCAAATGCATTTAATTAGATTGATTCTATCAAAATGGGTTCAATAAAACAAGTACTCATAAGTTAAACTGGAAATAGCCTACTGTATAGATATTTAATATTACACATTTACCCCAATCTTTATCACGCCTAATAAACGAAATTCTCATTAATTTAATCAGCATCTGTTTGCGTTGCTTTTTCCTATTTAAAAAAGCAATAGAGAAATGATAACGGACGAGTTCAAAACTAAACATGTGAATATTGTATTGCACTTCTAGTGGTCTAACTATATCTCTCATAAATTTATATTATCTTAATTTTCTTTAACTGTGATTCTCTTGTTATCTCTCTTTTCCCGTGGGTAATTTCGTTATAAGTATAATAAGTATGGGACTGCATATTACCTTCTTTTGGAATTGGTAAATGGTTCAAATTCTTTTCGATTTTTAGAATATAAAACTTATAATCTTCCTTTTCACCAAATCCAAAAGTATATTTCCGTTCATTTATATAACCTCGAAGTCGCTCTTTAATATCAGTGTTTAAAAAGCTGATCTGCTCATATATATTTTGTTCTTCAGGCTTTAAAACTAGCTCATTTTCAATACTGTATAATGTATCCATAACACCACCGACTTTTCTGAACGTCATATATTGTGCTTCCTTATATTTCCTCGGATGAGGATGGGCGTGTATTAGATACTTTTTAATCAAATCCATTGTTTGTGCAGCTGGTAAGGATATAACTTCTTTCATTGATTTACCCCCTTCATTAATGCAAAAAATTGATGAGCATATGCTAATAGGTCTTTCTTTATACCTTTAAAATCTTGCTGTAAATTTAGAGATACGACATAAATTGGATTACCTTTAATGTGATAAATATGATTTGGTTGATTTAATGCGGTAGTTTTCGCATAAAGTAACATACCTGCTACCGTTTCACCTGGATCATTTTTCCAATTATTTATATACGTAAATATTTGATAAAGATTACCAGATTTTTGTTTTGCAACCCCACCTTTAAACCTTGCTACCATATTCTCAGAATAAAATTTAGTATCCACTATCAAAGTCATTTTATCTTTCTTAAGTACAAGATCAGTTTGCATAATCGGTAAAGCATCTGTGAATTCATCATCAACATTCCAATGAATTTGGGGGTGAGATACATTATATTTCGTTTCACGTTTGAAAAATTCATAGATGAACTTTTCATATAAAGTTGATAGTCTTTGTTCATCTTGAACCTCTTTCATTAGTTGAGATGTAGAACTTTCATCAAATAATAATTGCTCATATAGATATCTACATACATCTACAATAAACTGGTAGCGAATATCTTGGCGGTTATATCTCACGTTTTTCCATAGCTTCAAATCTAACTCTACATCTGATACCTCTGTAAAATACGCCAGCAAACCGTAAAACAATCTACGCATTTTTCGACTTATTTTATTTGAACGAGATAGGTAAACGAGTGTCGCTTTAATAATTTGATTCAACAATATATTTTCTGAGAATTCATCATAAACCACTGAGATTTTCTTATTAACCAATGTATTTTTCTTTATCGTGGAATTGATATCAATTTTCCCCTTAATAACATTGGAAGTCTCTTCAATGCTTATATAATCTTTACTTAATCCTCCGCGAATCAAAACAGGTATACCAATCATTAAAATTTCTGCGTATAGCTCTTTGACGTCCTCAAACTTTTCTGTCCCGATTTGTTTATACTCAGAAAGACTTAACGTTTGATATGCATAGGAAAGCATATAGTATATATTACGAATAGGAATATTATTATTTCTCTCCATCGTAACAACCTCTTAGTCGCTCAGCCCAATGATTTACCTTCTGCTCATCATCAAACCAATACTCGAATAACTGTGGAATAATTTCATATTCAATAACTTCCTCTACTCGATTTGTAGCATCTACTTTATAAGCATCCCCTACAAAATAGCTATGTCCAATTTGAAAGCCTGTCCCTAGTTCTTCAACAATTTGATTATTTAAAGTTTTGATTTCATCAATGATACGTTTTAAAACGTCTGGATTATTTAATTCATTTACATACAACTTAAATGTCTCATTTTGGAACGCCGGTTTAATTTCAAAAAACGAGAATCTTCTTCTAAGTGCATAATCTAATAAAGCTAAACTTCTATCTGCCGTATTCATCATTCCAATGATATATAAATTCGAAGGTACAGAAAACTTCTCGTTAGAATAAAGAAGATTGATTTGCTCACCTCGCTTATCAGCTTCGATTAGCATCATCAATTCCCCGAATATTTTACTCATATTCCCGCGATTAATTTCATCAATAACAAAAAAGTAATCTCGTTCTGGATCTCGTGCTGCTTTTCTAGCAAACTTCACAAACGGACCTTGTTTCAGTTCAAATCCATCCCCTTCAGCTTTTGGACGGAACCCTTCAATGAAGTCTTCATAACTATAGCTTTGGTGGAACTGAACCATATGGATACGAGTTTCATCCTTCTCTTCCATCATGACATACGCTAACCGTTTAGCAATAAATGTTTTACCTACTCCTGGTGCCCCTTTTAAAATAAGATTCTTCTTATTTTCAAGTAGAGAAATTAGACGTACAAGCTCCTTCTTATCAATAAATACAGCCGAAAGAAAATCATCCATTGTAAAATTTTCATTTTCTTGTACAGTAGGTTTAGATTCAATAAAACGAATGTAGTAATCAATTGAACTGCCTGAAACGCCTTTATATTTTTTGTAGGAATCATCTGATAAAACGATATCTTTTAACAGTTTCAGTTGCTCAATATCTGATTCACCAAAAATGGCAGCTTCAAAATGGCGTTCTATTTCCTTTAATGCATTTACTTTTTGCTTAACTGTTTTATCGTTTAAGCTAGCTCCTGTATCTGTAATTTGATTGGATAACCAAGTTTGAAACTCATTTACTTCAGCAATTTTTGGATCAATAAAATCTTCATTCATTACTTTGTCTATTTCTTGAATAAAATTTGGATAATTATTTAAACATGTTAATGTTTTTTGAGCAAAAGTCTGATGTAGCTCCCACTTTCCGACTTGAAGCCACTTTACTGTTCTTCTATGTTTATACTCTGATGCTTCATAATCGAAGTAGTAATCTCCCGTAACAACTCCGCGTGCGAGAATTTTTTTTATTCCCTCTTTCACATATATGATGTCGCCTATTTTAATGTCGCTATAGAAATCCCACACAGCCTTTGTATCATGAACAGGCCGCACTCCATCTGCTCTTTGCTCTGATATTCTTCGTTCAACAGCTTCTTTTAAACTATAGTTCTTTATATCACCTAAATAGTCCCAACCAATGGCAATTACATTATCGTTGTGAAACTGCTCCCATAATCTAGAGTTTTCACCCGGTGAAATCAACCAATAATTAACGCCTTTATCAATTTCATCTTCTTGATTCGCAATTTTCTTCTCTTTTTTAGGATAAATTAACGTAGGATTTTCAGCATAATATAAAAATATTAAATACGAGCGAATTAAAACACCCCAGTCAGGTATCCCACCTAAATTATCCGGTTTACTTCTTACGCCTCGATTATATTCATCTTCCGCATAATTTTGTCTAAATTGAATTCTTGTTGTACCAAACTTTTCAGGATAGTGAGGCGTACCTCTACCCATCACAAATTTCTCAATATCCTCATCATTTTGTTCTGTCATTTGTTGATAAATATCTTTAAATTCTGAGTAAGATTGATACTCAAAGAAATTTCCTTTATAACCGATAGCTAATCCGAACTTTTCTAACAGTTGTCCAAGTTTTTCAAGATATGGTGCGTACCAAACCCCTGTTTTTTCCCCTAAGTTTTCCGTCACCCAATCTTTATATTTTTCTTTTTGATTATTCACAACATCATTCATAGCCTACCTCCAAAAGTTTTATAAATATATGTATTCTTAAATCATCTTACTATACAATGTAAAATGTTACCAAATAATATACTGAGGAATTCGCGGGCACACTTGTTTTGGCTAATTCCCATCTTGCCTACGAAGTTCAGAACTTACACCCGAAAACACATGCACATTACGAGCTCATTAAAAATATAGGTATAAAACTTATAATACAGTTAATACAGTTATTACAGAGAAACAAAAAAATGTTACACAAACCACTTGTTTACTCTTTTGTCCTCAATTTGTCCGCAGAATTATTTTTTTTTTGCTTTTATTTAACGATATTGAATGTAACTGTATACAAGGAGGCAATTATCTTGAATAAAAGGAATAATAAATTGTTTTTAACCTGTGTTTTCGGTTTTCTTATAGGTCTTTTCTTTCCATTTTCAAAAACAATGGGTCTCTCATTTGATGTCTTATTAGTTTCTTTGTTTGGGGAAGATAGCATTTGGGCTGGACTTTTTTCACTCTTCTTAATTGCTATATTAGCTTTGAGCCTAAGGAAAATTATCTCCAAAACAGCTTCTTGATAACCTTCAAATCGCTACAGCTAAAAAACCTTCGAAATGATGATGTACTATCACTTCGAAGGTTTTGTTCGTTCCCTATGTTTCATTATACGACGTGCGATAAACACCACTTAAAAAGGCTATAGTACATTACTTGAATTAGTACCATAACCTTTTTCTATTTACTTAATAGGAATTTTCACAATCGCTCTTGTCTCTTTTTCGTTTATTGCCTCAAGCGTAATCGATCCATTATATTTATTAATTGTTTCTTTCACAATAAACAGACCTTGTCCTCTAACTCTTCCATTCTCTACTTTTTTCGTTGAATAACCTTGTTTAAAAACATGATTTACATCAGGCAGCTTTCGTCCAACGTTTGTAATCGTAAACGTATAATTCAACTCGTCTGCTTTACAGCTAACTGAAATTTTACGAAGTTCCTCTGGTAACTCCATTGTCGCTTCTATCGCATTATCAATTATATTCGATAAGATATTGATTAAATCAATCGTTTTTATGTGATCAAATGGATTATCATCAACAGTTATCTGCATATCAATTTGTTGATTTTGACATGTTAATTTTTTTGTTTGCAGCAATATTGCTAACCCCGGGTGATCAAGATTCAATTTAATGGATTCAATTATCTGTATGTCTTTAGACAAATAATCAACATACTTTTTCGCTTGATCTACCTCACCCATATGGAGAAACCCATGTAAAACTTGAATATGATTAACGTAATCGTGTCTTAATGACGAAACAGAAGCAATTAATGTTTTAATTTCCTTTTGATATGTAGATTCCGTAGATCCAACTTCTTTTTGATACCACTTTTGTAAAAGTAAGAAAGAAATAATAAAGATAATCACAAAAAATCCGCTAAGTACTAATAAAGAAATATTACTTTTAATAACTGTTTTTTTAATCCCGTCAAGTGTATCCGTACTAATATCTATAGTAAGGTAGCTGATGATTTCCCCTTTTTCATTTATAATAGGAGTCCCCACCGTTATATAATGTGGACCATATTTCATATCATCTAAAACTCCTGTTACAAATTGCTTTCCTTCTTCGTATGCTAGTTTCACTTGAGCCTCTGGTACAGTACAATCTTCACCTATTGGAAAATCATTTGGATCATCCTTGTTTTCAGGATAACCTACAATCAAAGTTGTCGAAACAGTAGGATTGTTTATTTCCACTGTATAGACGTATAATACACCTAGCTTTTCTCGGGCATCATTTAAATAATCCCGTATTGTCCAATAGTCTTCATCACGATTCCGTTCTTTTAAAAATCGCTCATATGTTTCCAGATCAATTGCCTTAGCAATGGATTTGGCAGATTCAAGACTCTGGTTAGCAATCGCCTCTTCGACAGTATCTCCAATTTTTATATAGGAAGTATACATAGTTATTCCAATAAAGAATATGACTAATACGATAGATAACACCATGATGAGCCTTAATTTAAAACGTCTCATATCAATAACAATCCTCCTTACTTTTTGCTTTAGCTCATCCCACCAACTGATGAAATAAGGGCAATTTCAATTAATTGCTCTCTTCTTTGTAACAATGAAAAACACTAGAATAACATTAAGTACTTATCTTTCAATTAATAATCAGTATAAAATCTATAGTTATTAATATTAATTCAATATAAAAGCAACAAAAAACAGTATAAATGTTCTAAATCCTTTTGTCCAAAAAACTTTTATATTACTAAATACTGGAATTGTATATTTTTCCCTTAACTTAAGGTTAATTCTTCTTTTATAGAATATTAAAATGGGAATATTTAATGGAATACCCAAAAGCAAAAACCAGAAATTATGTAAGCGCTATAGCTTTTTCTTTACCACAAGTATAAAGTGTCAATCTTAGTTTATATTCTTCTAACTCAGTCACTCCAATAAAAAAAGATTCCCCTGACCAGGAGAATCACATCCCAAAAACAACAAATTGTAAATTCAGCCTTTGTCGTTTTCTTTGCATTATTACATTGTACGGAATACTAAAAAAGAAAAAATAGTGAACATAGGGATAAGAGCTATATGCCGCCACTTAAACATTTCAAGTAAACCTATAAATTCTCGTGTAAATGCATTGGGCACATAGTAAAAAGCCGTTTTTGAGCCTACTCCATTTGCTCTTAACTTTGCTCGTTTTGCATAGTAACTAGCGCGCAAAATATGATAGTTATTCGATACAAATATTCCCCGTGCTTTCGCGCCAAATCGTTTCATAATAATTTTTTTCGAGAAAAGCATATTCTCATATGTTGTTGTCGATTGGTCATCAATGACGACTGCCTCATCTGGAATATCAGGATAATGCTTATGAATATATTGCTTCATTGCATAGCTTTCGGCTACTTTCTCGTCACTTCCTTGGCCCCCTGATGTAATGATTAAAGGATATCCACCGTATTTTTTATATTGCTGGACACCCTTTACAATTCGGCTTGCAAGGAGCGGCGGTACTTGGTCACCAATTAAGCCAGATCCCAGAATAATTATGTAATCTGGTCTATAAACAATCGGCCGCCAATTATAAAGAACTAAGTAAATCGCTGTAGCTGAATACATCATGGTAAAGTAAACAAAAAGGCCAAACACATAGAAAAATCCGGCTTCGCTATACTTATTGCCGGTGCCCGGATACATCGAATAAATATAGTAGACTAGTACAATATTAACTGTAACACCAATCAAACCAATAAATAAATTCGACTTTTTGCGCCCTTCCTTTTCGAGTAAAACTTTACTATTAAAATAAGTTAAAACGGACATCGACGCCATAACAAGCGGAATGAAGGCAAAAACAAATACATAACCTGTAATGTTGACAACCTGCTCGCTAAAATCTTGATTAAAGAATATTTTTTCCGTGTAATAAAGCAAATTGATTAACAAAATAATTGCTAAAATATTCATATTATTATACCAACGAGGTTCAATAATAAAAAGTGCAATAATGATGAAAATTAAAAATACCAACCTAGCTCCTCCTAGTTCACTTTAAACCATTATTATACAATGCTTATTCCCGCTGCACTATCGATTTATAAAAAATAATTATCCAACAAACATTCCCTATATGACCAAATTGTCATGTTAATAGCTGATTTGGCAACTAAATCGAAGAACTTTTATAAAATTGCTACGCGCTTCAACATTGCAGTTGAGTTGCGCAGGCAAATCAAGGCTTCAGCTGGCTATCATAATCAAATAGTTTTCCTCAAACATCGTCGCTAAAATACTCTGCTCCAGAAACTCTTTTTTAATCAATAGCATTCACCTTCATCAAAATCGAGTATGACAGGTTCAAAATCAAGATTATTTTCCTGCTGTCTTGTAAGCGCATCGTTTAAATAGCTTTCAAAATTTCCTGGTCGGAATAAGGTGATCGGTCTTAAATATTTGTTCATCTGCGGATCATTTTTCCAGTTTCTCACTTGTTCATCAATGACTAAGTAGCAATCTTCTGCTGTATGAAGTATGTGGTATGTGAACACTAAACTGGACAAAAATTAAAGGAGCTGTAGCTTGAATTCCACAGGCGTTAAATAGCCAAGTGTTCCTCCATCAAATTATTTTATGTGTTACTAAAAACAGGTTTATACCTACTGATAAGAACATACTGCCAATTATTAATGCTAAATTGCGCCCTGAAACGCACAAAAGAGCATTTCCTTATCCAGGAAAGCTCCCGATTGTTGAAAATCGTTTCTAATTATTGCTAAGCTGTTACCGCAAAACGTGCGTAAATCTCTTTGACGGTGTTGTTGACCGCCAATTTGCTTTTCACATTTAACTCCAAAATCTTTCTACTTAGCTCTGCATCTGTTTCAAATAGAACTTGGTTTTGCACATAGATTTCATAGGCTTGTGGATGGTCACCTTTAATTTTTTCCATCTTGGATTCAATTTTATATTCCTTTGATCCAAAGCCTAATGACGTATAAATATTAAAAACAATATCAAATAGTAAATCGAGCAGTATCATAAATCCTCAAAACCTAAATTCACTGGCTCCAGCGGTAATTCACCAGCAGAGCCTGCTATATTAGTAGACGATACCGATTTATCCACTTCCTCAAAGGAAATCCCATCAATCCAGGCTTCTCCAGATCCTGTTAGTAAAAGGCCAAAATGTATTGAGGCGCTTTCTTCTAGTACATCTAATACAATTGAATAATAATTCCAATCTGTTGTTCCATGAATCGAACGGTTGTCCATATTATCAAATTGCAGTAAATCACCATTTTTTGAATCAATTCGACACCAGGCACCGCACTTTATAACATTTTTTGTTTTAATAAAACATGACATTTTCATTCGTTTACCAACCCATTTTTTAGCTGAAAATGTTTGCATCATTGTTCCAAATTGACCTTCTTCAACAGGTCCATTAGATCTAAGATAACCAGATTTTGAGCCCGTATGGAATATTTCATGATCTGCTTTCATCCCATAAAGCGATGGATTTGTCCCTGTTAAAAACCAACCCTTTACTTCATTTACTGTATCCATTTCATTTTCCTCCTTTTGGTATAAAGAACGCATCATATTACGATATTTTCCGGGTGGCATTCTGTATAGCTCTTTAAAAGCACGTGTAAAAGCTTCTTGTGATTGAAATTGACATTCAAACGAAATATCAAGGATTGTGTAGTCCGTATGGAGCAACAGAAAAGCAGATATGGCAAGGCGTCTTTTCCGAATATACTCGCCAATCGTCAAACTAGTTTCTTTTTTAAACTGCCGCGTCAAATAAAATTTCGAATAACCGATCTTTTCTGCATAATCCTCCAACTGCCACGTTGTTAATAGGTTCTCCTCTAATGTATCCACAATTTTTTGGACGATTTCACTATACATAACTGCTCACCTCAAGACTAAGTATACGGAAGGGAAAAAAGATTTTTTTGATAATTATTGCACTGCTGTAAGTATAAGGGTTAACAAGATTTCACTTATGTGCCGCAGAAATTTTATGTATGTTCATGCATCTAAAACCAAAATCTACAACAGCTTAAAATTTTGAATACTTTCACTAGAAAATACTTAAAAGTTCATCCAAACTTTCAATTTCATTATCATATTGACTTACTTGCCCAAATCCGTATTTAGCAAATATAAATGGAATTTTAGCATATCTGGCTGCATTTAAATCCCCTTCCGTGTCACCTACATAAACCTGATTTAATAAGTTGTTTCTATCAATCACTAATTTAATATTTTCACCTTTTGACATGGCAGTTCTTCCGTGGCTTTCAAAATCCAAAAAATACTTTTCAAGTTTATGATATTTGTAAAATGATTCTATGTAGCCATCTTGGCAGTTACTAACAATATATAGTTTATACTTTTGAGAAAGCTCTTTTAGGACATTCTCTACATTTGGATAGAGGACCCCGCCATATTTTTCTATGAAAGATTGTTCTAATTCGCAACAAGCATTTACTAGTTGTGCCGTTCCGTATAACTTAAAGCAGGAAAGAGCTTTCTACTTATTTCATTCATCTGTAATCCCATCGTACCTTCAAAGTCTTCCCTAGTTAATTCATTGATTATTTGTTTATTGTTTCTTATTACGCTGTTCCAAGCACTAAGTACTGTGTCAATTGGATCCCAGAGAGTTCCATCTAGATCAAATATTATGCTATCCAACTAAAATCCACTTCCTTCTAAACGAGTTTGATAATCAACTTTAATATCCTAATATTACCATCTATAAATTGTAATATATATTCACTTTTTAAGTACAGTATTTATCAACTCAATTTCACACTTTCCCCCTACTATTGAGAGATCCCCACCAGCATGCTCCTCCTTTTCACTTCTGCTGATTAAGAGCAAGTTAAAAGACTTAAGCCTGGTGGGATACCAAACTTAAGCCTTTTAATTTTACCTAATTCATTTTTTTGGTTAAATTTTTGCTTTTGGGTGTGTAAAAATCATCAAAGTGATTATTTAATCATTAATAAGGGTCTGCCTCATGGCTCTTCTTTACTGCATCTTTTGTAGCTTCATTTGCAGCGATCGTGCCTTGACCATATTTAGAAATGCCTGATTCCCGGCCTGGTAATTTACCTTCCTTAGCCATCTTTTCGATTTCTTTCATTTTCTTTTCAGTCGCTTCCTTCACACGGCGGCCGTAATCTTCGTCAGCCTGTGTAAAGTGATTGTACATCACTTCCTGAATGCGCGGGTCACAAATTGCAAGAGCATCCGATAAGTTATTAATGAGTTCATCACGTTCCCAGTCTTCAAAGCTGCGGTATGTTTCCCCTGCTTGACCATAGTTATTCGGGCGGTCAATAGGCTCACTCATTAATGCCGCATTATAAGACGGCTGATGTGGCGGATATGCTTTATCCCCTCCGTCACGGTAGCCACCAATCATTGACGGTTCATAATTGATATGTGGGTTTTCACCGGATTCTTTCGGATCACGAGTATCCATCTGACCACGATGCTGGTTTGTACGAACCGGTACTTTTGGTGCGTTAACTGGCAATTTCAAATAGTTTGCGCCGACACGGTAACGCTGTGTATCTGAGTAAGAGAACGTACGACCTTGAAGCATTTTGTCATCTGAGAAATCCATTCCGTCTACTAGAACACCCGTACCGAATGCAGCCTGCTCAATTTCTGCATGGAAGTCTTCCGGATTGCGGTTAAGTACCATACGACCTACAGGCAGCCAAGGGAACTTATCTTCCGGCCAAAGTTTTGTATCATCAAGCGGATCAAAGTCCAGTTCCGGATGATAGTCGTCCTCCATAATTTGGACGAATAGCTCCCACTCTGGATACTCTCCACGTTCAATTGCTTCATATAAGTCCTGAGTAGCATGTCCTACGTTTGTCGCCTGAATGGAGTTTGCCTCTTCTTGTGTCAAATTGCGGATGCCCTGTTTTGGCTCCCAGTGATACTTCACAAGTACAGCTTTCCCTTCTTCATTGACCCATTTATATGTGTTAACACCTGATCCCTGCATATGGCGGTATGTCGCCGGGATACCCCAAGGTGAAAACAGGAATGTAATCATATGCGTCGCTTCCGGTGAACGTGAAACAAAGTCAAACATACGTTGAGGATTCGGTACGTTGGAAGCCGGATCTGCTTTAAATGCGTGAATCATATCAGGGAACTTCATCGCATCACGAATAAAGAAAATCTTTAAATTGTTCCCTACAAGATCCCAGTTACCATCTTCCGTATACATTTTTACCGCAAAACCGCGTGGGTCGCGTGCAGTCTCAGGTGAATCCTTTGCACCTGCCACTGTAGAGAAACGCACCATAAGAGGCGTTTGTTTTCCGGCACCAGAAAAGACTTTAGCGCGGGTATATTTTTCAACCGGCTCATCTCCAACCTTACCGTAAGTTTCAAAATAACCGAAAGCACCTGTACCACGTGCATGCACTACACGTTCAGGTACTTCTTCACGGTCGAAATGTGAAATTTTTTCAATGAAGTGGTAATTTTCTAAAGTTGCTGGTCCTCGGTTACCCACTGTACGGATATTCTGGTTGTCTCTTACAGGGTGTCCTTGACGGGTAGTTAGAACTTCACGTTCCCCATCTTCTTTTTTCCCAACATTTTTGTCTTTGTTCTCTGCCACAATAAAACCTCCTCTAAAATACATTACAAATAAACACTGATAATAAAAATTTTAACCAACCATTATGCTTTATACCCGTATTTATCAGTTTATATTCAAAGATTGGAAAATTATTCTGAGAAAATTCTTTATTGCTAATTCATAATTCATTTTAAAACTTTAATAGTGGAAGATTTATCGGGTTAGTATTTATCAATTATGTAAAATTAAAAAATCCCTCAAATTAAAAGCAAAAGCTCTTAATTTAAGGAATTTTAAAGGTTAGAGTTACTTTAAAGGAAGAATTGCCTTAAGTCACTATGCATTTACTTACAATAATTACCTTGGCCCATTTCGATCTAAAATGGCGGATGTGTTATCTTCATGTAGGTTGTTCAAAGTTGTTGTTGTACTATCCCTTGCATATACATGTTCTTTCCCTAAAGGAATATCTGTAGTTTGAACTTCCGATGCCTGTGCTAATAAAGCTTCGCTATCGTTTTTGGTCATGCCAAAAGCTTCACTTATTAGTTCAGCTCCTGTTTTTCCATGATTCGCCTTCGAAATTTTCTTCCCCATATTCCCACCTCCTGTATATAGAATGTGTGATGGTTCATTATTTATGTAAAATATATAGGAGGTTTCGTTTACCATCATTTGCTCTTCTTCCTATCGCCTTTTAAAATATTTCTTTCGCGATAAGTTCATAGGATCGAATCCGGTCTAGTGGTGAATGTGTAATCGTATTAATCATTATTTCATCTGCGTGGTATTTAGTTTTTAACTCAAATAATTTCTGTTTCACTTCTTGAGGATTGCCAATAATTAATTTTTGTCTAACTCTTTCCAATATCTCTTGATCTTTTTCCGTTAGTTCATACTGCTTTGCTTCACTTATAGAAGGGACCCCTTGTTTGCGTTCCCCCTTTTCCATTTGTAACAACCAGATGAGATAGCTTGCTGCAACTTCTTCTGCTTTTTCTGTCGTCTCGTCGCAAATAACGTTAACTGTAACGATGACTTGTGGTGTTTCCCCATCTTTTCTTGGGCGAAAGCTATCAATATAGTCCTTAATAATAGCTGTTCCATCTTCATCGCTCATAAAATAACCGAAAGTATACGGCACACCATTTTCTGCTGCAAGTACAGCACTTTTTTTACCAGTGCCAAGAAGCCAAGGTATTGGCGGATTTTCAGGTATTGGGGAAGCCGATAACTTTGAATATTCGGCCTCTGTCGGAAAATCATCATCTAAAAAATGAAGTAAGTCTGTCAGTAAGGAAGGAAAGTTCCCGACATTTTTTATAAAGTTACCGGATAAAGCTGTCATCGCTTCAGAAGATCCACCTGGCGCTCGTCCAATCCCTAAATCAATACGATTAGGAAATAGTGTCGCTAACGTATTAAAGATTTCAGCAACTTTGTATGGTCGGTAATGAGGCAACAGAACAGCACCCGATCCAATACGAATTCGATTCGTGTTAGCTCCAATATAGCTTAGCATCACTTCTGGAGCAGGACATGCCAGTCCAGATAAATCATGGTGTTCGGCAATCCAGTACCTTGTATATCCGAATTTCTCTCCTGCCTGCGCTAATTTCAATGACCAATTTAAAGCATCTTGTGGAGTTTGATTTGAAGAGATCGGTGATTGATCCAAAATGCTTAATTTCATATTATTTTTCAGCCCTTTTCTTCCACTAAGGTTAATTTATATTGTCCTACCTGATCTTTTTCATACAAATTTGTAATAGAAGTGGAGTAGTTATAAATTGTCCCTCTAAACATTATATCTTTTTCAGGAATCTTCACGTCAAATGTTCCGTTGTAAAGCAACGTTGCAATATCATGATAATCTTCACTCGTTACATCAAAAGTGACTGAAACTGTATAAAGTCCATTTTCTTTTTCTTCTTCAAAATTACTCAGTTGAATTACTCTGTCGTCCAACATTATTTTACTGACCAAAAAAACACCCCTTATTAAATAATTTAAATCGGATAATCTATTCATTATAGTATACTTGGCAACATTATCTGAAGAATCGCTCCTCATTGTTGAAACCGATATCTATAAAATCTCTTTTCGGTTAATATATCTTCCCTATATAAAAAGAAATAATCTTCTTAAGGTAAAATACATTGAGGTCTTTACTTTCTATCGGCCGGTGTTAAATACTTCATTCCTAATATACGTTTCATTTCCTCACTCACCCAGTTGCGTAAAGCAATGTTTCCGTAGCTTCTCGTTTCATCGTATCCTCTAAACAAAATAAAATAATATGTCATATAATCATCAGATTTCTGTTTTTCAATTTTACATCCTTTCTTATATAAAAAGTCCCTTAGCTTTTTAAATTCATGAAAGGTTTCATTAATTTTGTTATCGTACCACTCTTCAAGTACGTCCTTCATTTTTAATTCAGAAATGCAATCTCTATCACGCTCAAGTGATGCCAAAAATAAAGGGGCAAAAATTATTCCATTAGGAACAATTCTAAACCCTGAATTAATGGATAACGGTTACTTCTTACAACCAACACTCGTGTTAGGTGCAGATGTTCATGACCGTGTCGTAGTAGAGGAACAATTCGGCCCTACTGTTCCAATCCTTCCATATGATGATGAAGAACAAGTGATTCAATTACACAATGAAAGCATTTACGGTTTAACAAGTTCCGTTTGGGGCGAAGAAGAACATGCTATTAAAGTGGCTCGTCGCATTGAAGCAGGTACAACGATGATTAACACTGCCGCAATTCAAGGGTTAGATGTTCGTTTCCCATTTGGCGGAGTGAAACAATCAGGCGTAGGTCGCGAATACGGATTAGATGGCATCAAATCTTACACAGAAACTCATGTCATCAATCTGCCAAATGACTTAGAATTACCTTACATTCCTGAATAAAAGCTATTTCTATTAGAAAGAGCATTAACCTTCATCGGGTTAATGCTCTTGTTTTTGTTAATTACTTATCTGTGCCCTGTGCTTTCAGGATTGAAATACAGCTATTTTCAGAAAGGTATTTGTGAATTTTCCATTTTCACTGGAAACTTTAATAGTTGATTTCCATTTTTATCAATTTATCATGAACATCTATCAATCTCCATTCAAATTTATTTGATTTTTATTATATTTTTATATAACAATTTTCACTACATAATGTTTGTTTAATTATATTTTATTTGCATATTTACATTTTCAATTGATATTTATACTGAATTTTCTAAAAACTTTGTTTACAAACGTAGTCTTCCATTACTATAATTTGAGTTATCAGAAATATTGGAGGAAGATATATGTATACACTTCTTGGTTCGATCGCTCTATTAATTGTAGGGTATATCGTATATGGAAAGTTTATTGAAAAGGTGTTTATTGTTAATGATGCAACGCCGACCCCAGCTTATACAAAAGCTGATAATTTAGATTATATGCCCATGCCTGCCTGGAAGGGCTGGATGGTTCAATTATTAAATATCGCAGGGCTTGGACCTATTTACGGTGCCATTGCAGGTGCACTGTATGGACCCGTTGCAATGATTTGGATCGTATTTGGTTGTATTTTTGCCGGTGCCGTTCATGACTATTTTGCAGGGATGTTATCATTACGTCATGGAGGCGCACAATTCCCTGCACTTGTTCAACGTTATTTAGGTAAAGTAATGCGTGTCTTCACTGATATCGTTTCAGTAATATTAATGGTTTTAGTAGCAGCTGCCTTTACTGCAGGACCTGCTGCTGTTCTTTCGTCAAAATTAGGAATTACATTTATGACAGCACTTATTGCGATTTTCATCTACTTCTTATTGGCAGCAATTTTACCGATCAATCAAATTATCGGTCGTATTTATCCAATATTTGGTGCAGTATTAATCATTATGGCCGGTGCGGTATTAGTATCACTAGTCACTTCAGGTATTGCGATTCCTGAAGTATCTTTAACTAATATGCATCCGAATGATTTACCGGTTTGGCCATTATTAATGATCACGATTTCTTGTGGCGCAATCTCTGGCTTCCACTCTACACAAAGCCCGATAATTTCAAGAACAATCAAGAAAGAATCGGAAGGCCGTAAAGTCTTCTACGGTGCCATGATTGGTGAAGGTGTCATTGCATTAATTTGGTGTGCGGCTGGTATGAGTTTCTATGGCGGTACAGAAGGATTATTACCAAAAATCTCCGAAATTGGTGCAGGTGGTGTAGTAGACGAAATTTCAATTGCATTACTTGGTACATTTGGTAGTATTTTAGCAATATTAGGGATTGTAATTTTACCAATTACAACAGGTGATACTTCATTACGTTCAGCACGCATGATTGTGTTAGACTTTTTAGGCTCTCGTTTTTCAAAAAATAGTACAACACCAATTTTAGCAACAGTTGCAGTTGCAGCACCCGCATTTTTCCTATCAACAATTGATTATCAATTCTTATGGCGTTATGTAGGGATGACGAATCAAATGGTTGCAACAGTTATGCTTTGGGTTGCAACATCGTATTTATTGAAATCAGGCAAGTTCCACTGGATTGCAGGTTTACCAGCCCTATTCATGACCTCTGTAGTATTTGTATACTTAATGGTAGCGCCAGAAGGATTTGCGCTTGCTTATGAAACAGGTGTCGTCATTGGTTTAAGCTTTACAGTCCTAGTTTCTTTCATTTATATTTATCAAATCTTTAAGCATAAGGCTTTTACAAATCCGGTATTTTTAACAGAGAAATAAGGGATTCAGACTTTTGCTAACTATAAAATCTCGCATTTTTATAATTCCTAAAAATGCGAGATTTTTGTTTTGAGTATGCTTTCGATTTTGAATTTAAAATCTAAATTAACTTTACGTTAATCATTTAAAATTTCACGGAAGCTAAGCACCTTGGCTTTGCCCATTACCGCTACCCTTCACTTCATCACCGGCTTCTTTTACTTTCCCGCCGATATCTTTTAAATCCGTTGTGGCATCTTTCGCATGGGAAAGAATTTCACTTGACTCTTCCGTTACCATAGTAACTGGTTGAATAATGTTATTGTTTACTTTTTCATAAAGGTTTTGAGCATCGCTTATCGCTTCTTTTAATACAGACGAAGCGGATTTCAGTCGCTCTTGCAAGTCATCCTTTACTTCTGAAGGATTGTTTTTGACTTGGCTGTACATATCCATTGTTGAATCTTTCATATTTTTTGTTGTCTCAGTAACTTTATTTCTAGTAGTTGAGTCAAGCATTGAAAGCGCACCACCGATAACTGCCCCGATTACCATTCCTCTTAAAAGCTTACCATTATTATCATTTTCTGTTGTTGTCGATAAATTATTATACGAAGTTTGTGTCATAATAAATGCTCCTTTTTGTTTGAATTTGTTAACTTATACCTTAGTTGCCCGATATTTTTTTCATTTAAACATTTTCAAAACCAGGATATTCTAAGATTTATAAACTATATGAGAATATATCTTCCATAAGGCACCTTAACTCGATCGTTCATATTTATCGTTTTCACTAGTATGCAACCACAACAGAAAAGGCACATTTCTTTTTATAAAATGTGCCTAATTTCTATAGTATTCACGCTCTGTTAGTATTATTGATTTACTTTGTACAAACCCTTATTTGAGCAAGCTATATGTATTGCAATTTTTGTTACTGCTTAAATTCTTTAATAGCTGAGGAAGTTCTAAATAATCATCAATTATTGCATCAGCTTTTACATCAGTCCATTGATCATCTTTTTTCCAAATACTAGCCATCCCTACATTTTGAGCAGCTTTCACATCATTATCAGGATGGTCTCCAATAAATAGACTCTCTGATGGTTCGACATTTAATTTTTCTAATGCGTTTATAAAGATTTGGGGATCAGGTTTCTTGATCCCTTCCCATTCGGATACTAAAATTACATCAAAATAACTTACAATATTCAAAGCTTTAATGTTGTCCATCTGGAACTGACCATATCCATTTGTAATCATACCTAAAGCGATTTCATTATTTTTTAACTCCTCCAGCATTTTATGAATATGAGGAAATCCTACACAATGGTGTTTGAAATTGTCCAAATAATCTTCGAGAAGTTCTTCCCAAGTTACTGAACATATATTAAACTCCTCAATAAGTTGTTGGTACACTTTATCTTTCCAAACATATCCATGATTATCAAGTTCAATAAATCGTGAAACATACTGCTCTTTTGGAATATGAGAAAGTATCTTATTCAGTCTTTCATATTGGTGGTTAATAAAAAAATCTACTGACTTATCGCGATTCAGTAACGTTCCATCTAAATCAAATAATACAGCTTTAAACATGTTGAACTCCTCCAGTGATTATTAACTAATGTTATCCACTATATAACTCTATAATTGAATAAAGCACTTATCTTTTTACGAAAAGTGCATGATTGCGGAAATCTGATTCTGTGTATCAAGCTACTAGTTGAGAGCCTATTTCTCATGTAGCATTAATGAAAAACCTTCCTTTTGCAGCTTTAATCTCAAAGAAATATTTTTTACCATTCTTAAGCCCTTCTAATTTCTCACTTTTTCCAGGTGTTATCTGAAATTCATTTACTACTATTTCTCCATTTATATCTTTTACCCTCATGAGTATATTACCTGCACTGTTTGCGTCATTCGTAACTTCCTTTCTCCAAAAAATGCTATTATAGGTCATGTCTTTTTGGGCGTTAAAACTTATACGTTCCCACTCTTCCATTCCATCTGACGAATCCACAATAGCTGTAACCATTGGAAAAAATATTTGATTGACGGAACCTACATTTTGAATAACTAAACTACAAGTAATTACTACTACTGTTAGTGCAAACGCAATAATAGAAAATAATAAGCTCTTTCTGAATTTCATTTTTAATCCCCCTCTATAATCCCACCTTCTTCTACTTCCATATGAAGTGGAACAATTCCTTCATTATTGGTTAAAGTTATTGCACCACTTCAGAACACTATTTAAGGTAACTTTTTCTTTACAAAAAAAGCCCAATTCTTTTTTAGAAATGAGCTTTCTTATGTAATATGTAGTTAGTTTAAAGCCTATGTATTAACGAGCAGTACCTCGCCATTTTTGTAAATGCCCTTCTACTGAATGAGTGCTATTAACAAGCTCCAATACTTCTGAACTCATTATTAATTCTTTTGCTTCCACTACTTTTTGATCGGACATGGGTACATCTACTATGTGATTATTTTTCTTTTCTACGATCATTGCTTTGATTGTGTGTGCTTCTACACTATTTACATTCATGTGACGTTAGTTCCTCTCGATTACTATCATTTTCTTAATATTCCTACTTTTAAAGTATAGTCCACCGACATGACTTTTGTCTCAGTTATTTCTGTGTATATTCTCTCACTTATGTATAGTTTTTGACTCCCCTATCAATTAGTTAGGTTATATATACTACTCAATGAGTTTATGTTAATAAATTTGGGGAATTTTTTAATTCGAAAGAAGTGATATACAACTATATTTGTCAGAGCCTAATCCCCTCCTATAGACTTCCCATTTCATTTCAGTTATACAAAACCGTATAAAAATAATAACTTTTGTAAATGCTTGTCTAAAGTTGGAGAGAATAAGAAGAACGTTGACAAGGAGAGCTTGCTATTCAAGCGATGAACGACAATAATGAAAACTTTGTTCAATATCAAACGTATGTTGTTGGTTATTTTATTATTAAATCTAATTGATGGTATTTGTACGGCTTGGGGGCTCAGTAATGAATGGATTGAAGAAGCGAACCCACTGATGAGTTCGTTTTCACCCTTAACAATCCTTGGAATAAAAGTCACTTTATCTGGTGCTATTTTGTTACTGTGGAAATCAAATTTCCCTACAAGATTAACGAATGTTTGGCGAGTAGTTCTTACTTTCGTCATGTTCTTATATACTGGGATATTTGTTATGCACATAACCTGGATTTCAATGTTGTAGAATGTCTTCTAAAAAAAGAAAAGTGCTGCAAACCCTTAATACTAAGGAATTTGCAGCACTCTTTAATTTATTGTTCTTTCTTTAAACTTTCTTGTGCCATTTTAATTAGCTCCTTAACCATGCTGCCACCGATTTTCCCGCCAACTTTACCAGCTTCAAAAGAAGTAAGTTCGCCGTTATATTCTTCATTTAGAGAAATGCCTAATTCCTTAGCTACCTCTAGCACTGTCACTTCAGGATTACTAGAACCGGTTACTTTCGCTTTTAACAAATCCAGCTCTTGTTTAGCTTCAGGTACAAGAATTTTGTTTCGTTTTTTCTTTGCCATTTGATTGCTCCTTTTAAACTAGCATAGGCAATTACGGACAAAAAATACTAGCAGATAATGTTATTGAGATTTCACTTTAAAAACGAATGCTCAAATTCTTCTACCTGGCATGGTTTTCCAAAATAAAAACCTTGAATATATCGGCAATTTTCACCTAGTAGAAAATCCAATTCTTCTTTTGTTTCGACGCCTTCAGCGATGACTTCCAGCTTAAGCAGCTGCGCCATTTTTATCATGGCAGATGTAATTGTGGCGTTTTCCGGTTTATGGGAAATATCCCGGATAAACGATTGATCTATCTTAACTCCATCTATTTTAAATACCTTCAAATAGTTAAATGATGAATACCCCGTTCCAAAATCATCAATAAAAATTTTAACGCCCATTTCATTTAAATCCAACAGTGTTTTCTGAACTGTTTCTTCATTGAGCATTATTGAATTTTCGGTAATTTCAATTTCTAACCATTTCCCCTCTAATTCGTATCGCTCTAATAATTCACTTATTTCTTCAGCAAATCCTTGCTGTAAAAATCGCTTGGAACTAATATTGACACTAATCGGAACGAGGGGCACCCCCGCATTTCGCCATTCTACTAATTGTTCGCACACTCTGTTCTTCATCCATTTTCCGATGGCGATTATTAATCCCGTTTCTTCTGCAATCGGAATAAAGAGGCCAGGCGAAATTAAACCGTGTTCCGGATGGTTCCATCGTACAAGCGCTTCTGCACCCACGACTTTGCCTGTTATTGCATCAACTCTCGGTTGGAGGAAGGCCACCAATTCGTCGTTCATAATTGCTTTTCTTAAATCACGCTCCATTACGAACGACTTGTAATTTTCCTGGTTCATCGAAGAATCATAAATTTGGTACATATTTCGCCCAAACTCTTTCGCCTTATAAAGTGCAACATCCACCCTTTTCAACAGTTCTGTGACATTGGCATCATTCGATGGATAAAAGTCAATTCCGATGCTAGCAGTTAAAAGCAATTCGGAACCTTGTACATAAAAAGGATCTTTTAAGCTTTCTAATATATTTTGTGCAATTTCAATTACTTCATCTTTCGTTTCTACGATCGGGCAAAGCAGCATTAATTCATCGCCGCCCATGCGTGCTACATGAAACTTTTCTTTATACGGATTTGCGTTCAATCTCACTGCAATTTGCTGTAGTAATTCATCACCCACTGCATGGCCCAATGTATCATTTATCGATTTAAATCTATCCAAATCTAAAGATAAAATTGCCATCTTCTTTTGATTCTCTTCCGCCAGTTTTAATGACTCCTGAATTTTTTGTTCCATCCACCGACGATTCGGTAAACCTGTTAGTTCATCATGATGGGCTAAAAATGCATTGCGTTCTAGCACAAGTTTTTCCTCTGTTATATCTTTTCCGATTGCATAGATAACGTCGATTTCATTTTCACTGATCATTGGAACCAATGTAACATTTAAAAATCTTCGCTGTCCGTTGTTCTTTACTTCAAACTCAAATAATTGAACCTCACCTAGTAATACCTTTTCGAAATATGAAGCAATAACCGGGCGTTCTTCTTCCACCGTAATATCGATAATACTCAAGTTTCCAAAAATTGTTTCATCGACTTCGAAAAGTTTCAACGTTTTCGCATTCATATGTAAAATAGTGCCATCTTTATCCAGCATTGTAATGTATTCATAACTGTAATTCATTAAATACTGGTTCCGCTCTTCATTTACTTTCAGTTGCTTTTCAACTTCTCTAAATTGCGAAAAATCGTGTACAGTTCCTACGATTTCTGTAACTACCCCGTTATGGCAGACCGGCTCAATATCAACGAAAATAAGTTTGCCGCCTAATTCAATCTCATACTGTACTTTCTTACCTGTGAGTGCTTTTGTATACAGTCTTTGTTTCATTTTTGCAATGTCTAAATCAAATACATCAAAAGGTGACTTGGATAAAATCATTTCAGCACTCGCTCCGATTTCATCCATCAGTTTACCTTCTGACATCGTATATTTCAGTGTACCGTCCTGTTCTTTTCGCACTTTAAAAATCCCATTTTGCAGATTTTGAAATGTCCGAATAAAATTCATTTTAAATTGTGTTTCCACCTGTTTATTTTCAGTAATATCCGTTTGGAAACTAATGAAATAATATGGCTGCCCTTCCTCATCAAGGATCGGGACGATAATTTCAAATACCCAGTAAACCGTGCCATCCTTCGCTCTATTCTGGATTTCACCACGCCATGTATTACCGCTAATAATTGTTTGCCACATTTGTATGAAAAATTCTTTAGTGTGTGTTCCGGAATTCACTATTCTATGATTTTGACCAATAATTTCTTCTTTTTTATATTTTGAAAGTCGGCAGAAATTATTATTCACATAAAGTATTGTGCCGTCATAATTTGTAATCGTAATATTTGTTGATTCATTCATAGCGTTTAAAATATCATCAAGCATTTTATATACAATGTTAGATTCTTTAATTTTTTTCGTATCAAAAGAAGAGTTTAAAAAATCGCTAATTTCATCTCTAATATTTGATATTTTATTCCTATTAACACTCATATAATCACCTATTATTTCGCAATATTTCTAATTCACTATATTATCCTTTAATAGTTTACTTAATTTAGCCAATTAATGCATCAAACAATTAAGTAAATCATCATGTTACGTCATAATAACTTAAAAAAACTGCACTAAATTGTTAAATATTCCTAACAATTAAGTACAGTTCCATTTTGGTACGATTTAATTTTTTATTTTTTCTTTCCAATTTTCTCTTAATTGATATTTTAATATTTTTCCTGATACATTTCGTGGTAAAGCTTCAACATATATAAACCGGCGCGGCAGTTTATATCCTGCTAATTGATCGCGGCAATACGTTTTAATATCTTCTTCATCGATTTCTATCTCTTCCTTTTTAACGATAACAGCTGTTACCACTTCACCCCATTTCGGATCCGGCAAACCGATGATTGCACACTCCACAATGCCTGGGTATCCATTTAAAATCTGCTCAACTTCAACCGAATAAACATTTTCACCACCTGAGATGATCATGTCCTTTTTACGATCTACAAGGGTAATATAACCCTCATCATCAATCGTTGCTAAATCGCCCGTTAAAAGCCACCC